>NZ_DHOS01000052.1:105920-179710 GCF_002410825.1 Proteiniphilum sp. UBA5384 | reverse complement strand
TTGGATTTGCCCCCCCCCCCCGTTAATAATTGTTAACAAAAAGAGGCCTATTGTGCGGCTTTCTGACTTAAATCTCATTTGTCTCTACTTTTTCAATTAATTTGTCGCAAATTTATATCATTATATTTTAATTTTACCATTTTATTGCCTAAAAAATTCTTTTTTAACATATTTATCTAGTTCCCTCTTTATCTCCCGCCTTGTTTTCTCACTTACAGGAACCAATGGTAACCGAAGCTTGTTATGGATCATACCTCTCAGATGGAGAAGGCATTTTACACCCGCAGGATTGCCCTCCACGAACATAAGCCGGAAAAGCGCATCAAAATTGGCATCCATCTTATGGTGTGCATCCGTCGCATTTCCCTCGAGGGCATTCTTCACTAACCATGCCATTTCACCGGGAAAAGCGTTGGCAAAAACCGAAATTACACCTATCCCCCCAAGTGAAATCACGTCGGTAGTGATGGCATCATCTCCCGATATAACATGAAATCCTTCAGGAGCATTATTTATAATCGTTTTAATCTGTTCAAGATCACCCGAGGCCTCTTTCACAGCAAGAATGTTGCTACAGTCACGGGCTAAACGCAAGGTGGTTTCGGCAGACATATTCACACCGGTTCTCCCGGGCACATTATAAAGGATAACAGGAAGGGGCGAGGCCTGCGATAAAGTGCAATAATGCTGATAAAGACCTTCTTGCGTGGGTTTATTGTAATAAGGGGTGACAGACAATATGGCGCTTATCCCTGAAAAATCAGTATTCTTCAGTTCATCTACCAGATCGGCGGTATTATTGCCACCCACTCCCAATACCACCGGAATTCTCCCTTTCACACGATCTACTATAAAACCGGCTACATCCCGCTTCTCTTTCTTTGAGAGCGTAGGGGGTTCGGCAGTCGTACCCATTGCCGCTATATAATTGGTGCCGCTCTCCAGTTGGAATTCTATCAATCGGGAAAGCGCTTCGTAATCTATGGAATTATCCTCTTTAAAGGGAGTGATTAAGGCCACCCCCAAGCCTTGAAAGTCAACTTTTGACATGAAAGTTCAGTTACATTAGATTATGTGAGTCGCCTCCGCGGCTCGATTTTTAATTCTCTCAACGACATAATGCAAGTAAACGTGCGTTCTATTCGGGTTTTTCAACGAAATAGTTGTTTTTTTCCAGCAGTTTATTTTCGGAACACTTGTATAATAAACAAAATGATCCAGAACTACAAAGATATATATTTTTAATCAAGTTGAAAATTATATCGAAGCACAACGGCTAAATTGTACTGATAATGTTATCTTTGTAAGTGTGAGAGTAAATATTTTTCTTATGCAATTTAAACCTGAAACATACCGTATTCCGAATATTCCCATGAAACTGTTTATAGATGCAGGTGAGATATGGGAGTACCTGAATAATACAGCCTCTTCTCCCGACAAGGTGCACCCGTGATCAATAAGTCATTGTCCAAAAATCGACTGAATCTGGAAGAAACCGCAATCCTTATCAATGCCGCCGATCAGGAATCGGTACGACTTATTAGAGAAGGGGCAAGGATGCTCAAGACTAAAGCTTACGGCAACCGCATCGTTCTGTTTGCACCACTCTATGTGGGCAATAAATGCGCTAACGACTGCATATCACTTATCAGATCCGACGCAAAGGCTGTCGTATAACAATTTGGGGTATCGGGTATAAAAAGTAATTCCCCACTCACTATTTCATTTATTTGATCAATATTCATCATCACATGGTGTAAGATATTAACAAAATGTCATTTTAAGGGGACAATCCTATTCTATAATCCGGAAAATATTCAATCATAATGATCAAATAATCGTACAAATATACAAAACCACTTCAAATTAAGGAAATTTTTCTCCAATTTAGAATAGGTTTAATGAACAAATCTGTTTGACAATGTTATAACGAATATTTATGTTTATTTCTGAATTATTTTGTACTTTTGCCGATAAATAGCCGTGTCCTATCCGTTAAAGCGGCTAATGAAATTCAAATCCGACTTATGCATATTTCAGAACTGAGTGAACAAGAGGTCATACGCCGGCAAAGCCTGGAAGAGTTGAGAGCGTTGGGAATAGAACCCTATCCTGCCGCTCTGTATGATGTAAACGCTTATTCTACCGACATAAAAAGTGAGTTTAAGGACGAGGGAGCAATCCGTCAGGTAAGTATCGCCGGCCGCATCATGAGCCGCCGGATCATGGGAAAAGCATCGTTCATCGAGTTGATGGACTCTCAAGGGCGTATACAAGTTTATATTACCCGCGATGATATTTGTCCCGGTGAAGACAAAGAACGCTATAATACCGTCTTCAAGCGATTGACAGATATCGGCGATTTCGTAGGAATAGAGGGTTTTGTTTTCCGCACCAAGACGGGGGAAATCTCTGTACATGCACAAAACCTCACCCTGCTTTCAAAATCACTGAAACCACTGCCTGTTGTAAAGATGAAAGACGGCGTGGCATACGATAAATTCTCCGATCCCGAGCTGAGATACCGCAGGCGATATGTAGACCTGCTGGTGAACGACGAAGTAAAAGATATCTTCGTGAAGCGCACCCATATTTTCGACGCCATGCGTGAATTCTTCAACAGCTATGGCTATCTTGAAGTAGATACTCCGGTATTGCAAAGTATCCCCGGTGGAGCGGCAGCACGACCATTCGTCACCCACATGAATGCGTTGGATATCGAGCTCTATCTCCGTATCGCCAATGAACTCTATTTAAAGCGGTTGATCGTAGGAGGATTTGAGGGCGTATACGAGTTTTCACGCAACTTCCGCAATGAGGGGATGGACAGGACCCATAACCCTGAATTCACAGTAATGGAGATATATGTCGCTTATAAAGACTATAAGTGGATGATGGAATTCACCGAACAAATGCTGGAGCATGTTGCAATGAAAGTGCTCGGAACAACAAAAACAAAAGTAGGTGTTCATGAGATTGATTTCAAAGCACCCTACCGGCGGGTGACTATGATTGAGGCTATCAAGGAACACACAGGCATCGATATCAGCGGAATGGATGAGGGTCAACTGCGTGATATATGCAAACAATTGGGAGTGGAACAGGATGAGACCATGGGAAAAGGCAAACTGATTGACGAGATTTTTGGTGAAAAAGCCGAAGGGAAATATATCCAGCCCACTTTCATTATCGACTATCCCATCGAGATGTCGCCTCTCTGTAAACGGCACCGGGAAAACCCTGAACTGACCGAACGGTTTGAGTTGATGGTCAACGGAAAAGAATTGGCCAATGCCTATACGGAATTAAATGACCCGATCGACCAGCGCGAACGGTTTGAAGAACAACTCCGCCTCTCGGAGAAAGGAGATGACGAAGCGATGTTCATCGACCAGGACTTCTTGCGCGCCTTAGAATACGGCATGCCTCCCACTTCAGGGATGGGTATCGGGATGGACAGGCTTGCCATGTTACTTACAGGACAGACATCCATACAGGAAGTGTTACTTTTCCCGATGATGCGTCCGGAAAAAACAGTTAAAAAAGATGGTGTATCAAAATATACCGATATCGGCATACCACAAGAATGGGTAGAACCACTCCAACAGGCAGGATATATCCATGTGAAAAATATTGAAGAAACAAATCCCAATAAGCTTCACCAGGAGATATGCGGATTGAATAAAAAATTCAAATTGAATCTACCCAACCCCACCCCCGATGAGGTGAAAGCATGGGTAGCCAAGGCATCAGAATAATGGACTCTATCGGTAAAATCTGCATTCTGGGCGCCGGCACCTGGGGAACGGCGCTGGCAAAAATCGTATTGATGAACCAGAAACATATCAATTGGTTCATCCGGCGGGACGATCAGATAGATGGATTTTATAAGCTCGGTCACAATCCCAACTACCTGACCAATGTGAAATTCAACCTTGCCCAGATCACTTTCCACTCCAATATGGAAAAAGCTATCAAGGAGTCGGATACGGTTATTATTGCCATCCCTTCCCCCTACGTGAAACAATATTTTCGTCGTCTATGGAATAATACTTTTCACGGGAAATTCATGGTATCAGCATTGAAGGGGATTATCCCGAACGAAAATAGGGTGATGAGCGAATTTCTTGCTTCTAATTTTAAAATACCGATCGAAAATATAGGTGTCCTTTCGGGTCCCTGCCATGCAGAGGAGGTGGCAATGGAACGGCTCTCGTTCCTGACTGCTGCCAGCAAGGATCAGAAAAAAGCAAAACTACTTGCCGAAGCAATTGATTCGAGAATTCTCAAAGTGAAGGTTTCAGATGATGTGACAGGCATTGAACTGGCCGCAGTACTGAAAAATATATACGCTATCGCTGCGGGGATTTGCCAGGGATTACTCTATGGCGACAACTTTCAGGCGGTGCTGATGTCTAATTGCACCAAAGAAATGGAACGCTTTCTCAATGGAGTGGTTCCACTTGAACGGAACATCGCCGAGCAACATTATCTGGGAGATATGCTGGTGACCGGTTATTCACAGTTCAGTAGAAACAGGACACTTGGAGCAATGATCGGAAAAGGGTACTCCGTGAAGACTGCACAACTGGAAATGGGGATGATTGCCGAAGGTTTTTATGGCGCAAAGTGCATCCATGACATGAACAGCCTTTTCAATATCGATATGCCTATTGCCGAAACAGTGTATAGGATTCTTTATGAGAAATTGCCACCACAAAACGGCATCAAAAAACTCATTGATTTCTTTTAAAAAACCTCTTTCAATCAACAAATCAGTAAATCAACAAATCAGTAAATCAACAAAGATGGATACGATTCAATTACACATTAAAGATCTTTCCGGGTTTATTTCGGAAGAGGATATTCTGAAACAGTCGGTACAGGCTACAGCTTGTAATCAAGCACTCCATGACGGCTCACGTGAAGGCAACGATTTTCTGGGATGGGTAACACTTCCTTCCTCCATTACAGACCAGGTATTGAGAGAGATTGAAGACGCGGCAATCGTTCTCCGTACACACTGCGATATAGTCGTAGTGGTAGGGATTGGCGGCAGTTACCTTGGTGCCCGTGCGGTGATTGACGCCCTCTCTTCCTCATTCGACTGGTTACAAGAAAAGAAAGACCGTAAAAATCCGGTAATCCTTTATGCCGGAAATAACATCAGCGAAGATTACCTCTGTGAACTGATGGGGTATATCGATGGCAAACAATTCGGCATCATCAATATCTCCAAATCAGGAACGACCACTGAACCGGCTATAGCCTTTCGCTTGCTGAAAGACCAGTTGGAGGGAAAAGTAGGCAAAGAAGAAGCCAGACAACGGATCGTGGCAATCACCGATGCCTCAAGAGGCGCCCTTCGCACATTAGCTGATACGGAAGGTTATAAGACATTCGTTATCCCCGACAATGTGGGAGGACGTTATTCGGTACTCACGCCGGTAGGATTACTTCCAATTGCCGTGGCAGGAATCGATATCCGCAAACTGGTTGCCGGCGCTCTGGAAATAGAAAAAGCAACCATGCCTTCTACTTCGTTCGATTACAACCTTCCCGCTATCTACGCTGTAATCCGCAATGAATTGTACAGACGGGGCAAGAAAATCGAAATTTTAGTGAACTATCATCCCAAACTCCATTTTCTGGCCGAATGGTGGAAGCAACTCTACGGCGAAAGCGAGGGTAAGGAAGGCGTGGGGATATTCCCGGCAGCAGTCGATTTCACCACCGACCTGCACTCCATGGGACAATGGATACAGGAAGGCGAGCGCACCATCTTTGAAACGGTGGTCACGATTGGTGAAGCTAACGAGAAAGTGCTGATTCCTCACGACAATAGAGATCTCGACGGGTTGAATTACCTAAAAGGAAAACGGGTGGATGAAGTCAACAAAATGGCTGAACTGGGAACGCGCATCGCCCATGTGGACGGCGGCGTGCCCAATCTGACGATAGAAATACCCCAGCTAAACGAAAAATATATAGGACAGTTGATCTATTTCTTCGAGAAAGCATGTGGCATCAGTGGTTACCTGCTTGGAATCAATCCTTTCAACCAACCGGGAGTGGAGGCCTATAAAAAAAACATGTTCGCCCTGCTCGAAAAACCGGGTTACGAAGAAGCTACAAAAGCAATTAAAGCAAGGTTATAAGCCAATAACTACCTATCGAGAGAATCGGGCAAGCATCTGTTTGTCCGATTTTTTTATCCATCTATTTGGTTACCAAAAGAAAATCATTTATATTTGAAGCATAAAAAAGGCGCCTCGAACTATAAAAAATCTGAAGCAATGTCAACCGCTGAATTAAAACTACAATTCTAAAAAATGATCAAAATTCTTGCACAATATCTTCAAAAAAATCATTTTTCCAAATTCGACCTGAAAGCGCTCCTCTTCGATATGGATGGCGTGCTGTATGACTCCATGCCCGCCCATGACAAATCGTGGCAGCAGACGATGGATGAATGGGGGCTGAAACACCTCCCCAACGAATTTTACCTGCAGGAAGGAAGGATAGGAAAATCAACCATTGACACAGTTTTTCAACGGAATCTACAGCGTAATGCCACGGACGCAGAAGTGACAAAAGTGTATGCCCGTAAAAGTGAGCTGTTCCAGCAATATAACAGCGGAGAACTTATTCCCGGAGCTACAGAGATATTGAATTATGTACAAGTGAATGGACTTAAGTCCGTACTCGTTACCGGCTCCGGTCAACCCTCGTTGCTGGACCGGTTAGATACTCATTTTCCCGGAATATTCACACCTGAGACGATGGTGACCGCTTTCGATGTGGAACACGGGAAACCGGATCCCGAACCCTACCTGATGGGCTTACAAAAAGGGGGAAATCTGAAACCCAACCAGGCTCTCGCGATAGAGAATGCTCCGTTGGGTATCGAATCGGCCGTTGCGGCGGGGATATTCACCATTGCAGTGAATACGGGACCTCTCCCCGACTCCATACTGACCAATGCAGGCGCTTCAATCGTTTTCCATTCAATGGAAGAGTTGCTTGAGGCCTTGCCGGAAATACTACGATTATCCCGGACAATCACAATTTAATCCAATTGAAACTGTACCCGCGTAGAGAAGTAATTTTAACTTAAACACCACCCAATGAGAACGGCTTTGAAATTACTGGTTCTTCTGCTACTGGCCGGCTGCTCTTCTCCAAAGCAACAGATTCCCGCTGAGGAGATCAACAAAGAAATCGCAAGGGGAAATTTCACAAGAGCGATGGAACTGATCGATTCTCTTGTTGCCGGAAGGCAAATCGGAGAACTACAGCAAAGGAATCTTCTGTTTATCCGGGATTCCCTGCATCGGGTAAAACTGGATTTCAATAAAACGAAGGAAGAGATTGTCGGATGGATCGAAAGTAATCGCTTGTTTACCCCTTCCGATTCACTGCTATATAACTGGGAACAATCAAAAACACTTGAGTTCAGGGTTATCGACGGAGAGAAACGGTATTTCCGGAATGCGGCACCCAACCTCTTCAGGGTGAATGCTTCGGCAATAGAACTGAGTCCGACAGCTGTTCCTGGCTCGGATATTCCTCGTGATACTCTATTGATCGATGCCTTCAATCACAAAATCACCAGTGATACGAAAGGGAAATACCTTCTCCCCGAAAAAAAGATGAAGGCTCGCTACACACTGACCGTAAATGCAAATGCGGTGCCGGACGGAGAATTAGTGAAAGCATGGCTACCATTCCCCAGAAAGGATATCGACAGACAAACCAATGTGAAACTGCTCGCAACCTCACAACCTGATTACATACTGTCTGACGACAAAACAGCACATACGAGCCTTTATATGGAACAAAAAGCCGTAGCAAGTGAACCGACCGTTTTTTGGATCGATTTTGAGTTTTCCTCCCGCGGGGAGTGGTTTAATTTATCAGAGATAGAAGCTACTCCTTATGATAAAAATAATACGCTGATCCAAACATATACCGCGGAACAGAAGCCACATATCAGATTTTCCCGGACTATCCGGCAGCTGACCGACAGCATAACCCGGAATACAGAAACCCCGATAGAAATCCTTCGGGCGGTATATCGTCATATCGCAACCAATTACCCCTGGGCAAGCGCATTGGAATATTCCACCATCGCCAATATTCCGGAATATGTTATCGAAAATCGCAAAGGCGACTGCGGACAGGTAGCATTGTTATTAATCACCATGTTGCGATACAAAGGCGTGCCGGCCCGCTGGCAAAGCGGATGGATGACCCACCCGGGAGAGGTGAACCTGCACGATTGGGCGGAGGTCTATTTTGAAGGTACCGGTTGGGTTCCGGTAGATATTTCATTTGGTCGTGGACCGGAAGTGCCTATCCAGTCGGGACGGGAATTCTTTATGAGTGGCATCGACTCCTATCGTTTGTATATCAATTCCGGTTTTTCAGGAGAATTTTATCCCGGGAAGAGATTCCCTCGTAGCGAAACGGTAGATTTTCAACGCGGTGAGGTAGAATCCGGCCAATGGAATCTTTATTTCGACCAATGGAAATATAGGATGGATGTAAGCTATCAATAATGGATTCTATTCATTACCTTTGTAAAAACAAGACAGTGGCATGAATATAAATGATTATGGATTTATACGTGTAGCAGCCGCATCTCCAAAATTAAAGGTGGCGGACTGCCATTACAACACCGAAGAAATAAAACGGGTCATAGAGCAGGCAGAGCAGGAAAAAGTACAGTTACTCTGCTTTCCCGAACTGTGCATCACGGCTTATAGCTGCGGCGATCTGTTCTTCCAGAAAGCATTGCAACAGAAAGCGCTGGAGTCATTATACGAATTGATCCGTTTTCTGAAAGAAAAGCCTTCCTTGATCGTTATCGTAGGACTTCCCTTGTGTATCAAAAACAATCTTTACAATGTAGCTGCCGTATTGTCGGGGAAGGGTATTCTGGGTTTTGTACCCAAAACTTACATCCCCAACAATAACGAGTACTATGAAAAAAGATGGTTCACTTCCGGAGACAACCTTTCCGATTTCACGGTAACCATAGAGGGTAATAACTTTGATCCCGCAGAGGATATTGAGAACTGCAAGATACCCATCGCATCGAGAGGGATGATCTTTGACACTCCATTCGGCAGTTTTGGCGTGGAAATCTGTGAAGACCTCTGGATGCCAGTTCCTCCTTCATCCGAACTGGCAATGCAGGGAGCGGACATCATCTTTAACCTCTCGGCAAGCAACGAACTGGTAGGCAAGAACCATTACCGTAAATCACTGGTATTGCAACAATCAGGGCGATGCAACGTGGCTTATATTTACGCTTCGGCCGGCTGGGGTGAATCCACTACCGACATGGTCTTTTCCGGAGCCTGTTTCATTGCCGAAAACGGATCCATACTGGCAGAAGCGGAACGGTTCTCGGCAGAAAGCGAACTTATCATCTCCGATATCGATATCGATGTATTGCGCTTCGACCGGCTGAAAAACAGCAACTATCCATCCGTCATATATCACCAGAAAAAGGAAATCAACTGTTATATTGATTTTGTGATACCGGACAAAATGTACCGCAAATTCAACCCTCATCCTTTTATTCCTTCTCAAGCAATGTATGACGAGAGCCTTTCCGAGATTTTTGATATTCAAACCCATGGATTAGCCAAGCGGCTGATACATACCGGCATCAGGAAAGTAACCATAGGGATTTCAGGTGGACTGGATTCAACTCTGGCGTTGCTGGTAACCGTGAAGACATTCGATCTGTTGGGTCTCCCACATGAAAATATCTACGGTATCACCATGCCCGGCTTCGGCACTACCGACAGGACATATGGCAACGCCATCTCCCTGATGAAATCGCTGGGTGTGACCGTGAAGGAAATATCTATCAAGGACGCTGTCATCCAACATTTCAAGGATATCGGACAGGATATCGCCCTTCTTGACGTGACTTATGAAAACAGTCAGGCACGCGAACGTACCCAAATACTGATGGATTATGCCAATAAGATCGGCGGACTGGTGGTAGGTACCGGTAATATGTCGGAACTGGCACTTGGATGGGCCACCTACAACGGTGATCACATGTCGATGTACGGCGTAAATACGAGTGTGCCCAAGACGCTGGTTGCTACCCTTGTCAGGTGGATTGCCGATAGCCGTATCAATGACGAAAGTGCACGTGCTATTTTACACGATATACTTGACACACCTTTCAGTCCCGAACTGCTACCGGCCGGTGATGATGGTAAGATCGCACAGGAAACCGAACATTTCGTGGGGCCCTATGAACTGCACGACTTTTTTCTACACCGTATGCTACGCTATGGCGACGCACCCACACGCATACGTTTCATGGCCGAACAAGCTTTTGACGGAAAATATTCCCTGGAGGAACTGGTGAAATGGCTGAAACTATTCTATAGACGTTTCTTTGCCCAACAGTTCAAACGCTCCTGCATGCCGGACGGCCCCAAGGTAGGCTCCGTGAACCTTTCTCCCCGCGGTGACTGGCGCATGCCAAGTGATGCGTCGGCAAATATCTGGCTGGCGGAACTGGATGAATGGGAATGATATCAAAGAGCAATATAAACCTATAATTTTTGTAATAGAAACCATACTACATGCAACAATTAATATCCCTCTTCACCTCCTATACCGGCAAAACCAGTCCTACACTGGATGCTTTACCCACTTCCGGGTCAAACAGGCGATATTTCCGTCTAAAAAAGGATGATGTATCACTTATTGGCGTGCATGGAGAATCGCTCGAGGAGAATCGTGCATTCATAGAATTGTCCCGCCATTTTCACCGGCAACAACT
Source organism: Proteiniphilum sp. UBA5384 (assembly GCF_002410825.1). Taxonomy (GTDB): domain Bacteria; phylum Bacteroidota; class Bacteroidia; order Bacteroidales; family Dysgonomonadaceae; genus Proteiniphilum. The sequence goes on along the minus strand of NZ_DHOS01000052.1, from coordinate 168,891 downwards.
GAACACGCCCGAGGTGTTCGCCGTTTCAAAGGATAAAATGTGCTATATCCAACAAGATCTGGGAAATAATGTCCTGTTCGACGCCATAAAAGGTGGCAGACTGACAGGCGTTTTCAGTCATGAAGAAAAAGTACTCCTGCACAAAACCATTGCGATGCTTGCCGATTTTCAGGTGAAGGGCGCACAGGGACTTGATTTCAATGTCTGCTATCCCCTACCGGAATTCAACCACCGTTCCGTATATTGGGATTTGAATTATTTCAAATATAATTTCCTGAAAACGACCGGCATGGATTTTCTGGAAGACCCGCTGGAGACTGACTTTGAAAAGTTGATGGAAAACCTGCTGCAGGATCAATCGGAAACTTTTATGTACCGCGATTTCCAGTCGCGTAATGTGATGTTGGTGGACGGAAATCCATGGTTTATCGATTTCCAGGGCGGCAGGAAAGGTCCGGTCTATTATGATGTGGCCTCATTCCTCTGGCAGGCAAAAGCCAATTTCCCTGAGGAGTTGAGGAATGAACTTGTCCATACATATATTGGCTCTTTGCAAAAATACCAACCGGTGGATGACGTCGATTTTCTGAAACAATTGCGCCAGTTTGTGCTATTCCGCACATTACAGGTGCTGGGAGCTTATGGATTCAGGGGATATTTCGAGAAGAAACCGCATTTTATCCAAAGTATACCTTTCGCGCTGAACAACCTCCGGGATTTGCTGAAAGAAGGATTTGAAGAGTATCCTTATCTCACCGGCATATTGAGGGAGATGACGGAGTTGAAACAATTCGCCGACACCCAGAAGCGTGAACTGAAAGTGCGTGTCTATAGCTTCGCCTATAAAAAGGGGATCCCCAACGACAGCTCCGGCAATGGAGGAGGTTATGTATTCGATTGTCGTGCCATCAATAATCCGGGAAAATATGAACGATATAATAATGTAACCGGTCTGGATGAACCGGTAATCCAGTTTCTGGAAGAAGATGGTGAAATAATGGAGTTCCTTGACAATATATATCCTTTGGTAGATAAGCATGTGAAACGGTACAAAGACCGCGGTTTCACCGATCTGATGATCTCATTCGGGTGTACCGGCGGTCAACACCGCTCGGTCTACGCTGCCCAGAAAACAGCAGAACACATCTCGAAGAAATTCGGAGTCAAAGTCTCGTTGGTACACCGCGAACAGAATATCGAACAGGAGTTCAGGAAAAGATGAAAGCGATGATATTTGCTGCCGGGCTTGGCACACGGCTCAAACCCCTTACCAACACTATGCCGAAAGCATTAGTGCCGGTCGGGGGAAAACCGTTATTGCAACATACTATCGAAAAACTGAAAGCCTCCGGATTCGATGAGATTATCATCAATGTGCACCATTTTGCGGGGCAGATTATCGATTTTGTGGAGGCTAACCATTGTTTTGGCATTCATATCGAATTCTCAGATGAGCGGGAAAAACTGTTAGACACCGGTGGAGGGATTAAAAAGACAGCTCCATTTTTTAATGATAACAAGCCGTTCCTGGTGCATAATGTGGATATACTTTCCAATATTGACTTACGAAAACTATATGATACATGCACACAGAGTAACTTTCTGGGGCCACAGCTACAATCCGGTCAGTACCGGTTAGACGAAACGGATATACACTCCATCCAAAACAATCCGATAGCAGCCCTCGTCTGCAGCGAACGAAAGACATCCCGTTATCTTCTATTTGATAACGACAACCGCCTAAAAGGATGGATCAATGAAAAAACCGGTGAAATAAAATCACCTTTCCCCTATTTCGATCCCCGGCATTACAGGAAACTGGCTTTTGCGGGAATACAAATTCTCCATCCTGACATTTTCCAATATATGCCTAATCTTCCGGATCGTTTCTCCATCATCGACTTTTACCTCTCTATCTGCAATAAAGAAAATATCGACTATTATATCCCCGGGAACCTGAAAATAATTGATGTAGGAAAAATAGACTCTCTGCAAGAAGCAATACAGTTTTTGGATCAACTTTGCTGACAATACCACCTCCTAGTTATTCTTTTAAGGAATACATAAGCATGGGATTATCTATAGAAAAAATATGGAGCGACGATGAACAAGACATCAAATTGACGCCTCCCTTTTTTTAACTTAATTCCTTAATTACTGCGACACCTTATTAGTTAAGATTATTTAACGACACTCTATTTAATAAATTATTTTATTTAAAAGCTTGCATATTTAAATTTATTACTTTTAATTTGTCGTATCATATAAAATAATTATTATATTATTAGCGAATACATAATTAAATTATAATTAAAATGTATAAAATGAATAACTTTAACTTGATGACATCACAATATAAAACTGAATTATTTGAGAGTGTACTTCCTTTCTGGCTCACCCATTCACAGGACAAAGAATTCGGCGGATACTTCACCTGTCTCGATCGTCAGGGGAATGTATTTGATACTGATAAATTCATCTGGCTTCAGGGTCGCCAGGTATGGCTATTTTCAATGCTGTACAATAAGGTAGAAAAACGTCAGGAATGGCTCGATTGCGCCATACAGGGAGCCGAATTTTTGAAAAGACATGGCCATGACGGGAACTTCAACTGGTATTTTTCACTTACCCGGGAAGGGAACCCATTGGTAGAACCCTATAATATCTTTTCTTATACTTTTGCAGCGATGGGATTTGGACAATTGAGCCTGGCAACCGGCAACCAGGAATATGCCGACATTGCCAAACGCACTTTCGAAAATATCCTTTCCAAAAAAAATAATCCAAAAGGAAAATGGAATAAAGCCTATCCCGGGACACGTCCGCTCAAAGGATTTTCCCTACCGATGATTCTGAGTAATCTCACCCTCGAAATTGAGCATCTGCTCGACAAGGAGATCATTGAACGCACTATGGAAGAATGCATCCATGAAGTGATGGAGGTATTCCTGCGCCCTGAATTGGGAGGGATTATCGTAGAAAATGTGAACCGGGACGGCACCCTGTCCGATACCTTTGGTGGACGTCTGGTGAATCCGGGACACGGGATAGAAGCGATGTGGTTCATCATGGACCTGGGAGTACGGCTCAACCGCCCCAAACTGATAGAAAAAGCTACAGAGACTACCCTAAGAACAATAGAATATGGCTGGGATAAAAAGTATGACGGCATCTTTTACTTTATGGACAGGAAGGGAGCCCCTCTACAGGAATTGGAATGGGACCAGAAACTGTGGTGGGTACATGTGGAAGCGTTGATATCACTGCTGAAAGGATATCATTTAACCGGCTCCGAGGAGTCTCTCCAATGGTTTAAAAAAGTACACGATTACACTTGGAACCATTTCAAAGACCCGGAATACCCGGAATGGTGGGGGTATTTGAATCGTCGCGGGGAAGTATTGTTGGATTTGAAAGGAGGTAAATGGAAAGGATGCTTCCATGTACCAAGGGGATTGTACCAGTGCTGGAAGGTGCTGGAAGAAATAAATAGGACCGAAATAGAATCAAAAGAACATAAACAATCACTTTCTAATGTAGGATTATAAACCGATAAATAAATAGACAAGAAATGGGAAAAACGCCTTTTCATATAACTGTTCAATATTCTTTAATACTTCCAGCAATAATAACATCTATCCTCGCTTGCTCAAATAGCCATGGTAATAAAACAGATGAAGATCTTATCTTTAAAGAAGATATTGAATTGGACAATCTAAAACATCATAAAGCAGTCCCAAATGATTTGGTTTTGATTTATGATGGAGGAGCACACCGAAATATAAAATGGGATAAAAGCCATTTCGCTCCCTATATATTTACGGAAAAAGAGGGTGAAAGTAATTTACTATTTGACGGATTCCTGTTTTTGGAAATTAAAGATGGAAATGGACGAGGATTCGCATCTGGTTATGAAAAAGCAGCTGCCCGGAAAATCGAATGGGAAAAACTTTTAGAGAACTTTTTTATCAAAAACAATGCTATTCATGCACTCAATGAACAGATAGATGAGTTAGTGAAGAGCCGCATTATAGACGGTACAATCGAGAAAAGAAAAGTGATATTGAGCATACCTGAACCAATCCCCAACCAGAAAGACTGGGGGGAGTTAAAGAATCAAAAGATGGATTTTTCGAATCGGAAAGATCGGTTAGCTGCTTGTGAATGGTATATTGAATATGCGGAACAACTTTTTAAAAAAGCAAATTTAAAACATGTAGAATTAGTTGGATTCTATTGGTTAGCTGAGGAAGCAACCAATAGTCGCGATCTTGCTAAATATGTTGCAAATTATATTTATAAAAAAGGCTATGATTTTTACTGGATCCCTTATTTTAATTCTGATGGATATGAGGAATGGCAAACCCTTGGATTTAACCAGATTTATTACCAACCTAATTATTTTTTTAATGAAAGTGTTCCTTACTCCCAATTAGAAAAAGCCTGCCAAAGGGCTAAGGATAACTTCATGCATATGGAAATTGAATTTGATGAAAGAGTTTTAGCCAGCAGTGGATGGGGATATCGGTTGAGTGATTACTTAGATGTATTCACAAAATATGGAGTATTTGATACTTTAAAAGTTGCCTATTACCAAGGAGGTGATGCTTTTTACCAACTGTCACAATCGAAAGATCCGGAAGACCAACAACTGTATAATAGACTGACAGATATTATTATAAAAAGACAAGACGTAAACTTTAAAAAAAATTGAATATGAAATGAACATGGGATTCTTACGTGATCCCAAACAGCTGGAAAGTAGGCAATCGCGTACAATATTATCATTGAAATCAACTTCATTACATGAAGATAAACTATTAATACCTAATTAAAATACACTTAAAGGCTATCAATCTGTCAGCAAAGACTTAAATTTCCGGAAAGGAAATTGCTAACAAATAAAAAAAATTGGCCATATTGTTAAATTAAAATTAAACCAAGTTCAATGAAAAAAATGAAATCACTCTTCCTTGGAAGAAAAGTAAAACGAACGCTGTTTATTTTGAATTGTTTCATCTTCCTGATTTGCAATACCAATGTATTTGCGCAAAGTAATATTAGAGGGACTGTGAAAGATTCAAAAGGCGAAAGCTTAATCGGAGTGAATGTGGTGATAAAAGGTACCGCACAAGGTACAACCACAGATATGAATGGAGAGTTTAGTATCAGTGTCACAGATAGGAACGCTATACTTGAACTCACTTATGTAGGTTTTAGGACTCAAGATGTTTCTCTAGACGGTCAGACATATATAAACATAACTATGTCTGAAGACATGGAATTACTGGATGAAGTAGTTGTAGTTGGCTATGGAACACAAAAGAAAATGCACGTGACCGGCTCTGTGGCACAAGTGGACGCTAAAGACATTATACGCGCACCATCTGGTGAGTTGACAAGCGCATTAGCCGGAAAATTACCAGGCTTAGTTGCCACACAAAAATCAGGACAGCCTGGAGCGGATGGTTCAACTCTCCGGATTCGCGGTATCTCTACGTTAGGCGATGCTGCTCCTATGATTATTGTGGATGATGTTCAAAGATCATTCAACAATTTAGATCCTAATGAAATAGAGAGTATCACAATACTAAAAGATGCTTCTTCAGCCGCAGTATATGGTATGCAAGGAGCTGGTGGGGTTATTCTGATAAAAACTAAACGAGGTCGTATACAAAAACCGCAAATTACTTATACAGGGAAAATTCAGTATAATCAGAATACAAACTATCCTAAATTTTTAAATGGACCAGATTTTATCAAATGGTATAATAAAGCCCTTGAAATGGATGGAATGGAACCTCTCTTCACGGAATCCGTATATGATAAAGTATTAAATGGAGATCCGGAAGGTAAATATGCAAATACTAATTGGTTTAATGCCTTGATGAAAGATGGCGCTATGGCAACCCACCACAACATCTCAGTAAATGGAGGCAATGAAACCACAAACTATTTTCTCTCCATTGGATATTATGATCAAGACGGAATTCTTGACAAATTCTCATTCAAAAGATATAATCTCCGGTCAAATATTGATGTCAACCTTAAGAATGGTTTTAAATTAGGGTTGGACCTGGGAGCTCGACAGGAAGACCGCAAAGGGGGATACTACTCTGTGGGAAATCAGGCATGGAATAATCCTATCAACATGGCACAACGTATGGTTCCAATAACTCCTACCGAATATGAGGGATTACCTGTGGCAGCGAATATAAGTGAGTCCGACAAATCCAATCCTATTGCCTATAATAACCTCACAGGATATAACAACTCAATTCTGAATGTATTGCTTTCTTCATTGACGTTAGCGTGGGATGTACCTTGGGTCAAAGGTTTAAATCTTAAACTAAAGACATCGTACGATAAAGATTATACTACTTCAAAATCATGGAGAGAGCAGTTCAAAATGAACAGCTACAATATAAGAACTGAACAATACGAGGTTGTAGAAGCTAATCACGGGGATCCAAAAGAAGCTGTATTGGCCAACAACAGTTCTCAGGCTGAACGATTAACAGTTCAACCATCTATAAGCTATACCGCCACATTTGGGAAACACAACATATCGGCTTTATTCTTATATGAACAATCCTCACACAAAAGTGAAAACGTTGGAGCAACCGTACAAGGTTTCGACCTGACCACATTACATGAAATAAATTTAGGAAAAGACATATTATTAGGGAAAAAGTCAGAAGGTGTCAGGGGTGGAAGTTATAAATTCAATCGTGCCGGCTACGTAGGACGTATCAATTATAGTTATGAAAACAAGTACTTGGCAGAACTGGTTGCTCGTTATGACGGATCAGTCCGATTTCCACCGGAAAACAGATGGGGCTTCTTTCCCGCAGCATCTTTCGGATGGAGAATATCGGAAGAATCTTTTTTCGCTCCCTACAAGAATAAAATTGAAAATCTGAAATTACGTGCATCTGTAGGGATATTAGGTAACGACCGTATTGGCGATTTCCAGTATTTAAATTTGATGAATCCAAATCCACCTACACTTTATATAGGAGATAAAGAGTATATCTCAATCTATACGGCGGGAAATATCAACCGGAATATTACCTGGGAAAAAACTGCGACCTATAATATTGGGTACGAGTTAATGCTAAACAAAGGTATTTTTGGAATGGAATTTGATTTATTCTATAAATTAACTAAGGATATCCTAATTTCGAGTAGTGCTATCTATCCACCCTCTCTGGGAGGAAACCATCCGAGCACTATTAACGGAGGAAAAGTCAGCAACAAAGGATTTGAATTGGTATTGACACATCAGAATAACATTAACGAATTCCAATATAATATAAAAGGAAATGTTGGCTGGTCTCGCAATAAGATATTAAAAATGAATGAAAGTCCAAATACTCCTGATTATCAAAAAAGGACAGGTCGGAAAATGGGAGAAAAGATAGGATTCATAACAGATGGCCTTTATCAGAATAAAGAAGATATCATCAATAGTGCGACTTTGGGACACTTAAGTAAAGATCAAATCCGGCCAGGAGACATCCGATACAAGGACTTGAACAGTGATGGAAAAATTGATCGGGCGCAAGACTATACATTCATAGGGAACAGTAATTTACCGGAACTCATGTATGGCCTTAATATAGGAGCAGCATGGAGGGATTTCGATTTTTCTATTTTCTTCCAGGGAGCTGCCATCACCGATGTATTTTTAAGTGGTGTATATGGCAATGGACATGTGGATGCTACAATACTTACCCGCCCCTTCTTCGGTAATGGAAATTCTCCTAATTTTCTGATCGAGAATAGTTGGACTCCGGACAATCCCAACTCAGAATTCACCCGATTGACAACAATTGCCGCAGAAATGGGAAACACAAATGGCTGGGCTTCCGACTGGTGGATCCGTAACGGTAGTTATCTACGCTTAAAAAATATCCAACTGGGATATACATTAAAAAACAATTATGTCCGCAACATTGGAATTGACAACATTAGATTTACGCTTACCGGAAGTAATCTCTTCACTTGGTCTGAATTGACAAAATACAATATAGACCCGGAAATGCCTGAGATTACAAATGGATATTACCCGCAACAGCGGACGTATGAATTCGGAATCAATCTAACTTTTTAACAGGTAAAACAATGAAAATCTTGAAAATAACAACACTCATTGCAATTGTTTTGATATTTACACGTTGTGCTGACTTCTTAGACCCTGATCCGCGTGAAAAATATACAGAAATGGACGCATGGAAATCGGTGGAAAACACCTATTTGTACATAAATGGATTTTATAAACCCATTTATGAATATGGCCCTTATGGACTCAAATATGCAGAAGTGAGTATGCATGATGGATTCTCCGATATTCTCCGTTATAACACTAACGTAATGGGAGGAGCCGGGGGAGATGTGAATAAGGTTGTTTACACCGGCGGCATCAGTCCTTCAAGCAATATTCTAAGTGACTACTCCTACGAATATAACCGAATACGGCGTATCAATGAATTTTTGTATGGTCTGAAAACATACACAAAATATGATGAAAAAATAGTAGCGTTAATGGAGGCTCAAGCTCGGTTTTTCAGGGCTTACCTACACTTTATGTTGGTAAGAAATCACGGAAGTATTGTCATTCGTGATTATATTGATGGTCCGAATGAAGCATTTAAAGCTCGAAGTTCAGAGAGTGATTGTTGGGATTTTATTGAGAGTGACTTAGATTTTGCCGCTGAAAATCTACCGGACGAATGGGATAAAGACAATTATGGACGCATAACCAAGGGTGCGGTATATGGATTTAAATCCAGAGTAATGCTTTATGCACGACGTTGGGAAAAAGCCGCAGATGCCGCCCAAATGGTCATTGACAAAGAAGAATCGCTATATGATCTATTGCCCGAATACGCAGAAGTATTCAAGCAATCCGATTTGTGCAAAGAAACCGTGTTGGGATACAGATTTCATGGTCAACTCAATCACTCAATTCAATTTGACAAGTTATATAGTCCCAGTGGTGATTTTGATCCAGAGAACAAAGAAATAAAAAGTATAGCTGTGCCCACACAAGAGATGATAGATTCATATTACATGGCTGATGGCAGTAAGTTTGACTGGGACATTCCTGAACATGCAGCAAATCCCTATCAAAACAGAGAACCCCGTTTTTATGCTTCCATACTATATAATGGAGCGCCATGGAAAGGTCGCACAATAGAAACATTTGTTGGAGGTAAAGATGGATTTAAAGAATTTGGGACGGAAAATCATCCTAACTCAACTACCACAGGATATTATATCCGTAAACTGCTGGATGAACAGGTTACAGATATGACAAAAAAAGGAACAACGGCATGGTCTGAAGTGCGTTATGCGGAAGTACTTCTAAATCAATCAGAAGCATTAAACGAATTGGGAAAATCAAGCGAAGCTTTGGCTCCCTTGAATAAAGTACGGAAAAGAGCCAAGCTGCCCAATATAACCGAAACAAGCCAACCAAATTTGAGGCAAATTATCAGGGAAGAACGTAAAATTGAGTTGGCTTTTGAAGGACAACGCTACTGGGATCTAAGGAGATGGAGGATCGCACTGGATGTATTAGGAGGAAAACGCATGCATGGGATGAAAATCACAAAAAATACAGACAACACCTTCACCTACGAAGTTGTGGATTGCGACGGGAAAAATCGTTTTTTCGAAGAACGCTACTACCAATTTCCTATACCATTATCCGAACTCCAAAATAATCCGGAATGTAAACAAATAGACAAGTGGTAACAAAAACAAAAGATAAAATGAAAAATATATTTAAGGTCATTGGAATCCTGGTGTTGGCCTTGGCATTTTCGTGTGAAAAAGCAGAGGAACTAATACCTACTTTAGGAAATGAAATAACCGGAATCCGTATTATGCTACCAAATGATAGCAATACCGATTTTGCCGTAACACCCAACGAAAATAATGAAATTTATCTGGAAGTGGATGGGGCTCGGAATACAGATCTTACTAAAATACGTATGTCGGTTAGTATTCCGAATAATGCAACTGTTGAATCAGAGGTGCCACTGGGAGAATACATGGATTTTTCTCAACCGGTGACCATCGGAATTATTGGAGCTGATGGTGAAAAAAGAACATATACGATCAAATTAAAAATCATCCCGACAGCCATCAAAGTATCAGAGTTATGGAAAAAAACAGGTTCAGAATTGGGATTTTCAGCCCATAATAACGGTGCTATCGGCATCAGCGGAAATTACATTGTTGTTCATGACAGATCCGGGTTCTCCTATTTCAACTTAACAGATGGAGCTAAAGCTGGTAATATGTCTTGGGAAGGAATCGACTGGCAAGACTTGGGATTCAAAATGCCACTTCATATGACGACTGATGATGCCGGCAACATTGCATCTTGCAATGCAGCCACTGCAGTGGGACAGGAAATTCACATGTTTTGGTGGAAAGGAGTTACCGCCAAACCTGAACTTCTCTTTAAATATGTACTTGAAAACATGCCAGGCGCCCAAATCGGCAGAAAAATATATGTCAAAGGAGACCTGACACAACATGCTTTCGTATATCTTGCAGTATCTAATAATAACACGATATTGCGATGGGAAGTAAGAGATGGGAGAACGGTTTCTGAAACACCTAAAAAAATCGATTTTGATATCGATTATACCATGGGAGTGCAAGCAAAAGTTGTTCCCATAGAGCTCGGAGAAAATACCAATTATTTTATCAATCGTTTTGTGAATGGGGTAGCTCAAGTGGCAATAACCTATATGGATGGGGTAACAAATACACCTATATATGAATCGGAGCATCATATCCAGGATGTATTCCATCAATGGTTAGGCGGGGGACACGCTTTTGATTATGCTGACATGAACGGGGCAAGATATATTTTTCTAATTGAACAGAATGCCAGCAGTTGGATGAGAGAAATCTTCACCGTAAGAGCTATGATGAAAGACCCCTCAAGTATAAACAACATTACAAGCCTGATACATACACGTGTATGGAATGATTGGGAAAAATTTCCACTTGATCCGTCACTTGGTTCAAACGGCAATTCTACGGGAGAAGTAAAAATTCTTGTAGCACCCGATGGAAACTCTTGTACCGTAGCTTTCTTATGCACCAATAGCGGCGTTATAGTATGGAATGTTGAATTAGAATAAATGACTTTTTCATACCTTAAAGAGGGAAACCAGTTTTCCTCTTTAAGGTATGATCAATGAGAAAAATCAAACCTAATGACAACAACTTATTCACGCAGGAATTTTTTAAAAACGGTATCGGCGGGTGGAGTACTGCTAGTCACACCCTCCGGATTACAAAGCATGTCGAAAGATAATGCACTGCAACGGGTATCCATTACCCAAAGAGAAGAGACACTAACGGCAGACATCGTCATTATCGGAGGAGGATTGGGAGGCGTGGCAGCGGCACTTTCATCGCTCAGAAACGGGAAAAGAGTGATCCTTACCGAGGAAACGGATTGGTTGGGAGGGCAACTCACACAACAGGGAGTTCCTCCGGATGAACACCGCTGGATAGAACATACGGGATCGACGAAGACATACCGGGAACTGAGGAACCATATCAGGGAATATTACCGGAGTAATTATCCTTTAAAAGAGAGTGCAAGGAACAACCCTTATCTGAATCCCGGTAACGCATCCGTATCCCGGTTATGCCATGAGCCGAAAGTCGCTTTGACAATTATTCTTGAAATATTGGCTCCTTATATAAGTTCCGGAAAACTGACGGTACTATATCAATACAAAGCCATAAAAAGTTCCGTAAACAAGGATACCGTTGAGGACATAACCGTAAAAAGCAGTGTAACAGCAGACATCAAAATATTGAAAGCTCCCTATTTTGTGGATGCCACGGAATTAGGAGATTTGTTACCACTAACGGGGACGGAATTTATTACCGGTTCGGAATCACGTAAAGATACCGGAGAGCTGCATGCTCCGGAGGAAGCCAACCCCAACAATATACAGGCTTTCACTATATGTTTTGCAATTGATTATCTACCTGAAGAAAATCATGTTATTGAGAAGCCTTCGGATTACACATTCTGGAGGGATTTCACGCCTCAGTTAAAACAGCCATGGCCTGGCAAACTCCTGGCAATGCATTATTCCAATCCCCGGACGCTGGAGAAAAAAGCACTTTGTGTGGATCCTACGAATAAAGGATGCGGAGATATCTTCAATCTTTGGAGTTACAGGCGGATCGTGGACAAGAATAATTTTGAAGATGGGTTCTATTCCGGCGATATTTCATTGATAAACTGGCCACAGAATGATTATTTCCTGGGGAACCTCATCGGAGCGTCCGACAGGGATTTTAACAAGTTTGTCGAGGAAGGAAAACAATTAAGTTTATCATTATTGTATTGGTTACAGACAGAAGCCCCTCATCCCGACGGAGGAAAAGGATGGCCAGGGTTGCGATTGCGGAAAGATATCCTGGGAACGGATGACGGGTTGGCAAAATACCCTTACGTGAGGGAAGCAAGGCGCATTAAATCTCTTTTTACTGTAACAGAAGAGCATGTAGGATGTGACAATAGGGCTTTGGTAGCTACAGAGAACAAAGATAAAGCGGCCTTTTTCCATGACAGCATCGGCATCGGATATTACCCTATCGACTTGCATCCAACAACAGCAATGGATAATTATATCGATATGGATGCTTTGAGATTTCAAATTCCGTTGGGAGCGTTGCTTCCGGTGAGAATGAAGAATCTTATTCCGGCAAATAAGAACATAGGCACTACCCATATTACAAACGGCTGTTACCGCTTGCATCCTGTAGAATGGAATATCGGGGAAGCAGTAGGAGAATTGCTGTCATTTTCACTGGACAATAACTACTCGCCGCATCAGATCCGGAAAGAGAAAAATGTGCTGAATGATTTTCAATTGAGGATCCGATCCCGTGGAATTGAAACTGAATGGCCTTCGGATGAAGAGCTGGAAAAAATGTAATTTCCAGATGAAACCGTTCAAAAACAGACCTAAATGAAACGACGATTTTTTTTACAATCATGCGGGGCAGCACTCCTGGCAGGGAGTCTCTCCCCTGAAATACAGGCTGTAATCCGACACAATCCGGGTAAAATAAAACCGATAGAGGGATCATGGTTCGAATTCCAACACCATAACATGGCTGAAGGAAAATATTGGGATGCGACTTTGAAGTCATTCACGGCAAAACAATGGGACATGAAGGTGAAAGAAATTGCCGATTGCGGTATCCGTTACATGGTTTTACTTGATGTGGCCATCAACGGCAAGACCTTTTATCCTTCCTCATTGCAGCCTCAACACGAAATGAATTGCGACGACTCGTTGGAAACGATTTTAAGCGCGGCAGATAAATATGACGTGAACTTTTTTATCAGCAACGACTACTTCGGGGACTATAAGAATCCTTATTTCCTGATGACGGATCCGGAAATCAACAAATTGCGGTTAAAGGGGATGGATGAAATTGCGGAAAAGTATGCGCACCATAAAAGCTTTTACGGTTGGTATTATCCCAATGAAACCGGCATCACAGGTTATTATGATGATTTCTTTATCGATTATGTGAACGCATCTTCCGCCGAGGCCGCGAAATTAACCCCTAAAGCAAAAACATTAATCGCTCCTTACGGTACAAAGAATGTGAAAGCCGATGACCAGTTTACACGTCAACTGGAGAAGTTGGATGTTGATTTTATAGCCTATCAAGATGAAATAGGAGTGGAAAAAACACAAGTGGAAGAAAGTGCCAAATATTTTGAACAGTTATACCGTGTTCATAAGAAAGCTTCACATGCACATTTGTGGGCGGATGTGGAAATATTCCGGTTCGAAGGAGAGGTATATCGAAGCGCTCTCTTACCTGCGCCGGCCGAACGCGTTATCCGCCAATTGGAGGCTGTATCACCGTTTGTGGAAAAAATATTGATTTACCAGTACACCGGTCTACTGAATAAGCCGGGCAGTCAAGCTTTTGCCGGCCACCCCGACTCTGAGATACTCTATAAAGAACTGGATAAACATAAAGTACTGGATAACAAATAGAATATAGAGAGTATGTCATCAAAAATATCAAGAAGAAAATTTATCGGAGCTGCCGTAACTGCCGTTGCGGGGCTGACGGTCGTGCCTTCCCCGGTGCTCGGGAAACGCACGGGACATATAGCCCCTACCGATCGATTAAACATTGCGGGTGTGGGCATAGGAGGAAGAGGCTTCGCCGTACTCAAAGAGATGCAAAGTCAAAATATTGTAGCGCTCGCCGATGTCGATTGGAAATATAGCAAACCTGCTTTTGATTACTTTCCAAAAGCAAAAAGATATTACGATTATCGTAAAATGTATGATGAGGTAGGTAAAAGCATTGATGCTGTTATGGTTGCCACTTCCGACCATACTCATGCAATCATTGCTGCAGATGCGATCACCATAGGCAAACATGTGTATGTAGAAAAGCCACTGACCCACAGTGTTTATGAGTCCCGTCTGCTGAATAAATTAGCAAAAAAGCATAAAGTAGCCACTCAAATGGGCAACGGGGGCGCTTCATCCCCGGGAATCCGTCAAATCATTGATTGGATATGGGATGGACAAATTGGGGAAGTGGGTAAAGTAGAAGCATTTACCGACCGTCCGATCTGGCCGCAAGGATTATCCCGTCCATCTGGGACAGAGAGAAAGCCGAACACATTGGACTGGAACCTATTTATTGGACCGACTTCCATGAGACCTTATCAAAGCATCTATACACCTTGGAATTGGCGGGGTTGGTGGGATTTCGGTACCGGAGCTTTAGGAGATATGGCCTGCCATATCCTGTTTCCTGTATTCAAGGCCCTCAATCTGCGATATCCTGCAAAAGTACAGGGATCTTCCTCCATGTTGATGTCGGAGAGTTGCCCTACGGCACAGATGTTCAAGTATGTTTTTCCGGCCCGTGACAATATGCCTAAAGCAGGTATGCCCGAAGTGGAGATCACATGGTATGACGGTGGCTTACAGCCGCCTCGCCCAGACGGGATACCGGCCGGTAATGAATTGAATATACAAGGTGGAGGGGTTATTTTCTATGGTTCGAAAGACACTTTGATTTGTGGAAGTTCGGGAGCTGAACCCTATTTACTATCCGGAAGAAATCCCCATTCACCGGAAACGCAGCGAGAGGTAGCCCTTTCCCATCAAATGGACTGGGTACGTGCATGCAAGGAAAGCTATGAAAACAGGATTGAACCTGCTTCCGATTTTGAAATTGCAGGACCATTCAACGAGATGATTGTCATGGGGGTTCTTGCAGTGCGGCTTCAAGGATTAAATCAGGAATTGGCATGGGATGGGGAAAAAATGGAATTCACTAACATTCCGGCAGATGCAACCATCAGTGCCGTGGTCGAAGACGGATTCAAAATCAAAGACGGGCATCCCGCATTCGATAAGACCTGGACAGAGCCTCAGAATGCACGGGAATTTGCGCGGGAGTTGATCAACCATACCTATCATAATGGTTGGAAATTACCACCAATGCCTTAAAAAAATGGAAGTAATTATGAAAAAAATGACACGGAGAAATTTTTTCGAAAAATCATTGATGATTGGAGCCGGAAGCTTCATTGCACCCTCGCTTCTGCAGCTTCAAACAGTTGAGGCTGCTCAAGGCCCCCGTTGGATCGGGAAGAACGACATCTCGCTTGCCCAATGGTCGTTGGTTGATGAGATAAATGCCGGTAAATGGAAAACCCTGGACTTTCCCAAGATAGCACGTCAGGACTTTGGATTGAATGGGATAGAATTTGTCAATACCCTTTTTGAAGTACCCACGTTTACTTATTTAAATCAGCTGAAAAAAAATGCGGAAGATAATGGGGTAGAGATGGTATTAATCATGATCGATCTGGAAGGTGAAACCTGTACCCCGTCAAAGGAAGAAAGAAAACAGACAGTGATAAACCATCGTAAATGGATCGATATAGCGAATTACTTGGGATGCCATGCGATCCGCACCAACTGCCGAGGAGCTGACGGTATCTCAAAAACAGAAGCATTGAAATGGTCCGCGGAGACTTATAATATGATGCTGGACTATGCCATCCCTGCCAATATCAGCATATTGATTGAAAACCATGGGGGCGTTTCCGACGATGCCGATTGGTTAGTCTCCCTGATGAAAGAGGTGAATAACAAATATCTCGGCATTCTCCCCGATTGGAGGCAACCGGGAGGAGAGATAGACAATATGGAATATCTACGCAAAACCCTTCCTTATGCAGGGGGAATGTCATTCAGGAATCAACCGACGGACAAGTTAAATGAACAGATGATTAAAATGACATACAAAACGGGCTTCAGAGGATGGTATGGAGTTGAATCCAATGGAAGAGAAAATATTCACAAGAGCATAGAATTATTGAACAAGTATCTCCTTAAGTAGATATTTATAAATTTCTCACAAACATTTCAAAGATGAACAGGATAATTTTCACTCTACTTGCAATTATCTTATATTTAGACACATCCCAAATTCGGGCACAAACGGCATATTATGATGCGGATCAATTTCCGTTGATAGGAAAAGCATCAGACGAGACCGAAACCCGGTATGAGCGCCTTCCGGCATATCTGAAAGATGCATGCCGACCACCGGTATGGGACTTAGGGAAAAACACATCAGGGCTGGCGATCCGCTTCAGGACAAACAGCACAGCTATTTCTGCCAAATGGGAAGTGGCAGGTGACAACCGAATGAATCATATGACCGAAACGGGGATCAAAGGTGTCGATCTATATACATGGGAAGGATATCATTGGCAACCCGTAAAAGCCGGGCTCCCCTCAGGGAAAGTGAACGAACAAACCATTATCTCCAATATGACGTCCCAGGAACGGGAATATATGCTATTTCTTCCGCTTTACGACGGAGTGGTTTCACTTTCGGTAGGAGTAGATTCCTCGGCTTACATTAAAAAGCCGGCACTTCCCTACCCTGACACGACTCATCCAATTCTTGTTTACGGAACCAGCATCACCCAGGGAGGGTGTGCCACAAGACCCGGAATGTCATATACCAATATCCTCGCCCGCCGGCTAAACAGGGAGGTAATCAATCTGGGATTCAGTGGTAACGGACAACTCGATTATGAGATTGCTGAACTGATGGCAACCCGCCGGGATGCGTCGCTGTTCATCCTTGATTTTATTCCCAATGTCAATGCCAAGCAATTGACCGAAAAAACAAAGCCTTTTTTCGATATCTTGCGCAAAGCAAACCCCGAGACTCCAATCCTTTTTGTGGAGACAGTTATTTTTCCCCATTCGTATTATGATAAAAACATCTATGGGGTAATAACAGAAAAGAACCGACTCCTGCGGGAAGAATATGAAAAGATAAAACGTGAAGGAGATAAAAATATATATTATCTGGCAAATGATGAGCTGATCGGCAATGACGGGGAAGCGACAGTGGATGGTATTCATTTTACCGACTTGGGTTTTCTTCGTTTCTCCGACAAGCTGCATGACACTATCCAACACATTAATATTCAATAATCCATAAAACAGAAAACGATATAAAATAACAAAAGAGGCTTTATATAAAAATCTATGACAACTTATTCACGCAGGAATTTTTTAAAAACCGCTGCCATAGGGGCTGCGGGTCTTACGATTGTACCCACTACCGTACTGGGAAAAGCAGGGGGTTATACATCCCCGAGTGACAAACTGAACATTGCCGGCATCGGTGTAGGAGGAATGGGACGGCGTAATCTGGCGAACATGAAGACAGAGAATATCGTTGCGTTATGTGACGTCGACTGGAAATATGCCTCCAAAACGCTTAACGATTATCCTAAGGCCAAACAGTTTAAGGATTGGCGGAAAATGTTCGACCAGATGGAAAAATCCATCGATGCCATTATGGTGGCAACCCCTGACCATACCCACGCCGGAGTAGCAGCGCATGCCATCACATTGGGTAAGCATGCTTATGTCCAGAAACCATTGACTCATTCAGTCTATGAATCGAGATTACTCACCAAGCTCACTGAGAAATATAAAGTAGCAACCCAGATGGGGAACCAGGGAAATTCATTCGACTGGTGCCGACAGGTGGCCGAATGGATACAATCAGGCGTAATCGGCGATGTATATGAAGCACATTGCTGGACAGACCGTCCTATCTGGCCACAGGGATTGGGTGAACCCAAAGGAGGTGTGCCTGTACCTTCGGCATTGGATTGGGATTTATTCATAGGTCCGGCAAAGAAGCGTCCTTACGATCCGGCATATACGCCCTGGAACTGGCGTGGATTCTGGGATTTCGGAACCGGTGCATTAGGAGATATGGCTTGCCATATCATGGATCCACTCTATTGGGCACTGGATTTAAAATACCCCGTGAGCGTTTCTGCAAGTTCTACATTGTCAAACTTATATTCTCCACCACAGGCACAAATAGTGACTTATAAATTTCCCGTGCGTCCGGCAAAGGGGAACGTCAACATGCCCGAACTCACCGTACATTGGTACGACGGGGGACTGCTTCCCGACAGGCCGGAAGAACTCGAAGACGGAGAAATGATGGGTGATTCCAATGGAGGGATCATACTGGTGGGAACCAAAGGAAAGATCATGACCGGCTGCTATGGAATGAATCCCACATTAATCCCCACAGCCAAGATGGCTGATTTCAATCAACCTGAGCCTACAATACCCCGTATCAAAGGGGGAAATGGTAATATCTGGGATACCAACGCCCATGAACAGGACTGGATCAGGGCATGCAAAGAATCTCCCGAAAACAGGACCGAAGCATCGTCGAATTTCCGCTTTTCAGGGCCTTTCAATGAGATGGTGGTGATGGGAGTATTGGCTGTACGCCTTTCCGGCTTACAGGGACTGCACCGCGAACTACAATGGGACGGCGAAAAGATGCAATTCACCAACATTTCCCCCAGTGACAAGATCAGTATTGTCACGCACGATGAATATGCGGTGATTGACGGTGATCCGAAATTCGACAGGCGGTTTGCTGAATTCAATGCGTTCGAAATGGCCAATGAATGGATTAGACATACCTATGAAAATGGTTTTACTTTACCGGACATGCCGAAGTAAATAGTCAAATGCACATTATACTAATTATTAAATAAAATGAAAACAATAAAAACAGGACTCATCGCAGTATGCTGCTTCTTATTCAATATCGGCTGCACGCAAGGCAATGTGGAAACAAAAGCGGAAAAGCAAGGATGGCATTTATCCATGCAATCTTACACGTTCCATCTTTTTACAGTGATGGAGTCGTTGGATAAGTCAAAAGAACTGGGGCTCCGTTTTATCGAAATCTATCCCGGACAACGATTAGGAGAAGGGTTTGGTGATGCCACATTCGGTTATCAGATGGATAGTGACCAACAGAAAAAACTGAAAGAAGAAGCAGCCGCCAGAAACATAAAAATCGTCTCTTCAGGCGTATGGACTGCCCAAAGAGAGGAATGGGAACAAATCTTTCCGTTTGCAAACAATATGGAAATGGAATTTATCAGTGCCGAACCGGCACGTGAAGATTGGGATATAGTGGAAAAACTGTCAAAAAAATATCATATCAAAGTGGCTGTCCATAATCATCCAAGTGAAAATTCCTACTGGAATCCAGAGGTGTTGTTAGGTAGTATCGGGGAACGAGAGGCCTTATTGGGAGCATGTGTTGACGTGGGACATTATAAAAGGATGGGATTGGATCCTATTTCCTCCATGCAGCAACTCGACGGCAGGATCATAGCATTACATTTCAAAGATATTGCACCTCAAGGCGAAGAACAAAACCTCGAAGATGTGATCTGGGGGAAAGGCATCCTCAATGTGAAAGCCATGATGGAGGAACTGAAAAGACAGAACTTCAAGGGATATTTCACGATTGAATATGAAGCTGACTGGGAAAACAATCTGCCACAAATAAAACAATCCATCGACTATTTCAACCAGGTGGCGGAAGAAATATTGTAAAACGGTCGACATGAGTTCTAAAAAACTTCATTACCTTTATTAAATGGTTAATTTTTCAAACTAAAACAATGCAAAAAAACAGAAGGGATTTTATAAGGAAAGCGGCACTTGCCGGTGCTTCAGTAGCGGCGATTCCCGCCTTATCAGCATGCAACGGTGCCGGGCAACAATCCTCAACAGATAGTAATTATCCCAGCATATACAAAAACAATGAACTGAAAAGTAAATTGATTGTACCGGAAAATAACGGGATACAAATTAGCGGCACGTTCCTGGATGAGATCTCCCATGATATCCCCCATCAGAATTGGGGAGAAGCGGAATGGGATCTGGATTTCCAGTATATGAAAGCCATTGGCATCGATACGGTGATCATGATCCGCTCCGGATATAAAAAGTTTATTACCTACCCGTCGGAATATCTATTGTCTAAAGGATGTTTTATGCCGTCGGTCGATCTGGTGGACATGTACCTGCGACTTGCGGAAAAATATGGTATGAAGTTCTATTTCGGCCTGTACGACTCCGGTCACTATTGGGCAACCGGTGATATGTCCCATGAAATTGAAGATAACAAGTATGTGATCGACGAAATATGGAAGAACTACGGTGAAAAATACAAGAGTTTCGGGGGATGGTATGTAAGCGGTGAAATAAGCCGTGCCACCAAAGGGGCGATCAATGCTTTTTACGCGATGGGCAAGCAGTGCAAAGATGTTTCCGGAGGATTGCCAACGTTTATCTCTCCATGGATCGACGGTAAAAAGGCGGTGGCTGCAAGCGGAACAGCTCTTAGCAAAGAGGAGGCGGTCTCGGTCCAACAGCATGAGAAAGAATGGGATGAAATATTCTCGGGAATCCATGAAGTGGTGGATGCTGTAGCTTTTCAGGATGGGCATATCGATTATGACGAGTTGGACGCTTTCTTTACGGTAAACAAAAAACTGGCCGACAAATACGGGATGCAATGCTGGACAAATGCAGAGACGTTCGACCGTGATATGCCGATCAAGTTCTTGCCGATCAAATTCGATAAACTGCGGATGAAACTGGATGCAGCCAAACGATGTGGCTACGACAAGGCAATCACGTTCGAGTTCTCCCATTTCATGAGTCCGCAATCAGCCTACATTCAGGCCGGGAATTTATATAACCGGTATAAGGAATATTTTAATCTCTAATATTTAATTCAAATTCCGCAGATAAACTGATATAGATATTCAATTAGAATACAACCTCTTATCAGTTATCATGTGACTTGCGGAAGTTGAGCATTCAATTTTTAACTGACAATGCAGAAAGCAGAGGGTATTAGCAGCTATGTGATTTTTCTTTCGGTAGTAGCAGCATTAGGCGGTTTCCTTTTCGGATATGATACTGCGGTGATTTCAGGAACAGTATCCCAGGTGACAGGACAATTTGGGCTTACCACACTTCAAAGTGGATGGTATGTGGGCTGCGCACTTGTAGGTTCAATCAGCGGTGTGATTTTTGCAGGAGCTTTGAGCGATTATATTGGACGTAAAAAAACGATGTTGCTGTCAGCGGTACTGTTTACCTCTTCCGCGTTGGGATGCGCCATTACCCCGGACTTTAATCAATTGGTTATTTGGCGTATTGTAGGAGGTATCGGCATCGGTATCGTATCGATTGTTTGCCCACTCTATATTTCAGAAATCTCACCTGCTTCCCACCGGGGCAGAATGGTATCACTCTACCAACTCGCTGTCACCGTAGGTTTTTTAGGCGCCTACCTGATGAATTGGCACCTGTCAAATTTATCCGGTGATTTTTCTTCTGAGAACTCCTTGCTACTTAAAATATTCGGTACTGAAAACTGGCGCGGGATGCTGGGAGCCGAAATATTACCTGCCCTGTTGTTCTTCATTATCATCTTCTTTATCCCGGAAAGTCCCCGTTGGTTGATCGTGAAAGGCAAGGATGACATGGCTACTGGGATATTCTCTAAAATTTATGTCACTGCATCGGAAGTTTCTTACCAAGTCAATGAAACCAAACAAATGTTGCAGTCGGAAGCAAAATCAGATTGGAAACTCCTATTTACACCGGGTATCTTCCGGGCGGTACTGATCGGCTCCGCCATCGCCATACTGGGGCAATTCATGGGTGTGAATGCCGTGTTGTACTATGGTCCCTCTATTTTCGAGACAAGCGGATTATCAAGCGGCGACTCATTGTTTTATCAGTCCCTAATTGGATTGGTCAATATGGGAACTACGGTACTTGCACTTTTGATCATCGACAAGATTGGACGAAAAAAACTGGTTTATATCGGTGTTTCCGGGATGATCGTCACCCTGGTCCTTATTGGCATCTACTTCCTGACAGGTGAATCATTGGGCATGTCGAGCATATTCTTATTGGGATGCTTCTTAGCTTATATTTTCTTCGCCGCAGGCTCCATCAGTGCGGTGATCTTCGTGTTCCTATCCGAGATGTATCCCACCAAGATAAGGGGGTTGGCCATGTCCATCGCCGGATTCTCTCTATGGGTGGGTACCTATCTTATCGGGCAGCTTACGCCCTGGATGCTCGAGAACGCCACCCCGGCCGGCACCTTCTTCCTGTTTGCCTTCATGTGCATCCCTTATATGCTGATCGTATGGAAACTGATGCCGGAGACCGCCGGTAAATCGCTGGAAGAGATCGAACGGTTCTGGTTGAAGAAGAAATAAGTTGCTACTTACACTGCATATTTCTTACCTAAAAAAGTTTTTTCATTAGACCAAATTCTGGTACGAAATAAATTGAATTGAGACAGGTAAGCGGCTCCATTTTATTTTATCTCTCTATGGGTTGGAATCCCTTCCACTCCAATGGAATAGAAAGATTGAATCCACTTTGCCTTAATTGTATTGTATCGGAAAATACAGATTGCTTCAACCGGGCTTCGTACTGCTGCAACTGTAATGGTTTACTAAAAAAGAATTTTTTGCATTTATCACTTTTTCGCTAAATTTTCCTGTTCAAACTCCAGTAATTTTTTCTTCCGCCAGATACCGCCGCCATAGCCTGTCAGCGTGCCGTCTGCGCCGATAACCCGGTGGCAAGGCAGAATGATGGAGATTTTATTTTTCCCGTTAGCGTTGGCAACGGCTCTCACCGCAGAGGGCTTGCCCAACAGTTCGGCTTGCCTTGCATAGTTTGTAGTACATCCATACGGTATTTTTAACAAACTTAGCCATACTTGTTTTTGAAATTCCGTACCCGCCAAATCCAGTGGAATGTCAAATTCCCGTCGTGTTCCCTTGAAATATTCATCCAATTGACTTCTAAGCGTGTCGAAATGGGGATTATATCCCTGTACGAGCGGAGCTTTAAACAGACCAATTAACTGTTTATACTCCAAGTCAATCAATTTATAATCAGAAAATTCGAGCATACAGATACCTTTATCGGTTGCACCTGCCACCATCAATCCCAAATCTGTTTCGATATGGGTAATATTAACAATACGCTTGTCCTTGCTATTCTGTGGAGACGAACCGATAATATTTTTGAACATGCTGTTGAAACCGCTCAGCGAATCGTAGCCTGAATCAAACGCGACATCCGTCACACTTTGGTTCGACTGAAAACGTTGAAAAGCATTGTTCGCCCGGTACATTCGTTGATAGGCATGAAATGTCTGTTTGTAGTTTTTCAGAAACCACCGGCGAACCTGATTGGGTTCCAAGCCCATCTTTTCCAAGTCGGTATCTTTCAATTTGATCGTTGAATTATCTTCCATGTACTTTAACAACTGTTTGATCTCCTGCGGCGGATCGCCTATTTTTTCTAATGGCTTGCAGATCTTGCACGGCCTGTAACCATTTGCCATTGCTTCGCCGGGAGAGAGGTAAAACTCCACATTTTCCTTTTTAGGTTCTGTAGGACAGGTCGGACGACAAAATATACCTGTTGTCTTTACCGCAACCACGAACACCCCCTCGAAAGAAGGATCCCGTTCCATAAATGCCTTATAAAATATCTCTTCCTCCATTTTAGACATATATAGCGCTGTTTTATTAAAAACAAATTTTCGTATTGATTTCACAGCAAAAGTAATACTATATACGCCCAAATGCAACCGAAAAATTGACAGTCTCTTTTTTGGTTTTGTTCAGTTCGGTTATTCTTCCTGAACTTTCTTCAACAGCACATCGTATGCTCCGGAGAAGTACTTACCGGAAAATGTTTTAAAGCAAGTATCTATAAAGCGTTGATGGATCTCCCCAGATCGTCCTTGCTATGCTCGGCCAGGGATATTCGATACAAAGGTTTCCGACCTGTTGATTACCTTCAATTTCATTCCGTAGCTCATCCATCTATACCCGTTTGATCCCGGGAAGGGGCAATGAGGCGTAAGTGGGCTTGGTCGGCGTGACAAAAGGGATGGCTGATATCACGATAATGCCATTCTCATCACCCCTATTCGCCAGATGGCGGTCGATATAATTTGGGGTGATATTGAGTTTGGCATTCCTGAACCAGGTGAATTCTGCCTTCTCCATATCAAATTCCACCACCTTATCCCATTTACGGTACCAGGTGAAATTATTCTCGGCTATTTTCGCCCAGAATTTTTTGGGCTTACGGATTGATTTGCGGTAAACCTTAAAATATTGCTCTAAGGATTTGATTGAATAACTACTTATCGTAAGCTGGATTTTCAACAGCTGCAAATAACTAAAAAAAATCCATTTACACTTTCATTCTATTATATTTTATCCATTTTAGCTATAATTTATATTATTTAAGAGTATATCTACTTTTATGGATGAGAATATAGGTCTAAAAAGGTCACTTTTTTAGCAGATTCCTAAAATTAACTATACGATGAAAAGTCAGAAAATTAGCATCGTGATTATTATTTGCCCCTTCGGAGTCATCATCGTATGCCGTTCGGGAAAGAAAGATGATATCATCCCCCTCGAACAACCAATCGACGTATTGAAATCCATGTTTCTCCACATCGGGATGATCAAGAACTACCTGATGAACCATCCATTCCCTCAAATCAGAAGAACTGCACAACGCTTGTTTATTCCTTACTCCGGCCGGATGCCTCTCTTTATATTCAGGAGAAATATAGTTAGTCAACATCCAATATCTTTTCGATCTTTCGTCATAACGGATGGTGAATTTTTTACTCCCACCCGGAAGCTGAATAAAATCCCTGTCCGGGTCAAAGGAAGCGGTCTTGCCATCCTGAGAGATCCTTACTACGGCTGCCTGCTCCTCAATTCCCGCGGGAATATCCACACGCAATATATCCACTACATTGCCATCAGGATCTACCACTGCATTTCCTTCCAGCCAGGCCCTGAAATTTCCGTTCAAATAGTCAGAGTTAAAAGAAAGATAATTGGTTTTCTGCCAACTTTCAGCATCCAAAAGATCGGCGTCGACCGGTGCCGAGACGACCATGGCACTATATCGCTTTCCCCATTCGGATGTGGGTGCCGTGGCATATTCAACCGCTCTCCAGATACGGCCATTCTGGTAAACCATAGGCATTGGGGCGGTATGGTATTCACCTTCCAGAATCAAGCCATTGGATTTCAGGTAGGGTATTGTCCATGTATATCCATCATCATCCGATTTGCGGATGATCAGGTTCCCATGATGTTTGTTTGTCCCCATCAAATATAAACTACCGCGATGAAAGAAGAGATTAGACCAGAACTGCCCGTCAATTTGAGTTATCTTTTCCCATGTCATTCCTTTGTCTTTCGATTGAAAGACGAGCGTCTGTGCAGAGCGGAACTCCGAAGAGCGGGGACCGAACTCATCGTGCGTAGCGATATAAGTGCCGTTGGGGAGGACGCACAAGCTCGGCGAACCAATATAACGTCCTGTTTCCTTCCCAATATGATTGACCACAACACCCGGCGGTTTAGCGGTTTCCTGTGCCAAAGCCGGGAGAGCAACCGACAATACTAAAATCAAACCATTTATTTTAGCTTTCATCGTCCAATCCAATTTTATTCATTACAAAGATATCTTATATTGTCCATTTATCAGCATGATTCCATACCAAACCGCTCCATCATTTCCATGCACATGCGCCCATTGTGGTAAGGGCATTTCCAAAACCCCGCCTTATCGTCTCTCCGGTTAATACTCCCATCGGGAAGACGACTCCAATACCATTCTCCTCCCTCTTTATCGACGATGTGGGTGCGGATATATTCCCACACGCGGGCGGCTTTCTCCTTGTAACGGACATCTCCCGAATTCTCATATGCGTACATATACCCGACCACGGCTTCTGCCTGTACCCACCAATGTCGCTCGCCATCAGTATGGTCTCCCACCCGTTCGTATGCCATGCTTCCGTCGATCTCCAATCCTTCCGATGCCGCATCCGCAATTTTCAGGGAAATTCCTTTGATCCTTTCCAATAGCTCCTTGTCACCCAACACCTCCGCAGCTTCGAATAACAGCCAGGAAGCCTCTATGTCATGCCCGTAGGAAATAGCCTTGTACCTGGCATTCCACTCCTCGTCGAAGAACAGGTCCAGGTGATTTGTTTTCCGGTCGAGAATTTTGGTCGCGAAGATGTCTATCAACCGCCGCTGGGCAGCGACCAGCTCTTTGCCCTTCCATATCCTGAGCAGGTTGGAATAAGGTTCCAACACATGCAGATGGGTATTCATCGT
The DNA here is from genome assembly GCF_002410825.1 of Proteiniphilum sp. UBA5384. Taxonomy (GTDB): domain Bacteria; phylum Bacteroidota; class Bacteroidia; order Bacteroidales; family Dysgonomonadaceae; genus Proteiniphilum. The sequence continues at coordinate 142,196 of NZ_DHOS01000052.1, read as the reverse complement.
CTTTTTTTCATTCGCATCCTTCTCACTCAGGCGCATATCTTCTATGGGTTGCCAATCCCGGGTATATGCCTCAAGATATCCTCCCAACCTGTCGTCATGACATTTTTCGATCAGCCGGAAAAAATCTTTCGCCAGTTCCAATGCCTGCGGATTGCCCGTCGCCCGGTAAAACTCGGAAAAGCCATACAGCATAAATCCCTGCACATAGGTTTGCTTTTTCCTGTTCACCGGGTTTCCCTTATAATCCAGTTCCCAATAAGCGCCGCCATATTCCTTGTCGATGAAATGATCGATAATATAATCGAATGCCCTTTGCGCAATCGACAGATACTGTGCATCTTTCAATAGCCGGTAGGCTGTAGAGAAGGTCCATAGTATGCGGGCATTGAGGATAGCTCCTTTGTTCGCTTCGGGATGTAACTGATCACAACCATCTATCTGTCCGTAGAAACCACCTTGCTCATCATCCTGCATCTTGTCAATCCAGAACGGCAATATATTTTCTGTCAGTTCTCTTTTAAAACCGTTCATAGTGGATGCCTCCTCTTTTCCAGCTCATTCGTAATGGTTTTCACCCCCTTTTCGGTCAAAGGATAAAAGTAGATGAATATCACCGAGAGGAGAGCGCCCACAGCCGGAAAAATACTCATGAACAACTTGATCCCGTTGATGGTTTCTGTATTTTGCAGCTGATTGGCTTCAAATCCGAAGTAAGCCAGCAGCCAGCCCGTCAAGGCCGTACCGATGGCCCATCCCAGTTTCTGGCTCATTGAAGACGAACTGAAAATCAGTCCGGTAGCGCGGTTGCCTGTTTTATATTCCGAGTAATCGGCGCAATCGGCGTACATCGACCATAACAACGGAAAAATACTTCCTGCACAGATACTGATCAAAGCCTGAAGGGTAAATATCAAAGCGAGGCTATGGCTGCCCAGTCCGTAGAAAATGATACTGAGTGCCGTAGCGATTGCCATCGCCCCCATATAGGTGTAGCGTTTACCTATCCGGTTGCTCACCGGCGCGGCAAGGATAACGCCAAGCAGGTTGGCGGCCTGTCCCAGTGCAAGGTACAATCCGCTAAGGACAAAGGGGATATTCAAGAGTTTCACCGCACCGAATATATCCTCTTCCACATAATACTTGAAGTAATAGATGGTCGCACCGTCGCGGATGGAATTGAAGATAAGGGCTGAAATCCCGGCTCCCAGCAGTATCCACCACGGCCTGTTCCGGAGAAGATCCCTCAGGTCGTCTTTCAATGGGGCCTGTTTCTCCCGGATGGGCTTCACCCGCTCCTTCGTAAATGCAAAGCAGAGCAGGAACAGGATGGCACAGGCAATGGCGACCACTATCACCGCCATGAACCATCCGTGCTGCTGGGCTTCCACCTCTTTGCTGTGACCGCTGAAATGATTGACCATCGGCATGAACAGGAGCAACGTCACAAAACTACCGATGTAGGCAAAGGCCATACGGAAGGTAGAGAGCACATTCCTGTCCTTCGGATCGGGGCTCATCACGCCCAGCAGGGAAGCATAAGGCACATTAATTCCAGAGTAAACAATCATCATCAGCGAATAGGTGACATAGGCATAGATCACCTTATCGGCAGAAGAGAAGGCCGGCGTGAAAAAGGTAAACACCCCGATCACCGCGAACGGAATGGCCAAAAACAGCAGGTAGGGCCTGAATTTACCCCACCGTGTCTCGGTGCGGTCCGCTATCACCCCGACCACCGGATCGAAAAACGAATCCCATACGCGTGTGATCAGGAACATCGTCCCCACTGCCGCGGCTTCCATCCCGAACACATCGGTATAGAAAAACAGGAGGTACATCCCGAATAATTTCCAGAACATCGACGATGCCGCATCGCCAAATCCGTATCCTATCTTCTCTTTGAGTGTTATCATTTCTCTTATTTCGATTTATTTAAAAACCGCAGGTTTTTGTCGATTTGTTTATGCAACGTCTGTACCGACGCAAAGGAGAACAAGCCATCTTCGGGCGTCCGGAGGCAATAATCAACCAGCCGGTCCACGGTGGATGTGGCTACGTGCATCCGCGTATCGCACGAAGCATAATAGATAAATACCGTCCCGTCGCTATCGGCAATCCACCCATTACTGAACAGGACATTCGACACGTCCCCCACACGCTCTTCACCCTCGGGCGCCATGAAATAGCCACCCGGAGAAGCAATCAATAGCGAAGGGTCTTCCAACGAAGTCATATACAAATATAATACATATCTCAAACCCGCGGCACATGCCCTTACGCCATGTGCCAGATGAAGCCATCCTTTCGGTGTTTTAATGGGTGCCGGCCCTTCCCCGTTCTTCAACTCTTTAATCGTATGATAAAAGCGCCGGTCTACAATTTTTTCTTCGGTAATCACGGCTTTTGTCATATCGTCCACCAACGCCCATCCGATACCCAATCCGCTGCCGGCATTGATAAAGCCATCTTGGGGACGGGTGTACAATGCATATTTCCCGTCCACAAATTCGGGATGAAGCACCACATTGCGCTGCTGGCTTTTCGACTCCACATCGGGCAACCGTTCCCAATTCACCATATCTTTCGTGCGCACCACCCCTGCCGCTGCTTTCGCTTTCGACAGGTCGCCCGGCTCGGCCGTATCATCGAACCGCTCCACGCAGAATAACCCGTAAATCCATCCATCCTCGTGATGTGTCAGCCTCATATCATATACATTGGTGGCAGGATCATCATTCTCGGGAATTAATACAGGATAGTCCCAAAAACGGAAATTATCAATGCCGTTGGGACTTTCGGCGATGGCAAAAAATGATTTCCGGTCGACGCCTTCCACACGAGCCATAAGCAGGTACTTCCCATTCCATTTGATGGCACCGGCATTCATCACCCCGTTCATCCCTATACGTTCCATCAGGAAAGGGTTTGTCTCCGGATCCAGGTCATACCGCCAAAGGGGAGGGGTATGGGCCGCCGTGAGTGCCGGATTCTTATATCGCTCGAACCAACCGTTGCTATCCTGTAACGGTTCGTTTTTCAATATAACCAGTTTCTCGTAAGCAGCCGCTATCACCGCCCAACGTTTTGTATAAAGATCGTCCATTTCTTATTTCTAACTTCTTATTTACAACTTCCCCATTATTACTTCAGATCAGGCATCTGATCCCGGGTAATCACTCTTTCGTCGCCCAACAACCCCGACAGATAGGAGGCTCCGTTGTGGTTGTCCGAGCGGGTATAATCACCGTTCCATGGCATAAACCACGACCAGATATCACCATTCTCGAACATAGCATCTACCATAGGAATGGAACCACATTCACTGAGTGCCAGTATCTTTTTCCCGGTGTATATCTCTTTCACCTTGTCGAAGTTCACATATTGCGAACCGTGTTGCTTTTCTCCGGGATAGATATCCATACCGATGATATCCACGTATTCATCTCCCGGGTACCAGTCAAGTGCATTATCTGCTGCATCGCTGGTCCATACCCAGATCAGGTTATTCAACCCATGATGCTCCGTGAGCCTGCTGAACATCAATTTCCATAATACTTTACATGGCGCTGCACCTTTCGCACCCCACCAGAACCATCCGCCGGAGGCTTCATGCAGCGGACGCCACAGGATGGGAATATTGGCATCCTTAAACTGTCTCAAATAAAGAGCTACCGCATCGATATCCTCTACCATGGCCTTATATTCGTCAGAATTGCTGTCACTGATTTTGGATATGTCGAACGATGTCTTTTCAGTATAGAATTCATTGGACTGTTTCAATGGATCCCTCCAGTGCCACATGATGGAAACGATTCCGTTGTTCTCCCACCAGTTTTGCACGTTGACAGCCATCTGGGTATAACTACCCAGCCCTCCGGTAGTGGTGTAATTGATCAGGTCGAAGCCTGCCAACGCCGGCCATTTACCCGTATTATCGAACATCCATTGGGCTTCTTCGATGCCCGTACTATAATTGGCCATCGCACCGGAGATTACTTTTTGTCCAAAATTATCTTTCAGGAAATCATAAAGCTTCACTACCTCGTCGGATGGATTATCCGTAACAAGTTTTTCAGTAATGTTGAATGGGGTATCCTCTGAGGCTTCGATAATTTCAATATAGTCTACGAAAATCCATCCCCAGTCTTTACGAATCGCAATCGTATTTTCTCCTGCATTGAGGTTTATTTTATTGACAGATACTGTTTGCCATTCTTCACTTCCGCCAAAATGAATCTTGGATATCTGTTTCCCGTTCACTTCAAGGTTGTTTTCTTTGGATCCTTCCTTCGCTGCATAACCGATATTTATTCTGTATTTTCCAGCTTCGGACATCACCACCTTGAATAATATATCTCCATTTTTCATGTCAACGTACCCACTCCCGGAAAAACCGGCAAAATTGCTCGCTTTTTCAGCACCCCCGCTGAGGGTTGCCTCTTCCGCCTCATATCGTTTATTGTTGGAAGGAGTCGAAAATGAAAAAGCAGCTGCCGGTGCACCTACACCCGACAAATTGGTAACAGCTCCTTCGGCAACAGAAATCTGGTAGGTTTTGAAATTTTTTTCTATGTCGATGCTGAATATCAGTTTGCGTTCCGTTACCGTCACCTCCGCTTGCTGGCCGTTTACGGTAATCCCGCTGTTATCGGCAATCTTTATTCCGGTATTGTATACCATACTGACTTCCGCGCCAGACAATACATTTTCGGCTTTATCTTTCGGTGTGGAGTAAAGGAACTTGGGCGCCCTTTCCGGGGCTTCCACTTCCGGCTCTTTATTATCGCATCCTCCTGCCACAAGCAAGAGCGCAGGCATCAATACTAAAAAGATCTTCTTCATGTTGTCCTATATTAAGTTTTTATTTCTTTGCCAGCACCTTAATCTCCCAGATGGAAATATGGGCCGACTTGGCTTCTGCCCTTTTTACATTCACCCGGATATAGCGGGCTGTCGCCTCTTTTTCCGAGATCCTTGTCTGGTAAGCCTTTTTGGCTTGTTTGGTGTAATCAGCGTAAGTCGACCATTCATCATTGTCGTCCGAATACTCTATCTTATAGAGGTAATACTTGTCGAAGTACTCGAAATCGACCTGTATTTTGCTGATTTTTTCCCGTTTGCCCAGATCTATTGTGATCCATTTGTCTTCTCCCAGTTCTGCCTCCCAACGGGAATCATTGCGCCCATCCACTGCCATCGTCGGTGGAAAGTCGGTTGTCAACGAGTTGGTGATGACGGTTTTATTCAGTGCAATATTTTTGAATTCCGATTGATCGAGTCCCAATGAGCTGAGATCGTCCAAGGGTTCTACCCTTGTGATTGCACCTTCATTGTCGAAGAACAGTTCGGCCACGCAGGAAAAACGACTATTACAGGAAGGATAGTTGTGTTGATTTTGCCGATGATAAAACATAAACCAGCGCCCGTTCACTTCGATGGCAGATGTATGTCCCGGTCCGAAGATTTCCTTGGAAGGGTCTGTTTCCAATATCGGTTTTTGGGCCAGTTCCCGATATATTTTGCCCGGTTCGTCAGCTATGGCGTACCGAACGTTGTAGGTCTCGAGCCAGCAGTGTCCACCCGCCCACATCATGTAATACTTCTCGTCCTTATAAAAGATATAGGGTCCTTCGGTAAAATCGGTCAGTTCCCCTTCGATGGGATCGGTACTCATCACCTTACGCATATAGGTAGGCGAATTCACATCGTTGTCGAACACCAGTAGGTTTTTCCATGAACCGATCCCCATGATTTTTTTGCTTTCCGGGTCCTGAAAGAGTTCCACATCGAAATCCCTTATCTGGAATGTTTCCTTCCACGGTCCCAGCGGAGAGTCGGCCTCCATCATATAGGCAAGGTAATCCACCCCCTGCTGGTGCACCATATAATATTTTCCGTTGGCACCCTTTACCATGCTCGGCGCCCAAAAGAAGCGGTCGTTGATATGGAGGTATTCGATATCCCAATTGACCAGGTCATCCGAAACCCAGATGAACGGCTCTCCATTATGTTCCTCATAGCCGTCGGATGTGATGGAGAGATAATACTTGCCATCCATATAACGGATGCTCGGATCGGCGAAATAGCCCGGGATAACGGGATTCTGCGCCTGCAGGGAGAAGGTCGCAAGCAGGGCAGTCACCAAAAAAAGTTTTTTCATTGTACAATAATTGATCATAGCTGTTTATTAATGTTGGTACATATCCGGCAATTCCGTTTCGAAAAGGATGTCCATTCTGTTTTTGAATTGAATGAAATCGTTTTCCGAAGGATGTCCGGGATAAGGGGCATAAAAATGTCCCGGGATATCGAAGGCGTTGCGCCATACCAACACGTAAACCGGCTTATTCGGCTCGATCGCCTTGTACAATACCCGATTGAACCAATCGGCAATTGGGATTCCCTCAGCCCCCGTCTCACTGAAGATATAAGGCTTACCGTTCCGTTGCGGTGAATCATGCAGCATCGCCAATATTCTCTGTACATTGGCAATATATTCCTGCGTTTTGGCCTCACCATCACGATGGTAGAAATCCAGGCCCAGTATATCTACATACGCATCACCTGGGTAACGGTCGAAATAAGCCTGCTCATCCACCACGAAATCGGGTGAATAGACATAAAGGATATTATGTAATTGTTTCGTATCACGCAGATAGTCCACGGTAAAGTGCCACAAAGCAATATAATCTTCTTTCGTGCACAATGTTTCACCCCACCAGAACCAACTGCCCGTGTGCTCGTGGTAAGGGCGGAAAAGTACGGGGACGGCTGTACCTTCTTCCGTTCTCAGTGAACCGATAAAACCGGCCAGGTTGTCGAGCCATTGCATGAAGAGCCCATGTTTCTCTCCACCCGGAAGAATGGAGCGTACCACTCCCTCGGACGAGACGTCCCATGCCGACCCACCGGTAAAGGGGTTCTGCAGGTGCCACCCCAACGTGTTCACTCCTCCTCTTTCGAACGATTGGATGATCTGCTCCCGCATTTGAGAGAACGGAACCCTGTCGATATTCAGTTCGCTGCCAGTCTCGATATGTCCCATATCCCAACCATATACGGCGGGATAGTCACCGGTTACTTTTCTCACATCCGACTGCCCGCTATCATCCATCCAACCAATACCGTAGGATGTATCGTCCTGATGGCCGAACATCACGCTTCTGCCTTGCATTTCTACCATATTTGCATAAAGCGCCCTGGTTTCTTTCGTCGCATTCCTATCCACCATTTCCAGTTGTTGATCCGGCTGATAACCGGTACAGGCGTAAGCCGCAAGGACAAATAAACAGAGTTGTACTACTCGTTTCATTCAAAAAAATTAGAAGAGGGCGGTGCCTTTTTTCGGGAAGCACCACCTTCTATTGGTAAAATATTACTCTTTCGTCGCATCCAGCGGAACCGAAGTAAAGATAAAATAATCCATATTCAGTTTCGCGTTGACACCGCTCGCGATATTTCCACCTCTGGCGTACACACTGAAGTTGAACGGTTGCGAAAGGTTGAAGCTCGCCGCTGATCCGCCCCATACATCCCAGGCAGTGATATCGAAGAGCATCGAACGCCATTCCCATTTGCTGTTGGTAGGTGCGAATTTATAATTATCACCGTAAGATGAGTCAAGCTTCTGATTAGCCAGCTTATTGTCGCCTTGTAGGATCTGGAATCCGGCATACCCTTCGGTATCGCCGGTATTTACCAGAAAGTTCAGGTAAATCGCGTTGCCATATTTGCCCGGGTCGAGACCTTCCACATCCAGGCTCATGATATTCCCTAACCATGCCCAAGCGTCACTACCTACCGTATAATTATAAGTTACGTATTTCTCTCCCTGATGGTAACCCGTCAGACCGGTTCCTCCATTGAAAGTAACAGGCAAATCTCCTCCTGCAGGTGCTTCAGCATCCCAGATAAGGGTAGGGTTCAATGGACCGTCGGTAATCATTACTTGGTCGATCATGATCTCGAACGGCTCTGAAGATCCTACATTGCCACCCCTGAACCAGAGGTCTATCTTGTCCACCTGGCCTTTGATATTCGACCAACCCATTGCTTCCAGGTCATAAGATCTCCATTCCCAGCCATTGGTGGTGATCTTGTAGTTATCGGTATATTCTCCTCCCTGTCCGGTGAAATGTTTATCGGATTCTGACCCACCGATGGTGATAGCAGGATTCATATACCCGCTCTTTCCATTTGTATTAACCAGGAAAGTAATATGCGGACTAGTGAATGTCGTTAAATTGAATCCGTTTCCACTGTTGTTATTCGTCAGTTTGATATAACAACCATCCCATCCGTTTCCTGCATCCGATTTTATCTGGAATGCTTTTCCGAAGAAACCGTTATCAACCACACCTCCTGTATAAGGAGTACCTCCCCATCCGTCAGCGGTAGCCGGGGCAGTCTCAAAGTCCCAAAGAAGAATGGTTTGTTGTGGGGTATAAGTGGTCTTCGGTTCTACCACACTGATCACCGGAGAGGTCAACGTTTGCCCTGTCTTGGTAACGGCAATCAGGCTTCCGCTTTCAGGCAATGTCAATCCGGCAGTGGCATAAGTGGCAGAGGTTTCCGATGCCGCAGCTTTAGAAAGTGTCACACTTTCAAATTTCAGGGATTGAATCATATCCATATTCTCCCCAGTAATCGTCACCGTCTTTCCCCGCTCTATTTCCACGGGCCACTGATTGATAACCACATCCAGGTATTGAGGGGTAAAAACCTCTTTGGAGATATTCTCCCTTTTATACTTGTTCGCCACCGTAATATTGGCCACTTCAGCCATACGGGGCACCCGGATCACAAGGCTTTCCTTATCCTGGTTGACGATGGTCGCAGACGCATTTCCGATAAACACGGAGGTGACGAATTGCATATTCTCACCGTACAGGGTAATTTCATTTCCTACCCGTTCGGTTTTCGGATTAAAATCGACAATTTCCGATACCGGCAGGTTGATATCATAGTTTTTCGAAAACTCGTCTTCGGTACAACCGGCCAACAAAGAGACCAGTACGATACCATAGAGCAATTTTATATAGTTTTTCATTTGCATATCTTTCATTGTTTATGATTAATAGTTCGGGTTCTGCTCAAGACCCCAGTTCTGGACCTCATCAAGTGGTATCGGCAAAACAGGGATGACAGTATTGTCTTTGCCGGTGAATGCATGATTCCTGATCCGGTTGGCAATACCTTCATGCCGTACCTCCATATCGGTACGTCCTTCATTACCGATCAAATCGGTATCTTTCGCTTTGGAGACCGTATCGACCAGTTTTCCAGTACGTACCAAATCCCACATACGGTTTGATTCCATCGCCAGTTCCAGGCGGCGTTCATGCAAGATGGCATCCAATAACGCCGTTCCGGACACATTTACGTTGGGTACGTCGGGTGTAGTTACAGGCATTGTATATCCGTCGGGACTACCACTTACGTATCCTTTGCAATAGGAACTGTTACGAGCCCTTTCCCTGACCATATTCAGATATTGGCGGGCTTCGACTTCCTTTCCGGTATGATAGGCAGCCTCTGCATGGATCAGCAACACATCGGCATAACGCATGATCAGGATATTTTTATTGGCAGCCTTATCCAACGACGGTTTAAAGGGTAGTGCCGCTTTCCGGTTCAGGTAATTGCTACCCTGCTCTGTGCGGTTAAATTTCATTTGTACGCCGTACAAAATTTCATTATTGAACCCAATACCATATACTGTACTCGAAAGACGGGGATCCGAAGGGTTGAATGCATCTACCAGGTTCTGTGTGGGGTTATGGAATCCCCAACCTGTATTGGCTCCCGTATTCGACTCCCGATTTCCCTGGAACAACGGATAGGCATTTCCTACCGATGCAGGAGCATCGCTTGCTGTTCCGTCTGCCGCCTGTATCTCGAAGATCGATTCGGAGCTGTTTTTGTTCTCATACTCGAATAATAAAGCGAAATTGGGTACCAAACTGTACTCACCGGAATTGATGATCGCCAAGGTAAGATTATATACATCGTTCCAGGTATGTTCACATTCGGCGTCGACACCAATCTGGTACATCAACGATTTAGCAAGGAATGCCCGTGCAGCCCCTTTCGTGGCACGTCCCATATCAGCGGCAGGATAGGTACTTCTTTCCGGCAACAACTCAATCGCCTGCCGCAAATCGGCATTGATAAATTCGAAAGTCTCATGGAGCGTTGCCCGGACTGTCTTCCCGAAATCGGACGGATTCAACGGAGCGGAGAACAAGGGTACTCCTCCAAAGTGGCGTAGCAGATAGATATAATGGTATGCCCTCAGGAAATAGCTTTCTCCCAATAGTCGGTTTTTTAAATTTTCAGGAATAGTCGCATCGGGTAAATTCTTGATAGCATAATTGCTGCGCGATACTCCCCAAAAACCATGGATCCAGAAAGCGGTAGCAAGGGAACTCCCCTGCTGGAGCCTATAATCCTCCAAATCGATAAGTTGCGGCATATCGGGTAGATTACTTCCCTTTACCGCATCATCGGTAGCAATACTTGCCAACATGAAATCATAATGGTGATCCATCCAGTCTCCGTCGGGACCGCGCCCTTCAGTTTGCGAAAGAATGTCGTAAATACCGTTGATGACCTTGATCGCATTCTCTTCGGTATTCATATAGTTACCGCTGTTTTCCTGTCCCTGTGGTGTAAGATCGAGAAAATCACTACAGGAAGTCAGCAGTAAACCGGTTAATAAGAATAAGGAAAATATCTTCTTCATTTTTATGTAATATTTAACAAATGATTAAAAAGTAAGATTCAACCCTACGGTAAATATTCGTGGCGTTGGATAGCTTGCCATATCCACACCTGCATTCAGCGGATTACCCCACAGGTCGCCCATTTCGGGATTGAATCCTGAATATTTCGTAAAAGTAAGCAGATTATCGGCCGACACATAAATACGAGCCCTATTCAAGAATGCTTTTTGTGAAATATGACCCGGTAATGTATAACCCAATTGAATGGTTTTCAATCGTAAATATGAGCCATCTTTTACATATCGATCAGAGAAACGGTCGTTTTGATTAGGATCCCCTGTATGCACACGGGGAAGGTCGGAGTCGGCATTTTCCGGTGTCCACCGGTTCATCATCGCCTTCGAATTGCTCCACTCGCGCATGTTCGTACTGTACATTACGGAATACATATAATTGGCTATCTTATTACCTTGCGAACCCTGAAAAAAAGCATTCAGATCGAATCCCTTATAGGCTGCTGCCAAAGTAAATCCATAAGTGAAATCGGGATGGGGTGTGCCCAAATGTACCCGGTCCTCGTCATTAATGACTCCATCATCGTTCTGGTCGACGAAAATAACATCTCCCAGTTCGGCATTGGGTTGTATTACCTTTCCTTGACTATTGACATGACCACTCAATTGCTCTGTGGTCTTAAAAATCCCGGCAGTCTGCAAACCGAAAAAAGAAGCGATTTCTCTTCCTTCTTCGGTCTTACTGTACTGTCCATAGAGCGGTTCGCCACCACCCAAAGATATCACCTTATTCTTGATGAACGAGATATTGAAACCCGCAGTCAAAGAAAACTCTTTTCCAATCATGGTATCGTAATTCAGATGGAATTCCAATCCGCTGTTGCGCACGGAGCCGGCGTTGGTCTTTGGTCTTGACATTCCGGCATAAATCGGTATGGGGGTATCGAGGATCATATCGTTGGTATTGCGGATAAAATAATCTATATTTCCGGATAATCCGCCATTAAACAAACCATAATCGAGTCCCACGTTATATGATTCCGCAGTCTCCCACGATAATTCTTCATTCGCCAGTTTTCGCTGGATGGCTCCATCCACCTGGGAGCCGCCAAATACAGCCGTATAGCCGGTATTCATCAGCGACAGGTAGTCAAAATCCCCGGCGCTGGCCTGGTTACCCACATGTCCCCAACCGGCACGCAGTTTCAGTTGTGAAAGTGGAGAATTATGTTTCAGGTCTTCCATAAAATCCTCTTCCATGATATTCCATCCCAGGGAGAAAGAAGGAAAGTATCCCCATCTTTTCATGAACTTCGAGCTTCCGTCTGCACGATACGTCCCTGTGAAGAGGTATTTTCCGTCGAAAGTATAATTCAACCTGAAGAATCCGGACAACAATGTGTTATGTCCGGCACCACCCGATGCTTCCAGATTCTCCTTGTTGGACGACATACCGATATACCGCAGATCAGCATCTTCCGGCACGTCATATACCTTGGCAAAGAGATTGCTGGATTTCGACTTTTGGGCTTCCATACCCAATGTTGCATTAATACTATGTTTACCAAAAGTATTCACATAACTGAAATAATTATTGGTGTTCCAATAGACATTCTCGCTTCTGTTTTCGGTGAGGCTGCTCCTATCCCTTTGCTGATCGGCAGTAATATAATATTTAGGATAATAGTTGCGGGATTTGCCGAAAGCGAAGTGCTGCCCATATTGTGCTCTGAAAGACAACCCCTTGATGAATATATCGTTGATCTGCAGGAAGGCATTGGCGATGTAACGGTCTTCGGAATTCTTCCGAAATTTGTTTTCATAAGCCGATTGTGCCGGATTTCTTCCATAAGAGAAATAGATTTCACCAAACTGGTTCGTATATGAATCCCATGCCGCAGAAATCGGATCCGCTTTCAGTGACTGGGTAAGGGATCCTGAATAGAAATCGCCATCGTTACCCGATTTCTCATAAGTAGTATAAGAAGCATTGATTCCTATATTTACATTTTCGAACAATTTATATTCGTTATGGAGATGGAACATGAATTTATCGAGATAGGTATTTTTGATAATCCCCTCTTCCTTTGAATAAGTGGTACCGATATCATATTTATTCCGCTCCGAACCGCCCGATACATTGATATTATAATTCTGTGTATTTCCGGTACGCATGATCTCATCTTGCCAATTGGTGCCTACACTTTTATTGGCAATAGCATAATCTAAAATGGACTGCATCTGCAGTGACGGCATTTGGTTGGCATTTTTGTAGGCTTCCAGTTTCAGCTCTGCATATTCGGCTGCATTCAACATATCCAACCGTTTGACAGTTTCAGTAGTTCCCCCAAAAATATTCACGTTCACCTTCGTTTTCTGTTCAAATGCTCCCCCTTTCGTTTTCACCAGAATCACACCGTTTGCCCCGCGCGAACCGAAAATAGCCACGGCGGAAGCGTCTTTGAGTATCTCCATCGATTCGATGTCATGCGGCGCAATATGGCTGATATCATTCACCGGAAATCCATCCACCACGAATAGAGGATCGGAATTATTCACACTACCGGTACCACGGATACGTATCTTCGTACCGGCGCCGGGTTCTCCCGAGTTGTTGATTACACTTACACCCGGTGCACGTCCCTGAATGGCCTGGGTAACGTCAACCGCGGACAATTTGGTCAATTCATCGGCTTTCAATGAAGACAAGGCTCCGGTCAAGTCACTTTTGCGCATGGTTCCATATCCCACCACGACCAGTTCATCGAGCATCTCGGCATCCTCGTTCATGACGACGGACAAACGAGTCTGATTGCCGACACTGACTTCGACTGTCTTATACCCAATACTTGAAAATACAAATACCGGATTTTCTGTAGTTACATTCAAGGAAAAATTCCCGTCGATATCGGTAACGGTACCGTTCAAGGTTCCTTTCTCCATAATATTCACACCAATCATCACAGAGTTGTCCTGACTGTCCGTCACGGTACCGGTTACGCTGCGTTGTTGTGCCATTAACGATAGGCTCATGCCAAGAGCCAGAAATAACATCATCACGTTTTTCATACGATTATTTCTTTTTCATTACAGTGTGTGGGGCTTCAGGTTTATATGCACACTCCACACGAGACAAATTATAAGTTAATAAAAGTTACTTATCGGCTACAAAAATATAGCTACTACGGCAGATATACAAGTATTATCTTATCCTATAACAATACTATTTTAATCATAACGCCACGACTGTATACAAAGCGCACAAACAGGCAGATAGTCGGAATTATTTAGAGAAAATTTGACTCGTATTGACTATAAACAAGATAAATACGAAGGGAGATATATCCCAAAATGGTATTATTTTAATCCAAAATAATACAATATACTCTCAATAATAATGAATAATTATCATTAAAATCATATCCATAATGATTATGGGAGTTACCGTAATCATCGAAGGGATGGCTATTTAACTAAACAATCACTTTGGTTTTCCTGAAATTCTCACGGAATTCTTTGGGAGAGCAGTCTTTTCTTTTTTTAAAAATACGATTGAAATTCGACAAATTATTAAACCCACAATCGTAGCAGATTTCGGCAATGGTATTCGTTGTATCCACCAATAATCTTGAAGCATGCCCCAAGCGAATATCAATAATGTAATCGGAAACTGTTTTCCCGGTTCTTAATTTAAAAAATCGGCTCAATGCCACAGGTGTCATCCCAATGATATTCGCAAGGTCTTCTAACCGTATCTCTTCTTTATAATGGTTATTGATATATTCATATATTTTTCGCACGCGGCGGCTGTCGGAATTTTCATCGATATGAGCAAACGAGGTACTGGCCAAGGTGCGGTAATTATCGCAGAGCGAGAGTTCATACAGCATGGTTAGCAATTTTATCACGGCATGAAATCCCGATTTCTCGGCGGAGAGCGTATCAAGCACCGGATAGATCTTCATAATGGTCTCCATCGGGAAGTTAATTCCTTTCTGCGCCTCATTAAGCATCTTCCGGATACTGTCGAACTGGTTCTTATGAATTAAATTGCCAAAGAAAAGATCTTTGGAGAATTGAATGGTTATTTCGCGGATCTGTTTGGATGTACATTGATGTTGTTCCCATACATGTTCCAATTCCTCGCCCGCAATAAGCGTAAGGTCGTATTTGCCGATAACCTCCACCGAGTCACCCACAATACGCCTTACTCCTTCGGCATTTTCAATATAATTAATTTCAAACTCACTATGGGAATGCAACGGGTAGGTGAATTCCGATTTCCGCCGGTCGGCAATATAAAAGCAATCCTTATCCGATAAAGGAGTAATCTCATGCATGATATGTCTGCTATCCGGATTGGCCATCGACACCTATCGTTAAGATCCCATAATAATAGTATAAAGATAGTATTAATCGAACATTTTTTTAAACTTATCGAATACGGTCTTTTTCGCAGCTTTAGAGGGAATAAAATTCTCGGACCTGTCCATTTCCTGTAGCCATTTCCGTTCCTTGTCGTTCAAGTTCTCCGGCACGTACACATTCACGTTGACCAATTCATCACCTTTGCCAAATCCATTTACCGACGGCAAACCTTTATTCCGTAACCGCAACACTTTTCCGGGCTGCGTACCCGGCTCAATTTTCACTTTAGCCATTCCATCGATAGTAGGCACTTCCACTGTTCCTCCCAGTGCGGCCATCGGGAAAGTAAGAAACAGATTATATATCACATCGTTCTCATCACGGATGAGGTTGGGATCCTGTTCCTCTTCCACAACAATCAACAGGTCACCATTGATTCCTCCCCTACGGGCAGCATTTCCTTTACCCGACATGGAGAGTTGCATTCCTTCGGCCACACCGGCGGGTATTCTAATGGAGAGGACTTCTTCATCTCGTACAATACCTTCGCCGTTGCAATAGGAACATTTTTTGGTGATAGTGGTCCCTTCCCCGTTGCAGGTAGGGCAAGTAGAAGAAGTCTGCATCTGGCCGAGAATGGTATTGGTCACACGTGTCACCACACCCGAACCCTTACATGTGCTACAGGTGGAAGTTGAATTCCCATTCTCTGATCCGTTCCCATTGCAATGGGAACAGGAGACATATTTCTTTACTTTGATCTTTTTCTCTACGCCGTTGAGGATTTCTTTGAGGTTCAACTTCACTTTCACACGAAGATCAGAACCACGGTTCACTCTCCTGCCCCGCTGCGAACCACCGAAGCCGCCAAAACCACCGAAACCGCCGAAATGACCACCGAAGATATCTCCAAACTGAGAGAAAATATCGTCCATCGACATACCTCCACCGAAACCGCCCGATGCAGCTCCTCCTACACCAGCATGACCAAACTGGTCGTAACGCGCCCGCTTCTGCTCATCACTCAGCACTTCATAAGCCTCCGCAGCTTCTTTGAATTTCTCTTCCGCCTCCTTATCTCCCGGATTTTTATCAGGGTGGTACTGAATGGCTTTCTTACGGTAGGCTTTTTTTATCTCTTCGGCAGTAGCCGTCTTGGATATTTCCAATATTTCATAAAAATCTCTTTTCGCCGCCATCTTAGTCCCCCACAATTACTTTCGGAAAACGGATAATCTTATCGTTCAGCCGGTATCCTTTCTGGATGCAATCTACTACTGTTCCTTTCTGAGACTCTTCGGGAGCCGGAATAGTTGTGACTGCCTCAAAGTTGTCAGCATCAAACGGCTGACCGATAGCTTCAATTTCGGAGACTCCATGTTGTTTCAAAAAAGCGGTAAACTTGGTATAAATCAAATCCATCCCTTCCAACATGGCTTCTCTATCTTCTGTTTTATGCAATGACTCAAGGGCACGTTCAAAATCGTCTACCAACGCAATAATATCCAGCAAGACACGCTCTCCACCATTCTTTATCAGGTCGGATTTCTCTTTTAACGTACGTTTCCGGAAATTATCGAATTCGGCGTGTAGACGGAGATAGCTGTCATTCAGCTCGTCATACTTTTGACGAAGGTCGTCATCATCGTTCTTATCTGCCAATTTGTCCACTTCTTCATCTATTATATCTTGCTGATCTTGCTGGTCACCAACTTCCTGCCGGTTCATCTCTTCATCCCATTCTTCAGGATCCATATTGAATTGATTGTTATTATCCATATAGTTATTTTTTACTTACACTAAAGCTTGGGACCAAGCGCCAAGAATCAATACCTGGCATCCGAGTCCGCTCTTTCACTTCTCTTACTGCAAATAGTTTGCCAAAAATAAAAAACAGGATACCGATCGGATTTTAAAGAAAGAGGTCGCACCATTCATCGAATACCTCCACCTGGTGTGTGCCATGATTGGCGAGGCTTTGCCTGACTTTTTTCAGTGGTTTTTCTTTTCCCAACTGTGATTTCGAATAAAATTTATCAGCAAAACAGATAATTTTCTCTTCCAGACTTTGTGGTCGCATATCCCTATGGGGAACAGGTAATTTCCGGTTGATAATGGTCTCCAGGCTCAATCCGGTACCGGTATGCCTCTCGCACACCAAACCATGTCTCGGATAACCTTCTTGGGTAAGCAACTCACATCCCAGATAGCCGTGGCAAATATAAGGGTAACTGCCTTCACAAGCGATATGGGGTGCTTTTGTCATAAAGATGCCGATATCATGAAGCATTCCCGCTTCCTCAATAAACCGGACATCCACTGCCAACTCAGGATGTTTCTGAACGATAAAAAGGGACTTGTTTGTCACATCTGTCACGTGCGACATATAAATATCATAGAGTTTAGTCCCTACCTTGTAATACTTGTCGATAATTGCTTGTGCGTTCATAAAATCAACCGCCAAATTACCGTAATGGCAGTACTGCAAAAGTAATACAAAAAGGTTATATTCGAAAAATTCCGGCAAAAGCCTGAAAATTTGGAACAGCATTCATTTTATCAATGAATTATTTAAATCACAATGGTACTACATATTTTTTCATGGCCATATCCTGAAATGATTTAGGTACGGCAGTCTTTACTTCATCGATAATAATATTGATCATGCGTTCACGAAGAAACTCCTGGCGGGTGATCAGGCTAATCTCACGCACCGGCGTGGAATTCTTGAAAGGTCGTACATTTTTTTTCTGTTTCTCGCTCATATTGCCGAGGGCCATCTCAGGAATAACCGTAATCCCTTCGTTCTGGTCCACAATACTGATAAGAGTATCGATACTGCCCGCTTCATAAGAAAAAATAGAAGTATTATTACTACGTTTTTTTTTCAGATTACAAAGATGCAATATCTGAGTCCTGAAGCAATGCACTTCATCAAGCAGCCACAGTCTCGCGGCATTCAAGTCACTCTCATCGAGTGCGGTTTTGGCAAACAGTGCTTTTTCCAGGGGCGACACATAAGCGAAGAACCGTTCATAATAGATCGGATATTCCTTGATGGAATTCTCTTTTAAAGGGGTTGCCAATATACCTCCATCCAAGGAATCGTTAGCAAGTCCTTTCAGGATTTGATCGGTTGTCAATTCGGAAATAACGATACGAACATCATGCCTGTTTTCCTGATGTACCTGCATCAGCTTAGGCAACAAATAAGGAGACACGGTAGGAATAATGCCCAAACGGAATACACCTTTGACAATGCCCTTCTCTTCCTGTATGATCTCTTTGATCTGATTTACCTGGGCCACCGCAATGCGAGCCTGTGTAATGATACGTACACCGATTTCGGTAGGTTGCACAGGAAGCTGGGAACGGTCGAATATTTTCACGCCCAACTCCTCTTCCAGTTTCTGGATCATCATACTCAATGTAGGCTGGGTTACATAGGATGCCTCAGCTGCTTTAGAGAAGTGACGGTGGTTATCTACCGCGATAATATATTCTAATTGCTGGATATTCATGTGATTATTTTATTTCTTTTTATCGACACCGTATTTATCCGGACTATTTGTAATTGGAGAAATACTTCATGAACTGAACCCGCTCATAGAGTACCGGGCTTTTGATGTTCGCATAATTTAATATCCCTTTAAAATCTTCTATACGCTCATAATTACTCTGGGACATCCATTCCTCCATACAGAACAACATATCATGCACTACATGAGGTCCCTGTTCATAAAGTACACTACACAATTGAATAGCACCTGCTCCGGCAAGAATTCCTTTCACGGCATCTTCCCATGAATGCACGCCATATGAGCAAGCAATATCGAAATCAGGTACACGGCCTGAAACGATAGCAGTCCAGCGCAATGTATCACTGAAATCGGAAGGGGTGCTAAAAACGGGACCGGAAGTAAGCTCAAGTTTTTTAATATCTATATCGAGTTGATAAAAACGGTTAAAAAGCACTACTCCTCCGGCTCCCAATGCTTTCAGTTTACTTACCAGTCCCGGAAGGTTACTAATATTTTTAGCCATCTTGATCACGATGGGTATCCGGATAATTTTCTTCAATTCTCTTACAATATTCACATAAGACTCTTCGAGATAGGCGTCTCCCAATTCTCCCGCATTCAACACGAACAGGTTCAACTCAATCGCATCGGCTCCGGCATCCTGGATACTTTTGGCAAAATCAACCCAACGGCTCAACTTATAGCAATTGATACTGGCAATGATAGGAATATCACATTCTTGCCTGGTTGAACGGATCAGATCCAGATACTTCTCCATATGATTCATCTCAATATACGTATTGATGTAATCAGCCGCCTCGGGATAATCGGCGATCTGGGAGAGCTTTTCGGAATGATTCTCGATCTGCTCTTCGAAAAGAGATTTCAATACAATTGCACTCACTCCCGCCTCTTCCAACTCTTTGATTTTGTGTACTGAATTGGTAAGGCCGCTGCTTCCGGCTATCAACGGATTCTTTAATCGTAATCCTGCGAAGGTTGTTTCTAAATTAATCATGAACTCACGATGTTTTTCAAAAAAATTTATACTCAACAAAAATAGGTATTTTATCGATAAAATCAATAGCTTATATTGAAAATAAATTGGGGACCAATAAAAGAGTGGCTCACTGATCTTAAAAGATCAGCAGATCATCGGTCACCAAAAATCAGTGTTCCTATCCGTACCATAGTACTTCCTTCTTCAATGGCAATCGGATAATCACTTGTCATTCCCATAGAGATTTCCCTGAAACTGGAATCGTCAGCGAAATAACCGGTCTTGAATTCGTCGAACAGCGATTTCAGTTGCCGAAACTCTTTACGTACCTGATCTTTATCATCCGTAAAAGTACCCATCCCCATCACACCGGCAATCCGAACATGAGGACACGCTTTCCATCTGCCCTCTTCGAGGAAGAGACGGCACTCATCGGGAGAAAAACCGGACTTGGTCTCCTCTTCGGCAATATGTATCTGCAACAAACAAGAAATAACCCGGGTATTGATCTCTGCCTGTTTCTCGATTTCCAATAATAGCCGCTCACTGTCGAGACTATGGATCAGGGAGATAAACGGAGCAATCTGTCTGACTTTGTTCCGCTGCAAGCTGCCTATAAAATGCCATTGTATGTCTCCTGGAAGTCGCTCTTTTTTGGTAAGGAGCTCCTGCACCCTGCTTTCACCAAAAATTCGCTGCCCAGCATCATAGGCTTCCCGGACCACCAGTGCAGGATGGAATTTGGAAACCGCTACCAGTGTCACGCCGGAAGGGATAGCTTCCCGTAAAGTTTCTATATGCGATTGTATGGTCACTCTTCCTCTTTTTTACTCTTTCCTTCACCATAGGGAAACACATCCATAATTGCCGTCTCCACGACCGAAGCAAGACTATAATCGATCATGGTCTTTTTCATTTCGGCTTCTACGATCTCAACAGCTTCCTTCAATTCGGAAGCCTGCACCAACATATTAACTGCAGTTTTCTTCTCAGACCCGCTCTTTTCATCGAGGGTGATGAAATAGAGTTTCGCTTTATAGTAGCGGTCACCCGTCTCATTGAAAAACGATTCTGTATATTTCACCCGTTTGATATCGGAAACTGAAAACTCACCTGAGATAAACGGTTTAATCTCTTCTATGATCCTCGCCTCCGCTTCGGTGAACGATAAAGCATCCACCAAATAAGGTTCTGTCACTGTTTTTTGCATGCCGGTCTCCAGCATTTTGTCATATCTTATCTTACACTCAAACCAATTATACATATATTTTTTATTTTTCGGCTGCATCCTTTCGCAACACCGTGCAAAGTTATGACTTTCCCTCAAAAATGAAAAATAAACTATGAGGTACTCGTATAAGCACAATTTATCCCAAAAAAAATTGATACTTTTGCAGATTATCGTATAAAAATGATTGGAACCCTCGTAAATACAGCGGCTGTAATCGGTGGTGGAATGATCGGCCTGGCGCTCAAAAAACGAATGCCGGAACGTGTCACCTCTATCTATTTTCAGGCAATCGGACTCTTCACCCTGGCTATCGGAGCATCAATGGCTATCGAGATGGAGAAGATACTTATTGTGGTCAGTAGCCTTGCTATCGGCTCCCTGTTGGGAGAGTGGGCAGATGTGGAGAAAGGTACCGAGCGGATGAGCAATTATCTGAAGTATCGCTTTCGCATCGGCAGTGAGCAATTTTCAGAGGGACTGGTCACCTCCTTTCTCCTGTTTTGCGTGGGCTCCCTCACTATTATTGGCACGATACAGGAAGGGACAGGAGGTTCGCCGGATTTGCTTTATACCAAATCATTGATGGATTTCTTCTCTGCCATATTACTGGCTTCCGCCTTTGGCACGGGCGTCGTACTATCCGCCATTCCGCTTTTCATCTTCCAGGCCTCTCTCACCCTGCTGGCCAAATACGCCGCCACCCTCTTTACCGACGACATCATCCTCGGACTCACCTCCATAGGGGGGATATTACTGATTGGATTAGGGATCAACATATTGGGGCTTAAAAAGCTACGCATCATGAATATGCTCCCATCACTGGTTATTGTCGTATTGTTGATCTGGATATTCGGTTAAACCGACGGTAATTCCTCTTCATTGTTAAAGTCTCTTGTCAAAAAGTATAACGCAATGTAGCACCGAAGCGGGTGGGATATCCGCGCTGCACAAGGATATTCATTTCACCGGTTGTCACATCCTTTTGTTCAAACAAGAATGAGTTGTACTTCGTATCGAAAAGATTTTCCACCCAACATTCCAATCCCAAAGCCCCTTTCACCACTGCAATACTGGCGTTGGTAATCCCATAAAAAGATTGATAAAGATCCTCTGTTCCGGCATCATTTTTATTCGATTCCGTCCAATAGATTTTCCCTACCCCCCGGTATTGTATGTTTCCCACCAGACGGTCGATAAACGCAGTGCGGGGAAAATGGTGTATATAACTGGCTCCCAGGCTCAATGTATGCTGAGGGGCAAAAGGCACATGATTGTCGGCATAACTTATTTGCTTCGTTTTATCGTCTACTACCTCCTCTATTTCATACTTGACAAAACGGGAATCGGCAAATCCATATTCCGCAAAGAAAGAGAGATTGTCCATCGGCACATATTTTGCACTTAACTCAACCCCCTTGCTTTCCGATTTACCCGCATTGGCGATCGTACGTCCCGATGTGCCTTGTTTCGCCAATTGGGTGATCTGCAAATTATCGACATGGGTATAAAAAAACGCATAGGTAAGCGAAAGCTTTCGGTCCAACATCTCATAACGTCCGCCCAACTCATAAGTCCAACTGGTTTCAGGATCATAAGAGAGTTGTTCTTCAATGGTTGGCTTCGGCGTATCATCACCCGTACCGGAAGGAGGTCCCATCGGCGATTTCGACATAAGGGATTCTGCAAGTGCATCCTGTAATATTTCCGAGAAGACCTGTTCATTATACCCCCCGGTTTTATATCCCTTTGAAGCAGAAAGATACACCTGTGAAGTAGGAGACATCTGGTATTGCAACGCAAATTTGGGAAGTATCTCCCAGAAATCCTTACTGAAATTTCCTTGTAAAAGAGTATCTCCATTTATCTTAATTTCTCCCATTCCCGGCACCGGCGGCTTTACAGTAATATCTGCTCCATGGCTCTCGGTGAAATAATCCAGTTTGGTATGTTCATAATCAAAACGGATACCCGCTGTGGCTGACAAACCATCCAAACCAAAGAGATTATTGAGTGTGGACTGGTGGAATAAAGCTACACCTTGAGAAGGTTTAGTGTATACCCCGGGCAGATCGATCCGGTCATTGTCATAAGTGATAAAAGGGGGTAAGTGGCTTTGCAGAAACCCGATCATCCCATCCTTCAGCGCTACCGGCGTATCAACCTCACGCTTATCATAGAATCCGAATGCCCCGATAACCCAGCGATAGACTCCCTGCGTATCCGATTTCACGGTCACCTCCTGGCTTACAGAATGCTGTTTCTGCTTCTGATTGATAGAGAATACAGACTTTGGAGAGTAATCCTGGTCCATCTTCATATCGTCTTTCAGATATTGAAATCCGGTAGTAGAATGGATACTATACCCGTTACCGGTATAATCGAGCGACAGCCCGTTGGTAAACAAGTGACGGTCGTACGATGACGGCTCATTGAAACTGACAGCCGTGGAATCCTCATGCATATAGGGAAAAGCGCCTCCGGAGACATAGTCGTAATTAGCAAAGAGCATCGCCTTAAACGATGGGGAAGCCTGCCATTCCAGTTTGAATTTCCCGCCTGCATTTTCAGAATCATCGACTTTTTTCCCGGTATAGCTATTCGTAAAATACCCGTCGTCCCGTTTATAATAACCGCCCAGGGAAAGTCCGAAATAATCTGATAGTTTCCGATAGTCTGACCCTTTCACTGAGAACTGTCCGTAATTACCCCCGCTCACCATCAGTTTAGTACCTTGAAAAGAGAGAGGGGAAAGAGTGTACATATTGACTATTCCTCCAATAGCATTTCTCCCATATAGCGTACCTTGCGCTCCACGAAGCACTTCAATCCGCTGGACATCTTGAAATTCAAAGTCGAATGCCGAAGGGTTGAAACTGGGAACATTATCCACGTAGAGACTCACCGTCTGCGATCCGAGACGCGCTCCTACACCACGGATATAAATTGGAGTGGAAACTTTCGATCCGTAGGATGGGATAAAAAAATTAGGAATAAAAGCACTTAATCGGGGTAGCGATTCGATATGTGCATCCTGCAATTGCCGGGGAGACACCACCGATACGGCTGTAGGCAGGCTCTTCAATTCATTGGTTTCTTTCACCGAACTACTCACCACTACCTCATCCAGGTAATATACTTTTAGTGTATCATTGGGATTAATCTCCTTCGTGAGGTTTTTATCATCTGCAAACACAAAAGTGCTACAAAAAATAAATATTGCCAAAAATAGTTTTTTCATTATTGATTTTCTTTATAGTAAACTACATTATATTTTCCAGAACTATAAATCCGTTACAATCATTCCTATATGAAAATGTACGGGTGCAAAGGAACAGGAAAATAGAATACCTGTCAATCACCACAATTAGTGATTTTTTTAATTAATCGAGAAAAACACATAAAAAATACTGGTTTTGGTGCAACGTTTTCCTGCTTTTTTCATCTATATGAATATAATAGTGTAATTTCTATGGGTTCAAAAGACGAAAGTATGAAGGAATTTATATTAAAAACTTATGGAAAAATCATTGTCCGGGTCTTGTCTATATTAGGTCTACACTCCTGGGAGATCGCTCCTATAGCAGAATATGGCACACCCAGGGCCGACTTCATGGTCAGTGGCAATGTCACTGACAAAAGTTTTCAACCCTCGGTCAAAGACATGGCTGTTGCCCGGAAATCCGATATGGCTCCTCATGACAATAAAATTACAAGGACTGAAGGTAAACTTAAAAAAGTTTTATGAATCCAAAAAAGAGACTCATCCTTTCCATTTATCAACAACATAAAGCTGTGCAGATGAAACAGCACAAGCTTTCCTGTCTTTTCTGGGAATGTACTTTACGTTGTGATTCCAATTGTGTGTATAGCGATGATTCCACGAAAGAGGCTGTATCTCCCGATATGCCGAAGGAAGATTTCCTGAAGATTCTCGCAGATATTCGTCCGCATATAAACCCAAACAAGACTATGATCGTACTGACAGGCGGCGAGCCGTTGATGCGCGAGGATTTAGAAGAGTGCGGTAAAGCTATTTACGAGATGGGGTATCCATGGGGGCTGGTGACAAACGGTTGGGATTTGGAGGAAAAAAAGCTCCAATCTCTGCTAGAAGCGGGATTACGCTCCATTACAGTAAACCTGGATGGTTATACGGAAGAGTCGCACGATTGGTTCAGAGGGAAAAAAGGGTCTTGGTTGCATGCCCTCAATGCCACGTCTAGAGTGGCCTCCACTCCCGATTTGGCACATGATGTGGCCACCTCTGTCAACAAAGTGAATATCAACGAATTGACTAAACTTCGCGAGCTTCTTATTTCACTGGATGTAACCCATTGGAGATTGTTTACTGTTTTCCCGAAAGGAGGTGCTAATAATAATCCCCTTCTGCAGCTCTCTCCTGAAGAATTTCGCGAAATGATGAATTTTATTCGTGATACACGTAGGCAGGGCAGGATCAAAGTATCTTACGGATGTGAAGGATATCTTGGCGACTATGAGATGGAGGTGCGAGACAATCCATTCTTCTGTCAGGCAGGCATCAACATCGCCTCGATACTTGCCAATGGTGATATAAGTGCCTGCTCCGGTCTTAGTGGTAATTATGTACAGGGGAATATTTATCAGGACGACTTCTGGACCACATGGAATACCCGCTTCCAGATTATGCGCGACCGTTCCTGGACAAAAACAGGAAAATGTGCATCATGTAAATCATATAAATACTGCCAGGGAAACGGACTCCATTTCCGCGATGAAAAAACCGGAAAGTTGCTGCAATGTCATCTGGAGATGCTGGGGATTAATCCGTGCACACAAAAAAGATTAGTCAATAACAAAAACTTAATAAACAAAACAGCTATTTTATAAAAACACCCTGTATCCTTGCCATTATAGAACTCCAACCACTGTTTTCTTGTTATTATAATAAAACAGGTAGCAATGGAACGAGCATTATTAATTGTTGACGTACAAAACGATTTCTGTCCGGGCGGTACCTTGGCTGTAAAAGATGGCGATAAAGTGATTCCGGTGATCAATGCTATCATGGACAAGTTCAACTTGGTAATATCATCACAGGACTGGCATCCGGAAGAAACAGTGCATTTTGAGAAATGGCCTGTACATTGTGTGGCCAACACTAAGGGAGCCGACTTCCATCCCGACTTGGATACCGGTAAAATAGACCTGAAACTGTTAAAAGGTACCGATAATAAAGATGACGGCTATTCCGCTTTTGAAGCGACTAACAAATCCCTCACCGGGCTGCTTCATGAAAACCATATCCGTCAATTGTATGTCTGCGGCCTCGCCACCGATTATTGCGTGAAAGCTTCTGCCCTCGACGCGGTAACGCAGGGATTCCACACTTATGTGATCACCGATGCCATCGCCGCGGTCAATGTACAACCCGGGGACGATGAGAAAGCATTGCGTGAGATGTATGCCAAAGGATGTGTACTGACAGAGTCACGAGAAATCCAATGATATTATCGTATCTTTGCACCCTATGGGAAAAGATAATTCACTACGCACAGTAAAAGTTGTCCGTTATATCCTGCCTTTGCGTGAAGGCGGGTCTCTCCCCGCGTTGGCAGAGGCGGACGACGGGTTCAAATATGTGCTTAAGTTCCGCGGCGCAGGTCATGGCACCAAGATGCTGGTGTCGGAATTGCTGGGCGGAAAAATAGCCTCTGCGTTGGGATTGCAAATTCCGGAATTGGTTTTTGCTACCCTCGATGATGATTTCGGTCGCAGTGAAGGCGATGAGGAAATACAGGACCTGCTCAAGGGAAGCGAAGGGCTCAATCTGGGATTACATTATCTCTCCGGAGCAATTGCCTATGACCCTACCGTAAAGATTGATCCTTTCCTGGCGTCTAAGATCGTTTGGCTCGATGCATTTACGACCAATATCGACCGCACATTCAACAATACCAACCTGCTGTGGTGGCATCGTGAATTATGGGTGATCGACAACGGCGCTTCGTTCTATTTCCATCATTCGTGGAATGATTTCGAAAGGCATGCCCTTAACCCGTTTCCCCATATCAAAGACCATGTATTGCTACCCCAGGCATCGATGCTCGATGAAGCCGACCAGTTCGCACATGAAGCCCTTTCATCCGGGCTGCTGGAGGGGATCACCGCACTTATCCCGGATGAATGGCTGGTATGGAACCATACGCAGGAGACACCGGATGACATCAGAGGCGTCTATCTGAATCTTTTGAAAACGCGTCTGCAACATTCCCAAAACTTTCTAAAAACCGCCAAAGATGCAAGAGGATAAGCTGTATCATTATGCCGTTATACGACTGGTGCCAAGGGTTGAAAGGGAAGAATTTTTCAATGTCGGGCTCATTCTTTTCTGCAAGCGGGAAAAGTATATACGTTTTGAATATCATCTCTGTCCCGAGAAATTCAGGCTGATGCATTCGGAAGCGGATTATGACGATGTAATCGACAACCTTGAGACACATAAACAGATTGCGCAAGGCAATCCCCAATGCGGCCCCATCGCGCGACTGGATATCCCCGACCGCTTCCGCTGGCTGACGGCCGTACGCAGTTCCATTATCCAGACGTCACGCCCGCACCCCGGTAAAACCGGAGATCTGGATAGAACATTCGAGAGATTGTTTGAGGAACTGGTGAAGTAAGTCTCCTATTTTGCCAAATTACTGAATAAAAAACTGCCAACTGACCGAATAAAATCCGGCCAACCGGTGGAATGAAAATCGGCCAACTGACCGAATGAAATCCGGCCAACTAACCGAATAAAAATTCATAAAGCATTTGCAACCAAAGAAAAACATATTATATTTGTATCCGGAATATTCAATATTATCTAACAAGAAAAAGAGTATGGATACACCATTGGCTTATATACCGAGAATAGCGGACAACATGCTACAAGAACAACTCGCAGCAGCAGGGGTAGTCTTGGTTCAAGGCCCGAAATGGTGTGGAAAAACTACTACCGCAGAACAGCAAGCCAAGAGCGTGTTATATCTGGATGCGCCAAAGGCACGTCAGGCCAATTTGCTATTGGCCGAAACAGACCCGGAAATTCTTTTCCAGGGAGATACACCCAGACTGATGGATGAATGGCAGCTGGCTCCGAAATTATGGGATGCGGCACGATTTGAAGTGAGTCGCAGACGACTACCCGGACAATTTATTTTCACCGGATCAAGTGTTCCGCCGGATATGTCGCAATTAACCCATTCAGGAACCGGCAGATTTGCATGGCTCACAATGAGGCCAATGAGTTTACATGAATCCGGGGATCCGGGGAGTCAAATGGGGTCGTCAGTCTCGAAGCATTGTTCAAAGGAGATGTGGAATCAGCCATTGCAACTGACATATCCTTACACGAATTGGCTTATCTGATTTGCCGGGGAGGTTGGCCGGGATCTCTCAGTTTAACCTCAAAAGCAGCGCTACGTCAAGCCATAAATTACGTGGAGGCCGTTGCTAACAGGGACATTTCCCGGGTAGATGGAGTAGTACATCTGCGTAATGGCAGCTTTGGGCTGATAGAGATAAAACTGGGTGGCGACAGTTTAATAGAGACCGGAGCGAACACCCTCAAGCAACTGGCTGATAAAATAGATACCACGAAAATGAGGCCCCCCTCATTTTTGATGGTGCTCACCGGGGTAGGCCAATATGCTTACCGCAGGAAAGATGGTGTGTATGTAGTGCCGATCGGCTGCCTGAAAGATTGAGAAAACGATATTAAAGAAGCCTTACTTAACCCTTAAAAATAAAATAAACCGCTAATACAAGAAAGACGAATCCAAGAAGGTGATTCCATTTTAATTGGGTACCGAAAGCGAGGAAGGAGAAAACGACAAACACGACTAATGTAATTACCTCCTGTATCACTTTCAGTTGCAAGAGAGAGAAACTGCCCCCGTTCCCTTCAAATCCGATACGGTTTGCCGGCACCTGAAAACAGTATTCGAAAAAGGCAATCAACCAACTGAACACAATCACGCCGATAAGCGGCAGTTTACTGAACCATGCATTTTCAGCCAACTTCAAATGACCGTACCAAGCGAAGGTCATAAAAACATTCGAACAGATCAAAAGCCCGATAGTAACCAGATAGTTCATTGTAATAACCTAAAAAGAACGTTTTCGTTAAGCCAAATGAACAGAGCCAAGCTTGCTTGAGCTATGCCATAGCGAGAAAACGACTGAATTAATTCGAAGTAAAAAAATTGCGCAAATGTACGCACAAGTTTCTTATCTTCCAAAGCTAATCTCGGTTGTCGGCTTCACACCGATACCGGGCAGGTCGGAGGGGATGATCTTGCCGTTCTCCAACGTAGACCCGTCGAAACAATCATTTCCTATCAGAAGCGCGCCGTCGAGGTCGGCAAAATCCATCCCGGCATAGAGTTGCGACGCCGCCGATATGGCGCAGGATGTCTCGGTCATACACCCGATCATCACCTTCAACCCCAATGATTGAGCCAGTTGGCGCATCTTCCATGCTTCATGCATGCCGGTGCACTTCATCAGTTTGATATTGATCCCGGAAAATACGCCCTTCATTCGCTCCACATCGGAGAGTCGCTGTATCGATTCATCGGCAAAAATAGGCAGGGGACTCTCTTCGGTGAGGCGGGCGATATTGTCCAGGTCATGTTTCGGCATCGGTTGCTCCACCATCACAATCCCTTTTTCCTTCAGCCAGAAAATCATGTCGAGCGCCTGCTGCCGGTCTTTCCATCCCTGGTTGGCATCCACTGCCAGCGGCAGGTCGGTCTCCGAGCGAATGGCTTCGATCATCCGCTTGTCATCGGAACCACCCACCTTCACCTTCAGGATATTGAACCGTCCCAGCGCTTCACGGGTCTTTTCACGTACCACCTCATCCGTATCGATACCGATGGTAAAGGTAGTATCCGGCACATTGTATTTGTCCAATCCATATATCTTATACCACGGTGTGCTTTCTATTTTTCCCGCCAGATCATGCAAGGCAATATCCACGGCCGCCTTCGCCGCGGTATTTCCTTCGGCGATACCATCCAGATAAGCGATTACCTCTTCCATATCACGGGAAGGGGTGAAAGCCGAAAGATCCACCTTCTTCAGGAATTCGATGACCGAAGCCTGCGTTTCACCCAGGTAGGGAGGCAGGGATGCCTCACCATATCCTTCCAGACCATCGTAATCTATTTTCACCAGCACCACAGGTGTGGTGTTACGCGAGAACCCGGAGATGGTGAAGGTATGGTTCAATTGCAGGTCGTAGGGTGTCCAAGATAATTTCATATTTGCGTTTGATTGATTTCTTCTTGCCGGTCTACAGTCGGAAAATAATGATGGAGCCGCCAAAGTTGCCGCAGCCATGGCTGATAATTTCAGGAAATGACGACGATTTTGCTTCATACGCTCATTGTTTGTAAAATTCATTGTCAAAAATTCTCTCAATGCCCGGGGTTCCCACCTCTCCAATAATCCGTTTGGTGCGAAGGTAACGGTTTGCGTTGAACTCATCGTATAGTGGGTCATCAGGATCGAGGCTGCCGATATGGATATAGTCGGAAGCATGGATAAACCGGTTGTGGCCGATATAAATACCTACATGGATTACCCGTTCTTTGGACTTTCCATCATTCGCCTTTGTGCCGAAAAAGAGCAGATCGCCCGGCAAGGCCCCACTGAAATCGCCCTGATCGTCAATCAGTTTTCCACTGTGAACCTGTTGGGATGCATCACGCGCCAGAATAATCCCGTGCATGAAATAGACTGTTTTGGTGAATCCGCTGCAATCCATCCCCTTGGGAGAAGTGCCACCCCAAAGGTAGGGTATTCCCGTCAACCGATAGGCAGTATTGACGATACTCTCGCCGGTCAACTCGACACCCTTCAACCATTTTCCCGTTTCCAAAGCGTCTGATTTCCGGACATAGCCTTCCCGCCCGTCGGGATATTCCACCTGATAAAATTTACCTTGAGTACCTTTTATTGTCAGCATATTACCCGCCACCAAATCGGAAACCGGGAAGGCATCATGCTTCGGTTTACTTACCGACTGGGAAGAAAAGGCTGTGATGATTACTTTCGGCTTTTGCAGATATTCCTCTAATTCCGGCTTTGTCATCACCTTCACCGACCCATTTATCCAACCGATATACTGGTCGGGGGTCTGGATTCTCCTCCAGCCGTCCCTTTTCTCCAAAATCCTCACCGGCATCCCCAGCAATCCCTGTGATACCAGTTCCGAACCGTAACGGGGCTGGGCGCGCAGTGTGCCTACCGAATTATAGATCACACCCCATGTTGCATCACCCAGTTCCGAAGCGGGCAAGAGGCGGATACTGTCTTTCAGTTGGCCATACAGGCTTCCGGCCTGCACGATCAGTTCATCATAAGCATCGCGATTAGTTGTCTCGCCTTTCAGTATCACTGTATCTTCCCTTTGTGTCGCCACTATATCCCATATCTCTACCCGGCTATCAGGTACATATTTCTCCTTTACTCTTTTTATAACAGATGAAATCTCACTATTTTGCGACATAACTGACAGCGTTGAAAAGACCAGACCCAATAAAAAAACCGTTTTTCTCATTTTAATTGGCGGTGATTGAATTTGTGCGAAATATACGACTTTTTATCGAACTACAAATTATATCCTGAAAAAAACCTATAAAATACAGAATATCATTATCTTTGTGTTTATCACATTGAAAATCACATATTATGAAACGAGGAAAGCAGCATTCCATTCCGGTGGTGATCATGATTGCCCTTTTCTGTACGGGGCTGGTCACCTGCGCATCAAACAGCTCAAAAAAACACCCACAGAAATCCAACAGCAATATGATAGAAAATCAGCAAAAAAACAACGAAGCAAAAAAACTGGCCCGGGAATTAAAGAAAAAAGGTATTTCCGACGAACGGGTACTGTCGGCTATCGCCAATGTCCCGAGACATTCCTTTATCGATAAAAAACTATCCGCTTATGCATACCAGGACCGTCCTTTGCCGATCGAGAGCGGGCAGACCATTTCCCAACCGTTCACGGTAGCTTGGCAGACACAACTACTGCAATTGAAACCGGGAGAAAAAGTATTGGAGATAGGTACCGGAAGTGGATACCAAGCGGCAGTACTATGTGAAATGGAGGCGGAAGTGTACAGCATAGAAAGGTACTATAATTTGTATGAAAGCGCCAAAGAAACCCTGAACGGATTGGGCTATTATCCGAATCTCTTCTTTGGTGACGGCTACGAAGGGCTACCCGAACATGCTCCCTTCGACAAGATACTAATCACGGCCGCACCCGAGAAGGTCCCGGAAAAACTGTTGCAACAACTGCGTGTGGGTGGATGGATGGTCGCTCCTGTAGGTGGGAGGGAAGGACAAAAGATGACCGTTATAAAACGGGTAAGCGAGCGTGAATTCAAGGAATCGGAGCACGGTGATTTCATTTTTGTACCGATGCAGGAGGGGACAATAAAGCAATAATCCCTGAGAAGGAGTGCAAGATAAAAGGGGTTGAAAAAAAGGACGTAAGGAAGACTATAAAAAGCTGCCGCGGGATTTCTCCGACGGCAGCAGGAAATTGAGCAACAGGGAAGTTTTATTTACCGACCGGTAAACGGCTCAACTGCCTTATATTTTCCGGATCGGAATAATCGTACTGGTAAATACCATCTTCCGCGATCATCATCAATACGTTATTAAAGGGAATCACGTCAAATCCCACTATATTCTTGAAATGTGCAAGGACATTGTCCTTATGCATAATGGTCCTCGGATCCTCCGCGTTATAGACCCTCAGGCCGCCGTCACAGACAAAAAGCGTTCCGTTGTCTATTCCCAGTCCCCGCGGGCTTTCCATATTATAGGTCACGATATGTTTGGGCTGCTTGACATTGCTCACATCCACAATAATCAATTCATTGGCAGTCTGCCCACAGAAAGTGCCTGAACAGATGGTGACATAGGCGATATCGTTTTCCACCACCACAGGGTCACAACCGAATACATGAGTAATCCTGGATTGATATTCCGGTTTCAGCGGATCTTCCAGAGAATAGATGATCATCCCCGTAGGCGTCCCCATAAACATGCAGTTTTTGTAGCTGAAGATGGTCTCCACATCAAATCCTACATACATATCCTGCCCTATCTTCCTGGGTGTTTCATCCGACAGGTCGAAAATACCGAGGTAATTGCTCATCACGGTATACAAGTTATCCTGATAAATGGCAAACCGCGACATGGAACCCACAGCTCCCACGCCTCCTCCGCCGGAAGGAGCACTACTGTATGCCATGTCTTCGCTTACACCGCCCCAGCTCCACCAACGGGGTTTATAAGTACGGACCAGTTCTTTTTTCTCCACCGTTTTCCATCCGATAACAATACCGTTCGACCTGTCCATCGATTTAGCGTAATCGATGCCATACCCATTTTCCGTCGGTGGAAATGCTTGCGGGAACACCTCTTCTTTCCGTCCTTTGAACTCCGGCTTGGCGGGATCGTCGATATCGAACCAGACCAGATCAACATAAGAATCGGCATACAACACACCATTACGAACATGCATATCCGCATTTCCCAACAATTCGACAAAAGCGATGTTTTTCGGATTCGAGGGATCACGGTTATCAATCACATGTATCCCTTCCTCCGGCTGGGAGACATAGAGGAAATCGTTATAAAAAACAATTTTCCCCTGTTTTTCAATGGACCTGGGCTGTTCCACATCCACCGCGCTCCTGAACTCGGCGGTCGACATAAAAACAGGCTCATTCACTGTGTAGGTCACGTATTCATCCACATAATCCTTACATCCCGGTAAAACAAATACACCGGTAATCAATAACAAGAAAGTCAGCTTTTTCATGATTACACAATTTTCTATAATTAAAAGTTAATAATTAAGAATTAAATTTCCGAAACACCTAACCACTTAGGCACTCATTTTTCATTCTTCACTTTTCACTTAAACCGTAATCTTATCCCCATATTCAGTCCGAATATCAACGGATTTTCGGTACGGGCGCTCATCGGTTGGTTATTGTTGAAATAGTAGACAATCCGAGGCTCACCAAACAGGCTCAGATTGCCCTGCAACCGATAACTGAACCCGGCACCCGCCTGTGCGGAAAACTGGAAACCATCGATGCTGCTACCTATTTTGGCATGGTACACGATGCCGCCATTATGTTCAATCTCCTGCTTGTAAATGGAACGGAGCCCTTTTTCAATGCTGGCCCCACCCAACAGATATACATCCCATGCGTCATTCTGCCATACGGTATACCTCAAGTTCAAGGGTATACCTATATAATGCTGTTGCAATGTGCCCCGGTAAATGAATTGATCATTTCGCCTGTAACGTGAGAATAGATACGTATACGACAATCCGGTCTCCAGGGTCATGTCTTTGGCTATCGGGAAATCGGCCGTCAGACTGAAAGATACAGGCAGACGATGGACGACATCGGTATAATCGCCCGGTGTAAGCAGATTGTAATCGCCGCCGGAACCTACACCGCTCCCGTCATTATAATCTCCACCCGGAAAATTGTCGTACACATTATCGGTACCATGCCCCCCCAATGAGAAATCCAGAGGAACGCCTCCACTACCCAACGCGGCCATTAATGAGTGTGGTTTTTCAGTTTGGTCAGGTTCTGAAAACCCAACCTGCTCCGCAAAACCTGTTGTTTGTACATTTTTTCCAAGTTTTGGTATTTCCTCCGGCTTTTGGTTTTTTCCCGACTTTGAAGTCTTTTCCGGCGCTGGTGTTTTTTCCGGTGACATTTCGTCCGATTGTATAACTTCTCCCGATTTGGGGAATTCTTCCAGTCTTAGGAGTTCTTCCTGTTTAGAAGTTTTTTCCTGTTTGGGAATTTTCCCAGTTTCACCGTTTTTTTTCAATATTCTCCTGCTACTACCAACAATCTGATCCGGATCCAATTTCTTACCTGTACTGCTTTTTATATCATCATGGATAATATCCGGTACAATCTCCTCCTGTGCTATTTGTTTGGGGGATTGTGAGTGTTCTGTAGATTGTGGGTTCTCCGTAAGCAAAGGTCCGTCATCCACAGGATTCCACAAAAACAATATCGCCAGCACTACTACAGCCACACCCGCTGCCCGCCAAGACCAAGAGCCAGAAACAGTTTTTTTGCGTGGTGGGAGTTTTTCCGCCAGCGAATCCCACACGTCGGGACCGACAGGCATCTGATGCTTGCGCAGCTTCTCGCCGACTTTCCTCGAAAAGTCATCCGGCTTATCTATGTATTGATCATCTGACCGCATCTTCTCTCCCTGTTATCTATTATACTCCAGTAACTGTGTAACTCTCTTTTGCAATAATTGCCTTGCCCTGAAAAAGAATGACCGTGACGTACTTTCGGGTATATCCAACAATGCCCCAATTTCCTTATGGCTAAACCCTTCAACAGCAAATAAATTAAAAACCGCTCGATGAATATCCGGAAGTTCGCTGATGCAAAGCATTAAGTCATCGGCTGTGATATCTGTCATATCGGGTAGCTCCTCATAATACTCCATCTCGAAATTCGACAACAGCTCTTTTTGTTTTAACCGATTCTTTTTCCGCATATAATCGAGTGCAGTATTTACAAAAATCCGCCTGATCCACCCTCCGAAAGATCCTCTTCCCGAGTATTGTTCTATTTCCACAAAAATTTTCAGGAAGCCTTCCTGCAACACATCCTTAGCATCTTCCACGTCGGATACGTACCGCCTGCATAGCGCCATCATGATAGGAGCATACTGTTCATACACTTCTTTTCGTGCCCACAATTTCCCCTGCTTGCATGCAAGTATCAATCGATGTTCCGACATAAAAATTCCCTGTTTACTATAATGACGTTTGTATGAAATGAAACGTTGCAGATATACAACAAATTTTTGATTATTTTTTTAATTCAACTGGTAATAAGCATTATAAAATATCAACGCCGAATAAAATGTGAGAATTCGATGGTATGGAAGATAAAAACTAGCTGATTGCCAAGTAAGATGGTGTCCGGTGGTGATAAACAATCAGCAGATTCATCAATCTACCAAATCAGTAAATCAATAAACCTGCTAATCAATATATATGAACAACTAAGAGGAGCGTAAATTATTCACTGCCCTTGCTATAGTTTGGCGCTTCCCGTGTGATCATCACCCCGTGGGGATGACTCTCCGCATAACCTGCAGAGGAAATACGGGTGAACTTTGCCTCATGCAGCCTTCCGATATTCGCTGCTCCGCAGTAACCCATACCGGAACGTAGCCCCCCTACCATCTGGTAGATTACCTCCTGCAAGGTACCTTTGAATGGCACACGTGCTTCAATTCCTTCAGGAACAAGTTTCTTCACATCATCTTCCACATCCTGGAAATAACGGTCTTT
>NZ_DHOS01000052.1:92758-105740 GCF_002410825.1 Proteiniphilum sp. UBA5384 | reverse complement strand
CACATCCTGGAAATAACGGTCTTTCGAACCTTGCTGCATGGCAGAGAGAGAACCCATGCCACGGTAAGACTTAAACTTACGACCATTAAAGATAATAGTTTCACCCGGCGATTCTTCCGTACCGGCAAGCAATGATCCCATCATTACCGAAGAGCCCCCTGCTGCCAACGCTTTCACTATATCTCCCGAATAGCGCAACCCTCCATCTGCAATCAGGGGAACTCCCGTACCTTTCAAGGCAGTTCCCACTTCATAAATAGCCGATAACTGGGGCACTCCAACCCCGGCGATTACACGAGTGGTACAAATCGATCCCGGACCGATACCTACCTTTACCGCATCGGCGCCGGCATCGACTAAAAACCGGGCTGCATCGGCGGTAGCGATATTACCTACGACCACGTCAATATCGGGGAAGGTCTTCTTTACCAATCGAAGCATCTCTCCCACCCCTTTGGAATGTCCATGCGCGGTATCTATTACAATCGCATCCACACCTGCTTCAATGAGTGCGGTGGCACGCTCAATCGAATCCTGTGTCACACCGATCCCTGCAGCCACACGCAGCCTTCCCTGTGCATCTTTACAAGCAAACGGCTTATCCTTTGCTTTAGTGATATCTTTATAAGTAATCAAGCCAATCAACTTATTGTTGGAGTCGACCACTGGTAATTTCTCAATCTTATGCTGCTGCAGGATTTCCGCGGCATCTTCGAGATTGGAGGTCTGATGGGTAGTAACAAGATTTTCCTTCGTCATCACATCCCTGATCTGCTTCTCCATCGACTTCTCGAAGCGGAGATCACGGTTGGTGACTATACCCACCAGACTATTGTCGCTATCCACCACAGGAATTCCTCCTATCTTGAACTCCGACATCATGGCCAATGCGTCTGCCACTTTTTTATCAGGCGTAATACTGATAGGATTCAGAATCATACCATTCTCCGCACGTTTTACTGCCCGTACCTGCTTGGCCTGTTGTGCAATACTCATATTCTTATGGATCACACCAATGCCTCCTTCCCGGGCGATGGCAATAGCCATCGTGGTCTCGGTAACCGTATCCATGGCAGCCGACACCATGGGAATATTAAGCGATATATTTCTGGAAAACTGCGTAGAGAGATCTACATTCTTGGGGAGTACCTCCGAATAAGCGGGGACTAACAAAAGGTCGTCAAACGTCAACCCTTCCATAATAATTTTATCTGCAATAAATGACATAAGTTTTCACTCTAAATTTTTATTGCATACAAAAGTAAGTATTTTTCACGAACTAATCCGGTTATGAATGTTAATTTTCATGACAATCTGTCTTAATTTCCCGAAACGAATAATGAACTACTTAACCATACCTGGAGTAATCCTTTTTCCTTGCGTATCTATAAAGGAAAAGGTCCGCCACCGTATATAAAATACATCGTGGTGGATCGATTTATTGTAAAATACCCAGATTTTTAAATACCTGGGTAATATGTTCCACTGAATAGTCGATCTGTTTCCTTGTATGGGTTGCCATCAGAGAGTAACGGATAAGCGTATCGCCCGGAGAGACTGCCGGAGAGACTACCGGATTGACAAATATTCCTTCTTCAAATAAAAGTTTGGTCACGAGAAACGTTTTGTCGTTATCCCGCACATAAAGCGGCAAGATAGGAGTTGCGGTGGGGCCTAGCTCAAAGCCTCTCTCCTTAAATTGGTTGATCGCATAGTGAGTAAGTTCCCACAGATTCTTCACCCGTTCGGGCTCTGCCTTCAGGATGTCCAGTGCAGCTGATGCGGCTGCAGTGGCAGCAGGAGTAATACTCGCACTGAATATATTTGTACGGGCATTGTGACGAAGATAGTTGATAACAGGATAATCACCTGCTACAAAACCTCCGATAGATGCCAATGATTTACTAAAGGTCCCCATCACCAAATCTACATCATTGAGCAATCCAAAATGATCACACACCCCCCGGCCGGTGTATTTATGTCCCAACACTCCTAAACTATGCGCCTCATCCACCATGATACTGGCATTATACTTCTTCGCCAGCCTCACGATCTCGGGCAGATTGGCCAAATCCCCTTCCATACTGAATACGCCATCCACCACAATCAGCTTCACCTTTCCCTGGTCACAACGCTTCAACTGCTTCTCCAAATGCGCCATATCATTATGCCGGAATTTGAATTTCGTGGAGTAAGAAGTACGAAGGCCTTCTATGATAGATGCATGGTCCCTTTCATCCCAGATGATAAAGTCTTCCCTGCCGGTGAGACACCCCAATACCCCTTCGTTGACAGTGAAGCCGGTAGAAAAAACTATAGCTTCATCCTTATTCATAAAGTTAGCCAGTTTCCGTTCCAACTCGATATGAATATCAAGGGTTCCGTTCAGGAAACGTGAACCTGCCATTCCGGTTCCATATTTTTTGGTAGCTGCGATAGCCGCTTCTTTTACTTTCGGATGATTAGTCAACCCCAGATAAGCATTCGAGCCAAACATCAACACTTTTTTGCCGTTAATGATTACCTCGGTATCCTGGTCGCTTTCAATAGCCCGGAAATAGGGGTAGATGCCCGCTGCTTTTGCCCGCTGCGGCGCATCATATTTCATCATTTTTTCCCTTAAAAGATTCATCTGAAAAAAGTTTAAAGAATATGCAAACCATACACTCCCTTCGCACCTCTCCCAAACTCAAATAAGCTTGTTTCCGGATATGGTATGTGTCAATTGCAATATATGGAATGCGCCGCCAAATACCTGCTTTTATAAAACGCATTCAATTTGCAAAGATAGCAATTAATTTAAAATCCCAGAAGTAAGGTTAATATTTGCTCCTCTTTTTATTTAGCTCGATAAACCTTTTACAAAAAAAAGGCTCAAACTCCAAAATTTTATTTTACTTTTACCCTGTTAAGTACAAAGCAAAATGATGGATAACAAATATAAGAAACTGATCAAGTGCATACTGCTGGATGCCGTGGGCATGTTTTCTATAGTAATTCCGGTTGTAGGCCCGTTTCTGGATGTGATATGGGCACCCATAGCCGCCTCTGTCAGTTACAAGATGTTCGGGGAGAAAAGAGGGAAATATACCTCCCTTATCACTTTTATCGAAGAGCTATTACCTGCTACCGATGTGATACCATCCTTTACGATCTTCTGGTTCTTATTCGATTTCCTGGGTATCGGAAAAGAAACACAAAAAATAACTATATGAATTATAAAAAAAATTTTATTGCTATCACTGCGATATGCCTATTGCTTTCCTGTTCTCCCGGAGCATCAACCGAAAAGGGGAATTCCCTGTTGTG
Organism: Proteiniphilum sp. UBA5384; assembly: GCF_002410825.1. Classification (GTDB taxonomy): domain Bacteria; phylum Bacteroidota; class Bacteroidia; order Bacteroidales; family Dysgonomonadaceae; genus Proteiniphilum. The sequence continues at coordinate 102,431 of NZ_DHOS01000052.1, read as the reverse complement.
GAAAATATCGGGAAACGGACTGGAGCAGCCTTCCTATCTTTTCGGAACCCACCACCTTGTCCCTGTCTCCTTTCTTGACAGCATTCCCGGAATCAAAGAGGTTTTCAACGAGACGGAACAAACGGTGGGTGAACTCGATATGGGCAATCTGACAGAAATGCAGATGAAAATCATGAGCGAAGCCATGATGCCACCGGGAGTAACTTATGCGACATTGCTTTCGTCCGAAGATGCTGTGCTGCTGGACAGTATGCTCCGGGCGGTAATAGGCGTCGGGCTCGACCAATTGGAACAACTCAAACCGGCCATGCTGTCGAACCTGATCTCCATCTCCCTTTATCAACAATATTACCCGTCGGTAGCTTCTACTCAGAATATCGACTATTACTTTCAGGAAGAGGCCCTCAATCGTTCACGTCCCGTAGTGGGATTGGAAACGGCTGAGGACCAGATCGAAGTATTGCTGAATTCACAGTCACCGGAGCGTCAGGTGGAACTGTTAATCTGTATGGTAAAACATCCTGAGATGTTAAAAGAGCAAATGGATAAACTGCAGATTGCCTATCATGCTCAGGATATCCATGCCCTCCGTGAATTATATGAAGAGGAAACTCCGGATGATCCCTGCCCTTCCACGGACGAGGAAAAGAATCTGCTGAATGGTAACCGTAACCGGACATGGTTAGAAAAACTGCCGGCTATCATGAAAGAAAAATCCTCTTTTATTGCCGTCGGCTGCCTGCATCTTCCGGGTGAGGAAGGGCTGATTGAAGGATTACGTAAGCAGGGCTATAATGTGGAGACGGTCACCCCATAAGTAAGCGCCGCGTTCAGTAATAGGCACATCCGGTCATCTTTTCTCCAGCAGTACCACATTCTCCACGTGATGCGTGTGGGGGAACATATCTACCGGTTGTATCTGTGTGACCCTGTACTTACTGTAAAGCAAGCTGAGGTCCCGTGCCTGTGTGGCCGGATTACAACTCACATACACAATCCGTTCCGGTGCAGCAAGAAGAATTACACCAATCACATCATTATGCATGCCGGCACGGGGCGGATCGGTGATAATCACATCGGGATGCCCGTGTTGGATAATAAAATCGGCAGTAAGTATATCTTTCATATCCCCCGCAAAAAAAAGCGTATTGTCAATTCCATTCAGGCGGGAATTCTCCTGTGCATCCAGAATAGCTTCCGGCACATATTCTATTCCGACAACTTTTTTGGCATTCCCCGCCACGAAGTTGGCTATACTTCCGGTACCGGTATATAGATCATACACCGTCTCCCGTCCCGACAATCGAGCAAAGTCACGGGCTACTTTATACAAGTTATAAGCCTGTTCGCTATTTGTCTGGAAAAACGATTTGGGACCGATCTTGAACTTCAGGCCCTCCATTTCCTCATAGATATAATCACGGCCGCTCCAGGTGATCACCTCCTGATCGGTTATCGTATCGTTCGCTTTTTGGTTGACAATATAAAGCAATGAAGTGATCTGCGGAAATTTCCCGGCAATAAAATGCATCAAATTCTCCCTTCTCTCCCGGTCATCATCATAAAAGACCACAATCACCATCCATTCGCCAATAGAACTGTTACGGATAATAAGTGTACGCATCAGACCATTCTGGTTGCGCAGGTCGAAAAAAGGATAATCGTTTTCAAGGCAGAACTCCCGAACCACATTCCGGATCTGGTTGGAGAGATGATCTTGCAGCCAGCATTTATCAATATCCAACACTTTATCGAACATTCCCGGAATATGAAAACCCAGTGCATTCATATTATCGAATGTCTCACCGCCGGTAATTTGAGTTTCGGTCAGCCACTTCTTATTTGAAAAAGTAAATTCCAACTTATTCCGGTAGAAGGTAGAGCGTGGTGCACCCAATATGGGGTTAAAGCCCTCCAGTTCAATTTTCCCTATCCGCTCAAGATTATCTGCTACCTGTCGTTGTTTATGCTGTAATTGTACTTCATAAGGCAACATCTGCCATTTACAACCGCCGCAGACACCAAAATGGGCGCAAAAAGGTTCCGTCCTGTTTTCGGAATATTTTTCAAATCGCACGACTTTACCCTCAGCATAGCTATTCTTTTTCCGGGTTAGCTGGACATCTACCACATCTCCGGGTGCTGCGAAAGGGATAAAAACAGCCATGCCGTCTACCTTGGCAATCGCTTTACCCTCAGCGGCCACATCAGTAATCAATAGATTTTCCAATAAAGGAAGTTGTTTCCTTTTTCTCGTCATTTTTTCATTTATTTTGGAACACAAAGATAGCGAAAGGCGAGCGCACTCTTTCTTCCACAAAGATAAAAAAGTAATCCGGATGAAACGAGGGATTAAAAAAATAAAGAGGAGAACTAAATGTAGAAAATAAGTTACAAATATAGCGTAATAGCGATCTTCAGATTTAATTCAGAAATCATATCGTTATTTGTTTTCGGAAGGTGGAAAAGCGGTTAGAACCCTGAGTGACTTCTGATTTCTAACTTTCAGCTAAAATATGAAAATACTGATTATCGAAGATGAACCCTCTTCACAAGAATTAATCAAACGGACACTCGAAAGAGAGCGCGTCATACACAAATGTATGACACGCTCTCTTGTATGATTGATCGCCGCATACAATCAACACTTATATCAATCCAATGACTTGATCATATCTTCGGGACGTACCCATTTGTCGAAATCTTCTGCGGAGACATATCCCAAACGAACGGCTTCTTCTTTAAGTGTCGTACCATTCTTATGGGCTGCATTGGCTATTTCAGCAGCTTTATAATAACCGATTTTGGTATTCAACGCTGTCACCAGCATCAATGAATTGTTAAGCAACTCCTTGATGCGTGGTTTGTTCGGCTCGATACCCGACACACAATGAATATCGAACGATACAGCAGCATCACCCAGCAATTGTGCACTCTGCAGGAAGTTGGCAGCCATCACCGGCTTGAACACGTTTAGTTCGAAATGGCCTTGCATACCGCCCACGGCAATAGCCATATCATTACCAATCACCTGGGCACATACCATGGTAAGTGCTTCGCATTGGGTGGGATTCACTTTTCCGGGCATAATAGACGATCCCGGTTCGTTGGCGGGAATGATAATCTCACCGATACCACTTCTCGGACCTGAGGCCAGCAGACGGATATCATTGGCGATTTTATTGAGTGAGACGGCTACCTGTTTCAATGCCCCGTGTGTTTCTACCACCGCATCATGAGAAGCAAGCGCTTCAAATTTATTCGGTGCCGTTATAAATGGAAGACCGGTAAATTCGGAAATATAGCGTGCCACCGTTACATCGTAGTTCTTGGGAGTATTCAATCCCGTTCCCACGGCAGTTCCTCCGAGAGCAAGTTCAGCCAGGTGCGGCAATGTATGTTCAATAGCCTTAATGCCATATTCCACCTGAGCTGCATACCCGCTGAATTCCTGTCCCAAAGTAAGAGGTGTAGCATCCATAAGGTGGGTGCGCCCGATCTTCACCACATCCTCCATTTCTTTTGATTTGGCAGCCAGCGCTTTTTGTAATTGGCGCAATCCCGGAAGCGTTACTTCCACGATCTTCTTGTAGCAAGCGATATGCATGCCGGTGGGGAAAGTATCGTTCGACGATTGCGACTTGTTCACATCATCGTTGGGTTGCAAGGTTTTTTCACCCTCTCCGATTGTTTTTCCGGCCAGTTGGTGAGCGCGATTGGCGATCACCTCGTTCACATTCATATTGCTCTGCGTTCCCGAACCTGTCTGCCAGATAACCAACGGGAACTGGTTGTCGAGTTTACCCTCGAGGATCTCATCGCATACCTGCGCAATATAATCACGTTTCTCTTTTGATAATACGCCCAGTTCATGGTTGGCGTACGCAGCTCCTTTTTTCAGGTAAGCAAACCCGTAAATGATTTCCTTTGGCATGGAAGCGGGAGTCCCAATCTTGAAATTGTTACGCGAACGCTCGGTCTGTGCTCCCCATAGCTTGTCTGCAGGGACCTGTACCTCGCCTAATGTATCCTTCTCAATTCTGTAATCCATAAATTCCTGATTTTAATTTATATATAATTTTCAATATTGTATTATTAATAGCATGCCTTGTATATTTAACATTCCCCGGTTCCCGAAAAAGCGATCGAATAGCCTAACCGCAATATGTTTGCAAAAATACAAAGAAAAAACGGCATTGAGAAACATACCCGTTCGGAAAATATGGACTAAAGTATCAGCCATGAGTTATTATTTAGAAACAATATAAATAAACCGCCAAAAAACACTTATCTTTGTAAACTCAACAAAGAATTCAATCATCAATGCGTCTTTCAGAACTACAAACAGGACAAAAAGCATACATCGTAAAAGTAAATGGCAGCGGGGCTTTCAGGAAACGCCTACTGGAAATGGGGTTTGTGCGTGGAGAGGAAGTCAAATCAATACTGAACGCTCCGTTAAAAGATCCCATCAAGTATGAGATCATGGAATATGAGGTGTCTTTACGCCGAAGCGAGGCGGTGATGATTGAAATATCAATGCTGGCGGAAGATGCGTGGTACGATACCCAATACAGGAGGGGACAAGCAGAAGAAAAGGATATCCTGCAAGACGAGGCAGCTGACCACGACAACGCAACAGCACCCATCATACTGCACCACAAAAATGAAAGCCGCCATACCGATAAAAAAATAAAGGTGGCCCTACTGGGTAATCCCAATTCCGGAAAGACCACTCTTTTTAACCTAGCATCGGGAGCACATGAGCATGTGGGTAACTATGGCGGTGTGACGGTCAATTCAAAAGAAGGTACCTTGCGGCATAAGGGCTACGAATTCACGCTGGTAGACCTGCCCGGTACCTATTCACTGTCGGCCTACACCCCTGAAGAATTATACGTACGGAAGCACCTTCTTGAAGAAGAACCGGACGTGATTGTGAACGTAGTATCGGCATCGGCAGCAGAACGAAACCTGTACCTCACCACAGAACTTATCGACCTGCAAGTGCCGTTAGTGATCGCGTTGAATATGTACGACGAACTGGAAGAGAGCGGCCGCACATTCGATTATGAAACATTCGGATTGTTGATCAATACTCCCATTGTACCCACCGTAGGGAAAAGGGGCGAAGGCATCCCTCAACTGCTTGAAAAAGTGATTGAGGTTTATCAACAGGAAGAGTCTGATTACGTGCAAATCCCCTATGGAAGGGTAGTAGAGAAATCGATCGGCATTATGGAAAGGGAATTCAAAAACGTGGATCCTGCCCTATATGCTGCATGGGACATGCCACTACGGTATATCTGCGTCAAGCTGTTAGAAGGGGATAAAGATATTGAGAAACGGGTCCGCACCTTGCCCCGGCAAGAGGAGATCTTCAGTCGAAGGGATAAGGAACGTGCTTATATAGAGAGGTTACTCCGTGAAGATCCCGAGTCGGCCTTCACTAACGCCCGTTATGGCTTTATCGCAGGCGGCTTAAAAGAAACACTTACCGAAAAGACCCAATCTTCCGAAAAAACAAAATTACTAGATGCTATCGTCACCCATAAATTCATCGGATTCCCTCTCTTTTTCCTGTTCTTATGGATCATGTTCGAAGCCACTTTCCGGTTGGGGAACTACCCGATGGAAGGGATCGAGTGGCTGGTGGAGCAATTGGGCAACCTCGTAAGGGACAACATGCAGGAAGGTCCTTTGAAAGCATTGATCGTAGATGGAATCATTGGCGGCGTTGGCGGCGTCATTGTCTTTCTTCCCAATATTGTCATATTATATCTCTTTATTGCTTTTATGGAAGACTCGGGTTATATGGCCCGGGCAGCTTTCATTATGGACAAGCTGATGCATCGGATTGGCCTGCACGGGAAATCGTTCATCCCCCTCATTATGGGTTTTGGCTGTAACGTACCGGCCATCATGGCTACCCGCACCATTGAGAGCAGGAGCAGCCGAATGATTACCATGTTCATTGTGCCTTTCATGTCGTGTAGTGCGCGGTTGCCGGTCTACCTCCTTTTTGTCAGTGCTTTTGTACCCAAATATGGGAGCCTGGTGATGCTGGGACTATATGCCTTTGGCATTCTGATAGCCGCACTTACGGCAAAGATACTCCGTAAAACGGCCTTCAAAGAAGACGAGACCCCTTTTGTAATGGAACTTCCTCCTTACCGCATGCCCACCGGCAAATCGATCATTATCCACATGTGGGACCGGTCGAGCCAATACCTGCGTAAGATGGGAGGCCCCATCCTGATTGCCTCCATTGTGATCTGGTTCTTGGGCTATTTCCCCCGGAATACAGAAAGGGATGCCACCTTCGACCATGAGATCGCCTTGGTAGACACGCAATACGACAATAACGAAATAAGTGGCGATGAGAGAGAAGATGCCATCACTGAGATAGAACACCTTCGCAATACCACCCATCAGGAGAACTCCTATATCGGGTATATTGGCAAATTTATCGAGCCGGTGATGCGTCCGCTCGGATTCGACTGGAAGATATCGGTGAGTCTGTTGTCGGGAATGGCTGCTAAAGAAATCGTCATCAGCACCATGGGAGTTCTTTATACCGGCGACAGTGACGATCAGCAGTCGTTACAATACCGGCTGAAAACAGAGTCTTATCCCGACGGATCACCTGTCTTCACCCCACTCGTAGTGGCAGGATTTTTACTTTTCGTACTGATTTACTTCCCTTGTATAGCAACTGTGGTAGCTATCAAGGAGGAGTCCCACTCATGGAGATGGGCACTCTTCAGCATGCTCTATTCCACAGGCCTCGCCTGGTTAGTGGCATTTCTGACATATCAGATTGGAAACTTATTGATTTAAAAACTTTTTGCCCATTCCACTGTTATAAAAATATGGATTTGCAACTGTTTATCGTTATCATCATCGGCATCGTCGTGGGGATCGTCCTCGCACGGGGGGTCTATCGTTTCTTTTTCATCAAAAAGGATCACTCTATCTGTGGCAGCTGTCCGGGATGCACAATCCCAAAGAAGCAAGATGCTACGACCGAATCTAGATGAATGGCTTATCCGCATAGACCGGATATTATCAAAAGACACTTCGTCCCGGCACTATCCGAAAAATTGAATCGGGCATTCACCGTTTTGCCAATGAATTAAGCCAAGTAAATTTCGACCGATAATACCGGTACACTAAAAAATCCCCAAAAGCAGTTTTGCTTTCAGGGATTTCCTACAAATCTTAATTTACTGTGCGGCCGAAGGGACTCGAACCCCCACGCCTCTCGGCACTAGATCCTAAGTCTAGCGCGGCTACCAATTACGCCACGGCCGCAAGAGCGAAGTGCAAAGATACGATTTATTTTACTTCCAGATGTTTTTCATATCATTTTTTTTGGGGAGGGTACCCTCTGCTATCTTCTCTTTCGTCAGGAAAGACAGAATTTCGGGGATCCTCTCCATGTATAATAGCCTCTATTACTTTTGGAAAGCAGGCATATTCCAACGCATGTACCTTTCGTGCCACTTCTTCAGGAGTATCTCCAGCTACCTTACAGGTCGCCTGAAAAATAATATCTCCCTCGTCATAATGCTCATCAATATAATGAATAGTGATGCCCGACACTTTCTCTCCCGCCTCCACAACCGCCTGATGCACCCGATCGCCATACATCCCCTTGCCGCCGAATTTGGGCAACAAGGCCGGATGAATGTTGATAATCCTGGAGGGATAAGTAGCAAGAAACGGATGTGATATTTTCAATAAAAAGCCCGCCAATACAATATAGTCTACGCTAAATGAACGCAGTAAATCTATTATTCCCGAGCCCTCATCGAACTCAGCCTTGGTGAAAGTAAAGGAAGGGATTCCTAGCCGACTGGCACGTTCATGCACATACGCATCTCTCTTATTAGAAATGATAAGAGGGATGGATATATCTTCTTTTCCGGAAAAATAGCGGACAATATTCTCTGCATTACTTCCGCTTCCCGATGCAAACAACGCGATATGAGTCATAAAAAGGTGTTTTTTTGCACAAAACAACGCCATTTGTGCACTTTTCTTGATTTTAATGGGCAAAAGTTTGCACAATTAGAGAAAAATTGTGTTACTTTGCAGCGCAAATTTAAGAATAAATTTTTTATTTATTAATTAATATCGAAAGTTATGTCTGAAGTAGCACAAAGAGTAAAATCGATTATCGTCGATAAATTAGGTGTTGAAGAAGTTGAAGTTACAGAAACTGCAAGCTTCACTAATGATTTGGGAGCTGACTCTCTTGATACGGTTGAATTGATCATGGAATTCGAAAAAGAATTCAACATCTCAATTCCTGACGATCAGGCAGAAAAAATCTCTACGGTTGGTGACGCCATTTCTTACGTAGAACAACACGCAAAATAATCCATTTTTATGGAGTTAAAAAGAGTAGTAGTAACAGGCCTGGGAGCGATTACCCCCCTTGGTAATGACGTGAAGACCACATGGGACAACGCATTGGCGGGTAAGAGTGGAGCCGGGCCTATTACTCATTTTGATGCATCGCTTTTCAAAACGCAGTTCGCCTGCGAAGTAAAAGATTTCGATCCGAGTGATCTGTTTGATCGCAAAGAGGCCAGAAAATACGACCGATACGCCCAGCTTGCCGTCCATGCAGCCAAAGAAGCGATGGAAGATTCGGGGCTCGATCTCGAAAAAGAGAACGTAGACCGTATCGGGGTTATTTTTTCTGCCGGAATCGGAGGAATCAGGACATTTGAAGAGGAAGTGGGTAATTATTATACCAGTATGGACAAAGGGCCTCGATTCAACCCCTTTTTCATTCCGAAAATGATAGCGGATATTGCTGCCGGCCATATCTCTATGATTTATGGACTGAGAGGTCCCAACTATGCAACCGTGTCGGCTTGTGCTTCCTCTACCAATGCTATTATCGACGCATTCAACCTTATTCGTCTGGGCAAGGCCAATGCCATTGTGACAGGTGGTGCCGAAGCAACAATCAGTCCCTCGGCAGTGGGAGGATTCAACGCCATGCACGCACTATCCACCCGCAACGACTCACCGCAAACAGCATCACGTCCTTTCAGCGCAAGCCGCGACGGGTTCGTGATCGGGGAAGGCGGGACAGGCCTCATCCTTGAGGAGTTGGAGCATGCACTGGCACGCGGGGCAAAGATTTATGCAGAGGTAGTAGGTGGAGGCATGTCAGCTGACGCACACCACATCACGGCTTCCCATCCCGAAGGGTTAGGAGCTAAACTGGTAATGCGAAATGCACTGGAAGATGCAGAAATAAATCCGGATGAGATCGATTACATCAACGTACACGGCACATCTACCCCTGTGGGTGATATCTCGGAAGTGAAAGCGATTCTCGATGTATTTGGTGAACATGCCTATAATTTGAACATCAGTTCTACCAAATCGATGACCGGTCACCTTTTGGGAGGAGCCGGCGCTCTCGAAGCGATGTTCACTATTCTGGCAATAAGGGATCAGATAGTTCCCCCGACCATCAACCATGAAGAAGGGGATAACGATCCGGAAATTGATTACAATCTGAATTTCACATTCAACAAAGCTCAAAAAAGGAAGATAAGAGCTGCGTTATCTAATACTTTTGGCTTTGGGGGACACAACGCAAGTGTAATTCTCAAGCAATTCAACAAATAGTGTGTTAAGAAGACTC
>NZ_DHOS01000052.1:0-92656 GCF_002410825.1 Proteiniphilum sp. UBA5384 | reverse complement strand
AGATAAGAGCTGCGTTATCTAATACTTTTGGCTTTGGGGGACACAACGCAAGTGTAATTCTCAAGCAATTCAACAAATAGTGTGTTAAGAAGACTCGTAAAGAGGATCAAGGCTCTCCCGCACAGGGGAAAAGAGCCTTACCTCTCATTTTATAATATCCTGGGCTTCTATCCAGACAGGATAGATTTATATAAAGAAGCCATGACTCACCGCTCTTCTTCCATCCGGTCGGAAAAAGGGCGATGGGTAAATAATGAACGTCTCGAATTTTTGGGAGATGCCATTCTTGATGCCATTGTCGCAGACATCCTCTATAAAGATTTCGAATATAAAAAGGAAGGGTTTCTTACCAGTACACGATCCCGGATTGTGCAGAGGGAGACGCTCAATAAACTATCCGTGGACCTCGGGCTAGACAAGCTTATAGTCTCATCCACCCGTAATTTAGCCCACAATACCAATATATACGGTGATGCGCTGGAAGCCCTTATCGGTGCCATTTATCTCGATCAGGGATACCGGGTAGCAAAGCAATTTGTATTTGAAACCATGATCAAGCAACACCTGAATATCGACAAAGTATTGAAGAGTGAAGTCGATTTCAAGTCAAGGTTGATTGAATGGGGGCAGAAAAACAGGGTCGATGTACATTTCGAGGTGACTGATTCTACCTATGACGCGCAAAACAATCCGGTATTTTTTTCCTGTGTAAGGGTAGGCGGCAAAGAAATAGGTTCCGGAAAAGGATACTCTAAAAAGGAATCTCATCAGATGGCGGCCAAAGTAGCGATAAAAAAACTACGAGAGAGCAACGAATTACAGGAAGCGCTCGTTGAAACAACAAAGAAAGAGGAGGAATCTGACAGAAACAGAGAGTTGTTCAGCACCCCCTCCGACAATGAGTAATATTGTTTCTGCAACGGCCTTGGTCTTCCCTTACCAAATCCCGAAAGAAATTCCCATTTTTTTACCTTGGGCAACAAGCTGATTATCAGGCGTGACTAACCTCAATTTGCCGGCTACTTCGGAAAGAGGCACATCCGTAATTTCCGATCCAATTTTGGCTACCATTTGTCCGAATTTCCTTTCATGGATCAGTTCTGCCGCATGCCCCCCCAGCAATGTACCGAGATTCCGGTCATACGGAGAAGGCGATCCCCCGCGTTGAATATATCCAAGTACAGTCTCACGCGTTTCATAACCGGTCTGTGTCTGGATCTCACGGGCAAAATAGGTAGCAGGATGCTCCTGGGTCGGCAACTCTATACCTTCTGCCACAGCAACGATAGAATAAGCTTTTCCCATCTCCATCCGTTGGTTGATCTTATCAATGACGATCTTCAGATTATATCCCAATTCCGGTAAGAGGATGATATCAGCTCCCCCCGCCATCCCTGCGTGAAGTGTGATCCATCCGGCATGATGTCCCATCAGTTCGATCACCATCACACGACGGTGTGAGCTGGCTGTAGAGTGAAGCCTGTCAATTGCATCAGTCGCAATATTTACTGCAGTGTGGAATCCAAAAGTGACATCCGTACCGTACACGTCATTATCGATAGTCTTGGGTATTCCCACTACATTCAACCCCAGTTCCGAAAGCATCCAGGTAGTACGTTGTGTACCGTTTCCGCCGATACAAACCAGACAATCCAGATCCAGCTCATGATAAGCATTCTTGATCTGCTCCCTGTCTTTCTCATCGGGAGAAGTAATCATCTTACGGAATACTTTTTCCCGTGCCGTACCCAGGATTGTACCGCCCAGATTCAGGATTCCCGATAAGGAAGGATCAGTAAGTTCCACAATATCTTTATACAATAATCCCGAAAAACCGTTCCGAATACCGATCACCTGCATGCCATAATCATTAATGGCTGTTTTTCCTACGCCACGTATGGTCGCATTAATTCCGGGTGCATCGCCGCCGGAAGTAAGAATACCTACCTTCATATAATTTATAAATTACTAATGACTAATTCCCAATTGTCAACGATCTATGGATAAATGCAGCTGCCCGGCTGGATGCGCCTGATCCACCCAGGATCCGACGCATATCTTCATAGTTATCGAGCATATTCTGCCGGTAACCCTGTACATGGAGTATCTGCTTCAATTCTTTCCGGATATTATCCACAGTGAAAAAGCGTGCGAATAACTCTTTCACCACTTCTCGCCCACAGATCAGGTTCACCAGCGAGATATAAGGGGTGTGAAACATATGTTTAAATATCCAATAAGTAAGCCGCGGTGTCGGCGTCCGGTAGCATACCACCTGGGGCACATTCAGCAGGGCTGTCTCCAATGTGGCAGTGCCTGACGTCACTAAAGCGGCATCCGACTGCGCCAGTATACGGTAAGTCTGGTAAAAAAGCACCTTCGCAGGAGGAAAAGAGCCAATAAAATCGTCATAAAAGCTCCGTTCTATACCCGGTGCTCCCGCCACAATCAACTGGTACCCCTCCGAATAACCTTTCACCGCTTCCAGCATAGAAGGCAGGTTACTGGATATCTCCTGCTTACGGCTGCCTGCCAGAAGAGCGATTATCGGTTTATTATCCAGATTATTGGTCGTAATAAATTCAGCAAAAGTTTCGTCTTTATAATCCCGTTGAGCTATCGCATCTACCGTAGGATTACCCACATAATGCACCTTATATCGGTTTTCCCTGAAAAAGTCGACCTCAAACGGCAGGATACAAAGCATCTCATCCACATATTTACGGAACGATTTCACCCGGTATTTTTTCCAGGCCCATACTTTAGGTGAAATATAATAATACACAGGAATATCCAACTGAGTCTTCACATGCTTCGCAATTTTCAGGTTAAAGCCGGGATAATCGACCAGTATCACCACATCGGGTCGATATGCAGCAATATCCTTTTTACAGAAGGCAAGGTTCCGGAGGATAGTACGCGCGTTCAACAGTACCGGAATAATACCCATAAAAGCCATATCACGATAGTGTCTCACCAGTGTCCCACCAACGGACTGCATCAAATCCCCTCCAAAAAAGCGGAAATCAGCCTCTTTATCCAATCCACCTAATGATTGCATTAGATTGGATGCGTGCAAATCGCCCGACGCCTCTCCTGCTATAAGGTAATATTTCATATATTGATGTGATGATTTGCTAATTAAATTTCCCACTCTTTTAATTGAGGAAGGAGATCATGCGCTGTCATATCGATCTTTACAGGCACAATCGCAGCATACCCGTTTGCCAAAGCCCATTCATCGCTGTTATCGTTCTCTTCTTCCCAGTTTTCGAAATTACCGGTCATCCAGAAGACATCTCTGCCCGCTCCATCATTCGAACGGTGGTATTCATTCACCCACTTGCCATGTGTCTGGGTGGTTATCCTGACTTCCTTCACCTCGCCGGCAGGAACATTCACATTCAGGCATATTCCTTTCGGAAGTCCTTCCTCAATCACCTTGACAGCCAATTTACGGGCGATCTCCATGGTGAAGGAGAAATCGGCATCGGGGGTAAAATCACACAATGAGAAACCGATAGAAGGCACATCGAAAATACATCCCTCAATTGCAGCACCCATCGTACCGGAATAAATCACACTGATACCGGCATTGGAGCCGTGGTTAATTCCTGACACCAACAAGTCTGGTTTACGGTCCATAAACTCATTCAACGCCAGTTTCACACAATCTACCGGTGTACCATTGCAGGTATATACCGTCAGATTTTCCTCTTCCTTCAGTAATCTTGCCCGGAGCGGTGTACTGGTGGAAATAGCACTCGACATACCCGACCGATGCGAGTCTGGCGCAAACACAATCACCTCTCCTAAATCTCTCATTGCCTCCATCAATGAAGCAATTCCTTTCGCCTGATACCCGTCGTCATTGGTAACCAATATCAGGGGTTTTCTATCATTCATTCTATATTGTTCTTTTTAGAAATAGCAAAGATGCAAAATATTTCCCAAACACACATAATCTCTTTCCTTCTTTTGACTTCTTCATGGAATAGAAAAATTTAATAAAAAAATTTGGCTTTATGGTACTATTATTATTGGCACCTCCGCGTAAACGAGTAAAATATGGGTACAAAAGAAAAACTCATAGAAAGATATTTTGAGAATAAAAATAAAATGAACAAGTAATGGGACAGTTAAAATATAAAGGATATACAAGTCAACCTTGTTCTTTCAACCCCTTGCTGTGTTGCCTATTTTACAGGAATAATCAACTCACTTTCCGTCGTCCCCATTGAAGATACAGTGATGTCCTCTTCCGTCAGGCGGACCTGCCTCCATTTATCCGCACCGGAGACCAGTGCCCCGGTTTGCACCTGTACAGTCTGTTTTGTATCCGGAGAAGGAAGCCACATCACATCCTGTTTATGATAATGCCCGCCAAGGATCAAGCGTACTGAGGGGGTGGCAATAAGCGCTTTATAAAGTTCGTTGTTCGATTCCGGGAGTGTGGATTTCTCAGTAAAAGGAATATGCATAAGGATGATTTCCACATCGTCATCCGATGCATCTAACTCTGCCTGTAACCAATGCAGTTGCGCTTTATCGATATAAGGATTCACCATCCCCTCCTCCTTTTTGAATTTATAGAATCCATTATCCAGGAAGATCAACCTGTAAGTAGTCCTTCCCACTTCGTATACATGGCTATAGTAAGTACCATCCCTGAAGCAATCGAAGTTCCTTATCCAGGTGGCTTTGGCCCGACCGGCCTGCAACTGGTTGGCCACCACCTTTTCGCCATTCCAATTATAGGAAAACATATCATGGTTTCCCAAAGTCAGATAAATGGGATAGTGGAATTCCTTGATAAAGTTGGCAAATTGCTCCACATGGTAAGCAAATCTGTTACCCTGCCCTGTTTTGGCATCAAAAAAATCAACCAGGTCACCCGTAACAATAATCATATCACAGCTCGTTTGTTCAGGAATGGTGGCCATAAACTGTTTGAAAGTATTGTTACTCTCTTTATAATTCTTTTTATTCTTCCGGGCTTGCACTATATCCTGGTCATAATTCTGTGTATTGAACATCAGGTGTAAATCGGTGATATGAACGAAAGAGAGCGTATCTTTTTGCGCTTGTGTATTTACGCTTAATACAACACAAAACAACAACAAGCTAATTTTAAATTGTTTATTTATCATAAATTATAGCATTTATTCTATGGGTCCTCGTTCAGAGTAGCTGTAATTACTTTTTGCCCTGTATTTTGCATAGCAGTTCCCAGAGTTCAACTGGATAATCTGTTTCAATAATATCCGGACAACCGGAAAGTTCCTCTTCATATTTTACGGCACGTTCTTCGGCACTCTCCAACCGATCATGAGTGGGAGAAAAAGAGACCATACATTTTATCCCATGTGCATGAAGTTTGTCCACCAACTCCCTATTCTTCTCATTGATGGTCGGCCCTACATAAGCAATCATACTCTCCCAAGGAACTCCTGAGATAACATAATCCTCATATTCTTTTTGATTTCTGATATGTGCAGAAAACATGACCTCGGGCAAACGATCATAATAGTATCTAGCCTGAGCTCCACTATGAACTGTAAGCATGATATGACGTTCGGCATTACATTTTTTAATCAGGTCGACAATCATCTCATGTGGCACATCCTTACGATCCAGATTCATCACTGCCCTGCCGATACTCCACCTGATCACCTCCTCAAGGGTTGGTATTTTAAATGCAGTGGTATTTCCATGATCATCTTTCAATCTGATCGTATCCAGCTCTTCAAAAGTATAGTCCACCAATTTGCCCGTACCATTTGTGGTTCTATCCAATATTGCATCATGCATCAAGACGATGACGCTATCCTTTGTTAACCGCGGATCTATTTCAAAAAAGACACCTGACACCTTCTCCGCAGCATATTGCATTCCCTCGAGCGAATTATCCGGATATATGCTGTTGCGCCAAGCACCACGATGTCCGCTGATAATGACGGAACCATCTCCCGTATATTTAAATACTTGCTGAAGGGGCTCTTCATTCACTGTGTCTGTATTCTTTTCTCCTTGCGGTTGCATACATTGGCTGAATAGCAATGAGAAAAATGCAAGAGAAAAGACTGTAAATTGTTTGTGTTTCATCCCTGTATTTATTATTTCAATTTATCTTAATTCCTTCTTTCACAAAGAAAGAGCAAAACTTTCTTTCATGCAAATATTACTTTGAAAAAATTTCTTTTTATTTCTATTGAGATCCATGCACTATCATTTTCCTTTCCTTTTAGTAAAAAAGATAAAATATCAGGTCTATCTCTTGCTTACTTTACTTTCATTTATATCAATAATTTATTTGACCTTCATTGTGTATTTATTTAAAATTAATTATTGGGGAATTAAATAATTATGCAGTATTTTCCCGTTGGCGTCCACTATTTTCAGATCTATCCCATTTTTATTCGCAATAGCGTCAAGACGCGTTTTATTTGAATTTATGAGGATGGGAAAGTTGTTGCCAGCTGCACCTTTTTCGAGATAGTAGTGTTTATGCAGGTGTCCGCTCAACATGAGGTCTATGCCCGCATTATTAAGAATTGGCATAAAAAGGCGTTCAATCTCATGTGTACCGTGCCACTGCCCTCCATTTGGGTAAGGTGGAATATGAAGGATAACAATTTTCACAAGAGCAGATTTAAATTCATCTGTTGTAATGATTTGTTTCAACCATTCGGCTTGTTCTTCCCGCAATTGGTCAGTGAGTGAAAGTCCGTAATAACGGATATCACTATCAGGTTTATCTTCTCCACAATCCAGTGCAATAAAAAATGCCGGTCCGTCCCGGAAAGTATAATAAGGTTCACTTGTGGATGTAGGAAACCAACGCATATAGTCATAGGATGCTGAACCCCTGTGTTCGTGATTGCCGCGAACGGCAAAAATCGGCGTGAAGGGGGAGAAAAGTTCACTTGCCGACTTCATATAACCATCAACGATTTGTTGAGACGATTCTATTTGCGAAAGCATATCGCCATTGAAAATGACAAAGTTATTTTTGTTTTTTACTACATCTTTGGTTAACTGACGAAAAAGAGAGTCGTTACCGTGAGTATCGTTTACCATTGTAAAACGGGATTCAGGACGTGATGAATCTAGCGTTTTTATTTTAAACTCTATTTTTGTAAAATTAAAATCATTGCCATAAGCTTCACCGAAAACCATACGTTTATTACCCTCATCGAGTAGTAATGCCTGCTGAAAAATCCGGTATCGATATGCGGTCCCACATTGCAAATCCTTAATTCGAACGTGATGCAGTGTTGTTACCGGACGGCGTCCATACCACGATTCATAATATTTAGGACGTTCTGTAACATAAAAATTCGTTCCATCATCGGGTGCAACCTCTACCCATGATATGCATGGGACATTAGTTTCCCATACTACAGTAAATTCTGTTTCGCCTGCCGCCTGTATCCACGGACCACAAGCTATACGAGGTTTTGGAAAGTTGTTGGAAAGTTCTGATTCCGGAAGATATTGCGACGTAGTTTGCGCCCCAATCAATAACACACTGAAAATCAACAGTAAATTCAAAAAGACAGTTCTTTTGGGTATCATTCTGTAAACTCTTTAATTTGTTCATATCTTTATTCCAATTCCTTTGTCCTAGCGCCGAGTTTATGGAGGGTTTCGATTGCAAAAATCACCTGCCTGCTATTTCGGCCCAATCCATGAGCCGTCTCATATACCATTTCTCACTGGCACTGACAAGTCCAATAACGACAACGAATTGTGACAACATTAATATCCTTGCGCCGTTTTGAGGTCGGTAATTATTTCTGTTTGAGAATAAATATTACCGAAAGGGTCTGTAGCACGGATTTCGATTTCTTTTGCATTCGGATTCTTAAGGCTGTGGATGTAGGCATGCTTATTCTGACCGTTGCCGGTAGCTCCGTAGTTGCCGGGGATACGGTTCAAAACACCTACATGATAGCCTGCCGCAAAAGCGTCTATCACCGTATTTAACTTACTTAAGTTACCCGCCTTGACCCCGTCTTCATAAGCTTCAAGCTTCCACTGCGTGTCAGCATTCCAGATATTGGCTATAATATCGTTGGTTCCTTTTCCATAGGAATAGTTACCGTACTGACCACCGAAAAGATCGGGACCACGATGAAGCCGTATCTGAAACCCTTTATCGTAACGGGTGGCTTTGTAGTAGCAATTTTTTATTTCCGTTCCTTGCACCGAATAGACAGCGTATCCATTGGGAGTTCCGTCGCAATTGACAGTCGATTTCCACCATGCACCACAGGCTGCCCCATGGATATGCTCATAAATGGTATTGCCTCCATTGCCAATTTGGAAATTCTCATGATAGTGGGTATGACCAACCATGAAATGTACATTGGGATAGTTCTGCAATAGAGAAAAGAAAGCCGCCCGGTTCTTAAAATTCTGATCGTTGCGGATGGGAATATGATAATATATAATAATCAATTTATCCTTAGACACATAACTTAGATCCTGCCGCAACCACTCTATTTGGTAGTCTTCCAAACCACCCCTGTAAGAGGAATTATTCTCGAAAATAACATTGTCGAGAGAGATGAAATGTACTTTTCCGCGGTTCCACGAGTGGTTAACGGGTCCAAAAACAGCTGTATAGGCATTGGCATCACGCGGCGTTGTACTATTGCCCCCGGTTTTGTCATGGTTACCGATCGTGGTGAAATACGGCAGACCTACGCTGCCAGTAAGATTGCGCATCCGAGTGAAAAACTGTGGCTGGTCGCCTACCGTGTCACCAAGTACAAGCCCGTAGCAAGGCTGTGTTTGTGACTCCACGAAAGCTTTCAGATCAGCAATAGTTTCATCTGAATAGCGTTCGATATCGACTGCAGAAGCGACTTGTGGGTCACCGATGCAGACAAGGGAAAAATTGTCTTCGACAGCCGATAACCGTTTCATTGTAAAATTATAACGCTTTGACTGGCTGCTTAAAGCAGTAAAAAAGTTTGCAGCAGTAGAGATGGTGCCGGTTCGCTTCACCTCATATGCTGCGGGTGTGGAAAAGAAAACAGTTAATGCGCGCGGGTCACGGGTCATCTGATAGACACCTTTTGCATCGGTGACCACACATTGGTAGCCATCGCTAACAACTACACCCTGCACAGGATTACCCATATCATCAAGGATTGATCCGTAGAGGTCAATACCGGGATCGGGAGTAATAGCAGGATGATCAATCGGTTTGTCGTCCGGATTGATTGGGCTGTCGCCGTCTTTATTGCAAGCAATCATCCTTCCCGTCATCAGCAAACCTGCGCCGCCATAAATCGATTTCTTTATAAATAATCTTCTTTTCATCGTCATTAAATCTTCTTTGTATATAAATTTTTAATGAGGCTGCATCAAAAGCGTTTTTTAATACAGCCTCAAAATATTATTTCTATTAAGTCAATATCAACGCACAATCATTACTGCACCATTGGCTCCCGCTTGTGTTACATTGCTTTCGATATCGGACAATTGTGCCGGGCGGTTTAGGTTGTACTGTTCAAGCCAGTTCTTGGGTTCGAGCAAATAGATCGTCCGCGTTTCGCGCGGTTTTATCCAACTGTTGTCGGCATCGAGTTCGCCTGCAAACTTGATGAATGCGCTGCAGTCGCGTCCATTGGCTATTCCGGCGGTGGTAATACTGCAAGGTAACCCCATTGTCAGTTCGGGCTGTCCGCCTTTGAGGAACGAAGTATTACTGCCTTGACCGAAGTAGGGTTGTGCTTCACCACTTGAAATATTGACAGGGCTATAGAAATCATTCAGAGGGACTGTGTAACCCATATTGTTGGCGGTATAATCGGATGCTGACGTTGCGCTTTCACCAAAGAATATCAGGTCAACAGGAATACTTTCTTCCGTGACTGCAGTACCTTCGAATACTCCGATACCATCGACACCAACCGAGGCTTGAGAGGCACCGGCATTAGCGGCATTACTAATGACACCAGGATTGTTCGACTGAATAGGATCACCTATACCGTCATCACCCGCCTCGGTGATATATGGCTTACAGCGTATCCATTTGGCATCTTTGATACTGATAATACCGCCATTGGCCTGTGTTGTACCTCCATTTTTTGGGGCCCACCCGGGTATTTCGATGGGATGGCCTGTCCATAATTTGTCCACAACCGAACCATCAAACGATGAAGCCGTTGTGTTATTGGAGTTGGAAGAATATCCGTTAAGTGCTTTCGCCTTGCCACCAATATAGAAGAACTCACCTCTCGAAACTTTGCCTTCCGTCAGATTGAACTTATATGTCCGCGAACCACCTTCAATCCAACCCTTGTTGGTTGGCTTCTGAGTGGCAGTATTCTTGGCGATAATCACCGAGTAGGGCGTAACGGCAAAATCAATATCCTCGGTTGCCATAAGTTGTACATACTCGTAACCGTCGCCGTGAATGTTGGCGTCTTCGTTGGGATTGTACCATGAGACGTTCATTGCCGTGTTGCAGTCGTTGCCACGCGGGTCGCTCATTGCGCCCGTAACGAGGATACTGCCGGGGAAATAACGTTTGCCATCATTAATCACCGGAACGGTGATGGATGAGAGCGGCGGACCGGGATAAACAATCTCGAACAACGCTTCACCTGCATGGTAAGGCACCCCTTTCACCGGTATCTTTATGGTACCAGTTGGCGATGTTATATTGACGGGGAAATTTTCAATGGAATTAATACCCTTAATACCTGTAATCTCAACGCCCAGGGTGAACTGCACTCCTATTTCGGCATCAGTATAAGGAATTTCAAGAACCACGTCTTTTAACTTTCGTGTAACGTTAAATGTTTCGGTGTTAGTAAGAACAGGAACACCCAACGTGATATTCAATGGAGGATATACCAGCCCGTTGCATACAGGGATTTTGGCATTCGCATGCAACGAAGTATAAGAGGTGGTAATCTCAAAAGTGATCGTGCCGGAAGACGTTGGCGAACCTACAAGCGGTACGTCGAAATAGCCTGATTTGCTGTTGAGTTGTACCTCATAATTGTTTACGGGGCTGAGGCCTGTTGCGGCTGCACCCGATGCAGTTGCCGAAACGGTGAATTTCTCGTCGCCAATAGCGCCCGAATAAGGTATGCGAATTTTAGCCAGCGAAGCGTCCTGGTTCTCTTGCAGGGCACCAAAAAGGGTCGGCTCACTAAAAGAGATGATAGGCCCCACACTTTGCAGCACGTCGATATAAATTTCCTTACCTGCGGCGTTGATGACCACCTTACCGGTACGATCTTCGCCCTCGTTACGTAAAACAGTAACAGTAACGGTTTCGTATTTAATACCGTCGCTTGTACCAGAAGCGGGATCAAGTTTTATCCAGTCGTTTTCGCTACTTACATTCCACGCACCGTTACTGCGGAGCGTAAAAATCTCCGATGAAGTTTCGTAAGCAAATTCAAGTACATCGGTACTGCGTAATACAAAAGGCGTAGTTTCATCACTACAAGACACTATTTCCACCGCTATAAGTACAAGGAACACTAATTTTTTAAAAAAATTTGTCTTCATTTTCTGTATTTTTCTGAGATTAAACATTATTTCTCGCCCCATCCCGGGTTTTGTCCTAAATCAGGATTCATCTGAAGGGCAGTAGCAGGTATGGGACGCAGATATTTGCGATCTGTCCACATCCTGTTAATATTATAACCATAGTCGATATAGCCATGATCTCCTTCACTCAGACGGAAAGCAGAACCGAGCACTACACGCGATGTGCTGGCACTGCCTGTGGTAGAAACAGTCAGATCGACTGTACCGTCACCATTAAGGTCATACCCCTTGTCCAGTTCGCCGATATAAATGCCGTACCAAGGAAGCTCGAGTAATTCTCCCATCTTCCATCGCATAATATCGTCGTTGCGAACCTGCTCAGAAGCCATTTCCACAGCACGTTCACGGCGCACTTCCAATATCCACTTATCGGAAGTTTGATTAAGATAGTAAGCGGCAAGATAGGAATCGTAAGTAGCAGGAACAGCGCCGCTTACTCCTGCACGTTCACGGAGGGGCTTAATAGTCTTATTCCAAATGGCTTCACTCATCTCCCCTAGTTCAGCCTTTGCTTCCGCATAATTGAGCAACACTTCGCCAAAACGAAATATAGGTAGCGAATTAACTGAAGTTGTCATACCAATATGTACATCATCGTCAATAACCCACTTGATAATTTCGTAGCCTGTGTTGGTAATACCCCATTCAGGTGCAACCGGTCGTACCGTACCATTCACTTTTCGTTCATAGTCGGGCGACAACAAAGTCTGCGCCATGCGATTGTCACGATTTTTAAACTCTTCAGTATACGACATCGTTTCGTAGCCTGCTTTATCAGTGAAACGTGAGCCATCAAGCATAAGATATTGATTGACGAACTGTTTTGTCATTGACCAGCTTGAACCCGCCGATGCCGAGAGCGTATACCATGTTACGTTGTGCATCCTTACACCTGTTTTATACGCCACACCAAGAATTACCTCTTTTGTGTTGAGGTCATCACTGGTGAAAAGCGAGCGGTACTGCGTTTTGACATCGCCATTCGTGACAAGACCATAAGGACTTTCTTGCATCAGCGTTTCGCAGGCAGTGGCAGCTTCGTTGAGGAATTTGTTCACCGAACTTTGCAACCCTAATTCAACGTGATATTTACGATAAGTACCTTCGAAAAGACAAACGCGGGCTTTAAAAGCGAGTGCTACCCAACGGCTAATTTTGGTCGAAGAGGCAACAACCTTAATGTCTGAAGAACAATACTGCGCAGCAAAATTCAAATCTTCAAGTACTTTATCCATCACAAACTCACGCGAATCACGGGGTTTATAAAGTGCTTCGTGATCAGTCGATTGCAATTCATGATCATACCATGGCACATCACCAAAAGTTTTAACCATATCATAGTAAAAATACGCTCTCCAAAAACGACCTACGCCTTCGTAATGTTTATAGGTGACCTCTGAAACATTTGATTTGGCACGGGGAAGGTTGTCGAGGTACCAGTTTATGTCGCGCAGTGTTGTCCATGACCAACCACCCTGATCTTCGGGACGCCATGTGTCACCAATTAAAAACGAAGTAGAGGTGCGGGTTGCCACGTTATCACTATTAGCATCGGCATAACAGAGACTCAACCCGCCAGATAATATTCGCTGTATAAAACCGTTGCAATAGATTTCCATATCTTTTTCCGTCTGGAGAAATTCTTCCGAACTCATCTGGTTCTCAGGATATACAGTAAGGAAATCTTGGCAAGAAGAAAAACCCAATGCTAATATTGTTCCAAACAATATTAATGCAAGAATCCTCATTTTATATATGTTATAAATTCTCATAGTGCAAAAAATTAAAATGTAACATTAAGTCCAAAAGTATAAGTAGCTTGCTGTGGATAACCGTAACCGTCGCCATCTGTACCGGCAGTACTACGGAAATCGGAATCTCCCGCGCCAATCACTTCGGGGTCGAAGTTACGTGTAACCTTAAACATCGGCGACCATGTCCATAAGTTTTCACCTGCGATATAAATTCGTAGGTTTTCTACATGGAGTAAATTACATATTTTATCCTTGAAAGAATAATCTACCTGCATATTTTTCAACCGCACATAGGCAGCATTTTGTAAATACCGGTCGTTCACAACCCCCATAGATTTACCGCTACCGCTGAGATAACCGCGATAACGGGGCCAGTAAGCATCGAAGTTTTGGTTCTCTTCTGTCCACACATTATCTGTGGTATGAAGCTGAAGCATGAAACTGTACGGACGATCATATTGCCCCCAGAAATAAGCCGATTCGGTATGTGGATACCAATCGCGTTTACCGATACCCTGAATAACGGCACTCAAGCCTATACCATTCCAATTGACACCGAGATTAATGCCATAATTGTAACGGATGGAAGTATTACCTATGATGCGACGGTCACCCGGATCTTCAGCAGTATTAGCCCCGGTGTTGATAACGCCGTCGCCGTTGAGGTCGGCGAACTTCAAGTCGCCCGGTGCGAGTATGTTCTGCGTCGAGACGCGGATTGCCGACTGATCGGCATGGTTGTTGATATCATCCTGGTCGCGGAAAAGACCTTCAATATGATATCCCCATATTTCGCCTATTTCCATCCCCTCATAATAGCTTGCCGTTTGACCGCTGCCAAGCGATTTGAGCACGTTATTATATTTAGTAACCCACGAGCGGCTATCCCACAACATCCCCTTTATGCTATAATTAAACGGCTTACCTGCCACATTAAAAGAATCTTGCCACTGCAGCGATACTTCCCATCCTTTCGTTTTCAAGTTGGCGTTATTACCTTTAGGTACCGTAGAACCAAAAACCGCAGGAAGCTCAACCCCTACAGTGAACATATCCTTCGTATAACGGTGATAGTAATCGAACACAAAACTCAAACGATTCCTTAGCGCGAGGAAGTCGAAACCGACATCGTAAGTGGTATTAGTTTCCCATGTCAATGTTGAAGGCACATTGCCTGGTGCATAGGTATAGCTCTGCAATGCACCGTCAATAATGGCCGAAGTCCTTCCTATTGTCATATTTGACATATAAAGGAATGGATCAACTGCACCGTTACCCAAGCTACCTGCTGTAAAACGAAGTTTGAACATGTCAAGCCATTTTTTAGTGCCGTTCATAAAACTCTCGTCCGAAACAATCCATCCCAACTGCCCCGAAGGAAAGAAACCGAAACGCTGGTTGGATGGAAATTTTGACGAACCATCGTAGCGTCCACTTACTTCCATCAGATAACGGTCTTTAAAGGAATAATTGACACGATAAAGCAAGCCTGCATACGACCACTCGGAGCCCGTCTGGTTAAGCGTGTAGTAATCACCGTCCATCAGTGCAAAAGTAGGCTTTTCTTCGTATATCAGTCCACGACGGTACATGGAATGGTTGCGGGTATATTTATGCTCGGTATTAACTCCCCCAAGGATATTCAGTTTATGGTCTGAGTTATTGAATTCAGGTATATAATTGGCAGTAAAGTTCGACGCCTGATATTCGTTATTATATCCCCAATGCTCGAGTGAATTGAAAGTGTTGCGTGTACCTTTAAGTAGTGGTCCAGTATAGAAATCATACATATTTTCCACACGATCTCTTTCCGAGTAATTAAAATAATAGGAATAGTCCGCCTTCAAAATCAACTGTTTTATCGGTGTATAGGTTATTGTCGTCGTGTTCTTGAGGTCAAATTTTTTATTGTGTTGATACGACGTGCCTTCCACGAAACCGGCCCAGCCGGTATAAACAGCTGTCTCCGTCCATGTTCCGTCGGGATTCTTCGGCATTGTCATCGGATAGCCCTGATGCTGAAGCATTCGCGGTAGCAACTGTCGATCGTACATCACCATAGGTTGGTGAATACTGCGGCGGATAAAGTCGGTGTTGTTCTCAATCAGGATTTGCTTGGAGAGTTGAAGCGAACCTTTAGCACGAAAATTATATTGCGTAAAATCCTCTTTTCCTGCAGTATAAATTCCTCCTTGATTAAAGTAACGTCCCGACACATAATATTTTGCCTTTTCGGTACCACCCGAAACGCTAAGGTTATGCTCGGTTGAAAAGGTATGATCTCTATAGATAATGTCGAACCAGTTCGTGTTACCAAAATACTCGTATTCACCATTTTTGTTGACACGCACCTTTTCGAGCGTCGGATCGGCATCGCGTTTCACCAATTCGTTATACCAGTCATCGTTATACTTAAAGACATTATTGATACCTGCCGGAGCAGTACCTTGACCTTCAATATAAGCTTTATACCAGCCATCGGTCCATTCTAATCCGTTCCACACCAAATCCGGTTCGAAAATACGTTTGTGTATCGACACGCCACCGTTATAATTGACGCGCGCTTTACCCTCGCCTGCCTTCTTAGTGGTAATAAGTATCACACCGAAAGCCCCCTTGGCTCCATAGATAGCAGCAGATGAGGCGTCTTTCAGTACCGAGATGCTCTCAATATCGGCGGGATTGACAGTCGTCAGGTCGCCATGTGCCTCCACTCCGTCGACAAGGATAAGTGCCGAACCACCTGCTCCAATACTACTTGTCCCTCGCAACGAGATAGATGCATTGCGAGACGGTTTACCGTCAGCTAACGTGATAGTCATACCCGGAACTTGTCCTTGTAATGAGCGACTCACATTCATATTAGCCCTTTCAGCAACGATATCTCCGCTGATTTGTTCCACAGCACCTATCAAATTACGCCGCCGCGTAGTGCCATATCCCACAACAATCAATTCGTCGAGCGATTGGGTATCCTCCCTCAGTACCACATCAATTGTTGAGCGTTCTCCCACGGGTATTTCCTGCGATATGTAGCCGATGAAAGAAAAAAGCAATGTGGGGTTGGTATCGGTCATTTCGAGCGTATACTTACCATTCGTATCAGTGATAGTCCCATTTAGGGTGCCTTTTTCCACCACATTGGTGCCCGGCACAGGTTCACCCATGGGATCAGTCACGGTACCCGTAACCCGCTTTTGCGCCATCAATGCAAGCGAACAGAAGCAACTCAACATTAACACGCAGAGCGTCCGTCGCCCGGATCCCGACAACCTTCTAACCCTTGTCGAAATTGATCCTGGTAGAAATATTGTATACAACATTTCTCTTCTTGTTTTCGAAAATGATTTTTTGTTCATGTTTAAATAGATTAAAAACTAATGTTTCACTCTTCCATTATTATATGTTTATCAGCTCATTAACCTGTTAAATACTTTTTGGATTTTAAATATCATCCCTGAAATGCAGGTCAATAAATTAGCTACTTCAACTGATGGTATTTTTATCGTAAGTTCAATCTTTATAGTTCACTTAACCTGAGGTATTGTTAATAAAGCCGGTTATAAACCATATCAACATCGGGTAAATATGTTATAATAAAGATTTTTCCCTCTGTGGTAATACGAAGTAGTCATAGCCAGTTCTTCACCGGTATCTACATTGACAGCCAATGTTTTGCAGGGATCGGCACCGAATCCCTATAATCCAAATTTGATAATTGTGCTCGTGGCAAGGCATTTTAATAAGTTTTCTTCTCGTCCTAAATTTCCCAAATTCCTTCTTTTCCGAAGAGTTGGTCGAGCCATTTATCCAGCATATTTGTTCTTACCGCTATATCAAGAATAGTAAATCGACGGCGGATATATTGCGCACGGACAAATGTTTGTCTCAGATATTCACGGGTTATCCCGATATCTTCGGGATTGACAGGTGCCCCTACCAGTGACAAGCGCTGTCTGACCACTGCGTATGGCACCAATTGCGCTTTCAATTTCGCGCGAATCTCGGCCCAGTTCTCTTTCAGTACCTGCAATTGTCCTGAAAGTTCTTCTTTGAAGATATACTTGGCTTTTGTTTCCACGACGCCTATATCCGGAAAATCAGTATCCCGGAATCGCTCACGGGCATCCTCTTCCAACACTTCCGATGTAGGCCAAGTCTGACAGCAAGCTTGGATATCCAAATCCTGGATCGGTGCATCTAAAAACAATTCATAAAGGGCAGTTACTGCCAATGTACCGATAGCTACTTGGAACCCATGTGAGACATGCTTTCCGTGGTTGGTATGATGCTCCATATTCCACAAATGGCTAAACTGATGTTCCGCACCCGATGCGGGACGACTTGTCTTATGTGCCTGCATGGCAAATCCGCCCAACATCAGACCCTCAATCAGTTTCTCAACAGCCGGCACTTTCCCTTCCCTCGCACCTTGGGGGTCTGCCAACGCATCGCGCAATCCTCCCTGCACAATATCCCAGGATTGCCTGTCTATTTTCTCCACCCCCAAAGCATCTGATAATATCCAGTCTGCCCCTGCTGTTATCTTGGCAAATAAGTCAGCGTACCCCGAGGCTGTCATTTCAACTGGCGCATTCGCAATAATGCCTACATCTGCCAGACAAGCTTGGGGTGCAGGACAATCAAAGGTCTGCTTCGCCCCTTTATAGGTAATAGATGCCCCAAAGGCGGTATATCCATCCATGGATGCTGCCGTCGCCACACACATATATCTCCTGTTAGTTTTGTAAGAAGCCAGCTTTGTCAAATCGTTGATGGTTCCCGATCCAACAGCAATGGGAACAGCATCGTTCTTTTTCAATACAGCCACCAACTCCTCTACGAAGCCATATTCCGCGTATAAATCCGAATCGGCAAAAATATAGCTTTTCTGTTGCTTGATTCCTGACTCCTGAAGCAAATGCCCCACCTTTTTTCCGGCAACTC
The DNA here is from genome assembly GCF_002410825.1 of Proteiniphilum sp. UBA5384. Taxonomy (GTDB): domain Bacteria; phylum Bacteroidota; class Bacteroidia; order Bacteroidales; family Dysgonomonadaceae; genus Proteiniphilum. The sequence continues at coordinate 74,372 of NZ_DHOS01000052.1, read as the reverse complement.
TATAGGTATTAGTGTCAGCCACAATAATTGCCTCCTGTTCGGGAAACTGTTCTTTGAATAATTGCGGAACCTGATGCAATATATCATTCCCTATAATCAGCGCCATCGTTTCATCAGCCGCTTTCAATGCCTCTTCTATTTTATGTGAAATTCTCATCATAATTTGTTTTCCGTTGTATTGATACCCTCCAAAACCTTAATTTTCCCAAAACCTCAATTTTCCCAAACCCTCGCTATTTTCTAATCTTATCTTTTATAATGTTCCTTATAATACGCCTTCTACTTTTTTATCGTTACTTATTTTGCAAAGAAAGAATATTTTTTTCTTTTCAACAAACTTTATCTGTTAAATATTTTCTTTTTCTTTCTTTTTTATTAAAATCAATTTCTTTTACTTTGTTATATAGGTATCAAAAAGAATAATGTATTTCTTCTTTACGCTTGTTTAATCGGGTTATTTTCATTTATTTTGTATTCATATCATTATCATTTAGACAGAATTAATATATGCTTAGCATTGCCGAACGACATAAATACATTATTGAAGTCTTAAACAAAGAAGGATTCATCAAAGTCATAGACATAGCCAATGCGCTCAACATCACCACTGTAACTGCAAGAAAAGATCTAAAACAATTAGAGGAAAAAGGGCTGTTATATAGGACACACGGGAGTGCCAGTCCTGCCAATCCGCATATTGGGGATCGTACGGTATCGGAAAAAGAAAAGATAAAAATTACAGAAAAAAACAGGATCGGCATGGCGGCCACTCGTTTAATAGAGGAAAATGATTCGGTCATTATGAATTCCGGCTCTACCATCTGTGCTTTTGCCGAGCAGATTGACCCCCATGCTCCATTGAGAGTCGTCACATCTTCACTAAAAGTATCCCTGATTCTTGGAGAAAAGGACAATATTAATATCGTGCAATTGGGAGGTAGTTATAGAAACCGCTCAATGTCGGTAATCGGCAGCTATACATTAAGTCTGTTAGAAAAAGTTACCTGTTCCAAGTTCTTTTTGGGAGTCGATGGTATAGATCCCGAATTTGGGGTCACTACTTCCAATCTGGAGGAAGCCGAACTTAATATTGCTATGATGAACGCTTCTTTAAAGACAATCGTATTATGCGATTCTTCAAAATTTGGAAGAAAGGGGTTTGGAAAGATCTGCAATTTAGATAAGATAGATGCCATCATTACCGATTCAGGCATTTCGGAATCAATGAAAGAGGTATTGGAAGAAAATGGTATCCAATTAATCATTGTCTGAAAGACACCCCTGAGTGAATGAACAGGAAGAGGGTGAATCACGAAATGTGGTTCACCCTCTTCCCCATTTATAGGTCTATTTTTTTGTTGAAAAAATCTCTAATCAAAAATAAGTTCCACCTTGATATCATCGAGAAAAATCCTGTTTTTCCCTTGGCCTACACCATTGAGGTCATAATCACGGCCTAAGAACTTTATTTGGGTCTCGGAAGTAGCACCGGTAATAACAAATGAATAGGCGCGGGCAGGATCCCAAATATCGTTCACTCTTCCCTCAGCATCTTGTGCCCTATTATTAGGTATATTATCCTTGACATCAATCTCTGTAGTAACACTTGAACCTGCTCCAAGAATTTCTATTTTCAAGATCGTATCATCGACAGCACCTCCTGCCGAAATATACCCCGCGGCTTTAAATGTAACTTTCACATTAGCCGTACCTTCTATTTTCTCGAGTTTAGGAGAGATAAGATCACCACCCCAATTGGTTTTCCCGAGTTTGACAAAGCCCTGGCGCGCATAACAAAGTTGTTCAAATTTATCGGCTGCAGTTTCAACGGGTGTACTGGACCAACCGCGCGCTTTTTCCGCTTCCGTCCATCCACCATAGACCTTTTCTCCACTGGTTTCATAAGGAATGGCGTTACCATAGGCAAGCCAGTTAAAATCTTCTTCCAGAATGACAGAGACGGAAGACTGGGTGATCACAATTTCGGCTGCCAAATCCGATTCGGAAGGAGAGGTAAGCCTAAGGGTCAACTCACGTTCAGCATCTATATTTTGAGATGCAACAATGATAATCTTCTCGCCCTCTCTCTTATGGCTTTCAAGCCAGTTATCACCAACAATGGAGTACTCCCAGTCAACATTCGCATCGATATTGATTACCGCCTGCCCACCGGCTGCCGGAATGTTCACACCTTCATCCCCCTTATCAATCTTAATAAAAGGTATATTTTCCTGTTGTTCTATCCGAAAAAGCATAGGCTGTTCTGCTCCGCCAACGATAAAAGAAAAATTAGCTATCCGTTTATTGATTGTCCGGTTTTCTTGCACAATAAATCGGAAGATGCCATCATCATCTCCTTCATTAGGGAAGGCTCTCACCCAATCGTTCTCTTCCTGCGCAAGCACTTGCCAGGAGCGATTAGAGCGAACCACATACTTTGGACTCTCCCCACCATTAGCACCCACCGTAAATCCGGTGGGTGCTTCTTCTATTTCGAAATAGGCATCACCCTGTTTCTCATCATTATCACATGCAGTAAACAATACTACAGAAAAGAAGAAGAGCGGGATAAACAGCACACCCGTTTTTCTTATATTGATAAATCGAAAAGTATTCATATTTTTTTTGTTTATGGTTATTTCTAATTACCTTGAATAGCCTTTTTACTCCACCAGAGAGGGGTTTTCATATTGTTGTCACCGCCCATTTCCCTCAATGCCGCAGAGGCATTGGCAGTATTCGTCGACATGGTAGTAGGCGGATAGCCAAAACGGGTGGGAAGAATCCCATCGTTATAGGTTTTGGTCCCTTCTCCAATTGTCAGTACCGGATAACCAGTGCGGCGGTACTCGTGGTACGCTTCCATTCCCACCCAAAACAGAGCTAGGAATTTCTGGCTACCGAGGAACTCTTCTTTACTCACGGTTGCATTGTCCCAAGACCCAAGCGGTGAGGCCAGATACTCAGTAATCTGCGCAGAAGTGATTTCAGTCGGAGTTTCAGAATAAGCCCCTTGTTCCGACCACTTCTCCATAGAAGCTTTCACCCCTGCTTCATAATAAGACTTGGCTACCGACTCTCCACCGGTAACATAGCCCTTCAATGCAGCCTCCGCAAAGATAAACTGCACTTCGGCATAATCCATATAGGTAGCCGGAGCATCCCTACGACAGAAGACTTTATAATTTAACCACGAAGTACCGGGATCCGCATCCTGCCGCTGTTGTTCCGTTCCACCAGAGATAGTTCCTTTCCATATATTATTCGGGTTAGATGCTGCAACGGTATTCTTCTTCCCGATAATGGGCAAACGGGGATCTATATATCCCTGGGCCGCAGGACTGGTACCTGCCGGGTTTTCCACCGTCATTTTGATTAGTTGCTCGGTAAGTTTATAGGTACTCGAAGTAAACGCACTTTCCGTTGTGGTGCCATGCTCACTGATATAAGGATCGACACCGGAGAATTTCACCACGGCATTGTCATCGTTGGAGGCGAAAATGGGGTATTTTGACGAATTATTCAATATCTCCGTCATTTTTGTCCCCACATTCATTTCCTGACGTCCACTTACACGCATCAGGCAACGCAGGTAGAATGAATTATTGAATTTTCTCCATGCCTCCATCTTTCCGGCATACATACCATCCATGGAAGGATTCAAGAAAGTAGGATTAGTCGCATAGATATCATTGGCCTCTTCCAATATACTAAAAATAGCCTCATACACCTCTTTCTGGGTATTGAATTTCGGTGTAAGTGTTCCTTCCGGCTTACGCCCGGTAAAGGCCTCATCATAAGGTACACTTCCAAACATATCGGTCATATTTGCAAAGAGCAGCGCCCTATAAGTTAATGCAATAGCTTCTAAAGAACGGTCACCCTGAGCCACAGCCAACTCATACATATGATTGGCATCACTGCCATAATTGGCGTAAAAATTCCAGAAACTACCCCAGTCGCGGTTTTCTTCCAGAAAATACATGTGCTCTCGCCGTGTTACACCTCCGGTATGCGCCGTGAACTGGATCAGCTCATCATTATAATACCATGTGCGTCTCAACCAATTATTGGCCGTATTGTAGAGAAGAGGCTCAAACATATTGTAAGCCTGTATCATTCCTACAGTTGTCCTGTTCGGATTGGTATTAATATCCTCAAAATTAGGGGTACAGGAGTAACCGATACCAAGGAGGATTACAGACAATATAATAATTTTAATCTTTTTCATTTCTATCCTTGTTTTAAATTAAAACGATAATTTCAGGTTAAAACCATAGGTACGGGTCATAGGAAATGCTCCCGTCTCAATCCCGTTAAACACGTTGGTTCCCGCCATCATCCCACCTTCCGGATCATACTGCGGCCAGTTGTCCCAGCTAAAGAGGTTCGTGGCATAAGCGGCAATATTGGCACCTTGCAAGAATCCTACTCTTGCACACAAACTTTTGGGCAATTCATATTCTAAACGGACTTCCTTCAGTTTCAGAAAAGAGGTATTGAATGTATGTGCTTCCCCATTATAACGGTCGAGGGCGCGTGCCTGATAGTAAGTATAAATACTTTCTGTCACGGTATTATTCGGCTGGTAGGATTTGCTTCCGTCTGAATTCGTAATCTCATTCACACCTTGTGCTACCAATCCGTCATATCTTCCAGGAAGTGAGTTCTTGAGTTTGCCCTGGTAAGACAGTATCCCGTTCGACACAGAGAAGCGGTTGCCGCCCCATTGGTATGCAAAAGCCATATTCAAACTCAGGTTCTTGTAACGGAACGAGGTGTTGAAACCACCACGCCAGTCAGGATTCACTTTTCCGAGATAATTATCGGCAGTAGAGGTCAAAGAAGGCAACCCGGTAACAGGATCAATCAGCACCTGTCCCGACACATCCACTTTGTTACCACTATCATCTGTATAGAAAGCTCCTTCAGGTGCTTTTTGAAGTGCAAATCCATAGAGTTGGTGCATCTCCTGCCCGACATAGGAATAGACGTGCAGACGTCCACCGATGGTTGTCCCCATATCAGTCTCCAACGGTTGTTCAGGATCCCATTCGTCATTCATCCGCACCAGCTTATTTTTGTTTTTAGACCAGTTCAGATTCACGTTCCACGTAAAATCACGGGTTTTTACCGGTGTGGCATGCAATGCTATTTCCACGCCTTTATTGGTAATTTCTCCGGCATTCACCGTCATGCTCGATGCACCTACGATCGGGTCGATATCCACTGACACAATCTGGTTGGTTGCTGATGTATTGTAATAATTAACATCGAATCCGAGTCTATTCTGAAAAAATTTGGCTTCCAGTCCGAACTCCCAACTCTCCACATTTTCCGGTTTGATCCTCGGGTTGGGAATAGTACGCTGCAAACTGTTCCCTCCCGGAATTGCCGACTGTCCATAATACTGGTCGAGTGAATAAGGACTTGTATCGTTACCTACATTTGCCCACGATATACGCAACTTTGCAAAGGTCACAGCCGGGAGGTTGCTCCGGAAGTCTAATAGCTGGTCTAACAACACACTTCCCGATACCGACGGATAGAAATAAGACCAATATCCTCTGGCAAGGGTACTTGACCAGTCATTACGCCCTGTGATATCCAGAAAATAGGTATCATCCCAGGCCAATGAAAAAAATCCGTACAAACTGTTGATCATTTTCTTGCTCCGATAATTACTCGGTGTCGGGTTAATTCCGGCGGGCACGTTGGCTGTATGATATACCCCAGGGATATCCAATTCACTCAATTGTATTTGGTTCTTTTTATATTCGGTCACCATGCTATTTCCTCCAAATGCACCGGAGAAAGACAAACGGTCATCCACGAAATTATTCTTATATTGTAGCAGGAAATCAGTATTGGCCTCATAATTAATCAATGTCACCTCTCTGTACATCCCGTTGTTCCAGGCAGCCGTTAATTTAGGTTTCCGCTGGGTACGGAATTCGGAGCCATAGTCAATTCCTGATTTCACATTCAATGTAAAGTTATAGGGGAGGGTGACTTCAAAACCGGCCGTACCAAAAACACGGTCCCTATCCACGCTGTTCAATTCCTCATAGAGGATTCGATAAGGATTATACGATCCTGTACCTGCCACCACGAGGCTGTTTCCGTCTTGGGATATATTCGAGTTCCTGTTGATTTCATTGAAACGCCCTTTAAAGTACTCGTCTTTCCAATTCCTCATCGAATTGGAGTTATACCCCCACATCAGGTTATACATCACCGTAGTCTCGTGGTATCCCGCCATCGGCATATTGTCACTGTCGGTACGGTAGTAATTCACTTTTGAATTAAACTTTATCCACTTATTGACCGGAGACTCAAAAGAGAAAGAAAAAGCCTGACGCTTGTAGCCGGTATTGGGTAATATCCAATCGTTTCGGGTATCTGTAACAGAAAAACGCGTATTGGTACCTTGCCCGTTGCTACCGGACACGGATACAGAGTTATTATAGGTCACCCCTGTCCGGAATATCCCTGTATACCAATCATCTTGATAGACAAAAGGTGTCCTTCGAATAATACCGGTATCCCAGTCTTTCCCTTCATACTGGTAACGCAATTTGTCTTCACTGAATTTTTCACCCCAAGCATAACGCGACAGGTTACGCCGCGGATTGTCGGCAAGTCCTGTTTCTGCCTCAGTCAATGTCCAGAAATTAAACTCATTTAATCCCATGTCGGAACCGGAACCATACTCAGTCTGGAAATCGGGCCAATAACCAGCTTTTTCGGTGGTAATAGAAGTGTTGACCGTTACGCCGACCCCTTTGTCCTTACGTCCCGATTTGGTAGTGATTACAATAGCACCATTGGCAGCACGCGAACCATAAAGTGCTGTAGCTGCAGGACCTTTCAAAACCGAGACCGATGCAATATCTTCAGGGTTGATATCACTCGCCCCATTACCGAAGTCAACCGGGAAGTCGGCACCCGAATTAGTATAACTACTACTCGATGAGGTGGCTGTTGTTCCGGAACGAACCGGTACGCCATCTACCACAAATAATGCCTCATTATTACCGTAAGTCAACGACTGGTCTCCACGCAGCGTAACACGCAACGAACCGATAGGACCTGAGCTTGCTCCATTCATATTGAGTCCTGCCACTTTTCCGGCCATCCCCGTCAACCAATTGCTGTTAGCCACCTGGGTAATATCTTCCGCTTCGACTTTGGTGACAGCGTAACCCAATGACTTCTGTTCACGGGTCAACCCGAGAGCAGTCACAACAACATCCTCCAATTGAAAGGATTCTTCTTTCAGCACGAAGTTAACAACGGACCTGTTACCTACAGCTTCCTCCTGACTCTCGAATCCCAAGTATTGTACAACCAGCACAGGATTAGCTCCTGAGACTTGCATGGTATATTCACCGTCAATATTCGTAATGGTTCCTGAGGAACTTCCTTTAAGCATAATAGTAGCACCGATAATGGGTGTGACACCATCTTGCTCAAATACCGTTCCTTTCACCTCCCTGCTTTGTGCCATTGCCGAGATGGTAACCATCGTTAACAGCAATGCGAAAAGAGTAACTTTTGGAATTAATTTTAAATGCATATAACAAAGTGTTTAGGTAATAAATATTGATTATCTCATAGAATAGGTAAAATTCTTGGGGCGTGTCATCGTTTCAGAATAGGTATTACCGAAGCGGTCGGTCACCTTGATATCCAGCGAGGAGGTTGCAGTTGATGCCTGCACCTTGAACATATGTGAAGTGGTATGGGTCTCAAATGACGAAGTGGGCGTAGCTTTTTTATCCAATCTCTTTGCAGAATAGGATACTATGTGGAGAGGATCTTTTACATTCACCCGTTTCACCTCCAGGGGGGTTCCGTTTTCCTTTACTTCCACCGTCCACTTGTCGTCATAACCGAACACATTGATCAACACTTCGTTATTATTGTTCGGACTAGCATATTCTCCCGCATAGGGTGCCAATAAAGCGTCGGTGGAACCGGGAGCAAACTCGCTCGCAGTGATATGCACCTTGTTCAAGTCATACGCTCTGAACTGGTAATCCTTATCATAACCGGTGCTTTTATAGTGCCATTTGATATCCTTTCCGTTCATCTCCCATATGCCATAGCCGCCGGGACTACCATCCTTGCAGATATGATTATCGGCATAACCGTTGTGACCGGTCCACCACCATGTGGCGCAAACCGCACCGATATTATGCTCCATAAACGTTGAAGCGCCCTCTTCCTTTTCAATAGCCCAATTGATATGAGAGTGGCCGGTGAGTACATGTACATTGGTAAAACCGGCAAATGCCGACTCAAACGCGCTACCGCCACCCATGGCATAACCCGACGTATAATTACCGCTAGCATTCACTTGCGGACGAGAGAACAAGGGAGCATGCATCCCCACCACAACGGGTTTGGTTTTATCTTCTATGGTAGCCAGATATTTTTTCAGCCACTCCGTCTGGTCCTGGACTATCCTGGTATTATAACTCCGGTCTCCTACTGTGCCTTGTTTACCTCCGTTATTAATGAACTCGATATTGTCGAGTACTATATAATGGACATCCCCCAGGTTGAACGCATAGTAAGTAGGACCAAGAATCCGTCTCCAAGGATTTTCCGATTCCCAGTCATTCGGTATCCATGGGTCATTGTCGTGGTTACCAATCAGATTGAATACAGGACAATTCAGTTTATTCATCTCCAACACATATTCGGGAAGAGCAAAGCTGTTAACATACCAGAACTGATCCCAGCTCAGATCACCCAATGTCAACACATAGACTTTGGCGCCTTGTCCTTTGTAAGCGGATATGGTGGCATTCGCATCGGGCAGGATTTTACTGCTGAATTGCTGCAAATCATTGGTCCGGTTGGCAAGGTGCCAGTCTGCCATGGCAAGTACCACATGATTAGTATTATCCGTCTTTATCAGCGAAAAGTCCTTTTGTTCCACGCCTGAACCGGCGCTTAGCTGTTGATAAAATTGAGGAAGATTGCCGTTAGTGTTCACTTCATAATTTCCGGGGACAGCAATAAATACATAGCCGTTCTTTTTTGCCGAAGGCAAATAGTAAATTCCCTTTTCATCAGTCACGGTTACTTCGATACCATCGGAGACAACTACTCCGGGGATACCCACCCCGTCTGAATAGACCATGCCTTTCACGGTCATACCCTCCTTGTCGGGGATCTCATTACCGCCATCGGTTTTTGGTACAATAGTAAGCGAAAGTGATCCGCATTTGAGACTTTGCTCTCCTCTTGACACACTGATGGCATATCTGCCACTGGTGATGTTCTCCGGCAGTGTGATTGTGGCTGCCCCGTCCGTCGCCGACTTGACAGACGCCGTATATTTCGTGCCGCCATCGGAAGTGAAATGAATCTGGTCCCCTTGTTGAAATCCTTTTCCGGAAATCGTGAATTCCTGTCCCATTGACACGTTGAGGGTTGAGGGAATGGAAATATTGGTAATGGGAAACGCAGAGGGTGTATCTATGGGGTCATCATTGTCGCTACATCCCAATCCGGCAAGCAATATGACTCCGCAAATCAAAAGCAGCCGAAGGGATAATATAGCTTTTTTCCATAATTTTGTTTTTTCTGTCTTAATATTCATGTAATTTAGCATTAAAGATAGATAAATAAATTATTTTATAACGAGTTACAGGGGAACTCATGCGTCCCCCGTTGCTCGTTTCATAAATTTTGTAATAAATAATAACAGTTGAGAATTTTTCGGCAAAGGTCTTTAATTATTGTTTCAAACCGGTTATTATTTTGTGAAGAAAAGATTACTTAACGTATGTAAGATTATTGGATTTATTCGCTTGATTATTTAACCCTTTCATAGATATATAGTTCACTGATCTCCTTGGTATAGCCTTCTTCAGTGAAAGGACCCTGAGACATTCCCAAGATTATCTGAGTACCGCGGTTATTCAATACGACCAAATCGTCGTTGGTTGGATCAATAGAGAGGCCTTCAATTTCACCGGCACGACGGAAGTCAGTCATTTCACGGAACAATTCAACGCGTCCAGCCTTGGCACCTCCGGCAATAAGTCCCTTACGGGTTTCCACTTTGCCGTTTTTATCCAATTTCACCGAAAAAGGGGTATCTTTCACTACTTCTGTTCCTTCTACCAGGCCGGTGTAGATCACTTCACTTATATCTGCTATATAGATATTATCCGCAATATGATAAGTAGATTCCCCATCATCAGCGGTAAACAGCATCTTACCATCGGCAATAAATATCCCTTGGCACCAGTAGGGTGTGGGACGGCACTGCATCTTTGTATAATATTTACCTGTCTCCAGACTGTAACAATACACATAACGGCTATCCACCCAATCCGACATCCAAACCATATTCTTTTCGCGGTCGACGGCAATACCCGACACTTCCACCTGACCGGATTCCGGAGACCATGGAATATCCCGTTTCCACTGTAATGTTTCGGCATCATATACCGAGATGGTGATATTATACCCACGTCCATATTCAAACAATTCAGCGCCGGCATAAATTTCTCCATTGTAAATATCGATATCGCCAAAGTGGTTCACTTTAGAATCTTTGAAAGGTTTATCGTTCTTTATCAGGAGATTCCCTTCCTTGTCATATTTGAACAACGCTGTTGTGTTTGACACATAATAGTAGTTTTCATCAATGGCAATACCCTGTCGCCCGGCTACCGGAATAATTTTCTTTAAACGGTACTCTTCTCCGATCTGCTGTGCCAATAGTGTCGAGAGAGAGGCGACAATCAGCGTAATGGAAATAATTATTTTTTTCATGTTTTTGTTATTTAAAGAGGTTTATTTATTAGAATTTAAACAGTCCCATCAATTGCACTTGGTCGTAACCATCTTTTCCGATCGCATCTGCCGCTTTATCGGAATAGAAACCATGCTGGTAGTTCAATTGGATTTTCAGGTTGGGAAAGGGCTGGAAGGTAAGCCCTGCCAGTATGCGGTCGTAATTATTGACTGAAGTCTGAAGCACTTTGTCTTCATACCTGTCGTAACGGACCATAGGTAGGAATTTCCCACATTTGGCCTGTATATTGTATCCGGCAATCACATAAAAGCCACGTTCGTCAAACATTTTATCCTCGCCTTTCAGGAACCCGTATTCAGTCCTGGCGAAAATGCCGTCCGGATCATTGTACCATGCGCCTAAAATCGTACGGTTCATGGTATTGTACAATGACCTGTATTCGTTTCCGTCTTCATCTACCTCCGTATGAGTGTATTCACCCCATCCGTGGGAGGCTTTTATATTCAGGAATTTGATGGGACGCACCGTGATTGCGGCCACAATATCCTTGGATTTATTGGGATCATCTTTCATCGGGAGCGAGCCATTCGACACCGACAGGTCATAACTCAAATGGTTAAACCCTTCTTGCGACGGGAAAAGGTCACCCATAATCATAACACCAAGATCACGCCCGTAGTCCACGAAATTATATTCATAAGGATTCCGGCAAACCATCCGATAAACGATATTCGAAAAATCCACCGTCTCCAGCGTGGCGGGAGAGATATCATAATTCTCGTATCCAAGCGGGAGGTAATACTGCCCGGCACGGACCTTGAACGCAGGATTAAAGGTATAGGTGGCGAATGCGTCCATCACCTGAAGATTTTTTTGACCATTCGGGGTCAAAGAGCCAGGGATACCGTTAAAAGCTTCAATCTGAAGGCGAAACGCCAGTTTGGGCGTAACCGTGCCATCTGCAATCAGACGTAACCGCTTCGCCTGGAATGAGGAAGTTCCCTCTCCGGCCGTACTATAGTTCCAACCGGTTTGTAGATATCCGGAAATCTTAGGTAACTTGGCAATCAACGCGGCCATATCGGATTGTTGCCCGGAGGCCGTCTGTTTGTCCTCATCCTCCATACCCGCAGTAGTAGCCGCCGAAGCCTCTAAGAGAGTGGCTGCCATTAATAAGATAGTAAGCAAAAAGTACCTCATAGTAAAATTAGTGTTATAAAAAATTTAATAATAAAACATCTATAGTGAATGTTTATCCTACACCTCTTATCCTGCACGGTTCGCTTTCTCCTGCTTATAGGTAAAAGCCATAAAGACAATGGATAGTGCACAAGCGATGAGCAACAAGATGAACACCCAGTCCCAGCCGGCTTCTGCCACATAACCGATAAGCACATTGGCAAGGATGGCGGTACCGAAGAAATAACCGAAGAATCCGGTCAATCCGGCAGCCGTACCGGCAGCATTCTTGGGAGCGAGATCGAGAGCCTGCACACCAATCAGCATCACCGGACCGTAAATGAAAAAACCGATGGCAATCAGCGACAGGGTGACAATAAGGTAATTGTCGGCAAATTGCCAGTACAGGAAGATGAAGACAGCTACCAATACCATAAAGATGATGGTAGTCATGGCACGTCCCCCCTTGAACACCTTATCGCTTATCCAGCCGCATACCAGTGTACCGGGAATGGCGGCGAACTCATAGGCGAAGTATGCCCAACCGGCCTGCTTGATGTCGTAGCCCTGCGCTTCCTTCAAGAAGGTAGGAGCCCAATCCAGACAGCCGTAGCGCACCATATATACAAAGGCATTGGCAATGGCAATAAACCATAGCATCCTGTTGTTGAGTACATGCTTGAAGAATATTTCCCTGGTACTCAGCACCTCTTCGGACTTCTCACTATAATTCTTCGGATAGTCGTTGCGGTACTTCTCGATAGAAGGCAATCCGCAGGACTGCGGGGTGTCTCGAATGAGGCAATAAGCCACCAGAGCCACCAACAGCGCAACGGCTGCGGGAAATACATACGTCCCAATCAGGAAGTAGCGGCTGGAGTCAGCGCCATAGAACCAGGAGCCGAACCACATGGCACCGTAGACAGCCATCGGACCTACAAGGGCGCCCCCTACGTTGTGGGCACAGTTCCAAATGGACATCTTCGTACCGCGTTCGGTCACGGAAAACCAATGGGTCATTACACGTCCGCAGGGAGGCCATCCCATACCGTTAAACCAGCCCACCAAGAAGTTGAGAGCAGCCATCACCACGATAGACAAGGACTTCTGATCCGGACCGAAGAACTGTACCGGCACTACCATAAACATCATCGAAATGGCAGCCAGCACCAAACCCAGCGGCAGGAATACACGGGCGTTACTACGGTCGGAAACGCTTCCCATCAAAAACTTGGAGAGCGCATAGGCAATCGCATTCATGGAAAGAACGATGCTCAATTCACTCTTATCAAAGCCAAATTGTGCCAGTTCGGGGATTGCCATCGAGAAGTTTTTACGCACGATATAAAAACCTGCGTAACCAATGAAGATACCCAAGAAAACCTGAAGCCTGAGTTTCTTGTAGGTAGGATCTATCTTTTCCGCGGGGAGTAATTCTTTATAAGCCGGTGGTTTTAAAATACCTTTCATCCTTTTTGATTCTTTATAAGTCAATCCTGAAACAATTTTTTCTACATCTTAACTATACAAATATAGATAAAAATTCATGATGAAAGGAAATAATTTTGTGCGATAGCCGTATACTCTTTCACCTGTTCTTCCTCCCAATTCTTATCCTTATTCAATTCTTCAGCCATCACAGAAGCCACGGCCGGCGCCATTTCGATGGAAGCTTTTGCATTCAGGTACAGCGCCCTCACCCTACGGGCAAGGACATCATCCAGAGTAAGAGCCATCTCTTCCCGTACGGCCCATACGACTTCAGCCACAGTAAATTCCAGATTCGGATGTAATTTCTTCGCGTACTCGGGATTACTTTTCTCCAATTCGATAATCTTATCCCGGTCACATCCATAAATATAAAGATGGTCATTCCTGTCGGGGTTGGTCTTGTAACCATGTATTTTCAGTTGTCTGGTCTTACAGGGTTTATGAGCCATCCCATGTGTTTTCTCGGCAAGATCCACTGTTTCTTCCGCCATGATGCGGTAGGTAGTCCATTTTCCTCCGGTTATAGTTATCAGTCCCGATTCGGAAGACACCAGTTTATGGCTTCGCGAGATCTCTTTTGTTTTGGCCTCCTCAGAATGCTTAGTGGGCGCAGCCAATGGCCTGAGTCCGGCAAACACACTCAACACATCCTTGCGCTGTGGTTTTCTCACGAGGTACCTTCCGGCGGTCTCCAGAATAAAATCCACCTCTTCATCCAAAGGTTTCGGCTCCATCTCAAATTTCTTTACCGGTGTATCAGTGGTACCCAGAATCACCCGTCCATGCCATGGAACGCCAAACATCACCCTCCCGTCGCTGGTTTTAGGCACCATAATGGCATCGTCACTATTCAGGAAAGATCCGTCGACCACCACGTGTACTCCCTGGCTGGGGCGTACCATCGGTTTTTTCAAAGGGTTGTCCATCCTGATAATATCATCCACAAAAATTCCGGTAGCATTGACAATACACTTTCCTTTTAATTCGAAAGTATCACCGTTCATTTTATCTGCTACGGTTACACCCGTCACTTTACCATTTTCTTTGATCAGGCCGGTTACACCCACATAATTGACCACAGTTGCACCATTCTCCACAGCTGTCTGTAACAGGTTAATCGCCAACCGGGAATCGTCGAACTGTCCATCTTGGTAGGAGACACCCCCTTTCAATCCCTTTCGTTCTATTTGAGGGATATGGCTGATCACACTTTTTTTACTCATTGGCAAGGAGCGCCCCAATCCCATCCTTCCTGCGAGAAGGTCGTAAAAAGTAAGGCCGAGGGTATAAAAAGGCTTCTCCCACCAAAGATAATTCCCGATAATAAACCGTTGGTTTTTGACCAAATGAGGAGCATTCCTCCTCAGATAACCTCTTTCATGCAAAGCCTCCCTTACTAAAGCCACATCACCCTGTTGCAGATAACGAACCCCGCCATGTACCAATTTTGTACTGCGGCTTGAAGTTGCTTTGGCAAAATCGGCTTGCTCAAGCAATACTGTTTTATATCCGCGTGTAACTGCATCCACAGCAATACCAAGACCCGTAGCTCCCCCACCTATCACAATGAAATCCCATCCAGAACCGTTTTCCGTATTTTTCAGTTGATTTACATAATGTGTACGATCCATAATAAAAAGTATTAATGCCCAAAAATAAAAGAATTATTCTTAATTTCAAAACTTTTCGAAACTTTTTATAAGAAAACAAAGTTAAATAATTTATTTTCGCAAGTTAAATTATTCTACATTTCATAAAAGGGAGTCCGATAAAAGCTACCGATAAAATATAAAACAACATGCGTGTGGCACAGGATTTACTTTCCATGCCACACGCATTATTATTGTGATCCGGAAACCGGGTGTTTAACCCCGGCTTGCCGGTATGATTATTTCAACTCGATACTTTCGGTATAAGTATTTCCATATGGATCCTGCGCTTCCACTTTGACGGTAATGCCGGTAGTGGCCGTAGGTTTATAATAAAACATATGGTCATTATTGAATTCCGGTTCGGCGGAGGGACGATGGACGGGCAGATTATCACCAAAATAAAGGTTATAAGCGAGCCAGTCCAGTTCAAACGGATTTTTCAGATTTTCGCTTGTACCGAAAGTCTTCTTTAATATCTCGTTTTCATATACGTTCAACGTCCAGGAGGTATGCCAGTTGAAGACATTGATAATCACACCATCTTGCCGGTAGGGAAGGGTAGATTCGCCAAGCCCATAGAGCTTAAGTTGATAATCTTTGTCTGTTTTTGTTCCCTTGTAATACCAGTTCTCTATTTTATTCCCGTTAATTTCATAGACGGCATATCCGCGCGGGCTGCCATCATTACAGGGATCATTCCAGAAAGCGCCCATTACCGCTCCAAGATTGTTCTCTTCAATTTTACTGTTAATCGTTGCTGTGCTATTATTGTGGCGGTGTCCCGACATGATTCTTACATTATATCCCTCGAGGATATCATACAATGCCTGCCTATTTTCCACACCACTGTTATTGAACCTTCTCAAGATAGGGATATGCACGCCCAGCATGATCAGCTTGTCTTTGCTCACATGCGCCAGATCCTTCTCCAACCAATCCAACTGGTTCTGAGTGATACGCGCCGCATAATTATCCCCTGCCGCGTAATCGACGTCATCGAGCACCACGAAATGCACCTCTCCGATATTATAGGAATAGTAGGTAGGCCCGAAATTGGCTTCAAAATGATGACTCGCGCCATCATCGTTCCCAAGCACTGTCCGGTCATGGTCATGGTTGCCGATCACGTGAAATACCGGAATATTCAACCGCGCTGTTTCGGTAGCGTATTCCTTGAAAAAGGGCATATTGTCCCAAACCAGGTCACCCAGGGAAATCCCGTAAAGGGGCTGGTCTTTTTTCAATGTCTCGGCATACTTGACAATCTCGGGCATCTCGTCATTGCGCAGCCATTGGAGCTCTTTATCTTGTCCGATTTGCACATCGGCCATGGCTAACAGGCGGAATTGCGTCACTTTCTCCTGTTTTTTCAGGCTGAAATCCTTCCTTTCCACGTTCGTTATTTTTTCCGGCAATGCCTGGTAAATCTTAGGGTGTCCGTTCTCCATCGGAATCTGGAAATCAGCGGGCACCGACACGAAGACAAAGCGTGACTTATCGCCGGTCTTCATCTGGTATACTCCTTTTGCATCGGTGACAGTCACGGAATAGCCGTCGCTCACCACCACCCCTTCCACGGGTTCATCACTGTCGTTCTTGACCATCCCCACCAAGTTCATTCCTTTCTCCACTTCAATACCATCAATTGAAGGGCGGGACGGCCGTTTGAGATTCAGCTCTTCATTGTCGCATCCCATCAACAGGATGGTGGATAAGAAGAGAAATATAATCGATTTAAACTTCATACTATTCATTTTATTCAGGTAATTATTGTCCATCTAATTTAATCGTCCATCACATCACTTCCGTACCCGGGATTCTGTTTGATTAGCGGATTGGCCGATATCGCGGTATAGGGAATAGGGAATCTGTTTTTTGTTACATCACTTGGTTCATGTGCCCACCATTTGTCATTGGTAAATACCTCCCAGCGTATCATATCGGTACGGCGGCGTCCCTCTCCCAGAAATTCAATCAGCCATTCATCAAGCATCCGGTATTTATCGAGGTTATTAGCCGTCACAGGAGCAGGATCCGAACCATTGGCAAAATTACGTTTGCGCACCTGGTTAATCAGGTCGGCGGCGACCCCCTTATTGCCGGCACGCATTTCACATTCGGCCAGCATATAATATATCTCGGTAAGGCGGATCATCGGAAAATCGGGCTCATACATCAGTGCCTGGTCTGCCAGGTTGGGCTGTGGAGTCTTCACCAGGCGGATACCGCTATTTTCCTCTCCCACTAGCATCCCGGAAGGAAGGTCTGCAAGAGTCGGATATAAAGTAGAAGGATACTGTTTAAAGGGAGCCACCATATCCACTAGATTCAGGATTTCTCCATTGTATAATTTTGTACCCCTGCTGGACTCTCCCGTGATGGGATTGGTCTGTTCTCCCACGAGGAACATCCCCTCATACGTTTTATTTCCTCTGTAGACGTACGGTTTTTTCCTGAGGTCCAAATCATGAAATTTCTCGTAGCTGTTCCCCAGTTTGTACTCGGTATATATCTCTCCCGTGGGTTTGCGGGAAGGAGTAAGCATAAAGCCATTGTAAGGCGCACCATACCCGGCTATCCCGCCAAAATATTTACCGGCGTCGTTATGATAGAAATATCTCCAGTACCAATGCCAGGAGGTCTCGGTCGACCCGTAAGTGGAAGGCACCGTCCATAATACTTCCGGCGAGCGGTCGTTATCGAAGCTATGGGGTCCCCACCATGTCGCGTCTAATTCATAGGGACCATATTCACCTTTAATGATATCCCTGCAGATTTCAGCCGCATCATTATATCTCGCTATACCTGTATATGCCTCCGAGTTGAAGTACAATTCGGCCAATATGGCTGCCGCAGCGGCCCTACGGATATAACCATCTTCAAATGCGCCCAATTGTGCCTTCACTTTCAGGTTAGGGATGGCTTTGAGGAGCAGTGTCTCGATATGATCAAAAGTAGCTTGCCGCGTGGCACGGGGTTGCAATTCGTCTTGGGTTGAGTCATAGATGGGCATACCGCCAAAGAAGTCCAGCCCCCTCATGTAAAACCATGCCAACAGTGTTTCAAGCTGTTGCACCTGGTCGGCCTTGTCTTGGTCAGTCATTCCAATAGTAGTATAGTGCAGCGCTTCGAGATCCTCCTTGGCAGACAAGGTACGGGCAATCCCCCCCGTCACACCATTATACGTGTTTTCCACAAAACGATCGTCGGGATTCCATGTATGCTCCTGCAGGCGCACATACTCCCCTCCATTGTACCAGTCATCTCCCCTTTGGGGACAGGTCATCGCGTCAGTGGTCAATTCCTGAAGGTACCACCGGTCATTTCCAATGAACCATCTCCAGTGGGTAAACGGTCGTGCCAATACGGCATAGGTGTTTTCCGGCGAAGTAAAGAAGGTGCCGGGTGTCACCGAAGAGTAGTGCACCTCGTCCAAATCACATGCATTGAAAGAGAGAAGTCCTACTAAAACTATCAGTTTGATATAATTATAACCTCGTTTCATTCCATCGTCTGTTTAAAATGTTAATTGTACTCCTAAAGTAAATCTGCGTGTTTGTGGATACATGCTACTTTTGTCGTTCACCTGCTCAAATCCGGGAAAGAGCCCGGTCAGGTCCACTTCGGGATTGAGACCCTTGTATTTCGTCAACACAAACAGGTCACGGGCAGTTAAATAGACACGTGCCTTCGATACATAGTCGGTATATTTCTTCAGGTCGAGAGTATATCCCACACTCAATGCATCCAGCTTCAAGAAAGTAGCATCATGGATAAACACATTGGTCAATATTTTCTCGTCATCGATATCGGCGTAACGGTCAAAAGCCTGTTTCAGCACGTTATACTGCGATTGGGTACGCAAGCCATAATACATATCGACCTGGCTATAGACGTCATAATCCAGATAGCTACGCAATGAAATAGAAGCATCGAATTTTTTATAACGGATGTTATGATCCCAGGACACTACCAGCTTCGGCATCGCATTCCCCATAAAGCGCTTGTTCTCATCGACAAGGTTGGCACTGTTACCGGGGACAATTTCCCCGTTCTTGTCATAGATGAGCCACTTGCCATCTTCATCCAGTCCCGCATACTTAAACACATGGAATTGGCCGATGGTGGACCCGTTTGTCAAACGGGCAGCCCGCCCCGGATTTCCCGGCGCGGGGAAGGCACCCATCTCGATCTCCCCTGATTCACCTATATCCACGATTTTCGATTTGTTCTGTGAAAAGCGGGCGATGGTATTATAGCTCCAGTCCTTGTGACGTACAACATCTCCTCCTATTTCAAATTCCCATCCGTTATTTTTGAGTGAACCGATATTTTTCAGGATAGTAGCATGGGTCATCGGCGGTACCGGCGCATTGGTCGTATAGAGCAGATCATTCACCTTACGGCGATAGAGATCAAACTTTCCATAGATACGGTTGTCAAGCAGGGCATAATCAAAACCGATATTGAATTCACCCTTCTCTTCCCATTTCAAATCGGGGTTGGCATTCCGCGCGGGTCCATAAGCAAACACCCATTGCCCGGTAGGTGTCGGGTACATCTGAGAGTCAGCAGCGTACATCCGGGTATAATAGCCGGGATCGAAACTATTGTTCCCGGTAACACCGTAACCGATACGGAGCTTCAGGTCGTTCAGGATATCGATATCCTTCATAAAATCCTCTTCCAACATTCTCCATGCGCCCGAGATAGCCCAGAAATTACCCCAACGGTTGTTGGGACCGAATTTGGAGGACCCTTCCCTACGGAAGCTGGCCGACAGCAGATAGCGGTCTTTCAGTGTGTAATTGACACGACCGAACATCGACAACAGACGCTCCCGGGGATATTTCTCAGACTCCATCAACGCCCGTCCATCCGTCAACCAGGTACCATCTCCCATATTCCAGGGGCCCACCCCTTCAACCGTGAAATTATAGTTGGTCATATTGAACTTCTCCCTGTTTCCTTCCCAGAAGCTATATCCGGCTACGGCATCGATATAATGATCGTCGTTCAGCTGTTTTCGGAAGTTGAGATACGCGTCGGCCGAGAAGCGGGTACTTTTGTCAAATGCATGATGTCCTTCCCCTCGCCTGGAATTGTCCACCGACGATTTATGATAGGCCGAGGTGTAGCGGTTCAATTGCCACTTAGAATCCTGGTAACCGATCGTTCCATTCACCGTCCAGTCATCCGTCAGTCGGATTTTCAACGAAGCGTCGGTCAGCAGCCAGCTATCCTTACCGTCATAGCTTTTCAGTTTGATATCCGCCACGGGATTAGAAGTAGAGCCGCCAATACCAATCTCGTTCACATTATATCCGGATTCATTTCCATCGTAATAAATCGGGATGGTAGGATTCATCAACATGGCCTTGCTGAACGAATCGGATCCGTTTCGCTGGTCTCTTTGCGCCTGCCTGTATTCGGCACGTGCCTGTATTTCCACCTTCCCGTCGTGGAGCGTGAACTTGGCGTTCATACGCCCCGAATAGTCTTTTCTGGAGTCTCCTATCACGATTCCTTTCTGGTCCTGTGCCGACAAGGAAGCATACACCAATGCATTTTTACTGCCCCCCGAGATTGACAGCACATGGCGGTGAGAAAAAGGATTGTCGTTGGTCAGCGCTTTGTACCAGTCGGTATCATAACCGTAATCGGTACCTAATCCATACATCACATATTCACTTGAACTCAGGAGTTCGGGGCGTTTACGAATCTGCTCCATGGACAGTTCGGCGCTATATTTCACCTCCACATCACCGGCTTTTGCCTGCTTAGTGGTAATCAGGATAACTCCTCCCGCGGCACGGGTACCGTAAATAGCTCCGGCCGACGCGTCTTTCAACACATCGATCGACTCGATATCTTCTTGGTTAAGTGCCCGGATATCTCCGCCGGGAATACCATCAATCACAATCAACGGCCCTTGCCCGGCCTTGACCGAAGCCACTCCCCTCAACTGAAAACCATCACTTGAGTTGGGGCTGGAAGTATTGGATATCATCAGTCCGGGAATTTTACCCTGCAGGGCGGTAGCCAGCGTGGCGCCACCCAAACCCGATACAAGGTCGTCCGCTTTTACCGACGTAATGGAAGAGGTAACCATCCTCTTCTCCAGCGAACCATAGCCGATTACCACGGTTTCATCCAGACTATAGGAAAACTCGAACAGCACCACATCCAATACCGTGCGGTTTCCCACATTCTCTTCCCATGTCTGGAAGCCAATAAAGGAAAAGACCAGGACATCATTGGGAGATACCCCGTTGAGCGTATACTTGCCGTCGATATCCGAAACGGTTCCCTTGTCGGTACCCTTTATACTGATATTCACACCGGGCAACGACTCTCCAAATTCATCGGAAACGGCACCTGACACCGACACTCCCTGTGCCTGCACCATGCCTGTTGCACAGAAAATCACTATGACGAGCGCCAGCAGAGTGTATATGCCACGGCTTACCGTCTTCTTTATATTTTGTTGTCTCATCTTTTATTTTTTATTTAAATCAGATTAAATCCCTGTAAGAACAGATGGGGTTACTCCACCTTGCTATGTTTCTTGAATTCAATGTCATTCAATAACCAGCGGGCAAACCTAACATTCGGCGTATTCGGACTCGGTTTGATAGTGACCCTTGTTTCCGAGCTAATACCGTAAAGCTCCACGCTTCTTTCCAGCCAAGGCCAATCCTTGGTATTATCATTCGGAATCTGGATACTTATATCTTTACTTTTGGTCACACCGTCATTCAGCCCCACAGATCCGGGCCCCTCGATCAACACATGCAGGATCACATCATCATAATCGCCGCTTGCAGCTCTGGAAGGAGTTACATCGAAGGTGAAAGTCATATTGGTAGATTTATTTTCAGCAATCCCGGGAATAGAGGGGATGATCAATCCTACCTGCTGGTCTGTTTTTCCCATTTTAAAGTAATGCGCGCCCAAATAGAAAGCTTGTCCGGTCGGATTAAAGACTTCGTATCCACGGCCTGTAAAATCATCAAGAGCACCGGCTGTGTTATGTATCGGCTTGGTGGACCCTCCCGTTCCCTTGCCGGGATAGTTGGGTGATATCTTCTCCAGTTCATCTTCCCCACCATAGGGGCGTACCCATTCAAAATCATCGGTGAGATAGACATAGCCCACCGCTTTTCCGTCATCGCCCAAGACCACCTCTTGCTTCACGGCAACCACGGTGGTCAACCCATCGGCATCGGTAAAGGTAATGGTGCCGTTACGGGGTTCCCGGGCAGCATCCATAGAAACCGTGACGGTAGTGGTGCCGGCTTCTCCCGAAGCCGGGTTTATATGAATCCAGGCATCAGCGGTCGCGGTCCATGCCACGGGAGAAACAACTTCGAACGAACCGTTTTCGTTGATAATCTCTCCCCTCTGGTTACCGATAACTTCTGTGACATCGGTTACCGCATCATAAGAAATATCCTGTTTGATGGTCACCGTCTCACTCAATGCGCCCGCCTCAACGCTGAAGGAACCCTCCCTCGGCTGGCCGGTCTTGTTCATCTCAACCGTCAGTACCACGGGAATATCACCCGGTTCGCCACTATTTTTCTCCACCTTCACCCACGCGGGCAATCCGCTGATAGCCCAGTCGGAATTGGTGGAGATATAGATAGCAGGCTCTCCGTCACCGGACACCAATGCACCATGGATATTCACCTGCAACGTGGCAGGCGACACCACCAACTGTTCGGTTTTCTTCACTTGTGTCACCACAATCGTGTGGGTTTTGCCCTGGCTCTCTATCACGATAGCGCCATCCCTGTCGCTGTCCGGGCCAATCGCTTCCACTTTCAGCACAATAGTCTGGCGACCTTTCTCCCCGGAATTGCGAGTCAGTGTCACCCATTCAGGGAGAGAAACTACTTTCCATGCCTTGGTGGTACCAATCTCGAACGTCGCACTGTTTCCGCTTTCCAGAAGCCCTTCATAATTGAGTTCAATGTCAGTGGCTGACACCTCGAAGATGTCTATCATGTGTATATCTTCTTCACAAGACACAAGAAACAGTGTCAGGAAAAGCGATACGATCAATCCAATTGTTTTTATATTCTTCATACGATTTGTTTTTTTCTTTTCGGCATAACGACCGTTATAAAATGGCCGGTCAATCGACCCTGATCTTTTCTATTTTTATATCGCTCAACTCCCAGCGGAACGTGCCGGCGTCGCTACCCGACTTATCGGTCTTGATGGTGATTTTAGTGTCGGCACTGATTCCATAAAGGACGATACTCTTTTCAACCCAGTACCATGGACCACCATCGGGAATCTGAATGCTGATTGCACTGCTCTGCTTGCCGGATCCGCCGGCCACAGAACCCTGGCCTTCGAGTTCCACCACCACGGATACCTTGTCGTAATTACCACTTGACGTACGGACAGGAGTAGCATTGAAAGTGAGCTGCACATTGCTCGTTTTCCCTTCATCAATCAAAGGAAGCCCGTTTATCTTCACCCCGTTCTGGTAGTTGGTCTTGCCCATTTTGAAAGCATTCTTTGCCAAATAGAAAGAGTTACTTGCAGGGTTGATGTCGATGTAGCCGTGCGTAGTGAAGGCAGCCATCGCCGCAACGTTTGTCTGGATAGGAATGGTGGAACCTGTGGCCTGGTTTTCCACCTCGTCAACTCCTCCGAATTCCTCACACCAGCTGAGATCATCTTCCCAGTATATAAATCCCGGGCTTTTCCCGTCGTCGGTGTCGGGATCCATGGTTTGGACCACCAAGACCTCTTCGCTCAACTCTTTCGAAGATACAGTTAAACGTCCCACACGACGAGATCCCGTATCGTTATCCTCAATATTCAAGGTCACAATTGTATTCCCCTTGCCGGTCGGTTTATCGGGAGTGATCCAATCGACATTGCTGCTTATTTCATAACCCAAGTTTGCCAACACATTCAATGTCGGTAAACTACCTGAGCTCAACCTTCCGGTTTGAATGACCGAAATATTGACTCTATCGACCTTGAGACGTGCATAGGCATCTTTCGTGTTGTCCTCCGGTGAACATCCAAAAAACAGCACGATCATCAACGATAGACATAAAGTCCAAAGAATAGATCTTCCTTTCGTTTTGTTTTTTACAATTTTCATGATTTTTTCAATTGATAAATAATAATTTGACTGGGGATTACTCCATCCATAAACCTCACTGCCATATAAGCACATAAGTTAACGCATTTTTACAGATAAAACCCAACAATCCATTATGCGCCCTTTTTATAGAGGGCGCAAATATAATAAATAATAGTACTACACTCAAAACTATTTCGAAAGATTTTGGAAAACAAAACAGTTAAATATTAATTTTTTCGAAAGTTAAAGATACTGCGTTTTCACGAAAGAAATCTCTTGGCACTATTTTCAGCACCAACTACCACAGCTATTCGAGAAATACAAATATCACACCAGCGTAACCTTGATCCCCTTGTCGCGAATAATCTGCAATATATTCTGCGGTGCGTTTTTATCGGTTATAATATGGTGCACCCGTTCGATATCACAAATTCTGCCAAATCCCTGTTTCCCGAATTTAGAAGAATCAGCCAAAACAATCACTTCCTTTGCCGCATTCAGCATATATTGATTCAGATGGGCTTCAGCAATATTGCTGGTAGTCAGTCCGAATTCGATTCCAATCCCATCTACCCCGATAAACAGCTTATTACACATAAGTCCTTCCAGGAATTGCTCACTATATGTTCCTATCGCCGAGGCGGAACTTTTACGCATATCCCCTCCCAGTTGAATAATCTCCACACCGGGATTATAACACAGTGTCAAAGAAACTTTTACCGACGGAGTAATCACCATCAGCGGGTCTGTCATCGGTATTTTACGGGCAAAAAACAACAAGGTGGTACCTGAGGCAATAATGATCCGGTCATTTTTATTCAACAACTTTACCGCAGCCTCAGCAATACGCATCTTCTCATCCACCATGATTTTTTCCTTCTCATCAATATGCCGGTCGCTGATAAGGGAACTCAACGGACTCGCCCCTCCATGACTCCGTAAAAGCAAGTTCCGTCTTTCAAGATCTTTCAGATCCTTTCGGATTGTGACTTCTGACACGTCCAGCGTTTCGCTGAAATCCTGCACCGTCACATATCTTTTCTTTTCCAACTCGTCCAGGATCACTTTATGCCTTTGGGCACTATTTCTTTTCTTTGGAGATTGTTTCATTATATTATAATTAACTATTAGCAGAACCGACTAACATATTTACGGCATTAAAACGGCATATATGCAAAAGACCAATAATAAACTCATGATTACAGGGGACAAAACTACTAAAAAGAATATCGATCTCAAAATAACATCCGCCAATAATTCCGATAATTCCCTAGATTTATCAAAATTCAGTTTTTATACTATAATTTCATTCCGTAAGCGATTGGGTTTTTATGAAACATTTTTTACCTTTGTCTCCTCATATACCCGCTAATTTTTTTATTCCAATGAAAAAAGCTTATCTCTTTCTTAGTCTCCTTTTTATTTCTTTTGCTCTTCTTGCTCAAGAAGTAAAGCCCGTAAAAAACGTAATTATGATGATCCCTGACGGGACCTCCATAGGAGTATATTCTGCCGCACGGTGGTTTAAGTACTATAATGGGATGGAAAACAAACTCCACATAGATCCTTATCTCTCCGGAACTGTTTCCACCTTTTCTTCGAACGCACCCATCGGGGACTCGGCGCCTACCGGCTCCACCTACGCGACCGGCGTATTGCAACAGGTAGGGAATGTGGGAATACATCCTACGGTTTCCGATAATGACTTGTTTCCGGTGGACGCAAACCGCACTTACCAGCCTGCGGCCAATATCCTGGAAGCTTCCAGAATCGAAAAAAATAAAGCGGTGGGATTGGTGGTCACCTGCGAATTTCCACATGCTACTCCTGCCGATTTCTCCGCACACCACTACAACCGCGGCAACTATAAGGTTCTCGCCCCTCAAATCGCCTATCAGAACATTGACGTAGTATTTGCCGGAGGAAATAAAATCCTTACCGACGACATCAAAAATCATTTCGCAAATAATGGAACAACCCTTATCCAAGACGATAAGGAGGCACTTCTGCATTATAATGGCAACGGAAAAGTATGGGCATTGTTTGACGAAAAATCCATGCCGTACAACATAGACAAGGATCTCGACAAAATGCCTTCCCTTGCAGAGATGACCGAAAAAGCTTTAGAGGTGCTGTCAAAAAAGCCAAACGGATTCTTCCTGATGGTAGAAGGAAGTCATGTGGACTGGGCAGCCCATGCCAACGATCCGGCGACTATGATTGATGAATTCCTCGCTTTTGATGAGGCAGTAGGAAAAGTGATGGAATTCGCCGAAAAAGACGGTAATACTGCAGTGGTAATAGCTTCCGACCATGGAAACAGCGGATTCTCCATTGGTTCAAGAAATTGCTCCGGCTCCAGCAAACTCTCCCTTGAACAACTCTTCGGGAACGTTTCCAAATATAAGATGAGTACGGTGGCTTTGGAATCGGTCCTGATGGATACCAAACCGGAAAAGATCAAGGAAACATTCAAAGAATACACCGACATCGACCTTACCGATGAGGAGCTGGAGACACTTCTCTCCTCAAAGAACTATAAGGAGAGCGATTACACTCAGGTGGGTACCAGCAACAACCTGGCCTATAACATCGGGAAAATATTGAATGCAAAAACCTGCTTTGGCTTCACCACCGGATCACATACCGGTGAAGAGGTACTGCTTGCATCCTACCATCCTCAGGGCGACATCCTCAAAGGAAATGTGAAGAACACCGAATTAAACCGGTACCTCCAAAAAGTAACGGGGCTGGAGATCTCCCTGGAGGAGTTGTCCGACCGGATATTCGCCAAACATGACAAAGTTTTTTTGGGGATGAATTACACCATCGACAAGAAAGACAAAGATTTTCCGGTACTCAAGGTAAAAAAAGGAAAGAACACCCTTGAAGTGCGGGCGTTCTCATCTGTGGCAAAGCTGAATGGGAAACCCTTCGACATAGGATCCGTGGTGATCTACATCGATAAAAACGACACCTTCTACTTGCCGGTCGGACTTGTGGAGAAATTATAAATTATTCCTCTGCCTGTTTGACAACCATATCACCCTGGAATGAAATCGACTGCCTGTCCGTATCATTTATATCAAGACGGGCAGTTCCGTTTTCCCAGATATCGAACCGGAAAATAAGGGGGCGATCCAGGTCACGTACTGTGATGATGACATTCCAATTTCCTTTTTTGGTCCCTTCTTCCACACGGTATTCAAAATCTGTACTTGTGAACCTATACCCACCTTCATTCGGGTTCATGGGTACACGATAGGCACGCCCGTAATAAGGCAGGTACGTTTTTACGGTATCAGGTGAAACCTTCACATCATAATAAGGTGAAAGATAGACCGACTTATACCCTGTGGGATAAGCATGGGTTGCTTTAAATGTAAAATAGGGAACTTCCACTGCATTCCGCACGTCCGCGGCCAATTTCTCTTTTTCGGCAGCCGTCTGCGCAGTCCCGCACGCATGGAAAACCAACACCGAAAGGAGGGATGCAAATCCCGGAAATATCCACCTCTTCATCATATATCCTCCATTTTTACAATAAGAGACTTTTCTTATCGGAATAACTATATAATAAACAGACAGAAAGAGGATTTTGTTTATTCCCCCGCCGCTAATGTATCTTCAGCATTTCCTGTATTTCCGCCAGATTCTCCGCAATAATATCCGGTTTCAGGTCCGATTGCTCCACTATCTCCATCGTAGTTTCGCCCGACATCACAAGGATACCCACTGCTCCCGCGTTATGTGCCATACGCACGTCCGTATAGATACGGTCACCGACCATCGCTACCTGATCAGGTTGAAGTGAATAACGTTCCAGGATACCACTCAACATCCGGGGATCCGGCTTTCCAATCACCAAATCCGGTTTTCTGCCGGAAGCACTCTCAATACAAGCACATATAGATCCGCAGTCCACCAGGATAACGGGTTTGTCGGTAGGACAAACCCAGTCGGGATTAGTGGCTATATAGGGAATACCCCTGCTTGCCCACCAGGCAGCCCGGCACAAGCGGGGATATACCAGCGACATATCAAAGCCGACCACCAACATATCCGGCACATCATCCGCATCATCGGCCGTAGAAATAAACCCGGCTCCCTCAAATTCGCGTACCATACTGGGAGTTCCCAGAATAAACAATCTTCTGGTTTCCGGGTGATGGACTTTAATATAGTCTATCGTGGCTTGGGCAGAGGTATACATCTCCTCTTTTGTTGCTCTTATCCCTATTTTATCGAGATGGGCAAGGTAATCGGCCGTACTTTTCGATGGATTATTGGTCAGAAAAGAGTAACCGATGCCATTCTCTTTTAAATAATCAAGAAAGGGGATGGTAAAAGGGAAAAGCGTCCCCCCGTTATAAATCGTTCCATCCATATCCAAAGCAAAATGCCTGACTTTCTTTAAACTCTCTTTTAATTGGGAGCTTGTACCAAGTCCCATCTTATCCATATATGTAAACATACCTGCGTCAAATTAACTACTATACATTCTCTTCCTCACCGTATCCATCGGCCTTGGCTTGCCACATCAACAGGAAGACGAAGGTACACAGGATTGCGACCCCGATCATTCCCATGAAAACATAGTCCCAGCTTTTCTCAGGGTTCACCTTGTTGATCATATCCACGAAATATCCCACGCCCACGCCGGAAACAAGACCGCTGGCATAGCCGAATAAACCTGTCAGCCCGTTTGCCGTAGCCGCCCCGCGGTTGGTCGCCTGGTTTGCTGCCGCAATGCCGATCAGTGCCTGCGGACCATAGATAAAGAATCCGGCCATGGCCAGTGTAATAACCATTACCCAGGGAGATACCCCGGAGGGTAACAACAGGAAGACGCTCATGAAGACGGCCACCCCGATCATGCAGAACACACAGGTACGGTGAGCCCTTCCTTTCAGGAATTTGTCCGTTACCCACCCCGCAAGCAACATCCCCACAATGCCGAAAATTTCGAACACCGCCACCGTCCAACCCGCATGGGACAACGACATGCCCCGGGCCTCTTTCAGGAAGGTAGGTCCCCAGTCCAGTACCGCAAAACGGACTATATAAACGAAGAAGTTGGCGATTCCCAAAATCCATATCCATTTATTACGGTAGACATATTTACGCACAAAAGCTTTATATTCCGCCGAAGAATCCTTGCCTTTCTTATTGGTCTTGTGCAATTCGGGCAACCCTACCGAAGAAGGGGTATCCCTCAGCGAAAGGAACAGTCCCACGGAGCCTACCAGTGCAATCACCGCGGGAATCCAGAAACACCATTTCCAGGCCCCTACATGCGATGCCGATTCCAACACGCTCTTCATCTTTTCAGTATCGGCCATGTCCACATTCAGGTTGGCGGCGATCTGGGCGACAACTTCGGGGTTGGCACTCAGATTGGTTCCGAATGTCCCCATGATGTAACCGCAAAGGATTGCCACCAGACTCGCTCCGATAGAATGGGAAGTGTTCCAGATTGACATTTTGGTGGCCAGTTCCTGTGGGGGAATCCAGTGGGTAAGTAACCGGGCTACAGGGGGAAAACCGCTACCCTGCACCAAATTATTAAGAACCAAGATAATACCAAATATCAACACCATCGTATTGGTAAACATCGGCCCATCGGTCTCCCCGGTAATCAATGTACTCAGGTCGGCCCCGAAGCCAAAGGCAAAGTTGGCAATGGCGCAGAGGAACAGTCCAACCGACATATGGTAACGGGCATTCATCCGGTCGGCAATGATCCCGTTCAGGAAGCGGGAGAGGCCGTAAACAACTGTCACCAGTGTCATGATGATACCAAAGCTGGTCTTGGTGATGCCGTATTCCGCACTTAATCCCGGAATGGCAAAAGAGAAATTCTTGCGTACAAAATAAAAAAATGCATAACCGATCATCGTCGCTATCAGCGTGCGTGTCTGCCAGTACTTAAATCTTTTTTCGGTATTTGTTTCCATTTTCGATGATTGATGGGTTCGTAGATTCCTTGTCTATCAATGATGGACAAAAATAGTATTTTATTTTTTGTTATCAAAATGTTTCGATTAAATACGAAAGCAGGTAGTTATCATTTCGTAAAACAACCATTTATGTTTCACAGTAGCGTAACTGCAGAGGCAATGAGATGTGAAAAGTAAATAAAGAACATACATACAAGCATACCGTATGCGAGGTAGATATGGCTTTTCGACATCGTCTTTGAATAGAAATAGGCGTTCAGGCAAGAAATCAGCGTAATAGAGATCAACAGAAAGAAAAGGGTCTCCTGCCAATATATAATCTGAAAAAACAGGAGAAGCAAGATCAGGAAAACCTCAAACCGGATTAATGAGATGGTAAGGGCTTTATCCCGGTTATAAGTCCTGATACAAAGAGTCATATTAGATATAAAAAACAGTCCGGTAAATACCACTCCGCCCCATTCCAATGCGGAGAAAAGGGGAATTTTCGGCAGAGATATGGCCGGGAAAGCGAAAAAAGGCGCTATGAAACCGGATATGTCATCCAGAAACCAGTAGATTGAGAACAATGTCACATATATGAGAAAGAGGCCAAATAACGACGAAATAAATGATTGAAGCCGGAAACTCCGCATTGAACGTTCTCCTATCCACCAGCAAGGTAAAAGTATAAGGGCATATATCTGGAATAAGGAAGCCATTCCGATAAGTATTGCCATCCGGAAAGAACTCAGATAAGAATCCGGCTTCTGATATGACTCCAGTAGCAAGAACAAGGCCAATAGTATAAAAATTATGCTGATATAATCGCCCGACATTACCAAAAAATAGGGATGAAGGCTCAACAGGAATAAAGGAACGATAAAGGGCAGGTTAGAGCGCGAGCGAAGCAAATTAAACCTACCATTCAAAAGCGATAATAACCAAGCAATAAGGAAGACGGACAACGTGGAGCCCAGCAATGATAGTCGGGGGTTTCCAAAGAAAGGCGCAATCGGCTCCCAAAGATAATTATACCCCCCGGAGGGAATTTGGGGTAAGCCTTCCACGTAATACAACGCTGCACGCATGGCGATCATTCCCAGAGAGGCAAGTAGCGGGGTAAAACGCCCTTCTACAAAAACAGAACGAAATGACCGGACAATAAAATGCATGAGGTATTCTTATTTAATGCAAATCGAAGCCTATATCTTTTCTACAATAACTATTTTCAAAACTGATTCCGGCAATATTCCTGTAAGATGTATCCAGCGCTTCGTCCATCGTTCTGCCGTAAGAGGTAACCGAAAGTACCCGGCCGCCGGATGTGACTATTTTACCTCCCTCTTCTTTTGTGCCGGCATGGAAAACGATACTGTCCTGCACCATATCCAACCCCCCGATCACTTTTCCTTTTTCATATTCTCCGGGATAGCCTCCGGAGACCATCATCACTGTAACGGCATAACGGTCGTCTGTCTCCAATATTTTTTCGTCCAGCGTCTCTGTGGCAACGGCAGTCAATAACTCCAGAAGATCCGACCTGACCAGGGGTATAACAACCTCCGTCTCAGGGTCACCCATACGGACATTGTACTCAATCACTTTCGGCTCACCTCCCACATTGATCAATCCCAGGAAGATAAAACCCTTGTACTCTATCTTTTCGTTGCGTAACCCTTCGATTGTCGGCTCTACAATACGGTTACGTACTTTCTCCATAAATACCTCATCGGCAAAAGGTACGGGCGATACAGCACCCATCCCGCCTGTATTCAAGCCGGTGTCACCTTCTCCTATACGTTTATAGTCTTTTGCTACAGGTAAGATCTTATAGGATTTCCCATCCGTCAGGACAAATACCGAACACTCGATCCCTGAAAGGAATTCCTCTATTACCACCCTGTTACTTGCCGCACCGAACTTCCCGTTGAGCATCTCCCAAAGCAGCCGCTTCGCCTCATTGAGGTCATCCACGATCAGCACTCCCTTGCCGGAAGCCAATCCATCGGCTTTCAACACATAAGGTGCGGCAAGCGAGTCGAGGAAAGCATTCCCTTCCGCCACGTTATCGAGAGTTACCGTCGTAAAACGGGCAGTAGGAATATGATAACTTTCCATGAAGCGTTTCGCAAAATCCTTGCTCCCTTCTAATTGCGCCCCTTTTCCCGAGGGACCGATCACGGCAATATGGCAGATATCCTCATCCTCGTGGAAATAGTCATATATACCCTCCACCAGAGGCACTTCAGGACCTACAACAACCATATCGATATCATGGTCAAGCGAAAACTGTTTTATTGCCCCAAAGTCAGCCACTCCGACAGGCACATTGGTCCCCACCGCCGCTGTGCCGGCATTCCCGGGAGCAATATAGAGATTATTCAAATACCTGCTTTTTCGAATTCCCCAGGCCAACGCATGCTCGCGCCCACCGGAACCAAGAAGAAGAACGTTCATATATTTAAAATTACCGATTTAAACCGCAAAGCTACTAAAAAAATGACTTTGTTCCACGACAATGGGGTAAAATCCTCAAGAGGTTATTATCTTTGTAGTTTCAAGCAACAAAATATATTAGACATGAATATAAACCGGATATCGGCCCTTTTTGGCATTCGCGTCCCTGTTATCCAGGCAGGGATGGTATGGTGCAGTGGCTGGAAGTTAGCTGCTGCAGTGAGCAATGCCGGAGGGCTGGGACTGATTGGTGCGGGATCGATGCATCCCGACACGTTACGCGAACATATTCGCAAATGCAAAGCGGCCACCGGCAACCCATTCGGGGTAAACGTACCGTTAATGTATCCGCAGATTGAGGAGATCATGCAGATTATCCTTGATGAAAAGGTGCCGGTCGTCTTTACTTCGGCCGGTAACCCTAAAACATGGACTGCAAAGCTTAAAGCCGAGGGTATCAAAGTGGCCCATGTAGTCTCCAGCTCCCGATTTGCCGTCAAATGTGTTGAAGCTGGCGTAGACGCTGTCGTTGCCGAAGGCTTCGAAGCCGGAGGCCATAATGGCCGTGAAGAAACCACTACTTTCACATTAATTCCACAGGTAAGAGCAGTTATAGACCTGCCATTGATTGCCGCCGGGGGCATTGCTTCGGGCGAGGGAATGGCCGCCGCATTTGCCTTAGGTGCCGAAGGAGTACAGGTAGGTACCCGGTTCGCACTTACTGAAGAGAGTTCCGCCAGTGATGCTTTTAAACAACGATGCATTTCACTCAATGAGGGTGAAACCATTTTATCATTGAAAAAGGTAAGTCCCACCCGATTGATAAAAAACGATTTTTACCAACAGGTGCAGCAATTGGAAGACCGTGGTGCTACCACCGAAGAACTACGCGAACTATTAGGTAGAGGCCGTTCAAAAAAAGGTATTTTCGAAGGAGATTTGTCAGAAGGAGAGCTGGAAATCGGGCAGATCGCCTCGCATATAAAAGAGGTTCTTCCGGCTGCGGAAGTAGTAAAACAAATTATGGAGGGGTTTCACAAAACAGTACGGCGACTTTCTGCATTATGAATAAACATTTTCTCTTTATTCTGATATCCCTTTTTACTGCAACGCTTGCAGCACAGGAGATCAGACAATTTACGCTGGAAGAGTTGATTCCGGGCGGGAAAGAGTATACCCGTTTCACCCCTCGGATTCCCACACAGTTTCAATGGTATGGCGACCGGCTGATAGTATTGCGCAACGACTCTGTATGGATTGTGGAAGACCTCGCAAACCCGGATAACAGGCAACTGTTTCTCATCTTTGATCAGCTCGGCATAAAGGGAAAGTCTGCCAATCAACCCGGGCACGTAAAATATCTTTCCTTTCCCTCCGATGGTAACCCGGTGATACGGGTATTTACAACAAAAGGCGCAGGACTGTTTAATACGGAGAAAATGGGATTGGAGACTTTTTTCAATTTCCCCGATAATAGCGAAAACCATCTACTCTCTCCTGACAACCACTATCTGGCTTATACCATCGGGAACAATCTCTTCATCAGGAACCGGGATGGTGAAGAGAGGACCGTCACCCGGGAAGAGGACCCGGGTATTGTGTGCGGACAAGCGGTACACCGCAACGAATTCGGCATCGACGGCGGCATATTCTGGTCGCCCGACGGCAAGAAACTGGCTTTCTACCGTATGGATGAGACCATGGTGACCAACTATCCACTGGTGGATATTTCAAAACGGACGGCAGAAGCAAAACCTGTCAAATATCCAATGGCAGGAATGAAAAGCCACCATGTGACCATCGGCATCTATGACACCACTACCGGTGAGACTATCTATCTGAAAACGGGCACACCGGATGAACATTATCTCACCAACATTGCATGGAACCCGGATGCATCGTCTATCTATGTTGCCGAGCTGAACCGCAGACAAAACCATATGAAGCTGAACCGCTACCATGCTGCCTCCGGCGATTTCGACCGGACTTTGTTCGAAGAGATCAATCCCTGGTATGTGGAACCGGAACACCCCGTACTCTTTACCGACAGCAAGGGAGACCAATTCATCTGGCAGAGCAGGAGGGACGGCTTTAACCACCTCTATCTCTACGACCGGTCGGGAAAACTGAACCGTCAACTCACCCGGGGAGATTGGGAAGTGACCGATATCATCGGCATCGACAAGAAAGGAGAAAACCTCTATTTTGTATCGACCGACCCCACGCCGATGGAACGGCATCTCTACAGCGTGGAGCTGAAGAACGGCAAGACCACGCATCTCAGCACTCAACCGGGCATCCATTCGGGAGCCATAAGCCACTCGGGAAGATACCTCACCGACCGGTTCTCGGCGCACGATAATCCGGGAGAACTCCGGCTCATAGACACCCGCAAAGGAAAATCCACCCTCCTGGCGGCGGCAGACAACCCCTATGAAGGCATTGAGATGCCTTCTGTGGAACCGGGCACCATCAAGGCGGCGGACGGCAGTACCGACCTCTACTACCGGTTGGTGAAACCGGCCGGTTTCGATGCTTCTAAAAAATATCCCGTGGCGGTCTATGTATATGGAGGCCCTCATTCCCAGATGGTAAGCAATCGCTGGCGATATGGCTCCGGCGGATGGGAGACCTACATGGCGCAAAAAGGATACCTGGTGTTCGTAATGGATAACCGCGGCACTTCTTACAGGGGCGCTGCCTTTGAGCAGGTGACGCACCGCCAACTGGGCGTGGAAGAGGCCAAAGACCAGAGGAAAGGGGTGGAATTCCTGCACTCCCTCCCCTATGTGGACAGGGACAGGATGGGAATACACGGCTGGAGTTATGGCGGTTTCATGACCATCAACCTGTTGCTCCGCTATCCCGGCCTCTTCAGGGTGGGTGTGGCCGGAGGACCGGTGATCGACTGGAAATATTATGAGGTGATGTATGGCGAACGCTATATGGATGAACCGGATGAAAATCCGGAAGGGTATGCCGAAAGCAGCCTCTTACCCAAAGCCGGTCAATTGAAAGACCGCCTGCTCATCATCCATGGCGACGAAGATCCCACTGTGGTGATGCAGCACAGCCTGCAATTCCTGAAAGCATGTATCAGGGCGGGCACACACCCCGATTTCTTTGTCTACCCCGGCCACGGACACAATATGATGGGAGCTGACCGGGTGCATCTACATGCGCATATAACCCGTTATTTTGAAGATTTTATCGATTAGCCATGCAATACGAACTTTTTCCATCGGAACGAATTTGTTTCTTCAGCCTGAGCAGCGGCAGTTGCGGCAACAGCTACTATCTGGGGAATTCCCGTTGGGGTATCCTGATCGACGCCGGCATAGGGCCGCGCGTCATCAAGAAGCGGCTCGCACAGTACGGTATAGAGCTCTCGTCGATCATGGCTATTTTGGTCACACACGACCATTACGACCATATCAAATCGGTGGGTTACCTCGGGGAAAAACTGCATATCCCGGTCTATGCCACCCGCGAGGTGCACCGGGCGATTATCAACCACCCGCTTATCCGTAACAGTCTCAACGGATCCACCCAATATATCGAGAAAGGTAAACCGTTTCAGATTGAGGATTTCCAGATCACCGCTTTCGACGTACCCCACGACAGTGTGGACAATTCCGGTTATTTTATCCGGTTCGGCAACCATAGGTTTACCCTGGCCACCGACGTGGGCTGCATTACCGACGAAGTGGCCTATTATATCTGCAAAGCCAATCACCTCGTCATCGAGACCAATTACGATGAAGAAATGCTCAACAACGGCCGTTATCCCTATCATTTGAAACAACGTATCTGTTCCGGATCGGGACACCTGAGCAACCGGCAGACTGCCGAGTTCCTGGCCAATAACTACTCGTCCGACCTCCGGAATATCTGGCTATGCCACCTCAGCGGCGATAATAACAATCCCGAGCTGGCTTACCGGACGGTAGAGGAACAGCTCACACAAAAAGGTATAAAGGTGGGCAAACAGGTATCGCTACAGGTACTACGGCGGAATATATTATCCTCTAAAACCGATTTTTAAATTGCAGACCAATGTCCCTATCCCCCGTCCTGTTATTTACTTATAATCGTCCTCTCCACACGCAGAAAACGCTAAGCGCCCTCCTTGAAAATAAACTTTGCAAGGAGAGCGAGTTGTTCGTATTTTCAGACGGATGTAAAGACGAGGTAGATGCAAAGGATGTAAAAGAGGTACGCAAAATCATTCATGCCATTGATGGATTCCGAAAAGTTCACATTATCGAGAACAACGATAACCAGGGATTGGCAAATAACATTATTGGGGGTGTTACCAAGGTGATAGAAGAATACGGAAAAGTTATCGTAATGGAAGATGATTTAGTGACCTCCCCCTATTTTCTTACATTCATGAATGAAGCCCTTGATATGTTTGAGAACGAAAACAGGATCGGGCATATACACGGGTATTGCTATCCCCTGCCGGAACTGCCGGACGCTTTTCTGATAAAATGGGCCGGAAGTTGGGGGTGGGCAACGTGGAAAAGGGCATGGCAAGAGTTTAATTCCGATGGGAAAGCCTTATTGAATGAAATCAAAAGCAGAAAACTTTCCCGAACATTTGATTTTAACGGTAAATACCCTTACACGCGAATGCTCCGACGGCAGGTGAAAGGACAAAACAATTCATGGGCTATTCGCTGGAATGCTTCACTATTTCTGAAAGATATGCTTTCAGTCAATGCCGGGAGATCGTTGGTAAAGAATATCGGGTTTGACGGTAGCGGTACACACAGCGGTTCCCAGGATATTTTCGCCACACATCTATACACTCAAAAACTATCGATCGGCATTTCAGAAATAGAAGAGTGCAAAGACGCACGAAAAGCTATCGAAAGATATTATGGGAAAACCAATTCATTTTGGGCAAAAGTGAAACGGAGGGTGAACCGACATTTCAGTCTTGTATACAAATAAAAAACTGGAGAAAGATCTCTTATGCGGAAAATTCTCATCTTTGAACCATTTCTCTCCGGACATCGACTGGAATATATCCATCATTTGCATGAAGGAGCCATAAAGAATTCCGGTACACAGTACTATTTTGCCGTATCAGAAGAATTTGAAGAAATGAAAAAAAACTATATTTGGCGTGAAGCCGATAATATTACTTTTCTATTCTTGGACCATCGGCAAATTCAATCCTTGCATTCTAAACATAAAATAGCACGCATTTCTGGCTTGGTTGGCATTGCCTCTAAACTTGCAAAAAAATATAAGGTAGATGATACCTTTTTCATCAGTATTGCCGAATATATGCCATGGTTGCCTCTTTTCTTCAGATCAGGATCAACCATTTCAGGGATCATTTATTATATATACTTGTATGAATGGCAATCGAAAAAAACAGTTGCTCGGGTGAAAGATGCCCTGACATTGCTTTCTGTTATCCCTATTAAAAAATACAAACATCTTTTTTTGCTCAATGACCCTGTAGCAGCAACCTATATGAACAAGAAGTTCAAGACGAAGAAGTTTCACTATCTGCCTGATCCCTATCTTCCTCTTACTGTTGACAAAGAAAACGATAAAAATTTAAAAGAGAGTCTTGGCATAGAAGACGGAAAAAAGATTTTCCTTCATTTTGGTTCGATGAGCTACCGAAAAGGTACTTTAAATATCCTGCATGCCATTTCTTTACTCTCTCATGATGAAGTGAAAGATTGTTGCTTTATTTTCGCCGGCAAAGTGAATAACGATATAAAAGAGAAATTTTACCATTTGACGGATGCCTTAAAAAATAAGGCCCAAATTCTTGTTTTCGATGAATTTTGTCCACCCTCTTTTCTCTCTTCATTATGTGAAGCCTGCTCGGTAATTGTAGCTCCATACTACAATACAGCTTACAGCAGTGGAATCATTGGATACGCCGCAAACTTCCAAAAGCCCATTGTTGTACCCAATGAAAAATTTATCGGGAAACTAGTCAAAAGATATCGTTTAGGTTATCGGATAAAAGATAATTCACCGGAAAGTATTGCCGATTTTATAAAAAACAGGAATACTTTTCTTTCTATAAACGGGAATAGATATATGACTACTCATACGGTAGATGATTTTGTACAAAAGACTTTATGAATTAAGAAGAACTTACCCGATTGGGCCATTCAGGGCATACCGGGTCCTTAAGGGGATTTCGGCTTCTACCGGAAATAGCTACGGAACAAAATGAGGTATAAAATTACAAATTCAGTATTGGCAGCATTTGACAGATTTGACAGATTTGATATCAACAGCCATTAAAAGAAACTTTTACTTCTTCCGTTTAAAAACGGCAAACCAATCCTCAATCTCTTTCAACATTTCCAATTTTAGTCCTTTGCATATAAGGAGATACAAAACAGAAGCAATAAAAAATTTGACTGTGATATAGAGCAAAGTGTGATGAAGGGCTAACGTGGTAAAATAGGCAGCCCCCACAGATACAAGGGCAGTGAGCAGGTAAGGCGACGTATCCCTCAGAAAATGGGAAAGGCTGTAACCGATAAGACGTCCCGACAAAAAAACAGAAATAGACAACGTGATGACCATATAAACAATCCAACTGACAGCCAGAGCCATAATACCTTTCGGAAAGAGAAGTACAATTAACAGAATCAGAACTACTCCCTTCACAATCTCAAGTCCCAGAAAAAAGGCAGACCTTTCTTTCGCGATGAACAACTCATTGAAAATAAAAACAAATGGAGATAACATCCCGGCAAAAGTGAGTACCTGAAAAAAAGGTACGGAAGCAAGCCATTTCTCTTTAAAAAACAGGTAAAACAACGGCTCCCCTAACAAGACCATCAAAAGTCCAATCGGGAAAGAGAGAAAGGCAATGGATTTGATAAGCTTACTGACCACCCTGACTAATCTCTCCCGGTCTTCGTTGATTTCCGATAAGACGAGCATCGCCACAGAACGGAATGTGTTGGAAAGGGTAAGGAATGGTATATCCTGATATTTTTTTGCCTGGTTGAAATAGGCTACCTGCTGCATGGGATAATATGCAGCAATCAAACTTGGATAAATATTGTTGGTTATACCGGAAATTATGGAAGAACATAAAAGTCTGTTACTGAAAGCGAAAAAGCTTCTCAACTTCTGGCCGCTGAAGATTATCCGGGGGTGCCAACGAGTATAAAGCCATAAAAAGAGACTCCGCAGCACTGCAAGCAAAAGGATTTGCGCCACCAACGCCCACACTCCATAGCCATTTATTGCCATCACGATGGCAATTATGTTAGCAAGAAGCATGGCAAATAAATTAATTTTTGTTATACCTTTGAAATCTGCCCTCAATGTCATAATCGTTTGAGGAATCAGTCCAAATGCATTACAAATTATTGAAAGAAACATAACTCTGGCAATCGACACAATCTCGGGAGTATTGAATACTATTCCCAGAAAGGGAGTTATAAAAAAAAGAATGAGGTAGAGGAGCAAAGCCAACGAAATATTGAAATAAAACACAGAAGAATAATCTACATCCGTTATATTCTTCTTATTCAGTAGTGTTCTCCCGAAACCGCTATCGATCAGTATTGTGGAGAATGCCGTAAACACCGCCAGCGACCCGATCAGCCCATACGCATCCGGAGTGACAATGTTCATCAACACAAGCATGCTCACAAAGTTGAGTATCTGTTGCCCAAATTTATCGACAAAGCTCCAGAAAAGAGAACGGGTTGTTTTTTTCTTCAGTGTGGAATCGGCCATCTCAATGTTTATTTCACCCGACAAAAGTAGGGATATTTTGCTTATTACTACACACTCTTGCGGTATAAATACCATTCAAGGATATCGCCCTGCGGCTGACGATACTTCTTTGCGAGAAAAAATTACCGAGCTTTTCGGGAAGATAGTATGGTAACAAAGAATGATACAAATTTTGATTATTTATTACTTTGACAGATATTGAAATGCGTTTCATCCATTGAAATGGCCCTGTGGAAATCTTCCGGCAGATCATTCTGTCTTGTCAGTTCAAACGTTTCGGATCTCCCCTCTTTGGATAATTACCGTTTTAGTCCTGGCAGTATCCGGATATTTTTCCATATTATTGCGTAATTCCGCCGAACTAATTACTTTCATCGTCATGAACTTTAATGATTCAAAGTGCATTATAGTTGTACAACTATAACATTCTCATTTTACTCAACCAAATTATCCGGTGATTTGAAAAATACCCGATGACATATAAAGGGAAACCCCCTGGCCGGGATTTCCCTTTATAACATAAATTATCCCTTTTGAAAGGGGGATCCTTCTTATTTATTGCAGGTATTCGCCTTTCTCAAGCAATGCCATGGCTTCAATTAGCATGTTACCGCTCAACTGTTCGGTCAGGCCGGTGAGGGAGGCAGGCTTGCTCCTCCAATCCGGGCCAAACAATACGGCCGGTTTGGCAGTACCTTGCAACCACAGGGTTTCGCCATTGTATTTCATGAACTGGATATAACGCCGCCGATCTCCCTTGTCCAGACGCTCCTGTTGGATTAATTCGGTGAAATAACGGATAAAGATTCCCTTGAACAACCCGCCATCACCGGTTCCTTCACTTTTCAGGATGGAATTGCTGACCAATGAGCCAATAGTGTAATTGGCAGCACGCACAGCATCGTTCAGGTATGCCCTCTCACCCATGATCCGGTGCAATTCTATCGCCGAACCGATAAAGGTTCCCTGGTTATAGGTGAACACCCAATCTTTTTGAATGTCGCCGGAAGTGATATCGATATTGTCATACACAGCACCGGTATTGGAGTTGAAAAGTACCGACTTCTCCCAATCATAGATTTTTAACGCCCATTCCTTGTCTTCTTCGTTGCCGAAGCGCTGGTATAAACGTGCGGCAAGGATACAGGCGGGTCCGTTGGAACAGGCGTTCTTTCCTTTCCGCTCCTTGTTCCAGAAAATACCTCCCCCGGCAGCATCCGACCAGCCGGTTTTAATATACCCCCATATCTCGATGGCGGCAGCCTTGAATTTATCATCCTTGGTGGCATCATACGCCCGCAGCATGGCAAGGCCAATCCACTCCATGTCGTCATAGAAATGGTTGTCGAAGGTATTGCCGTTCTTGATCTTCACCCCTTCGAACCATTGGTCGAAATAGTTCTTGTAGGCGTTGTCGCCGGTACGAAGGTAGGCATCGACCAATACATCCAACGCATGTGCCTGTGGCCAATAGTGAAAGTCGGTCTTGCCGTTGCTGTCGTAGTTGAAATATTTGCCTCCGGCATTCCAGAAAGAATTTGTGAGTGCCGTAGCACTACTGTCGGCGGCGGCGGCCCAATTGACATTGAGACCGCCGGAGCCGTTGTTGACGGGCCCATCCTCTTTCTCGCACGAGAGAACAATCAAAGAGAGTAATACGATATAAAATATTTTTTTCATTTCAATGCTGTTTATTTACTGATAGAATGCGTATAAGGTTTATCAGCCGTGAGATAGACGGCATAATCGGCAGGAACGCCATCAAAATCACCCATCAGCTTCCATATATTATCCCACTGATTGGGATTAGCCAGGAGTTGCAGGTAGTAATAAGATTCGGGACTATCCTCATCGGGGCGCGAGTCAGTCTGATTAAGCGTGCCCCATTCGAGTTCTTTTTCA
Source organism: Proteiniphilum sp. UBA5384 (assembly GCF_002410825.1). GTDB lineage: Bacteria > Bacteroidota > Bacteroidia > Bacteroidales > Dysgonomonadaceae > Proteiniphilum. Next base: position 32,111 of record NZ_DHOS01000052.1, on the reverse strand, counting down.
TCCCCGTTACCTCTGTCTTCTTTGACAAACATCCTGAATTTATACCGTTCATCCCTGCCCCATCCTTCTTGTTTAAAAGTGACGGTTTGTTGTGTGGCCTTGAATATACCATTACCCACATAAGGCAGTTCAAACAGAATCTCATTGGACGGACTGAAAAAGAATCCGATCTTGGTGACAAGGGAGAGGGTGGCCGTGGTAGTATTAAAATCGATAACAATACGGTATACCCCTTCTTCACTAACTGTAGAAGTGCCTCTTTCTTTTACATGGTCTTCCGCAGAGATGGAAAATACCAGGGGGGTACCGTCTCTGGACTCGACAAAATAGAATGGCTCATCCGCTTTTAATTTCATATATATTTCGTAGGATGCTGATCCGAGCGAAGTCATCTTCCGGGCGTTCGATATATCGGGCCCGGCTTCTGAACCGGCCCCCGTAATATACAAATCTAACGGGTCTTCAAGCCCTGCCAGACGTGTGATGGTAATTGCATGCTCCTGCGGCGATTTTACCGTGTGAGTTCCTTTGGAGGAAAAAACTGTCCATTTGAATGAGCCTTTTTCCATTGGTTGTATCTCCATCATGCCGGCAATCTTGTTGATTTGGGAGTGGGGAATGGTCGCATGATTATAAATCCCGTTATTATCTGCTTTCACCGTGTAGACCGGATTAGAGAAGTCGCCGTCAACCTTGTCAAAGGCGACATAATAAATAGAAGTACCCCCGACAGACAGATCGGCATATTCCCATTCAAAATAGAGGTCAGCCGAAGCGGAGGGGTTTAACACGATATCCCTCTCATTGAGTGGTTCAATCAATTCGTTTACCGGCGCCAACCGCGAATCGGTTTCGCCCATCTTATCGTTACATGCCGAAAAAGCCAACAGTGAAACGATCACAAATGTTATTTTTATCAATAGTGTTCTCATTCTTCTTCTCTTATTTGATGACTAAATTATGGGTATATTCACCGGAAGTACTCAGAGAAAACATAAAGTCATATGTTTTGTCACTCCATCCGTCGGTAGCAGGAGTTTTCCAAATTTCATTATTTGTCCATTGGGTAACATTATCCCTTTCCTCCATATAATAATAGGAGGCATTTCCGGTCGGCTTGCTGTCGTTGCTACTCTTTGATCTCCATTCAGTCTTGACTGTCGAACTTTCCATACGGAACTTATAACGATCGTCGGAATTATCGCTGCCGGTAAGACCGGTAATGGTATAATCTGTAAGTTCCCATACGCCCAAACCTTTATAAGGCAATTCTATTTCACGTTGCGCCCAGTTCAGGAAAAGGACGACCTTTGTCACTTCTTTTGTCTCAAACGATCCGGTACTGAAGTCCAGCCTGTATTTATATATGCCGGTGGTGGATACGGAGGATGTCCCGCCCTCTACCAGTTTAGCCCCATCGACTGAAAAATCGAGTGGCGTCCCGGTTTTGGCACTCACAAACCTGAATGACTTCCCCCCTTCGAGTTGGGTATATATTTCGAATTCATCATCTCCCACTTTCTTCATCATCAAGGCTTTCGACAAATCGTCACCTACTTCCGTAGCTTCTCCCGTGATATAAAGCTGTTCGGGAATATTGGCTAAACCGGCTAAACGGATCAGGGTGAGGGTACGCTCTTCGAGTGCCTTTACAGGATTAATTCCCCGTGAAGAAAATATCGTCCACTTCAATGTTCCCTGTTGAGCTGCTTCTATTCCTGCCATGGCAGCAATCCTATTCAGTTCCTTATGCGATATAACCGCTTCGTTTTCACTCCCATTGTTACCGGAAGGCCGCACATAAAGCGGATTGGAGAAGTCCCCATCCATCTTGTCAAATACCACTTCGTATAATACGCCACTGCCATCTTCCGCATAGGCGGGCTCCCATGAAAAAGTCATGGATGCCGTGGATTTCAGGATCAAAGCCTTATCATCATGGGGGTTATACAATTTTTTCACAGCTGTAACACCCAGATGTCTTACATCCAGATCACTGCTGCAAGCCCCAAAAGCAAAAACAAGGGCGGCAATGAGTGCCATACCGATCATACCGATTTGTATTTTTTCTCGTTTCATATACATGTGTCTAAATCATTAGTAATTGGGATTTTGGGTAAGATTCTTATTGATATCCCGTTCCGACTGTGGAATGGCAAACAGGTAATCCCTCTCCCTGTTGAATTTACGTTCTTCCAAACGGATATAGGTGGTATTATTGTCTTCGAAACGGGCACCAGTCGGCCGGCCGTTCAATACCGTTTCGGCCGTTTTCCAACGGCGGATGTCAAACAGTCTCAACCCTTCTATCGCCAGTTCACAACGGCGTTCACGACGAATGATATCCTGCAGGTTGCCGCCGGCCGGATAAGCCAACGCGGAAACATCGGTAAAGCCTGCTCGCTCACGGATAGGACGGATGGTCTGGTTCCACACCGTCTCGTTCATCTCTCCCATTTCGTTCTTGGCTTCGGCGTACATCAGAAGCACATCGGCATAACGCATCAGGATAATATTCAGTCCTGCGGCGATGCTTCCTTCGGGAGCTGTGGGATCGAAATATTTACGCAGGTAATATCCGGTAGAAGAAGCATTCTGCCCCTGTCCGGCATACACATCCAGTTTTTCCTGGTCGGTGGTGCCGGTACCGGGTTTAATATAGATGGTAGAAACAGAACCGTCGCCTTTTTTCCATTGATATCCGTGGTAAACGATCGTCAGCCCAAAACGCGGATCGCGGTTTACATAGGGGGCATCTTCACTATACCCTGAGCCGGATTCCTTGATGGTTTTACCGTTTATCATCAGATAGTCGTCCACCAGTTCCTGGGTAGGGGCAAAGCCGTTGATCCGCGCACCGGCTGAAATGGGGATGGCATCGTAGTACTCGCCCCATGTCCTGAGTGTCAACTTATAACCCAGATCCAGAATTACTTCACGGTTGTACTCGTTTTCCGGGAGGAACAACCCTTCATAACTCGGAAACAAGGAATAGGTACCATAATCCCCATTCATGATCTTCCCGGTAATCGCAGCCACATTCGGGTAATCGTTCTCATACAGGTAGGTACGTGCAAGCAATACCATGGCAGCGCCTTTGGTGATACGACCATTATCCTGCGCACCATATTGTTGTTTCGTGGGGAGGTCCGACACGATGGCATTCAGCTCTGTCCTTACAAAATCGAGTACGGCAGACCTTGGAGACCGCTCTATGCTGTTTGCCTCCTGCACGGTAACGTCATGGTCGAACAGGGGCACATCGCCGTAATGATTGGAGAGGGTGAAGAAGATAAACGCACGGATAAACCGTGTTTCAGCCTTCATCCTCGTCTTTAATGGCTCGTCCATTCCCGGCACACGATCCACGTTCTCGAGGAACACGTGACAGGTTTTAATGCCTTCAAAAGCATTTTTCCATCGATCGCGAAACAATCCAAGTGCAGCATCAGCCTGCCCCGAGGTAATTATTTTCTCGTCGGGATTTCCGCGTCCCTGATAAAGGTTGTCGGTCAGTTTTTCGTCGGAGAAAAATTTCCCGGCATCATGCATCTGGCTATAAGCCATGCTCAATACGGCAGAAGCCTTTTCGGTGGAGGTCCAGTAGGTGGGGTCGGTAAACTTGTTCGTTGGCGTCAAATCGAGTTCATTGCAGGCAATAAAAAGGAATGATGACATACAAACAATACCTGAAAATATATATTTTATTATCTTGTTGTTCATAACATCCATGTTTTAAAATTCTAAATCAAATCCAAATCCATAATAGACCAATGTAGGATAATTACGGGCGCTATTGGCACCAACTCCTTCGATACCACCCATATTGCTTCCGAATTCGGATGATTCGGGGTCGATGAATGAGTTCTTTGAGAATGTCAATGGATTCTGTGCATTGACGTTTATCCTCAGTTTTTGTACCCCATAACGGCTGGTCAGTGCCTTTGGTAATGTATATCCTAACTGGATATCCTTTACACGCAGATATGCACCGTTCAACAAATAAATATCGGTGCCGGCCTTTCCCCAGTTATTGTTACTCGACATGGATCCGGGTGCCACCAGACGAGGCCAGCGGGCATCGGGGTTGGTAGGTGTCCAATAGTCAAGCTGATGCCGGTAAATGGCGTACGAGTAATTGGAATGGAAAGGTTCTATCAATTCTCCACGCACATACATGTCGCGCTTGCCTACCCCTTGCAGGAAGATTCGGAAGTCGAAGTTCTTATAAGCGACATCATAGGTAAACCCAAACGTATAACGCGGAAAAGCATTTCCAAGGACAACACGGTCCTTTTCATCGATCACACCATCTCCGTTCATATCCACATATTTCACATCACCCGGTTGTACCGAGGCTCCGATTGGCAAGGCACTGTCGGAAATTTCTTCATAACTCTGGAAATAACCGTCGGTCTTATATCCGAAATAGCTGCCCAACGCTTCTCCTTTGCGAATCAGCTTATACATCTGGTCACTATTATCGATACGCTCTTTTCCTGCGAAATCGGTGACTTTATTCCTCGAATCGGAAATATTCAAATTAAAATTATGATTGAAATCACCCGTCTTTAACCGATATGATATGGTAGCCTCCCAACCCTGGTTTTTCATTTTACCCACATTCTCCTTCGCAGCAGTAGTACCGAAAACAGAAGCCACTTCAGGCGACAAAAGGATATCCCAGGTGGTTTTGTTGAAGTAATCCAGCGCCACATACAAGCTGTTATTCAGGAAAGTGGCATCCGCCCCAATATTAAAGGTACCGGCCTTCTCCCATGTAAGGAAGGGATTCCCGACGGTAAAACCGGTGCCGGGCACAGCTTCATTATTGAACACATAACTATCTTTGGACATCTGGTAAACAGTCTGATAAGAATAATTGGTCACATTCTGGTTACCCAGTACGCCATAAGAAGTACGTAATTTCAAATCACCCACAGACGATTTATAACTATCCATAAAACTCTCTTCACTCAAACGCCATGCGGCCGAAAATGAAGGAAAGAATCCCCAGCGCTGGTCTTTTGCGAATTTCGATGATCCGTCGTAACGAAACGACACATCGGCATAATACCTGTCCATATAACTATAGCCTGCACGCCCAAAAACAGAGGAAATACTGGTTTCGTCGGTCGCAGGATTTCCATCACCATCAGTACCTATCGAGTTATAGATATTCGGATCGGGCTCTTTGTCATCGGTAGTGGGTAATCCCAGGTCTTTATCGGTATATCTCCATGCGATACGGCTGGATTTGGAAGTATAAGACTCATTGGATGCACCTAATAAAGCGGTAATATGATGATCCACATTAAAAGTACGATCGAAGTCAAGCATAAATTGTGTGCTCAACGTATACCTTTTGTTGTTGAAATCTTCCGTCAACCGGTTGGAATGAATACTGGGACCCGGTTCTGCCGCGTCACCCGATGCATATAGCGGTACTTGCTTGTCGCGGCGGAAACGATGATGTTGCGTCAGATCCAATCCGGCCAATCCTTTGGCAGTCAGCCCATCCATAATCTTGAAATCGAGGTTCATACTACCGATAAAATTGTCTTCGGATTTTTTCTCGTAACCACCATCTTTCAGGTAGGCCATCGTATTATCGTCGCCGATAATATTATTAACCAGCCACTTCCCGTTTTCCTGAAATTTATAATAATAATAGGGCGGGATACGTGAAGAGTTGATAATCACATTTCCTGTACCTCCGGCAACCGTCCGTTGGCTGTTACGGTTATATGCCATGATGGAAGTCAGTTTGAACCGTCCGTATTCGGTAGTAAGGTTACTACGGAAATTGTACCGTTCCAGGCCGAAATTACCGACAAAGTTGCTACCCTGATTGAAATATCCGGCAGAAACCATATAGGTTGTTCCACTGTTACCTCCCGATACCGTAAAGTTATAGGCCTGCTGCAAGGCTTTCTGCATAATTTCATCGAAGTACCAGTATTCTTCGCTCCGGTGATCATACAAGTCCCGGATTTGTGCCGGTGTAAATGTCGGGGAGTTTCCGGCATTCATGTCAGCCACATTGCGATACATGGCGTTTTGCCAACCCTTTACCGGTTGGAACAAAATACGGGGATTTTGATACCCTACCAGTCCATTAAAAGTAACTACCGGTTTCCCAATAGAGGAACCCTTCTTCGTAGTTATCAGCACCACACCGTTGGCAGAACGCGATCCATAGATCGCCGCACTTCCCGCATCCTTCAACACTGATACATTCTCAATATCGTTCGGGTTGAGGTTGTTCAACGTCCCTGTACTGGAAATCAATCCATCAATCACAATCAGTGGATCGTTATTTCCCATCGTACTTACACCACGAATATTGATATTCAAGCTATTGTCATTAGGATTCATATTCTTTTGCTGAATAATCAGATTGGCCGAAGCTCCCTGTAATGCGGTCACCGCATTACTTACCGGTCGATTTTCGAAGACTTCTGAACCAACCTGATCGACAGATCCGGTAATGCTCTTACGTTGACGTGTGCCATATCCGATCACAACTACTTCATCGAGTTTGGTGACATCTTCCGCCAGCACAATATTAAAAGAGTTCTTTCCTGCGGTCGGGATATCTTGCTCAAGATACCCGATATAAGTGATCCTCAGGACAGCATTCTCAGGCACCAACAATGAAAAGTTACCGTCGATATCCGTCACCGTACCGATGGTACTATTATCTACAACCGTAACGTTGGCACCGATAATGGCTTCACCGTTTTCATCCACAATCTTTCCGGAAATCGGCCGGTTGGACTGTTGATTGGCTTTGGCAGCAGCCGAGCCTCTTACAAGAATAATATTGTTCCCTTCCACTCTGGAAACAATACCAGTCTGCTTGAACAAGTCGGCGAGCACCTCTTCTACGGATTTGCCGTTGGCATTCACAGAAACTTTTCTGGATACATTCACTTCATTGGCATCATACACAAACAAATAGTCTGTCTGATTCTCGATTTCGGACAATACTTTCTGTACCGATTCATTTGCAATGCGTATATTCACCTTTACATCCTGTGATTTTGCATGCAAAGAGAATGCAAAAAAGCTAAACAAACATAGTGTAACAAGATGCTTTTTTAATACAACCCCGAATATCGGCCTGATTAAAAAGTCCATTTTTCTCTCTTGAATGTTCTTCATTCTTTTTCCATTTAATTATTAAACTGCAACTGTTATTTAATTGGTAAAAAATTGAATCAGATAAATGCTATTTTATCTGATTTGCCTTCACTCTATAGTCAATTTACTCTATTGTGATCAGATTATTTATCGTATCATTTCCGACCTTAAAATCATTTTGCAATTCAAGTACTTTCAAGATATGAGCGGCTCCATCCTGAAGCCTGAATTTCCCGGTATATCTTCGAGTCATGGTCCTGCCTTCCGCAATATTGATTTTAGTGTCGTAGTACTGCTCCAATAATGAAGCTATTTCATATATGCTCCTGTTATCGAGGGAGAGGATACCATCCCTCCAAAGGAAACTGTTTGTATCAATTGTTGTAAGCTTTACCTCACTATCTGTGATGATGACACATTCCTGTGGTTTTAAAAGCAGGTTTTCAGATGATTCTTTCCGGTTAATTTCTACACTTCCACTCAGCAATGAGGTCTCAAAGTGCTTATCGGGGTTATAAGCCTTCACGTTGAATTCCGTCCCCAAAACTTTCACACTATACCGATCTACTTCCACAATAAAAGGGTGTTGCGGATCATGGGCTACTTCAAAAAAACCTTCACCCTGTAATTGCACGACCCGCTGACTATCATTGAAAGTAGAAGGAAATACCAATTTCGATTTGGAATTGAGCCAGACATTCGTTCCATCGGCTAAAAGAAGCTTTACTGACTGCCCGGCAGGAACCACAATCTGCTGCATGCCCATAAACTTATCCTTCAAAGCCATATCTTCGTCCTGTCCGAAAAAATCACGATGATAAATAAAAACCGATAAGAATATTCCTGCTAAAAAAACAGCTGCAATACCCCAAAAAATCGGAGATATCATCTTCCTTTGCTTTTTGCGCGATAAAATATGTTTTTCCCCCGACAAACGCCAGAGAGAGATATCCTGTAACCGCCTTAAATGATTGAATTCTTTTTCGTTTTCCGGAGATGATTTTATCCAGCAAAACACCTCTTCTCTTTCGGATTGAGATGTATTGCCGTCAAGATATTTTTTTAATAAATCAAAATTCATTCTGAATAAATCATTAGTGATACCAGATTACCCCTGTATATAATTAAGACGAAATTCTCCCGAATAACCCTAAAACAAAAAATGAGATTTTTAGAAAAAAAATAAAAGAAGTACCGAAGGAAGATAATCTTTCAGGTTCAGTCGAAGGAGTTTCAAGGCCTTAGACATATGGTATTCCACATTTTTTACACTCATATCCAACGTCAGGGCGATCTCCTTATTGGATAAATTTTCGTAGCGACTTAAAACAAATATTTCGCGCGTTTGAGAGGAGAGCTCCAAAAGCGTATGCTCAATAATCTGTTCTATCTCTTTTGAGAAAATAATATTCGGATCGCATTCTTCCAATGATGAAATCCGGAAGTGCAGTTCTTCAATTCCCAGTTCAGACAAATGATCATAGGCTTTCTTCCGGGTTGAAAGCGCTTTCAGATAATCTAAAGATTTATTCTTCAATAAGGTTAATAAGTATGCCGACACATTATGAATTTGTTCAGTACGGATCATTTCATATAACTTGATGAGCACGTCAGATGCAATATCTTCTGCCACAAACTTATCATGCACGTATGATTGTGTAAATAAAAAACACTTCTGATGATATGTAGCATATAATTCAGCAAAACTGTCCGGATTAGAGGGCTCTTTCATTCAAAAATTAAAGTTGCAATTGTTCAAAAATACAATTTATATTTTTTAAACAAAAGACTTGCCAAGAAAGTTTCGGAGATGAGGTGCCAAAAATACGAAAATGCGGAATATAGCCGGTCAAATAATATAAAATCACTATTTTTGTATTCTTACATTTGGATATCCGGCAATGAAGGTTCTTTTCATCAGCACATACGACATACAGGGAGGGGCGGCCATCGCCGCAACCCGGTTATTGCAGGCGATGCACCTTGCCGGATGCGAGGTATCAATGGTGGTACGTAGTAAACAGGGAGTCAACACATCAGTATTCACAGCAGGAAGTGAAAAGATGAGCAGGATGCAGTTTTATTGGGAACGTGGCGTCATTTACCTGCATAACCGTCTTTCAAAAGAGCACCTGTTCGATATATCGATCGCCAATACGGGTGTAGCGGTGACAAAACTTCCTGCTTTCAAGGAAGCAGAAGTGATCCACCTTCACTGGATAAACCAAAGTATGCTCTCCGTCAAAGAGATAGGTGATATACTTTCCTCCGGAAAAAAAGTGGTGTGGACCATGCACGACATGTGGCCTTTTACCGGCATCTGCCACTACGCCGGTACCTGCAACGCTTTCACCTTCGGTTGTAGCCACTGCCCTTATCTGAAAAAGCCTGCCCGGAAAGACCTTTCATACTCCGTCTATCACCAAAAGCAATTGACTTATCGTAAAGGAAATATCATATTTACCGGTTGTAGCCGCTGGTTAATGGAATTAGCGAAGCAAAGTCCTCTCACGCAAGGGCACAAGGTTATTTCCATCCCTAACCCCATCGATACCGGAATTTATCTGCCGAAAGATAAAAATGCTATCCGTCAAAAAATGGGACTTCCAAAAGAAAGAAAGATCGTACTCTTCGCAGCAATGAAAGCTTCCGACAAACGAAAAGGCATAGACTACCTGATAGAAGCTTCCCGGCTGATCGCTCAAAAACGGAATGACCTGCTCTTTCTGATCGCCGGCGCAAACGGTGAAGAAATTGTGGGACAATTCAGCCTCCCGACCCAAAGTATAGGCTATGTGGCTCCCCACGACATGCCGGATCTCTATAATGCTGCCGACCTGTTTGTCACACCATCGTTACAGGACAACCTTCCCAACACCATCATGGAAGCAATGGCGTGCGGTACTCCTTGCGTTGGGTTTCATACAGGGGGGATCCCTGAAATGATCGACCACCGGCAGAACGGGTATGTGGCAAATTATCAGGACGCAAAGGACCTGGCAAACGGACTGCTTTGGACATTATTCGAAGCAGATACCGGAACACTTTCCTCTAACGCCCGCGAAAAAGTGATGGAGCATTACGCACAGGAGAAAGTCACACAACAATATAAAGAAATTTATAAATCAAGATAATGTGGTGATTTATTGATGCGGCGACTAAAAAATTGAAAAATGGACGAAAACAATAATATAACCGATAAGGAATTCTGGGACAACTATTGGCGCAATTACCAATACGGCAAGATACCCAAAAAAGTAATGTTCGAGCAATTTATGCCGAAACTCACCAGAGGAATAAGCTTTATTGAGATCGGTGGTTTTCCCGGAGTATATGCCGCTTATTTCTACCAACGGGGTATCCGTGACGTAACCATACTCGATTTCCATATCAACAAAGAGATTGTTCGCAATTTCGAAAAAATAAATAACCTGCCGGAGGGAACCATACAATGTATCGACAACGATTTCTTCGCCTTCTCTTCCGAAAAAAAATATGACGTGGTCTTTTCATCGGGTTTTATCGAGCATTTCGAAGATACCCGGGATGTAATCGCCCGTCATGTGGAATTGCTCTCGGAAAAAGGACAATTATTGATTATTATCCCCAACTTCCTGGGTCTGAACGGAGAGATACAACGAAAATATGACAAGGAGAATCTGGATGCCCATAACTTGCAATCCATGAATATATCCTTCCTGAAAGAGATTATGGACTCTTTCAACCTGTATGATGTTTCTGTGGATTATCTCGGAAAGCCGATGGTCTGGCTCGAACCGAAACCGGAAAATCAAAAGAGGAGAAGGTGGGTGAAGATGTTGAGCTATGCCACCAAATTATTTCCCGTGAAGGGGAAATTTTTATCATCTTATATCGCCATATACGCCCGAAAATGATGAAACTATCCGTTATCACCGTCACATTTAACGCTGAAAAAACGCTGGAAAGAACATTGAAAAGCGTGAAGGAACAAACATACCCTGCATTGGAACACCTGATTGTGGATGGTGCATCGGTGGATGGAACGGTGGGGCTGATCCGGCACAGTGAAAAGGAGACCGGGAAACTGGAAGACTCGGGGACTGGAGGACTCGGGGGGGACTCAGGGAAAGTATTAAGGTGGATCAGCGAACCCGACCGTGGCCTGTATGACGCCATGAATAAGGCTATCCTGATGGCAACGGGCGATTACCTCTGTTTCCTGAACGCAGGTGACACCTTTTTTACACCTGACACGGTGGAGAGGATGATGCAAACGTTCAACCCGGCGAATCTGCCCGATATCCTCTACGGCGAAACCGCCATCGTGGATGATAGAGGTACTTTCCTACACATGCGCCGGCTGAAAGCCCCCGAAAAACTATCGTGGAAAAGTTTCAAGCAGGGAATGGTGGTCTGCCATCAGGCTTTTATCGTAAAAAGAGAACTGGCGGAGCCTTATGACCTCTCCTACCGCTTCTCATCCGATTTCGACTGGTGCATCCGTATGATGAAGAAAGCCGCATCCATCCATAATACCCGGCTTATATTGATCAACTACCTCAATGAAGGAATGACTACAGCCAACCGCAACTCTTCGCTAAAAGAGCGCTACCGCATCATGACAAAGTATTACGGTCATATCTCCACCGTTTTTCACCATATTTGGTTTGTAATCCGTAAAATAGTGAAATAAAACCATTTTTAGTTTATGCAACGGCGAAAATTAAAGATAGAAGAACTGAACCGGATTTCGGTCGAGGAGTTCCGGGAAGCGAAGAAAATACCGCTGGTAGTGGTGCTCGACAATGTGCGGAGCCGCCATAATATAGGATCGGTATTCCGTACGGGAGATGCTTTTCGTGTAGAGGAAGTGCTGCTCTGCGGCATTACCGGCACCCCCCCCGACGTGGAGATCCACAAAACAGCACTTGGTGCAGAAGATTCGGTAAAATGGCGCTATTTCACAGAAACCCTTTCAGCCGTAAAAACGCTGAAATCGGAAGGATATACTGTCTTTTCGATCGAGCAGGCAGAAAATAGTGTTTCATTGGAAGAGTTGAAATTGGATAAAGGGGAAAAATATGCGGTGATTCTCGGCCACGAAGTGCATGGCGTAGCCCAGGAGGTAATTGACGCGTCGGACGGGTGCATTGAGATCCCACAATACGGTACCAAACACTCCCTCAACGTGTCGGTGACGGCGGGTATCGTGATCTGGGATTTTCTTCAACAACTTGGGAATTAGAATGTGGCCTTATTAAAAAATTAGTGGATTTATTAACTAACTCATCGGGGAAACCTTTTCAGTTGCAGGTCCTCCCCGTCGAATTCCGCATAGGAAAAAAGAGTGATCCAATCGCCCAATATAATCAAGTGGCTCTGTGACGCAATGGGCAAGTCGAGTAAAATATGGCGGTGTCCAAAGATAAAGTAATTGATATCGGGCATCTCCCTCCACTTCTCTTTGGCGAACCGGACAAGATGCTCTCGTTCCTCTCCCATATAAGGCACCACACCCCGGCTTTCCCGGCTGCTGTTCGACCATGCATGTGCCAATGGTATCGTCCACCGCGGATGAATGGCCGAAAAACATTTCCGGAGGAATTTGCTGTGAAACACTTTTCGGAGAAAATGAAAAGAGCGGGAATCATCCCCCAATCCATCCCCATGGGCAAGGATAAACTTCTTTCCTTTCAATTCGGTGAGATAGGGCTCAAAATGAAGGATTAACCCACACTCCTTAGCAAGATAGTCGGTCAGCCAAAGGTCATGGTTCCCCGCAAAAAAATGGATTTCTATCCCTGAATCGGTCATCTCTCCCAGCTTGCCCAACAGACGCGTAAACCCTTTGGGCACCACATACCGGTATTCATACCAATAATCGAAGATATCCCCCATCAAAAAAATCACCGCAGCGTCATCCCTGACACTGTCCAGCCACCGGCATAATTTACGCTCCGTCTCAATAGAATCGTCATGCGACTTGGAGCCTAAATGGACATCGGCAAGAAAATAAATTTTATTTCTCACAATCAATATATTCAACAATCGTTCTATTCCCCAAACATCACATCATGCCCAGTTCCAACAAAGCTTCTTCGCTCATCATCGACCGGTCCCAGGGAGGATCGAACGTGAGATTGAGATCCACCTGGTTGACCTCGGGTATGGATTCTATCTTCATCTGCACATCCATCAATATAAAGTCGGCTGCGGGACAACTGGGTGAAGTGAATGTCATCTCGATAGTCACATTGTTTTCATCATCAATATCCACATCGTAGATCATTCCCAGATCATAAATATTCACAGGAATCTCGGGATCATACACCGTACGCAACATGATCACTATCTTATCTTGTAAAGCTTGTAATTCTTCGCTCATAATTCCATTTTTTCATTAAACCGATTATCCGGCATATTGTTTAATTATATCAGATGATTCCTTCATCTGCAAAACTGAAATAATTATCTCCACAGACGATAATATGATCAAGCAGAGAGATATCCATCCATTGTGCAGCTTCTTTCAGTTTCCTGGTAAGGAGGATATCCTGCGAACTAGGCTTGCATTGCCCTGAAGGATGATTATGCCCCAGCAGAATCCCGGAGGCATATTGGCTAAGTGCCTCCCTTAAAATCAACCGTATATCGACTACCGTTCCCGAAATACCGCCACGGCTCACCTGAATGGAGCTGCGGACCTTATTCGAACGGTCGGTCAGTAATGCCCATGTCTCCTCATGATTAAGATCGGAGAGTAGTGGATAGAAGAGTTCATACGCCACCCTCGACGAGGTAATTTTTCTCTTCCGTGGTGTTTCAACGGACTTTCTCCGCCGTCCCACCTCCAATGCAGCTATCAACGAAACCGCTTTTGCCTGTCCAATGCCACGAAAATTATTTACCAAATCGGAAACACTCATCCGGGCCAGTTTGTTCAAATCGTTATCAGCCTTCGACAAAATATGCTGGCTTAATTCTACCGCACTTTGCTTATCATTGCCTGAACCGATAAGGATGGCGAGGAGTTCCGAGTCGGAGAGTACTGAAACACCTTTCAGCAGTAATTTTTCACGGGGACGGTCCTCTTCCGCCCATTGTTTGATGCTTAACTTACTCATAACGGTGCGTTTCAAGGGTAAAATTAAGGCAAATATAGTGAATTTTTTTTATCTCACAAACACCCAGATATCCTCTTTCGAAAGGGGGGGATAAAAGAAATAACCCTCGTAATCAAACCCTTTCACCTCTTCCGGATCAACTAACTTGTTTTTAATGATAAAACGAGACATCAATCCACGCGCTTTCTTGGAATGCACCACAATTTGCCTCAACTCGTCGTTCTCCTGCTGCAGGAACTGGATATCAATAATTTTCGTACCCTTCGGCAACTTCTCCTTCCGCACTACTTTTGCATACTCTTTGGATGCTACATTGATAATGGTCTTGTCCCCTTTCCGGAGTTTTTTCGAGAGATGCGCATTGACCGTATCTTCCCAGAAATCGTAGAGGGTTTCATATCCCTGTGGGACAATTTTTCGCTGCATCTCCAGCCGGTAAGGTTTAATTGCATCTAATGGACGAACAATACCGTATAACCCGGAGATGATATTGAGATGTTGTTGCGCGAAATCGAAATCTTCCGTAGAGAAATCATGGGCATTCAGCCCCTTGTAGGCAATCCCGTTATAGGTAATCGCAGCCGATTGTCCGGGAGGAAACCCCAGATCAAATGTCTGGAAATATTCATATACCTCATGCGCCATTCTGGCTGTGATCTTCATCTCTGTGGCAATTTCCCTTTCCGAGAGTTGCCGGCAAACGGCTATCAGTTCTCCGGTCTTTTCCGGAAACAACGGTTTGGACGACTTTACATTTTTCTTCTTATCGGAAAAGTCCATCAACTTGGCAGGTGATAGAATTATTTGCATATTACCAAATTTTTCAAAATCTCCTTATATTCTTCCTGAACCACAGCTTAAAGATAATCAAAAAACAATTACATACAATTCTATTAAATATACAAACTTAATCCAGAAAAGTATTTCGAGATTTTTCACCCTTTCACAGCCTTATTTAAAAACGCATTGAGGGGATATTGTATCTTGCAGAGATGCATGATACGGTCGATCACCCCGTCCTGAAGGAAAAACTCATTTTCAAGCGGATAACGGGTGATAAAGTGTTTGTTTTTCAACAGTTCGATTTCCTTGAAATCTTTGGGATAACCGACAGGCGGTTTTTTAAGCCTATCCTCATCGGATAGCACAGGGAAAGTCTTTTTGAATTTCCGGTTATTCAGAATATGCCTGATTTCATCGGGGTGGTGATAAATTTCATTCCTGACAGACTCCAACGTGGCCGGATCCGGACTGTACATACCACCGGCAAAAAACGATTCGTCCGGTTGTATATGAATATAATAACCGGCAAAGCGGGTTTTCCTGCCACCATTGGCTATAAAGGCACTGAGATGGGTCTTATAAGGTGTTTTATCGTGTGAAAAACGAGTATCACGGTAAATACGAAAAACAGACTCATTGGCCGTACTCGTCCCGATAGTGGAATCCAATTGGGCAAGTGGCACAATGAGTCTGTTAATAAAAGTTTCAAAGTCGGCTTTGACTTCATCATATTCGAATTTATGTTCGTGGAACCAGTTGCGGTCGTTATTCATCTGCAACCGTACAAGAAAATCGAATGTAGAGTAGAAGTCCATATAATTGCCTGAATGCTATCCACAATTATCCTCTGACACGCTCTACATATGAGCCATCACGTGTATCTACCCTGATCTTTTCACCTGTATTGATGAACAGGGGGACACGCACTTCAGCACCTGTCTCCACTGTCGCGGGTTTGAGCGTGTTGGTGGCAGTATCACCCTTGATGCCCGGTTCGGTATAAGTCACCTCGAGCACCACATGCGTCGGCATTTCGGCAGTGAGAATCGTGCCGCTTTCGGCATGGATCTGCACTTCCACTATATCTCCTTCTTTCAAGAATTTTACTCCTTCAATTTGTTCTTCGGGAATAGGAATCTGTTCGAACGTTTCGGTATTCATGAAGTTATACCCCATATCATCTTTATAAAGATACTGGAAAGGGCGACGTTCAATACGTACCTCATCTACCTTTACACCAGAATTGAATGTTTTCTCGAGGATACGACCTGTAGCCACATTTCTTAGTTTCGTACGGACAAAAGCAGCACCTTTGCCTGGTTTCACATGGAGAAACTCTACGATAAAATAATACTGGCCTTCCAGATCAATGCACATTCCGTTCCTGAAATCAGCAGTTGTTGCCATAAGCTATTTATTATTATGATTTTATATTGATTTAGGGCGCAAAAATAGTCATTTCGGCCGACATACACAAACGATTACACCCATTGCTTGGCAGTTTATAACACATTCATTGCATCCAGTACCATCTTCACGATAAATAATACAAAGATTACCCACATGGTGATGGATATATGCCTGAACTTTCCACTCAATGCTTTCAGTAATACAAAAGAAAGCATACCAAAAACAATTCCCTGGGCAATACTGAAAGCAAAAGGCATCATCACAATAGTGAGGAACGCAGGCAACGCCTCAGTCATATCATCAAAATTGATTTTCACGACAGAGGTAATCATAAATAATCCCACCAAAATCAAAGCGGGAGCAGTAGCCGAAGCCGGTACCATCAGGAAAAGCGGGGCAAAGAACAATGCCAATGCAAACATCGCCGCAGTAGAAACGGCGGTCAGTCCTGTACGTCCCCCTACAGCTACTCCAGAAGCACTCTCCACATAAGAAGTTACGGTACTGGTTCCCAACAGTGCGCCGAAAGTAGTACCAAGTGCATCAGCAAAAAGGGCACGTTTGATTTGCGGAAAATCACCGTGTTCATCGGTAATACCTATTTTCGAAGTTACCCCAAGCAATGTGCCAATGGTATCGAACAAATTCACGAAGAGGAAAGTGAATACCACAATCAGCATGTCGAGGCTAAAGATATTCGACCACTCAAATTTCACAAAAATGGGTGAGATATCAGGAGGAAGAGATACCAAACTTCCTTCCGGCAGCCGGACTTCTCCAAGGGTAATGGCAAAAATGGTAGCGGCTGCAATCCCTATCAGGAAAGCACCATGTATTTTCTTATAATAAAGTACTGCTGTGAGGATAAGTCCCAGCAGAGCTACCCATACATGATGATTTGACATGGCACCGAGGGTAACCATCGTATTTTCATCTTTCACTATCAGGCCTGCATTTTGTAATCCCAGCAGAGTAATAAACAAGCCGATCCCTACAGGAATAGCATTTTTAATGGTAGACGGGATGCTCTTCACGATCAACTCGCGGACATTAAAAAAGGTAAGGATAATAAATATGATACCTTCAATAAAAACGGCTGTTAAAGCCATTTGCCAAGAATATCCCAGGCCTATTACCACTGAAAACGCAAAAAAGGAGTTGAGCCCCATCCCGGGTGCCTGAGCCACCGGCAGGTTGGGAATAAATGCCATAAAAAGTGTGCCCAAAACCGCGGCAAGCGCGGTTGCGGTAAAAAGGGCCTCCTTGTCCATTCCTGTTGCACCCAGAATATTGGGGTTTACCACTAAGATATAAGACATAGTGAGAAAAGTAATCAGCCCTGCTACAAGTTCCGTTCGTACGGTTGTCTTATTTTGCTTTAATTTGAATATTTTTTCCAGCATGATTGTTTGGGAGTTATATTAAAAATTCCATTTGGTGGCTACCGTGGGGATAGCATAAAATTTTTCGGTACCGGCCACAAAATTATAACTTACCTCCACCTCGCTACCGACTGCAAGTTGGGAAGTAATGTTATACCATATTTGCGGTTCGCTCAATAAAACCATCTTTTTACCCTTTTCATCTCCTGTTCCCAGACGATTTTTGTTTTCACTCCAGATATCCAGGAAACCGGCCAATGAAAGTTTTCCGCTTGCAAGGGTAGAGTTCCACGTAACGGTCCATTGCGCATCATGGCTTGTCTTCTCAAAAGCATTCAGTTTATAAGCTACATAAGTGCTCAGGAAGAAGTTTCCCAACTGAAAGGGATAACCCACCCCTCCAAGATAAGAACTGGGAATGGAGAAACCACCATCTGTCGCCCTCACTAATCCTAAACCACCATTATATTCAATATGGGGCAGCAAGGGAAAATCACCAATTTTAAACTCACGGGCAATTTCAGTATAAGCCAATCCCGGATTCCTTTTATCAAAACTGAAATCAATATCCACGAACATGAAAGTATTCCCCCACTGGTCAGGTTTAAACATCTCAAAAGTGGCAGTCAAATAATTGATTGGTGTAAATACCTTATCTCCATACAGTGAATGACGTGGATCGAAGTGTAGCTGTAGATTCTGCGCCTGAATAGTCGCTGTCGCACACATGATCGCAACGAATAGAACAATGTTTCGTACCATAAAGACTTTTTGTTTTAATAATTAAGATAATCCAAAAGAAGTCGCAAAAATATTAAAAATATGCAACGCAACACCATAAATGCACTTCTTTTTTATTCTCATTATTATCGTGAGTCACATTGGCACATTAGTTTTAATTTGTATTTTTGTCTCTCCATAAAAAATTATCATTTGTTATGAGCAACGAAAAGGAAAAAAAACTGGTCATATATAACACCCTCAGTAGAACAAAAGAACCTTTTGAGCCATTGCATCCTCCTTTTGTAGGGATGTATGTGTGCGGCCCCACTGTATATAACGATGTACATCTGGGAAATTGCCGCACCTTTATCTCCTTCGATATGATATACCGGTATTTGCTATACCTCGGTTACAAGGTACGCTATGTACGCAACATTACCGATGCCGGTCATTTGGAAGGTGACCGGGATGAGGGCGACGATAAATTTGCCAAAAGAGCCAGACTGGAGCAGATGGAGCCGATGGAGGTTGTACAGAAATACACCATTGGGTTCCATAACGTAATGGCGCTCTTCAATACCCTCCCTCCCAACATTGAACCCACCGCTACAGGGCATATCATCGAACAGATAGAAATGATTAAAAAGATCCTGGCAGAGGGATTCGCTTATGAAGTGGATGGTTCTGTCTATTTTGATGTGGAGAAATATAGCAAGGAGCATGACTATGGCCAACTCACGAACCGGAAGCTGGAAGACCTGCTGGAAGGGACACGTGAACTGGGCGGGCAAGACGAAAAACATGGCCGGCTCGATTTTGCCCTCTGGATCAAGGCAAAACCGGAAACCCTGATGCAATGGCCATCACCATGGGGATGGGGTTTCCCCGGCTGGCATATAGAATGCTCCGCTATGAGCACCCAATATCTAGGGACCACTTTCGACATACACGGCGGAGGCATGGACCTGCAGGCAACCCATCACACCAACGAGATTGCCCAATCAAATGCCTGCAACCACACCGCACCGGCAAAGTACTGGATGCATACCAATATGTTGACGGTAAATGGGGCACGGATGTCTAAAACAGCCGGAAACGGCTTTTTACCTAAAGAATTATTCACCGGTGACCATCCGTTACTCGAAAAGGGATATTCTCCGATGACGGTACGCTTTTTTATGGCTCAATCGCACTATAGGAGTACGCTTGATTTCTCTAATGAAGCACTGCAGGCCGCCGAAAAAGGATATAAAAAATTGATGGAAAGCTTATCGGTATTGGAAAAATTATCTCCGTCGGCATCCTCTTCAATACCGTCATCCTCCGTAGATATAACCGCACTGGAAGAAAAATGCTACGAAGCGATGAATGATGACTTTAACAGTCCTATGCTCATAGCTCATCTATTCGAAGGGGTACGTATAATCAACTCCGTCAATGATGGGAAAGAAAGCCTTACCACCGGTGACCTCGAAGCGTTGAAAAAACTGATGCATGACTTTATCTTCGAGGTATTGGGGTTGTGCGACGAAACGAAGAGCATGGGAGGAAGCGATGTGATCGAAGGATTGATGAATTTGATTATCGATATCCGGAAAATAGCCCGGGAAAACAAGGACTGGAATACCTCCGACAAGATCCGCGATGAACTGAAAGCGGTGGGCGTGGAGATAAAGGACACCAGGGATGGTGTGGAATGGAGGATTTAATCTGTCTGAAAAACGAGAAACGCCATGCTGCCCATTTTTATGCATGGGTTGGCTGCGTAAGATCACAGGATAGTTCCATATCACTGAAAGAGAAAGTCTTTCACCGGAAAGAGAAAAAAGTTTAAATCAATTAAAACAACCTAAAAGCGGAAAGAAACCGCTCAACCTTTAATTTAAAGTATTATTTTTGTATCACTATTGCAATTGACATACGATCGCATTAAAAATAATGATGATCACATGAATATATGTCTGACTGACAGTGAAAATATAGCTTTGACATGCCGTTACAATATAGAATAACTTCTCCCGAGACGCTTCGCAGTACTGTACAGCTTCCTGCGTCCAAGAGTATGAGCAACAGGGCTCTTATCCTGAACGCACTGAGTTTGAGCCCATATCCCATCAAGAACTTATCAGAATGTGAAGATACACAAGTGCTTATCGATACTTTCAACTCAAAATCTAACCAGTTCGACATCAAGGCTGCGGGTACCGCCATGCGGTTCCTTACCGCCTTCCTGGCAGGAATGGAAGGTGAATGGATCATCAAAGGGTCCAAACGGATGCATGAAAGGCCTATTTACCCGCTGGTGGAAACACTTGTAGCATTGGGAGCCGAAATCGATTACCTGGAAAGGGAAGGATATCCCCCCCTGAAAATAAAGGGACACAGGTTGAAAGGTGGTGAAGTGTACCTCTCCGGTAATATCAGTTCGCAGTTTATTTCGGCCCTGTTGATGATAGCCCCCGGAATGGAAAACGGGCTGGTGATGCATATCGAGAACGAAATTGTATCAAAGCCTTATATTCAATTGACACTTAGCATGATGGAGAAATGCGGAGTACAGGCTAAATGGGATGGCAATGACATCATCGTAAAACCGCAACTTTACAATGCAATAGAATTTGTAGTGGAACCTGACTGGACTGCCGCTTCCTACTGGTACGAGATGGTCTCCCTTATCCCCGGAGCAGAAGTCACTCTCGCAGGGTTAGGAAAAAACAGCCTCCAGGGAGATGCCAACGTCACCAACCTTTTTAGCGATTTGGGAGTCGCCACTGAATTCCTACCGGACAGCATTGTCATAAGGAATACAAAAAAAAGGACAAAAAAATTTTTCCATGATTTTGTCAATGAACCCGACTTGGCGCAAACTTTTGCCGCTACTTGTTGTTTTATGGGTGTACCGTTTCTTTTCTCCGGAATACAAAGCCTGAAGATAAAAGAAACCGACAGGGTAGCCGCACTCATTAACGAATTAAAGAAATTAGGCTATATCCTTAAAGAAAATGAGATAGGGATGTTGGAATGGGACGGGGAACGATGTTTGCCGGAAAAAGAACCTGCCATCGACACCTATGACGATCACCGCATGGCAATGTCACTGGCGCCGGGGACTATCGCATGCGGCCCGTTCACTATCAACGATCCCAAGGTGGTATCCAAATCCTACCCTGATTTCTGGAACGACCTGGAACGGGCGGGATTTACAATTGAGGAAAGGTAATATATTATGCAAAGCTTACTCCTTTTTACAGGCATTATACTCTTTTTCGTCGTAGCGCTCACTATTTCTAACCGCCTACAACGGAAAAAAGGAAATACAACTGAACGTGAAGCGACTCCCCCGTCAATAGACCTGGGAGGCAGCGGTTGTTGCGGCGCTCATGAAATATGCGAGCGGGATAGCCTGATCGCTGCTTTTGTGGAGAAACCGGAGTATTTCGACGATGAGGAACTCGACAGATACGCACACCGGGACTCGGCCAACTATGCTGCCGGCGAAGTCGATGAGTTCCGTGATATCTTTTATTCTGTACTCGACGAAGAAAAGCCGCGCTGGGTGAGGAGCCTTCAAATGAGGGATATCTCCCTTCCCGACCAGTTGAAAGACGAAGTACTGATGTTCGTGAATGAATTGAGAGCACAAAAAATGCACGCCTGCTGAACGGATGAATATCGTCGAACTCCTTGATTATGCCTTTTTCCGGAATGCCCTGTGGGGCAGTCTCTTTGCAAGCATTGCCTGCGGCATAATCGGCACATATGTTGTTACACGACGACTGGTATTCATTAGTGGGGGAATCACCCATGCTTCGTTAGGGGGCTTGGGCATAGGATTCTATTTCAGCCTTTCCCCCATTCTGTCGGCAATGGTCTTCTCCGTTTTCTCTGCCTTCGGCATCCAATGGTTATCACGAAAACAAGGTGTGCGGGAAGATTCTGCCATCGCTGTCTTCTGGTCGTTGGGTATGGCTATCGGGATAGTGCTCACTTTCCTGACATCCGGCTATGCGCCAAACCTCTCTGAATATCTTTTCGGAAATATACTCACCATCACCTCCCGTGATATTGCCGCTTTAGTGGTTTTATCCGTGGTCCTGACATTTTTCTTTATCCTGTTCTACCATTCTATCGTTTCCGTATCATTCGACACCGAGTTCGCCCGTACGCGCCGACTTCCGACACAATTCATCGAATATACCATGATGCTCTTCATTGCAGTCACTATTGTTCTGAGTATCCGTCTGGTGGGAATTGTCCTATTGATGTCGCTGATTACAGTGCCGCAAATGACTGCCAACCTTTTTACTGTAAACTACTCGAAAATGATTATCCTCTCCGGACTATTAAGCTTCGCAGGATGTGTGGCAGGGTTATTGCTCTCTTATTACCTGAATGTTCCCTCCGGTGCATTTATCATCTTTGTACTTATCATAATGTTCTTTATCGCAAAAGCAATAAAATCACTTTTCCGGCGTTAACAGAAAAGAGAAAATTAATCCGGAAAAGGAGATTGTTGGTGTTGCTGAAAGAAAAAACAGGAAGAAAAACAGAGTATATACTTTGGTTATTATGCTGTATTACTCTTTTTACAGGCTGTTCCGCCAAAAGAAATACCGGTGGCACGCGCGCTTATCATGAACTCACTACCCGCTACAATATTTATTTTAATGCTGAAGAGGCTTACAATGAGATACTGAAAGACAGATCGGACGATTTACATCCGGATTATGCCGAACTACTGCCTTTTTATCCTACCCTCTCTGAAACGGAAAAGTTAATACCCGGCGGCCCTTTTGACCCGGTAATTGAAAAAACCGAAAAGGCCATTCGGGAACACTCCATCACGGCAAAACCCCGTAGAGATCCGTCCAAAGCCCAATCACAGGAATACCGTCAGTGGCTCCGGCAAGAGGAATTCAACCCGTTCCTGAAAAATGTATGGTTATTACGTGGAAAAGCTTATTTACAAAATAACGATTATAACGAAGCACTCTCCGTTTTCTCCGGAATGTTGCGCCTCTATAGGAATGACAACCTCCTGACCGACGAAATTGAAATCTGGATGCTCCGCACATATACCGAAATGGAAAGATGGTTCGAGGCGGAGAAAACAATCTATGCACTCAGGAACAAGAAACTGCCCCCCGACCTGCAGAAACTTTACGATGAACATTATACTTTTTTCCTGATCAGGAAAAAGAATTACAGGGAAGCAATCCCCCATCTGCGTAAAACGATCACTACTGAAACCGATCATCTCCGGAAAAAGAGATTACAATTCCTTCTCGGACAACTCTGTGTCATAACCGGGGAAGAGAAAAAAATGGCTTACCGGTCATTTGAAGAGGTGAAAGGACTGAGCACTCCTTTCGAACTTGTACTGAATGCCACTCTCTGGCAGTCGGCTCTCACATCGGGGGAGCAACAACGCAAAATCATGCAGCGGCTACATAAAATGGAACAGAAAATGAATGATGCTGACTCTGCAACACTCCTCAACCGTCGTTACCGGATATACCTGCAAGCAGGAAATGACTCATTGGCACAAACTTTCAAACCTTCTCTACCGGATTCCGGCATGGAAGCGGGGACAGCATCGATAATTACCGCTGCCGACTCAACCGGCGAGGAAATCCTCAACAAGATTGGCACGCCGGAACGGTTCTCGGAAGGAAGAACGCTGGCAGAGAATGCAGCCTTACATAGGCAATGGCGGCTCCGTAACGGATTGTGGCAAACACAAACCACCGCTCCGCCAATCCCGTTCAGTACGGATAAAAACGGGCTGCATCACCTCTTACTTACTTTTTCCACAGGTTCAACCGATAAAAACCAGCTTGTCTTTACTACTGCCGACTTCAATTTCTCCCATTTCAAGCTACGTCGGTTCAACGTCTCCCCTATTCCCCTCCCGGGATCGGAAGCCATTCAAATCGAACCCTTCCATTCCTTCGAAGAAGCAAGCAGCTATACGGAGATAATATATTCCGATTCCCTTTTCCTCTCCACCGTTTCCGAAGGAATTACCCCTGTCATTATCTCTGAAGAGAACTTGCAATTGATTCGCGAAGGAAGAGGCTTGGATGAATACAATATTTTCTATGCCAAAAACATCGGTTCTGCACCAATCGGGTTTCAACTGACCAAAAGAGATCAATTGATGGTAGAATTTGAAGAAAAAAACAAGCAGGAACCGGAAAAGATTGTATCTTTGGAAACGCCATCGGAAATTATGCCGGAACCGGTTCAACAAACGGAAAGGGAAGTCCTTGCCATACCGGAACCTGTATTGCAACCCCAAAGTGCAATCCCCGCAGCATCCGGGCAGTTTCAAAATCCCCAACGGGAAACATCCGAAGCATTGAAACAGCGACTCGAAGAGAATGCCGCCAAAGCGTTACGGCAACAAACAGAAACAGCCTCCCAAAAAGAGAGGAGACAGTCGGTGAAAGAGCGGGAAGGGGAGCGTAAAGAAAGGATCAGGCAAAGAGAAAAGGAAATAAAGGAGAGACAACGCCAACGCGAAAGAGAATTAAAACAACGCGAAAAGGAAAGAGCACTTAAAATAAAAGGGAAAAAATGAAAGAATTGGTTTTTGCCACTAACAATCCACATAAGCTTGACGAAATCCGTGAGATTACAAATGGAAAGTTACGGATCCTGGGTCTCAATGATATCAATTGCCACGAAGAGATCGAAGAAACAGGCAGTACATTAGAGGAGAATGCGCTGATTAAAGCACGATTCGTCAAAGAGAAATATGGATATAACTGCTTTGCAGACGATACCGGCCTGGAGGTGGACGCATTGGAAGGAGCACCCGGCGTTTATTCGGCCCGGTATGCGGGAGAAGGTTGCAGCTTTGCAGACAATATGAACAAATTACTCGCTGCCCTACAAGGGATTGAACACCGCACAGCCCAATTCAGGACTGTAATCGCACTGGTTCTTAACGGCAAGGAATATCTTTTCGACGGGGTGATCAAAGGAACGATTATAGAAGATAAACGGGGCAATACCGGGTTCGGGTACGACCCCATTTTCATGCCCGATGGGTATGATGAAACCTTCGCTGAACTGGGTAACGAAGTAAAAAATAATATCAGTCACCGGGCATTGGCCATGAAGAAACTCGTCGATTTCCTGCTGAAATATTAAAAGATAATCAGTAAATTACCAAATCAGTAAATCATAAAAATCATGTCAACCAACATTCGTACAGGCATTATCGGTTACGGACTTTCCGGCCGGGTGTTTCATGCTCCTTTCATCGATGTGATAGAGGGATTTGAACTCACCAAGATCAGCACCTCCAATCCCGGAAGAGGTGCAATGATTGAAGAACGGTATCCCATTACCGCAATAGTCCCGGATGGCAAAGGGATCATTGATGATCCGGAAATCGATCTGGTCATTGTCACTTCACCCAATACCGACCATTTCCGTTGGGCACGAGAGGCTCTGTTGGCCGGCAAGCATGTGGTGGTAGAAAAACCATTCACAGTGGATGTAGAAGAAGCCACCGAACTGATCGAGATATCCAGGCGGCAGCAAAAAATCCTTACCGTCTATCACAACCGTCGTTTCACCAGTGACACTAAAACAGTGAAAAAACTGCTTGACAGCGGGCTCCTTGGCGAGATCGTGGATTATGAAACACACTTCGACCGCTACCGTAGTGATCCCCGTCCCGGCCGAGCATGGCGGGAACAGCCCCTACCCGGGTCGGGAATCTTTTATGATCTGGGGGCACATCTGATCGACCAGGCGCTCTGGTTTTTCGGCATGCCGGAAGCAGTCACGGCCGAAATCAATTCACAGCGCCCCTGGGCAAAAACAGACGACCATTTCGATGTGCGACTCCACTATCCTACCTTCACCGCTACCCTGAAATCGGGAATGATTTGTCGTATCCCCGGAGCCACCTATCTGCTCCATGGCACCAACGGCTCTTTTGTGAAATATGGTCTCGACGTCCAGGAAGCCACGCTCGATGGCGGTGCCAAACCCGAGGGGAAAGACTGGGGACGTGAGCCCGAAACTATCTGGGGTACTATCAACGCCGAATACAAGGGTGTGAAAATACAGGGAAAACTGGAAAGCGAGCATGGCGATTACCGCGACTATTTCATCAACCTGCGTGATGCCATCAACGGCAAGGCAACTATTGCCGTCAAACCGGAAGAAGCCCTCAATGTAATGCGGATCATTGAACTGGCATTCCAAAGCAGCAAGGAAAAAAGAACAATTCCAATCGAATAACCATTTGAACAAAAAAGTTGATTATGGGATACGATGCTGTAAAATTGGAACGTTTTCGTCAAGCCAAATGGGCAGATCCAAGCTTGCTTGTGATATGCCATGGCGAAAAAACGCCTAATGAAATTGAACTTATTGAATGGCTTATCCGGCTTGAAGATGAAGAGATAATCAATTATCTGAAAGTTGTAAAAGAAAACAAGACACATCATAATGACTGGTGGAATGATCTGTCTGATGAGCAAAAAGCAGGAGTAGAAAGGGGATTAAAAGATATCGATGAAGGTAGAACTACTAATTGCCGATGCGAGTTTTAGAAAAGAAGTTCTCCGAATATTTCCATACTTATTACCGTCCGCTTTGCCTGCATGCCCTCCATTTCATGTGTAATGCTGAAGAAGCTGAGGATGTGGTACAAGAAACATTCGTAAGTCTCTGGGATAAAAGGGAGCAGATAGAAATGATCAAATCTGTGAAGTCTTATCTATATACGGCTGTCAGGAACAACTGCCTGACACATATCCGCGATGCCAAACCCTCCACTCAACTGGATACGCTTTCTCCCGATATGCCTCTTTTTAGTGAGGAAGAACAGGAAAACCGTGCAAAGATGGAAGCCCGCATCTGGAAAATGATCGATGAACTGCCGGAACGCCGCCGTGAGATTTTTCTGATGGCAAAACGCGATGGTATGAGTTACAAGGAGATCGCAACACAAACCGGATTATCCATAAAAACCGTTGAAAATCACGTATTCCGTGCAATGCAAACGCTTCGGAACAAAGATATCCGGGCTTGGCTTTTCTTTTTTGCATAATATTTCTCACTTTCAAGTGAGGGATTTTTCACTTTCTTGTATCATATAGGTAGATAATCCGGTATATATTATCGTTATGGAACAGTCAGAGGTCGATATAATAGAAGAATCAGTACGTTTTGTTGCCCGGCACTATCAGCCCGGCAGGTTCGACAGCCGTAAAGCCTGGCCTCAAATACGTGAGCGTGTAGGAATCGCGACGGAACGGCGGTCATTGACTCTGTTGTGGCGTGTTGCGGTAGTAGCAATCGTTGTGATCACCGCAGGAATTTTGTATCTCACGGCCGAAAGGGGTGATACGCTCATTGCCGGATACGATCACACTGAATCACACTTCCCGACCAAACCAGGATCGTGATGCAAAAAGGGGCGGAATTGAAATACGAAAAGGATTTCGATAAAATCGAACGGCGAGTTTCGATGCAGGGAGAAATAGCGTTCGCCGTCACCCGCGATGAAGCAAAACCTTTTATCGTCTCTACTCCCGCCGCCCAAATAGAAGTGCTTGGCACGGAGTTTACCGTTACTGCCGATAATGTCGAGACACAGCTCAGCGTGAAATCCGGAATAGTACGATTTACGCCGGACGATCTGCAAGTTCCATTACTGTGCACTGCCGGCATGACCGTTCATTACAATGCAGAGAACAAAACGATAAAAGTAGCTTCACCCGATAGTAAGATGAAAATCAACACCAAAACACAATCACTCTCTTTCGACAATACAAGACTGAGAGAAATAGTGATGGTGTTGTCACACTTCTATAAGGTTCAAATTGAATTACCCGACAATGAGTCGGAACTCACATTCAGTTCCTCTTTCACCCAAAAAAGTATCATAGAAATTATCAATATCATCAATATCACGCTCGACAGCCATATTGCTGTTATGTCACAATAATAAAACAAAAACGCAACACTTTTTTATTCATTACATCTATGAAACAAATCTATTTAATTGCAATGGCTGCCGCTATCATTAGCGTGTTAGCTGCTACATCTGCCACCGCGCAGCAGGCAACCTCCTATGAAGTGGAATATGCATCTCCACAGAATTACAAGGATTTCCGGTTTTCCGTGGGTGGTGGTTATGCTTTCCGCTTGGGAAAAATCCAAAAAACGGGTGATTCCAAACTCGATGATATGAGCAAAAAGTTGAGACATGGATTCACTATCGACGCTGACGCGCAATATTTCTTCAAAGAGGGATGGGGATTAGGGTTCAATGCAAACTTCTGTTCATCACCCACTTCCGGCAAGAACATCGACATTCCTGATTTTGGGACTGTGAATAAATACAAGGAATCTCAAAACATATTGTTTGTAGGTCCCTCATTTGTAGGCCGCATTGAATCCTCCAAATTCCTGCTGCTCTCCTCCTTTGCCGTCGGCCCCCTCTTCTATAAAGACAAGATGGATTTAGATGGAAGAAAAGGCAGTATGCACGCTACCACTTTCGGATTTAATGCCGGGCTGGCCGGTGAATACAAGCTAAATGATAAAACGGGAGTCGGTGTAAAACTCTCTTATACCCTGGGAACAATCAACTCTCTTAAATCAGGAGGACAAACCGCAAAACTGGATGAGACAATGAACATCTCCAACCTGATGGCTACTGCTTTTATCAGTTTCCGCACATGGTAATGGCAATATAATCAAGTCAATATAATAATCTGTCTTAATAACAAACAAAGTATCACGTATGAAAACAAATGAACTTATTTTTTTAGCAATCCTCCTCTCCGGTATGATTCTTTTGGCGGGTTGTGGCAGTACCAAAGGGTATCAAGGGACAAAAATGGAATCTTCAGACCTTGCCCGTATCCTGCAAGGAGACCATAAGCTGAGGATCAAAGGGAAGAAAACTTCCGAGTCAGCCTTTCTCATAAAAGTGGATACAGTTTCAGTGGGTAGTTATATGAAAGGCTTCCCGAAATATACCGATGTATTACCCGGTGAACGGACAGTGGAGATCCGCCACTTCCAGCAATGGAAAGACAAGACAGCCATGTCGGGAGCGATGTTCGGCATAATCGGGGCATCCATTGCAGAATCCAATAATCCTCATACGCACTACAAGCTTACATTCACTGTGGAAGAAGGGAAACAGTACACCATCATGCCCATAACGGAAGAGTCCACCGAGCAACCTCGGTTTTATGTAATTGATGCCACCGCCAATGACACCATCCAACCACGTGTCATCCAAATTGAAAAGAAGAAAAAATAAAGCTGGCTGGAATCCTACAAAAGACTATCCACCATCAATTTAGAAAATCATGTTCAATAAAATTCGTTTTTTAAGCATCTGTCTTCTTACAACATTATTCTTTTCAGGTTGTGGACAGGATTCCCTTCCTGAAGAGGGACAAGAAGAAACGGGAGAATGGCCGACAGGCCAAAATGTGTTCGTCGCAGGATTTGAGAATATCCAGGATGAAAAACCGGTAGCCAGACTCTGGAAAAATGGGAAGATGGAAAAACTTACAAATGGCAACAATAGCTCACGGGCATATACTGTTTACGTTTCCGGTGACGATGTATATGCAGCGGGAGTCGAGGATAATAAGGCCAGATTATGGAAAAATGGCATCGTACAAAATATCGCCGATGATAAAGACGCGATCGTGTTCTTTTCTGTTTTTGTGTCAAATGGAGATGTATATACATCAGGCTATGTGACGGTAGAAGGAAAGACAGAGGGAAATCTTCTTATCCCCGGATACCTGAAAGCCACCCTCTGGAGAAATGGAAAAAAACTAAACCTTACTACCGAAGGCAAGAATAATTCACAGGCAATGTCTATATTTGTCAAATAATTTTTTCATCACTCTTTAAGTTATGCGTAACCATAATTAACAAGGATATTAGACGAGCATGTATAATTTAAAGCCAAATATCTAATGAAGTATAACTTATTCATCCTACCAATGGCATTGATTAGTATGAGTGCTATATTTCTACTATCAGGCTGTTGTTCTATGCCATTAGTCGATTGTGGTCCCCGGATCATGAAAGTCCAAATTAGTCCGGAATATACAACTTTTACTATTGGAGACGTAAACTATACTCTTACTTTCCAAGCATCTAATTATTATGATAGAAGGAGTAAGAATTTTATCCAGGGACATATAACTGTTCTTCTTCATGATACCGTTGAATTTATTTTCGACGAAAGCGATATCTATTACTTTCAAGGTGGAGAAAAAATATATCCAGCCCAAAAGAATTACTATAGCTTTGGAAATTTTTATTCCGTTTCTTTTTCTGATTGTTTACAACCTCCCGGTCAGATTTACTTTAATGGCATCAAAGTCGATCAGTCCGAAAGGAAACTTAATTTCGTAATTAATCTCGTGGATGATGTTCCAACAGGGAAGTTCTCGAAAAATAAAAAGAATAGATAATGAAAAAGAGCGCATTATTATTGACAGTTTTTGTACTATTTCACAAAGTGAATGCGGACATTGCCCCCAGCCCGATTGAAGTCAAAGGAATTTACACAAGTGACAGTTGTGAAATCCAGATGACGACAGAATATGTATATGCTGACCTGTATAACGACTCCTCCATAGTATCATGCACCTTCGAATTACTGAACCTTGGAGATAGTACTACTATCCAGATCGGTTTTCCGGTAATGAATTTTCAATATTGGTACCCAGGTGATTATTCTGATGATGATAAGTCCCATTTCAGCATTTTTGTGGACAATGAGATGCTAACAGAAGATGATATTGGTGTTCCCCCGGAATTAGACAGTATCTACAATGCCTATATGCATGTACACTATATTGAGAAAGAATACCAGCGGAAGAGAGATAGTATATATTCAGCAAACAATGTAACTGAAGAGGATAATATTTTTTATGAATATTCCACAAATCCGTCAGATCAAGTGGCCAGAGAAGCTTTGGAGGAATTATTCAAATGGAGGGAAACACAACCGCATCTCGGGTCAGCACTTTGGCAGGCATTTAGAAAACAAATGCAAAAAGGCAATTTTCCGTGGTATGTATGGAAGGTTCATTTTGACAAGAATGAAAGGAAACAAATAAAAGTAGTCTATTCTCTTCCATCCGGACAAGGATATGGTGCTGACTATAGATATTTCAAGTATATTCTGGAAACCGGATCAGGATGGTATGGCTTGATAGAAAAAGCCACTATTGAATTGCAATTACATGATATCAAGCTTGAAAATCTCGAAGAAATATCCCCGATTGGATATCAAATTAATAGAACTGATAAGACCATTAAGTGGAGTTTTATAAATATCGAACCTTCGAAAGAGGACGATATTTATGTAAGCTACTATAACACTAAAGAGAGGAAAGAGTGGGAGAAATATAAAAGAAAAAGGAAAAAAGCAATTTTTTTGAGAAAAATAAATCCTGTAAATTGGGTTAGATAAATAGCAGCTATAAATATTCGAAAGCATATTCAGGGAGTGAAGATATTCAGAACCTGTTTTGAATTTACTTCC
>NZ_DHOS01000078.1 GCF_002410825.1 Proteiniphilum sp. UBA5384 | reverse complement strand
TTTGCAAAGACAGTAAAAATCAATTGGTTGAAAGTAAATGTCAACTTCAATTCTTTTATTTAGAAATCATTAACCTTTAATTTTGCCCCTAATTTATAAATCTTGTCTCATTGTCGAGCGCATCCGTCTATCTTTTCAGGCAGATAATTCTAAAAAAAATGAAGTTAATGGTCTTATGAAAAACATGATTGTGTACGTATACAGAGCGAAAAAAATAGTAAGGGTTTCCTAAACTAGCATTAATCACTACTGGAGCTTTTTTACGCCGATCTTTTTGTTGCGTGGAAAACAATAAACTTCGCAAAAATCTACGATGCTTTACTCGAAATGGGAAGTTCCAACAATCGGGAGACCGGAAAACATTATTGCTGTGTCGATTATCTTGCTGTATAACAGTTGTGTACCGATATTTTACCGCAAATGACAAATACTTTAAGGAATATTATGATCTGTTTTATCTGTTGCATCCGAAAAAACTATGAATCAATTTTTTAATTATATAAAATTTCAGTAGAGATGAGAAAAACAATCTTGTTATTTGTTTTGTATGTGCTTTCTCATTCGTTAGTTGCGCAACAATTGACGATAAAGGGAAAGGTGCTGGACAGTGACGGGAACGCCATTCCAGGAGTAACCGTTTTGGTTGTTGGTACCACAACAGGCACATCGACCGACCTCGATGGTGATTATGTGCTAAGCAATGTGAAAATTGGAAGCACCCTGCGATTCAGCTTTATTGGATATGTCTCGCAGGAATTCACCGTTGAGGCAGGTAAACCGGCTATCAACGTAATTATGTTAGAGGAAACCAGTATGCTGGATGAAGTTACCGTGGTTGCTTTCGGTACCCAGAAAAAGGAGAGTGTGGTTGCTTCCATTTCCACGGTTAAGCCTTCTGATCTGAAAATGCCAACGAGTAACCTGACAACTTCTTTTGCAGGGCAGATTGCAGGAATGATCTCCTACCAGACTTCCGGAGAACCGGGTGCGGATAATGCCGATTTTTTTATCCGGGGTGTCACTACTTTCGGTTACAACGTTGATCCACTTATCCTGGTAGACAACATTGAGATTTCCAAAACAGAACTGGCCCGTATCCAGCCGGACGACATAGAGAGTTTTTCTATCATGAAAGACGCGGCGGCAACTGCCCTTTACGGAGCAAGAGGCGCTAACGGTGTAATATTGATAAAAACAAAGGTGGGAAGAGTGGGCCGCGCACAGTTAAATATCCGAATTGAAAATAACGTATCGCAACCTACTCGAAAGATTGAGTTAGCCGATCCCATCACCTACATGAAAATGCATAATGAAGCGTTTATCACTCGTGATCCTAAAGCCCCGCTTCTGTACTCCGACGATAAAATAGAGAACACCGAAAGGGGTTTGTATCCTCTTCTTTATCCGGTGACCGACTGGCAGTCTGAGCTCATGAAGGACTATTCTACAAGCCAGCGTATAAACCTGAATATACGCGGAGGAGGAAATATAGCCCGTTATTATGTGGCTGCGGCGTATACTAAAGATGGCGGTATATTGAAAGTCGATCCCCGCAACAATTTTAATAACAACATCAATTTGAATATATATACGTTGCGGTCGAATGTGAATATCGATCTTTCCAAAACAACAGAGCTGAAAGTAAGCCTGGATGGAACGTTTGAAGACTATAGTGGTCCACTCAACAGCGGATCGTCCATGTATGGCTTGATCATGAAGAGTAACCCTGTTTTGTTTCCTTCCTTCTATCCTATAGACGAAGACCACAAGTACGTCACCCATACACTCTTTGGCAACGCGGAAGACGGTCAATACCTGAATCCTTACGCACAGATGGTGCGTGGCTACCGGGAGTACAACAAATCCATCATGGGCGCCCAGATCGAGTTGAAACAGAATTTGAACTTTATGATTGACGGATTAAGTGTGCGGGCATTGCTCAACACGAAGCGAGAAGCGTTGAGTCAGATTTCTCGTTCCTATTCTCCCTACTATTATAAATTGACAGACCATAATTATCTGACCGGTGATTACAAGGTGGAGATTATCAATCCGGATGCCAGCGGGGAGAGCCTGGAATCCTATGTCCAGACCCCATTGGTGATAAATACCACTTATTTTGAATCCTCCGCGGTTTACAGCAAGAACATCGATGACGAGCATGACATCAGCGCTCAATTGGTCTTTACCATGCGTAACAGGACCATCCCGGCCACGGACGCTGCCGTAAACACCGTTCTGGGTTCGCTGCCATACAGGAACGTCGGGCTTGCAGGCAGAGCTTCCTATGCCTACCAGGGCAAGTATTTTGTGGAAGCCAACTTCGGTTACAACGGTTCCGAACGTTTCTCCAAAGAGCATCGTTGGGGCTTTTTCCCATCGATCAGTGCGGGGTGGATGTTATCCAACGAGAAGTTCTTTACTCCGTTAAAGCACGTATTGACACAACTGAAGTTGCGAGGCTCTTACGGTTTGGCGGGTAACGACAACATCAGCAGTGAGCGGTTCTTGTATCTGTCGGACGTTAGCCTGAGCGGAGGTAGCGGATACACGTTTGGATATGAGATCGACGGGTATTCACGTCCCGGGATGGTTATAAGAAGATACGCAGACCCCGAGATTTCGTGGGAAGTGTCGCACAAAACAAACCTCGCGATGGAACTGACGCTCTTCGACGACTTCAATGTCATCTGGGAATATTTTACCGAAAACCGCAAAAGTATATTACAGGAACGCCGCACCATCCCGTATTCAATGGGGCTGTGGGTTAATCCAAATGCCAACCTGGGTGAGGCGAAAGGTAATGGGACTGATTTTTCCATTACTCACAACTACATCGGACGAAATACATTCTGGGTACAGTCGAGGGTAAATTTTACCTATGCTGTAAGTGAATACACCAAATACGAGGATTATGATTACGATACGGAGTGGTGGAAGCTGCGCATAGGAAATCCGACCACTCAACAGTACGGTTATATTGCTGAAAGGTTGTTTATCGACGAAGCGGATGTGGCCAACTCTCCTACGCAGTTTGGCAGCACACAGGTGATGGCCGGAGACATTAAATACCGTGATTTGAACGGAGATGGAGTCATTAATGATCGGGACATGGCACCCATCGGGTATCCCACAACACCGGAAATACAGTATGGTTTTGGTGCATCGGTCGGGTATAGGTCTTTCGACTTTTCGTTCTTCTTTAACGGAGTTCATCGCCGCTCTTTCTGGATTAACTATAATGCCACATCCCCATTTTTCAATACCACTGGCAGCAACAACACACCGGGTACACCTGAGGGGAACAATGCCCTCATGAAGTTTATTGCAGACAGCTACTGGAGTGAAGCCAACCGGGATCCTTATGCCACATGGCCTCGATTAGCCACCGCACTTGGTCAGGTAAACCATAACAATCACCGCAATACCTGGTTTATGCGTGACGGGGCATTTCTTCGATTAAAATCGGTGGAATTGGGGTATTCACTTCCCAAAGATCTGGTGAGCAAGATCAGGGTAAGTAGTTTACGTATTTATCTTTCCAGTTCCAACCTGTTCTCCATCAGTAAATTTAAGCTGTGGGACGTAGAGATGGCCGGTAATGGATTAGGTTACCCCATTCAGCGTACATTAAACATGGGCGTGAATTTATCCTTTTAAAAACAACAAGAAATGAAAAATCCAAGATATCTCTTTATTACTTTCTTTTTTAGCATTATTACGGCTTGCAGCAACTACCTCGATGTGGTGCCGGATATGATTGCTACCATCGAAGATAATGCCTTTTCGATGCGTTCGCAAGCTGAAAAGTTTTTCTTCATGTGTTATTCGTATATCCCCACGAGTGGCTCTTATAATGATGATCCTGCCTTGTTGGGAGGTGATGAGATCTGGGTCTCCGTTCAATACGGCGATGCACCGAATGCCAAAAACCTTGCGTTGGGAGGTCAACGCACCAACAGTCCACTTTTCGACTTCTGGAGAGGGATTAACGGGGGGAAGAACCTTTACCGCGGAATCAGTGATTGCAATATCTTTCTTGCCAACATCGGACGTGTGCCCGACATTACTTTGGAAGAACGTAACCGCTGGATAGCGGAGGTGGAAATGATCAAAGTCTGGTTACACTTTTATCTTATGCGTATGTATGGCCCTATTCCGATAAAAGATATGAATTTAAGTGTACAGGACGACACCGAGGTGACCCATGTTTTCCGCAACACCATGGACGAATGTGTGGAATACTGTATCAATAAAGTGGACGATGTTATTGGAAGAAACCACCTGATGATTACCGTAAGCGATCAGGCCACTGAACTGGGGAGAATTACCAAGGGAGTGGCATTGATGATGAAAGCCAAGATGCTGGTCACGTTTGCCAGTCCCCTGTTCAATGGGAATACAGATTACGCGGGATTGACAGATCGCAGGGGAATTGAAATATTCAATCCCAACAAAACGGAAGAGGAAAAAACGGCTCTGTGGGTACAGGCAGCAGAGGCATGCAAAGAAGCGATTGATTTCTTTGAAGAGATTGAGCAAACCGAATTGTATCGGTATGCAGGAACACAGTTTGGCAATATCTCCGAACAAACCCGCCTGAAACTGAGTATCCGGGGATCGTTGGTAGAGCGATGGAACAGCGATGTGATCTGGGCCGATTCGCGAAGTTGGCCACAATTGTACCAGATACAGGCATATCCCCGTGACTTTGGCGCTTCTCAGGCAAATACTCAAACCACGAACAGGAATAATTTCGCTGTGCCCTTAAAGATAGTTGATCAGTTTTATACGAAAAATGGAGTGCCAGTCAAGGAGGACAAAACTTGGGATTATAACAGTCGTTTTACCCCAAAGATTGCCGGGACAGATCAAATCTATTACTTGCAGGTAGGGGAGACCACGGCCGGCTTGTTTTTCGACCGGGAACCGAGACTCTACGCCAGTATTGGTTTCGACCGTGGCATATGGTTTGGCCATGGTAATTACAGTGAAACGGGTCAGGCTCCACATGCCCGCTCTGGCGAATACACGCAAAACCAGACTGCTCACTCCTGGAACGTCACGGGATTATGGCCAAAGAAAATTCTTCACTGGCTCACGGTTTGTTCTGGAACCACCACCGTTACGTACACCCGGTATCCTTTCCCGATTTTTCGTCTGCCCGAACTTTATCTGATGTATGCCGAGTCCCTCAACGAGGCCTATAACACACAGGAAGCGAGGAATGAAGCTATATATTACGTGGATCTGGTTCGGGATAGAGCCGGATTAAAAGGCATTGAGGAGTCCTGGTCCAATTATTCAAATGACCCTTCCAAGTATTTAAGACAAAGCGGATTAAGAGATATAATCAGGCAGGAAAAGTTGGTCGAATTCGTGTTTGAAGGCCATCGTTTTTGGGATTTGCGGCGTTGGAAACTGGCTATGGATGAGTATAATAAACCAATAACCGGATGGAATTTAGATGCTTCCGACCCTTTGTTGTATTACAGGGAAACATGGGTCTATACGCGGAATTTTACTCCCAGGGACTATTTCTGGCCGATATCGGACGAGGAGATTTTAAGAAATAAGAATACACTTCAAAACTACGGTTGGTAACCGTTAAAAATTTCAGATGATAATGAAACCGATTAAAACAGCATTATTCATAGTTTTAACTATCTTATATTCCTGCGGGGATGATCAGGTGAACAATCCCACGGGAAGCACAGAAGCTCCCCTTCAGGTAAAAGTAACTGAGGTTAAAAATATCAGTGGCGCTTCCATTATATATTACGATCGTCCAAACGACGAGAACCTGCAATATGTAAAAGCAATCTGGACGACAGATGATGGACTGGAATATAACCAGACCGCGTCTTTTTACACAGATTCGGTGTTGGTAGATGGATTTGGCGAAGAGGGGAGTTTTAAGGTAAAACTATATTCAGTAAGCCATGGTCAGGTCTTTTCAGAGCCGGTAGAGGTAACGGTAAGTCCGATGCGTCCTCCCTACCTGGTTGCATACGACAACCTGCAAATTATGCCCACCTTTATGGGTATTCGTGTGACCACCGAAAACGAGACAGGAGCAAAGCTTGCTTTTCGCACATTTCGGCAAGACGAGGCTACGGGTGAATGGGTGGAGGTAGGCACCTATTATACGGTGAATTCCGGTGTGGAATACTTCAACCGTGGGCATGAACCCGACATTGACCAGAATTTCCGTGTTCAGATCCGTGACCGGTGGGGCCACTGGTCACCTCCAAAAGATACGGTCTGTTCTCCGTGGTTCGAAATGGAACTCCCGAAAGATCTTTTTAAAGAAGTTGCCCTCTGTAACCTGTCGGGTGACGGATCGTATGTTCCGGATCAGACCGGCTACACGTTGCCTTCTAACTTCTGGGGTCATAAAATGCACTCCTGGTCCGGTTCAGCCGTCTCGTTCGACAGGCTTTTTGACGGTGCCGTAGGGAGTAGCTCTCAGTGTTATCACACAAAACCGTTGGCTCCCTTTCCGCAACATTTCACGATTGATCTGGGGGATCAGTACAACCTCAGCCGCTTCGTGCTGTGGCCGCGCAGTGAGCCCGCCAATCAGTTCCGTGGTGGACATCCGCAGATCGTCCGTCTCTTCGGAGCAACCTATAACGGAGACAATCCAAGTGAATTGCAGGACGATATCAACGACAGTAAAGCATGGCTGGAGCTGGGTTTGTTTTATCTTTCGAAAGCTGATGGATCGTTTGATCCCTATCCGGGTACGAACGATCGTACTGCCGAGGACAACGAAATCATCGCCAACGGACATGAGATGACACTCAACTCAATAGATCAGCCTGTCCGGTATATACGCGTGCAGGTAATCAAGTGTTTTGCAGCAAGTGTTCACGCCGGCGCTGTTCAGATAGGAGAGATCAGCTTTTTCGGTGCAAATAAATGATGTTGTACTACCCATTAATATAAAAACAGAATGAAAAACAGAATCCTTTATTATATCCTTTCGGTCATCTTTATTCTTTATGGATGTAGTCCCATGGATTACAAATACAGTGATTTTATCAAAGACGGACCGATCACTTACCTCACCCGGTTAGACGAATCCGAAGTGAAAGGAATTGGTGGACGCAACCGTGTGCGCATTGTGATTCCAGAGCTGGATGATCCACGTGCTTCGAAAGTTGAAATATACTGGTTTAACAAGCGGGAACATCTTGTAGAGCCAATTGATCCGTCCAAGGAGACAAACATATACATCAACGATCTTGTGGAAGCGACCTACATCTTCGAACTGTCTATAACTGATGCCAAGGGCAACAGTTCTATACCGGTAGCGATTACCGCTACATCCTACGGTGAGATATGGGAGTCACTTTTGCAAAACCGCCTTGCCTCTTCCAGGGAACGGGATGGAGAAAAAATGATAATCACGTACGGTGTGAATGTTGACCAGCGATTGCTCGGAACGGAGTTTGAGTGGAAACAGGATGGAGTGGAAACGGCGCTGACCGCTTTCATCGATTCCGCCGAGACGACGGGTTACCTGGAAAATTTCAAGGCAAGCTCATTCAGGTACCGTTCTGTATATTTGCCCGAGCCCGATAGCGAAGACCTGTTTCACTCTTCCTGGGAGTACTACCTGGAGGTTCCTGATGCATCGGAGATCGAGTTTGATAAAGCTACCGTCACCTTTACTCTGCCCCGACCTAACGATGGATTTTGGAGTGGTTATGTGTTTTCCTGGACCGACAAAGTCACGGGTGAGACAAAATCGCAGGCAACCGATACGAACAGCATCACCTTGAATGATTATAACGGCCTGGCAGTAACTTGTAGGGGAGTGTATGAGTTTGACGGTGTGACGGTTTTTTCCGATGGAGTTGAGCTATCCACAGTCCGGTATGTCGATCTTGACAGGAGCAACTGGTATGCCGCACCTGAAACCCGGATCTCAGACAGCTCTCCGCTTAATAACAACAGCGAAGCTCAGGTAGTGGAAAAAAATAAATCACCCCATCTTTCCCATCCTCTTTTTTATGCTGCTTCGGGTACGGATGCAAAAATCACCCCATGGGCACATTTCGATGGCAATGAAAACACGTATCTGTCAATAGTTAAAGGGTTCGGGAAGACATATTTGGACAACCGTGCCAGGACGGGTGTTTCGCACAGCTATGGAGGTGTTTCAAGCGATGGTAACGATCTCTATTTTATTATTGATTTCGGTGAAGAGGAGTCGTTCAACTATTTCAGGCTGGTTTATCGGTCCGGTCAAAGCAACGGTAACCTGAAACCTCGGCAAGTGAGTTTCTTCGGAAGTAATGATCCCGACTGTATAACAGATATGGACAAGTGGTCTGTCATTGAGGAAAATCTCTACTTGCCAGGAAGTGAGTTACCTTCCAATAGCTCCGATCCAAACCATCCGGGAAGATCAACGGGAAATGTCACAATACCGGAAAGCAGCTATCGCTTCTTGATGTTGAGGTATGATGAGTGGACGGAGGCTTCAAATTCTGTAGCCATAGCAGAATTCTACCTGGGATTGTATTATTAAACTTCTCTGACTAGTCCTAAAACCTGTAACGGTTATTTAGGACTAGTCATTCTTACCGGGGTATTAAAGTTTATCCCCTGAATCTCTCCTAATCGATTTTATTTAACAGAGTTTCTCCTCAAACTTTTTTGCTACCTGTCGGATATCTCTCCGGTATA
>NZ_DHOS01000042.1 GCF_002410825.1 Proteiniphilum sp. UBA5384 | reverse complement strand
CTTGGGGATTTTTAGAGGAAAGATGGTAGTTAAATCAATTACATTTTAAATGAGTCTCCATTACAAAGATGCAAAAATATTATGAAAGAAAACAATCACTTTATAATAAAATTAACCGGTACTTTCTTAATAAAATCATTTAAATTCAGCCTACAATTAGGAATTTATTCAAAATAAATAGTTGCAAATTCCTTATTGATGGTTATATTTGTATTTATAAATCACTCACCAAAATAAAATACGCATGAGGCAATTTTTTTATCTGATTTTTTTAATGACGTTGATACAACCAACATTTAACAGTATCTTGGCACAAGGCAAAGTTCTCGATTGGGAAAATCCCGAAGTTTTTGCAGTAAATACCGAAAAGACAAGGGCTACGGCAATTCCGTATGCCAGTGAGCAGACAGCCATTGCCGACGAGTATGAACATTCACCCTATTATCAGTCGCTCAACGGCATATGGAAGTTCCACTGGGTACCCAGGATTGCTGAAGTACCGACCGGTTTCTTTAATGAAAACTATGATGACAGCGCGTGGGGTAAAATACCCGTACCGGGCAACTGGGAGTTCAACGGTTATGGTCTTCCCTATTACGTGAACATCGGCTACGGGTTTCCGGTGAACCCTCCCCATATCGACCGGAACGATTCTCCGGCAGGATCCTACCGGCAGATATTCAACATTCCATATACATGGAACGGCAGAAGAGTATTCCTCCATTTTGAAGGGGGTACCAACTTCATGGTTGTTTTTGTGAACGGTAAGCAAGTGGGCATCAATAAAAATGCCAAGAGCCCTGCCGAATTCGATATCACTCCCTATATCCGTCCGGGAGAGAACCTCCTGGCATGCCAAGTGCATAAATTCAGCGACGGCTCCTACCTTGAAGACCAGGATATGTGGCGTCTGGGAGGGATCAATCGCAATGTTTACCTCTACAGCACAGCTGATACGCGTATCCAGGATTTTTTTGCCCACCCTGGCCTGGACAATGACTACCGTCACGGACAATTCAGTATAGAAGTGGAATTAAAAAATTATACGGACCAGGATCAAAACCGTTCCCTGGAGGTTTCCATCCTCGATAAAAACGGAAAGAGTGTATTCCGCCAGGCAAAAAATACAACCATAGGTGCTTCACTGTCCGGAGGGATCAGCCTCTCGGGAAGAGTATCCAATCCGGCCAAATGGACGGCCGAAACGCCCAACCTCTACACCCTTCTCCTGACCCTCAAAGATGAAAAAGGCAACCTGGTTGAAACAACCTCCTCGAAGATAGGATTTCGCAGAGTAGAAATCAAGGACGGGCAGTTGTTGGTGAACGGACAAAAAATATACCTGAAGGGGGTCAACCTGCATGAATTCAATACCAATAAAGGACAAGTAGTGGATAAAGAAACCATGATGCGGAATCTGCAATTGATGAAAGAGTTAAATATCAATGCAGTCCGTACATCCCATTACCCGCAACAACCACTTTGGTACAAATTATGTGATGAATACGGTATTTATCTTGTAGACGAAGCCAATCTGGAATCACACGGACTGGGTTACGGTCCCGACAACGTCTCCAACTTCCCGGAGTGGCATGCACAACATATGGACCGTATCTACCGTTTGGTGGAAAGGGACAAGAACCATCCCTCGGTCATAATCTGGTCGTTAGGCAACGAGGCCGGTAACGGGAAAGCATTCTTCGACATGTATGACTGGGCCAAGCAACGCGACCCGACCCGCCCCGTGCAATATGAACAGGCCGGCCGCGACCGCAACACCGATATCATCTGCCCCATGTATCCTTCATGGAACAGCATGAAACGTGATGCTGCTCAAGACCTCGGGCGCCCCTTTATCATGTGTGAATATGCCCATGCCATGGGGAACAGCATGGGGAACTTCCCCGAATACTGGGAACTGATGCGCAGCAGTAAAAATATGCAGGGCGGTTTCATCTGGGAATGGTATAATCACGGGTATGCTGCCCACGACGAGCAGGGACGTTCCTACTGGGCATATGGGGGCGACCTGGGGGGATATAACAAAATGAACGATGGCAATTTCTGTATGGACGGATTGATTACCCCCGACCAGAATTATATGCCCCACACCCATATCGTAAAGAAAGTCTACCAGAATATTCTTTTTGAGGTAAAAGACCCGGACAAGGGACTTATTACCGTAGTCAACGATTTCAAATTCACCGCCCTGACCAATGAGGCGTATGCTTATAAATGG
Source organism: Proteiniphilum sp. UBA5384 (assembly GCF_002410825.1). Taxonomy (GTDB): domain Bacteria; phylum Bacteroidota; class Bacteroidia; order Bacteroidales; family Dysgonomonadaceae; genus Proteiniphilum. The sequence continues at coordinate 56,097 of NZ_DHOS01000042.1, read as the reverse complement.
GTCTTGCTTAAAAATGGTGAAGAAATGGCGGAAGGGGATTTTACGGTGGAAGTACCGGCCAACTCTAAAAAAGATGTTCAACTGAAGCTTCCGGCCATAGAACCCGAAAACGGCACGGAATATTTTCTCCGACTCTTTGCCTACGACAAGAAAGGAAACAGGTTTATTAAACCCGGCTTTGAAATGGCTAAAGAGGAATTCGCCTTCGGAACCAATAATTATTTCGTTTCAACAGATCGTAAGGGAACGGTGAACTTGTCCCGGAAAGATGAAACCGTGACCGTTACTTCGGGGAATGTGGAATATATCTTTTCGCTGAAAGACGGCAGGTCCCTGGTCAGCGCAAAAGCAGATGGACAAAATATCTTCAAGGAGTTACCCCGGCTGAATTTCTGGAGAGCGCCGCTCGATAATGACTTCGGCTCCAACGAACAATACCACCTCCGCCTATGGGATGCGGCAGGACATAATGTGATCTGGAGTTACCGTAAAATGGAAGAGAAAAATGATGGTGTGTCATTCATGTATCGTGCCAAGCTTCGGGGTATTGAAGCTTTTGTGGATATCACTTACACCGTGAATAATGACGGAAGCCTGACTACCGGACTCCATTACCAGGCGCAAAGTGATGATCTGCCGGAGATAATGCGTTTCGGCATGTTGATGATATTACCGGAAGAATATGCACAATTCCGCTGGTACGGCCGAGGACCGTGGGAGAATTACGTGGATCGCAATACCGATACTTTTATGGGTATATGGGAAGGCCTCGTAAAAGACCAGGCATACACTTACTACCGTCCCCAGGAAACTGGGAACAAAACGGATGTGCGCTGGCTTACACTTCAAAATAGCGCAGGTAAAGGCATCCGGATTGATGGGGCACAGCCGCTTTCAGTAAGTGCGACCAATTATCGCCCTGAAGACCTCGATCCGGGAATGACCAAGAAACAACAGCATTGGTCGGATGTGATTCCCCGTAAGGAAACTGTACTCTGCATTGATTTGTTCCAGCGTGGAGTTGGCGGATTAAATTCGTGGGGTGCCAGACCGTTAGACCAATACAGGTTCTCCGGCAAGGAATACAAGTATAGCTATACGATCGGCATTTCGGGAAAGTAAAAGATTGAAGAGATCAAACAGGCCGGAGGCTAAAAGTGCCTCCGGTTTTTTTGTGGTACATTACATCAACCCGAAATGCTGCAGCGCTTTTAGTACACCATCATTATCTACGGAATCAGTAACATAATCTGCCGCCTGTTTAACGTTCTCTTTTGCATTTCTCATCGCCACACCGATACCGGCACGGCGGAGCATCTCAATATCATTGCCTCCATCACCAAAAGCCATCGTTTCATCTAGTGAAAATCCATAATAATTGCAGAGCTGATCAATACCGACACCTTTGTCTACCCCTTTCGCTATCACATCGGCGAAAGTGGGGTACCATCGCATAGCCGAACAATTGGGCAACCGGCTCATCACCTCTTCCTCCTGAGATTCTTTGAAAAATGCCGTCAACTGAAACAGTTCTTTATCCCGGTAATAATCCAACGCATGCTTTGGAAAACTCTCTTCCTGTTTCAGTAATTTCATCAGATACTTTGCCTCTTCATCAACATAATTGAGAGATAACTTGTGCTCTTCAACAAAAAGACAGGGAAATTCCTTTTCCTGCTGCAGATAATCAATAAAATGATTTATATCTGCCGGGGCAATACTCTTTTTGAATATCACATTATCTGTCCCTTGCAGGCAGTAACAGCCGTTCATCGTAATATATCCGTCGAATTCCATATCGTCGAGATTATTGATAGATGAAAAATGCCGGCCGGTGGCAATAAATACTTTAACTCCTTTATTCCTGATCGTCTCGATCGCTTTTCGGGTGGAATCGGGTATCCGATGTGTGTTGAAACTGACTAATGTACCGTCAATATCAAAGAAAATTCCTTTAACCATAAATCTTTTTTACCTTACTTTTTCCTTTCTCACTGTTTACTTAGCAGTTCACGCGCTTTTTCAATAATAGTGTCCTTGTTTTTCTGACGGTCCCCTTCCAACATGCTTACATATATATCGGGTTCCACGCCAAATTCGATATGTTCTTTTTCTGCATTGAACATGGGAGATGCTGAAAAACGAACCGACCAGCCATTGGGCAATTCAGAGGTAAAAGGCAATCCGCTCCCCCCCCCGGTCCTGTCCCCCATCACAGTGACATTGGAAGCATATTTCATAATACTGACAAACTCGTTGGTAGCACTGTAACACCCTCTGTTGGTAAGAACGACTACCGGTTTCTGGTAACGTATCCTATTGGAACTCTCCACATATTTGGGGTAAAGCGGCGAGAATTCATCATGCCCCGGACCGACTTTATGAGAGATATAACCAATGAGGCGGCGTTCGTTAAAAAAACGACTTGTGATTCTTTCCACATTGGTTAAGCTGCCACCGCCATTGCTTCTGACATCAAAAATAAGTCCTTTGCATATAGCCATCCGGTTTAGGACCTCACTGAGATTTCCCTCACCCACGTCATTGGAGAAACTGCCGTAATAGATGTAACCGACATTATCTTCGAATATTTTGTATCTCATTCCGGATGCAATACCATAATCATTACCGAGATAGTGTTTCTGGATGGCCTGGTCAAAATTAGAGGGGTAATCTTCATGCCACTCCCAATAACGGGTTATATCATGTGCGGCGGTCAAATTCACATGACCGTCTTTCAATTCGGCAAGCATCAATCCCATCAACCTGAACAGGCCTTCACTATCTATATCGGGAGAAATACGCCTACTATAATTATTGTATACCTCTGCCCAATCAATATCCTTATACTCGAAAAAACAATAATTCCGGTCAAGGATCGTCCATAACGCATCGAAATTACCTTGAGGATTATTGTCGAACTGTACATCCAGGTCATCACACCCCAACCAAAAGGCAGGTAGCAATAATAGAAGAATGCTACATATAGGATGAGAAACGACTAAACACCAAGAGATACGGGCTGGACAGAACATTATCACATTATTTACAAGGAATTTTGCTGACCCGTCTCGCATGCCGCCCCCCTTCAAATGGTGTATTGAGGAAGGTCACTAATATTTCATAAATCTCCTCTTCATTCAATAACCTACCCGGCAGAGCAAGTACGTTTGCGTCATTGTGCGCCCGGGCAAAGGCGGCCACTTGCGTATTCCAACAGAGGGCTGCCCGCACCCCCTGATGCTTATTCAATGCCATACTGATGCCTATTCCTGTTCCACAGATAGCTACACCCGGATAGCACTCACCACTTTCTATGGCTTGTCCCAAGGGATGAGCATAATCGGGATAGTCGCTGGTTTCCTCGGAATATGCGCCAAAATCACGATAAGGAATACCCTTATCCTCAAGCACTTTAATAATAAATTGCTTTGCTTTATAACCTGCATGATCGGATGCGAGTCCAATGGGTTTTACTGAATTATCAAATAAAGCCATATCGTTTGATTTAAATAAAGATAGTCGTCGGCAATACACCCACGACCCTCCATTCTTTTTATTATAACAGTTTTTTCACCTGTTCGTAAACATTCTTACCTGTATATCCCAATTTTTCATCAAGCACTTTATATGGTGCCGAAAAACCAAAGGAATTCATACCCCAGACTGTTCCGTCGGCACCGACCAATCCCTCTAAAGTAACGGGAAGTCCTGCCGTAAGACCAAATTTTTTCTTTCCATTTGGCAATACCCTCTGCTGGTAGTCCATAGGTTGTGCCCTAAACAATCCTTCCGAAGGAACAGATACAATACGCACCTTTATTCCATCTCCACGTAACAAATCAGCTCCCTCCACCAGGGTAGCTACTTCTGATCCCGATGCAAGCAGTATAACATCATATCCGGCATCTTCCTGTACAATGTAAGCCCCCTTTTCCGCATTCAATGCTTCATTGAATCGGGACTCACAGGCAGGCAAGTCTTTAATATCCTGACGTGACAGGATCAACCCGGTAGGTGTTTCGTTATTTTCTATTGCCATTTTCCAGGCGACAGTCGTCTCATTGGCGTCGGCGGGACGAAGTACAAGCATGGAATTCTTACCATGATGGTTCTGTAATTTCTCCAGCAGTCGGATTTGTGCTTCTTGCTCGACAGGTTGGTGAGTAGGACCATCTTCCCCCACCCGGAATGCATCATGTGTCCATATAAAGATAACGGGCGTTTGCATCAGTGCCGCTACCCGGATGGCCGGCTTCATATAGTCGGAGAAAACAAAGAAAGTCCCACAAGCGGGAATCACTCCCCCATGCAGACTCATCCCGATATTGAGGCAAGCCATAGTAAATTCGGACACTCCTACCTGAAGGAACGCCCCAGAGAAGTCGTTTTTCTCCAAGGCTTTCGTATATTTCAAAAAACCATCTGTCTTATCCGAATTGGAGAGGTCGGCAGATGAAACGATCATATTCTCCACTTGTTTAGCCAGTTCCCCTAATACGGCAGCCGAAGCGGCACGCGTAGCAGCACTTGGCTTCTGCTGGATGGCAGACCAGTTGATTTGCGGCAATTCACGCGCGAACCACTTATTTTTCTTCTCTGCCAGCTCGGGGTTTGCCTTGCCCCATTCCTGCAACTTCACTCTCTTTGCCGATACAATTTCTTTTAATTGTTCCTTACGGGAAGCATACAACTTTTCTGCTTCAGGAAAAATCACAAAAGGATTTTCAGGATCACCTCCCAAATTTTTGATGGTTTGCCCAAAATCGGCACCTGCAGCACTTAATGGTTGTCCATGCGTAGACACCTGACATTCAAAGGATGTACAATCTGCAGCCAAAGCACCGCGTCCCATTACGGTATTTCCTATAATGAGTGTCGGTTTCTCATTTTCAGCTTTCGCCGCATTCAACGCACGACGAATCTCTTCTACATTATTACCGTCAATACTAATTACGTTCCAGTTCCATGCTTCATATTTTTTTGCCACATCTTCACTGGTCACTACCTCGGTTGTGGTAGAAAGCTGGATATTGTTGGAATCATAAAACATGATAAGATTACTTAGACCCAAATGGCCGGCAATACGCCCTACCCCTTGTGAAATTTCTTCCTGGATACCACCGTCGGAGATATAACTATAAATGGTATGGTCGATGACATTCCCCAGCCGTGCCTGTAAAAATTTGGCCGCTATCGCTGCACCGGCAGCATAAGCATGCCCTTGTCCCAACGGACCCGATGTATTTTCGATTCCCCGTGCCACATCAATTTCGGGATGTCCGGGAGTAGGACTTCCCCACTGGCGGAATTCCTTCAACTCATCTAATGAAAATTTACCACTGAGGCAAAGCACAGAGTAAAGCATTGGCGACATATGTCCCGGATCCAGAAAAAAACGATCTCTTGATTCCCATGTCGGATCTTCGGGATCATACTCCAAAAATTCAGAAAAAAGGACATTGATAAAATCTGCTCCTCCCATTGCTCCACCGGGATGGCCTGATTTTGCACGCTCTACCATTGATGCCGAAAGTATTCGAATGTTATCGGCCGCTTTGTTCATTAATGCAGGATCGTTCATAAACATCGATAATATATAAAGTCTTAAGTTATAATTTGTATCCAGTTTAACGCTGACAGAGTCAATTAGTGACAAAGATACTTCTTTTTTTAATTGTAAGGGGTGAAATAATTGATATGTTTATTACTTTTTTAGCATGATTCCAAGGATTTTTTACCGTTTCTTACCGGTTGGAAAGAGGAATATTGTTACTTTTACACTCTTATTCGGTGATTATTCAGTAGTTGTTCGGGCATAATCCCGCAAAGCGGGAAATAACGCACGAAGTGCAAATAACACGAGCGAAATGAGTAAATAATGGGGCTAAGTAAGAATAAAATAAAATATATCAAGTCGTTGGGAGAAAAAAAGTTCCGCAACGAGCACAATACTTTTGTAGCTGAAGGAGCAAAACTGGTTTTCGACCTGTTGGGTACCTGCCATTGCCAGTTAATTGCGGCACTTCCTCCTATCTTAGCTTCCTATCCTGAATTAAAAGCCGAAGAGATTATTACGGCACATGAAAGTGAGTTGAAAAAAGCCACTTTCCTAAAAACAGCTCCGCAAATGATGGGTGTTTTCTACCGCCCTTCTCAGGAAATCGGGGAAATTGATCCCGATAACCAACTATATCTCGTACTGGACGGGATTCAGGATCCGGGAAATATGGGAACTATTGTCCGTATTGCCGACTGGTTCGGCATCGAGCATATCATCTGTTCACCCGACACGGCTGATATCTTTAACCCTAAGACGGTACAAGCTACCATGGGAGCCATTGCCCGAGTAAAAGTATTTTACACCGATCTCCCGGATTTCCTGAAAGCGCATACACACCTGCCCATTTACGGCACCTTTCTGGAAGGTGAAGATATCTATTCGGCAGCACTTTCCGGCAACGGTTTCATTGTAATGGGAAGCGAAGGCCGGGGCATTAGCTGTGAGGTGGAAAAGTGGATAAATAAAAAACTTTTTATTCCGGGCTATCCGGAGGAAAGAGTCTCTTCCGAATCACTAAATGTAGCAGCTGCCACGGCTATTACCTGTGCGGAGTTCCGGCGTTCATTACGATTTATGGATATCAAGGAAGCTACAATATAAAGAAAATTCACACACTTGTAAAATCGTTTTACATACAGAACACCCCCACCTACCGACATTCATCTGTATTTCAGACTAATACAATCTCGGCACGAAGTTTGTATGGATATAGTTATTTTATCTCGAATTCCAACAACAATAATATGCATAGGATTTTATTTTTCAGGTATTTTTTTACAAGATTACAAGAGAATAATATAATACAATTATCCATACTTATTTCTCTGCTTTTACTGATTTCATGTACCGAATCAAAGGAGAAGAGTGTCGTTCAAACAACAAGAACCGAGGCTGTAAAGGAGAAGCCTTCCCCTGTAAAAACAGCATTAGCGGACACATTGACGGATGTACAAAAGATCATGGGACTGACAAGACTTGGGACAGAGGTAAAATATAACTTCGTGTTCTACCACCAGTTGCCTTTCGACTGGGACGAACTGATAGAATCATCCATACCCGCTGTTCTGGCTACTCAGGACATATACGAGTATTGCAGGGAATTGGAAAAGATCTGCGCACGGTTGAGTGACGGGCATACAGGGATTACCTATTCATACCTTTCCCGCTCTTCCGAAAAAATAGCCACCCCTCCATTCACCACCCGTCTTTTCAACAACAAGGTCCATATCGACAATATATACAACGATCTCCTTTCAGATATGGGAATGGAAAAAGGAATGGAGATGGTAAAAATTAATGGAATGGATGTCCATGAATACATCAACGCATATGTGAGACCCTATATTTGTTCATCTACACCCCAATGGACAGATTATGTGATTTTTAATAAGAATGAACTGTCCCGGGGAAAAATAACGGATACCTTGGTAATAGAGCTGAAAGGGACAAACGATGAGCCCTTGGAAATGAAAATAGACAGGGGGATGGCATGGAAGAAAAAGGATACTTCCATTTTTGATTTCAACCTGTTGGAAGGAAATATCGGCCATTTGAAAATAAGCACATTCAGGAATAACTATTCTAACCAACAATTTAGGGCGCAATTTGACAAGATATATGAGGAAATTCTTCAAACCGATGCGTTGGTCATCGACATCAGGAATAATAGTGGCGGCAATTCGGCTAACGGGGATTATATTTTAGGACACCTGACCGACGAACCTTTCGTTGCAGGAGGAAAGTGGCAAAGTCGTAAATATATCCCATTTTCCGCTTCAAGGGGTTGGAAAGAACAATGGTATGACGGCGAAGAATATACAGCCCCTTCAATTGCCGAAAAGAAAATATATAAAAAACCTGTTGCTGTATTGATCGGTGAAGGGACAATATCCGCGGCGGAAAATTTTTGTGCCGCATTCCGTGGTATGAAGAGAGGTTTGTTAATAGGAGTTCCAACAGCAGGCAGCAGTGGAAATCCCGTAACAGAGCCTTTGATAAAAAACATAGTGGATGTAAGGATTTGTACGAAAAAAAATTATATGGTGGACGGTAAAGAGTTTATCGGGATAGGAATAATCCCGGATATAAGAATCCGGGATACTTTCAATGATTTTTTAGCCAACCGGGACATCACTTTAGAAGAAGGACTTCTCCGGTTGAAAATTGCGAACCGCAATTGATTATCTTCAAGCCTTCTCCAAATGGGGGAAGCACCCTTGACAAAACAGAGACACTTAGTTCGGTGATAGACAAGTCGTAATATAGCCATTATCTTTAGTTCGTACCGGACAAAAAAATCACGTATATAAAAATACGTGATCACCTAAAACAAATCTAAAAAGGATAAAACCCCACTCTCGTGAGGATTGGGTGGAAAACGGGGCTCGAACCCGCGACCTTCGGAACCACAATCCGACGCTCTAACCAGCTGAGCTACATCCACCATGTCTCAAATCGAGTGCAAAGGTACATCTTTTTTCTAAATCCACATACAAAAAAATAAAATTTTCATCGGATATATCTTTCTTGCCTGAAAAAATAGTATATTTACAGAATATTAATGTGCCACGGACAAGTCCAGGCAAAACTGGCTTTCCTTTCGGCTTTTACTGTATTTACAAAATAAAAACGTATCGACTGTGTCAAATAAAGTCAAACTGTCCGTATTGGGAATATCCTTTAGCCAAGTTCAGGCCGGTGCCTATGCACTTATTTTCGCCGAAGAGAATGGTATCCGCCGGTTACCAATTGTCATCGGAACACCTGAAGCTCAATCCATTGCCATCGTAATGGAGGGGATTACTCCTCCCAGGCCTCTATCGCACGATTTGATATGCACTATATGGCATGAGTTAGGTATCGAGTTGCTGGAGGTACTGATCCATAAATTTGAAGATGGTGCATTTTTTTCGGAATTACTGCTGTTGCAAAACGGGAAAGAGTACCGTATCGACTCCCGCACTTCCGACGCGGTAGCACTAGCCATACGCACCCATTCTCCTGTTTACACTACAGAGGAAATCATGCAGAAGATGGCGATCGTCTTCGATGAGCATACCCCGGCCGGTGCGTCGGAGATGAAAGGCAATGAAACAATCCGAAAAGACGAGGAACTATCGGATCTCCAGTTGGAAGCACTGAAAGATCGTCTCGATGATGCTGTGCAGAATGAGAATTATGAACTGGCCACACAGCTGCGTGATGAAATTAACCGAAGGGAAAATAAATTCTGAGTGCGGACTTATGGCAGACACACTTTTCTATTCTCCCGGTATCCTGCAAAGTCACCTGCTTCCCGAGAAGGAGTCGCAGCATTGTGTAAAAGTGCTTCGTATGCGGGAAGGGGAGTTTTTAATGACTACCGACGGGAAAGGCTTTTTTTATGAGTGTACCCTTCTCCGGGCCGACCCGAGACAATGCCTGGTGAATATTGAAAAGAGGATTGAAAAACCGAAGGGGTGGAATTACAGGCTCCGGATAGCTTTTGCCCCTACCAAGCAGATGGAGAGGAACGAATGGTTCGTAGAAAAAGCCGTTGAAATCGGTATTGATGGATTTATCCCCATCGTCTGCCATTATTCAGAACGAAAAGAAATAAAAAAAGAACGCCTGGAAAAGATAGCCATTTCAGCAATGAAACAATCACAACAGGCCCTCCTACCTAACATTGAGTCACTTACCACATTTGAAGAGTTTATCACCCGATTTTTCGACGGAAAGAAGTACATTGCCCATTGTTACGATCTACCCAAAACACCGTTGGCTCAATTGCATAAAAGAGGGGAGGATGCCCTTATCCTTATAGGCCCCGAGGGAGATTTTAGCCGGGAAGAGGTGGAAAAAGCTATTGCAGCCGGTTTTGAACCGATCACATTGGGTGAGTCACGGCTCAGGACTGAGACTGCTTGCCTGGCAGCCATACATACCGTCCATGTAATAAACTCCCTGTAATAATCCATTCCCGGACAAATCATTTTTCGCGATGGTTCAGTGGGCATTTTCTACAGTAATCTCCTTCTCGAGTCGAATTATTTTCCCTGAACTCGTAACACCTTCGCCTACGACCTGATAAGTAGTCGGCATATCAGCAGAATAAAACTCCACTAACGCATCACCTGCTTTGGAGAATTGCACATCGGGCTTCCAAAAGATAGTCGTGCGAAGATCGGGGAAGGACGAATCTTGCTGCTCTTGGGTCTCATAAGTCGGCATGTAAAACTCTGCGGGGAGCTGATAGCCCAAAGGTTTTATCCTGTCAATATTCATTGATTTATTATTTTTTTGCACAAACCCTTTTTTTGTTGTAATCACCACAGCACCATCGGTACCGGGATGATAGCCCAACATGCCTATATTATCCCTTAAGACGAACAAGTTATCGACAGCACTAACATCAAGCGCATCAAGCTGATCGAAGAAGTCTTCATAAGGGATATCATCAATAACAAACAACACGGGATTCTCTGAACGGGTGGTAGTGACCTTGTCGGATCTGACAATAATGCCGGGTGAGGAAAGCAGCAATGAACGCAAACTGCTTACCTTACGCTTTTCAATCTCCTCGGCCGTAATCAATCCGGTAGCATAGATAGGGGAATAGAATTTCGACTCGGCATATTTTTCTAGCCTTCGCGCCGTTACGGTCACCTCTTCCAACATGATTGTCCGAATGCCATATTTTGTGCTATATTCTTCATTAGCCTTTTGCAGATAAGCGTCAAAATCATCTGTCGCCTGCCCATTCGATAAAGGTCGTACGGGAATAGTGGAGAATGTATAATCAGGAAAAGTCACAGGATCTATGTTGATCAGATTATTCCTGCCTCCTTTTTTACTGAGGGACTGCACCGTAATTTCGGTACCTTCGGGATACTCCACCTTAAACATAAAACGTCCTTTCGCATCCGCCTTCGTTGTTTCTCCGCTGTATAGCGAATCCAGAGTGGCATACAGGCTGATATCTCCTTCTTTCAATCCCCCGAACAAGATTTCCGCCTTCCCACTAATCTCCTGAAATTGCTCGGGAGAAAACTGCTCCGGCAAAGTTATTTTCCCCTGAATGACATTGGGAATATCATACCTTCTCCATCCCTGCGTCATCATCAATGCATCAAGTGCATCTTCATCCGCAATAGTATACCCTTTAAAATAAGCGGCAGGCGATTCTATAAAACCTTTCAACTCAGACGAAAGTAAAAGGGTAGAGAGCATATTGGTAGTTGTGTCCTGATGAACGCTGTTTTTATCAGTCACAGCTATTGCTATATTGTCAGCGAAGGCTATGGTATCTGAATCCGTCAATCGCAGCCTGAGACGGATGAGTTGCCTCCGTTTATATGTCGGGGATGATAATTGAGTATCCAAAGCAGCGACATCATCCGGATCCAAATTAAACACCAACCGTTCGCTGAGAATTTCATTCTTACTATTCAACAAGAGAATACTTATGATACCGGTCGGAAAATCATGAACAGCAAAGGAAAAGGATTTCGATAAATCCCTCCAAAGCTGATGGAAATAGACTATGCCTTTGTTATGTACCAGGATATATATGGAATCATCCGGAGCCGCATTGCCTCTTAACATTGAAACCACAAGCCGGTTTTCTGCATTAATCCCGGCTGAGATTGTCCTTGAGCGAAGGTCGGGTACAGGAAGCTCTATCCGTTTAGTATCGCTGTTTCTCGTTCTGCAGAGAGCGTAATACGTTTCATTTGTTTCGGGAATAAAATCAAAAAAACCCATTCCAAATTTCAAAGAGGCGAATTTTGCCATCTCCTCATCTTTGGAATTGAACAGGATGCCGGTTACCTCCTCACTTAGTCCCGAAGGATTAATGGCTTTAAACCCTACCCGGCATGTCTGACCGGGAACCAGATATCCTCCTTCGGGATGGAAGGTGATATTAAAATCGTTTGTATCATACGGCATCGGATAATACCGATTGTATTTTCTCCTGTCATTCACAATCCCCAACAACAAGGTCCTGTTCCGTTTTTTTGTCATTGTGAAATCCCAATTAAAATTGCCATTGTCTTTGGGTGAAATCGTTTTAGCTGTTTCATCCGAAAGTTTCAAAGTAACAATTTCGGGAATGACGGTATCTCCATTAGCGGGATTGATAAACCTAAAATTCACACTGACCTTGTTTCCATTTACGGCAAAATCGGAAATAGGCTCAATTTGCAGGGAATACGGATCTAACACATGGATTGTTTTCTTGAAAAAAGCCTCATTTCCCTGGTTTCGCATATACCGGGTATAGGCTCTCAAAGTATAACTTCCTTCTGGGAGTTCTTCATCCAAATCGAGATAGCCCGAATATACACCCATATTGTCGGGTTTTATTTTAATTCGCTGTATCAACTGGTCGAATGGATTGAAGAGTTCGACATATACATATCTACTTAAAAAAGCGGGTATATGAGTAGTCGCTTCCACCAGATGGCTTCGGAGCCAGATCCGTTCACCCGATAAATAAACAGACTTATCGGTCTGGACGTAGATTTTTTCATGAGGCCATTCTGTAAGTTGCTCTATAAGCCGACCAGCTACTTCATCCGGCATCTGTGCAAAAACAAGTCCGGTAATATTAATAATGAAAAGGATGGAGATTAATTTTTGCATTGTACATGGAATTTATTATCAACCGCCAACACAAATATAACGCATTTTTCCGACAAGAACATGGACTTCGAAAGATTTTAATTCCAACAGCGATAGTCCCTTTTTTTATCTTATCAGACTTCTTACTTTTTTAAGTAGTGAAAATGATAATTTTTTGTATTTTTGTTTTAATATGTGCAGGAAAAATATTTTTACGTTTCAGCACGCTGGCGTCATCATTGCATCCGGAGCACAAAAATTTTATTCATTTTTTAGGTATTACTGCAATGAAAAAAAACCTTGTTCTCATCTCTCTGGGCTTGTTATTTCTAACAACAGGTTGTAAAATCAACAGTACAAAAAAAGAATTACCGAGAATTGCCATCGCAGGGCTAGCCATTGAATCCAGCACATTTTCACCGGCAGTGACCCACGAAGAAGCATTTAACGCAAGTGTAGGCGAAGATATCTTTTCCTACTATTCATTTTGGTCTCCTGACACGGGGATTATTAACCGTGCCAAATGGTTACCCACCCTCTATGGTCATGCTATGCCTGGAGGTATTGTCACTCGTGGAGCATATGAATCATTGGTGACTAAGACTTTGGTTCTGTTGAAAGAGGCCCTGCCTTTGGATGGGATTTTTTTCGATATTCATGGTGCGATGAGTGTACAGGGACTAGACGATCCCGAGGGAGATTTTCTGATGCGTATCCGTGATGTAGTGGGTACCAACGTAATAATTTCAGCATCAATGGATCCGCATGGCAGTGTATCACCCCGGCTGGCACAGAATCTTGATCTGATTACCAGCTACCGGCTTTCACCCCACGAGGATGCTGTAGAGACAAAAAAACGGGCTATCATCAATTTGCTCGACAGATTAGAACGGGGTAAAGGAAAACCGGCTTATAAAGCGTGGATTCGTGTTCCTATACTACTCCCGGGTGAACAGACCAGTACCCGTATCGAACCGGGCAAGACCCTTACCGGGCAAATCCCCGCCTTGCTTGATGATGATAAGGTCATTGATGCTTCGGTATGGCTGTCTTACCCTTGGGCCGACGAGCCACGCAACAGTGCCGTTGTAATGGCTTATGGAGATGATCGGGAAGCTGTAGGTAAAGCAGCCGAAAAATTAGCCGTTTATTTTTGGAGTGCGCGGTCAGCATTTGACTTCGTAGCGCCAACCACATATCTGGATGATGCTTTGGCTCAAGCGTTGGCAAGCGATAAAAAACCGTTTATCATCAGCGACATGGGAGACAATCCTACTGCCGGTGGTGCCGGGGATGTCACCTGGACATTGCATGAACTTTTCAAGCGGTCCGAATTCCGGTCGCCTGATGGCAAAACGTTGATTTATGCCTCCATTCCCGGTCCGGAATTGGTCAAACAAGCCATTGAAGCCGGCGTCGGCGGACAGGTAGATGGAATGGCCGGTGCCGCAGTGGACAATCGTTACGCGCCACCCATCCGGTTAAAAGGGGAAGTGACCGCCATCAACGAAGATAAGGGTAATTCCAAAGTGGTGGTGAAAAGCGGTAATATCTACACCATTGTAACCGAAAAGAGAACGGCCTATCATTACGAGAAAAATTTCACCGATCTGGGATTGAATCCTCGGGAAACCGATATTCTGGTGGTAAAGATAGGATACCTCGTACCCGATTTGTATGACATGCGCGCCGACTGGGTGATGGCGCTCACACCCGGAGGAGTGGATCAGGACTTGGCACGACTGCCCTACAAACGGGTTCAACGCCCCATCTACCCTCTCGATCCCAATATGGCTGACCCTGATTTGAGTGCAGTTTTCATTCCATTGTCGGACGAAATAAAAAGATAAAGGAGTAGAAGAAGTATTGTGGAAAAGCGATATAGCAGGATAATTTATAGAGTGGAATAATGACCAAAAAGGAACGTTATAAGAAAGTAATCGACTGGTTCCTGGAGAATGCGGAATCGGCTGAAACAGAGTTGCATTATCAAAACGATTATCAACTATTAGTGGCGGTGATACTCTCCGCTCAATGTACCGACAAGCGGGTAAATATGATCACACCGGCTTTATTCGAGGCATTCCCCACACCGGAAGTGATGGCCGTTTCAACACCCGAAGCAGTCTTCGAGTACATCAGATCTTGCTCCTACCCCAACAATAAGGCAAAGAATCTGGTGGGGATGGCGAAAAAACTCATCTCAGACTTTGGAGGAGAAGTGCCGAATGATATCGACTCTCTGCTTACCATCCCCGGCGTGGGCCGTAAGACTGCCAATGTGATGCTGGCCGTGGCGTTCGACAAACCGGCCATGCCGGTGGATACCCATGTCTTTCGGGTAGCCAACCGCATCGGGTTGACGAACAATTCCAAAACACCGCTCGAAACAGAACGGGAACTGGTGAAGCATATCCCGGCAGAATTGCTTTCAAAAGCGCACCACTGGCTTATCCTGCATGGACGGTACATCTGCGTAGCGCGAAAGCCCAAATGCGAGATATGCGGCCTCAGTCCCTGGTGCAAGTACTATAAGAAACCTTAACATTTCCATCATACACGGGAAATGCCGATATCCTTAGACGTGCGGCTCCCATCGGGATTAAAGTAATCTCCTCGGTCTTTTCCGCAAAGGTCCTGTTTTCCTTGATGGGCAATTCACCCGTCAACCCGTACTCATCTATTTTCCACTGAGGTAGCTTTTTCCCTTTGGCTTTGATCTCGATAGGCGTACTTTCCACAGTGAAAGGAAAATTATCGGAAGGCCATGCGGTCTTTACCACTTCAAAGTTTTCCTCCAACGAGACAGAATCATCTATTACTAATCCATAGTTCCAATCGCTGCCTGGGTAAATCTCATAACTGGGCCATTGGGACGGATCGGCGTTCTTTTGCCATTTGGAATCGCCTATCGCTGTTTCCACGCTGCTTACCTCCTTGTAATCTTCTTTGATCTTCAGAGAGAATGTCAACGGCCCATAATGGATGCTACGACTATCCTGATTGGCGTGCCATACCGACTGGGACAATTTCATCGGCACATTCAAAACAATTTCATCACCGTTTCTCCATTCCCGTTCTATACATACATATTTACCGGTTGCTAATTTTTCGGCAGCGACTTTCCCGTTGATGGACAGGGATGGTTCTGATGCCCACGTCGGTACCCTGAGATAGAGAGGAAACCCAACTTTACCGGATGTTTTAATCCTGAACCGGATCGATTCTTCAAAAGGATAATTGGTCTCTTCGATAATCTCCACAGCTTTGCCACCCGCCACTTTTACTTTCGCCTCACACATGCCATAAATAGCCGCGGCAATACCGTTATCGGGCGTAGCCATGATAAGATGCTCGATAAAGTAAGGCCATCCCTGCCCATGATTATGCTGGCAGCAACGGCTGCTGAACGGGTTCATCGCCAGGAAGGGGCCCCGGTTATCGATTCCGGGATGATGATTTTCCGAGTCGCTGACGGTATGGTTGGGAGACGTAATGTACCGCAACGATTTAAAGTCGGGCATCACCGATGCCGGATAGGAGTTGAACGCCACCTCTTCACAATGCTCCGCCCAAAAGGGATCACCTGTCATTTGCAATAACAATTCATTGGACGCCATCTGTTCCACGAACCCACAGGTCTCTGTCCCCTGTCTCGGATCGATATATCCCATCCTCGCATTCTCATCTGCGCCAAACATACCTCCCGGGACCTGCCCAAATGTATTCCGGATTAAATGATGCACGTTATACGTAGCCATTAAATCGGCGGAGTCTTTGGAAAGCATATAATAAGTGGCCGGTTCCCTGAAACATTGGGCGATGTTCACATTGTGCCAATTGGGCAATGTAGAACGCTGTCTCCAGTCGGCGGTATTCCGGTCCGTTTTCTCTGCCAATTCCAGAAGGAATTGATCTCCCGTAATATTATAAAGCCAAAAAATACTCCACAGGTTATCTCCACCACGGCTGTTCTCCCAATAGTCTTTCAGGAACATTTCTTCCGGCAGCGCCAACTGCCAGCGGAAATAGCGGGTCATCAAGTCAATAACCCGCTGGTCACCGGAATACTCGTAATAAGATTGCAGGCACCAGATCATGATCATATTCCCCCACAAGTCGGGTTTCCCGTTCCGTTCGATATAGGGGCCAAAATAGCCATCCTCCCTTTGGCTTTTAAATACAGCCTCGATCCATACCTTCACCTCGTCGATCATCTCCTTGTCGCCGAGAATATAAGCCATATTGCCAAACCCTTTCAACCAGTAGGGAACCTCTTCCCATCCGTAGTCGTTGCCGGTTCCCAGCCACGCATTATTTTCTTTGTCGAGCCATGCGCTTATTTCGCCCAGCCGGCCGTTGAGCCCTTCCTTTTGCAATTCAAGAAAGTGCAATATCCATCCCTTCGGTTTCACGTCGCCAACCGGCAGTTTGATAAAATGACGCGGCAACAATGGCGCCTTATTTTGTATATAGTTGGGGTTGAAAGCTTGGGTATTCGGCCTATCCACGATGGTGATCTTTATTTTATCCGCGGAGAATGCGGAAAGGGAGACCAACAAAAACAAACAGGCTAAAAACCTGTTTCCGGTTTTTAAATTTTTCATACGACTGAAATTATTTATTTTTTTCCAACAACCTCTGTTCCAACACCTTCATAAAGTAGCCCCCAACCACGGCTCTGGCTTTAAAATTCATCCTCTTTGCCGTTTTAGTATCATGCCAATCGCTGATAGGCACACGTGAGGGAGTTTCATTGGCATATATATAGACAAGATCAACCAGTGCATCGAAATCACTCCTTTCACCGGTGAGTGTTGCGCTCCATATAATCCAGTCCGTTTTTGTATAAGTGGCACGGTTATCAAGGGGCAATCCATACTCATTTTGTTGCGTGAGATAATAAGCCACCTCCTTGCGGGCAATCTCCGGATCAAACAGGTTGAATCCCAACAAACGGTCCCATACCAGGTTATATTTCTGGCTCCAGGTTCCTTCCCTGTCGAAAGTAAGCTTGTAGTGGTCACCGTCGCGTGCCATCTTCTCCCATTCAACCGCCATCTCTCCGGCGATTCCCAGGTATTTTTCCGCTACGTCGGTTTTATCCAACAGCGCAGCCAGCTTCCCGTAAGAGGCAATCCCCATGATCGCCTTGATCGAGAGGTTCGCATTATGGGCAAAATGTCCGGCAAAATCATCGGTACAGAGTTGGTTGTCAGGATCCAAACCCTCTTCCAGCAGGTAATCGGTCCAAGTGGTCAAAACATCCCAATGTTGGGCAGCATAATCGGCGTTGCCTTCCATTTCGGCAATAGCTGCCGCCAGGATCAACATATTTCCCGACTCTTCTATCGGCATGTCACCCCCGTATGTCTGTCCGTTGGCAAGCGGATAAGTGCCCACATCATGCGCTGCAAATGGTTTCGTCCATTTTCCGCTTTCACTGAAGTAAAAAATATGGTTCATCAATCCCTTGGCCAATTCAGGATTATAGATGAGGAACAGCGGAGAAGAAGGATAAGTTATGTCCACCGTACCAATAGAACCGTTACTATTATTTTCTTTCGAGAGGAACAGGAGCGTACCGTTTTCGTCCTTTACGAGCTTATGTGCTGCGATCGCCTGACGGTAAGCCAGTGAAGTCAGTTCGGCGTATTTCTTTCCTCCCGCTTTTTCGGCTTCCGCCATCATGGATCGGTTGAATTCGTCACAACGTTTCATGATGGATGCATAATCGGTCTCAGCACTTTTAAATGCCCCGAAAATATCCACAGAGCCATCTTTCGTCCAATAACCTTTCAGATTTTCCCCAAAATATTGTATCGAGTAAACATCGTCGTATCCGAGCATTACAAAACCGGTTTTCATATCAGAAGCCACTTGTCCCAGATCGCGGCTGTATGCAAGTACCGTCATCTCTTTCGTCATGTTGGGAGAGAGCTCCTCCGGCAACACATCAGAAATCCGTCCATCCTCTTGAAAAGCACCTTTGGTATCCCAGTAATTGCCAAAATTCAGGACAGCACCGTCATTGGCTGTCCCGGTCAGGTAAAAATAGCCCCAATCGATTCTCACATCGTCTCCGGCTTTCTGCAGGATAGGTTGTTCAACCGTACCTGTCTTCAGGAAAATTCGTCCCTCTTTTTCGATTTTTTCGAAATCGACCGGCTGGCCTTCATCATTAACCGCCCATTGAGGTGTCGCTTCAAAATAAACCTGCACATCGTGGGCTGCCTCATCCTTCGATTTCACCTGATAACTGATGTAGCTGACCGGACGTGATATGAGATCCAGATCATCCAACAGCAACGGAGTCGTGAAGATAACATCCAAATCCACCGGACCGCAGTCGAAAGTATACACTGTTTGTGTTGGCAATACGCTTACCGATTTCTGTTCCGCGGTCATATTGAACGACACTTTGCTTTCTTCTTTCTCATACAGGCCGAAATCCACATAAGCGCCTCCCGTCCTGTTATGACCATGCACAGTGATGATATTCTCACCTTTTTTGAGCGTAGCCTTCACCTCTTCCGAAAGTTCAACTACTACGCTATAGTTCCATGAATAACCGGTTTTTATCACCTCTACCCCATTCACAAACAGTTCAAAATCATCATCATGTGAATAATGGAGGTAGACCGGTTTGCCGCTTAGGTCCTCATCCAGGTTGAACGTCCGTCTCACCCATATATCTTTGGTTTCCCACAGGGTGGAGAGGTAAGGTTCATCCTTTGTACCAAACGCCGATTTACCCGTGTTCCATGACGCATCATTGAACTCGAGTGATTTCCACGACTCACCCGCAGGTTTGTCAAAAGTATACTTCCCTTCCCATTGCTCTTCCCGTACTGTCGAAAGGAGCGGCTTCAATGGTAAATTCTCCTTACCCATAAATCGGTACACTTCGCCATCCACCCTTAAAGCGCCCATCAGCGGAAATTCTTTGTCGGTCCAATGCCTTGTTTGATCATCATACAGTTTATCCGTATACGCCCAGGCATTAAAATAAGGATCAACCGTGACCAGCGGATAGGCCGGGGCACGAAGCTCTGTGTTAATATCTGTAGTAATTACAGGAGTGCTTCCTCCATTTTGCTGACAGCCACACAAAATAAAAATAGAAAAGAGGAATACTCCTAAGAAGTTTTTATTCATACTTTTTAAAATTAAATAAATTCAACAATGCGTCCAGTTCGAAAATTGTTGCCGCTTTTTGACTGGCATAAATAATGATAAAAGGTAATAATATGAAGACATTAGAAAAAATTTGGACTAACTCCGAATGAGATAGTCCGAATTTTTTATTTAAAGTGTCAGTTATTCTTTTACCGTAAACATACTGATGCACCAGCAATAATTGCCAGCAGAAAAACCAATCAATTACACTTCGTTATCTTCTTCTTTGTATTTTATAAATTCTTTTGCAAATTTATATGAATTTATTTACATATCCATATTTTACTTCAAAAAAAACTGAAAGATAATTACTTACCTAATATATTGCATATTTCCTGATTTACTTTTTTCACTCTCTGCTCATCCACCTTCACCAATTTCCTGTCGTAAGTCATCAATCCATTTACTTCTACTTCCACATCGGTGGTCTGCGTATACACAGCGGCGGAGAACCCCTGGCGGATCAAATGTTTGAGTTGTTCGGCATATTTGACATATTCATCGGTCACCTCTTTGGCGCTGTTGAGCTGCACATACCCCCAGTTACGGTCCGGTTCCCAAAGATGTTCCTTGTTGGCCCATCCTATACCACCATACTCACCCAGCACTGTAGCGCGTTGCGCATCATACAGATAGAGTTGCGGAGCAGGATATTGGTGCAGGTCGAGTATGTCTCCCACGGTGTAATGGTTACCCCCGCTGGCAGGATTTACTAAACGCGAAGGATCATATTGTTTTGTCCATTCGGCAATTTCCGGTGTTTTGAATTGTCCCCATGCTTCGTTAAAGGGTACCCACACGCCTATCGACGGATAAGAATAGAGATAATCGATGATCTCTTTCCATTCTTTGCGGTAATTGGCTTCCGATTCGGCAGAACGCATCCGTTCCGCACCCTCGAAATATTTGCGCATCTGCCATTCAGGACTCCTGTCGCCATTCGGCATATCCTGCCATACGATTATCCCGTGACGGTCGCAATGAGTGTACCAACGTGCCGGCTCCACCTTCACATGCTTACGGATCATATTGAATCCAAAATCCTTGGTCTTCACCACATCATACTCCAATGCTTCGTCGGTGGGGGCAGTATAGAGTCCGTCGGGCCACCAACCCTGATCGAGCGGTCCGAAATGGAAAAGATCCTTGTTATTGAGTTGTAAACGTACAATGCCCTTGTCATCTCTTTTCATGGAATATTTACGCATGGCCGCATAACTTTCCACTTTATCCAGTTGCCGGGTGCCATCCCAAAGGATGATCTCCAGGTCATAAAGATGAGGATCATCAGGCGACCAGAGTTTTACATTTTCCGGCATCGTGATCTCCACCAGCTGGTTGTTGATGGCCTGCCCGGTTGCTACTACACGGGAGCCGTCCTTTACTTTCACCTCTACCTTAGCAGCAGAAGTGCACACATTCGTGATAGCCTGAACTGCCAATATATTTTTATCGACATCAGGTGTAATCTTGATATTTTCGATATGCGTTTCGGGTACCGGTTCCAACCATACCGTCTGCCAGATCCCGGTTACCGGCGTATACCAGATACCTTCCGGTTTGTTCACCTGTTTTCCGCGGGGTTGATACCCCTCGTCAGTGGAGTCCCACACTTTTACGACGAGCGTATTATTGCCGTTTGTTAAAGCAGGCGTAATGTCGAAAGAGAAAGGGGTATATCCACCGGTATGTTGTCCTACTTTCACACCGTTCACCCATACGTCCGCTTTCCAGTCCACCGCCCCAAAGTGAAGAAGCACTTTATTATTTTTCCATTTTGAAGGTATGGTAAATTCGCGTTGGTACCATAACTCATTGTCGCTGCCCACCCGTTTTTGTACTCCGGAGAGACTCGATTCCACGGCAAACGGTACCAGAATCTGTCCATCGAAATTGGCCGGTTTTTGTTTTCCTACAGGGAGGATGGCATACTCCCACAACCCGTTTAAATTCTGCCACTCACCGCGCTCCAGAATGGGTCTTGGATACTCGGGCAAGACATTATTCACATCAATTTGAGATGCCCACCGGGTCTTAATCTTATCTCCGGCCGGTTGCCACTGCGCAGAGATAGAAAAGGTTATCACGAATAAAATTAATAAAACTAACTTGGATTTCATATTGATATTATTTTTACATAATAAATACAATCGGATTCATGAAAACAGGTATTCACAAACGAATAAAAAATTCATTCTTTTAGAGGCTACCACATCACTCTGAATCCTCATAACATTTTATTGAATTGCATTACCTCAACTGCACAATCTTTGAATACACAGCCTGATCGGCACCTTTTGTCCTTACACCTACTCTCGCATAAAGGTATTTTGCAGCAGCGAAATCACCATTTTCGGACATATCCATTGACAAGCTCAACTTGTCCGGCTGCAAATCTCTAAAATCCTTCCGGGCAATATAGGAGACATCATCCACAAAGGAGGTTTTACTGACCAATAAAGAGATATAATCCATCTCTGCCGTATTGACTATCTGGTTCACTTCAAACGAAGCATTCATAACGGCACCATTCAACGATATTGTTTCATTGGAAATGGTAAAATAGGGAGTAACCTCCACTTCCACACTGGTAGTGCCTCTAAGATTGATAACAATCGTATCTCTCTCGTTCACCCAAGGTCCGTTCTGATTGCGAGTGACCAGTTTATATTCACCATCAAAAAGGCGAGCCTGAAAGTTCCCGTCTTGTTTCACATACACCGGAATATTATCCCTAAGTTCATAACCATCCTGATAAAGCTGCAGTTGTACGGCTTCCCCTGTACCTCGCAAGCCCAAGGGCTCCCCTTTATAGGTTACTTTACCCGACAATATTGAATCCGGCGCATCATAGTTGTCCAATCCACAAGCTGCAAGTATCGTTCCCACAGCCATTAATATCAAAAAATATTTATAACGTTTCATATTGATTATCTTTTTGATTCTGTACTCATTCATATTATTGGTATGGGTTTTTCACCAGTTTAGGATTATTATTGATCCACCCCTGATCGATGAAATTATAATAATTCCTCATTTGAAAATACCTAGGATAAGGGGACATGTGAATCTTAACTTTTTCAAAAACCCATTTAGCATGATTTTCGTTGCCCGGTTGATTAATAAGATAAGGGAATAGTCCCCATTGTTGGGCTTTGGGATCATCCTGAATCCCATTCCAGACAGTATGGGCTAATCTCCACCTTTTCAAATCCCAATAGCGATGATCCTCAAATGCGAATTCGGTTCTCCTTTCCCTGACAATATCATCAAAAGTAATAGATTCCAAATTCTGGATTCCGGCCCTACCACGAACCATATTAATGTAATTCAAAGCTTTACCAGACTCTCCTAATTCCAATGAAGCCTCCGCTGCAATAAGTACTGCTTCGGCAAAGCGGAATCGAGGGAACCACATTTCACTTCTACGTCCACGTGTGGAAGCGCTCGGCGTTTCATCCAAAAATTTCCGGAAGAAAAAACCGGATTTATTGATGAATTGGTCATTGGTCATATTAGGACCATTCACAGAGGTAATCAATATATCATTTGCATCTCTTCTTCCCGGATCACTGGTGAGGGTTTTCCATTCATTATTCTCCCAATACTTTTGTCCCGCCTGCAATACTACTGGTGACCCTTTAAAATCTGCACCGGGATAAATTATCGAACCCCAAAGCCTTGGATCTTTATTTGCAAAAGCATCTTCGGGATTGTTATAATAGACGTAATTGCCGGCAGCATCTTTTATCCTGATTTGCCCATCGCGATCATCAATATATTCAAAATCTTCTACTAAATTCAATATGGGACCGGCATAGGCACGATCAATATCTTCCGCATGTGAAGGAGGAATGTTAGCCTGGGTGAATCCATTGGTTTGTCCCGGATATTTGTAATCACGTGCCCAAATAACTTCCTTGTTATTCTCCTTAACTGAAAGAGCTTCATAAAAATTACGTCCTCTATCGTCGGGTTTAGAGAGTTGCAGTTCATATTGACCACTGTTTATCACCTCCTCAGCCGCCAAGAGAGCTGTTTCATAAAAACCTTTCGCCAAATTGGCAGGAATACCGACCTCTCCTCCCGGTGTTTGAATCGGAGCCGACATTTTGTTATTGTAGTTGGCAATCGATCCCGCATACACAGCCGCTCTTGCTTTTAACATCAAGGCTGCCCATTTGGTAGCCCTTGCAGCGTTGACAGACGGTTCTGTAGGCAGTATATTTTTAATCGCCTCACACTCGGAAATGATATATTCATACAGGTCTGCTTCTGTAGAACGAGGATATTGCATGGTTGTGATATCCATCCCAGGTGTATAGTCAAACACTTCATCACCCACTATGGGCATTCCGCCCATTCCTCGTACCATGTTAAAATAAAGCCAAGCCCTGATAAAACGGGCTTCACCTTCCAGTTGATCCCGTGTTTTATCATCCAACACTGTCGATGCCCGTACTCCTTTCAAGAATTGGTTCAGATTACGAAGTAAGGTATAATCATATACTCTCCACCGATCATTCTCGAACTCTTGACGGTTATCGGGACCACCATCCGATTTGGAGGCTTCGTCCAAAATCGTGTATAAATAGGTATCATCAATATGTTGCCCCCAGGTTATTCTTCCATAAAAGTTTGACAACACCGATTTGATCATTATAGCATCACCGAATACTTCATCTTCAGAGAGAATGGTATCCGGATCCCTATCCAGGAAATCAGAACAACTGCTAAACGAAAAAAGCATTATGGCTAAAGCCATGAATATATTTCTTATTTTCATAATTTTCAAAATTTGAGTGTTAAACCAAGGTTCATAATCCTCATTGTAGGATATGCCAATCCATTCGTTTCCTGTATTTCAGGATCGACACCATTCAGGTTCGTAAAACCGAACAAGTTTTGACCGGCAAAATAAATACGCAGGTCAGAGATGGATGCCTTATTCACAATCGATTTGGGAAGAGTATAGCCAAACTCCAAGTTTCTCAACTTGATATATTTTACATTTTTCTTCCAGAATGTACTGTTCCAGTAGTTGCTATGGCTACTATTACCAATCAACAGCATAGGATATTTACCGGGAATCATTTCACTATTGGCATCCCATATATCAGCTAAATGCCATGTATTATCCATATAATATTGTGGGTTATTGCCTCCATCATGAAACGGATTTCTCTGTTCCCACTCCTGATACCAAGTTGACATACTTCCTCCGGTCAAATCGAATGCCAAATCAAATCCTTTCCACAAAAATGAGAAATTGAGTCCGAAATTCAAGATGGGAGTTGAATCCTGACGATATCCTATCGGCCGTTCATCCAACCAGTTAATAACCCCATCTCCGTTAATATCCTTGTATTTTATATCTCCGGGGCGGAGGGTTCTATTACCTTGGCGGTCGTTATCAATAGGCCATGAAGCAATCTCTTCCCAACTCTTGAACTGTCCGTCGGCTTCGAGTCCCCAATTGAGATACCCAAATCGGTGATGGATTGAGTTACGATACACATGCCAGGAGTTTCCGAAACGGGGTTTATACTGGTCCCAATCATAAAACCTTGAATAAGTGACATTAGCGCCGATTGAATAGTTCAACTCATTTATCTGGTCTTTCCAATTCACTGCAAAGTCATACCCCTTATGCATGTCCGAATTCAAATTCTCACGAGGAAGGCTGAATCCCACTTCCGAAGGTAACAAGATGTCATACCTCGACGCAGGCAATCCCTTCCGCAATCTCCGGAAAAAATCAAACGATCCTGACAGTTTCCCATCAAGCGCACTTGCGTCAAAACCCACGTCCAAGATTCTCGCCTTAATCCATGACAAGGTAGTCACCGGAAGCCCGCGAGGTACTGTTCCAATGGTATATGCTCCATCTATAACGGAACCTCCATTTTTATAGGTATAACCTCCAAGATAATCAAAAGCATTATATCCACTCACATTATCATCTCCCAACAGTCCGTATGAAGCTCTTAATTTCAAGTCACTGAATACATTTGATACTTTGCTGTTGCGCCAAAAGTTTTCTTCTGAAATTCTCCATCCTACTGAACCGGAAGGAAAGAATCCCCAACGATGACCCGGAGGAAATTTCCATGATCCATCATAACGCCCAGAGAACTCTATCAGGTATTTGTTGGCATAATCATAGTTGATTCGTCCCATGTATCCCAACCGTGCCTGCGTATTGTTTCCCGTGTCATCATAGGTGTCCATGGTTTCATAATCTATCAGGTATAAGGCGTTAGATGTAGGAATAGAGTGCACCCATGTATTTGGCGTATCCCTTTTTATTGTTTCCATACCTAAAACGGCAGCTATACTGTGATCCGCTATTTTCTTATTATATGACAGCTGTATATTGGATGTCACTTCTTCTACGTATCCCTGCGTTCTTTCCCGCCACGGATTATTGTTTTCAAAAATAACCGGATAGGTATTGCTATCTTCGTCATATCCATACAATTTATAGGTGTATTCGTGATTATCCACTCGGTGATTCGCCAAATAATAACTTGCCAAAGCCCGAGCCTTCAATCCATCGATAATTTCATATTCAGCCTCAAAATTCAATTGTACGACTCTCCAGGTATCTTCAAATTTCCCCGCCAAGTCATAATTCAACCAGGCGAAGTTAGTTCCCGGATTGGTAGATGTCAATGTGGGGTATAAAGGATTATCGTTCGCATAAGGTCTTTTGGTAGGTAAATTCCGATAGGTAGCAAATCGAGGCATCCAATAATCGTCAACTTCCGGCACACCCGGATTCACCCGTTTTTCTATGCGTCCGTTCATGCCTCCCCCTATTTTAAACCGGTCTGTGACATTGGCATTCACATTCATCTGCACGTTGGTACGTTCAAATCCTCCGTAATTAACAATGATTGCATCTTGTTGCAGATTTCCAACACTTAAATAATAGTTGATTTTGTCAGACCCTCCGGAGACATTGGCATTGATATAGGTTTGTGGTGAGACCTCCCAGATATAATCATGCCAATCAAAAGGAACATAGCCTTTCTCGGTACCTTTTTTCCACTTTTCATAATCTTCCTTTGAATAAGTGTAGTTAGATACACCCTGCACGGTTTGTGACTGGATATAATTCCGAATATAGGTAGAGGCATTCGCCGGCTTAGGAAAATCGTACAGGCTCTGCCATCCATAGTAAGCATTAAAGGTTACCGTATTTTTTGTATCTCGTATTCCTTTCTTGGTAGTTACCACAACTACTCCATTGGCAGCTCGCACACCGTAAATTGAAGCAGATGCATCTTTCAATATGGAAATAGATTCAATATCATTAAAATCTATGTTGTTGAATTGACCTTCATCTGACTGGATTCCGTCAATCACATATAATGGAGTTCCCATATTCCTGATTTGGATAGCTGTTCCTGCCCCTGGTCTTCCGTCGGGTTGACGGGAATTGACGCCTGCAATTTTACCAACCAATGCTCCGGAAGAAGTAGAAGATTTTGATCTTTTGATATCTTCGGCACCTATCACCGCTATCGCGGAGGTGAGAGATTCTTTCCTTTGAGCGAGTCCAAATCCCGTCACCACTACTTCGCTCAAGACTTCTGCATCATCTAATAGAATAATATCCAATTTACGTCTCCCGTTCAAGTTTACAACTTGGTTTTTCATTCCCACATAAGAAACTTCCAGTATCGCATTCGGAGCAATATTCGACAATGTAAAAATACCATCTATGTCGGTAATAGTACCAACAGCCGTTCCTTGTAATTGGATAGTTACACCCACAAGAGGGTCACCATTTTCATCGACCACAGTACCACTCACATCTATATTTTGAGCAATAACCACAAAACATAACATCCCGAAAAAAACAGACATTATGCATTTTTTCAACTTCAACGAATTCTTTTTTTTCATCCTTCATTTTTGTTTAGATTAAAAAATAATAAAATTTCAACATCTTATTTTATTCTTGCTTAACAATTTAGCAATTTATATAGCCCACACTTTAGAAGAATTTCCTATAGTAGAATGAAGTGTTTGGGGCACTTACCTTAATTAATAGTAATACATACGTGTTTAGATAACCAAAAGTAGACTTTCTAAATCCTGAAGCAAAAAAATTAAAGTTGACAATTATTCCAAATCGATTGATTTTTATTAACTTTGCCAAAGCATAGTCACTTTAAAATATTTGATAAATGAATGTTGAACCGACGGAAAAATTAAGCAGGAGGCATATCGGACGGAATGTACAAAGGGTACGTATGTATTTTGGCGTCAAGCAGGAAACATTGGCCTCTGATTTAGGAATCAGCCAGCCTGAAGTGTCGAAAATCGAACAGCAGGATGAAATAGAAGAAGGGCTATTATCCCAAATTGCCGATGTATTGGGTGTATCTCCGGAGATAATCAGGGACTTTGATGTTGAGAAGGCCATTTACAATATCAACAATATCAGGGATAATACTTTTGAACAGGGTTTTACATCAATTTCTCAAGTTGAACATGGTGCTACGTCTATTACTCAACAAATTAACAATCCGTTAGACAAAATAGTAGAATTATATGAGCGTTTACTGAAAAGTGAAAGGGAAAAAATTGAGCTATTGAAAAATAGATAATATTATTACCTTTGTTAAAAATAAACTTAGATTAATTATGGGAACCGACACCTACACGAATACCTTGCATATAGGAAGAAAAATCGAAAGGGTACGCCGTCTGCGCGGAATGACTCAAACAGATTTGGGAGACTTGTTGGGAGTAACAAAGCAGGCTGTCTCAAAAATGGAGCAGACTGAAAAAATAGATGATGATAAACTGAAACAGATATCTGAAGCTTTGGGTGTTACCGAAGAGGGATTGAAAAAATTTACCGAAGAAACTGTCTTATATTATACCAATAATTTTTATGAGAATTCACATGTAAATGCTTCAAATATTGGACCTATCAGCAATGTAGAAAATCTCAATCACTTTTCAATGGAACAAGCCGTAAAACTATTTGAGGAGTTATTAAAGATTGAAAGAGAGAAATTTGAGTCTTTAAAAAGGAAGAAAGAATAGCAGTTTATAAAAGAAAGGAGTTGGATTGTCGGAGCCTGAATTTACAATAGACGGAGGCTTCTTCACTGTATCTTTTAAACGTTCTACGGGCAATGGCATAGGGAATGACATTGTAAAATCAAAGGGTTCAAACGAAGATATTGTTTATGAACTGATAAAAGGTAATAAAAGCAATAGGCGAGAAAAATTTCGGACTATCTCATGAATGCGATAGCCCGAAATTTCTATTTATGGAACCAGTCAATCTTGCACAGTAAATTTATAGATACAGCGACTGGTATATTTTTCTCCCGGTTTCAGATAGGGCGACGGCCAATCGGGTTTATTGGGTGAATCGGGATATTTCTGCGTTTCCAGGCAAATTGCATGGCGTTTGCCATAGACAGCGCCATTCTTGCCGGTTACCGTTCCGTCGAGGAAGTTTCCGGCATATACTTGCACACCCGGTTCAATGGTATATACCTCCAGTTGAATGCCGGTAGCGGGTGAATAAACCGAAGCTGCCAATTGTGAAATATCACCCTTAGTGTTCAGCACCCAATTATGGTCATAGCCGTCACCATTTTTCAACTGATCGAAATCATACTGGTTGATCCGCTCACCTACAGCGGTAGGTGTCCTGAAATCCATCGGCGTACCTTCCACCTTTTCAATCTTACCGGTCGTCATAAATGTATCATCCACCGGAGTATATTCATCCGCATTGATCATCAACAGGTCATCGAGGATGGTGTTGTTTGCATCACCCGACAAATTAAAATAGGAGTGATTGGTCAGGTTCACCACTGTCTCCTTGTCTGTTTCCGCTTCATACTGCAAATCGAGCGCATTGTCATTCGTCAATGTGATCGTCACCTTCACATTCAGATTTCCGGGAAACCCTGCTTCACCGTCTTTCGACAGGTAGGTCAGTACAACTGATTGTTCATTGGGCTGGGTAGCATTAAAAACCTTCGTGTCGAACCCTTCCGGTCCACCATGCAGTGTATGTCCGAAATTATTCTGTGGCAACTCATATTCCACTCCGTCCACGGTAATTTTTCCGTGTGCGATCCGGTTACCATACCGGCCGATAGTAGCACCAAAATTATTATCTACATTGATATAGTCCTCTATGTTATCGAACCCGAGCACTACATCCTGTAAATTGCCATCCCTGTCGGGTACCATCACCGATACGATCCGGCCACCGTAATTGGTGACGGCCACTTCTGCCCCATTCGTGTTTTTCAGCACGTAAAGGCTGACAGAATCACCGTCTACCTCTGCCTGAAAGTCACTTTTCTTCAACCCCGAGAGTGTTGTTTCCTCTGCGGGAACCTCTTTTTGTTTGTTGGTGCATCCGGCTACGGCAATAATTGCCAAAAGCAGGACCAATCGATTGAATTTTATCATTTTCTCTTTATATTTAATAAATTCCTTCACAAATTTACATGAATTTATTTACGTATCGATGATTTACTTCAATAAAAATTTTTCGGTTCTTCCGGGAGAAAGCAATTCCCACAAGGATGCCACTGTCCATCCCGGCGCAAAGATATCATTATAAAACCCTTTGCCGTTCTTGCCGTAGTCCCAATTGGTATGCTGTACCACTTCGGGATAATATCCCGTTTTGGCTACACCGCACAGGTGATTTTCAAACGGCAGGAGCTGGCGCATGGAGGTAGAGATGACTTTTACAAAATTGTTAAACCGAGGTTCATCGTATCTTTTTGAGAGCCAGTTCAACACCGAACCAAATTCAAAAACAAACACATCGATATGGTTGTTTTCCACCGACACATTCCCCCATCCTCTGGTTTTCAAACCGATATCACCAATCATCTGTCCGGGGGCGAAAGGCACATCCCACATATAGTACCACGAAAGAGCGAAATAAGAAGCCTGCCGACACAGGTCGGCGTAGTGTTGCTGTTCATTCCCTTTGGAGACCAAAGCCAGGTAATACATGGCTGTTGCAGCATACAGTGAGGCCTCCTTGTCTTCGCAATTGGCATCGAGTGTGGAAGAGAAGTAATCTGCCTTGGAGATAATTTCCCTTTCCAGGTAACCTCCGGTTTTCTTAGCGGCAGCCAGGTATTCCTTGTCATTGAAATACCTATATGCCATCACCAGTGGCAGCGTTACCGAAGGCGTGCTTCCTCCGCTTTCATCCGCTATAGAGAAGTCATCATTGAATTTCCGGGGAAAACTTCCGTCGCTCTTTTGTAAAAGCAATATTTGTTGCAGGAGCGTTTTCAATTTACTCTCCCATTCAGGATGTTTCCGACCGTTCTCCTTTTCATATTGAAGAAAATGAAACATCGCATATATGCCTTCAGATTGACGGCGGATACTATGATTGATGGTATTACCTTTGGGTTTATTATCCTCAAAATTCACAAATTCACGGAAAAACCCGCCGGGTGTAAAACCATGCTCCAGATAGCTTTCGAAAACGGCATAACTGTTGGATACCAGTTCGGAGCGATCATGTTGCAACCCATATTCCAACGCATTAAAAGCATTCAGCAGCACCCTTCCCACAAAACCGATCTCGGCACGTCCGAGACTTTCACAGGTAGCCACCACCATTGCTTCGCCCGAGTTGAACTTCAGAGGATAATCGCTCACAAAGCTTTGGGTGAAGAACCCGGTCATGGTTTCTTTCACAAAATCATCGCTGAAAGGAGTTTCCACCGGTTCAGGGCGCCAGGTATCATAGCTGTAGTCCCATAATTGCCTGATAAGACCTGAGAAATCCGTTGCCTTGCCCGATTGCAAGAGCCACGTCAATTGAATCGATTCGCCCTTTCCCAGATGTTGGAACGCCTCTACAGGTGGTGCCAGTGTCAGTTTCCGGATATAAGTCTTCGGCGTTTCATAATAAGGAAAACCAAAAGAGAGATTGGCACTGTTGTCTACATTTTCAAATCCGGTATAACCGATCGATGTTTTACCGGATACAATCACTTCACCTTCTTTATGGGTTGTCAGTGCCTCGTGTGTAAAATCATCCATCCGCATGACCGACAGATAGTCTCCGGTTTTCTCATTGAAAACAGCTGTCATCGGCACACTTAAACGATCTTCACGTACCGTCCAGCTGTCGGATGTATGAAAAGAAGGGGCTTCTTTGGGTGAACGCAGATTGCGGCGGTACCAAAATCCCGGCATATAGAATTGGCAATCATTGTGGGAGTACGAAGTATTGATTCGCTGCTTGAAGTTAAAATAGACATCTTCATTGGCTTGGATCACTACTTCCATCGAATTGCCTTTTATAGTCCGGGTAATGATAACCGGAATATCCTTATCTGCTTTTAATTGAATTGATTGTTCTCCGGCAGCTCCTTTCAAAGGATAATTAATTGCATCGTTACCGGGTATTTTCAGCGCTATTGAAGCATCTATATTGGTTAGAGGAACCTGGGCAATGATATATCCTCCATTGAGCAGACACAAGACAGCAACAAAATATAAAATGATTCTTTTGATTTGCATACTATACATTATATAAACTCTACTATTATTTACCTAATATATTGCATATCTCCTGGTTCACTTTTCTTACTCTCTCCTCATCCACTTTCACCAGTTTCCTGTCATAGGTCAATAATCCATTTACTTCAACTTCCACATCGGTAGTCTGGGTATAGACGGCTGCAGAAAATCCCTGGCGGATTAAATCTTTGAGTTGTTCGGCATATTTCACATACTCATCGGTCACCTCTTTCGCACTGTTAAACTGTACATAGCCCCAATTACGGTCGGGTTCCCAAAGATGTTCCTTATTAGCCCATCCTATCCCGCCGTATTCACCGAGCACGGTCGCACGTTGCGCATCGTAGAGATAGAGTTTGGGCGCAGGATATTGGTGCAGGTCGAGCATGTCTCCCACTGTGTAATGATTACCGCCACTGGCCGGATTCACCAAACGTGAAGGATCATATTGTTTTGTCCATTCGGTGATTTCTACTGTTTTGAACTGTCCCCACGCTTCATTAAAGGGCACCCAAACTCCTACTGACGGGTAAGAATAGAGATAATCCATGATCTCTTTCCATTCTTTACGGAAATTGGCTTCCGACTCGGCGGAACGTATCCTTTCATTGCCATCGAAATATCGATGCATCTGCCATTCAGGGCCTCTGTCTCCATTCGGCATATCCTGCCACACGATTATTCCATGGCGGTCGCAATGCGTATACCAACGTGCCGGTTCTACCTTCACATGCTTACGGATCATATTAAAACCAAGTTCCTTGGTCTTCACCACGTCATATTCCAACGCCTCGTCGGTGGGGGCAGTATAAAGCCCGTCGGGCCACCATCCCTGATCGAGCGGTCCGAAATGGAACAGATCTTTGTTATTGAGTTGTAAACGCACAATACCTTTGTCATCACGTTTCATGGAGTATTTACGCATTGCCGCATAGCTATCTACTTTATCGAGTTGCTTGTTGCCATCCCAAAGCGTAATTTCCAGATCATAGAGGTGCGGGCTGTCGGGCGACCAGAGTTTTACATTTTCCGGCATCGTGATTTCTACCGGTTGATTGTTGATTGATTGTCCGGTAGCTACTACCTTGGAACCGTCCTTTACTTTTACCTCTATCTTAGAAGTGGCGTTGCAGACATTCATCATAGTCTGGACGTCCAGCACATTTTTATCGATATCAGGCGTAATCCTGACATTCTCGATATGGGTTGCGGGTACCGGCTCCAACCATACTGTCTGCCATATTCCGGTTACCGGTGTGTACCAGATACCTTCGGGCTTGTTCACCTGCTTTCCGCGAGGTTGGTAGCCTTCGTCGGTGGAGTCCCATACTTTTACAACGAGTGTATTGTTGCCATTTTGAAGTGCGGGGGTAATATCAAAAGAGAAAGGAGTATATCCGCCGGTATGCTGTCCTACCTTCACACCGTTTACCCATACATCCGCTTTCCAGTCTACAGCGCCAAAATGCAGCAGCACTTTATCATTCTTCCATTTTGAAGGAACGGTAAACTCACGCTGGTACCATAATTCATTGTCGCTCCCCACACGTTTCTGTACGCCCGAGAGGCTTGATTCTACTGCAAATGGCACCAGGATCTGCCCATCGAAATTAGCCGGCTTCTGTTTCCCGACCGGAAGGATGGCATAATCCCACAATCCATTCAGATTCTGCCACTCACCACGCTCCATAATGGGTCTCGGGTATTCAGACAACACACTATTCACATCAATTTGGGATGCCCACCGGGTTTTAATTTTGTCTCCGGCAGGTTGCCACTGGGCTGAAACGGACAAAGTTGTCACGAGTAAAATGAATAAAACTAATTTCGATTTCATATTGATATTATTTTAAAAATTACACTTTTGAGTTCACGAAGATAGGCTTCTATAGAGAAATAAAAAAGTATAAATTGATCAAAAAATACAAATACAATCTCATTTCGAACACTGTTATTCAAAATCTTTAGGCAATATGCCGAATTGTTGTTGAAAACATTTGGTAAAATAAGAAGGAGAATTAAATCCGACCATATAACAGATCTCATTCACTTTATATTCTTTTTCTTTTAGCAATTGGGCCGCTTTTTTCAAACGCTCTACCCTGATATATTCATTAGGAGTGAGATCCAATATACCTTTTATCTTCCTGTAAAAACTGGCACGGCTCATATTGAACTGCTCTGCCATATCTTCTACAATGAATCCTGAATTATTGAGATTCTCCTGTACGATTGCATATAATTCTTTAATAAATTCTTCATCAGACTTGGTACGTACTATACTATGAGCTCCTATAAACGGATTTTTCAGAAATGTCTCCCGCAGTTTTTCCCTGTTCTTCAACAGATTGGCAATCTGTGCCATCAGTACTTCCAAGGAAAAGGGCTTATCGATATAGGCATCGGCTCCTGTTTCAAATCCCTGTACTTTAGATTCCACATTTACTTTCGCAGTGAGCAGGATTACCGGTATATGACTGAATTCAATATCAAGTTTTATCCGGTTGGTTAATTCCAAACCATCCATGCCGGGCATCATAATATCGCTTACGATGAGGTTTACATTTTCTTCACGCAGTATCTCCAATGCTTTAACCCCGTTCTCTGCTGTCTTTATATGATAGTGTGAAGATAGTAACTTTTCTTCAAACTGCAATAATTCCACGTCATCGTCCACCAAAAGGATGGTATATGCTGCAGCTGCTTTTCCAGGATTGATGTCCGGTTCATTTTTGACTTCTCTCGGTTCTCTCTCCCTATCCGACACAGGTTTATCGATTTCGCCAATCGGCAATGTAAGATGAAAACAGATCCATTCATTCCCATCTTCCAAAATCAACGTTCCTTTATGCAGTTGGGCTAAAGATTTGGAGAGCGCCAGTCCGATTCCCGTACCTGCAGCTTTCCCTACCCTCTCCTTATCAAGATGTACAAAAGGTTTAAAGATTTCCTCCCTATACTCAGGAGGTATCTGCTCCCCGTCGTTTTCGGTAAGCAGGTGAAACATCTCCTGTGTTTCGTCCGCTTCAATAAATGCCTTTACGCGCACGGTACTATAACAATACTTCACAGCATTGCTCAATAAATTACTGACAATTTTCAGAAACGCTTCCTTATCAAGGGGTACGAAAATATCGTTGTCTGGCAGGTCAATTTCAAAAGTCAAGTTGCGCTGCCTTGCCAACGGGGTGAAACGCAGGAAGGTTTCCCGGATCAACTCCGAGGCATTTTGTCGGGTCAGATGCAATGAATAAGCATCGGATTCAGTTTTGCGAAAATCCAGCAATTGATTGGTCAGGTTGAGCAATCTATCGGTATTTTTACTCATAATTTGCAGGTTCTCCTTCACATTATCAGTTACCTGCTCGGTCATGATCACATGATCGAGCGGAGCCTTGATCAATGACAGTGGAGTTCGTATCTCATGTGCGACACTGGTAAAGAAATCAATCTTCGAGCGGTATAATTCCCGCTCCTTCTCCTGTTCAAAAATTCTCATTTTGCGCCGCCGGGAACGCTGTTCTTTCATATTCAGGAAACGAAACAGCAGCACAACCAACAGCGAAAACAGCAGTAAATACACCATATAAGCCCATCCGCTTAACCAAAACGGCGGACATATCTGAATGGCAAGCGTTTTTATATTCGTTCCATCGGCATTCACTCCTTCTCCATTCAATTGAACAATGAGGTTGTATTTCCCCGGCATAAGGTTTGAATAGACGATATCCTGCTTACCCTTGATATGAATCCATTCTTTATCAAACCCATCCAGCTTATATAAGATATCATCGGTATTCAAATTAGAGTAATTGAGTATCGCATATTTCAATCTGACAGAATTTTTATTATACGGCAAAACCAATCCGTCGGTATAAAGGATACTTTCCTTTAATAACGACCCTTCATCAGCAGGGGTTATCTTCTCATTCTTCACAAATAATTCAGTAAAGGCAATAGGCACATTCAGTTCCCGTTCCCTAAAAGCCAAAGGGTTAAAACGCACAAAGCCATCGATGGAGCCAAAATATATAGTCCCCTCGGAGGTCCTGTAACTCGATTTAAAATTGAATTGATTGGTTTTTAACCCATTACTTACAGTATAGTTTCTAAAAGTGCTCGAAGAGGGATTAAAACAGACCAGACCGGAATTGGTGG
This sequence comes from Proteiniphilum sp. UBA5384, assembly GCF_002410825.1. Taxonomy (GTDB): domain Bacteria; phylum Bacteroidota; class Bacteroidia; order Bacteroidales; family Dysgonomonadaceae; genus Proteiniphilum. The sequence continues at coordinate 19,538 of NZ_DHOS01000042.1, read as the reverse complement.
ATAACCATAGATTGGCATTATCGTCCTCTACTATTTGATATACCACATCATTAGGTAACCCTTTACTACTGTCTAATATGGTAAACTCTTCCGTATCCCTGTTGAAAAGGTACATTCCTCCTCCTTCGGTTGCCACCCATAACCGTTTCCGGCTATCCTCAAAAACGCTTGTCAGCTTATTGTATAATCTGTTTCCGGCACCGGAAGGATCATACAGGAAAACATCCCATTCTCCTGTAACGGGGTCATATCGGTAGAGCCCCTTGGTAAAGGTGGATACCCATATTTTCCCATCTGTATCCTCAAAGATATCCTGCACATAAACTCCCTGAAATTCTTCAATCCGGGTAAAGTTGTCTTGGTCATAATTATATATATTCAATCCCGAAAGGTTCCCTATCCACAATGTATTCTGACGATCCTTATGGATGGCATAAGTACTGTTATGGCTGATGGAGCCTGGATCATCCGACTGCAGGTAAGTAACCAATTCGCCGGTTTTCAGGTTATACCGGTTCAATCCCTTTGAAAATGTGCCGACCCAGAGATAATCTCCATCGGCATACAGGGCATGTATATTGGTATAGAGCGATTGTAACGGTGGAGGCAACGGTAAAAACTCATTTTGCACCGGATCGAACAAATTCAGTCCGCTATCCTCCGTTCCTACCCATATATTTCCGTGGGGAGCGCCGCAGAACTCGCGTACCCGACTACCATTCATCCGATTTTCTCCTGCCACCGGATAGAATAGTTCGAATTGATTATATTGATTGGAATAATAATCCACTCCTCCAAAAAACGAACCTATCCATATTCCTCCATCCCTGTCTCTATAAATTGAGTAAATGGCATTATCAGACAGAGAATAGGGTATATACCTGTTATGGCGGAGGTTTTCCACTTCTCCCGTTTCAGTATAATAAATATACAATCCCGATTCACTGCCGATCCAGATAGTCTGCGGATCAACTCTTGCCAGGCAACGTGCAAATATGGGTTGACCCTGCGCATCTTCATCCAGTAGAATCCGATGGGTCATATTGACGGTATTTACACTTATAATACCTTTTGTGGAAGAAGCGATCAACAGTTGATTATACTCATCCGCCACCACTTTCCATACTTCTCCGGTATCATATACCAAATCGGGATCATCTTTCAGTTGAAACTCAGATACCTCTCCCGTTTTCTTATCAATCCGTACGAAAGGGTGATTATAAGGAAATGCCCAAATATGGTCATCCCTTCCCAGACAAAGACTTATCATCTGCATTCCGCCGGGCGACCAGGGAATAGGATAATGAGTGAGATCATCTTCTTTGAAATTATAACAAAAAACCCCTTTCTCCTCCACCGATATCCACATATCCCCGTCGTTATCCAGTATGATATCACTGACTACACCGTCCATTGACAGATGACCGGGAGTTGTCTTTTCGAAATGGTTGAACTCCTCTCTGCGGGAATCATATATATAAATTCCGTCATCCGTTCCAAGCCAGAGATTGTCATTTTTATCCTGAAGGATGCGGTGGAATACATTATCCCTCAGTTTTCCATCGGGAGAAGACTTAAATATCCTGAACGTACTACCGTCAAAACGGTTCAGCCCATCCTTTGTGCCGAACCACATAAATCCCTGATTGTCCTGAAAGATTGTAAAAACAGTATTTTGGGACAACCCGTTATTGATGTTGTAATGTTTGAATGAATAGGGCACACAGAATAATTCTCCGCTATTCATCATCAAAGCAATGAACAGCAGAATAATAGAGTGTATATTCTGTCTCGATTTCTTCACAGGTTACCGGGGAAGCTCTTCTACTACCATGGGCTGGATGAAACCTCCACCAAGGGATACAACGCCGTCTTTTACCGACATGTCCACTATATAGGCATTGCGCGGATGTACTTCCGTCAGGCTGTTATGTGCGTGAAGAACGTAACGCATGTTCCCCTCTTTATCATAAAAAGGAGCACCATGGCCAACGCCCGCCAATCCGTTATTTTTATGCAAGACCGGGTTCTCCTCATATTTTTTCCACGGTCCGAAGGGAGTGTCGGAAGTGGCAAAACCCACCGCATAATCCTGGCTTCTGTAATCATTGGCCGAATAGAGCATATAATAGAGGCCATCTTTCTTAAAGACGGAAGGGCCTTCTGCTACTTTTCCCTCTATAGACTCCCATGTCTCTTCTGCCTTAATACACTGGGTCAATGTCTCTTCTTTTATTTCTTTGAGATTGTCTTCCAGTTCCGCACACCAGATAACATTGCCGTCGGTAAAACGTACAAAATAAAGGTAAGCCTTGCCGTCTTCGTCAAAAAAGACAGAGGTATCAATACCTTTTTCGTCACGGATCGGTTTCTTTTCATCTTGCTTAAAAGGGCCCAACGGAGAATCGGAAGTAGCTACACATATATGCTCTTCGGTTGAATAGAACATATAAAATGTCTTTTCCCTTTCTACATAATAGACTTCCGGCGCCCAAAAATTTTTATTGCCATAAGAGTTCGTATGACTCAACGACAATGCTGAAGCCCGTTCCCAATATTCAAGATCCTTCGAATAGTACACATCGAAGCCATTCCCTATATTTGTCCCGTAGATATAATACATATCGTCATAGAGCAAGATATAGGGGTCTGCCAGCGGCACGGTTTTCGACACAACCGTGAGTGAGTTTTCAGGGTCCGAAGTTTGCGTATTTTTGTTGGAACCACTTTCTTTACAGTCCACCAAGGCAATAAGCGGGAACAATAGGAAGAATAATGTAAAAAAAATTTTCATCTGATTATTTTATTTTTTATTAAAAACAGGGCGAAAAGCGCCGTTGGAAGCTTGTTGATTTTCTACATAGGGCCATCCTTCCTCATCCCAAAAAACACGATCCAATAACACCTGTCGCTGTGCCTCCAACCTATCCAGCTGATATGCATGATACAGCATCCATGTATTTTTTTCGTCATCTTCCTGCAAAACAGCGTTATGCCCGGTACCCACAAATTGATCGTTACCTTTAATGAGAACCTCATGGGCATTGTCCAACATTCTCTCGCCTTTCTTATTGACATAAGGTCCCAGCAGGTTTTCGGAACGCGCCACAACCGTGGTGTACGTGCTATTCGCACCTTCACAACAGGTTCCGGTGGAAGCGAACAAATAATAATAACCATCACGCTTCCAAAGGTTAATCCCCTCATAGGCTGTGCCAGCTATTTGTCGCTTTGTATCCATCTTCGGGGTAATCACCATATCGTCTGTGATTTCCAACTCGATAATGTAAATACCGAAAAAACTCCCCCAAAGCATATAATATTTCCCCTCTTCTTCATAGAAGAACTGATCGATAGAATTTTCCACATTCACCTCATGACTGTCGAAGACTGTTCCTTTTACGGTAAAAGGACCCGCCGGTGAATCGGATAGGGCATAACCAACTGTACTCACCCAATGGTTTCCCCATTTTGCCAAAGAATAAAACAGGACATATTTATCCTTGACATACACAATTTCCGGCGCCCAGATGCTGGCATGCAAACCTTCCTTATTATCGATAAAATCAGGACGGGTACTATTGGTAAATGCCGTTCCGACTTCCTCCCACTCTACCAAGTCTTTCGATTTGAATATCGGCAGATTCCGGGTATCTTCTGTGGCATACAAATAATAAGTTCCATCTTCCGTGCGGATCGCCGTGGGATCGGGAGCAGCCCTGCGTATCACCGGGTTGTTATACCCTATTTGCGAATCGTCTACTTCGGGAACCGGCTGTTTTTTCGTATTCTCCGAACTGCCGCATGCAGCAAAAAAGATGCTTATAATCCCTATGACAAGATATCTCATTTTCATAATTTTCCCTCTTTTAAATAACACAAAGAATCGCAAAAATAACACTTTTTGATGAGATTTTAATAAACCTGATACGGCGTAATGATATTGTCGACATCCACGGAAATCTTATAGATCCCGTCAGATTTTTTTTCGCGAACCAGCGGGACAATCCGAGCCTGCCGCGCGTCAGGGTTATCACCTTCACCCCATACATGGTACACATAATAAAACTTACCATCCTTGGCCTCGAAAATATCTCCGTGACCGGCACCTTTCTCACCCACGATATCACGGCGGATGATAGGATTGCCTGAATACTTCGTCCAAGGTCCTATCGGAGAGGAAGCAGTGGCATACCCCACGGCATAATCCGGATCCTTGTAATGATTGGCAGAATAGAAGAGGTAATACACATCGTCCCACTTCACCACTGTAGGACCTTCCATGATCCAACTGCTGTCGTAGTTATACATTCTTTCCCACGGCTCGGTGAGTTCCAAACATTGTTTCAACGTACCTGAATCGATGGTTCCCATCTCCATGTTGAACTCTGCCACCCAAATAAAGTTACCACCCCCGAAACGCACATGGTAAAGGTAGTACTTCCCATCATCGTCCTTGAAGAGAAAGGGATCGATGTTTCCTGCTGAAGCATCTATCGCCCCCTTGTCTTGCAAGAAAATACCCGTCACCGCATCCGCATGAGCTATCGCCACCCGCTCGTTAGCCGTGTACAGGAAGTAGTACATGCCGTTTTCCTTGTACCATTGTGGTGCCCAAAAGCCCGTCGTGCCGTATGTGGAACCCCATTCCGGGCCCAAGATGAAGCGGTAAGTGTCCGTTGTACCTGTGGTCCACTCCAGTAAATCGTCAGACATCAGCATGGTAAATCCGCGCGACGATTGATTGCTTATCTGCGAAGTACCCGACATATAATAAGTTCCGTTATCCAAAAAAATAGTCGGGTCAGCATAAGAGATTTTCTGCGTTTTCGTTGTGATCGTACCGTCGTCTTTTTCCTCGTCCGGCAGGATATTTTCCGCGTTGGAAGTCCCGCAGGAAATGAAAAGACCTATGACAGCCGCCATCCATAAATATTTCATTTTGACTCCGTCGATTACAAAATAATTCATGCTCATTTCATATCATTCATATTTTCGAAATAAAATTCAGTATAAAAGAGGGGATGTATCAGGCACCCCCTCTTTTTTCGACATTGCAGGACAAATTAATTATATTTCGGATTCTGCGTAAGATGGTCTATTTGTACGGCATTGGCAGGGATGGGCAATATCCAATAGTTATCACCGCCCCATTTATAAGAGTAAGTCACCTTGCCCCACCATTGGCTCATACCGTTCACAACTCCACTATCGTCCGTTGTCGGAAACTTAAGGTCTTTCCATGTCTTCCAACGGAGTTCGTCGAAAAACACTACATCCTCAGCCACCAGTTCCCAGTGGCATTCGTTCATGATGCGTTCCTTCAAGTCATCCTTATCTGTCACCTGGGTGTATGTATTGGAGTTCAAAAGTTGCGCACCGGCACGGCTGCGCACTTCGTTCACTTTCTCGATGGCATCGCTCATCTGACCGGCCTCGTTCAAGGCTTCGGCCCACAACAGCAATATCTGTCCGTAACGAATGAGCGGGAGGTCAACCGGCGAATAGTTCACAATAATTTCCATGCCTTCACCCACGAACTTACGGTTGGTATAGTAGGCCATGGCAGTGATGTCGGTGGCGTAATCATACGTAGGAGCATTCAGGGTACGATAGGGGAAACGATACGTGTAGTCCCTTGCCGTTCCGCTGATACCACCCGAATATGTGCTGTATGGCGTTACAACAGATGCGGCAAGACGCGGGTCGCGGTTGGCATAAGCCTTCAGGATTCTGGCTTCATTGCCGCTCTCCTGATATTTGCTCATGTCCGCACCGTTATTCTTGGCGTTCGCATATTCCGAATCGGTAAGACCGTCGCGATAGAAATACACGGCACGTTCCGCAGGAGTCATGTTGCTGTAGCCGGGAATATAATCATCCCAATTGAATGGGCTCCCGTCGGCATTCTCATAAGAATCCACGAAGCGGGGGTTGACGATGTAGTTCGTCCATCCGAGACCTACGCCCGAACCGTCATCCGGCAGGCAGCGGCTTCCGTAGAAGTGGTTCTTCTGGTGAGAACTGCTACCGTTGTCCGCATCTGTACATTGGATAGAAAAAATCATCTCGTCGCAGCGTTCATTTTCCAATTTGAAAAGTTGCTTGTAGGAATCCGCTCCACTCCCCGTGTAAAGGGCGTAACCGCAATCTTTCACTGCCTGAAAGTCATTGATGGCTTTCTGCCACTCTTCTTTCCACATGTAAATAATGCCGCGCAAGGCATAAGCCGCTCCTTTGGTTACGTGTCCGTAGTTGCTGTCATTGCTGCTGTATTTCTCCGGCAGGTTCTCGTCTTCGATACAAAGCGTGAGGTCTGCAACCAGGTTATTCCACATCTCCTCCTGTGTGCATTGTTGAGCATCCTTGGTGTCATCAGTGCTGCTGAGCGCCATCGTATAATAGGGTATATTACCATAGAGGGCATTCAAACGATAATACCACCAGGAGCGCAGGAAGCGGGCTTCCGATATCAGGCGTGACCTCTGGCTCTCGTCCATATCCGTCACGTTGGGCATATTCTCTATCACATCATTGGCGCGGAAAATACCGGCATAGTACACCTGCCACCAGCGTGTACTTCCACGATCATTGCTGGAAGTATTGTTGCCCAATAGGGGTCCTAAACCACCGACCCAATTGGCATCAATGTCCATCATATATGACCAGCAGTCCCACCAGCCGAGCCAGGCATCGTCATACCCGTAATACAACATGTTGTAAACGCCGTTCACGGTCTGTTCCGCCATCGTGGCGTTTCCCCACACGGCACCTGAAGATGCCTGGTCCAACGGTGTCACGTTCATATCCACGCATCCCACGCAGCACAAGCCCAAACAAGCAGTCAGAGCCAGCCGTCCATATAATTTCTTGATTGTTTTTTTCATTGAATCGTCTCCTCTTTTTTAGAATGTAACATTAATACCGAAAGCATATTGCCGAATAGGCAAATAACCGTTTCCTGCCACCATTTCCGGATCAATCCCCTTAAATTTGGTGATGGTCAGCAGATTTTCACCCGTAGTATAAACGCGCAAGTTCTGTACATGAAATTTTTGCATCCATTTGGCGGGAAAAGTGTAACCGAAGGTCAGACTCTTCAATTTCAGATAATTGCCGTTATGCAACCACAGTTGGCTGGACGTTTCGGTCTGGGCGGTACCCCCGATTGTCAGGCGCGTATGCTTGGCATTAATGTTGGTACGCGGGTCTGACGGATTTTCGGGATCGTAGAAGTAGTGATCATTCGCCACATCTTTCCCGATGCCATAGGTACGTGTCAAACGGGTGCTGTTCAAACTCTGGTCCCACCAGGCGATCTTGAAGCCTGCCGCACCTGACCAGTTCATGGAGAAGTCGAATCCCTTCCATGATGCACTCGCCTGGAGACCATAGTAATATTTCGGTGTAGGAGAATAGCCTTGGAAGTCGCGGTCGTTATCTTCACCATAAACACCGTCACCGTTAAGGTCGGCATAAATAACATCACCGTACCAGATTTCACTTTTTCCGATGCCTTTTGCCGGATAGAACTCATAGCCTTCAGCCACCATGGCTTTTAACCATGACATATCTTCCTCTGTACGAATCATGCCGTCCTTGGGACCGCCGTTCAGATTCACCGATCCATCGGTATTGAAGTAACTGCCGTCCCCTTTATAGAGGTTGAGCATATAATATTCGTTAATGGGGTGCCCTTCAAGCACGCGTTGGTCACCACCTGTAGAAACATCACCAATATTCGTGGAATAGACTCCATCCGTCCAGCCGCGTACCAATGCTCCTTTATAGTTCGTCACCTCATTTTTGTTGAAAGAGAAGTTGGTGTTGACACTGTAATAGAAATCCTTCACATGGTCACGCCAGCCCACTGACAGTTCGAATCCCCGGTTTGTCACCTCAGCGATATTCTGGAAAGGAGAGGTAAAGTAAGCCAATGTAGTGGACAAAGAAGGCTGATAAAGGATACCGTCGGTCACCCTGTTGTACAATTCCATGGTAACATCCAAACGGTTCTTCAACAAGGTTGCGTCCAAACCGATGTTGGACACGGCCGTTGTTTCCCACTGCAAATCGGGATTAGAGAATGAAGACATTCCAAAACCGGAACTCACGCTATTTCCGAAAACATAGCTCCTGACAGCATATAGAGATTGGTACGCGTAATAATTACTGATGGCACTGTTACCAAGCTTACCCCAAGAAGCACGCAGTTTCAGGTTATCGAAGAAATTGAGTTCTCTCATAAATTCCTCTTCCGAGATACGCCAACCGGCAGAGAAAGAGGGGAACGTCCCCCACCGGTTTTCCGGTGCGAAACGGGAAGAACCGTCGTAACGTAAATTGGCTTCGAAGAGATAACGGGAATCGTAGGCATAGTTTATGCGGCCAAACCAGGAACGCGTGGCCAACTCCCTCCCATAACCGCGGATATAGCTGGGCTCCGTCATGGCGTTGAAGTCAGTCAACGTGGGGTTTACCATACCCTTCTTGGAGATATCCACTTCATTCTTCCACCAGCGGTATTCTTCATAACCGGCTAATGCGGACAGGTCGTGCTTGTCGTTGAATGTCTGGCTATAATTCAACACAGCATTGCTCTTCCAACTCTGTTCGTGGTTACGCCAGTCGTATACCTGGGCTTCCGACAGCTCTGCCGACGTGGGAGCATGGTTCGTCACCGTTCCGGTCAGGAAGTTCATACGCGGTTTGTAATCCGAATCATACAAAGTGTGTTCGTTGCGGAAGTTGTCGTAATAGAAATTATAGGTGAAGTTGAAATACTTCAAGAAGTCTACCTTCACATACGGGTTCACATAGAACTTGGTCTGCTTTTTGGTACCTTTCTGGGTATCGATAAAGTAAAGCGGGTTGGTGGCCGAAGCATCTTCTTCGGTAGATGTCACGGCACCATAATAACCGTCATAGAAAGGGTAGGTTCCAGGGTTTGCTTTCTTCATTTCAATACCGGTCAGATTGTCAACGTTGTTACGTTCCTGATCGGTATGATAGCCCCATGCACGCATTCCCGCTGTAATGAAGGGGTTGATTTTGGATTCCACATTGGAACGCATGTAATACTTCTGCATGCCCGAGTTAGGAGCAATACCCGGATTGTCCAGGTAAGTCGTGCTGAAATTATAATTGGTACGCTTCTCTGAACCCGCCACCGAAACGGTGTGTTCCTGCATCCATTTGGGATTGTAAAGCTCGTCATACCAATCGGTGTTCGGATAGGCTACGTAGTTGGGGTAGCCCGAAGCAGAAATGCCGTTGGGGTCTTTTTCAGCCGCCCGCCACGCGTCGATATTGCTTTGGCTGTATAGTGTAGCGGTACCGCTCCCCTCGGCTGCCTCGTTAAAGAGTTCCATATAGTCGGCATAGTTGGATACCTGCCGTATCAGCTTGGCAGGGGTGTTCAGCGAAAACTTGCCGGAATAAGTCACATTGGTTTTACCATCTGTCGCTCCTTTCTTGGTTGTCACCAAGATCACACCGTTTGCAGCACGGTTTCCATAGATAGCAGAAGAAGCAGCATCTTTTAAAATGGAAATGTTGGCAATATCATTCGGATTAATTTGGTTTAATTCCATTTCCATACCATCCACCAGAATTAACGGACTGGACGTATTCAACGTACCTATACCGCGAATCGAGATGTTTGCCTTCTCTTCGTTAGGTTTTGCCCCTGTAGTCATCACGTTCAAACCGGCCGCCATACCCGAAAGAGCATTTGCCACCGTGGTCACGGGACGAGAAAGCGCCTGGTCTTCGAAATTCACCGAAGACACAGATCCCGTCAGATTGACTTTCTTCTGCGTACCGTAACCCACTACCACCACTTCTTCCAATAGTTCAGCATCTTCTTCTAAAACGATTTCTAAATTGTTTTGTCCATCGACATTTATCGTTTCAGTCTTCATGCCAACATAAGAAACTTCAATCGTAGCATCGGGGGAGACATTTGTCAGTGAGAAATTGCCGTCAATATCTGTTATCGTTCCATTTATTGTATTTTTAACCTGAACCGTAACACCAATTAAAGGATCTCCATTTACATCTTTTACGGTGCCCCTCAGCGTAATACTTTGAGCAAACAGCCCCAAGGAAAATATCCACAATAAAGTGAATAACATCCCTTTCATAGATTTAAAATTTGTTGCCATTTTCATTCTTTCATTTTGTTTTAAATTACAAGTTTCAAGTAAAAAGATTTATAAATAAGTACTTACATAATTCCATTGTTACCAAAAAGTGTGTTATATTCAAGATGGAAGAGAGTCTTATCTTTAAAATTTTTTATTTCTAAACAAAGAAATCACATTTTTCACCTTTGACCTGTCATAATTGTCTCAAAATATAGTATAAAATGATCATTATTTCAGAAAATATTGATAAACAAATAGTTACAATATGTTTTTTTCGGGGGGGCAAGTAAAAAATTCGACCACAGCATCACACATATTTATCCAAGGGGCCTACTCAACAACAAATAGCAGAACTATTTGGAGTAAAGCAACTAGCTATATCTAAACATTTAAAGAATATATTTAGTAGCGGAGAACTACAAGAAAGTTCAATTCATTCTATTTTGGAATATACTGCCGCTGATAGAAAAATATGGTCTACTTCTATTTTAAAGGAGTATTTGCTAAAAGGTTATACTATCAATCAACACATGGAAAGATTAGAGAAAAGTGTGGCCGAACATGGTAAAAAAATAGATTGCCTATAATGGATAACCATAAACAAAAAGCGACCGGAGAGTGCCTCCTGGTCGCCAACTATTATATATCGCTGCAGCATATCGCTACAATTCGTCTTCAATTGTCCTGATCTTTTTCTCTAATAAAAGTAATTCCGACTTAAGCCTTTCAACTTTCTGGTTCATATCATCCAGCAGGTTATTCCCTTTTTTAGAAGAAACTGAAAGGAATCCTATATTATTTTCGTATGTCTGTAATTCACTTTTTATCCGTTCATATTGTCTTACCAGTTTCTCCCGTTCCCTGAACAGCTGTCCTTTTGAATTATCCGATCGGGCAATATCGGAAATACTACTCTTATAAGCTTCCAGCCTGCGTTCTTCCTTATCAATATTCAATCTCTCGAATTGGCCTTCAGAAGCATCGTAAAATTCTTTATAAAGACGGTCCTTCATTTTATACGGGACATAGCCGATCTCATACCATTGATCCATCAGTTCGCGAAGTTTCACAACCGCTTCTTCAGCTTCCAGAGCGGTATCTAACTGTTTAATCTGCTCAATGATCACTTTTTTCTCATTCAGATTTTTCTGTTCCTGGTCGTATTGCGAAGAAGTATGTAGTTTCTTCTGTTCAAAGAAATAATCACAAGCTGAAATAAACCGTTTCCAGACACTGTCAACATGTTTATGAGGGATAATACCGATAACCTTCCATTCTTTCTGGATATCAATCATTTCACGAGTTGTATTTTTCCAGTCCTGACTATCTTTCATAGCCTCGGCACGTTCACAGAGGGCAATTTTCTTTTTCAGGTTTTCCTCCATCTCTCCGCGAAGAGATTTGTAAAATTCGTTTTTGCTCCTGAAAAAGAAATCACAAGCAGCCCGGTAACGTTTATATATTTTTGTATTCCATTTGCGGGGCACAAATCCTATCTGTCGCCATTGTGACTGTATATCGAGCACCTCTTTTACTTTATTATTCCAGTCTTTCACCGATTTAAGCTGGTCGTAATCGATTGCTTCGAGTTTTTCACATAGCGCAGTCTTTACTTCAAGGTTTTCATTTTCCTTTTCCCTCAACTGTTCAAAATGGGCTTGATATTTTTTATTGATGCGGGTGGATGCTTCTTTGAAACGATTCCAGATTTCTTCTCTGTCTTTTCTGGAAACCGGTCCCACGTCTCTCCATTCCTGATGTAGATTTTGGAGTTGGTGGAAAGCCGAAACCACATCCGACTCGTCGTCCAGTCTCTCCGCAGCTTCACACAATTCATTTTTTAATTCAAGATTTTTCTTGAAATCATATTCCCTGAATTCGTTGTTGATACGTACCAGATCATAAAATTTCTCTACATACCGCTGGTATGACTTCCATAACTCGTTTACTTTCTCTTGTGGAAGCAGTTTAATATCATTCCATTCCTGTTGGAGCGTTTTGAACTCCTGGTATACTTTATTGAAATCTTCTTGTCCTTGCGATTCAGTCAGAACTTTGATCTGCTCGATAATCGCCAGCTTTCTGGCAACATTTTTCTCCTTCTCCGCCTCTTCCTTTGCAAGGATATCTGCCCGTTTCTCCTTTATTTTTTGAAGAAGGTCTTTTCCTTCGGTATAAATATCCAACTCCTTCCCCATAAAATCAATCTCTTCTCCCCCATTGGCAAGAAATTCTTGTTTCTGAGATTCGGTTTCATCCCTTAAAGAGCGGTAGAACTGATTCTTATATTCATCGATATCCTTACGTTTCGGATTATCTGAGTTCAACAGGTCTCGTAATTTGCCTACAATTTCATCAACCGGGAGCAGGATTACAGTTGTATCATCTGAGAGGGAATCTTCATCGGCATCATCCTCATCTTCTTCAGAATCTTCCACACCATTACTATCTTCCAGATCGTAGTCGATAGATGGTTCTTCTTCTTCTTCAGTGCCGGGAGTTTCTTCAACTAACTCCACGACCTCTCCGGATTGCTCTTGTACAATTACTTCACCGGAAACAATTTCTTCCGGTTCTGTCAAATCATGTCTCTCCGGTTCCTCCGTGGAGGGTGTTTCATCAGCTTGAGGGATCTCTACCGTTGAATCCTTTTCCGAGAATTCAGACTGGAGGTCTTCATTGTTTTGTTCTTCGTTAACAGATAATTTTTCGTTCTCAAGATTGTTTTTCGTATTCATCAGTAGCCCCTTCATTTTACCCGGTAGTAGAAAACCGGGATGTTGCATTTCAATTTTATTCTTTTAACAATAAGATAGCAATTTTTATCATTCGCCTACCTTTTCAAAAGTAATACAAATTAACGCAATATTTTTGTGATTTCATACGATTAGTCCATTTTTTTCATTTTTCCCTGAAAAAGATATTGATCGGGGTACCAGAGAAATTCCAGTTTTCCCTCATTCTATTTTCCACAAAACGTTTATAGGGTTCTTTAACCCATTGCGGGAGATTACAGAAGAATACAAATGAAGGCACCTGGGTATTCGCTAATTGAGTGATATACTTCACTTTTACAAACTTACCTTTATTCGATGGAGGAGGGGTTCTAGCTATGATCGGCAACATCACTTCATTCAGTTTACTGGTAGGTACTTTGCGTTTCTTATTCTGATATACTTCTTTGGCGGTATCCATCACTTTCAGGATTCGCTGTTTTGTGAGTGCCGACCCGAAAATAATCGGAAAATCGGTAAAAGGCGCCAGACGTTGACGAATAGCATTTTCAAATGTCTTGATTACAATATTGTCTTTTTCCTCCACAATATCCCATTTATTGACGAAAACGACCAGTCCCTTCCGATTCTTTTGTATCAGTGAAAAAATATTGAGATCCTGACTTTCAATTCCACGGGTAGCATCGAGCATTAGAATACATACATCTGCATTCTCTATAACCCGTATGGAACGAATCACGGAAAAATACTCCAGATCTTCGGTCACTTTTCCTTTTTTACGGATACCGGCAGTATCGATCAGGTAAAAGTCCATGCCGAATTTATTATAACGCATATTGATAGAATCACGCGTAGTTCCGGCAATATCGGTTACAATGCTCCTCTCCTCCCCGATCAAGGCATTAATGATAGAAGATTTTCCGGCATTAGGACGACCTACTACCGCAAATTTGGGAATATCATCCAATTCATCTTCGCTATTGTCTTTTGAAAACAACGTCAGGATATAATCGAGCAGGTCACCCGTTCCGGAACCATTGATGGCAGAAACGCTGAATGGATCACCTAAGCCAAGCGAATAAAACTCTGCGGACTGATGGGCTAAATCAAAATTATCCGATTTATTGGACACTACTGCCACCGGTTTTCCCGATTTACGCAATATCAATGCGACTCCTTCATCGAGATCGGTCAATCCGTGCATGACATCCACCACAAACAAGATCACATCTGCTTCTTCTATGGCTATACGAACCTGTTTATTAATCTCATCTTCCATCACGTCATCGGAATTCACTACCCAACCTCCGGTATCGACCAAAGAGAATTCCTGTCCCCCCCAGAACACTTTCCCATACTGGCGATCACGTGTGGTTCCGGCCGTCTCTGTCACAATGGCTTGCCGGGTTTGTGTCAACCGATTAAAGAGGGTGGATTTCCCTACATTGGGACGTCCTACTATCGCTACTAAATTTTGCATAATTTTTTTTGAAATTAGAAGTGAAGAAGTGAAGAATAAATTATCGAGATTAATCTCATTAATCCAGTCGATATCCAAAAGCTTTGAGCATATTATCTCGATTCCGCCAATCTTTTTCCACCTTCACATAAAGTTGCAAAAAGGCCTTTTTCTCAAAGAATCGTTCAATATCCTTCCGTGCCATGGTCCCGAGTCTTTTCAACGACTCCCCTTTATGACCGATTACGATTCCTTTCTGGGAATCTCGTTCCACCATCACAATCGCCCTGATACGAATCAGGTCGCTCTCCTCCTTAAACTCCTCTACTACCACTTCAATAGAATAAGGTACTTCTTTCTGATAAATCAGTAAAGCCTTTTCCCGTATAATCTCTGTAACAAAAAAACGGGCCGGTTTGTCGGTAAGTGCATCTTTTTCGAAATAAGGAGGCGATTCGGGTAACAATTCCAGAATACGCTTCTGTACCACATCTATACTAAAATTGTTCAGTGCAGAAATAGGATATATCTCTGCCCGTGGCACCAGATACTTCCATTGGGTTACCATTTTTTCCAATTCCTCCTGATTGGTCTGGTCTATTTTATTGATTAGCAATAAGATTGGCAAATTCAACCGCTGTATCTTACCCAAGAAGTCATCGTTTTTGTCAATTTTCTCCACCACATCGGTCACATAGAGCAAAACATCGGCATCGTCCAAAGCAGACAGGGAGAAAGTCAGCATCGACTCCTGCAACTTATAATTGGGACGGAGTACCCCCGGCGTATCGGAATAAACTACTTGGTAGTCGGGCGTATTGACAATACCGATAATACGGTGGCGTGTAGTCTGTGACTTTGCTGTGATGATAGAGATTTTCTCCCCTACCAACCGATTCATCAATGTAGATTTTCCTACGTTGGGATTCCCTACGATATTGACAAAACCGGAACGATGTTGTTTATCCTGTGGCATAATTACAACCCATTATAACGAACCATTCCCAATGCATTTGTCACTTTTCTCCTTTAGTTTTTCACTTTTCATTTCCCATCGTACCCCCACTTCAGGTAAACCGCCCCCCAGGAGAAACCGGCACCAAAAGCTACCAGGATAACATTATCCCCTTTTCTGAGCTTAGGCTCCCATTCCCACAGGCAAAGCGGGATGGTACCCGCACTGGTATTTCCGTAACGTTCAATATTAATCATCACTTTTTCACGGGGTAATCCGGTACGATCTATTGTTGCGTCAATAATGCGCATGTTTGCCTGATGAGGGACCAGCCATTGAATATCATCAGCCGTCAGGTTATTTCGTCGCATAATATTCAGCGATACTTCAGCCATACGTGAAACGGCATGCTTGAAAACCACTTTTCCGTCCTGGTGTACGGTATGCTCTGAGTTTTCAACCGTTTCGGCTGTAGCGGGAAATTTACTCCCTCCGGCTTTCATTTGCAAAGGTTGATACCCTACCCCATCGGTATGAAGTTCAACGTCGATAATACCGATATTTTCTTCCGTAGGCTCAATCATTACCGCTCCTACGGCATCACCGAAAAGGGGACAGGTAGTGCGGTCTTTATAATTAGTGATGGATGACATCTTATCGCCCGCCAACAGGATGATCTTTTTATATTTACCTGTCTGGATAAGACCATTGCAAATTTCCAATCCATATACAAAACCTGAACAGGCAACTTCCATATCAAAACAAAAGGCATTTTTGATACCATTATTCTCGGCCACGATGGATGCGGCCGAAGGAAAAATATGATCGGGAGTTGACGTAGCGAAAATAACCGCATCGACCTCTTCAGGTGCCGTCCCGGTTTTGACCAGCAATTCCTTTACGGCCATATTGCCCAATACAGAAATACCCTGCTGTTCACCTTTTAAGATCCGCCGTTCTTTAATCCCTACCCGGGTCATTATCCACTCATCGGAAGTATCCACAATGGTAGACAACTCTTCATTGGTAAGAATATAATCCGGCACCTTCGCGGTAATTCCCGTAATTAAGGCGTTTAATTGTCCCATCCTCTTAAAAAAATAATAATTGAAAAAAGACCCTGAAAGACTTATTTTGACGTTTCAGGGTCCTACTATTTTTGTAAACGAAAGACCAATTATGCTGTTACGTCTTTCTCAATAGCTAGTTTACCTCTATAATAACCACACTCACCGCAAACAGTGTGATAAATATGCCATGCACCACAGTTAGGGCAAATTGCCATGGTAGGCAGTTTGGCATGATCGTGTGATCTTCTTTTTCCTTGTCTTGCAGAAGACTGTCTTCTTTTTGGATGTGCCATTTTTATATTTTGTTTTTAATGTTTATATACTCAGTTTTCTTCCAGGTTCAATCCCTTGAGTGCATCCCACCGCGGATCATTGTCCTGAGATTCTTCTTCATCCGAAAAATCATCATCGGTTACATCTATGTCATCATCATCCTCATCGTCTGCGCTGACAGCCCGATGTTTTCGTAATTTTGAAGAGACAATCCTGTTACACTCACCTGCCGGATGCACATGCTTAATAGGAATGGTCAGGGCAATAAACTCGTACAGGAACCAGGCAATATTGATTTCACCTTCCTCTTCCGGGATAATTACTATTTCGTCGCTCTCTTCGGAATACTCTTTACCGAACTTCACAATCAGACGGCTATGAGTATCCACATCTAAGTTCATATTATCCAGGCAGCGTGTACAGGGTATCTGCACAATTCCTTTCAGATCGAAATTAAATTCGAAAGTAGATGACGTTTTCCGCACTTTAACCGTCACCTTTACGTTACCTTTCCTGACTTCGTCACCGTCAATAGCGTCGAAGAATTTCCTATCCAGCTCATACTCATAGGTATGTACTCCCTCGGAAAGATTTTTAAGGGAAATATTGTACAAACTAAATTTTGCCACGTTTTTTCCTCAAAATAAAGCGGTGCAAAGATAGTAATTTTTTCTTACGATCTGCTGCATTTTTTCAAAATTCTCTTCGAGGCTTTTCAATAGTTTGAATTGCGCTTCGGTTCTTACCAGATTGTGTTCCGGATAAGCGATCTTATAATAGGTATCCCCATCGATATAATCCGTAAAGAATCGCACCATCTGCATATAGGTAAGCAGCTTGGCACCGAAGGCAAGATTCTCTATTTCTACATCGGTAAGGAAAGAGGCTGCATTCTTCAGATAACCCTTCGCATACGCTTCAAAAATATCAAGATCGACAGATACGTTATCAAGGTTCTTATCATCTTCCGCGCCGGTATTGGCTCCGGTACGAATGAAATCACCAAAATCCGAGAGTACATACCCCGGCATTACGGTATCCAGGTCCACCACACAGAGTACCTTATCATCATTATCAAACAAAATATTATTTACCTTAGTATCGCAATGGTTGATGCGTTTGGGTAGTTTCCCTTCGCGGTGTAATTTTTCCGCTTTGCACATCTCTTCCGCACGGTCTTCAATTGCCTTCACCAATCCAGCCACTTCATCCAATCGTCCCGCCTTATTGGTCTTCACCGCTTCGCGAAATGTCCCTAAACGTGCTTCCATATTGTGGAAATCAGGAATAGTCTCGAACAGCGGCTCTCCCGGAAGATCAGCCAGCATCTTCTGGAAATCGCCAAAGGCCATCCCCGCACGGTATGCCAGGTCAGGATTAATCACATCATAACTTTTACTATCTTTAATAAAATCCATTACCCGCCAGTAGTCCCCCGCATTATCCTGATAGGAAAGAGTTCCATCAAGTGTAGGAATCAAAGTAAGCACGCGACGCTGAATATCGCCAACACCCTGTTCTTCCAGTTTTTTACGAATATGTTGTGTCACTCTTTGAATATTGTTCTGCAGTTGCGCCACATTTTTAAAGATGTGATGGTTGATCCGTTGCAACACATATTCCTTTTCACCCGATGCCACTCTGTATGAATCATTGATATGTCCTTTACCAAGCGGTTTTATCTCCAGGTCAGCATCATTTCCTATAAATTTGGAAACAACCTCTTTCAATTTGTTTATCTGGTCCATTCTATTTTTAGATTTTGTTTTAGTTTTTATCCTTTATGTTATCCGAAAGGTCTATTCTTCTTATTCCAATTCCAATAGTCCGAAAAATTGGGGAACATGGAAATTCGGTTTAGGCAAGTCTATGGGATTCCAGCTTAAGAAGTGCGGCTCAACAGTCTTATCACCACATTTATAGAAGTTAGCCCTCATTCTTTGTCCGGAAAGAGATTCATACATATCAAAGCCCAAGGCATTTTTGGGTATTTCCAAATACATGGTCCAGTCGCTCATTTGCCGATCTTTTTCATATCTGTGACAAATAGTTCCAAACCTGAAAATACTTGGCAACTCATGGGTCTGCCGTTCACCCTTTTCTCTTGACTCATGCCGACGGGAAAGGAGCACTCCCAATATATTGCATTCGAAGTTGCGGTAACCGGTTTCATTTTCCCGTTGCATAAAGAACTCCACGCAGCTGTCCTCCCATACCGGCCCGAAATCTTCAGTATTTGCTGCACGTATGGCTTCCCCGATCACCGTATAGTAAAGGTAGAGCGTTTCTCCGTCGTGCGCTGCCCGCACTGTTACAGGCAAGCTCTTAGGAAAATCCGCTCTCCAGTTGACCTGATCGATAGGAGCTTTCGCCCCGGTTTCGTGAAGCATTTTTATCTTATCGAATATCGTTTCAAGGCATGCAATATTCTGTTTGGGCACATGGAGTGTTCTCATATCTATAATTTTCCCCAAAGATATTCTTTTTGGCGAAAACGGGCAAAAAAAAGTAACATACTTCCAACAAGATTGGCGGCATGTTACTTCCGAGTCTAACGGTATTCTTATTTCAATGAAAACTTCACAATGGATTTTATATCTTTAATATACAACTGGACAATCTCTGCTCCTTTCCGATATCCTCTGTTTTTTTATTTTTGCTGAAAAGGTAATCGTTCCATCTTGTGGCACAACAAAACACGGCAGAAGGATTAAGGCCATGGATGCATCTAAAAGTTTACAATAATTTTTTGTGATTAAAACTCTATTTATTTTAACTGAAAAAGGTTGTGCACTATTTTATGCAATATGACTGACTTTGCTAATTTTGCAGCGCAAAAGTCTGTTTTTATTTCAATTCAATCTCTTCCACGGTTGGTTTATAATATCCTTCAGTCCT
>NZ_DHOS01000004.1 GCF_002410825.1 Proteiniphilum sp. UBA5384 | reverse complement strand
TATATTTTTAACGAACTATTGTTACTTGCGAAACTTGAATAATTAATATATACAAAAGGTTGGTTTACAAATAAAAAAAACAGAAAGTATAAAAAATTGAGAGAATTATTTTAGTTAAAAACCCTGCTTAGACGGTACAGAGAATAGGGAGTATTAAACTTTATGCTGAAGATTTACACTGGCACTAAAGAATGGTATCATCAAGAATGACCCATTTCAAGAATACCAAATCAAGCTAAAACAAACCAATCGCACATTCCTGACAATAGATGAAGTAAAATCTATCATGAAGCAAGAACTTCCTTATGAGCGGTTGGAACTAGTTAGGGACTTGTTTCTTTTTGCAGTTTTTACGGGCATTGCTTTCGTGGATGTGAAGAATTTAAGCAAAAGCCATCTGCATACAGCCGTTGATGGTCACCAGTGGCTTCGATTTGAAAGATGGAAGACCAAAGAAATGAGCAACATCCGGCTTTTTGAAGTTCCCGCAAGACTGATTGAGAAGTACAGTGATCCCAAAAGAGAGACATTGTTCCCGATGTTAAGCAATCAGAAAGTAAATCAATACCTGAAAGAAATTGCTGAAGTTTGCGGAGTTGAGAAGCGAATCACGTACCATTGCGGACGGCACACAATGGCCACGACTATTGCCTTATCTAATGGTATGCCGATGGAAAGCCTTGCTAAATTATTGTGACATAAGAATATTCGAACGACACAACTCTATGCTCGAATTACAGATACTAAGCTAAATGCGGATATGGAATCGTTGGAGGAAAAGTTGGCAGATTTCCGGTTATAAGTATTGCTTATATGTAACTTTCTCTATTTTGGGACAAAATCACCGCTTTTATAGAAAAGAGCGGTATAATAATCCCTCTGAAATTTGAAAAAAGCATGGATGCTTCAAGCTATAAATCCTCTACCTTGTCCGTATTTTAATGGTGGTTATTTTAATATCCGTTAAAATAATCTGATATACATAGTGGCAAATTGAATTATTCTTCTTATTTTTGTAACCGCCATTAAGATAATGGGTATTAAATAATATGAGATATGAAGTTTTATAACAGAGCAGCGGAGTTAGAGATATTAGCCCGTACATTGGAGCAATCGAAGAAAAGTTCTTGCTTTACGGTTATGGTTGGTCGCCGTCGTATCGGCAAGACCTCCCTTTTACTGGAATCTGTAAAGGGACAGAAATATCTTTATCTTTTTGTATCCCGCAAGAGCGAACCGCTCCTTTGTGAGCAGTTCCAGAAAGATGCAACGGATGCGTTAGGATTGCAAATATTCGGTACTATTACCCGGTTTAAAGACCTTTTCGAGCAGTTGTTGATTTTTGCCACAAAGGAACATTACACGCTTATCATTGATGAATTTCAGGAGTTTGATAATGTAAACTCATCCATATTCAGCGATGTTCAGAATCTTTGGGATCAGTATAAGGATAAGACTAAGATCAACTTTATTGCTTCCGGTTCTATCTATTCGATGATGATGAAAATTTTTGAGAACAGGAAAGAGCCGCTGTTTGGTCGTCTTTCCTCAAAGATAACACTGCAACCTTTCGCCGTTAGCGTAATAAAAGAAATCTTGAATGATTACAACCCGAAATATACATCGGAAGATCTTCTGTGTCTGTATATGCTGACAGGTGGAGTTCCCAAATATATCGACCTATTAATGGAAGCCGGAGCTGCAACAAAGGACAAAATACTGGATATGGTTACACGTCCTGATTCTCCCTTTATCGGGGAAGGCAAAGAATTGCTTATCTCCGAATTTGGGAAAGAGTATGGAACCTATTTCTCTATCCTACAGTTAATCGCTTCGGGAAAAACTACCCAAAGTGAAATAGATTCTATTATAGGGAAGAATACCGGGGCATATTTGGTCAATTTGGAGAAGGAATATTCTCTTATTACAAAGAATAAGCCTATGTTCTCGAAGCCGGAAAGCCGAAAAGCTCGTTGGAGTTTGAATGATAACTACCTTCGTTTCTGGTTTCGGTTTATTTATCCGAATCAGTCATTGATTGAAATGGGAAAATATGACTTGCTTCGTGAGACCATTGATAAGAACTATGAGCAATATAGCGGTTTCATTTTGGAAAAATATTTCCGGGCTAAAATGGCAGAAGAGGAGAGGATAACCGCCATCGGTAGCTATTGGGACAGCAAGGGCGAAAATGAAATCGACCTGATAGCCCTGAATGATTTGGACAAAACGGCTATTGTTGCCGAGGTAAAGCGCAACCCTAAGAAAATTGATATGGCTTTGCTTCAAGCGAAAGCTGATTCTATCAAAAAAGAGCTTGCAAAATATGAGGTTGAATTAAGGGGATTATCTATGAATGATATATAAAGCCCGGTGCAAGGTGCAAGTATCTATATAGATAAGCTTGCACCTCGCACCGGGGGTAAATATTTGATATACAGCATAGTTGTATATTCAAAAATAAATAGTCGAGCCTTAAAAAGCCCATTTTTATATGGTTTGTAAAATTATACTGTCCCTGATGGGGTGAAGTTGCCTGTTCAGGAACACAATTATCTTTTCAAGGAAGAGCCAAAAAGATGACCTCCACTTGTTCATCATCCTTCTTCAATGATTGATACGATAAAACGCTTCGACTCAAATTCAATACCAGGCAAGCCTTGCTAACAGAAACGCAACGATCTTGAACGAGATCTTCTACAATTAAGCGTTTCTGGCAAGGCGTTAGAGCTTTTTTTCGATAATCTCCCTGGCTATGTCAAGTTCCATCGCTAAGTTTGAATACATGCGTTTGAGACGACGGTTCTCTTCCTCCAATTCTTTTACACGCTTCATCTCGGTGGCATCCATCCCCCTGTAACGTTTGGCCAATTGTAGAGTGTGCCCTTACTAATACCGTAACTGCGGGTAAGCTCTTCCAAACTAGAGCCTGTCTCAAATTTCTTTAATACTTCGGCGATCTTGATCGCACTAAATTGTTGTTTCTTCATTCTGACATCTAAATTAATACTTTTTTTTCTTTTTAGTCTAATTCTTAGATGTACTGAATACGGGGGAGCTTACAACTTGAAGGCAGCTGAATGTTTTATTCTTTATTTGTTCATAACACAAATAAAAGCTTTTTTATTTGCTTAGATAGTGGTACAAATTACGGGGTATATTGTATAACATACTGATTTTGAATATATACATATGGCATTTGTCATTTCAACCCAACGTTTGGGTGTTAGAAGCAATCGGCCTTCTCCATTCCTAACGGTATGGAATCCCATACGGTTAAAATTCGGGTTGTTGACTTGTTTCCAAATCGCTAAGAAATCTACTGTATAATAGGTACTCATCCAACGTATCTTATCAATTTTTCAGACTTATGGGGTATTAGTATGAATATCCTTCGTCCTTCCAAAGTGCTTTGAAATGATGAAAAACCTTTTGATGAACTCCCCAAATGCTTGGAAAGAGAAAAACCGGAACCTTATTTCTGATTCGTTAGGAACTTCTCCAAAAGGGCACATTTCTCATTTTTCAGTTCGACTATCCGTTCATATAACTGGTCTTTTTCCGAATAAACTTCTGCTAACTTATCCAAAGGATTAAAAGTTAAGTTTTGAGTACTAACATCCTTATTTTGGATATAGTCATAAAAATAATTACTATTTTCCGGTAGAGAATTATCAGTCATATTTCGGATAAAATCTTCGTTGATTTCCAGAGCTTTAGCGTATGCTGCTATTGTTACATCATCCAGTTCCTGACGTTTTTCCAATTGCGATACGGCTTGTTGGGTAATATCCAATTCCATGGCAATTACTTCTTGTTTAACGCCTTTGGCTTCCCTGAGCCGCTTTACATTTTTACCTTGATGGATACTCTTTTTATCGTTTTCCATATTATTTATAACTATCTCAAGTTGAATTTCTAACAAAGATAATATAAAATTAAAGAGAATGATAATTTTATGAAAAAATTATATAACTTGTATGCTTCCTTGTACAATACATTTTACAATTGTAGGTTTTCTGAATACGCTTGTGCGAAACATTCCAGTTTAACACAGGATTCCATTGTTTTTTTATTCATTTGCATCATTAAACGATGGCTGCCTGCCAAGCAGACCCATCTCAAAGTTACAACATTCTCCTTTAGAATCTCAAATAGATTAACAGGAGTAAAGTTACAAATAATATCGAAAACTTAAACAAAATGCGAATGAAAACATAGAAGTTAAAAAGAATGAGTATTTTTGTACTGTTAAATACGGTACAATTTACATAGCGCTTTTTTTGGTTTTCTCACAGAATCCGCAAAATTCAAACACGAGACCGAAGAATGGAAGCCTCTTTTTTATATCACCGCACATACATCAGAGCCCCATCGAAAAAGATTCCACAAGTTCCATTATTGACTTGTTATATTGTTGATTTAGAGTCGATATTAGGAAGAGGGTAGGGAGTTGAAAAACATCTTATCCCGACAATTAAAGAATCGATACCTCTCACGCACGGTTGTCTGTTACCGCACCGGGTTTCACCTACCTGAAAACCATCTCTTCTCATGTCCAGTACCTGCCGGAAATACGAATTTTTATTCTTAATGATTGTCGGCAAATACTACTGAATAGACATTCTTATGTAAGCCCGCCCCACGTAGGGTCGGGAAAAGCCTGACCTAAGTATGGATATAGTCCGTAAATAGGTCGGGGAAGGGTTGTTCCCGGGTCGTAATTATCTCGTTTTCGGGTCTTATCTGGGTTTTACCAAAGTTCTTGCGTCTCTATAAATTTATAGGGTTAGTATAGAGTTTATATAAGGATGATATAGAGTTGCATAAGCCTTGGTACGGCGTTGGTAGAGACTTGCACCCTGCCGGTTGTTGTTCCTCCCGATAGGGGGATACAAATATAGATAAAACATTATTTTAAATCAAGTAATATGAAAAGTAAATATCTGAAAAACAAAAAATTGATCATTCCTTTATGGAACCTTTTTTTATGCGTATTCATCGTTGAATTAGCTGCCTGCAAAAGCGACAATGATGTGGGCGGCAAGGAATTCGATCCGTCGAAAGATGTGGTAATCACTGCGTTTTCCCCCGACAGCGGTTCTGCCCGCTCCAAAATGTTCCTTTACGGTGAGAATTTCGGAACGGATACGACCAAGATCTCCGTTTCTATCGGCGGTAAGAAAGCGCCCCTGGTAGGCTGTGACGGAGAGTGTATCTATTGCCTGGTTCCGGCGGGTTCCCAGGAGGGGACGATAGAGGTCAGGGTTAAAGATGACTTGGTTGAGAAGTCGGCCAAAGCGGAGAACCGTTTCAGGTATGTGTCCAGGACGGTTGTCTCCACATTGTGCGGATACATGACGTCGGAAGGCAAGTACGAGATAAAAGACGGCACTTTTGAGGAATGCGGTTTTGGAGCGCCTTACTGGCTTTCCATTGACCCGAAGAACAACAAGCATCTTTTTTTGCTGGAACAAAACCTGAGCCTCCGTTTACTGGATATCGAAAAAAGCACGGTGACCACCCTGGTGACACTCGGGGAAGCCAACTGGAAACATCCCAGAACACTTGCATGGTCCCTCTCGGGAGACACGCTGTATGTGGCCAATGACCAGGACGGAGAGACCAGCGTCGGCGTAACGATGCTGACCCGCAGTACGGGATTCAAGGTACCCCAGACACTTGTCTTTTACCGTAACATCAACCATGTATCGGTGAATCCGGTGGATGGAACCATTTTCTTCAGTACCTGGTGGGCCGGTGAACTGTTCAGGTATGACTGGGATCAAAAGAAGGCGGTGCATGCCGGAAACAATGGCTTGTTGGAATATCATGTGATGTTCCACCCTTCGGGTAACTATGCCTATGTTTTCTCCCCATGGAATTCGGCAATCCAAAGGGCCTCCTACAATTGGGAGGAGAAAACACTGGACCCGCCCACGACCTTTGTAGGCGGCGGTGGAAACGGATATGTGGATGGGGTAGGGACCGCGGCCAAAGTCGCGATGCCGTATCAGGGAGTGTTTGTCAAGAATGAGGAATATATCCGTGAGGGAAAAGAGGACATCTATGATTTCTACCTGATTGAGGCCGGGAACCACTGCATAAGGATAATCACCCCGGAGGGCAAGGTCACGACCTTCGCGGGCAGGGGAAGCAAGGGCCTTGATAACAATACATGGGGGTATGTGGATGGCGAATTGCGTAAAGAGGCCCGTTTCCGTGATCCCTGGGGCATTGAATACGACGAAAAAACAAAGACATTTTATATAGCGGATATGAACAACCACCGTATCCGTATGATATCAATGGATGAATAATCTCCCAAAAAACAGCTTTATGAAGAAATATATAATATCATTTTTCAGTGTTTTATCCCTTTCCCTCTCTGTCCTTGCCCAGCAAACGATAGAGATTACCGGCATAGTGACCGATGTGGACAAGGAACCGTTGATAGGGGTCAACATCGTCGTAAAAGATGTGCCGGGGATGGGTACGGTGACGGACATACACGGTAGATATAAAATCAGGATGGAACCGTTCCACCGTTTGGTGTTTTCATACATCGGGTTCGAAAACCAGGAGGTGTTGATCAAAGAACAGACCGTGGTGGATGTGCTTATGAAAGAGGGTAAATTAAGCACATTGGACGAACTTGTTGTGACCGCCACCGGCCCCCAAAAGAAGTTAACGGTAACCGGGGCCATCACCAATGTGGAAGTAGAGCAACTGAAGACCAACCCCACGTCCAGTCTGGTGAACTCCCTGGCCGGTAATGTCGCTGGCGTTTATGCCATGCAGACTTCGGGGCAGCCGGGCAAGAATATCTCCGAATTCTGGATCCGGGGAATTTCGACTTTCGGTGCCCATACAAGCGCGTATGTCTTGGTGGACGGCTTCCCGCGCGATATCAATGATGTGAATGTGGAAGATATTGAATCGTTCTCCGTACTGAAAGACGCGTCGGCGACGGCAATCTACGGGGACAAGGGAGCCAACGGCGTTGTCCTGATCACCACCAAGCGGGGGAAGGCCGGCAAGGTGAATATACAGGTTAAAGTAGAATCGTCTTATAATACCCGCACCATCACTCCCGAGGTGATTGACGGCAACGAGTATGTGTCGATGGTGAACGAGGCAAAAATCACACGGAACCAGGAGCCTATCTACACCACGGATGAATTGGAGATTATCCGCCGTAACCTGGACCCCGACCTTTACCCGAATGTGGACTGGGGATCGGTGTTACTGAAGAAAGGCGCCCCCACCCACCGGGCCTCGGTTAACATGAACGGTGGCGGTTCAACCGCCCGCTATTATGTGTCGATGAGTTATATAGACGAGAAAGGGATGTATAAAAGTGACGACCAGCTTGAAAAAGAATATCACACGAATGCCGATTACCGGGTGTTCAATTATCGTTTGAATACCGATTTGAATATTACCCGCACATCCGTGCTAAAGGTAGGAGTGGCCGGAAAGCTCTCGAAGCAGAATAATGCGGCGATGTATGACGGCTATCAGATATGGCACTCTATTTTAGGTACTTCCCCCGTTTATATCCCGGTGATGTATTCCAACGGGTACGTCCCTGCCAGCGGTTTGGGCGAACGCACCAATCCGTGGCTGCAGGCTACCCAGTCGGGGTATTCGGAACATTGGATCAACGATGTGCAAACCAACGCTACATGGGAACAGGACCTGGATTTTGTGACCCCGGGGTTGGATTTCACGGCAAACATCGGTTATGACCTTTCCAACGCGAACCATATCAACCGGGTCAAATGGCCCAAGCAATGGAGGGCCGAGCGGATGCGCGATGCGAACGGTAATTTGATATTCCAGCATATCGCGGGTCCCATGGAGATGTATCAGGAGAGCAGTGCCAGCGGCTGGAAAGTGGAATTTGCCGAATTATGGCTGAACTATAACCGCAGTTTTGCCAAGGTCCATAACGTGGGCGGCACCCTGAAGTGGAACGCCGACTCGCAGGAGCGTACCGACAATGTGGGGAGAGATATAAAGGAAGGCATCCCTAACCGGCATGAATCGCTTGCCGGCCGGTTGACCTATAATTACGCGTTACGCTATTTTATCGATTTTAACTTCGGATATACCGGATCGGAGAATTTCGCCAGAGACCATAGATGGGGTTTCTTCCCTGCCTTTTCTTTCGCATGGAATATAGGCGAGGAAAAGATCGTGAAAGAAAAGCTGCCATGGATTGGCATGTGCAAGATACGCTATTCCGACGGCAGGGTGGGGAATGATGAAATCGGCACGCGGATACCGTATCTCTATACGCTCCTTGAGAATCCCAATGCGGGTTATAACTGGGGCGACTATTATTTCAACAACATCTACTCCGGATTGTATTATTCCCAGATAGCTTCTACCGGGATCACGTGGGAACAGGCCGTCAAGAGGGATTTGGGAATGGACCTCGCTTTATGGAATGACAAGTTGCAGGTTACGGCCGATTATTTTAACGAATTCCGCAACGGCATCTATTACACCAGATACCATCTGCCGGAAATGGTGGGCCTGGAGAGCAATCCCAAGGCGAATGTGGGCAAGGTGCATTCCACCGGCGTCGACGGTAATTTTAGCTTCCGACAAAAAATCGACCAGGTCAATTTCACCATGCGCGGCAACTGGACGTACAGCAAGAACCGGATACTGGATATTGATGAGGAAAACAGCGTATATCCCTATCAAATGCAGAAAGGACGACGGGTGAATCAGGTGGCCGGATTGGTCGCATTGGGACTCTTTGAAGATTATGAAGATATCCGCAACAGCCCTACTCAACAGTTCGGCACCTACCAGCCCGGAGATATAAAGTATGCGGACGTGAACGGTGACGGGGTGGTCAACGACGGCGATATCACGGCGATAGGCGCGACAAGGAAACCGAACCTGATCTATGGTTTCGGCACGACGCTCCAGTGGAAAGGGTTGGATGTAAATGTCCATTTTCAAGGCGCGGGGAAATCGTCTTTTATGATCAATGGCCCCAATGTATATGCCTTTAACGAAGGTATCTGGGGCACTGTGTTTTCGGATCTGGCCCATTCCAAACGGTGGATCGATGCCGATATCTCGGGTGACCCGGCCACCGAAGACCCGAATGCGGAATACCCGCGGTTAAGTTACAACGGGAACAGCAATAACTACCGGGCTTCTTCTTTTTGGATGCGCGACGGCCGGTATTTACGGCTGAAGACCCTCGAAGTGGGGTATACACTCCCAAAACAGTGGGTCACGAAGATGCATTTGAATTCATTCCGCCTGTTCTTCATTGGAACGAACCTGGTGACCTGGTCAAAATTCAAGATGTGGGACCCCGAACTGGGCAGTTCGACGGGCGAGGAATATCCCATTGCAAAAGTTATAACGTTAGGAGCCACAATTAATATATAGGAGACGGAAGTTATGTGTAAAAATATAAGACTTATTACTCTTTTGATGATTATCGCATTTGCTTCTTGCGCTGATTACCTGGAAACCGAGAAGTATTTTAAAGACAGGATGTCGATCGAAAAGGCATTCAAACAAAGGAATTACGCCGAGAACTGGCTGGCGCACGCCTATTCATTCCTGGCCAATGAAAATGCGGACGTATGCAATAAGAATGATTCATGGCATAATTTTGCCGATGACATCTACACGGGCGACTGGAGTGATTTATACAAGAAATTCAAGAATGGGGAATACGATGAGAGCGCGTTGCAGAGTTCATGGAGCGCGTGCTACAAAGGCATACGGCAAGCATCGGAATTTATCCTCAACATCGATGTGAATGAGGAGATGACGGAGGAAGAGATCACCGATTGCAAAGGCCAGGCCCGTTTCCTCCGGGCTTATTATTACTGGCTACTGCTCCGTAAGTACGGGCCTGTCCCTGTCATTCCTGCGGATGACGGCATGATAGATTACACGCTGTCGTATAATGAAATCGCACTGCCCCGCAACACGTATGACGAATGTGTAGATTATATCACCACAGAACTGGTGCAGGCTGCCAAGGAACTCAGACCCGACCGGGAAGCGATGAACATTGCCCGGCCTACCCGGGGAGCCGCCTTGGCGGCGAGGGCAAAGGTATTGCTGTATGCCGCGAGCCCGTTGGTAAACGGGAATCAGGATGAGTACGCAAACCTGCTCGTGGATGATAAAGGCAAACGCCTGTTGTCGGATAGTTACGATGAGGGAAAATGGGCGAAAGCGGCCGCGGCGGCGCGGGATGTGATGGAACTCGGGAAATACCAGATTTATGTCGCCCATTACAGGGATTTCGGGAATAATGATTTTCCGAAGACGATCGTTCCTCCTTATCATCCTGAATTTTCCGGTAAGGACTGGCCTTCGGGGTGGCGGAATATCGACCCATTCGCTTCGTACAGGGCATTGTTCGACGGGGAGCTGTCGGCAAGCACCAATCCGGAATTGATCTTTTCACGAGTACAGAATGGCACGGCAGGCCAAAGTGGCGGGTTACAATGGATGGTCGTCCACATGTTGCCGCGCGCCGCCAATGGGTGGAACACCTTCGGCATCACCCAAAAACAATGCGACGCGTATTATATGCATGACGGGCGCGATATTCCCGGAAAGGATAAAGAGATGGGGCGCGGGGACGGAAGTGAACGGGTGACGGGGTATGTGACCCCTGACGACGTGAACGCCGGAAGATACATACCCCTCTTGGAAGGCACCTCATTACAATATGCAAACCGGGAACCCCGCTTTTACGCGTCCGTCGCCTATAACGGAAGCCTCTGGACGCTTTCGGCGGCGACCGTCCCGGAACACCGGAATTACAGGAGCTGGTATTACAGGGGCTCCCCGGATGGCTATTCCAACACGGACCATTGGCTGCGGACCGGTATCGGGTGCAAAAAATATGTCCATCCTTATGACACATACGAAAACGCGACACTGACACAGATCAGGACCAAAACGGAACCGGCGATCCGTTATGCGGAAATATTGTTGATCTATGCCGAGGCCTTGAATGAACTGGACGGCTCTTACCAAATCCCGTCATGGGACGGTTCCAGGGAGTATACGGTCCACCGTGATATAACCGAGATGAAAAAGGGCATCCTTCCCATACGGTTAAGGGCAGGGCTTCCTGATTTTGAACCGGGTGTTTATGCGGGTAAGGATGAATTCCGGAAGAAGCTGAAACGCGAACGCCAGATAGAGTTGATGGCCGAAGGCCACCGTTATTACGACCTGCGCCGTTGGAAAGACGCTCCCATTGAAGAGGTATTGCCCGTTTACGGATGCAACACGGTGATGACGGCCGAGCAAAGGGACCTTTTCCATACGCCGGTAGTCGTCTCGTCTATCCCAACGACCTTTTCCGATAAGATGTGGTTCTGGCCGATATCGAAAACGGAGTTGAAACGTAATTCACGGCTGACACAAAACCCCGGTTGGCAATCATATGATTAATCAACTACTAAAAATCAATCAAATGAAAAAAATATCAAGGAACATATTCTTATGGATCGCTTTTTTAGTTACCCTGGTTTCATGTAACGACGAGTGGACGACTGAACTTTATACCCATTACGTCTCGTTCAAAGCGCCAATAAATTCAAAAGGGGTGACGGATGTGTATGTCAAGTACCGCGACGAAGGTATATCAACGTACCAGTTGCCGCTGATTGTAAGCGGTACGACAACCAACTCCAAAGAGTTGCAGGTCAAGGTCGCCCTCGATCCCGATTCATTGAACACGTTGAACTACGAACGTTTCCAGAACAGGCATGATTTGTATTTCACGCAGTTGGACAATCCGCTGTATGACATCCCTTCATTCGAGACCACCATCCCAGCCGGTTCGCGGCAAGGGTTGTTGCCCGTCAATTTCACATTCAAAGGGATCGACATGTTCTACAAATGGATATTGCCATTGACCATCGAGGATTCCCCTTCCGCCGGTTATAAAGCCCATCCCAGGAAGCATTATAAAAAAGCGATGTTGCGGGTCATCCCCTTCAATGATTATTCGGGAATTTACCAGACAACGGCCATGCGGATTTATTTCAAAGGAACTAACAGCAATGCGATGGTGATCAATACGCGTACTTCGTTTGTCGTTGATGGCAACTCCATCTTTTTTTATGCCGGCACAACCGACGAAGACGACAAGAACAGGCGTATCTATAAAATCATAGCGACATTCAATAGTGACGGGACTTTGGATATGCATGCGGAAGATGACAGGATCAATTTTCAATTGCTGACAACCCCGCGGTATTCCGTTGAAGAGATCATGGATGATGTCCTGCCATATTTAAAGCACCGGTACATCACCATTAACCTGTCGTATTCGTATGATGACATCACTTCGGTGCCGGGAACAATGATCGGGTATGAGGCAAAAGGGTCTATGATCATGGAACGCAAGATCAATACCCAGATTCCTGATGAAGACCAGGCCATTGAATGGTGAACTTAAATAGCAGATTGATAATATGAAACCAAGAAAATATCTGCTCCTGTTACTGTTTTGCCTGTTCAACTGTTCAGATAAAATAGAAAGCAAAGAAATAATTGACGGAATTCCTGAAAATGGAAATATAGAGAACATTGTGTCGGTGGTGGATCACGGCATAAAGAACGATGGATCGCCCATAGGCGCTGAAATAAATGAGTTGGTCCGCCAATCGTATAAAAAGACCCTCTTTTTTCCGGCCGGGACATATACATTGACGGAACCAATGGTGTTGCCATTGGACTATGAGAAGAACGTCAATATCATTTTTGACAAAAACGCGTTGGTAAAAAGCGATACCAGGCTGGAAGCCCTCATAAAGGTCGGTTATTCGGAAATGCATTATATCTCCGATAACAGCCACCGGCGTTTTTCGTATATAGAAGGCGGAATACTGGATTGCTATAATGCGGACAATGGCATTATTGTAAATGGGTTGAAACAGCTGGTACAGATCCGGACCATGAGCCTGGTGCGGGGACGGAATACCCACATAAGGATCAACGTTACGGATCTCAATAAAAACAGTAGTTGCGATACCAAAATAGACAATGTGACCATTCATGGCATGTCATCAAATGAAGAAATTTACGGCATTTATATCGATAAGAATTGTCATGATGCCAAAATATCGGACACATTTATTTACAGTACAAAGTATGCCCTCTTTACAAAATCAGCCGGGCACATATTGAATAATATCCATATTTTGTCATGGTTGACTACCGGTGGAAAGGATCTTGGCGCGGAGTACAACTATCGGGAAACGGAAGGTATCCGGATTGAGTCGGGCGGCTTTTTTGTATTTAACCAGATATATTACGACACCGTCGATAAAGGGATTGTGATTGTAGGGGATAACGAGCCGATTCTGATGCTGGACCAGAACATATCTTACTCTTACCTGGATAACTTCGGAACTTCTTTTATTTACAGGGACAAGAAGTCGAGTACACCGCTCAGGGTTAAGCTATCCAATTCCGTATTTACCATCAGGAACAAAGGGTTTACAGTTTTTGATTTCAATGTCCCGTTGATAGGGTGGGATATAGACCGGAAATTCACCTTTATCAATTGTGACATATCCAACCCCCACTTGTTGAATCCGTATGATCCGGCGCTTTTACAACGGGTGAGGAATGCGACGTCAGATGCATTGATCTACACCAATATCTCATATTTTGATACAGACTGGCATGTTCTGGGCGCACTGGTGACATCTCCTTACCGTTCATTATTGAGGGTAGACCTGAAAGACGATTTCACCATCGACCTCGACTTGACTTTTACAGGAGGTGATTTACAAATGAATGATTATAAAATTGCCAATCCGGGAAATGAGAAATTTGAATTGGGGTATGCCGTAAAAGGTGATTATTGCGTTTTATTGTTCCGACCCGGGCAGGGGCAAAACTATTATCCGATCATCAATGACATGCTGGGGAATGGTTCTTTCATGCCGCCCCCATCGAAAGGGGAACATTACAGGCCGGCAGATTATGCTGTCACCGATCTCCCGGTAGTATTGCTGAGTGATTTATCCCATAAATAAATCATGTGGTTATTAATTATTTACATAGCACTGAACTGGCTCCCAAAAGTTGGAAAAAACTTTTTGGGGTCAGTTCAGTTATAATGCAGCCAGACGAGTGACCTGAAGATAAAACAATTTAATATTAGTACAATAGTTCGTTAAAAATATAG
>NZ_DHOS01000012.1 GCF_002410825.1 Proteiniphilum sp. UBA5384 | reverse complement strand
AAAATCCATCAAATTGTATGCGCTCCGAACCCACATCTCCCAACAGCAGTGAGTCCGGCAACAATGTATTTCCTTTTTCAAACATTGCCGGATTGTGCAGCAACGAATCCACCCAAAGGATGTGCCGGTAATTGGCGCCGTTTTCGAGATAGGAAATTACGGCTCCCTTTTTAATTGGTGTTTTGTCGGGTTGCAGCAAAATCAGCCGTCCACTGGTATTGGCAACCAAGCGCACCGGTGCGGTTACGGCCGTAACGGATATTTGCCCGTCCACCGTGTCGGGATATCTTATAACGAAACCCAAGAGCAGGATAACACCCATCAACCCGCCCACGCAGAGAGCCACCCATTTGGCCCAATAGGTGGGCATGCGGTCGATGATGGACTGCACTTCTTCGGATCTTTCCTCGGGAGAGGACATTTCTTTGGAGGTGGCTGCGGACAAAAAGGATTCAGCGCCATTGAGGTTTCCCCCACCGTCTCTCATCGGTTACATTATCTCCTTTTTATTTCTTTTGTCTCACTTCTTATGCCGTCACGAACTTACAATCCCAGCCTGTGCAAAAGATACACGGGTTAGGAGACTCCTGCCAGTATCATTCCATCGATACACAGTTTTTGTATTTAATTTTTTGCAGATCAATATCTTTATAGTATGATTCAAGCTTTGAATCTGTGTTAGGAATTCTCACTCCATAGTATAACCTAATATGAGCTTTGATAAACTTCCAGTTATAACCCTCCTTGTATGAAATAGTGTAAGCTTGTCCCGTATCCAAATTTAAAAATCGATACGGACCTGACTCTTCTTTCATTAACGAGTAGAAAATTTTTCGCTCCTCCCTTGCCCCGTACGCAATATCAAAATACAAAGCACTACGCTCTTCCCCCTCTTCTTTACTAAGTAAAATACTCATCCGGTACTTTGTCAGGTTCCGGATTTCACAAATATATTCATCCGGTGCTTTAAATGAAAATTCTACCGACACGTCTTCTTGGGAAACTTGTGCGGAAAGCACCATCGGAAAAACAGACAAAGCTATCAGGATCTGTAATAATCGAAAAAACCTATTTGTTTTCATTGCTCTTTTTGTTTAATAATAATTATTGGCATTATTTTGCATTGCAGTATAATACCAAATTTTAAAATCAATTTCGTTACGGTCTTTATTCGAAAGATCATTATACATCAATTCCTTTACTTTTCTATTCGCATTAACTTCATTTTCATAGTACTGAGGATCTCTAAGTGTATTAAAAGCAGACATATAATATTGATAACTATATTCGTCACCTCCACAAATATCATTCAAGATATAGGACTTTATATTCGTGGGAGGCTCCGGTAATGTTGTTTGAATAGTTCTTTCAGTAGGATTAAATGACTTATCTCTAGTAAAATGATAATATTCTTCAAACAAGACCCTTAATTTTAGTGTGTCATTTGACATATAAAAAAAACTACTTTCCAAACAAATTACTTTCTGCCCCCATTGTTCACCTATCCATGCATTTGATCCCCCATTACTAACTCCAATAATATTAAAGTTGTAAAGATTGATATTGTAATCGGATAGGGCTTTGTTTAGTAGGCCAATTTTAATATTGTCCCATTTAAATTGATTTTCCCATGAAAATTCTGGATCCCGATTTCCACTTCCACTTCCGTAATAGCCGCTACTGCCATAGCTACCGCTACTGCCTCCATAACTACCGTAATCTCCGGAGGAACTGGCCACATATCCGTTGGAATCATAATAATAAATTCCGACATAACCGCCACGCCACGAACCGACCGACCACATCGCATTGAATTCATACTGTGTATAGGGATTGTTTTGCGATCCGTCTCCCCCGCCGATAAACTTCCGCTGTTCCTCTTCGCTCAGCACCTGCTTTTCTCTCGCCAGCCGTTCCAAGACCGGGATTTTTTTCATTTTGTTCTTCATCATGTTTCTTATTAAATTGTGATTGATTAAACCCTTGGCGGGTCATATTTTTTTATTTTTTAGTTTGTCCTTTACTCTTTGCCCTTGGCCTTCTCCAAATAGAGCAGGTTTGTCCCCACCAAAAATTTCAGCTTGTCCATTACCATATCCCGTATGGGACCTATTTTCCCCTCATTTTGATTGAACAACTCCGATATCTCGTCCGCCAAGTCGCGGAAAGTCACTCCCTTTGGATGCTTATGGACCACGGACAGGATTTTTGCACAAAGTGTGTCCAAGTCGATTTCCTTAACACCCCCTGCAAAGATGTGCGGAACGCAAGCCACAATCTTTTTATCGGTTTTCCCGCGCAAAATTTCATAGGGGTTGAAATGGATGACGTCAAAAGGCGTTTCGAATATTTCAACGTAGGGGGTCATGCGGATCTTTAATGCCATGTCGTCCACCAGCTCGTTGAAGAGGGTTGCCGAGGCATAGACTTTTTCTTCCATCCGGCGGAGTTCCTTCATGTCGATTTCCGCGAAGTTGCGAGTAAGTAAACGATGGATTTTCTCTTCGTACCGGTACACGCCCCCCAGCACCCGGTTTTTGTTTTCCTTGACAAACAGGGAAAGACCCTCGTTGTTTCCGATGCTGCTGCCTGGGTAGAGATTATGGATTAAGTCCCTCGTCTTCGGATAGGAAAAATCCAGAGGGTATGTAAACTTGCCGCCATTTGCCTTACCATCTCCAGTGTGGAAAGGCGACTTAAACAGGGCGGACACCCTTTCGAAATAATCCGGGTACTCAAAGAAAAAACGCCGGACCAACTGGTCGCAGATAAATTTGTCCCTTTTTAACCGGCCAATCAGATGCAGGTATTTTAAGCCGGGGGTGGCGAAGAAGTCGGCCATTTCCTTGAGGGCGTATCCGTTGTCATTATAGACTTTATTGAAATAGCAGCCGGGGCTGATGTTTTGTTTCTGCGCCACGGAGTAGAACAAAAGCTGCTCGAAGATCATGTTGAAGTTCCCGTTGGAATGGCAGAGGTGGTTCTGCCCGACAAACTTTACGGCCGCTTCAGTATATAGCTGCATCGACCGGATATCCGTGCCACCCAAGATACCTGCGTTGTAGGATTTTGGAAATTTCTCAGACAGGTTGTCCTTGAAAACATCGGGAACGTAACGGAGCTTTTTTAGAACGGGGCGGAATATATCGGCATAATAGTTCGTACTTAATTCCAGGTTTTGGACAATCAACCTTGAATTTACCAGTTCGTCGTCGAATTTTTCATAGATAAATACATCTCCGTCCACGTGGATGAATGGTTCGACCTGTTTGCCATAGGTCAAAATTTTGGGGTAGGCCCACAAGCAGGGGTTACACCTCAAATCGTCGTACTCGACACTGTATTGGGTATAGGGCAATTTGAGCTTGTCGATCAAGACCTTCGCACCCTCTGAATCCGTATATAATTCTACATCGGGGTACAGTTCCCTTAATTTCAGGGAACTGTAAGCCCAAGCCACCAAATGGTGGAAAGGCGAGCACCATCCGAACGAATCGTTCCGTAAATCCTTATGTGAGCACCACAACGTCTGACATATTTTATACCCGTGGGGGGGAACTCTCCATATTCATTTTTCATAGATCTTTTATCCGGTTGTCCCGTCAAGAGCCGGAGTTCCGTTAAAACTCTTCGCGAGAATTCAAATGTAAGCCTTTTTTTATAACATCGACATTTTTCAGGCAATTATTTTTAGATTATTTCATAGATTGGAATGGGCTGCACTTCTTTGGAGATGCCTCTGGGCAAAAACGGTTTAGCGCCATTGGGCTTTTCCACATTGTTCCACACCGATGCCCTATTTTCACTTTCATCTTTCATCGGCTACATTATATTCTTTTTATTCTTTTCATTCCTTTTATTTCCTTCTTACTACAATACCGAAAAACCGATATCTTTGGGCAGATAACCGGCAAGGACCGTAATACGCCATTACGGAATCGCGGAACAGCAACATCAGGCGTTCGAGTTTGCCCGATGGGAGTTTCCCTTTTCCATCTTCCGCCTTTTGTCCCCGATTGTTCTGGCAGGAAAATAACAGATAAACGGACAATAACAGATATAGTTTTCTTGTTTTCATGTTTTTTTAACTGCTTATCCCCTTCGGTCAAGTTGCTGATTTTACAAGCTCATTTCGAGAGATCGGTTCTGTTTCAACAGCCTGTTGTATTAACCGATAGAATAATTTACCCTGAATGTTGACATTTTCCTGTTAAAGCGGAAAGCAAATTCATCCAAATAATAGGGCAGGTATTTAGGTGAGACTTTCCCCTGATGAGTGCCATTGAGCCATCGTTTAACCAAAGAATCGACCATATGTACATGAGGTAATAGTTCGTGAGCCTCCTTTCCGCTGCCCCCAATGGGTTTTACCTGATGATTGTAGTCGTGATTCCTCAATGACCCGTAAGCACTCCATCCATCCGTTATAACTGTGCTTCCTTTAGCCACGTTATCCTCAATGAATGCTATAAGACTTTTTGCGGAAGCATCTTCAATGCATCTGAAGCGAACCCTCCCGATTTGTTTTCCTATACACTCGGTGGCAACAGCTACTAATGTTTT
>NZ_DHOS01000035.1:17052-26110 GCF_002410825.1 Proteiniphilum sp. UBA5384 | reverse complement strand
ATGCAATTGAGAAGATAAGGATAAACAATACAATAAAGCATCAATAAACAGCAGGGGAGTAACCGACTCAAACACCATTATCAGGTCATGAGTACCGACGGAACTGTTGATTTGCTTCAAGGATGCGGATTGGAGGTCATTATCAGCCTCCGTATCCGTGTCAACCTCTGCCGGTCTTGTCCCGGCTTTCAGCTTCAATCCTTTTCTTATCAAGTCATCCGTCAATGTTCAAATACATTCCACTCTATTCGCTTCCTATGTTTTCGAATGAATTGTGAAAATAGACAATAACTCTTTATGAAAACCAACCCAGTTTTATCAAAAAATACAACAATATTATCTCAAAACAAATCTCTGATCTGGCAGCAATTATTACCAGTGTTAATTCTTTGTTTCAATTTTGTTCCCCTTATTTATATAAAATCTTTTGGTAGTATACCAAACTGCTGCTGAAAACATTTAGTGAAATAGGATGGTGAACTGAAACCAACCATGTAACAAATCTCATTTACTTTAAAATTTCTCTCTCTGAGCAACTGAGCCGCCTTTTTCAATCGCTCTACCTTGATATACTCGCTGGGAGTTAAATTCAGGAAACCTTTAATTTTTCGATAAAAACTGGCACGACTCATGTTAAACTGCTCTGCCATATCTTCTACGATAAAATTAGAGTTGTCCAGATTGTCGTGCACGATGGCATGCAGTTTTTTTATAAATTCTTCATCCGATTTGCTATACACTATACCACTGGCCCCAATAAACGGATTTTCCAGAAATGATTCACGTAACTTCTCTCGACTCTCCAACAAGTTAGCAATTTGAGCCAACAACACCTCCAGCGAAAAAGGTTTGTCGACATATGCGTCGGCTCCTGTTTCCAATCCCTGGACCTTGGATTCTACATTTACTTTTGCAGTCAACAGGATGACCGGAATATGGCTGAATTCAATATCGGTCTTGACCCTTTCAGTAAATTCCAGACCATCCATATCAGGCATCATTATGTCGCTTACGATGAGGTTCACTGTTTCCTCACGAAGTATCGCAAGTGCCTGCACTCCGTTTCCTGCCGTCAAAACATGATAATGAGGCGCTAAAAATTTCTTCTCGAACTGTAATAATTCCGGATCATCATCAACCAATAACAATGTGGCAGCCGGCATCTTCGCAGACTGTTCCTTTCCTTGTTCCGTAATCGTTTGTGACACAATTTCACGGGTTTCTCCTACCGGTAATGTTAGGTGAAAACGAATATATTCTTTTTTCTCGTCAACTTCTAACACTAGATTACCCTTATGTAATTCTGCCAATGATTTGGAGAGAGCCAAGCCAATGCCTGAACCCGCTACGGCATAGTCTTTATCTCTATCAAGTTGTACAAATGGCTTAAAAATATCCTCTTTGTGTTTATCAGGTATCATCTCTCCATCGTTGACCGTAACAAGGTGGAATTTCGCACCCAGGTCATTTATCTCCTCATAAGCTTCCACTCGTACGTAATTATCACAATATTTAATCGCATTATTTAACAGATTACTGAAAATTTTAAGGAAAGCATCCTTGTCAGCTTTAATAAATATGTCTTCCTCAGGCAGATCAAGTTCAAATTGTAATCCTCGTTGTTGAACCATAGGTGTAAAGCGGAGCACGGTTTCCTGAATTAGCTCCAAAACATTCAGTCTATGAAGATTCAGTGAATAAGAATCTGACTCTGTTTTTCTAAAATCGAGTAACTGATTCGTAAGACTGAGTAACCGATCTGTATTCTTACTCATTATTTGTAGACTCTCTTTTACATTTTGAGATATCTCCTCAGTCATAATTACATAATCAAGAGGTCCTTTGATCAACGAAAGTGGGGTACGAATCTCATGTGCCACATTAGTGAAGAAATCAATTTTCAAACGATACAGTTCTCTCTCTTTCTCTTGTTGAAATGTACTCATCTTATGTAGTTGGATACGTTGAGCACGTACTCTCAAAAAACGAAAAAGCGTCATGGCCC
Source organism: Proteiniphilum sp. UBA5384 (assembly GCF_002410825.1). Classification (GTDB taxonomy): domain Bacteria; phylum Bacteroidota; class Bacteroidia; order Bacteroidales; family Dysgonomonadaceae; genus Proteiniphilum. Next base: position 24,105 of record NZ_DHOS01000035.1, on the reverse strand, counting down.
CTAAAACAATGAGTACTGCATAGATAATATAAGCCCAGCCTGTCAACCAAAATGGTGGACTAATATAAACATCGAGTGTTTTTACATACACAGCTTTTTCTCTTTCTCCATTTAATTTAACAGTAAGATTATACTTCCCAGGTTTTAAATTGGAGTATACAATATCTTGTTTATCCTTTGAGGTAATCCAATCTTTATCAAAACCCTCCAGTTTATAAAGAATTTGATTAGCATTCAAATCGGAATAGTTAAGAATTGCATATGCTAATCTAAAAGAATTTTTATGATATGGTAATTCTAGTACATCTGTATAAAGAATACTTCTCTTCAGTAACGACCCCTCACCCCCCGGACTTACACGCTCATTCATGACATAAAGTTCCGTAAAAACAACAGGAACATCAATTTTACTCTCTGCAAAAGATGAAGGATTAAACCGTACAAAACCATTAATTGACCCAAAATATATCGTTCCATCAGAGGTTTTGTAACTGGATTTGTAATTAAATTGATTTGTTGTCAATCCATTATTAACTGTAAAATTTTTAATTTCCTTGGTTTGCGGATTAAACCTTACAAGGCCTGCATTTGTAGATAACCAGAGATTGGCTTCATCGTCTTCTACTATTTCATACACAACATCGTTGGGCATTCCGTTAGTTGTATTGTAAGATGTAAACACCTCCTCTTCCTTATCAAACATGCTGAATCCCCCTCCCTGTGTAGTAATCCACAGTCTTCTTGCACTATCTTCATAAACACTTGTCACCTTATTGTCAGGCAGTGTACCTTTTTTATCGGCTTTCTTTGCATAATTTCTCCATTCACCGGTTGTCGGACTATACCTGAACACTCCTTTAGAATAAGTGGACACCCAAATCATTCCTTCCGTATCTTCAAATATATCTTGTACAGCCAGGCCTTTCAATTCATCCACTCTTCTGAAATTATCATTCTCATAATCATAGATATTTAACCCTGAAAGAGTGCCAATCCATAAAACATTTTGACGATCCTTATGAATTGCAAAAACACTATTGTGGTTAATTGAATGATGATCATCCGAATAGATATAGGTAACCATTTTCCCTGTTTTCATATTGTATCTATTCAGACCTTTGGAGAATGTACCAATCCACAAGAAATCCCCGTCGTTATAGATTGCATGTATATTGGTATACAAAGATTGCAATGCCTTCGGTAATGGAAGGAACGTTTCGGTTTCAGGATCAAACAAATTTAAACCCATATCTTCAGTACCGATCCAGATCCGGCCTTCTGGGGCAGGACAAAACTCTCTTACTCTACTGCCTCTAATGCTATTCCGTGATTCAATGGCGTAATAAGATTCGAAATAATTATACTGATTAAAATAATAATCAACTCCGCCAAAATAAGATCCAATCCAGACTCCTCCGTCCTTGTCCTTATAAATGTCATAAATAGCATTGTCAGATATTGCATATATGCTAGACGAATTATGCCGTAAGTTGATGATATCCTCCGTCACTGTATTATATATATAAATACCGGACTCAGTACCGATCCAAAGTGTTTGCTTGTCTGCGATTTCCACACTCCTTGCAAATATCTGTTCTCCATTTACATCCTTGTCCAGAAGAATCTGATGTGTTCTATTGACTGTGTTCACCCTGATCACTCCTTTTTGTGAAGTTGTGATTATTAGCCTGTTATATTGATCTGCCAAGACATCTGTAATTTCTCCGGCATAAAGCATCAAGGTATTATTGTCAACCAGTTGAAAATCTTTTATTTTTTTCGTCTTTTTATCTATGACCAAAAATGGAGCTGAGTATGGAAATACCCAGATGCAATTATCGTTATCTACACACAGGGTGATCATCTTCATCTCCTTGTCTTCCATATGTAGAGAATAGAAGTCGAGGTTGTCTTCCGCGAAATTATAATGAAAAATTCCTTTCCCATTCACAGCAATCCAGATATCCCCATCATTATCCACAACCATGTCACTGATAAAACCACCCACAGAATGGCCTTCATCCGTAATATAGTTAAATCGGGTGAACTCTTCCATGTAAGGATTAAAAATATAAACGCCATCATCGGTTGCGACCCACAATTTTTCATTCTTGTCCTGGATAATACGGCGAAAGACATTATCTGTCAGTATTCCTTCGGGTGAAAATTTAAAAACTTTGAAAGAAGTACCATCAAAACGGTTTAAGCCATCTTTCGTACCAAACCACATGAAGCCCTGCTTATCCTGTAGAATATCATACACAGTATTCTGAGACAGACCATTATTGATATTGAAATGTTTAAATTTATAGTTAGTATTTCCATAAAAATTTATCGTATTCAATGTACCCATCAATATAATCAAAAAAGTAAAATGTCTCTTCATAGAATAAAGTGTCGTGTTAAAATACGTATGCAAAATTTGTTTTTTGTTTAAGAGGTTAAAGATAATAAAGAAAAATAGACGAACAACTTTCACTTGGAGTTTCATTTTGGAGTTAATTTATACTCAAAATTTGTTTTTTTGAAAGTAATTTTTGTTCCAATTGCTCATACGGGACATTCTGTATGTCAACCTCGTTATCTATTGCTATAATAGCCGCTGCCGCTGCTGACTGACCGAGGATCATAAATACTGGTTCCATACGAATCGAACCAAATGCGATATGACTGGAAGAAAGACATACTGGCACTAAAATATTTGTGCAATCATCTGATTTCGGAATGATGGAACCAAAAGATATTTTATATGGTTTATCCGGTTTTACACCCACATCTCCTTCATTTTGAACAAAGCCTTCGGATGTTACATAACGCTGTACATTGTGAGAATCGAGTGTATATGATCCCATTCCTACAGGGTTATACACCTGAGTTTTTCCCAACACCTCTTTTTCCGTGGTAACATATGCTCCAATCATTCTTCTCGCTTCACGAATATATGGTTGATAAGGCCAGTGGTCATTATCTGCAAATTCATCTTTGGCCAGGCCCCAGCTTTTCATTCTGTTTTTCACTTCCTCAGGGACACGCGGATCGGTTGATACAAAATACAACAATCCTTTCTGGTATCTTTTATGATCTTCGATGATTTCCATTCTTCGCTCATACGATGCTTCGGGGTAATCATAATTCATTCCTATGTAGTCTAAACTAAAAGGTCCATGGTTATTGGTATCTGTTTTTCTGTTGGGGATCATGTCATACTTGGCAAACCATTCGTTCCATCCCGACTCGAAAATCCGGGCCAGAAGTTCATATTCAGTGGGGTCGTATCCTTCTGGTTTCGGGAATGGCACCCTGTTCCCGGGATGATTACTCATACAAAGCCTGAAACAATAGGCCTGAATTTTATTGTCACCCGTACAATTTGGGTTGACAGGTTCTTTCGAGATAAATGGCAATAACCCGCTGGACGGATCTCCAGGAACAATATAAGGATCTATATTAGTCTTAAAATAGTGTCCGTGATGGAATACTCCGGCCTGCACGCCATTCCATTCTTCCCCATATTGTGAACAATCTTCCCGTCCCACCGTGTATGAAACGCCTGCAGCAGCCATTAAGTCCCCCTCATAAGTAGCATCGATAAACATTTTTCCACGAAACTCTTTGCCCGAAAGTGTGGTCATAGAAATAATCCTAGCATTTTCAATCCTGACACCTGATTGCCTATCAAGCCACTCGTTCCTGCAAACAGGAATATCATTTTCCTTGATAAAGTCTTCAAATACTTTTTCAGCCACGTGGGGTTCGAAAATCCACATGGTCTTGTTTTTCCCGTCCATAGCCGGTGTGCCTTGTCCTCTGTTACCGAACTCGTCTTGTTTTTGCCATTTCCATGCTGATGTATCGTTGTAATGAATCCAAACGCGTTGATAAAATTCCCGCGCTAGTCCACCAATAGTTCCGGTATTCCCGGAATCAGTAAAACCAAGCCCACTGGATGTCAAACCTCCCAGATGATCATCGGGGGAAACAATAATTACGCTTCTTCCCGATCGCGCAATCTCAACGGCAGAGATTACCGCTGCAGACGTACCGCCGTAAATAATTACATCTGCTTCGTATTTATCACAATTACATGATACCATGAAAACTATAGTTATCAAGCAAAATAAAAAAAGTTTCTCTTTCATTCTTAATCTTTTAACCGATCATTATTATATTGCTATCTCACAATTCGCTTACCAACGTCCAATCCGCCACAGTAGTAGGGGTGGTATCATAAATAACATTTCATCACGGGTCAAATACCGAGAAATTGACAAGAATCACTTCTAATTTGAATTGGCTACTTCCCCATGCTCCTATATAATTATCCACAGATTATATTCATCTATAATCAAAGAGAAGTTACCGGTTTGTAATAACGAACCCAATCTATAAACATATCTGCTGTAACGGCAGTTGTGTCATTATTTTTGTTTATCCCCATACCCAAATAAAGATTCAAATCCAGATTATTAAAAGGAAACTGACCTGTGATACTGGTCTGTATTCTGGGATATTTTCTCGTACGTATTCCATCTACAAAAAAGACGAGGCTATCAGGATATTTTTCTAATCCATATATATGATATTGATTTGGATTTACTCCTACCATCATTATTGAGGGGGGATTATCTGTCATTTTTTTTGTCGTCGTATATTCTGTCGAAACTGATTGATATATAAAAGTATCCAAATCATATTGTTCCATTATGCTGATCGCAATATTATTCCTGTTCTCTGGTAGAAGACGTATGAAAGGCCATGCCCCGGAGCAGGGGTTAATAGCTGCCTTAATTTCTATCCTGCCGGTTTCATTTTCATTAATTCCTATTCTGGTAACTCCTCCCGTCTGAAAAGAATTGTGATCTTTTACCGATGGGCTATGCGTTCCACGTAAAATAAGATTCCCATCCTGAAGCATATATAGATTGTCCTTTTCACCCATATATTTGTTCAAATGTTTTTCAGGAGATATTTTTTTCCAGACAGTGGTATCCAAAGGAGCATTGAAATCTTCTTCCCAAACGAGTGTCCAACCTTTTCTATATTTATCAGGATCATCTTTTTTATCTGTACAAGAAAAAAAGATCACAAAAAGCATGTAAACTGAGAACTCAATGATATTTTTTTTCATTATAAAAAACTGTTATTGTCGTTATGTAATTAAAAACCCGTAAAATTAAGTAACACTCAATATTAGTGTTGGCCCCTAGAAATTACCTCGGCCTGGCAGTTTCGTACAAAGCGTGAGCACACCATAAAAGAGGCGCTTGTCCATGGAGATCGCCGGTATTCCGTTTGTGGCCAAGATAATATTGATGGCCATTCTTTGCATTTGTACCTTCACAAACATTGGAGATGTTACTATCCTGATCCAAATATGTTAAAAGGGTAAACCGTGCGCTGCGGGCAGCTGCCCCGTAAATAACTCCATCCAACCAGTCATTTTTTATCCCGACAATCATGGCATAGATAGACATTGCAGTACCCGATGTTTCCTTCCATGAGGATGAATCATCATTCATCTCTTTCAGATCCCTCTTATCAGGGATACGATCATCAACGCCACAAGACACTGTCAAAACGATTGAAAGAAACATCCATACGACAAGGACTAAAAAATTATCAATTCCACTCATGCTTTATAGGTTAATGGATATTATCAAGGAATTTATCTTATTACAACCGGTCGGATCGTTTCACCCCCCACGCTGATCACACCATCTACAGAAATAACCAGATCATTTATGTAAGAAGTGCGTGGGCCTACACTATTGATGCTTGCATGTGCATGGTAAATATACATATAACTTCCCTGACCATTGACAAAAGGTGCACCATGACCAGTACCAATCAAGCCGGATGCTGCTGGTTTGTCTCTGCGCAGGATCGGATTTCCGCTGTACTTAATCCAAGGCCCCATAGGAGAGTTCGACGTGGCATAGCCCACCGCATAATCTTTACTTTCAAAATGATTGGCTGAATAAATCAGGTAGTACGTATTTCCCCTCTTCAATATTGAGGGGCCTTCAGCAACTTTACCCTGGATTCTCTCCCAGGGTTCTGAAGCTGTGATGCATCTTGTGAGTGTTTCAGATTTTATACTCTTCAGGTCATCATTCATTTCAGCCACCCATATCACGTTCCCATCAGTAAAACGCACATAATAAAGATAAGGTGTACCATCATCGTCAATAAACAACGAAGTGTCGATCCCTTTCTCATTGGGTACAATCGGCCTCCTTTCATCCTGCACAAACGGTCCTTCCGGCCTGGTGGCTGAAGCAACACAGATGTGCTCATCTACAGAATAAAACATGAAAAATCTGTTCTTGGACGCTATGTAATAGACTTCAGGCGCCCAGAACCATCTTGTTCCCCAGGAGTTCTCCGGGGGCAGTGCAAGGCTCTCGTTCCGCCTCCAATGCTCGAGATCCTCCGAGATATATACTTCGAAACCATTGATACGGGTACCGTAAGCATAGTATTTACCGTTGTGATATAACACATGAGGGTCTGCAATCGGCAGTGTGTTGTGAATGATCTCAAATGAAGGTGGCGCATCTTCTTTAGCAGGGGTAGCAGTAATTGTAACTTTCTCGGAACGTCTTCCATAATGATTGATAGCTACCACTCCAATTTGATATGTTCCATATTTCGATAATTTTATCAGGTAGCTGCTTTTTTTTTCGCTATACACCCTTACATTGATAATCGTGTTACTAGCCTCATCATCACCTTCCCGTAAATAAGAGATTTCAACTGATGCGGTATTGGGAGGGTTACTCCAGGCAAGTTCCAATTCATTCGCCTTAGCAGTTTTTTTGGCAACAAGTCCGATTACAGGATCTACCAATTCCTCTTCATTCTTATCTGGTATTTCCTCTCCCTGGATGTCACCACTGCTCCCGCAGGACGAAACGGGGAAAAAAAGTAACCAAAAGCCTAATAGGAAACCACATTGGATTGCATTCATCATTGATTATATATCAATTAAAAAATGGAACTTCTTTCATTGCAAAAGAAGGGGTACCATTACCCACTACAGGCCATCCCTCT
>NZ_DHOS01000035.1:0-16888 GCF_002410825.1 Proteiniphilum sp. UBA5384 | reverse complement strand
CTTTATCGATCATTAAACTACGGGAGTCACTTCCATTATGGACATAAGCGTGATAAAGCATCCAATCTACTCCCTTGTCATCGGTAATAATTCTCGAATTGTGACCCGGACCTGCAAACATCTCATCGCCCCTGATCACTACTGGCTGGTAACCGGGTGGATTCCAGGCATCATAATTCTTCATATCCACACCGCTCCTGCTCAGATAAGGGCCTCCAAGCTGAGTGGATCTTCCGACCACCACTTTGTAGGAACTGTTCATCCCCTCGCAACATGCACCGGTAGATGCAAACAGGTAGTAGTAACTCCCCCTCTTGTGAATATACGTGGCTTCAAAAGAATTACCGGCAATCTGTTTCTTTTTCGTCGTATCCTTCACGGCATACCCGTCTGCCGTCAGCTCTGTCATAAAAATACCATGGAAGCTCCCCCAAAAAAGATAGCGTTGTCCGTTCTCCTCAAAAAAACAAGGATCAATTGAATTATGGACACCCATCTCTGAACTGACAAATAATTTACCATCAGAATTGCCCGGAGGAGGCAAAAAAGGCCCCTGTGCCAGATCAGATATCCCCACACCTATCCCGCATGTGGCCCCCCCGCCCCATTTGGATATGGAATAATACATCACATACTTGCCATCAAAATAGTTGATATCGGGTGCCCACATCCCCGTCTCACTTACATTATCTTCCGTGAAATCCGGCCTCTCACTAAACACCTCACTCGAACTACCCGCTATCCGGCTCCAATTAACCATATCAGTCGATTTATAACCTCTCACACGGCCTGAAGTCACATAAAGATAAAAAGTATTCCCCACACGAATCACTGTCGGATCCGCATAACTACCCGCTACAATAGGGTTTGTAAGATAATACTCATGACCCTGTTTCAACCTCACCGTAAATTCTTTCGAAGTGCCATCCTCCCCTTCAATGACATACACAACCGGCTTGGAAAAATCATGTTTGCCAACTCCGCTTGTCTGTGCCACCCCGTTTACTTTGACAACCGCATTTTTTTCAATTGTTGTGAATTCCGGTTGTAACGATGAGATATCTATATTCAGGGGGATTTCATTTTCATTTGAAATCTCCCCGGTTTCCAGGTGAATGGAGGGTTGATATTTTTCCATCTGCTTACCGGGAAAAGTGAATGTCCGGAAGTTATTCGATAATCCTTCCTTGGTGATGGTAACCTTGTATGACTGTTGTTTTTTGTCCGCAACGAAAAGATCATACACGATCTCTTCAGAAAAATTGTTTTCTCCTCTCCCACTCTGCTGCTCCTTACCGTTAACCTTAAGTATTGCATTCTGATTATTTAACCGGAATTCTGCAATCAACCGGGAAAGATTGACATAGGGGGGAATCTCCTGCTTATTGGTAATGATATGATTTACATTGTCCACGTGAAGCACATGATTGACTGCTCTTTGATCCCACACAGAGAAATAGGTAATTTCTGCCGGGATAACTTTGTTGTCGGGATCCCCACATGAGCACAAATATAAGCCAACAATAAGCGACAACCAATAACCAATATTCATCTGACTCATAATCATTATTTTATCTTCTAAATTATTGACTTGTAGCGGAGGATACAGGGTTACCTGTATTTGCGGCAACCCTGTACACCCTCACAAACATTCCATTACCACTGAATTTGCTGATCTTCGTCAGGAATCAGAGTATTGAGGTCACGCTGCATAGACAAAGATCCCGATACCGAGTACTTGATCACATTGCCCGGAATAGTTGTATAATCATCAAATTCGTATGCCAGATTCAGGGTGATATACACATGCTTCAGGTATGGCTTTGTTGCATCCATTGCTTCCTCTACCGAATAACTCGGTTGCCCGATTACTTTCAGTTTGATATCCGGATTATCCGTATAAATATTCAACTTTTTGGTAAGGAGATCTACCTTCTCATCGGTAAACTCAACAAAAATCTTGTACAGTTTACGGTCAGGAGAATCAATATTTCTAGCTCCCGCATAGAGAAAAATGGTTTTATCATCCACTACAAAAGTTCTGTAACTACTTAACGTCATCGGATTCTGGGTGTCTCCCTCCAACACAATTTTATACAATGTCCCAGCATATGTACCGGAATAATCATTAAACGGATTGATCCGCAGCAGCGCCTTCCGATAGTGTTTCCGGGGATTCGGCTGGTAATTGTTCGCCGGATCTTCGAGAATGGTCAGAGGTAACACCCATTTGTCAGACTGATCCAGATCGCCCAACGTAAATTCTATGGGAAGTGTGACGGTAGATTCACCGGCAGGGACCTCGACTGTTTCCGGAAAACTGTAATATTTTTTATCCAACACTCTAAAATAGAGTTCTTCACGGTGACCATAACGTTCTTCGTTTAAAACAGCCATTGTATCGAGATCCAATCCTATACGCACTGTACGCTTTTGTATATTCGGAGTTGAACCGCTGATAATTACAGGAAGTTGATAGGTCACTTTCCCTTCGGGGTGGTAGCGCAGGTATGCAAAAGTCACTCCATTTCCGTCGGGTTCGGCTTTAAAGGAAGCCTGTTGCACATATTGTTCATCTTCCCATTCGTTGTTGCATGACACACAACATATTGCTGTTGTGATCACTAAAAAAAGATAATATATATTTTTCATTTTTGTAGTATGTAAAATTATTCAGGATTTGTCCAACCCGGATTCTGGGTCAATTCTTTATTCCTTTTCAATTCCGTATGATGAATGGGCCAGAACCAGGATTTCAAAGCAAATATAGGTGCCAGTGAAGGTACTTCCACGGGCGTATGGAAAAGATCCGCCATTGCTTTGCCGGCATATATGTTGCAACCGTAGGTAGAGGCAGCCTCTTCTACCGGGGCGTCCATCCAACGACGAAGGTCAAAATAGCGATGCCCTTCGGCAAACAGTTCAATCTGACGCTCGCGCTTCAATTTCTCACGAAATCGGTCGGCATTGGCATACACATTATCCGGATAATCGGGCACACCGGATCGAATACGTACAGGTTGGATACCAGCCTTCATCTCAGCAATATTGCGGCTGATAGAGTGCGTTTTGTTCCCGTCCCAGGAAGGAATGCTATGCTGTCCGGTGAGTTCATTCAATGCTTCCGCATAGATCAGCAATATTTCCGCATAACGGATAGCCGGATCCACTTTCGGCCGGATACGACCTCTGTTATACGAACCTCCTATCAGACTGATGTCGTCCGGATGCACGTACTTCTTTATTCCAATACCGGTAAGCAGTGAATAGTTGATCTTATATCCGTTGTCCTCACCGCGGTAATAGAATATCTGCTTGTTCTTTTGCTCCTCTGCAGATTCATCAGCATTCAGAAAATACCAGGTACTTCCGTTGTAGGCAACAGATGCATAAAAACGAGGTTCACGTTTTGCATATTGCTTGGAGACACCTGCCCCCTGGGGTCCCAATTCGGGATAATCAGCCAGTTCACTCGCAGCCACATATCCGGTTGCCCGTTCACGGCTATCATAGCGACCCTCATAACCAGGCAAGCTGGCATACATGGAGTTCATACCCGGGGCATCCGTACCATCTGCCATAGAGTATGCATCCACCTGCTTTTGCGTCATTGCATGTGAATTGTATCCCTTGCCCCAGGTACGCGGTAGCTGGTGCAGGACCATTGCGGCAATATTTTCATTCGAATTGTTTTGTCCTCTGGTAAAAATCAATTCCGGGTTTTCATTGGCAGGAATCTCACCGTTGAACAAAGAGCGGTAAGACTCAAACGGATCAATATTCTTCCAGCCGTTCGGCCAATCCTTATCTGAAAAGTTTTCGTCATAGGGGGGAGTGACGGTTGCCGGATACCCGATAGCATCCGTATCCTTGAAATATGCAACGTGCAATGTATAGAAGTTCAGATCCATGACATCCTTGGCTGCAGCAGCTGCTCTGGCCCATTTCGACTCATCATAGGTCGGAGAAAGAAGCGGATTCCCCCGTTTGTCAACCATGGCGCTTGCCACCTCTGTCGGGGCTTTTCCATTGAACAGCGGGCTGGCTCCGAACAACAATACTTTGGCACGAAGCGCAAGAGCAGCTCCCCTTGAAGGGCGGGCCAATGCTTCCACAGAACGTTGAAGAGGCAGCATTCCCGCAGCGATGATCAACTCATTTTCGATATAATTCACACATTCTTCATAAGTACTACGGGGTTGAGCAACCTGGTCATACTCTTTCATGTAATCTATTCCTGCATCAGGGACAATGGGTACAGGACCATATGTTCGAAGCATAATCCAGTAGTAGTAGGCTCTCAGGAAATGTGCCTGACCTTTCATATCGGTGATTTCCACTTCGCTGAACATCTTATTAAGGTCAATATATTTCAACAAAATGGAAGCCTGTCGGATCCCCTTATATGCATTTTCCCAGATTCCCTGGGCTTCACCATTCAATCCGCTTTCACTATACCGGCCCGCTTTCCAGTTCGCGTACCGATTTCCTTCGCCATCGAAATACATGTCGTCGGCAAAATTGAAAGGAACATCCTTTTTACTGGCCACATCCTGCAGATATCCGTTACCCAGATAGGAGTATGCGCGCGCCATCCACTCGTTCGTATAATCCTGATTCTTAAAAACATCCTCAATAGACATCCGTTCATCAAACAGGTAATCAGAGTCCAGATAATCGGTACATCCACCCATTATTAGACCCAATCCTGTTACAATCGATAAAATGACAATTATTTTTTTCATATGTGCGTGTTGTTTAAAGATTAACTGCTACACCCAGTGAGAGGGTTTTGCTAAGTGGGTAGTTCTTTCCGTGTGAACTTCCCATTTCCGGATCCCACAATTTGAAACCAGACCAGGTTAGCAGGTTCGTACCGATGAAGAATATGCGAACTTCGTTGAAATGTGCCCTGTTAACCAATGCCTTGGGAAGCGTATACCCGACATCCACCGTTTTCAGGCGAATATAGGAACCGTTTCTAAGCCAGAACGTAGACTGTCTGTTGTTGTTACTATTGTTTCCGTAAGTCAGACGTGGGTAATCGGCATTCGGATCCTCGGTTGAGGGATCGCCGGATATTTCGGACGAAATCCAGCGGTTCGATGCGGCCATATCTTTCAAGATATTTCCCCAACCATCTCCAGTACTAAACATATAAACTGTAGAGCCATCGATGAAATAGGTTGATTTACCTACTCCCTGAAAATGCAGGCTCACGTTCAACCCTTTCCATCTGGCAGAAGTGCCGAATCCATAGGTAAGATTCGGTCTTGTAGTGGCACCGATAGCCACCCGGTCATCATCATTGATGACACCGTCACCGTTGATATCCTTATATTTGATATCACCTGGCATTACCTCTCCGTAAGTTTGCCTCGGACTGTTTCTGATTTCTTCGTAATCCTTAAATAGTCCCAAAGCAACGAGTCCTCGGGCCTGGTTTACCCTGTGGCCTTGTTGCATCTTGTACCAATAGACCGTGTTTTCTTCATCTCTTTCCAGAATCTCATTCTTGCTGTAGGTAATATTTCCACGCAGTGTCAGGTTCACCTGTCCCAGGTCCTGTCTTAGCGTAAAATTTCCATCAAATCCCTGTGCCTTTACTATACCCACGTTTGCCGAAGGATTGCTCTCCAAACCGGCCATCCATGGAAGATAATTGCGTGTCATATAAATTCCGTCGCGACGTTCGCGAAAATAATCCACAGCTCCCGAGAGCTTATCTCCCAACAGCGAAAAGTCAAGCCCCAGGTCCTGCTTGGTGGCTATTTCCCATGAGACATTTGGTGAAGCCAAAGAAGAGTATCGCATTCCACCGTAGTATCTATCAAAATTATAATCGGCAAATTGGTAACCACCGGTAGACTCAATTGTGTATAGGTAGGGGAACCGGATGTCTCCCAGATTGTCATTCCCTGTCTTACCATGTGAATAACGGAGTTTCAGCATATTCACCCATTCTACATCCTTCATAAAGGGTTCCCCTGTAATATTCCAAGCACCTGAAACAGCCGGAAAAAAGCCGAACCGATTATCCCTATGGAAATTTTCGGAACCGGTATATCCAAAATTGAAGTCTATAAAATAACGAAGTCTCCAATTATAATTAAGGCGTCCTGCCAATCCCTGGTTCCGACGGGAGATACCATTCTTCAGATCGGAGCCTATACGCTGGGTTTGTATCTTAGCAGCCTGGTTATACTTCACTACTCCTCCCAAACGATGATCCTGAAATCTGCGGTTATAGTGCATTTCCCATTCAAAGAATTCCCTCCGGTCCCCGTTCGAGTTCGAATCCTGTGTCATTTTCACTTCCGGCGCCACTCTTTCAAAAATCAATTCGCCATCGAGGGAACGATAACGTTTTGCCAACCACAGCTCCGGATTTTTCTTACGGGTAATCCAGTTCGAGTTGTTTGTGTCATATCCGAACCGACCGATAAAGCGAAGGCCTTTTGTAATGAAATCGAGTTGCTGGTCGAGGGTCACATTCGTTTGGATATTGTTCTGCCAGCTTTCGTTAAAACCGGTCATGGTAGCCTGTACCCACGGATTGAAACGATCCTGATCATTATCGGGATTGTCATCATTATCGGGGACAGACGGAACTTTTCCATCAGAATAGAGTTTGGGCACCATAATGGAGTTGTATCCCATCAGGGCGGTCCATATTGCCGTACTGCCAACACCGGGATCGTTTTGTTTCCGCAGCGAGCCGGCTATACCTACCTTTAGCAAGGTCGTTTTTGTAATATCCACATCCACATTCATGCGGTAGGTATACTTCTTGAAGTTGGCGTTGGTATTGTACTCTCTTAATGTCTTGTCGGTTTTGTACATACCTTGCTGATCCTGGTAACTTCCGGAAATAAAATAACGGGCTGTACTTCCCCCACCGCTCATATTCAAAGTGGATCGTGAGCTCCAGGCTCCATCACGCAGCATCAAATCCATCCAGTCTACATTGGGATACAGGTCCGGATCCAATCCCAAACGAAAAATCTCGAGTTCCTCGGGTTGGAACAACGGTTCCTGGTTACGTGTAATCTTTGCCTCATTGGCCATGGATGCATAGGTGTATCCATCTACAAATTCGGGGAGTTGGGTAAGCCTGTTGTAAAAACCTTCCATCTTTGCGCTGATATTGATCTTACCATCCTTACCACGTCTGGTATTGATCAAAATTACGCCATTCGCTCCCTTACTACCATAGATAGCAGTAGCAGAAGCATCTTTCAGTACGGAAAAGGACTCAATATCCTCCACATTGACCTCATTCAGGTCTCGCTCAAAACCGTCAACCAACACCAATGCAGCGTTACTGGCACCAAAGGTGGAAATACTTCTGATCCAGAATTCAGACACGCTGCCAGGTCGTCCGGATGTTTGCATCGCCATGATACCGGGAACCACGCCAGCAAATGAATTGGCAATAGAAGTCGTAGGATTGGCCTTTAACTCTTCCACGTCCACATTGGTAATGGCTCCCGTAACGGCTACTTTTTCCTGGGGGCCGGTAGCAGTGACCACCAACTCATCAATCAACTGGGTTACCGACTCTTTCAGGGTCATATTAATCACCCGTTGATCCTTCACCAATACCTCCTCCGTTTCAAAACCGATATATGAGAAAACCAGCGTACGGAAAGTCGTTACTTTTAAACTGTATGCCCCATCCAAATCTGTAATGGTACCCAATCCGGGCATATCTTTCACAATAATATTCGCCCCTATCAGAGGTTCCCCGTTTGTGTCGGTAACAACTCCTTTTATAGTCACCTCCTCCTGTGCCATGGCGTTTGCCGAAAGCCCAAGGAATAACAAACATGTCAGTAAAAAATTCTTCATCTTATAAAGTTTGTGTGTTTATCATTCATTATTCTTCGTAACCGATCTTACGGATAAGAAAATTACGCGTATCTCCAACATAAAAACATTTCCTAAGTTCATCGTACACGATCGACTCCGGCCAATTGAAACGAGCTTCCAGACGAAGATCCCCATCGTTGTATCCCCAAGTACCATTATTGCCCCGTCCCGCAAAGGTCTCCACCCTTCCCATTGGAGTCAGTTTTCGGATAGCATGATTATCCCTGTCGCAGAAATAAAAATCATATTGGTCGCCACCTTGTGCCTCATAGTCCGGGTTCTTCACAAATGTCCCCTGCATGGGCCAGTTTAAACGGGCACTACTGCCAACCCCGTCCGCATATCCGGCGTTCGCCGCCGCACCACAGACGAGATAGGGTATGGTAAATCTCTTGGTTTCCCAGTCATAATCCGTGCGCATGATATAATGCCGCTCCGATTCGACCAGGTATCCGTAATCTCCTGTGGGATGAATCATCAGCATAAAATGCACTCCTCCGTACGGGTTTTGGAATATTGTCTCTAACGTACCGGTTTCAAAGTCATACCTTTGCACATCACCAGCCCTGAAACGGGTAAAATACATTTCTCCGTTTACCGGGTGGATGGCAGTGGCTTTCACCCCCCTTCCACGAGACACATCGGTTCGGGAAGTAAACCCAGAAGCACGGGTAAACATAAAATTCCCTATTGAGGTATCACTTCCATGGTCACGTGTAACAATCATATCCCCATCCAATGTCCAATTCACACAAGATACATTGTCTATGTTGGTGGTAAAGGTACTAACATACTCATTTTCGAAATCAATCAGACGCGTACCCCCCTGTTGGGAAGCTACATACATATGGTTGGGATTTTGGGGGTCAAATGTCAGCCATCTCATGGTCCGGAAAGAGCCACAATCTCCAAAAGGGCCATCTTTAATTATCCGGTCAGATTCTTTCTCCACATAATCTCCCAGAAAAGTCGAAACAAGCATTTTTTTCTTGTACACAAAGTTGGATTCAGAAACAGCATGTGCCACTTCGTCTCCGTTATCATCCACAATGATCACTTTGATGTCTCCGTCGTATGCTCTCGCCGGAACAATACAATGCAGGTTCTGGTTATTTACGCCTATAACTTTGGCATTTTGTCCTCCAATAATCACTTTAACCCGGGAAGGATCATTTCCGAAATTGTCCCCATACAAAACCATTCGCGTAGCCAATCCACCTACTTTTGGGATAAAGTCTGACACGACTACCGGCTTATCCGGATCGAAACCGCCTCCCTGCTCTTCGTTGTCATCCTTACAACTTGCAAAGCAGAGAGTTATCAGCGCAAGCATTATCCAATGAAGTTGCCAACGCCCAATTTTCATACTGTTTTTCATTTTCATAAAATATATAATTAAAAAATAATAAATTAACCTCGTTAATAAAAAAATCGAGTTAAAACAAAGTGATTACAAAATCATTTTAATAGTATACAATCTATATTATATCACAACAAAAATTATTGTCCAGAATATTTCCTAGGTAAGGTCAAGCGTAAAAAAATCATTTAGTTTTATTTATAGATTTACCGACCAAAGTAAAAAAAACCTATCGAGCTTCTGTATAAAATTCATCTCATAAAATATTAATAATTTATCACTCCCTCCTAAGCATCTGTTTTTATGAAGTATACGAATATTGATTCCCTTTCAAAAAAGATATAAAAAGTAATATTGATATGGATTAAAAAAAATTACTTTAATGAATAAGCTCTTTTATCAATATTCCACCCTTTCACAACTAATCTTCGCTTTTCAGGCACCCATTTTTTGTTCGTCTCTATTGTAATAGTTTTTTTCTCTCCGGGAAGTAAGGAGAAAAAATTATCAGTATAAAAAGAGGGACGAACGGGTTTACCGTCTCCGTTCAGAAATTGAAGTTGTGTGAAAAAAGCAATAGAACCAGATATGTTATTAATATCTATAAACACAAAATAACAATTACTCTCTTCTCTTGTGGTATAATTTACCTTGAGGTCGGCTTTCTTCAGTTTGGATAGTTCCTGAAAACCGGCAGTCGTTGGTCCTGTAAGTGTATTTTTTCCCTCATATTTACTATGCGAACGCCAATAGAAGTTGCTTCCTACTTCCCTGTTTTTATCATCCAACAATCTCAATTTGATAAAATGGACAGGGGATATATCCGAGGGAAAATCGATCTTGAAAATATCCTTACAAACACCATCTTCTGGAATATTGATTTTTGCTTTTCTGGAGAGGATTTTCTTTGCATTCAGGTCATACAGTTCAGCCGTTACCGTGTAATTGTGGAAAGAACGGTAATAATCATTCACTACCGAAACGCTGTTTGTAAGATAATTGAACTGGGGATGCAAGGGTTCACAGGCGTTCTGGGCAGCATACAGTGCAGCTGTCGGTTCCAGCGACCAATCCCACATACGGGCACAAACCTGGCGAATGGGGGAATTGTGATACCAGAACAAAAATCCAGAAGCATAGCGGTCACCATAATTCAATTTGTTTTCATTCCATACTTCCCAGATACTCTTGTAGTTGAACGCCCCCACAAACTGTCCTTTTTCCGCAAACTCTTCAATATTGTGGGATGGACCATATTCATTCACCATATCGGTAAAGAGTGATGTCATCAGGTGAAAACCATTCCCATCGGAATAATCCCATACCTCCCTGTTGATTGGCCAAAGATCCTTTTCATCCATCATTTCACGTAAACACTCCACTGTAGGCAAAGCCGGCGCCCCATACTCGGGATTAAAGCCATCGATACGGCTGCCTCTGTCAGAGGCTGTATTTTCATAATGCCGCATAATGTTCACCTGTTTGTATGGACTCCCGTCATGTACTCCGCAACATTCCGACTGCATCTGATATCCCCTTGTTCCGTCCAATCGCCGGATCAGTTCTTCCGTTTCGGACATTTCGGTCGATTCGTTGGACGAGACATAATAGGCCAAAGAGGGGTGGTTCCGGATACGCTTCACTGTGGAAGCGACATTGCTATAATAGATGTTCCCATCTGCCGGATGTTTGGTATCTCCGGTCATCCAAAACTCTGTCCACACCATGATACCCAACTCATCGCACAACTGAAAAAAATAATCGGACTCGGTGATTCCCCCACCCCAGAATCGAATCATATTGATGCCTGCTTGTGCCGTATAGCGCAACTCGGCATAGGTGCGTTCATTTGAGTTCCGTAGCATATTCTCCGGAAGCCAGTTTGTGCCCTTGATGAAGACGGGTTTACCATTTACCAAAAAAGTACGTGACCGGTCCGGTGTATCGGTATGGGATGTTATTTCCCTTATTCCAAAACGGGTGGAAATGGAATCCAGTATATTTCCCGATTTATCTTTTACTCGTAAGGTAAGATCATACAACTCCTGTTCACCTTTGTTTATCGGCCACCACAAACGGGGTTTCTTGATGATCAACTGAGGATATTCATCCGGGGAGAAAAGCACCTCTTGTTGCTGTCCCCTGATTAATCGTACTTGCTTCTCAAAAACAATATTCTCTCCCAAAATTTCTCCTTCTATGATAAGATCATGAGTGCTCCAGTTATTGTTCGGATTGATTAGCTCTACGGAGATTGTTTGTCTTGACAGGTTATAGCCGGGCTTAGACAGGTCGGACTTCACAAATGGATGACGAAGGGTTACATCTCCCGTGGTATATATGGATATCTCTTTCCATATCCCGGTATTACGGTCCCTGATACCATCCAGAAAAGTAAAATCCCATCCCACGGTCATCAGTTGGGTTACATTTTTCCCGATTTCACCGTTACCTCCGTTCTGAAATTCATTATTCAATGCGCCAATCGCTTTTCCACCCTTTGGTCTCACCGTACCCGGCACATCTACCGGATAAACTTTTACTGCCAGTATGTTCGTTTTGTCAAAAACGAGATAATCGGAGATATCAAGATGCTCCTGATAGAACATTCCTGCCATATTTCCCACCATACTCCCATTCAACCATATCTCTGCGCGGTAATTTATTCCATCGACCTGTAACCATGTTTTCCTGTTCTTGAAATTTTCAGATGGTGCTTCAAACTCCGTTCTGAACCAATACGTATAAAAATCACGACCAGCATGTTGGAGATCGGGGATAAGATTCGATGCTAGTTTATTATTCAAACCATAATAGGGTTCGGGGTAAACTCCGTTATACACCAATGAATTAAGTACGGTGCCCGGCACAATGGCCGACATCCAGTCATTCGTAGATATCCTGGAGGTAGATACATCTTCGGTTTTTCCCACTAATTCATCTGCTTTTTTCATCTTCCAGACAAATTGGCCTTCATGTCCATCGCGAGAGGAAAGTACGGCATTATACACCCGTTCAGTCTTAGCTTCCTGTCCGTATGATAGTCTTGTGTAGAATAGAGTTATAACTAAAAAAAGTAATACTTTTATTTTCATTGTTCTTGCTATCTGATTATAGGGGTAATCCAAGGTTTTTCCGCAATGTATATTATAGAGATTGTGGGAGGATATCACCAGGTGTATCTTTCTCGGGATCGTAAATAGCCACGCTTACCTGAGAATCGGCACATCCATAATATAAATACCATTTTCTCTTGAAATAAACCAATCCTTCAATAAAAACGGTTCCATCTACATATTGCCCGCTTTTCTCAAAGTCTTCCATGGGGCGGAAGAAAGGGACATCTAACCTTTCAATCACTTTCAAGGGATCGTCTAAATCCATTAAAACCTGTCCGGCACTGTATGTCCCGGCAGTGAATCGACGATCACGGCGATCATCATGATTTTGATTTTTTCCATTGTATAGCAATAAAATACCTTTATTGGTCTTGATAGCCGGAGGGCCACATTCAGTTAAGGCACTATCGAAATATCCTCTACGGGGCGCAATCACTGTTCTTAATTCTCCATTCTCATCCAAAATTGGTTTCCAGTCGGTAAGATTTTCAGAAGTAGCCGCCCAGATCCTATGTTCGCCCCAATACATGAAATAGACATTTCCTATTTTGGAGATAACCTGTTTGTTGTTTTTTATCTCCGTTACAATGGATCCGGCCTTACAATGGATGTTCAGAAAACGGCCCTCATAGGCATCTTCAAATGCTGGACCATGCTTCTTCCATGTAATCAAATCCCTGGAAGTAGCGACACATAATCGGGCCTTCTCTCTATTCCATGAAGTGTAAGTCATGACGTAGAGCCCATCTTCTGTTACTGCCACACGCGGATCTTCACATCCCCCGGGCCATTCGTATTTTTTCATATAATCCTCATCGGGATACATCACGGGTACTTGTCTCCGACACATGGTGATACCATCAGGGCTCTCTGCCAATCCAAGACGAGATGTACGTTTGCCTATCCCTGTACCTGAATTATCCTCTGCCCGGTAAATAACGTAGATATTATCTCCTTTTACAACCGCTGCAGGGTTAAAGGTGTCGCTCTCTTCCCAATTAACTACTTGCTTTTGCATTGGACAATAGAACTTGGTACTCGTGATCGGTCGGATTACCGGATTCGCCCCGGCAGGTCGTACAAACCCACCCAAGGCCCACTCCGGTAAAATATTTTGCATTCCATCTCCACCGTTACCTTCTTTCACTTGAAGGTCATTGGCGGACATGCTTATAAAACAAAACAGGCTATATAAAAGGATCAAAAAAAACTTCATATTGATATTCTAAACAATTATTTGTCATTTATGAAGAAGCGCGTCTGCGCACCACAAAAGAGGAGCTTGTCCATGTAAGTCACCGGTATTCTGCCGACGATTGATATAATACTGGTAATCATTGTATGCATTGGTTCCTTCACAGACATTCCTTAAATTGTCATCATCGTTCAGATAAGTCAAAAGGGCAAGCCATGCCTTACGGGCAGCGGTACCATAAGTGACTTCATCCAACCAACCGTTCTTTACGCCCACGATCATAGCATATGTAAACATCGCAGAAGCAGATGTCTCTTTCCAAGAGGTTTTATCATCTACGAGCTGTCTCCACATACCATCTTCAGCCTGGTAATTCAACAAGGTTTTCATCATCAGTTTATAAGCCTTTTCAATTCTCTCCCTGCCTGGATTGTCTTGAGGTAACACTTTCAATAAATCTGCCATGCCGACAGCCATCCAACCATTTCCTCTTCCCCAAAAAAAAGGCACATCAGGTGTATGGTAGAATAGTCCGTTGGGACGCTGTATCTCGTCGAGATACAGTATCATTTCCCTGGCGGTTCGCTCGATATATTTTCGTTCATTCGTCACCACATAAGCTTGGGATTGTACCGTTGTAATCATATACATATCGTCAATCCATATACGTGTCTGCCAGGAATAACCTTGGTCATGCCATTTTATCTCCGACATTCGGGGATCATTCGGTAACTTCCATTGCAAATCACTATATTTCAATCCCATTTTAAGATATTTATCTTCCTTCATTGTTTTATAAATTTCCAGAGGAACGGATCCGAAGACGTTGTTGTCCACATGATTTGCAGGAGGGACAAGATTATCCGAACCCGTATTGAAGAAGATATTATTATATCTCTCTAATAATCGATTGAATAAATTATCATCTCCGATAGTTTTTGTAAACCGGAACGCTCCCAACCATGTACAGACATATGGATAATTTACGCGGGGAGCCTGCGTATCGATAGTTCTGATATATCGCTCAGTAAGTTTTATTCCGATCTCTTTTGGATCGGCTCCTTTTGGAAATTCTGTAAGGTCGTGACTCTCTATTTTCACTGCAGGAGTTTCAATATTTGAACCGATACTGGCATACAGATTTGAAACTAAAAATAAATAGAGAAGTGTACACCCGCTCAAGATTTTTTTGCTCATTCGATTACAATTTTTTTAATTTAAATGGTCTTTATAAAAAACAATTAATTCATTTTCTTAATAAGGCTGCAGCACACCATAGATACGGTGCTTGTCCGTGAAAATCACCGGCTAGACGTGGACGATCATAATAATATTGTTTATCATTCTTTTTACCAGTACCTACACAAACTTCTGTCACATTATTTCGCTCATCAATGAAGAGAACCATTGCCAACCATGCCTTACGTGCGGCAGAACCATATTCTGAAGCATTTAACCATCCCTGTTGAACACCAATGATAAAGGCGTAGGTGAACATGGCTGTACCGGAAGTTTCCGGCCAGAAATCCGGTTCATCAATCAGTTGATTCCACATGCCGTCTGGTCTTTGATGATTCTTCAAACTCTTCATCATAACCTGATAACCTTCCATAATACGCACATAGTTCTTGTGATTTTTGGGAAGTTCACGTAGTAAATCGGCCATACCAACCGCCATCCATCCGTCTCCTCGAGCCCAGTAATAAGGGACATCGGGTGCGTGATAGAAAAGGCCGCTGGGACGCTGTAACTCATCGAGGTAAAGAACCATTTCCTTTGCAGCCCGGTCAATATACTTTGGGTCACCTGTAACTTTATATGCTTCATTTTGTATAACGGTAATCATATACATATCATCAATCCACATACGAGTCTGCCAGGAATATCCTTTTTCGGCCCAGTCCTTTTCTTCCGGTTTTGCATTCACCGGCACTTCCCATTGACTATCGGCATAAGCCAGTCCTATCTCCAGATACCTTTTGTCATTGGTAATTTGATAGAGTTTGAGTGCAAGACTACCAAACATATTGTAGTCTACGTGATTCATAGGAGGTAACAATACTTTTTCGCGTGTGAAAAAAGGTTCGAATCTATTTTGTAATTGTTTAATAAGTTCTCTGTCGTTTGTTTTCAGTGCATAATCAAGAGCTCCGTTCCAGGTACATACTTCGGCATAGTGGATATATCTACCTGCATACAGATCATGCCGGGCATTTACAAAATTATATGCCAAACGATTACCGACTTGTTTTGGACTACAGCCCTTCGGAAATTTCTTCAACTCATTTGTTTGAGCCGATAATAAATAGAAAGGGAGAAAACACAATAAGAAAATTATTTTTTTACACATCATATATTATTTTAATTCATTCAAGTTCTTTTATTTTGATGTTCCGGAACCACACTTCATCTCCATGATCCTGCAGGAGTATCAATCCTTCCTCGGCATTGCCAAAATTCGGCCAGTTTTTGTATTTGCTGTAATTTACCAATGCTTGCCACATTTGGCTATTGCGTTGGTATTCGATAATCTTAATGCCGTTAAGCCAGTGTTGTACATGATTTCCATTTACAATCACCACGGCCGTATTGAAATCTCCACTACGATACGGTTTTTCTTCCGGAGCCGGTATAAGGTCGTAGAGCGATCCCAGCGTTCTGTTCCCTTTAACCCCCAGTTTTGCATCCGGGTGCTTCATGTCATCAAGTATTTGGAATTCACATCCAATGGCCGATCCCTGTCCCTTGTTCAGATTTGTATCCACAAAATACTTGATACCGCTGTTGGCACCCTCGGTAATTTTGAAGTCTACTTTCAAAATAAAATTCTTGTAAGCCCGGGTTGTGACAATGTCGCCACCATTGGAAGATTCGGCTCCTCCGCTCTTATGTACTTTCAAAATTCCATTCTGAATAGACCATCC
This sequence comes from Proteiniphilum sp. UBA5384, assembly GCF_002410825.1. Lineage (GTDB taxonomy): Bacteria > Bacteroidota > Bacteroidia > Bacteroidales > Dysgonomonadaceae > Proteiniphilum. The sequence goes on along the minus strand of NZ_DHOS01000035.1, from coordinate 418 downwards.
CTTTGTCGGGAAATGATCCAGTTTGGCGCCTCTCCACCCTTCGGTGGTTTTACCATCCCAGAGCAGCTGCCACCCTCCATTTTTCTCACTTTCGGATAGGGTGTTGGGCTTTTCCTGTGCCCATAATGACAATGTTGCTATTGCTATTAAAAGTGTTATTATTGTTTTTCGTATCATAATTATTTGTATTGATGTGATTTAAATCTTATAAAAATCTTCCCAGCCTTTCCGCGGAGGCTCACCCGTGAGGAAGGCGTCGGCAAAGGCATCGTTGGTCACTCGTTTGGTCTCCCTGTCGAACACAATTTTACGGTTCAGCCGCTGTGCCGCCACACCCAGGCAGAACACCTGACTCAATGGTGCCGATATTTCGAACGGGGAGCGAGTTTTTTCTTTGCCCCGGCAAGCCAGCAGGAAG
>NZ_DHOS01000014.1 GCF_002410825.1 Proteiniphilum sp. UBA5384 | reverse complement strand
ACCACCCAGTGAGTGGCCTATAACCCCAATTCTCTTCTTGTCAACGTAAGGCAGGCTTTGCAGTATATCGACACAAGAGATATGGTTGAAGATCCCTTTCATTGTTCCCGAATCATAGCGGTCATTAGCAAAGTCGTAATTTTCCAGCTCACCCATACTCGGATAGTCTGGTGAAATAACTACATATCCTCTTTCTGCAAGCTCCTTGGCGTAAGCCCTGTTTTTAATACTGGTAACGCCATCTATTATCTTCTTGCCTTCAATGCCGGTTCCGTGAAGAGCAAGCATAGCAGGAGATAACATCGATTTATTTTTTGGCCGGTAGAGATAGGCGAACACTTTTTCAGAGGGTGCTGCCTCAAAGTTGATACTATAACGTACATATTTTTCATACACAGCAGAGTCAGTATAGACCACATGCAATTTTTTCTTCTGCCGTGGCGGGACTTTTCCCATGACAAGTTGCATATTGTTTAGTACCTCCTCTCTTTTTTTCTCCCATTCTTTTTTATTTGTGACAGGAAAAATTTGACCGCTACGATCTTTGTAGGTCAACAACTCCCGGGGTCGGTTGGCTTTGTTTCGGTCTAAAAGCCGCTTAATCTTCGTCAGGATCAACTTTTCCGATTCTGCGGTTACAGGACTGGATTCAATCTCATACCCTCCTTCAGGATAAGCTGCTTCTGTTCCAATATAAGACGGGCCATAATCACCGTAAGCTGCCATCGCAACAAAACAATCCGGCGCCATCTTTTTGGCGGCCAGCTGATACTCGACGAAGAGTTCACCCGGCATAAACAATATCCGGGCATCATGAATCCGTAAGCAGGCGATTTCAATTCCTTTTCCTGCAATTCTTCTTTTGTACCATCCCAAACGTCCCATGTTGTTCGCAAGCAAACGACTATTCATCTGAAACATGGTTTTTTCTATCTCTTTTACTTTCTCCTGATAGGGAAGAAAAAGATATTCGGTATCCCAACCCAAATCTACTGACTGAACACCGAATTTTTTGGTGTTGTTCCATGCACGCTCCATTCCGTCTGCCAATCTTTTTGCCAGGATGAAACGGTTTTCATGACTTCCGTCGTTGTACTTCCCGGCGGCAATATTCCCTCCTGCACCGTTAAAATGGACATGTAATGCATCCGGCACAGATAGTTGCCGCAAGTATCGTGCGATACCCGGAAAATCGGGATTGGCGGTCTTTGTCAGATAATAGCTCTGCGGATGTGTGGCATAAAAACTTAATACTGCGAGGGGTGTATCATTGTTCCAGAAGCTAACTAACGATACTTCAGGATCAATTAATCCTTCAGGCATAGAACGAAGTAGCGAATCATTGCATGCTGATCCGCGCATCTTTACAATACGACCATTCTCCTTATAGATTCTTCTGTTGGAGGCAACCCTAATGACATCGGCACTACCCAGCCCAATATCTGTCACCTCTTTGACATCTTTGAGGGATGTCGTGATTGACTCCTGCAGCTTTCCGATCAGCTCTCGGGCAAAAGTACCGTCAAAACAACCTGGAGGGAGATTGTTCTCTTTCAATATCTTTTCCGCAGTAAAATCGCAGAAAGGGGTATCGTGCACGTGGATCGTATGGATGACCACCCTGTTTGGAATGGTTCCGGCGGCTTCCGCCAATGCTTCCTTGAAGACATCCTGTGACTCATTGCCGATACCGATCCAGTCGATAGAGCACAACACAATCGGTTCACCGTTACCTACCAACACGACACCTTTTGCTCTTAGGTGGAGATCGCTCGAATTGATCATGGGGTCATAGGTCAGCTGACTGCCAACGGGTGGAGTGGCGTCTACATCAAATACCGCAATTCCGATGCCCTCATCTTGGGGAGAAGAAAAGGCAGTAGCCATTGGGAATGTAGTCAATACCATTCCTAACAAGAAAAGTAAGATGGTCGATTGATATTTCATTGTTTCTTATTTTTTTGAATGATTTTTTTTTAAAATGTTCTGTTTATATTGTATGGATGTTCTTATCATCTATCACAGAGGCCAAATAAATATGCTCTCACTTTAGCCTTGTTATAATAGTTTCCAGTGGAGCCAACTTCAAAGTGATACCTTTATGAGGCTTAATAGTGATGGTATCGGTCTTACTGGTATTGGAGGCAATAATATATTTCTCTTTGTTGTTTCCTTTAATTGCAATGTGCTTATCTCCATCGATATCTTTTTCGAGCGTATCTAACTTGATTATATCAAGATTCTGTTTTAGCTCTACCAGGAGAGGTATTAACCGGTCGAATACCTCCGGCGTTTCAGACCAATCGTTCCAGAAAAGAATACCTGTTGAAACATGGATGATGGCTGTATATATCTGACACTTCACGTTCATGAGATATTCTTCAGGCGTTACATTCCCGGATTTAGCATAACCATTTCCATCGAAATAGAGCCAGATAGGGACTTTTTCGCCCAATCCTTCCCTTATGCGTCAACGGTTAATCCTGATAGTTCAGGATGTGCATAAAAATCCCTGAAGGCATTTATCCCAAAGAAAGACAGGCCACGGTCAGTGTGCCTATTTTAATGAGATGCATAGTAATGTATATTTATAAATGTATTATTCCAAAGCCAACCCTGCCACAAAATCCTATTGAAGACGGGGTTGGAGAGGAATAAGTTATTAATCTATTTGATCAGATTTGAACCGTTTTCCAGTCTTTCGCTAAATACCTCTCAGGGAAGCTATTTCTTAGAGAATGCAGCCTTCACTATCTGGTACTTCTCAGCATCACTCACAGGATTGGGGTGCGTATAGATTAGCACGCCATCCGCATGTTCCTTTCCACGCTGGATTACCTCTTCCACATAGGTTGGTGTAGAAGCACCTAATCGGGAATGTGCGGTCAGATAGACATCGATATAAATTGGCATCTCCCCGTTGAAGAGCGTTCTTAATCTTGCGATTTCATATTCTACCAAACCAGCATTCCTTAGGTTTCCACCTTCCGATTCTGCTCTGTAGGGAAATAACAGCCCATCTAAATAGGATGCGTACTTTTTCACGAAATCGGGTGTAATTTGCCTGTAGTAGGAGCAGGGGATAAACTGAAACGATGGATTTATTCTGTCAATCTTATCCATCATTTTTCCGACATACTCAGGAGTATAAGTCTTGAGGTTATGGACAAAATCATCGATACTGAATGCTACCAAATTGGGATACTGCAGGCTCAATTTAGCAATTTCTTCCGACCATTTGATATAATCAAGGCCATAAGGTTCAGAACTCCATTTCGCTATTGGTTTTGACTCGGATGGTGGTACCAAAGATACCCAGACAGCAATCCGGTTTTTTAAAGCCACGGGCAGAAAAAGTTGCAGATCAGCCCAGTCATTTTCATTTTGCCATATTAACCAGTTGTAGGTGTTTGCATTCAGATCTTTTAATTGCTCCATCAATTTATTGATATCTGCCCTGCCGTTTGATAGTCTGGGTAAAGCATCATAGGTACCGAGTACCATTTTATCTTCACGGGAGAATTTGAATGTATCTTTCGAAAACTTCCCTGCAGACCCACAACCTGAGAAAAAAAGACCACAGAGTGTGACAAGAATGGTAATAACAACTATCTTTTTCATAGGAAATATGTTAAGAAGCCATGGCCATCTATCATTTAATATCTATTCTTATTAGGTCTGCAATAACCTTACCATCATGTTCAAACCGTGCGATGGTGTATATATCATTATTTTTGCCGATCGCAATAGAATTCACATAGGTCGGAAAAGAACCGTCGTCGTAAAAGATAGGACCCAGATCTTTGTATCTCTTCTCAGGTATGTTGAAAGTTACCAGGTGGAGATATTCCAGCCCTTTAGCAGCACCCATGTTGATCTTATCGAGTCCGGTAACCCTTATGCCATCTTTATAAATGGGCGCCCCTGTCAGATAGTAAATAGCACCATCTTTAATTTTGAATCCAAGATAACCGTAACTGAACTGATCGAACATCCCGCTTTTTCTTGATGGTTCTGATGTAATTCGTTCAACAATTTCGACTTTCTTGTTCAGGGGGTCAAAGGTAAAGAGATAACCGGAGTTGCCATGCACACCATAAGCCTTGTTTTCCGGTTCATACCAGTAAATCTTTCTCCAGTTATATCCCATACTGCCGGCATCACTGGCATCAAATTTCCCAAAATAATCGAGTCTCAAATCCAC
>NZ_DHOS01000065.1 GCF_002410825.1 Proteiniphilum sp. UBA5384 | reverse complement strand
ATGATAGATCGTTAATTTACTTCGGCATTTCGGCATATCTAGCCACTTCAAGTCCTGCTAAAGCGAATGCGGCTGTTCCGTATACTTCATTTTTTTCTGCTGTGATATTTTGTGGAGCATCTCCGATCGGTTGAACATAGCCGAGCATTCCATTGTCATGGACGGCCTCTACCATTGCCTTCCATGCTTTCATTGCAATAGGCAGGTAAGTGTTTTTATCCAGTAGTCCGCGGTTGATTCCCCACCAAAGTCCAAAGGTAAAAAAGCCACTCGCGCTGGTTTCCGGCGAGGTGAACGTTTCATAGTCGAGCAGACTTGTATGCCAGTAACCATTTTCATCTTGAAGCGTAGCTATACGCTTCATCATTTCCTGGAATAAAGTTGCATACCGATCCCTGGAATGGTAGTCATGTGGTAGGAAATCCAATACACGTGCGAGGGCACCTACCACCCATCCATTACCCCGTCCCCAAAATACCTTTTCACCATTGGCTTCTCGTTGGGTAATAAATCGTGTGTCCCGATAAAAAAGTTTCTCTTCTTTGTCATACAGGGCTTTGTGTGTTTCCCAAAACTCCCGATTCATGAACTCCCTGTATGCATCATTTTTCGTTATGTTTGCAAAAAGAGCATATGTAGGGGCTGCCATGTATAATGCATCACACCAACACCAACGTTCCTGATTCTGAGGATTTTCAAAAAGGAGATTGTCTGTTTCGGGATAATATTTCATCTGGTAATCCAACCGTTCGATAGTTGGAATAAGAGGAACCCATCCTCCAAATAGGTCCATAACCATTTTATGATCCCATTTATCTACTTTCTCTACAATATAATAGGGCTTGGGATCGTCCAACCATATGCGTCCATACATTAAAGAGACTGCAATGTCGTTAGCCGGATTTAAAGAACGGTTTCCCACTTCCCAACGATTATTTTCGGCGATCTTCCTGTACCATTTTTTAAAGTCACGACTGTTGTCATAATGGGCCCAATCGGTCACCGCACTCAAGAACACACCGTCTGCCCATCCGGTAAATTGAGGATTCCATATTGCTCTTCCCGTTGTGGGCATATTTTTTATCTGCCAGGCTATGGCATCATTTATGACTTCTTTTACAGCATTCACATCAATGGCTGCCGAATACTTTTTCCCTGCGAATGCCGTGTGTATTACGAGTACCCAGAGCAACAATAATAATTTTTTGAACATGTCTATTCCAATTTTAATAAATCATTTCCTACTTCTAATTTAAAAATCCACCTCCTTTTATGGGTCAATAGTTGAGTTCAAATAATTTCTTTAATCCGAAATAAGTTCGGCTGCACACCAAAGCATGGGTGCTTGCCCATGGAAATCTCCTATCATTCGGGGACGGTCGTAATAATATTGCCGGTCGTTCTTTTTATTGGTTCCTACACATATTTCCGTCATATCTCCTTCTTCATTGATGTAGGAGACCAATGCCATCCATGCGTTTTTAACTACCGGGACATAAGATGCATCCAACCATCCGTTGTTGACTCCTACAATCATGGCATAGGTAAACATGGCTGAACCGGATGTTTCGGACCAGCATTCCGGATCGTCCACCAATTGTTTCCACATGCCGTCTTCACCTTGAAATTTCTTGAGACTTCTCATCATGGTTACATAACCTTCCATAATGCGAGCACGATCAGGGTTGACAGCGGGCAATACACCCAATAGTTCGGCCATTCCCGCAGCCATCCATCCGTTTCCTCTTCCCCAATAAAACGGCACATCGGGTGCGTGATAAAACAATCCATTGGGCATTTGTAATTCGTCGAGGTAAAGGACCATCTGACGCGCTGTCCGGTCGATATATTTCCGATCGCCTGTTACAAGATACGCTTGTGATTGTACGATTGTAATCATATACATATCATCAATCCACAGACGGGTTTGCCATGAGTATCCTTTATCTGCCCAATTTTTCTCTTCTTTCGAAGCTTCCTCTGGGACTTCCCACTGAGAATCGGCATAAGTCATGCCCAGGTCATAATATCTCTGATCGTGGGTGATTTTATAAAGTTCGAGTGGCAAGGAACCGAACATGTTCATATCCACGTGGTTTTTAGGAGGTAATTTATCCACTTCTGAGGAAAAAAGAGGCTCAAACCTGTTTTGTAACTTATAGATCAACAATTCATTATTGATGTTCCCGGCAAAACGTAGCGCTCCCAGGTGAGCGCATACCTCCGGATAATGGATCCATTGCTTTCTATGCAAAAAATGTTCGCTTGGCACAAAGCGTTCGGATAATAACAATCCAATCTCCTGGGGTGTGTAGCCATGCGGGAAATCTTTCAGTTCATTCTTTTTCGCACACATTACCTGAAAAAATGCACAAAAAACGATCACGAGCAAAACCGGAATTTTTTTTATTTGGTATGTGGAAATGCAATCTCTCATAAGATTAAATTATTTTGTTCTTGTTGGTGTATGGGACTTATAATTTTTTCAGTTTGTAAACCTCTAACATCTCGGGTCCAGGCCATGGCTCCGGATAAGCCCGGTCTCGGTTTGCAGGAAGCGTTTCATAGCGCATGATGTATTGCTCTCCATTTATCACTCCAGCCGCATCGTGGGTTATGCTTACCCTCATGTTCGGAAATGTTGAATGTAATATGAGCACTTCCTTAGGCCAGGGTGTTAGAGGCACTGTTTTGACCGATTTTAACGTCTTTTCCGATAAAAGAAAAGCACCAAATCCTTGTCTGGGATAGCTGTAAGTCTGTTTTAATTCCCCATCTGTATATTCAACGGCTCCAATGGAGACACCGCCACTCGCTAACGATCCTCCTCCTTCAAAGTACCATCTATAATCCCAGTTTGTGGTTTGATAGATTTTCCATTTCCCCTCCTCGAATCGGGCATTATAAAATTGGGTGGGAGCATAGGGATCCGAACAATCATCGAACTTGTGGTATGACAGGATGACGCGATTTCTCGAATCGAATCCGATTCGGCCATTCCCGTTGATCATACCGCATTTGATCGGCACGGGATCCACGATAACGCCGGGGGTACCTAACTTAATGGGCAGGGAAAGAGGGGTTCCACTGGCCGTAAACCAGTTGATCAAATCGGGACTTTTTGCATAACTGAGGTCATGGTTGGTTTCTGCGGCAGGTGTGTCTCTCCATATCCAGGATATGTGGAACCACCCGTCGGGTCCTTCAACAGGGCCATGGTTATAAGCATTCATCAAACCCTCTCCGTCTGTAAACGGTTGTTCCAACAACCGCCGCCATTTGCCTGTGGCGGTGTCATAAATATTATAGAAATTATTTCCATTCCCACTTCCTCCGTCTCTGTAGGTGAAAATCAACTCCTTGTCTTTGTTTTTTAAAAAATGAGGGTAAGTAACCCTTCTTTCGTTCTTGCCCACCATGGATGAGATACGTTTCAAGCTTGTAACATCATATGGCTTTGACGCGCGAAAGTAAATCAAAGGTACGACATGCATGTTTCCACTCACGTGAAGATAGCCCTCCTTGTCCAAAGCCATGGTGATGTAATTATGAGAATCCCACGCAATGTAAGAATCAAGTTTTTTGAATGTCCATTCTTTGGAATCGAGGGTGCGTTGTGCCACCGTCATCTGCTTGTTTGCATCATAATAAGCAACAAACTGATGATTGTCGTGTGTCAACAAGGCATATCTTACGCGTGTCCCCGCCCAAACGGGTTCGACCGGTATTTTTTCCAAAATCTGGAATGAAGAAGGATGTATGGTGCGATTGTCTTGTAGGCCTTTTTTTGCTGTGCAAGAAAAAACCAGCGCATACCCCATTATGAGTGACAGGGTCAGCAACAGAATAGATTGTTTCCGCATTTTTTTGTCATATAATTTGATTGTATAATTCAATTTGTGTGTAATGATTGTTGAGTTTATAATTGTCTATTCCTGTTGTGAATCAATTGATTATATCAATTGATTATATCAATTGATTTGTAGTTCATGCTTGTCCATATCCTGCTCATCTAATACCTGATAAGAGGTTCATAGGTTTCCATTACAACAGCTCTATCCCTTACGATGAGTGTGTCCTGCCCCAGATAGGTGTAAGAGGGATTGGATATTTCGTAATTTATGACAATTCCATCGCGAAGCTTATTGCCCCAAATAAACTGTGCTTCTTTAAATTCTCCGCTACCTGAAACAGTATACTGAGATTGACCCTTGCCGGTGATGGAGCAGTTGTTTCCATTAAAATCCAGAACGAGTTCCACGTTGTCATTCATATATCCGGATTTCATATTAATGTTTAATGACACCCGGTCTCTTCCGGTAGTTTTAAGAAAAGTTATGGGATTTTTCTCGATATATTTTTCCCCATAACTGTGATTCTCAATGATGGTTCCATTGATGTTTTTCACCTGGCTGCTTCCGTGATAAAAATAATTACCATGATACGCATTGATAAATTTCACAGCGAACATGGTAAAATCTTTTGGGGTTATCTCCCAATCGTTTACTATCCTGGGATCAGCTTCCGCCATTGTTGTTTTACCCCTTAAAATAGAATCCACATCATTTGAGCTGATTAACCGTACCGGTATCACATAGGTGGTATGGATGGATAATGAATCCTGAAAGAATGCATCCGTTAGGTGTACACTCACTCCTCCATTGTATTTCCCTTTTGGGATGGTGATCTTTGTAGATTCCATTTTATAATAATGAGAAGGCATCAAACGGATGGTGTCGAGTGAGGCACCAAACAGGGCGTTGCGGGTGAGCGATTCATCCACCTCGATGCTGAAATTGCGATCATGATCATTGTGGTATACGCCGCCCAACGCCGCGGAAATTAAAAACATATGATTGTTGTCGTTTGTGTTATCGTAAATGTAATTTCCGAGCACAAGGGTTCTTATGGGATATTGATAGGGGAAAAATCCGGTGGTGTAGTCAAAGTCCGGAAAATCTTGTTCTGCATTTTCACAGGAAGCCAAACTACAAAGTATCACTAAAACCAATAATATCTTTTTCATACGATTATTTTATTTTTTCTTGTTGGTGTATGGAATTCGCTTTTAATCACATCCACATGGATATTATGATGTACATGCTTGTTTCATACAATTACAATTAAATGTGATTATTTCCATCCTTTATTTTGAATCAAAGCATCATACTTCAATACTTCTCTTTGAGGTATCGGCCCGTAATGCATGTATGCATTGTTGTATGCTCTGGATTCAACCTGTACATAACTATACAATACATCAGTGATATTGACTCCCATGGCAGGTTCGGTCAGGTCCATCAACCATCTTCTCATATCCCAGAACCTGTAGCCTTCAAAACAAAGTTCCAGGCGGCGTTCATTTCTTATTAAATCTCTCATCTCCTCTTTTGAAGAAATGGATGCCACATATTGATCAGGTTGTTTGATGCCGGCTCTTTTTCTCAGTGCGGCAATGGCTTCTTTCGCGGAGTAAGATGCATTGGGTGCCTTACCGTCCGGACCCCAGCTCTCATTGGCCGCTTCCGCATAGATAAGAAACATTTCAGTATAGCGGATATGCACGTTGTAGTGGTTTAAACTTGTGGTTGCTACGGGATCTAAGTTGATATCATCTCTCAATAGCTTCTTTAAATAATACCCTGTTCTGGTAGAATTGTCGGTAGCGTCTTTAGCATTTATATTATCACCCAAAGAAGTGTTGATACGCGCACCTTTGAACACACTGTTATTGTAAATAATATATTGGGAAAGACGCGGGTCTCTGTTTACATAGGGGTTGTTTTCGTCATATCCCGATGTGGCATCATCAATGGGATATCCATCAAGGGTGGGAAATGCGTCCACAAGGTTTTGGGTGGGGTTTATATCGCCATTGCCAAAAAGAGAGGGGGGGAAACATTGCCTTTCTATAGCATTGGAAACACTCATTGCTGTCCGCCAAATAATTTCCTTTTGATCCAGATTATTATCCAGGTTGATCCTGTTGATTTGGGCGGGAAGGTAGTATGTGTGACCATTTGGGTCTAACCCATTGATCCCTCCATTGATATTGATGACCTCCGCCGCATTCATTGCCGCATTCTCCCAAAGAGATGTCTCATTTTGCAGATTGAATGCCGGGCTGGCAGCAAGCAAAGCAAGGCGGGCTTTTAAAGCTTTGACAACCCTTCCACTTATTCTTTGATTCACTCTCTTCCCGAATATTTCGTTGTAACTTGATACTGAAAATTCACTATAACCTTCCGGAAGCTGCTCTGGGTTTTGAATATCCACATAGTCATCCATCGTGAGAAATTTCAATGCATGGTCAAAGTCGGCATAGATGCTGTCTACCGACTCGAAGAAACCCAGGCGGGGGATATTGAAGTTTTCCTCAGCCTCAATAAAATTCCTGATGATGGGAATACCCAATAATTCACCGTTTTCCCCAATCCCGGCGCATGACTCCAGCAAGAGTAATCCAAACAGACCTCTCAAGGCGTATGCTTCTCCTTGGAATCTTTTTTTATACAATGTGTTCAATTCCAAATCCGACCACTTCCATTCAACCTGATCGATGTAAGTTAGAAATTTATTCAAATACAAAATGGAAGAAATGGAATTATCCCACATGTTTTTCGGGTTAAATGAAGCAGACCACTGCCCCGTAGCCATTCTTAAGTAGCCGTTTGTCTTGTTGTTAGACACTGCGTCGTCGGTGGCAACCTCATCAAATGCAATACTGCGTGACGGAACCCTCAGATAAGCTGTCATGAGGAGCCCTTCCGAAAAGGAGGGGTCTTTTGATAACCGGTCTTCCGTATTTAAATTTTCATCGGTAGGAACCAGTACATTCTCGCAAGACGAAAAGAAGGTGGATATAATCATGCTCATAAAGAGCAAGAAAGTAATATGTATATATTTCATGACCTGATCATTTTTTTAATTGAACTTGATTTTTAAACCTACCGCATATGAACGAGAAAATGGTTCACCCCCCACTGTGAGTTCATCTACTTTCCGTTGCTTGGAAATTGTAAGGAGATTATTTCCATGTACAAAAAGACTGAGTCCATTGAGATGCAATGAATTTGTCAATTTATTTGGAAAATCATACGTTACCTGGACACGCTGTAGCAGGAACTTGTCATTATTATACATCCAAAATGTGGAGTTTCTATAGTTGTTGTTATTGGCTTGCGAGCTTAATCTTGGATAGGTAGCCGTATGTTTGGTGGCCTCTGTCCATCTGTCATACACTATCTCGGTGTATTTTTTGTTTCCATCGATCCAGTAATAGTCCCCCGATAGCATCCTTTTTGCTCCCCGCTGTCCATTCCCTATTGCAAATAGCGTGAAATTCTTGTATCCCAATCTTACATTTAGGCCATACGTGAAAGGGGGCCATTGTCTTCCGAGGTATATCATGTCGTTCTCATCAATAATTTGGTCATTGTTTTGATCCACGTATTTTATGTCACCGGGTCTCACAGTTCCAAATGTCTGGTAGTGGTGATTGTCAATGTCGTCCTGATCTTCAAAGAATCCGTCCGCTTCGAGGCCGTATAAACCATCAATTGGTCGTCCCTTGGTGTAACGATATGATTCAGCATACACCTCATCCCTTTGTAGCGTTTCGGTAAGTTGATACAGTACATTTGTTTCAATATATATTGTAAAATCACCCAATTTTTTATTCAGTGCCAGCCCAAAATCGGCTCCTCTATAACCCTCGGAGTTAAAATTCGAGTAAGGAATAAAATTCGTATAGTAGCTGGGATAGATTGTGGTGGGTCTGGTAATTCTGTCCACGATAGAACTAAAATATATGTTCGCGTCTGCAACGATCATATTGTTGAAAAACCGTCCTTCCAGGCCCAGATTGATCTCTTTTCTTTTCTCAAAACTTAAGTATGGGTTCCCACCATATTGAGAAATTACCCCAGATGCAAATACACGGCCATCAAACCAGGGGAAGTTCCCAGAATTTCCATAAGGGCTATAATAGTAATTGAAACTTCCAATTTCATGGTCGGTATGCAGAATTCCCGCGCTGATTCTGAATTTAAGGTGATTAATGGCATTGATGGATTGGATGAAATCTTCATTGCTGGCTATCCAGGACAATCCAATAGAAGGAGAGAAAGCAGTCCTGGATGCAGGAGGTAATTTAACCGAATTGATGAAGGCGCCACTGAAATCAATGCCATATCTTTTGTCATAAATATAGGCTGTTCTCAATCCAATATTTGCATTTTTAATTTCTTGGATAGCGCCCTGATTCTTCCGGTGATTCCCCATCGCAGTCAATGCTCCATACAGATGATGGATGTCGTTAAATTCCCTGTCATAGTCGACCATTGCATAGTAACCAATCCTTCTTTGGAAACCTTGACCGGATATATATTGTTCACCGGAGCGGGAATCTTTGTTGTATTGATTGGTAATTCTGATAGAATCTCCAATTATTTTTGGTTGATACACCGCATATGTATTGTTGATATATTGGTTGTAAAAAGTCAGATAATCAAAACTCAGGTTTGTGTGGAAGCCAAGTCCTTCTGTGATCATATCCAGGTCTATATCTACCCTGTTATTAAAGGAAAGGTGGTTATAAATGTTTTCATTTTTTCCTGCCGAATACATATCGGCAATTGGGTTTGTTAAATATTGTTGGGTCCCACCTAATAAATACTTCCCTTCAATGATGTTCCTTGCCGAACCTAGGAAAGGATCGTCCTTTTCAATCAGGTCCATCGGGATAAGGGGTTGGTAAAGATTAGGCCTGAGCACGGAAGCCTGCGACCAATAATTTGATCTGGGACCGGAACTATTGCGGAATATCGCTGAAGCGTCCACTGCCGTTTTGATGAATGAGTTTACATCCAGATCTACATTGGCTCTGAAATTAAATTCATTGGTCTGGCTGTTTTTCCCTTCTCCTATATTGAAATAGGAACCGGATCTGTTCCATCCGAAATTAGTATAATACCTGGCAACTCTATTGCCTCCGTTGAGCTCTGCGATTATATTTGAATAAGGCCGGAACTGCTTTAAAAACTGATCGGAATAATAGTCTACATTGGGATACATGACCACATTTTCTCCCGATTCATACCCGTTGATGTCGCTCTGATAATATGTAGCATTCAATCCGTCGTTGACCCTTGCTTCATTATACAGTTTGGCATAATTGGCTGAGGACAAGTATCTAGGTAATTCCGCCGGAGTAGACACACCGTAATATCCGGTTACATTTATTTTGTTTTTTTGTACCTTCCCCCGCTTGGTCGTGATCAATACAATACCGTTTATCGCTTCACTTCCGTAGAGTACAGCAGAATTGATGTCTTTTAGAACGGTGATTTGTTCCACCTCCGAAAGGTTAAGGGCATAAGGATCGCGGGGAAGCCCATCTACAATATACAAGGATCCGCCCAAACCCCTCAGGTTTGAGATGTCAAAGAATCCGGGCACACGCCCAATCAAAGAAATGGGTATCTCCAGGATTTGATCAAATTCGAGTATTTCTTTGGGATCCACTGTAAATAAGGTGCTGACGGCATCGTTTCTAGCAACCTTACCAAAGGCAATATGAACTGAATCACTTGTGTTGCTGATGAGAGATTCAAAATCTGCCGGATTCTGTGCTTTTATACCTGCAGTGGTAAGGAAAAGAACAACCCATATTGTTAAATGTATATTTCTCATTTTTTGTAATTTTTTATTTTGTGTCACATCAAGCCTTACCAACCCGGATTTTGTCCAAAGTGAGGATAGATATAAGTATCCGATAATTGAAGCGGTAACCAGTTGTGTTTCTTTTCCACTACACGGGTAATAATTACTCTCTCCCTGATATTCCTTGGTTTTCCGGTTACCGGATCCCTATCGAAATCAACCGCTGTCTTTTCTCTGTATTTTAGTTGATCATGAATGTTCCATCTCCTTAGATCATGAAACCTATGGCCTTCGAAAGCCAACTCTACAGCACGTTCTCTGATAATTTCCCCCATAAATGCCTCTTTTGTGGCCGCGTACTTGTTGGTGAGATCGGGTAGTTG
>NZ_DHOS01000050.1 GCF_002410825.1 Proteiniphilum sp. UBA5384 | reverse complement strand
GGAAGGGAAATTGGTGATATGGTTTCCCCCTTCTTTCAACTGCCAGGAATAACGTCCTGTGAGAATACTCGCCCGTGAAGGGGCGGACTTCGCGTTGGAAGTATAACAATTGTTGAAAAACACCCCTTCCGAAGCCACCCGGTCAAAAACAGGGGTTTCAACCCATTGGCAACCTGCCATGCCAAAATGGTGAAACGAGGCATCGTCCGCAATACAGAAAAGGATGTTAGGGGGCTGACTGTTTCCGGCATGATCCCGGGTACACATGGCTAAATTTCCCGGAATGAGCACGGAGAGAGACAGCGCTTTGATGATGGAGGAGTTGTAATTTATTTTCATCTGACATTGACTTTTAATTCATCACCTTTGATATTGTCCGAAGTGATATTGATTTTGATATCTTCTTTTTCCCCGGTCGCCTGCACTATCACCAGTGCCAGGCCATTGAACAGCGTCCGCTGTCTTGTCTCCATGAATGATCCCACATACTTGGGATCTCCATTGTCGATGCCCAGCAGGCGTCCCCCCGAAACTTCCACGTTAAAGGCAGTATTGGCGTTCGGCACCGTCCGTCCCTCCTCATCTTTCACCCTGACAGTAAAATGCGCCACATCACGGTTATTCGCCCGGATAGTTTCCACATCGGACTCGATTGAAAAGGCCGCAGGCTCCCCTGCCGTCACCACCTCTTTCTCCGCTATTTTCTTTCCGTTCCTGTATCCCACGGCTTTCAATACTCCCGGTTCATACGTGATATCCTTCCATTCCAAGTGCATGATATCATCGTTAAACCGTTTCCTGCCCTGTGATTTTCCGTTCAGAAAAAGTTCCACCTCGTCGCAATTGGTATAACACCATACCGGGGTAACCTCCCCCTCCCGCCCTTCCCAACTCCAGTGGGGCAATAGATGCAAGGTAACCTCCTTTTCATTCCATACGCTTCGGTAAAAATAATAGGCATCCTTGGGAAATCCGCAAGCGTCGATGGCGCCGAAATCGGAATACTTGGTCGGCCACGGCCAGGAGGTCTCCCCCAGATAATCAATACCCGTCCAGATAAACATTCCCGCCACGTGGTCCAGGTCACGTGTCACTTTCCATTCGTTTTCCTGCCCGTATATCCTTGTCCACCCATCATACGAGGAGAAATATTCGTCTTTCGACGTCCATCCCATCCTGTAGTCTTCCGGCACGGGAAAAGAATAATATCCTCGCGTGGAATTTCCACGGGTATTTTCCGTACCGATCACCCTGCGCTCGGGATACCTGATCCTGTCCGGTGCATACATCCCGAACTGATGCCCATAGTTGTAACCCACCACGTCGAATTCATCGGCGAAACCGGTCAGGTTGGCCTCCTTGTGCTTGTTGTTCCCGCAGGTAACCAAACGGGAGGGGTCTTCCCTATGGCATATCGCTACCAGTTCGCGGGCAATGTCCTTTCCATGGGGGAAAGCCTGTTCTATGCTTTCATTGCCTACGCTCCACAAGATGACGGAGGGGTGGTTCCTGTCCCGCCGGAGTATATCCGTCAGGTCGCGGGCATGCCATTCGTCCCAATATTGGTTGTAACCGAAGGGCACATTGTCCAGTTTATGGACGGTCCACTCGTCAAAGACCTCGTTCATCACCATCATTCCCATGCGATCGCACAACGCGTAAAAAGCAGGATCAAAAGGGCTATGGCCCGTACGGATGGCATTGCATCCCATATCCTTCAGTATCTTTATACGCCGCTCCCACACCATCGGGGGGACAGCCGACCCCAGCATGCCCGCATCTTGATGTAGGCATACACCTTTCAGTTTCATTCCTATACCATTCAGGGAGAACCCCTTGTCCTTGTCAAATACGACTGTACGGATACCAAAACTATTGCGTACGTTGTCATATTCCCTCTCCTTGTTCCTGACGATGGTCTTTAAGGTATATAAATGGGGATTGTCAATACCCCATAGTTTGGGATTTCCTATCTTTACCATTTGGGAGAACTCCTGCTCCTTGTGCGCGGCAATCGAGTAGTCATCCTGTTGTTCTGCCACGATATGCCCCTTTTCATCCAGGACCTGCTGGATAATACGCACATGTTGGACTTCCGAGTAATTATTCGTCAAGGTGGAGTTGACTTTTGCAAAGGCATATTCTTTTTTCACGACAGGGGTGGATATAAATACTCCCCATTCTTTTATATGCAATGGGTCGGTCACCACTATCCTGGCGGGACGGTAGATACCCGATCCCGAATACCAGCGGGAGTTGGGCATATCCGTGTTGGTCACACGCACGGCTATCAGGTTCTCTTCTCCATAATCAAGCCATTGGCTTATCTCATAGGAGAAGCTCACCCAGCCATTGGGGCGTTTACCCACCAGGACGCCATTGATGAAGACCTCGCTGTTCTGGTATACCCCTTCGAACTCCACAAACACCTTTTTTCCCTGCCACTCCGTGGGGACATCCAGTATCTTCTGGTATAACGCCCTTCCGCCCGGCAGGTAGGCACCGGAAGAGCCGGACAGGTTGTCCTTGTTGAACGGCCCCTCTATGCTCCAGTCGTGGGGGAGGTTTACTACCCTGCCCCGCTTATTGGGCCGCCCTTCGCTCCAGGGCGTATAGGGATTAAAGAAAGGTGATTATTTACGACAATACCCCAAAGGAGTTTTGTCTAATTTATAATAACTGATTAAACAGTAAAGGGAATAACCTTGACGGCTATTCCCTTAGTTTTTCGATTATTCTTTGGCTCTATTTGCCTCAATTTCATCTTTTTCGGCTTTTGTAAATGTTTCGCCGCATTGAGTACAAATGTAATCACCTGTTTTGCTTTCAACATATCCAAGTCCTGATATTGGTGCTCCTTGCGTTTCTTTTTCAAAACGTGGATGGTTACATGGTTTATCACCCCATTCTTCTCTTAATCTTTGTCCTTTCTTGATGTCCATAAAACGTATATTTTTGAGTTATAGTGCAAAGGTAAAGCAAGTTTTTGGGCTGTACAATAGAATAAGCATTTTACTAATGCTGCTATAAATCATTTACTTATACTCGCAAAGTTTTCAGATATAGAATAAGAAAAATTTGTAGATATGAACAGGACAATTATTTCAATCGAAGTACAAGACCACGGTGGTAAAGAGGCTAATATCATCGTCAGAGGAGAACGGAACAATCAGATTATGTTTGAGGAACAGTTTGATTATAAGGACGAAGATAAGCACTCTTTGCGTCTTCATCTTCTGAAAGGACGATTTATGGAGAAGTTTCCGAAACTTGGTGATAGTTTAGGTATTCTTTGTATTCGTAAGCTATTCAATGATATTACGATACGGAGTAAAATGAAAGCTAATCCCGATTATAGAGAAAAGGAACATACGCAATTTACCTTTGATGATTATAAGGCATTTTGTCGCAAATACTTTCCTGCACAGAATGTCGATATTATAGAGAATGATTGGAAATCAATACAATCACTTCCCAAGGGAACAATAATAAGACTACCCGATATTGAAGGATGTCTTATTGGTTCTTTTGAGGTTTGCTAATTCTTATACACTCTTTATCTGAAGAAGCGAGTTGTACGACTTTATTGCATTTAGGACAAACCACTCTATCATTATTATCAACTTCAGCTTCTTGTAATCCGCATTTCGGACAAATGAATTTTTCAAACTTACTCTTCATAACTCTTTCTAAATGATATGCAAAGATACGAATTTTCTCACTATCTTTGCATTGTCTTTCGGGACAAAGTTTTGGAATATAATAAGGAAAGTGCCTTATACTCGTTGAAATCGCCAAATTAAGACAGTAGTATATACGAGGCACAGAGGACAGCTCATACTTGTGGGTTGCCCTACTGTGCGTATATACAGGTGTTTGGCGATACCTAACGAGTATGCACAGGGGCAGCCCACTTTCTTTAACAACTAACATTGTTAAACTTCTCCTATGGCTGTCGTGGAGAACTCGTTAAAATTCGCCACCATGGAACTTATAGTAGGTTTCTTTTGTATTCTGTTTGCATTGGGTATTTCTATTGCCACCGCTGTATTAGCTTCCCGAAAAGGACGTAATTCTGTAACCTGGTTCTTCTTATCTCTATTCTGGGGTATTGTAGGATTGATTGTATTAGCATGTTCCAAGCATTTAGAGCGTGAAAAAGGAGAAAGTGATACACTCGTAAAGGTATTATGGAGTATCGTGCTTATACCGCTTGTATTATTTGCCGTATTTTTCTACAATCGTACAGTAGAAAAAAGGGAACTCCGAAAGAGTTATCAAATTGAAGAAGTAGCTCCCAAAATAGAACTTTCCGACAACTATATTGAACGGACAGTAGATTTGAATGATTATTTCAATTCAAGTACTGGTTGGGATGACGAAACGGATTGGAACTATGCAGGACTTGAAGATGAAGAAAGCCAAAAGGCTTTTGATAAAGTTCTCAAAAAGAACGGGATATATTGGAGTGACCAAAAGCAATGCTGGGTTAAGAAGGTAAAGAAAACCGTAGAGCAAGCTCCCAAGGTCAAATTTAGATGAAGGTATGATTATTTCTTGCCCTTCTTTTTAGGTTTAATATCGTATTTCAGAGCCTTCTGCATAAGAGCAGAAAAATCCACTGGAACTTCTGCTTGCTTCTTCAATTCTTTGGCAGGTAGAAGTTCGATAGCCATTGCCTTTTCCATGTCTTCTATTGTTACTTGTTTCTTTTTACTCATTTTGTAAGACTTTGAAAAGTTATACGATAATTTGAATTGCAAAGTAACAAATTAAATCGTGAAACGTCATCAAAATCTCTCGTATTATAGCGGAAGCAGAACTCATTAACATATCGTTGAAGGTGTTTCTTGCTTGTATGGTTATATATTCCTGTCAAGCCACGTTTCAGAATACTCCAAAAACCTTCGATATTGTTAGTATAAGCATCTTCATCCACGTATTGTCCGTGACCGTGGTCAACCACGTAATGCTCGTATAACTTGCTAACGGTTTTATATCCGCACCACTCATCAGAGAATAACGTTGCCGTGCGTTTTACGGTTTTGAGAATAGGAACTGTCAATGACTTATAAGAAGTGTCACGGACTACTTTACAAACCACTTTACCGCCACGCTGAAGCATACCCATAACGGGAACTTTATCTTTGAAACTCCTACCTTGGCACTTCTTTACTTTCTTGTTATAGTGCCGATTTTTATTCTTACCACCCACGAAAGTTTCGTCAAGTTCTACTTCTCCGTCAAGTTTCTCTTCCATGACAATACCGAAGCATTCACGGATACGCTGATTCATAAACCACGCAGTTTTATATGTCACGGATATTCTCTTGGATAATTCGATTGATGAAATACCTTTCTTGCGGGATGTTATTTCATAGATAGCCACGAACCATTTTCTCAATGGTAATTTAGAGCCTTCAAACATTGTTCCTATTCTGACGTTGAAGTTCTTGCCCGTATTCTTACAGCGGTACATTCCATCGCCACGGTTATATACTTTGGACGTAGGGTCATAAGGAGAAACAGGAATACCGTTTGCCCAGCGTTGCTGTTCCAGATACTTGATGCAGCTTTCCTCCGTAGGAAATGCTTCCAAGAGGTCGTATAAGGAGTTGAATTTACCAATATTCATCTTACCAAAGTTTATAGTTCTTGCTATATATAACTCTGGTGAGAAAAGTTGCTTGGGAAAACAGTTATCTGTGTATATAGAAATACCGCCCAAAACTCTTTCTGAACGGTATTATTAGCAAAGTTAGTTAGGGTATTGTCGTAAATAATCACCTAAAGAAATACCACCCCTCATTCAGGTCGATAATTGTCCGGGAATCCGCATGGATTCGCTCCAGAGGAAAAAGAAAAGATAATAACAAAAACAGCAATACTTTCCTACCCATTTTCTTCTCTACCTTATTCATATTTCTGCGCATAATTTATCCTATGTAACACTTGCCTCTTATTGCTTGTAAAAAAATAGGTTGGGCTTGTCCACCATCTTGTCGTGAAACCCTTTTTGTCTCTTCAATGATATATTTTCGCAGTTCCGGGCGCTCACCTCCGCTTCATAATCTCCTTCGAAACTGTTGCCCCTTATATCCACATTTTTACAATACTGGAAATCAAAGAACGAAAGCCCGTCGAAGATGGGCTTATAGTCCCGGCTCTGGATAAAAGTATTATTCCTTATTACCAGATTCTCCAGGCTGAGCCCATAGACAACTTGTGCGTCAAAGGTTCGCACCGTGTTATCTTCAAAAACGATACGTCCATGATAGTAACCTTTCCCTTTGTGCTCCGGAACAATCTGAGGCGATATCTGCAGTACTGACTGTGGGTTAGCACCCCCCTTGCCGATATTGACGAAGGTGTTGTTCCGGATTACCACATCCGACACATTACCCGACTCGCACCATCTATCGGCGTCTCCCGCGATCAATACCCCGGCCATCATGGAATCAAAATAATTCCCCTCTACCAGTACCGGTTTATTGGTCGAGATTAGTATGCTTCTGGCACGGTTATTCCTCACGGTACAGTTCTTCATTATCATGGAAGCACAGTTACTCAGGTTTTCCACAGCGAGGCTTTTGTCCAGTTCGGGGAAAGCAGCGTCGGCATAGATCAATCCATAATTATGATTTACCCATTGGATGTCCTTTGCCGTAAAGGTATGTATCGGCAGTAACGTATTCCTGTCGATCAGGCGGAGGGTATCCCCTTTCTGTGCGAACCGGAATCCCTCCTGCTGGTAATGCCCGAACTGCACCGCAAGACGGTCACCGGAGATCTCGGTCACCTTCATGTAGGTGCCATGCACATTGGTCGCGTCATCCAGCATATTCTCAAAAAGACAGTTCTCGAAATAGATCAATCCACGACAATTCACAAAATGGGTGGCATCGGCCGAAGCGGAGATCATCCGGTTACTTTCCGGACGCAGACGAATATTGAACTCCCTCATTGTCACGTTTTCCGTGTTTTCACCGATCAGGGCCATCGCCCCCGACATATATATATTCATCTTTTCCAGGGAGATATCGGAACTGGAATGAAGGATTATCCCGGGAAATACCCTGTTCCTGCCATGGGGTCCCTTGTCCGTGTAGATGGAACCCACCGGGGGAACTTCTTTCATATTCCCCTGCAAGCGGACAAGGCTGTCACCTATGCTCTCAGCCAACAGGTCGCCGCGCCAAGGGGCATGGAGGTACAGTTGGGTATGGTAATAGGGAGCGCGCGTTTCGGGATCGAACACGATATTCTCTCCGGTGGGTAACTCCCAATCATATCCTCCAAAGTAAAGCCTGTCACTTTTCACCTTGTATTGAATGTCATTGCTTACCCTTATATCGAAAGTCTTTTTTGCAGGATCGTTGGCTACCACCTCTCCCTCAAATATGAAGGAGTAATCATAATCCATATTGATCCCGGAGATGGAGATATCCTTTGCTTCATTGATATAAAAGGGTACCATGGAACCGTGGAACAGGAATTCCGTACCGGCACCTTCCACCCGCACGTTTTCCATGCCGGACAGGTTGAAAGCCACCCGCTTGTAGCCGTTGTCGTTGTTCGACACGCAGATATACAACCCTTCCGCCTTCTCCGGATAGAAATGGTAGACTCCCTCTTCAAACTCCAACACCATATTTCCCTGTTTG
This sequence comes from Proteiniphilum sp. UBA5384, assembly GCF_002410825.1. Classification (GTDB taxonomy): domain Bacteria; phylum Bacteroidota; class Bacteroidia; order Bacteroidales; family Dysgonomonadaceae; genus Proteiniphilum. The sequence continues at coordinate 17,458 of NZ_DHOS01000050.1, read as the reverse complement.
TTGTTCTCAAGAATCTCCCTGATCCGGGTGGTAAAATCGATATTCTCCTGATAGGGAATTTTGATCCGGTTGACCGCAAAGGCCGTAGCAGCGGAACCAATGATGAAGTACAGTAAGAGTATATATTTGATATAAAAATTTCTCTTCCTAATTTCCATAATTATGTAGTTATTCAATTTTACTTTTCTGTTTATTGCCCGGGTATATGGTTGTTTCTGCTATCTTGAAAATAGTTATTGGAAATAACCACCTCTTTTGGAGTTGATTAATTAGCGTTTGCAAGTATCTCAGGTGAAATGGGTGCAACTAAAGCGTTTGTCTGATGAACGCTTTAGTTGCAATCATATAGTACAAAAGAAGCCAACGATCAATTCACTTTGACAAAATTAAAATCATCAATATACAGGCGGGCTTGGCCATCAGCCACAGCACGTACTCCTATTTCGCAAGCACCGTTGGTTACTTCGATATCATTGATTTCATATTTTTGCCAATAGGGTCTATTAGTACTTTCAGCACCTACGTTTTTTTCATCTACAAAAGCTTTCTTTTCCTCCCCTCCATATCCTCTTGCGAAGAGATAAGGCATTGGGTCAAAATCAGTGAAATCTGTGATCATGTATGCCCACACCTCTAAACGGTATGTACCATCGGGTAGATTCCGGAGCTGCTGTGAAAGTGAAGAATCAAAAGTAGAAGGACCTTCAGTATTCCCGAAATGGAAGCGATATCGCGACATACCATTCGTTGCAGCTCCAAAAGTCCAAGTTGGGGCATTCGCCGGACTTTTTGTCAGCGTCCATCCCTCGGGCACAGCACCACCTGTAGCAGCTTCAAAACCGGGATTCGCCACAAACCCGAAAACCATCCGATCCCCACTCCACTGCGCATGAAGGATGTTGTTCTTACCGGTTGTTGCCGTGCGCGCCTTTTTCTTGTAGGGATCTTGAATACTACTATTCCAAGTTGTGACCGGTGGTGTTATCTCAATAGTACTCTTGCTATTGACTGTTAACGCCAATTCCGGCCAATCGACATTGGCGGGCTGGACAGGAAGCCACCTGAAAAGAGTGACAGATTCCCCTGCAGGAACAGTAGTGCCCGATGGCACATCGAAAGCGATCTCATCGGTAGAAGTACCTGTAATTGTTTCATTCACGAGATCAAAACTGCCGGCACTATACGTCCAGCCTGTCTCACCTTCAATTGCCACTAATTTCACACTTTCAAGGTCGAGGGAAGCATTGCTCTTATTGCCCAGTACAATATTGTATAGCGATCCCAAATGATTAAAATTTACCAAAACACCCGGATTGGTAACAGAAATATCTTCCGCTGAAAAATAGAGCACCATGTCATTGTTATCTTCCACTTCCTGCAGCGATATTCTACCGCTTTCCGGCAGAATAGCTCTTGGAGAATTATCAACGACCTGTAATCCTCCTCCACCATGTACACCATACAGGGTGAATGTGGCACTCTCTCCCGTATCGAAATCCGGTGGAAGATCAAATCCAAATCGCGCTTTTTTCCCACTATCAAAAATATCGGCTGCTGTTAAAGTGACCTCCTGTATTTCCGATATTTTTGCTCCTTGCACTAAGCACAACTCTATCACATCGCCCGGGTTCCAAGTCACTTTGACAGTATTGGTCTCTTTATTCAGGCTTACACGGGTCTGCGAGCTTTTTACGGATACTTCGCCACCCGCTATGATTGCCTCCGCGGTGAACGCTTTCGTGCTCACCTGCCGGTTCTCATCATTAACCTGATTGACCACTTCGTCCGCACTGCAAGCTGCCATCAGAAAAACCACAGCCAATGCGGTTACTTTAAAAATTATTTTTTCCATTGATTTATAATTAATATTATTATTCCTATACACTCCGTTACCAGAGGTCATCAGTTAAGTCAGGCAATCCGTCCGAAGTACCGCTCCCATCCAATATATTCTGCTCGAACTCGAACTCTGTCACTTCAATACTGGGTGACACATAAGTCAATTTTCCCTGAGAAATTTCATTTTTATTTTCCATACGATTCATTTTTTTATTTTCACATTCTACTTAATTAATAATTTACTTTTACAAATCTGAAATCATCTATAAACAAACGGGCATTCCCATCTCCTATAGCCTGTACCCCTATCTCGCAGGAGCCACTATTTACGTATATATTGTCAATTATATATCTTTGCCATGCATTTTGATTATTATACTCCGGTCCCACGTTATCGATGAAAACCTCCTTCGCACTACCTCCATGCCCACTCGCAAACAGACGGGGCTTCGGGTCAAAATCGGCATACCCATCGAGCATGTATGCCCATACTTCCAATCGATACAATCCATCAGGCAAGTCATTAATGGTTTGCGAAACGGTATAGTCAAAAGTAGAGGGGGCTGAAGTCTTCCCGAAATGGAACCTGCTGCTTTGCGCCCCGCCGGTACCCCAGTTCCTGAAGACCCACACTTCGGTTGAACCAGATTTTTTTGTGATGGTCCAACTCTCCGGAGCGGCATTGCCCTGTGCAGACTCAAATCCCGGATTTTCCACTAAATTATCCCCATAGGATGGAACAATTTCTTCGGTGTGGGCGGCATTGTATATTTCCACATAGTCTACCAGCAAATACCCCGGAAGTCTTGCGTTATTCGGCTCCACACTATTCTTACCATCTATTCCGATGACAAGGTTGAGCAATTGTCTGCTTAAATCGGGATATTGTGCTGTTTCGAACTCCCATATCATTTTTCCATCGAAAAAGAACCTCAGGTACTCATTTCTCCTTTCCAGGCCGTACACATGATAATCACCATGCAACTCGACACCCGTTGAGTTGGTCTGCCTATCGATTGACTCATCCCCCTGCCCTAAAGAGGTTGAAACAACATCGGGATTACCCGCGAGAGGAGATTCCATCAATGCGATTTTAACATTCGGGGAGATATCTTCATCCTGCAGTATGACAGAAGAATTGACCATTGCCTGATAATTCACCATCTTGGCACGGATCTTCACATAGCTGTTTTCACTTACTTCAAAAGTGGATTTTATCTTGCCGGAGGAATACCTGTCACCGACGGCATCCACTACAATCCTAAGCTTTCCGTTCTCCATAATAATATTATCAGGGTCATGGTCAAAACCATCGGATACATGGCCGGAGTAATGTTGCCATCTTGTTTCGTCCCAACTGTCAAAATTGTCACTTTTGGCGGCATCTAAAATCCATTCCAAAGGATCCAGGTCATAGTCAAATCCACCATCATAGTCAATAAACTCTTCTACTATCACATTTACAACCCATTTATTGACCGACTTGCCATTTTTTGAGGTAATTGTATATTCAACCGGAATCGAAAAATCAGTCAAGACACCCAATGCCGGATCAATCGAAGCCCCTTCCGAGATAAAGGCGTTCAATTTCAGATTTTTCGTATCACTCCTCTCTTTCACCATGATGGAGGCTGTCATGTTTTCAGCATCTATCTCACTTGATACAAGGATGCTTACTTCATTCTCGTTTTTCATATCATCAATCGAAAGGAGAAAAGCGTCGCTGGGCCTTTCTTCTTTCACAATGACAAACCAGTTGTTCGTCAAGTTGCCATCCTCGGAGGTAACGGCCAACTTGACCGGTATCAAGAAATCGGTAAACTTTTCCATTGCAGGTTTGATGGTAGCACCCTCTGAGAGTGCCGCTTCCAATTTCAGTTTTTTGACATCGGAACCCTCTTTCACCGATACCGTCACTGTGAACTTCTCCGCATCGACATCGCTCGTTAAAAGCACACTCAAACCATTTGCATCTTTTACATCCACCGAGATAATCAGGGCCTCCGTGTTACCCCCGTGTCCGGAGAGCGTATCTTCCGAGTCCGAGCATGATACAAATGCCAAAACGATAACAGATATTATTGATATAATCTTCTTCATATTATTGTATTACTATTTGATATATACCCACTTTGGTTGTCATATCCTGTTTAGTGCAGCATATCAAAAATGTTAAAATCATACACATAATTGCCGATCTCAAAGTAGTCATAATTCTTATCCACTTCCCTGCCTAAAATATAGACGTCATTGATATTTACATTTTGCACATTGTGAGATTCATCCGCGCCCATCACTTGTATCTTATAAGGGCCCGGCTTACCTGTGACGGAAATATTTTTAAATGTCACATCATTGATATATCCCGGTACTTCTGTCTCCATATATTGATTGACTGTAGGCTTTAACCTGATCAGCTCGTCCTGACCTTCACCGTTGATCCTGATATCTTCAAAGGTCACATTCTCCAATCTCATATTCTCTCCGGGCTCTAACAGGAGTGGAGTCATCGTAAAATGAACGATATCGATATTTTTGAACTTCAAGTCCCGCATATACGCCGCCCTGCTTTCGTGCCCGAGAAGGAAAATTCGTGCCCGGTCGCACCATAAGACACAATCCTCCACGGTAATCCGTTCAACATTCAGCGTGTTGGCATGCACGCCTTTCACGGCAATACAATCATCGTCTGTCCTGATAAAACAGTTCTTGATATGTACGTCCTGGGAATTGACCGGGTTGATTCCATCATCATTCTGGACACGACCGCCCACCACTTTGATATTGTCGACGGTGATATTTTTCGACCTCCTGATGACCATCGACCATGTAGCCCCTCCTCTCAGGATCACATCTTTCACCACCACATTATTACTGCTATTTACCAAGATCAAATTGCGCACATATTCACGCCAGATAAATTCATTCCCACAAATAATACCCCGTCCGCGTACGGTAATATTATCTCCCTGTATACTTACACCGGCATGCACCACGGCACCCTCATCAATATAGAGGGTCTGGTTACTTTTCAGTGTGATGAGTGCGTCGTCAGGATGATGCTCCCCGGGTCCGTAATAAATCAGATTCGGATCATTTACATCAGGGATAAAATCCTCTACCGGATTGGCAAAAAGCAATAAAGGCGCCTTTTTCCCGTCAGGTTCCACAATCAGTTGCATTGGCCTTGTGATCTTGAAAGACAACGAACTATTACTTTTGTTAAGCTCACTTACATTCTCTTCGAGAGGGCGTAAAACGGTATTGGACAGGGATCTATTCCCTGATTCTATCTTAACCTCCACCGGTGTGTCCACATCGAAAGAAACAAATGCGTAATTCCCCCCAAAATCCCGATTGGTCTCTTCTTTGGTAAATGGGGAATCTTGCACTCTGGCCTCATACACGGTTACTTCCATTCCATTAATCCATACCTTGTAATCAAGTTCAGGATTGTCGGTTGAGGGTTCATCCGGTTCCTCCCCTCCACCGATATACTCCGGGAAAGTGGGTCCATTCGCGTCGCAACCCGATAGTCCGACCGACAAGGAGAGACAAAGGAAAAGGTATAGAAAAGATATCGATTTCATTGTTTTTTTCATTTTTATGTTTGTTAAATCAGCAAATATTGATTTCATATTCCACCCGATTAATAACTCACCCTGACAAAGCTGAAATCATCAATAAACAGGCGGGCTTGTCCATCACCCACAGCTTGCACCCCTATTTCACAGGAGCCATTGCTTACATATATGTTGTCAATCACACATTTTTGCCATGCGCTTTGGTTATGGAATTCCGGTCCCTCACTTTCAATGAAAGATCCCTTTTCTTCTCCACCGTATCCCTTTGCGAAGAGACGGGGTAACGGGTTAAAATCAGTAAATCCTTCGAGCATATATCCCTGTACTTCCAGGCGATACAACCCATCAGGCAAATCATTGATGGTTTGTGAAATTGCATAATCAAACGTGGAGGTGCCTGAATTTTTTCCGAAATGGAACCTACCGCTTTGCGCTCCGCCGGTCCCCCAGTTCCTGAAAACCCACACATCGGTTGAACCGGAATTTTTCATGATGGTCCAACTCTCCGGAGCGGCATTGCCCTGTGCCGACTCAAATCCCGGGTTCTTCACTAAATTATCCCCGTAGGATGGGACAATTCCATCGGTATTGGCTGCATTATATACTTCCACATAGTCTACCAGCAAATAAGCAGGGAGCCTCGTATCAACAGGTTTTACTCCCTCTTTTCCGTCCGCCCCGATGACAAGGGAAAGCAGTTGCCGGCTCAAATCGGGATATTGTGCTGTTTCAAATTCCCATATCACCTCTCCATCGAAGAAAAATCTCAGGTACTCATTTCTTCTTTCAAGACCGTATACATGGTAATCGCCGTGTAACTCGACACCTACTGAAGTAGCCTTTGCATCAATCGATTGGGTTCCATCCTGCCTTAATGAGGACACAAAGCCATCGGCATCACCTAAAATGGTCTCCATGAATGTGATCGGGGTAAGGTCGCCATCCTGTAACAGGATAACGGAATTGACCATTGCATGGTAATTCACCATCTTGGCACGAATCTTCACGTAGTTGTTCTCACCTATTTCAAAAGCAGATTTTATCTTGCCGGAGGAATACCTCTCTTCGTTGACATCCACGACTATTCTGAGTTTTCCGTCTGCCACAAAGGCATTCTCCGGCTCATAATCAAAATCTCCGGATGATGACCGACCGGTATAGTGATACCATTTTGCCTCGTCCCAATTTTCGAAGCTGTCACTTTTGGAAGCATCCAAAATCCACTCCGAAGGATCCAACTGATAGTCAAACCCGCTGTCATGGTCGATAAACTCTTCCACTGTGACATCCACTACCCATTTATTGACTGTTTTACCATCTTCTGAGGTAACGGTGTACTCAACGGGAAGCGAGAAATCGGTGATGATATCCAATGCGGGGTCAATTGAGGCGGCCTCTGAGATGGACGCGCTCAATTTGAGGTTTTCCCTGTCGCTCCTATCTTTCACCAATATCGAGACTGTCTTGTTCTCCGTATCTATCTCGCTTGCCACAAGGACACTCACGTCATTCTTGTCCTTCATGTCATCAATTGAAACAATCAGGGCCTCCTCTTTTTTTGTAATGACCGTAATAAGCCAGTCACGGATAGTTCCCCGGCTTTCCGAGATTACCGTGAATTTAACCGGAGTGGAGAAATCGAGGAGTGCCCCTGTAATAGGGTTGGATAGCGCCCCTTCGGATAGTGTAGCGAAAAACTTCAGATTCCTTTTATCAATATCATCTTTGGGGATTATCGTGATGGCGTTGTTATCCACATCAATGTCGCTCGACACCAGCACACTGACATCATTGATATCTTTCAGGTCTACCGAAGTAATCAGTACCTCTTTATTGGGATCACCGGCAAAATCCTCCGTGTCCGAACATGACACCCATACCAACAATAGGGCAGATATGATTAGTATAATCTTTTTCATTATAATTCACCTGTTTTATTGTGAGATATCTGTAATTAATATATCGTAATTTCAACTGATTGTACAGACCTGTCCCTATTCCCGGTAATGCCCACGGCAGTGAGTATGGCCTTATAGGTACCCGGCTGCTCGTATGTATGCGATGGCGATTGTTCATCGGAATAGTATCCATCTCCAAAGTCCCACACATAGTTCCCTGCCATCAACGATTTATTATCAAAGAATACTTTCCTCCCATCCAACGATACGGAGAAGTCTGCGGTAGGTTTCATTATTTTTGTATGGATAATCACTATCACCGTGCTTAAATCGGGATTGACCTTCCTGTCCGGACTTTCGATATGAATCGCCAATGCAAATAATTTATCCGGATAATTATCCAATAAATAATCCAGATCAATATCTAAGCTGAATTGGGCAATTTCCGCCCCATCCCCCATTTGCACCGCATTAGCAATCGCGTATTTATCTTCAGGGATCACGTGCAAAATATCAGACAGACCACCTTTCGCATTCAATGCCGCAATGGTATCATTATCCACTTTAATATGTACGGCAAAACTCCCCTTGTTGTCTACCCCCGCCCTATACACGGACAAGGGCACACTGAATTTATTTGCCTCATTGTCGACAATATACCGGTAGAGGTATCCCTCTATGGGCTGCTCCCCTCTTTTTCTAGTGATATCATCTATTACAAATTGACCATTTGTATACGCAGCGGGCAAATAGATTAATTGTGTCGGATATGCGGCATCCCTGACGATGGTGTCATCCCCACAGGCAAATAATAGTGAGAAGATCATTATAAGGCAGGATGCCTTGGCTATTATTTTTTTATTCATAATTTTTATATCTATCATTACAATGGACGTCACACTAATTCCATAGCGGATTTTGAATTAAACTTTTATTGATACGAATCTCATTTTGAGGGATCGGATATAAATACATCTTAGGTGAAAATACCCTTGTTTCGACCTCCCTGAAAGAATAGTCCAAACTATAATCTGGATTTTTGTTAATTTTCACCCCTGATAAGGGAGCGGACAGAAAATCGGAGGCAATCATCCATCTGCGCAGATCCCAGAAACGATGCCCTTCAAAAGCAAATTCGACCCGTCTTTCATTGTAAATCCTTTCACGGATTTGTAATTGACTCCACTCCGATGAAATCGCAGGCATATTTACATCACTCCTCTGGCGCACTTTGTTGATATACTTGGCAATATCACTATTTCCGGGATCAGATTCATTCAACGCCTCGGCGTAATTCAGGTATAGTTCGGCCAACCTGAATATTACCCAACTATGGGTACTGGTTTGGTTGGTTACAAGGTTCAAATCTTCATTCACATATTTTCTGAGATAATACCCGGTCTTTGTGGCACGGATGATAGGCGGCCCGTCAAGTCCCCCTTCAAATGTTTCTATTATCCTTCCTTTGAATTGGCTGTTATTGCGGATAATGGTCATCTCTAACCGGGGATCCCGGTTTATATACGGGTTTTGCGGATTATACCCCGAATTATTGTCGTTGATGGGTTTACCGTTACGCATTTCATAAGCATCCACCAAGTTTTGCGACGGGTTGGTGCCACTTCCGCCCAAGTCGAACCCCACCGAGAAGTTGTTCCGTTCAAACGAGTTGCTATTCCCTTCCCTTCTAAAGAACAGCACCTCATTATTCGTATGTGTATTCGGGCCGAAGAGGGAAGTATAACTGCCGCTTAACGCATATCCGTTCGATTCGGCCAGCTCTATCACCTCCTTGGCCGCATCTGCCGCATCTGCCCATCGTTTCTCCCGTGATTCCCCGCTCAGGGAGATCAATTCCGGATTGGCATACCCCGTTGCCCAACCGGGATTATTGAAAAGGTCGCTGGCAGCATATAATAACACTCTGCTTTTCAATGCCAAAGCCGTCACTTTCGTGATCCTGCCCAACTCTTCACTTGCATGTCTTGGCGGTAAAACAACTGCAGCGGAATCACATTCATCCAGGATAAACTGAATGCACTCGCCTAATTTATCCCTGGATATTTCTTTTAGATTATCATCGAAAACAATGGGCGTTTTTATCAAAGGCACGCCTCCATAACGTTTTATCAGTTCAAAATAAAAATATGCCCTCAAAAAGCGCACTTCATACCTCCACCTGTGAATCTCTGCCAAGTAATTCCGGTAAGCATCCTGGAGGTCGGGATTATGTTTATATCTATCCAAGTTTATGCTGTCTGAACTAATAAGATATTGATTGACCTTGCTGATAGCCCTATAGTAATGGCTCCAGGCGTTATCGGGATTAGAGAACTGGTTCCATGTGCCCCGATTGAAATGGTGCACGTTTGAACTCTCTACGGCGTGTTCTGCTTCGTCGGAAGCGGACGCCATCATGGCGCCGCCAATTTCAGAAAATCCGGCTCGGATATCAGCATATATGGAGGCAACCCTGGATTTACTATAATTATAATCTTTAGTGGCCTGATCGGCTGTAAGCTCCACCATCGCTTCCGGGTCTAAATACCCGTCGCAGGAATAAAACAACAATAGGCAGAGAATGGCTATTGATCTGTATTTTGATTTTATATTCATTGTCTTTGATTTAAATTATAGTTCAACCTTTACGCCAACACTAAAAGTCCTCATTGCCGGATATCCGGACAGGACTTCCGGATCAGCAATATCAACCCGGTCCCATGTGAAAATATTCGTGCCATTCACAAAGAGATTGCCGCTTGTCAGTCCGATCTTGCGCATCATCGAACCGGGAATATTATATCCCAGCTCAATATTTCTCAACTTGATAAAGCTGCCATCTCGTTGCCAGAAAGAAGAGGAGACCTGGTGGTTATTCTGATTATTATAAGAGGAGAGCCTCGGATAAGTAGCCGTGTCACGGGTCTTTTCGGTCCATCTTCCCAATGCCATGGAGGGTGCTTTCCCCTCATCTTGAAAAGCATGGAAGTAGCTGGGCAGGATTACCGAGCGATTCGTCACCCCCTGGATAAACATATTCATAAAAACATTTTTGTATACCACTCCCAGCGTAATCCCCGCCGATAGTTGAGGTATATTGGTATAACCGACAGGATAATAATCCCTGTCATCAATGACACCATCGTTGTTTTGGTCTTTATACTTGATGTCTCCCGGTTGCACGGGGCCAAATGTTTGTAAAGGTGAATCCCTGATATCTTCATCATCCCTGAAAAAACCAATCGCCTCCAATAAAAAAGGCTGGTAGACAGGCTTCCCTTTTTGCAGTTGATACCCATCTTCTTTTATGATCTCCGGAATACTGGTCACTTCACTTTTCGCATACCAAAGGTTGAAATTGGCAGAGAGAGTCAAGTCGTCGGATAATGCCTTTTTATATCCCAACTGCGCCTCAAAGCCTCGGTTTTTCACTTCACCAATATTCCAATATGGATACACAATACCGGCATAAAGAGGAATCTCACTGTTCGGCACCGACATGATATCATAGCGAAGCTGGTTGAAAACATCCATGCTGAAATCAAAATTATCCCACAGGAGCGCGTCTATTCCAATATTGATTTCTCTTTTCTTTTCCCAGGTCAAGTCGGGGTTTGCCAGATATGAATCGGCATACCCTTGCACCGTGGTGTTGCCAAAAATATAAGGTCCTTGTGAAGAGTAATATTGATCATACATAAAGCGCTGATCGCCTAATAGATTGATGCCCGAAATTCCATAAGAGGTCCTTAATTTCAAAAAATCTAAATAACGGATATCTTTTAGAAACTCCTCGTTGGAAACTACCCATCCCAATGAGACTCCCGGGAATAGGCCAAAACGTTTATTCTTCTTGAACGCGTTAGAGCCATAGTATCCAAAAGTAAGCTCTCCTATATATTTCTGTTGATGGGTATAAGTGGCACGTCCATTAACTCCGAGTTGTTTAAAATCGGTCTGGTCAAACTGCTGCGTATAGGAATCACTGTCAAAACCCAAAGTCGCGTCAATAATGTTTCCGGAAAAAGAGGAATTATACTGTAAAAAAGTCTGGACTGTATGGTTTCGCCATTGGTTGAATTCATCCTCACTTGCCGTCAAAGCGGTTTCTTCCCCAAATTTTGTATAATTCAGGCGGTTATCACTGCCCCTTGACACAGAGAATCTTTCATAAGTCCTCGATTTTGCAGAATATCCCATAAAAGAGTTGTTAAACGACACAGCTGCCGACACACTTAACCCTCTGGTTATCATATCCAATTGATGAGTTAGCATCAACGACACCTGGGCTGTCCTCTGATTGGTGGTAAAATAGCCCGACTCGATAATATCACCCCAAGGATTGCTAAAACGTGCGCTTCCTCCATACGTTTTATTCGGGTTATAGACCGGAAAGGCATTGGGAGGAATAGTTGACATCAAGCTGAAAAGAGCATCCGTTGAGTAATCAGCAGGATTTTTCTTGTCTGCCACCGTAAATCCTAATTTGGTGGAAGCGGACAATCTTTTGGTAATATCTATGTCAACGTTCGCACGCACATTGTATTGGGTAAAAGTTGAATTGCTGCTGAAATCACTCTTCTTGTCCGTTTTTTCATACAATCCCGCATTATTGATCACACTCAATAAGACAAAATAATTGGTGCTGTTTTGCCCACCTGATAGTGTTAGATTATATTTGGAGACCGGCACCCAGCTCCTTAACAACGTCTTATGCCAGTCCACATCTGGATAAAAGAAAGGATCACTTCCGCCCCTGTATGCCTCCAGATCGGTGTCTGAATAGCGAATCGGCTGGCCATCATTAAAAAGGGCTTCATTATAAAGGCGTGCGTGATCATATGCCCCCAGAAAGTCGGGCAACCTGTTTGGTTTACTAAACCCCTGTTGCATGGAGAAATTCACCTTTAAAGGACCATTTTTACCCCTTTTGGTCGTAATCAGCAATACACCATTTGCCCCTTTCATCCCGTACATAGTAGTAGAAGCCGCGTCCTTCAGCAATGTGATGGACGCTATTTCTTCAGGCACCAATTGCTCATAAAAGCTTTGAAAGCCATCCACTACCACAAGGATATTATTTCCCGCTCCATAGAATGTGCCTAAACCTCTGGAAAGCAACTCGGGAGAATCCAATCCCGGTTCATAATTCTTTTGTAACACCGTCAACCCTGCCAATTTGCCACTTAGTTTATTTCCTAAATTTGTACCAAAAGAATTATCAAAGTCATCAAAAGAAAGTGTGGAAGCCGCGCTAGTTACCATCCATTTAGGGATAGTGCGATTGTAACCCAGAGGTAACTTATCCCCATTCTCATAAATGAGAGAATCTTGAGTATCGGGCTGCGCTTGCAGTACTGTTCCTGTGGTTATAAAAAACAACACTAAGAGGAATATATGGCTATATTTTTGTTGCATAAATCTTCTATTTTTTCAAACATATTCATAATTACCAACCCGAATTTTGGATGATGTATCCCTTATCGACCTCCGATTGAGGAAATGGAATGCGATACATACTTGCTTTCCAAAAGCGTTCTTCAAAGACATAAGGCTCCCAACGGAATTCGCTACTGGGGTCAGGTAACTTATATATTTTAATTCCTTTCATACCTCCCTGCATGACACCATCCTCCTCTGCAATCCTCCATCGCATTACATCCCAAAGGCGGTGCTCTTCAAAAAAGAGTTCTATCGACCGTTCATTCCTGATTTTTTCCCGGAACTCCTCTTGTGAAAGATCGGACGGAAAATCGGGCATACCCGATCTTCCCCGGATCAGATTTACGGCATCATACGCCTCCTTGACAGGACGACCATGAAACTCATTCAAGGCTTCCGCATAATTAAGGTAAGCTTCTGCCAACCGGTATAGTGTCCATATTGCAAAGGCATTTGTACTTAAATTCAGCTCTTCGGGTACATACTTCCTGACCCAATATCCGGTTTTGAGGTCAAGCAACGGGGGCTGGTTTGAAGGTACCGCGCCTTCCCATAGGGTCAATACAGGAAAATCTTTATTCCAGTATGCACCATTATATCCGATGGATTGTCCAAAGCGGGGATCAAGATCTTTATATATTTGCGCTAAATTATTCCCGCCATTCGGATCCCAATATTGAGGTGTTCCATCTTTCTTTTCATATTTCTCCACAAAGTTCTGGGTGATCATGGTGCCGGACTGCGTAAAATAAAAGTTGTTCAGGGACTTGAATACATTCGTGCCGAATCCCACCGATCCGGTCAATTTACTGGACATAATCACCTCTTCATTGTCAGCGACACTCCAAACGTACTGGTAGTTTTTATCCTCCCCCCTGTCATCGATCAGCCGCACTTCCCCATTGGGAGCCCAGTCAATCACCTCTTTTGCCGCATCAGCTGCTAATTTCCATCTGTTGACGTCATAATTGCCGTAACTGATCAGCTCATTATGCCCTTGCAAAGCAAGCGGGGGAGTAGCTGTATTTGACAAATCACTGGCAGCATATAATAATGTCCGGGATTTCAGCATCAGTGCCGCGCCTTTTGTCGCCTTGCCGGTATGATTCAAAGGCCATTTATCGGGTAAGAGCTTTGCGGCTTCCACCGCATCTTTCACAATGAAATCCACGGTCTCTTCCAATGTGGCTCTCCCTATCTTCAGTGACTCAGGGTCATCAAACGAAAAGCGCTTGTCCACAATGGGTACACCACCATATCGTTTGAACATCTCAAAATAGCATAACCCGCGGATAAAGAGTGCTTGCCCTTTTGCCTGTTTTTTATATTCATCGCTTGCATCGGGGACATCATCAATCCTGTCCAGAAGCGTATTGATGCTCCTGATTGCTTTCCACCGATAGGTCCATCTGCCCGCATCTCCATTATTCTGAGGTGTGATGGACGCGGTATTGTATCTTTGCGAGGAATACCATGAAGCCACATTTTCCGCTTCATCACAGTAACAACCAAAGGCAGCATCCCTCTTTCCGTTTCTATCATTCCATTCCGGCATGTCGGTATACATTCCATCCTTGTATATTCCCATGATAAATGTCTCCACATTATTTTGGGTGGCAAAAATGGTATCTTCTGTAACATCTACTCCGGGTGGTTTTTCCAAAAAGTTTCCCATCATATCTTCACATGATATAAATAATAGTGAGAGAACTATATATGATACTGCTAATATAATCTTAACCGATGTCCTCATTATATCTTATTTAAAATTGTAAATTAATTCCTATATTAAAAGTTCTCGTTAAAGGATAATATGCATTATCACCTGAGAGTGCGAGCTGTTCAGGATCGTCACCGGGGAATAAATTATCCCAAGTGATCAAATTATTACCGTTCAGATAAATCCGGCAAGAGCTGATGTTGATTCGTTCCAATAATTTAGGCTTGAACCGGTATCCTATTTCAGCATTCTTTAACCGCAGATAGCGGGCGTTCTGCACCATAAAGGTGGATGTCTGGTAATTATGTGATTGTTGCTGCTGTGCACTAAGATGAGGGAGTTTTATGGTCTCTCCTTTCTCATATTTCTCTTGGGTCCACGACCATTTAGGAATATAGGACAATGCCATCAGGTCATTTTCATAAGGTCTTATTGTGGTAACGTGATTTAATCTGCTGACCCGTTCCGCCCCTTGGAACAATACCGAGAAGTCAAAACCCTTATAATCGGCTCCTAAGGAGATACCATACACAATTTCAGGGAAATCGGGATACCCGATGGGCACTTGGTCGAGTGCATCAATTTTACCATCACCGTTGATATCTTTAAATTTCACATCCCCCGGCATAATCCTGTTATTTTGATGTGTTGAGACCGGTCTGTTGACATCATTCACCTCTTCCCATGTATTATAAAATCCTTCCGCTATATATCCGAACATCTGTCCTTTCGATTGTCCGGTCCTGTGCTGGTAAGGCGCATTTTCTCTCAACACCTCGTCCTGGAACAGGATTTTGTTCCGGGCAAATGTAAACGAGCCTTGCGCCCAATAATTTACATTCCCAATTTTATCGTTGAAATTGATTTCAGTTTCAAAGCCGCTATTTTTCATCTTCCCCCAGTTTTGAGGTGGTAGGTTGGCACCTACAATATCGGGTGTGGTTTGCGGGGTGGCAAGGATGTTATTGCGATTTTCATTAAAATAATCAAAGACAAATCTGACTTTATTATTCAACAGGGATAGGTCTACCCCTATATTCATCTTCTTTGATTTTTCCCACGTAAGTCCAGGATTACCCAAGAGCCCTTCAAATGAAACACCATAGCGCTGAAATGTGGAACCGGGAACGCCTAAATTATAGCTGTCACTGCTACTGTTTAAAAATTCATACACAGAGGGTAAATATAAGAAACGGTCACCCCCGATTTTATCGTTTCCCACCTCACCATAAGTTCCCCTTAGCTTAACGTAAGAGACGATATCATTCTTGGGATAAAATTCTTCTTCCGAGACAACCCAGCCTAAAGAAAATGCCGGGAAAAAGCCAAACCTCTTGCCTGGTGCAAAATTTTCCGTACCATTATAACCGACATTGAATTCAGCCAAGTAACGCAGCTTGTAATCATAGGTGATTCTTCCCACCAAACCCTGATAACCATTAGGAATTACATACGCCAGATCCGGGTCGTACAGTTTGCTTTGATTGTATAACAATAGGCCGGTAACGCCATGATCTCCAAATTTGTTATTGTAATTCAGTCCAATCTCCAGGTATGTTTTCCTGTTCTTGGCTGACTTTTCTTCGAACTGAACCGGTTTTTCATTTTTCTGGGGAGAATAGAATATTTCATTATCCGAAAGTCTTATAGGGAAATATGTCTGGGTAGATATTTCATAAATTTTCCTGTTATTCATTCTATGCCAATAAGAAATCAAACCATTTAGTTTCAATCCTTTTGTTAAAAAAGAGAGATCATAATCAAAGCTGACAGAAGTGGTTATATAGTTGGCCACATTCCTGTTGTATCCCGTGCTTAATAACTGTTCGAGAGGATTTCCACCAAAAACATCATGCACATTTACAATTTTACCATCCACAATACCCGGCGTAAAATAGGGTGGAGCAATTGAAATCCGACTCATTGTATATTTTGTGTTATCGCCTTTTCCGGGTCCCCTCCTATTTTCTATTTGTGAGGATAAATTTATTTTGGTGGATAAACGGTCTGTGATTTTAACGTCAAAATTTGAGCGCAGGTTGTACCTCCTATACAGTACATTCGTATCATGATCCGTAGCCCCCCCAAAAGAGTTAAAGAGCCCTTCCTGCGAAAAATAACCCGCGGATACAAAGTATTTAATCAGATCACTTCCCCCTTGAATATTGAGATTATGATGCGTTTGAATAGAGACTGATTTCAACATCAAAGAATACCAATCTGTATCCGGATAAAATATGGGATCATCACCCGTCCTGAAATGCTCAATATCTTCTTTACTGAATTTAGGAGAATAGGAGCCTGTAAAGAATGAATTGTATTTTAAAGCTTCATTAAAATTTATCGCATACTCATAACTCCCCAGGTTTTCTCTAAGATCCGTAAATGTATTGAATGCGACGTTAGAAGAAAAACTTAACACTGGTTTCCCTTTACTGCCCCTTTTTGTGGTAATCAATATCACACCATTAGCTCCTCTCACGCCATAGACCGCCGTAGCAGAAGCATCTTTCAGCACCGTTATATTCTCAACTTCATGTGGATCGATATTATTGAAGTTCAAACTCTCAATTCCATCCACCATCACCAAGGGATCAGCGGAACCGGAAAAGGTACCTTCACCCCTGATTCGCAAAGTGGATTGATCCATGCCCGGCTCACCCTCCCGTTGTACGGACAGAAGCCCGGTAATTCGTCCTGTCAGTGAATTACTGATATTGGATACCGGAGACTGCACCAGTTTTTCGGTGCCGATGGATGAAATGGCACCGGTAACCGTGGCTTTCTTTTGTACCCCATACCCCACTACCACCACTTCAGTGAGTGATTGTGTGTCCTCTTTTAATATAATATCAAAATTGGTTATTCCAGTCACATTTATTTCCTGTTCAATATACCCAATCATTACTGTCCTATTAAAATCTCGTAGAGTTCTTTGAAATATTTGAAACTTAGTTAGTTGTAGTCATTTTTGG
>NZ_DHOS01000057.1 GCF_002410825.1 Proteiniphilum sp. UBA5384 | reverse complement strand
GTGCGCTCTAAGCGCTTATACCGATAATGATTTTTCTACACTAAATTAATCTGTTTTGGGTATAAGGGGTAATTCTTTCACTTTAAACATCTATCAGGAAACTTATGTTCGGGTTCGTGTCCTGGTGGGACAATGAATAATCACCGGAGATTACACTGCAGGGGTTACACTGCCTTTCCCACAGTATTTTCCCGATGTTCCAATCCCCATTCCACCATTACATCCAGCACTTTGGTGAGAGATTGGCCCGATCGTGTCAATTCATATTCAACAGTAACCGGCACACTGTCGTACACCGTTCTTGTCACAATACCGTTCATCTCCAGATCCCTCAACTCTTTGGACAACATCCGCGGAGTAATCTTCGGGATGTTCCTTTCCAGTTCCTTGAAGCGTTTTTTACCGAAAAGCAATGCCCCGATGATGGGTAACTTCCATTTTCCACTGACAACATTCATCGTGTCATTGATGGCCAGTACATAACTGCCCGCACATTGTTTTGCTTTATTCAGTTCAATCGAAGGACTCATATCTATCTGGTTTTATTGAAACTATACTAAAGTATACCGGTATACTTTGGTATAGTAGTTACTATTCTATAGCAAATATAGCTAAATTTGCATCATCAAAGTGATTTTATCAATAGAAATTACAGCAATATCAAATAAAAAAATATGTCATTAATAAACAACTTGAACTGGCGATATGCCACAAAGAAAATGAACGGACAGGCCGTTCAGCAGGAAAAACTGGATTACATCCTCGAAGCAGCAAGGCTGGCGCCATCCTCATCCGGATTACAACCCTATAAGGTCTTTGTCATCAGTGACAGAAAGGTACTTGAAAAGATAAAAGAAGCGGCTTTCAACCAAAGCCAGATCACCGACTGTTCCCATCTGATCGTCTGGGCTGCCTGGGACAGTTATTCGCCCGAAAAGATCGGGAACGTAATGGAAAAGACATCGAGGGAGCGCGGATTACCGGAGGATTCGATGGGTGAATATGCCCGGTCGCTTTGGGCAAATTATCAATCCCTGGGCGAAGAATGGCATAGAAACCATACAGCCAAACAAGCCTATATATCATTCGGATTAGCGATTGCCGCAGCGGCAGAGCAGCAAGTTGATGCCACCCCTATGGAAGGATTCGACGCTGCCAAATTGGATGAAATCCTCGGCCTTGACGCATTGGGTCTAAAGAGTGTCGTTATCCTGCCCGTCGGCTACAGGGATAGCCAACACGACTGGCTCGTAAACCTAAAAAAAGTACGCACTCCCAAAGAAGAATTTGTTACAGTCATTGACTGATCCAATAGCACAACAACTTTAAAGCGGCTCCGGACTCATTGAGATTCGGAGCTGTTTGTTTAGAAGCATCCCATAATTTTATAAGCGATAGAACTTATAAAAGTAACTTATAAGCTATTTGACTTATACCTGCCGGGAGAATATGCTGACAGGCTGAAAAGTGATTTTATAGTCTTGTCATTCAAATTTTTATTATAACTTTGTAGAAAGAATTTTACCTTTCATTGAAAATAAAACGCAAAGTAAAATGCTTACACAAAGTCAACTCCGACATATCCTTTCCGACACCGAAAGCCATCACGTTGAGCGTACGACTTCAACGGATAATATGGACAAGTTTTGTCAGGCGATTTGTGCGTTTTCCAATGATGTTTCGGGTAGCGGTAAGAATGGATATCTGATTATCGGTGCATATAACAACGGAAAATTATCAGGCTTGACAGTGGATGATAGGCTATTATTACAAATTGCTAATATTCGTACCGATGGTAATATTTTGCCACAACCGGTCATGACGGTCGAAAAGTTTAGTTTTAATGACGGTGATTTATTGGTAGCTGAAGTCCAACCGTCGGAATTTCCACCTGTACGGTACCGTGGGCGTGTTTGGGTACGGGTAGGACCTCGTAAAAGCATGGCCACCGAGGCCGAAGTAAAAATATTAACCGAACGCCGTTTGTCCAACGTACATACATTCGATGCGATGCCGTGTCTGGGGACGACCATTAACGATTTGGATGTAAAACTAATCAAAAAGGAATTCCTCCCCAAAGCTGTTGCCGAAGAGGTACTTGCTGAAGATAAGCGAAGTATCGAAGAGCAACTTGCATCGCTCGGATTTTACGATTTGCGTTACGACTGTCCCACTAATGGAGCCATCGTCCTTTTCGGAACGAATCCCGAACGCTATTTGCCCGGTTGCTATGTTCAGTATGTCCGTTTCAAAGGAAATGACCGGGCCGGAGATATTGTTAACGAATATAAATTCAGTGGAAATCTTTGTGTGGTGTTGCCTAGGATCGATACGTTTATCGAAACAAGTATATCACAGAAACGTCCTATCCCGGTGAGCGTGTTACGGGAGGAAACGTTCTCCAAATATCCCTACTGGGCTACACGTGAATTACTTATGAATTCGATCATGCACCGTGACCAAGAAGCCAATGGGGCTGTGCAATTCTATGAATATGACGATCGTATAGAGGTACAAAACCCCGGAGGATTATATGGAAAAGTGACCCCGGAGAACTTTCCCAATGTAAGTGATTACCGCAATCCTTTTATTGCCGAGGCAATGAAAGTGCTGGGATATGTGAATCGTTTTAGTCGAGGTGTTTATCGAGTACAAAAGGAGTTGGAAGAAAACGGCAACGGAAAAGCCATTTTCGATTTTTCCCTGGTAACCGCTTTCAGGGTAGTGGAAAATGTATCGAAAAGATATTTCGAGGAAGGTTTTGGAGTTAATATTGCCCAAGAAAAAGAAGAAACTACCCAGAAACTACCCAGAAACTACCCGGAAACTACCCAGAAAAAAGAAGATAAAAGCCAAAGAAAAGCCAAAGAAACATCCAAGAAACATCCAATAAACGTCCAAGAAACATCCAAGAAACATCCAAGAAACATCCAAGAAAAGATTTTACAGGCAATAAAAAACAATCCATTTATAACTCGAAAAGAATTAGAAATTCAATTGGGATATTCTCATGGAAGTATTAAATATCACATTCAAGTAATGTCCAATGATGGTGTTATAAAACACGAAGGATCAACTAAATCCGGAAAATGGATTATTCTATGAAAGCTTCTTATTCTTGGCTATGTTGATCCCCGAATTAGTTATAAGTAAGATTACGATTTACAAATTATGCGCCGATCTGATTTTTTAAAGAATATGGAGTGCGCTGATAAGATACGCTCCATCAAAGCCCCGTCACAGGAAATACCCTGTATGGAGATGTATGCACCATTGCTGGAAGAGTTGTTCACTCTGACTTCGGAAGATTGGGAACTAGACGAAACAGCGAACAATATTGAAGATGTGGTGGAAATAGCCACATCTCTCTACGGACAAGAACGTTATGGTGAAGCGCTTAGTTTGCTTACACAGATGATTGTCACCCTCAATAATCATTTCGAACGGGATGAATGGTACTCGATGTTTGACGATTTTAACAGTATGGATCATAGCGAGTCTCTTATTGACACGATGAATTTATTTGAAGAGTTGCTTCAGAACAAAACGTCCCCCCAATCGCTTACAGACCCTATATTACAAACACTCAGGATGGTTTCCGAAGATAATGTCCTGGCAAATTACTCAAGTTGGGATATCACTCCCCTGTTAAATCTGCAAGATAAAACTAAAGATAACGGCATTCACCCCGATAGCCCGGTAGCCATATCCCGTCATCTGTAACATCCGACATGTTTGTTGTCAATATTCATTACCATAATTCGGGATGTTCGTTATGTACTGTCGTAATACTCTTTTTTGCGAGTATGATCTTCCTCATTCCCTTCAGGAATGGTTCGTACATTATAATTTTAGCATATCTTTTTTGTTATTTCAAAGCGTAACCCAAGCGCATCGATAATCCGGTAAAACGTTCCTGAGCCGGGTTCTATATCCCCATTCTCAATTTTTGAGATATAGGATTTGTTCACCCCTATACGACTTGCCAGTTCCGACTGGGTTACTTTTTCACTTTTACGTGCGTTGTATATTATCTGCCCCATGTAATAGGCGTATGCTTCGCGACGGAAATCTTCACGCTCCTGCGTGCCGGCTTTTCCGAATTTGGCATCAAGTACTGCATCGTAATCAACAATTTGGTGATTATTGGTATGTTTTTTTGTCTGCATAATATTCATTTTTAATTTTAATTGCTTTCTCGATTTCAGTTTTTGGCGTTTTACGAGTTTTCTTTTGAAAACCATTAAATAAAACAACGATCTGTCCGTCGTCGAAAATAAAAAATACGCGATATATGTTTCCGTTGTATTCGGTTCTTAATTCATATAATCCATCCTTTATAAAGGGTACAAACTTTGCAGATATCCTAATCCTCCGTTTTCAACAAATCAAGACCGTATTGGATTTTATGCTGTTCCTTGTCGGTAAGCGTATCCATAAAGGATTCAAAATAACCACCGTATGTCCTTATTTTTCTTTCCGTGCTGTAAAGATATATTAAGTTCCATTATCATGCAACTTTTCGCTGTTTTTTTGTATCACACTTTTGAAAATCAGGTTAACTCTAATAGATTATGGCGCAAGGGAAGAGGTGCAAAATATTTTCTCAAAAAAATAATCGTTCATTAATTGTTCGTATTGTTTGTTATTTTGTAATTTTTGGCTCAATTCGATCAAACTCGGCTCACGCGCCTCAAAATAATTTGGTTCAAATTCGAATCATGTATTTCAAAACACCAAGTAAAGGTATTATTCTCTGGGAACGGTTCAAGAGCAGATAGTCGCGAGAGAGAAGAAGGTAGAGATCATATCAGGCAGTCTCTCTTATCAGAGACTTGCTGGGGTCAACATGCCGGAATGGCAGGATACAGATATTTCGGCATCAATATGGTCAAGCAGATATATACCTACATGGGAATCGGGTAGGGAGCCAAGAGGATATTTATAGTGTTTGTAATCCGATATTTTTCAAATAATTATATGTTCCATCGTAATACTCTTTTTTACGAGTATGATCTTCCTCATTCCCTTCAGGAATGACAATCACCATTCCTTGCCTTGCACGAGTAAGTAAAACCCTATATTATGTCTGTCTAAGCATGAAATCAGGAATTGCGACTCTGAATAATCAAAATCTGGAATACCTTTTTTCTATTTCATAGATTTTATCATCTGCAAGAGAAGAAGATACGCAGATAATAGTATCTCATTGTTGTGATACAGACCCTTTGTCTGGTGTACCTGTTCCTCATGTTAAATAAGATTGCACAATAATTGCACAAATAGCACAAATTTCTTATCATCCGTATTACAGTAATAGACGAGTTCTCCAATTTTGCTCATTCCAGAGGAAGAAAGTTCTAGAGTTTATACTGCTGTTTTTTTGATAGTAGGGTATTTTGGCAATCATGTCTATGAACCATTCCCTGGAGTTGACACCCTGTTCCTCGCAGGATCTCGGTAACGAACAGATGACGGTGGATATCCCGATGATATCCAGTCAGTGATTCTGCGTACACCCGGCCAATTTTGAGACTGCTTGTTTTGTATGTTGACCTGACAAATTCACAAAAACTTATAGGTATAAACAATAAAGGATCCAATTATTTTACTGTAATATAGATGATTAGTCGATTGTTTACTGTTGTTTGTACTTTTTTGTATTTTTGCATAGATAGTATGTTTATTGAAAACTGAATGGATATCTGGGATAATGAAAAGCGGTCACAGGTGATGTCAAGGATCCGGTCGAAGAATACCAGGCCCGAAATGATATTACGGAGAGCTCTTTTTGCAAGGGGCTTCCGTTATCGCGTAAACGATAAAAGACTTCCCGGAACACCCGATATTGTTTTACCCAGATATAAGACCGTCATTTTCGTGCATGGCTGTTTCTGGCATGGTCACGAAGGATGCAAATATGCCACTACCCCTAAAACGAATACTGAATTTTGGGTGGAAAAGATTACCACGAACAGGGGAAGGGATAAAATTCATACCACGCAGCTTATTGCGCTGGGGTGGAATGTGCTATAACCGAAATCCGTCAGATACGAAGGCCGGAAATCACTGATGTAACCCGATGATTTTAGACTTTAGCACTTCCGATAAAGTGGCCGAAAACGGTTTGGCTGAATTTCGGTATGTCTTGAACTGTGGTAATCTCCTCAAATCGATTTTTATATTGTCGAGATCTTCAGAAGCGTTCCTTTCTATTTCAAAAACGATATACAACTCACCTTTGGGTTCGGGGTATCCGCTTCTCAGCAAATCATTTCTTGAAAAGATTTTAGCTCCTTTGGGGGTGAGTTTGAAAATCCTGTCTGTTTCCAGTTCACCTTTTCCGTGTAGAATCAGGTATTTCGCATGAATGTGCATTTCAGATAGGGGAAGCGACCCTCTGTCGGTACCGGTACGGAAGTTATAAAGATTGTGCTGCAATATCCATTGTAGGTGTTCCTCGTTTTTATAGAATCCGATCAGGACAGATACTTCATCTGCAAAGGCTTTCTCTTTATCCACATACTCGGGGATACGTTCGTGTATGACGTTATCATCATCTTTTGCCTCCTTGAAGATATGATAGGTCTCGTCCGATAACTTTTCACGCTGGGAAGTCCTGTCGAGCAGATGGTCAATCACAAGGTCGATGAAATTTGACAATTCCTTTATGTCGGTATTATCGGGAGAGGGATTCACCGAAAAAGCCCCTAATCCGGGAATGATCTCGTGAAAACCCCTGAAAGTCTCATCGGTTGCACCCGGATATAAGATATAGGCCCCTCCCGAACGGCGGATGGCATCCTTATAGGCATGCATCTTGAGTAGGTCCACATTCTTGTAGGTGCCTTTGCGTTCGTCGATCTCTATCCGATCAAGTTCCATCTCCAATTCCGCACCTTCCAGATCCGGTTGAACCGTCTGGTAGAAATTGTCGATCTTGTATTTCGCGTCGAAATGGATATGGACAATCGACTCGTTACGTTCCGCCTCTCTCTCGGAAAAGATTTTAGGCCAGATACTCAAGGTATAGTCGGGCCTGAGAGGAGCGGTCCAGCTTCCACTTCGCTTGTTCGGATAATCCACTCCACCTTTGAAAGTTCTGTTATAGGAAAATTTGATGCTTAAATCCCTGTTTCTTTTTGTATAGGTTCCTTTTAATGCTGTCTGTTTTCCTGATTTCAACATTACATTTAAACCGTCATTTGTTGGTTCTATCAGATGTTGGTAGGCCTTGCCATCAAATGATACCGAATTGATGGATAATCCGGAGCATATGCACC
>NZ_DHOS01000061.1:24497-24858 GCF_002410825.1 Proteiniphilum sp. UBA5384 | reverse complement strand
GGGTAAGACTCACATCTTTCAGGAGCTATCTCCTAACGGGGTGTTGGTTTCAGGGGGAGATGTGACCTCAGCACGCCTATTTGTGAAACATTCCGGAAACAAGGAAATCCTTGGCTTGATAGGCTATTGGGATGTTGTTACATGGGACGAGTACGAACACCAACCGGGTAAGAAGATCGACCCTACCATGATTGAGACCATGCAAAATTACCTGGCCAATAAATCTTTCAACAGGGGTGGAGCTACACATGAAGCCACCGCTTCCATGGCTTTTATTGGCAATACGAAACACACGGTTCCCTACATGCTCAAGAATACGCATCTTTTCGAATCAATACCCGATGCTTTTATCAAAGGGGCT
>NZ_DHOS01000061.1:0-24324 GCF_002410825.1 Proteiniphilum sp. UBA5384 | reverse complement strand
TTACAGCCCGGGGTGGGAGGTTCGTGTACTCAAGAAATCATGGTTTAGCGACGGGTTTGGTTTTATTTCAGACTATTTGGCGGAATTATTACACGAGCTGCGGAAACAGGATTTTTCTACGTTGATGAATCAATATGTGAAATTTGACAACTCTCTTTCAGAACGTGATCTCAACGCGATTCGTAAAACATTTTCAGGTATGATGAAACTCATTTATCCCGATAAGAATTTCAAAAAGGAAGAAGCATTGGAGTTAATTGATTTTGCAGTGGAAAGGCGAAAACGGGTAAAAGATCAACTGTATATCATTGACGAGACCTTCCGGGCCGAACCTGCTCTTTTCAGTTATACTGTCATTCCCGATGGGGAGGTCGTGTCCGTTGAAACGCTTGAACGGCTCGCCAGCCCGGGATTATTTCAACCTGTTAATCCTGAAGCTGAAGATGACGCCGATATTGATATTGAAGATAAAAATACGGAAACTGTACAGGAGGGAAATACAAAGCGGCCAAGAATCCAACCCTCACCTCAGGTTAAAAATATTACGGTTCGCGAAAATCAATCCGGGATCTCATACCAGTTGTTATTTGGGGATTATGTCAAAGGCGCTACGCAAATATCCATCGAAGATGCATACATCCGATTACCATATCAAATCAAGAATTTGATTGAATTTTTGAGTTTGATCGCGCAGCTGAAAGATATTGACGCCGATGTGAAAGTGAATCTTGTGACTTGGAACACAGATGAGTATATTCCGGATTCAATAGATGCTTTTGATGAAATAAAGGAATCGGTTGCGGAGATTGGTATTGACTTCAACTACGAATTCAAAAATATACACGACCGTAAGATCTCCACCGATACTGGCTGGGATATCTTGCTGGGTAGGGGTTTGGATATTTTCGAGCCTCGCAAAGGCTACTCCATTGAGGAGTTCTTGCAGGAACACCGCAAGTGCAAAGCTTTTTCAATTACCTATGTCAGAAACAACAGATAATCATTTTCATCATCTATAATCTGCTTTTAGGCTGTATTGTAAACTTCTGTCGCCAGACTCATGTCAAGAGGCCATCTCTTTGTTTATTATGAGACGGCCCCTCGGACTACAAGATTTTATACCTCATAACCAATTACTACCGGGCCAATTTTGAAGTCCTGTATCCGGCTTCTGCCGGCATCTTTCTTTCTAAATTTGGTTCATTTTGGTAATTTCCAGCGCCCTATGCAATTTGTCGGGAAACCATTACTCATCGGACATCTTGGTAAGGTATTGAGCTACTTTTATCTTCTTTCGTTTCATTTATTCCTGCTTTACATTCTATCTAATTTGAAAGAAGACCTTATCCCCGCATGAGATACTACTTAAAACAATTTATGTACGACTCAAACATATAGAGTTTGTACCGCTGAGCTCCAGTGATCTCTTTGATGATCTGTAATCGTTCCAAGTCAGCAAGTAGGTTATATACTGTTTGTGACGACTTGCCGGTCATTTTAACCAACTCTTTCGCCGAAACGATTGGTTTCTTGTACATGTGAGCGACCACAAGCCGTGCATCTGTACTTCGTTTTCCCAGTGTAACCATTTGATTTTCGATGGTTTCTTTCATTTGAATAATCGAATCCAACGTTTGTACTCCTTTCTTGGAGGTCTCGATCACTCCCGTAAGGAAATATTTCAGCCACTGGTTGATGTCTCCATGACTCCTGACCCGCATCAGATTGTCGTAATATAGGCTCCGATGGCGTTCAAAAAAATCCGACAAGTAGAGGATTGGTCGCTTCAGCACATCCTTCGAGACAAGATATAGGGTGATCAGAAGTCGGCCTGTCCTGCCGTTACCATCCAGGAAGGGGTGTATGGTCTCGAACTGATAATGGATCAAAGCTATTTTGATCAGGTCAGGCAGATGATCCTCCTCATTGTTCGCAAACTTCTCCAGATCCGACATTAACGCATCTACCTCATAGTGAACCGGTGGGATGAAGACGGCATCATGTAGTGTTGCTCCCCCGATCCAATTCTGACTTTTGCGGAACTCGCCCGGCTGTTTTTGATCGCCCCTGACACCCCGAAGCAGTACTTTGTGGGCTTGCTTGATCAACCTTGTGGAGAATGGCAGTGCATGAAGCATTTCAACGGCTTCTTTCATGGCCGTGATATAGTTCTGTACCTCCTCCCAGTCATCTCTCTTCTCGACGCTGATCTCAGATTTTGACAGAAAGGCTTCTTCAACTTTTGTCTGTGTTCCCTCAATTTTTGAGGATTGTGTAGCCTCCTTGGCAATGTGCATCTGGGTGAACAGGTCTATGTCCACATACTCGGAGTACATGTCCAAACGTCCTAGGAATCTGTCTGCCTTGCTCAGTAGACTGATCACTTCCATGTCGTCGATGACCCAGTGACGGTTCAACAGGGTTGGCTGAAAGCTCTTGTACCCTCCCTGGCTGATGAATGTGCCAGATTGAAACTTTTTCATACTGTTATTCCATTATATTTGGAACAAAGATATATCTAATTCTAAAAAATGCAATTATCTTAGAGTTAAAACCATTGTTATTCTAAAAAATCATGGAATGTTAGAATTAAATGCTTTTAAAGCTAACAATTTCTGCCTTTTTTATAATTCCCTATAGGTCTCCCCAAATTATTAGAGTTGGAAAACAATATCCAAAGGATGATAGAACTGATCCTACTGATTTTCTGAAACGTGCTCGACAACATCAATCTGATTTCAGATTGAATTATCTTGAATTACCTTATGACTCCTATGGTAATTATCTCACAAAATGTGATGGCGAGAAAGGGAAAAACTTCTATGATGGATTTGGGGTATTTGATGCTGTTAGGGCATATCGAAAGTATAATAAAGCTCTTTATTCTAATATGTTGAGAAGTGAACATATTCCTTTTAATATTTTCATCCCGTTGGATAAAGACAAAAATTTTTGCAGGAAAGTTTTCGAGGAAATTTTACAAGCAAATCTCGAATCTATTGATGCTGTAAAGATTGAATATGCACCAAAGCCGAGAAAAAAGTATCTAAACGACGGTACTTCTTTTGATGCTTACATTGAATACACAAAGGTAGATGGATCTAAGCCACCCTTTGCTGATCGCTAAGGTTTCATTTATTCCTTCCATCCATCGATCTACATGCTCTCTTTCTCACGAAACTGTGTGGTTACCACCTCGTGGTCCTTTCAAACGGGTTGAGGAACAACATTAAACCCAAAAACTCAATCCCTCAACATCATGAACCGGCAACTATTCTTTCAGGATTCAACAGATCCTCTTCCGCGGAAAAATGAACAACCGGAACTCGCACTGGATCCCGAGATCTCGGCCCAGATTCTGGTGGAGGGAATGATCCTGGGTAAATCTTATTCCTGCTGTACACAAGGCGGATATTTACCGGCAAATAAGCAATAGGACAGATATCCCGATTTTTGCCGTTGAATATCAGTTCTGATTCCTGAAATCATTCGGTGTCAATCCTGTTTCATTCTTGAACATCCGGGTAAAATGCTGGGGGTATTTGAACCCCAGCTCATTAGCAATCTCGCTGATTGTTTTCTCCTTGTTGAATATATGGTTCTTTGCCAGGTTGATGATTTCAAATTGAATGTACTCTTTAGCCGATTTACCTGTCTCCTTTTTAATCAGGTCTCCAAAGTAATTTGCCGACAAGTGGAGTGCATCTGCAAAGTAGGCCACGGAAGGTAATCCTAATCTTTGTGGCTTATCTGATGAGAAATAGTCGTTCAGCTTCTCTTCAAATTTCTCAATTATTCCCTGATTGACATTTTCTCTTGTGATAAATTGCCTGTCGTAAAAACGGTTACAGTAATTTAGAAACAGTTCTATATTGGAAGCGATGAGTTTCTTACTGTGCTTATCCACACTCTGTTGCAATTCATATTCAATTTTTGCGAAACAATCCAGTACTATGTGTCTTTCACGTTCTGACAGGTGCAACGCTTCATTTGATTTGTAACTGAAGAAATTATAGTCGCTGATATTTTTTGCCAATTGAGTACCATGAAGCAGATCCGGATGAAATACCAGCGCATGCCCTTTGGGTTGATAAACTAAACCATCATTGTCCAGTTCCATCACTTGTCCTGGTGAAACGAAAACAAGTGTTCCTTCCTGGTAATCGTAATAGTTACGTCCATATTTGATGTCACCACAGTTTACATTTTTCAGGAATATACAATACAGACCATAATTGATCCGCACTTTCTTTTCTTTCCCCCATGTTCTGGGATTGGCTTTTGAAAAATCAATCACACTCACCAATGGATGTAGTGTCTCATGATTATTCAATTGGTTGTATGCATTAACTGTGTCAAATCTGTAAATTCCTTCCATAGCTTTCAATATATGTTGCCTGCAAAAATAGTGATAACTTCATTTAAATTGCTATCTTACAGGATTAATCAGTAAAAATGGTAGGTTAAACCGTAATCTGTATACAAATTTGTTGGACAGGATGTCAGATCTTTGTAAAATCAATTTTCCCCGATTGCTCAATGGAAAATGCTTTATACAAAATGAAAACAAGAAAATAGAGATTAAGGGATTTGAAGTGTCAGCTTAAATGATCTACCGATAACAAGTTGGTATAATCCGGCATTCAGTAACAAAATAACAGCGATATATGAAGACGAATTGGACAAAAGTAAATCAACTAAAAACAACACTTGTTGTATCTGCATTATTCCTGCTGCTTTTGGGTTTATCCTGTGCAAACAAAGATGAGAAACAAAACAGCGAAGCGATTCAAATAGAGGAACAGGGCAGTTTCACAGTCGGAGGAACCGTCATTGAGAATCAGGGCACCTTTGACCCCTATCACCAGACTCCGGAGGGGCAGACATTTCATGGTGATCATGCGTATGTGTTTTACCAGGTCCCGGCAGATGCACGCGAATATCCGCTGGTGATGTGGCACGGGTTGGGTCAGTTCTCCAAAACCTGGGAGACGACACCCGACGGGCGGGAAGGGTATCAGAATATCTTTTTGAGGAGGCGCTTTCCCGTGTATGTCATCGATCAGCCTCGAAGGGGAAATGCCGGCCGTAGCACCGTACCGGCGACAATTGATCCCGTCGCCGATGAACAGGGCTGGTTTGGCACTTTTCGTATTGGCATCTGGCCCGATTATTTTGAAGGGGTGCAGTTCTCAAGCGACTCCGCAGCACTCGAACAATATTTCCGTAGCATGACCCCAAATATCGGGACAATTGATATCAACGTCAACGTGGATGCGATTTCCGCACTTCTTGACAAGATTGGTGAGGCTGTTCTGGTGACACATTCCCATTCAGGAGGGATGGGCTGGCTCACCACAATCAAGAATCGAAACGTGAAAGGGATTGTTTGCTATGAACCGGGTTCCGGATTCGTGTTCCCTGAGGGTGAAGTACCTGAACCTCTCCCCAGTGCGGGCGGGTTGCTCGAAGCATTTGGCATTCCGATGGAGGATTTCAAGCAATTGACCAAAATCCCCATTGTGATTTATTACGGTGACAATATTCCCGAAGAGCCTAACCCAAATCCGGGACAGGACGGATGGAGGGTGCGCCTTGAGATGGCCCGACTGTGGCGGGTTACGGTCAACAAGTATGGCGGAGATGTAACGGTCGTTCATCTGCCTGAAATAGGCATCAAAGGCAATACCCATTTCCCGTTTTCAGACTTGAACAATGTGGAAGTTGCCGACCTGATGTCGGAGTGGTTAAAAAGCAAAGAATTAGACAAATAAAAATGAAAGAGATGAAATTAAAAAGAACGAGTAAAATAAATAGTATAATTGCTATGTTTATAACAACCAGCGTGTTTCTTATGGGACAACAAAAGATAGACAATCCTTTTGGTCTCGTTTATCAGGATGCAATTACAGAAAATTTGCCGGGAAAAGTAAATATTCATCCGGTCCACTATCTGTTGCAAGGCATCGAAATTTCAGCCAATGTATACACCCCTGCCAATTTCAACCCGGCGAAAAGTTATCCGGTGATCGTGGTGGCCCACCCCAACGGGGGAGTCAAGGAACAGGTAGCCGGGTTATATGCACAGCGTCTGGCGGAATCGGGTTACATCACCATTGCGGCCGACGCTTCGTATCAGGGTGCCAGTGGAGGAGAACCCCGCAATACGGACAAGCCCGCATTTCGGATTGAAGACATCCGGGGCATGGCTGATTATATCACACAATACGCCGGTGCAGATGCCCAACGACTGGGACTGCTCGGTCTTTGCGGCGGCGGCGGCTATTCTCTGGCGGCAGCGCAGACCGACAAGCGCTTTAAAGCGGTGGCAACACTGAGCATGTTCAATTCCGGAATGGTCAGACGTAACGGATTCAGGGATTCGCAACTGGAGACGATTCAGGAACGGTTGAAACAGGCTTCTGATGCTCGTGCCCAGGAAGCTGCCGGTGGAGAAGTGCGCTACATGGCTGATTCCGCAACAACCGATGAGATGGCTGATCAAATGCCTTTTGACCTCTATCGCGAAGGTCATTATTATTACCACCGCACCCATGCACACCCCAATTCTACCTTCCGGTATACCACCGCTAGCCTGATCGACCTGATGGCTTTCGATGCAAACGACCGCATGGCGCTGATCAACCAGCCCCTGTTGATGATGGCTGGCAGCAAGGCCGACACCTATTACATGACCGAAAGTGCATTCAAACTGGCTACAGGAACAGACAATAAAGAACTGTTCCTGATTGAAGGTGCAACCCATATACAGACTTATTATGTTCCTGAGTATGTGGAGAAGGCGGCCAGTAAGCTCGGAGAATTCTTTGATCGATATTTGTAAACACGATAAATTAATTCAATCACACATTATGAGATCAACATTAATCGGACTTTTATTAACTGTTGTCAGTGTACATTTTGCCGTTGCCCAAAACGGTGAAGCAGAGCATGAAATTATCAACCTTTCAAAAGCGAAATGGGAATGGATGGCCGGCAAAAATGTGGATGAATTGTCTAAACTCTTCCATGAAAAAGCCGTTTTTGTCCATATGGGTGGTTCATGGGGAACCGAACAGGAGTTGAACATCATTCAAAGTGGTGGAATCTGGTACAAGAATGCCGATATCCACGAGGTATCTGTCAATATCATTGACAATACGGCAATTCTTTTAAACAGGATTACTCTGCTCGCAGTGGTTGGAGGGAACGAAGTGACCAATCCCTTTGAAGTAACCGAAGTATATATTAAAGAAGGCAATGTCTGGAAGTTAGGTTCGCTAGCGTTTACAAGATTGATGACCCCGGGAGCACCAAAAGCCTCTGTGCCAACCCTGAAACTGAACAACGGAATGGAGATGCCACGGCTGGGTATAGGCACTTTTGCTATCTCATACGAAGCGGCCAAGGAGGCTTGTCTGGAGGCATTCAGAAATGGCTTTCGACATGTGGATTGCGCCACCGCCTATCGTGTAGAGGGTGCTGTGGGCGAAGCCATGAAGGAAAGCGGTATTCCGCGTGAGGAATTTTTTATTGCCAGCAAGTTATGGGTTTCCGACTATAAGGATGGTATAACATTGGAATCGATTGATAAAATTCTGGAACGCTTTCAGACCGATTATATCGACTTGCTTTATATCCATCAGCCTATTGGCGATTACATCGATGCCTGGAAGGAGATGGAAAAGGCCGTTGCATCAGGGAAGGTGCGTGCGTTGGGAATCAGTAATTTTGACGCCAGCAAAGAACGCTTCCATGCCATTGTCGATCACATGAAGATCAAACCTGTGGCGTTGCAGATCGAATGTCACCCCTATGCGCAGCGAAACGACATCCGTGAATGGGTAAAACCTTATGACATCATCATTGAGTGTTGGTACCCTCTGGGACATGGTGATGAGGGTCTTTTGTCAGATCCGGTGATCAAAAAAATTGCCGATGCGCATGATAAAAGTATTGCCCAGGTTATACTCCGATGGCATATACAGGAGGGTTTCTCCGTCATTCCTGGCGCAACCAATCCTGTTCATATCAAGGAAAACATCTCTATTTTCGACTTTACGCTAAGCGATGAAGAGATGACGACAATGCGTTCGCTGAACAAGGACAAACGCTTCTTCAATGTGACGCTGGAACAGCTTGACAGTTGGGCTAACAGATAAAATGATGGAAATTATGTTCAATAATTTCATGATAATTAGCATTGAATAGCAAGAAAATGAAAGAGATGAAGATTCGTACATTCACCGTTTTGATGATCGTTTTTTGTATGTTTGGAAATTTGAATGCCCAAGATTCAGCAGGCGAAAAGGATGTGTTGAGCCTGAAGCAAAAAAGCCTGATTCCGATTGCAGCATACACGGCAATCGGAGATTTGAATCAGTTAAAAACTTCACTGTACGAAGGACTGGATGCCGGATTAACGGTGAATGAGGTAAAAGAAGCGATGGTTCATCTCTATGCATATAGTGGATTTCCCCGCAGCATCAGGGGTTTACAAACACTCATGGAGGTGATCAAAGAGCGCGAAGCAAAGGGAATAACAGATGAAGTGGGTAAAGATGCTTCAATCATCATTGACGAGAGGAGCAAGTATGACCGTGGCAAGGAAATACTGGAAGACTTGACCGGAGTCCCACAATCTGATACACGGAGTGGTTATGCTGCTTTTGCCCCGGTAATTGAAATATTCCTGAAAGAACATTTGTTCGCCGATCTTTTCGAACGCGATGTACTGACATTTGCAGAGCGTGAATTGGTAACCATTTCCGTACTCAGTAGCATTGGCAGGGCTGAGCCTATGTTGCGTTCACATTTGAATATATGTTTGCATCTTGGATTCACGCCCGCCCAGTTAACTGAATTTATCGGAATCCTAAAAGAGAAAGTGGGTAAAAAAGAAGCACGGGAGGCTCAATCTGTTTTAAATGATTTGGTGTGCGATCGCGTGAAAGAAGACAAAGATGAGGATAATCCTCGAAACGAATCATGGTCGTCAAAAGGAAGCTTGACAAACAGTCCCAACTTTACCGGGACGGTATGGCTCAACATGCTGGGAACTACAGAAAGTGGACTGCATGCCAGTGTAGGAAATGTCACCTTCGCTCCGGGAGCAAGAACACACTGGCACTCACACCCGGGTGGCCAGCTCCTGTTTGTCACAGAAGGAAAAGGAGTTTATAAAGCCAAAGGTCTGCCAGCCCGATTCTTGCAGAAAGGCGATTATGTCGAAATACCTGCTGATATTGTACATTGGCATGGTGCAACACCTGATAGTGAGTTCTCTCACATTGCCGTGAGCCTGAATACCGATTTGGGCGGGGCTGTATGGTCAGGTCCCGTTACTGATGATGAATACGATCAGAAATAGAACAATATTTCATATATATCATTGATCGTCCTTGCTTCAATGTTAATTGTCAAACAGTCAATTAACCATATGGAAATCTCATTCTATTGTCGAACATGACATTTTGAAAAATTTCAGGCTTACATATTGATTTTAAATGGTTTTATCGAACTTGTGAACTGTATGGATTGAGGGATGGTTTGATATTTATTTATCACCCCCGTTGCCGTGCATCCTACCCCTGTCGTTTGGTAGTCGAAATTGAATGTCACACCATCCGATTTGATCAATTGATAGGTCTGTTTGGCTTTTGACAGATTTTCGGTGCTGTAATGATAGCAATTGAAATTGAAGGGTTGAGTTGCCGAAAGTTCAATTCCGATTCCTCCGTCATTTGACAGTCGCACATAGCGGTTGTCGGTGCGCAAGCCACAATCCTGAGGTATTAAATAGGGTTCAAACATGGCATCAACGGTCGATTGATAAAGCCCTATCCGGTAGCCGGTTTTGCGGTCGGGATAATTCTCCTCTGGCCCGCGGCCAAACCATTCTACATGTTGCATTTGGTCATCGAAAACCCATTTCGTACCGATGCGCGGCAACGACATGGGCATTTTCCCATTCGGATTAATCGTGTGTTGTAAACTAATTTCGCCATCGGGCGAAATCGTATAAATCATCTCATTTTCGAAGCCTGCATTGCCTGCATTTCCAAAAAGAGCAATTTCACGAACAGTGACAATTATATTTTCAGCCTTCATTTCAAAGCTGAATGATTCAAGTGTTGACTTCATCTTATCCAGACCGATGGAATACCATGCAGTAGCAACCATCCTCCCGTAGCCCTCGGCTCTGGGAAATAAATTAACCGCAGGTACTGTCCAGTCGTCCAGTTCGTTTGCCACAGGGGCACGCCAAACATTGAGTTGCGCTCCCTGTTTCAGCAATTCTGTACCCATGTATTTCATGGAGTGCAATTGACCATCGGCTTTATGAAAGGTATAATCGAAATTTACTCCCGATACAATCAATTGTTGCTCATTATCTGTCACCTTTAAAGGGTTGGTCGGATGCTGTCCCAATTTTTTATCGGCAGGAACAATCCATGGCAATTCCAATTGATCCCAACACTTTTCAAAACCCTTCGGCGCCCATTGTGTAGCTTCTTTCAAATGAAAACTAACTGTTGCCAGATAGGTTGCACCGGCTTTTAGCTCAGGCTTTGGTATGGAAAGCACGTAGATTTTCTTTGCTTCCGGCTCCACATCCACCTCCAATTTTCCGGAAGCTATTGATACTCCGTTTTCTTCCAGATTCCAGCGTGCTTCAAAGGCACTCGTATGGGTAAAAAAGTGCCGGTTCTGCACTTCAATTTCCATTTTTTCGGCATTGCTCCACTTTACAGAAATGGGTTGAGCCGACTTTTTTATTTGCCACATTTCAGGTTGTGGAACCCGGTCGGGCCAAATAGTTCCATAGGTACGTGCGTCAATGCCATAGCTAAAAAACGAGCCTTCGTTTTGCTCCTGTTCAAAATCGAGCCACAAAGCTGCACGTTGCTTCAATTCCGGTAATGCTGCGAATAAATCATTGATTTCAACCGCTTTGGGGAAAATGCTAACCTGGTCGATTATGGCATCACACAAATAAAGGGACATATGCTGACCGTGTGTCTCGGCATTCTTACCCACATTAAGCGGAAAAGGGAAATTGGTAATGTTCCCGGTGACCGGTTTTTCAGCCACCTTTTTGTTATCGATAAATAGGGTTATCGATTTTCCGTCATAAATACCGGCCACATGATGCCAGTTTTGTGTCCAATCTTCGGGTAAAGCAGCACGGACATGGTTCTTTCTCGAAGTGTAGATATAGAAATCGAGAGAATCGGCACCAATTTGCTGCAACCCAAATTGATTGTTTCCTTTAGTGAGCAGTGTTCCACCCATTTTCATTAAATCGCGTGGAAATATCCAAAGCGAAGCCGTTAATTCTTTGCCGGAAATTTCTGTGTTTTTATCCTGGTACACTTCCACCCATTGGTCGTGACCATTCAGATCAATTCCTTTTCCATCGTGTCCGGCAACCAGCTTGGCGCGTCCCATGAGGTGCGTTGCTACCTTGTTTGGTGAAGAGTCTGTCAATTTACGAACCGGCTCGCGTAAGCCCGGACTCACGAAATCCCAGATAGCTCCGCCCATGATGCGTGGATACTGGTAAATCACATCCCAGTATTCGTCCAGTCCGCCCCCGGCATTTCCGGCCACTGAAAGGTATTCATCCATAAAAGAGGGTCGCGGATCAACACTTTCAGGAACCATCCCCACCTGATTCTTGAGGTCAAAAGGTGATGGGTAACGTGGACCGATAATCTCTTCGCAGCGATGCGAAAAAGCATTCCCTCCATACATCCAGTATCGCGTACTGTCATATTTCCGTCCTTCATCAATCACGGCACAGATATTATTTCCTTCGCCACTTTCGTTGCCGGCGCTCCAAAACAAAATGGATGGATGATTGCGGTCGCGTAACACCATTTTGCGAACCCGCTCGCGATACATGGGTTCCCAGTCCGGATTATCACTAAGATATTCTGTGGCATGTGCTTCAACCCCTGCTTCGTCAATCATATAGAATCCATATTCGTCGGCCAGTTCCAAATAGCGCCTTACAGGTGGATAGTGTGATATGCGTACACTATTTATATTGAACTGTTTGAACAGTTCAAAATCTTTCCGGATGGTCGCTTCATCCATGGTATGCCCTAAATCGGGGTGTTGCATGTGCGTATTGATACCGTTCAGTTTGATCGCTTTTCCGTTCAGAAAAAAAACCTGATGGCGGATTTCGGTCTCTTTAAAACCAATACGACCGGCAATTACTTCTTCGGTTTTTCCTTCGCTGTTGATTAATTCCAGCGTCAACCGATAGAGATTGGGTGTTTCAGCAGTCCACTTTTCAGGATTTAATACTTCTGATGAAATACTTATATTTTGCTTATTATCAGCAGTAATATGAACGGCATCAGAAGTAAAATTCTGAACCAACACATTGTCTGAATTAAACAGGGAAGCTCGAACCTTGTAGTTCTGTATATCGGTTTTCGATTGGTTATTTACCGTAATCTGTAAATTCAGATTTGCGTTCTCATAGTTTTCGTCCAGGTCGGTAGTGGCATACCAGTCGAAGATATGTACATCCGATTTGGCGTATAGCCAAACATCGTCGAAAATACCAGCCAGGCGCCAATAGTCCTGACTTTCGAGATACACACCATCCGAATACTTCATGACGTTGACGGCAATGCTGTTTTTTCCTGGTTTCAGAAATCTGGTAACATCATATTCGGCAGGCTCCTGCGCCCCTTCATTGTAGCCCACTTCCTGTCCGTTGATCCAGACGAACGATGCCGAAGCGGTTTTCTCCATGCGCAAAAAAATGCGTTTGCTTTTCCAATTTGGGGGTAAGGTAAATGTTTTGCGATACGAACCAGTAGGGTTGTATTCGCGGGGAACATAAGGAGGATTGGCGCGAAAAGGATGTGCTACATTTCGGAACAAGGGATCGCCAAAACTCTGCATTTCCCAGTTGGAGGGAACTGTAATTTCAGGCCATTTCTGATCATTAAAGTTTGTTGTAAAAAAATTATTGGGTGTACCTTCCGGCGTATTGGCAAAATGGAATTTCCACTTTCCATTCAACGAAAGCACATTTTCTGACTTCGATTGCTGAGGATTTAATGCTTCCTCAACCGCCTTATAAGGAATACAAACCGTGTGACCTTCAGTCTGGTTGGCTTCAAATACTGCTGTATTTTCGATGAAAGAATAGACATTCGCAAATTTCGATTGCTGTGCTGAGATTATAAAACATGTTAGAGAGATAAACAGAGTTATATATAAACCAATTATTTTTTTCATTACGATTACTGTTTTTCTTGATAGAAGACTATATGGATGCTTAAACTTGATTTTATGAATCATTTCGATGCGATTCATTACAAATTTATCCCAGGTATCTGATGTTGAAAATGTGCAAAGTCATCATTGAAATTTGGAATAACGCTATAAATAGTTTTTTTTATACATTCGCTTATACGAATGTATCGTTGATTCGAATAACGTGAATACAGAGGGTTCAAACGATGCTGACAAATCTGTTTTATTTTTCGATAATTTTTCTCATTGCATCAACCAACGCAGCCCAATTTTCGTCGGAATGTTCTGCCAGTTCTTCGTTATAATTACTTTGGGAAATTGTTAATTCAGTGTTTTCTCCATCTGATTTTACTTCGTAAGAAACCCATAAATAATTTTCTGGCAAATCTTCCTTACCACTCCAGCTACTCAAAAAGGAATAAGAAAGTTTTTTGTTGTGTTCGTATTCAAGAACTTCGCCTTTATCTATGTATTTCTTATCATCCCATTCGCCTTGAAAAACAATTGGTTTCCCTACTTCCCAATCAGTTACTAATTCTGTCCCGAAAAAGTATTGTTCTACGATTGCAGGATTTGTCAATGCCTCCCAAACTTTTTCAAGTGGAGCATTT
Source organism: Proteiniphilum sp. UBA5384 (assembly GCF_002410825.1). Lineage (GTDB taxonomy): Bacteria > Bacteroidota > Bacteroidia > Bacteroidales > Dysgonomonadaceae > Proteiniphilum. The sequence goes on along the minus strand of NZ_DHOS01000061.1, from coordinate 10,429 downwards.
ATTGTCGTCTTGTATTGAGTCTTAAAATCTGTTGTCATACTCGTTATTTTTATAGTTGAACTTTTGTGACTTCCGCTACTTTAATAAAAGTGTTGACTATCTTGTGATGATTTATCAACAAATTATACCGGTTATTAGTTCTGTTTAACGTAGAAGTTTGTCATTAGAATTTGGAGTGGGATCACCAAAGAGGAGCCAAGCCTTTTTCCGTTTGAAATATAGAACCGAGTCATCTAAGTAACATCAATCTTCCGGAGCTTTGTCCGCCTCACGCAACAGATCCTGCACATCCAGCGCCTTCGTGAACATATTGAGCGTACCGTCAGCTTCCAACGGCCACAGAGCTTTGGGCCTGTCCCAGTAAAGCTCTACACCATTCCCATCGGGGTCGTTCATGTAAATTGCTTCGGATACGCCATGATCACTTGCGCCCGTTACCGGGTACCCTGACTCGAGCAGTCGCTTCAGGATCAACGCAAGATCCCTTCGGGTGGGGTAGGCTATGGCAGTGTGATAGAGTCCCACACTATCGACAGGAGCGTTGGGCAATCCTTCGCTGTGCCATGTGTTCAGTCCGATATGATGATGATAGCCGCCCGCAGAGAGGAACGCAGCCTGCTTGCCGTACATCATGGTGACCTCGAATCCCAGCAGATCGTGATAAAATGAAAGTGCACGTTCCAGGTCGGACACCTTGAGGTGAATATGTCCGATGCGAACCTGCGACGGAATAGCATAATTATTCATAGGATATATTTTAGGAGTAATGGATTGATTCTCTCACATCATAACTCAGCCCCGATTTATTTGTTCAACATCTTGCTTAAAAATGTCAAATTTAATCATTCAATCCTGTTTTTTATTCGTTTACCCGTTATTTATTTTTTTAATTGATTGGAGTCGGATTGGTATTGCCATTTTGTTGGAAACAGACAAAAAATTGGTGCCACAATATTCTGATAATTTACTTTATGCTAAAATTACTCTCGAATTATGGCCATATATTCAAAAAAAATTGTTCTTTTGTAAGAAATATGTTTCAATATTGCTATTATGTCGATCCGCGATTTATCGGTACTGGTGCAACGCGCCAAAGAAGGAAGAAGATGCACCGTGGTGGTGGCCGCCGCGGAAGACGAGGATGTGCTGGTGTCATTGCATAATGCCATGATGCAAGGGTTTATAACCCCCCTGCTGATAGGTGATAGCGACAGGATAGCTGCAACCGCGTGTAAAGCGGGTATCACTACGGAAGGGATGGAATTGCTGGACAACCGTGAAGGAGCGGCATCCGCAGCACGTATGGCCGTGGCAATTGTGAAAGAGAGGAGTGCGGACATCCTCATGAAAGGCCATGTTTCTACAAGCGATTTGCTAAGGGCCATCCTCGACAGGGAAGCAGGGTTGCGTACGGAGCAGATGTTAAGTCACGTGGCTTTCTTTGTGTCGCCCTATTATCACAAACTTTTCTGCGTGACGGACGTGGCCATGAATATTGCACCCGGTCTGGAGGAGAAGGTGCAAATTATACAGAACGCCGTCAAAGCCTGTCACCTCATAGGTGTCAAACATCCAAAGGTCGCCGTGGTTGCCGCGGTAGAGAAGGTAAACCCCAAAATGGAGGCAACGCTGCATGCAGCCCGTTTGAAAGAGATGAATCAGGAGGGTTCCATCAAAGGATGTATCGTGGACGGTCCCTTCGCGATAGATATTGCCGTAAGCAGGGAGGCAGCCAGGAACAAGGGAATAGAGAGTGAAGTGGCAGGCGACTGCGACATCATTCTGGCACCCGATATTGAAGCGGGAAATATGTTTTACAAAGCGCTTAACTTTTTGGGCGGAGCTGTGTCTGCCGCCGTAGTGATGGGTGCTTCCGTGCCGGTAGTACTGACTTCTCGTTCGGATGATGAACGAAGCAAGTTGTACGCCATCGCCCTGGCCGCCTGTCTGAAATCATCATCAAATAACTAATCAATTAACAATATATGGCAACAAATACACGCATTCTGGTCATCAACCCCGGATCTACATCCACCAAGATCGCAATTTATCAACAAGAGAAGGTGATCTTTCTGAAAACCATCAAGCATACTCCCGAAGTATTGCGTAAGTTTGATAAGATCACCGATCAGTATGCATACCGGAAGGAGATCATCTATCAGGAGCTTCAGGGTGCCGATGTGCCTGTTGATTCCATCGACGCGGTGATTGGCAGAGGAGGTCTGGTGAAGCCGATTGCATCGGGTGTGTACCGGGTGAATGAAGCAATGCGAAACGATCTGCTGGCATGCAAACGGGGCGAGCATGCGAGCAACCTGGGAGCGCTTATTGCGTATGATATTGCACAGCTGCTCCCATCGGCAGACGCATTCATTGCCGACCCGGTAGTGGTAGATGAGCTACAACCGTTGGCACGTTTGTCGGGCCATCCGCTTTTTGAAAGAAGATCGATTTTTCATGCTTTGAATCAGAAAGCAATTGCACGTTCACATGCAAAATCGATCATGAAAAAGTATGAGGATCTTGATCTGATCGTGGTCCATCTGGGAGGGGGTATCACCGTGGGGGCCCATCAGCATGGAAAAGTGATCGACGTTAATCAGGGTCTTGATGGCGATGGACCCTTTTCACCGGAACGTTCGGGATCACTGCCCGTGGGTCAACTACTGAAAGTGGCCTACAGCGGCATTTACAGCTACGAGAAAATGTCTGAAATGATTGTAGGCAAAGGAGGAATGATGGCCTACCTGGGCACCAACGATGCTTACATAGCGCAAAAGGAAGCGAGAAACGGTGACGAAAAATACCTGAAAGTGATGGAAGGAATGGCTTATCAGGTGGCCAAAGAGATTGGCGCCATGTCCACCGTGCTGAAAGGTTCGGTCGATGGTATACTGATCACTGGAGGAATTGCCAATAGCAAATGGTTCTGTAATCTGATCATCGAGCGGGTCTATCGCATTGCACCTGTATATGTCTATCCGGGGCAGGACGAAATGGGTGCCCTGGCCGATAATGCGCTGCTGGCCATCAACGGTGAGATCGAGATCAAAGAGTATCAATAAAATCTTTTCGGACAGGTAAAGCCATCATGCATTTTTTTAATCCCTGGCACGATCTCGCCCTTGCAAACTTTGGGGCCAACTACACACCGCCGGCTTCTGCCATGCAGATGGCTGATGATCTGGCGCTGCTGCCTCTGTGGTACGGCAAAGGCGATGCGGTGATTGCCGACGGGGAGGCCCAGCAGTTGTTCTTGCATGACCTGAAAGTGATGCTCCCACTGACAGCTGAATTGATTTCCTATAGTGAGATTGCATTGCGGACAGGTGAACCGGTCATCCCCTGGGGCTGGGATCCGAGGTTGAGGAAGATGATGCTTGTTCTGGGTGCAGAGGAGCACCTGCTACCTTCTATGGCTGAGCTTGAACAGTTGAGGTGCTATGCAAGCCGGGAGCATGCAGTACGGATACTGCGGGAGTTGCAAGAAGATGAATCATACTTCTGCGGTGAATCGATATATTTTACGCGAATAGAGAACCTTCAGGCTTATTTGGCGACGACACCCGGGAATAAGGTATTGAAGATGCCGCTCTCGGGAAGTGGCAAAGGATTGATATGGATATTGGGAGAGATAACGGATAAACAGACTGACTGGTGCCGAAGGGTGTTGCGGGAGCAGGGCGGCATAGTAGCAGAGCCGATCTTAAACAAAGTACAGGACTTCGCGATGGAGTTCTTTTTGCAGGATGGAAAGGCCCATTTTGCCGGCTACTCGCTCTTCAGTTCCGCTGCCTCTGGTGCCTACACCGGCAATCAACTGCTGGCTGATCATCGTATTGAAGAAATACTTTCTGATTTTATTTCATCTGTACTGCTTCACCAGTTGCGTAAGAGGCTGGCGGTAAAGCTGACAGTTTCTTTTCCGTCTTACACCGGGTACGCAGGTGTGGATATGATGATCTGCCGCACAGATGAGGGCTATCGGGTCCAGCCTTGTGTGGAGATCAATATGAGAATGAACATGGGGATGGTGGCTCGTTCTATCCATGATCAGTTTATGGCGACTGATGGGCAGGGCCGATTCGTGGTGGATTATTTTAAAAAGAGCCACGATGCTGTGTTGTTCCAACAGAAAATGCAACGAGAGTCACCGCTCTCAGTAGCCGACGGAAAAATTCTTTCCGGCTTCCTGTCGTTGACTCCCGTTACTGCGGATACTCGTTATATGGCCTATCTGGAGGTCTAATTTGAGTGTCAGGTTTTCAACTCATTTCCTCATCGCTTCCGCAAAGTAGCGATAGAACAATGGGATGGTTCTAATGCCATTATAGAACTGTTCCAACGGGAAGTTCTCGTTGGGTGAGTGGATCGCGTCGGAGCCCAGCCCGAAGCCCATAAGGACCGATTTGATACCGAGGATCTCCTCAAAGGTGGCAATGATGGGGATGCTGCCACCGGAGCGGACCGGCACCGGCTCCTTGCCATAGACGTCCCGATATGCTTTTTCGGCGGCCTTATAGGCCGGGAGATCAATCGGACAGACATACGATGGACCGCCATGCAGGTATTCGGTCTTCACCTTTACCGCTTTGGGTGCGATCGACTCAAAGTATTTCACAAAGAGTTTGGCAATCTTGTCATGATCCTGGTTGGGTACCAGGCGGGTGCTGATTTTTGCATAGGCTTTGGAGGGAAGCACCGTCTTGGCTCCTTCACCGGTGTAGCCACCCCATATACCACATACATCGAATGTGGGGCGGATGCCGGTGCGCTCATTGGTGCTGTATCCTTTCTCTCCCGCAACCTCCTTCACTTCGAGTGCTTTTTTGTACTCCTTCAGTGAGAAGGGAGCTTTGCCCATCATGGCACGCTCTTTTTTCGATACGTCAATGACATCATCGTAAAAACCGGGAATCAGAATGCGCCCATCGTCGTCGGTTGTCTGGGCAATCATCTTTGCCAACACATTGATGGGGTTGGCCACGGCACCGCCAAAGAGTCCCGAGTGTAGATCCACACTGGGACCGGTCACCTCCACCTGCCAGTAGGCGAGGCCGCGCAGTCCGGTGGTGATGGATGGTACGTCACGGGCAATCATAGATGTATCTGAAACCAGGATCACATCGGCCTGCAACATCTTCTTATGCTTCTTGCAAAACTTGGGCAGGTTGGGTGATCCCACCTCCTCTTCCCCTTCAATCAGGAACTTCACATTGCATGGCAACGTACCCGATTGCACGAGGTATTCGAATGCCTTGGCATGCATGAACGACTGACCTTTATCGTCATCCGCACCACGTGCCCATATTTTACCGTCTTTTACTACCGGTTCAAAGGGCTTTGTTTTCCAGCGGTCAATCGGATCCACCGGCATCACATCCATGTGGGCATAGACCAGTACAGTAGGTGCTTTCGGGTCGATGGTTTTCTCACCGTAGGTCACCGGGTTGCCGTCTGTCTCCATCACCTCTGCCTTATCGGCACCGGCTGCAAGTAGAAGTTCTTTCCACTTTTCAGCGGCACGATACATATCAGGCTTGTGCTCAGGCAGTGATGATACGGAGGGGATACGGATCAGTTCGAAAAGTTCATCAAGGAAACGCTTTTCGTGGGTTTTTACATACTTGTCGATTTCTTTCATATGGGTTAAGCTTATGATGATATTTGGTTTTGTTTGGTTATCACAAATATAAGAAAACTGTTTCTCTTTACCTTTTCATTTGGCATTATGGGACGATTGGCATTCATTGAACACCGCTGGCATTCATCTTCAGGGTGTAGACCGATGTGCGGGCAGTAACAAAAAGAGTATCACGGTTTTTGCCGGCGAAACAGATGTTGGAGGGGCTTTCCGGAAAATCGATCTCGCGGATCAACTCCCCTTCGGGTGAGTAGACCCACACCTTACCCATGGTCAGGTAGATGTTCCCCCGGTTGTCGATGGTCATCCCGTCCGAGCCGTGCGGCGCAAAGAATGTTTTGCCGGTCAGTGAGCCATCGTTCAGGATCTCATACCGCCATATTTTCCGGTCTTCGATATCGGCCACGTAAAGTGTTTTGCCATCCGGGGTGCCGATGATGCCGTTGGGTTGCTTATAATCGTCTATCACGCGTTTAACCTCTCCTTCTGGCGTGAGGAGATAAACTCCCCGCACCTCCTGCCCCTCGTGCTGGCCTTCCGGCCAGTAGGGACGGTGGTAGTAGGCATCGGTGAAATAGATATTCCCGTTGGGTGCTATCCATAGATCGTTGGGGCCATTGAGGTGCTTTCCTTCAAAAGCCTCAATGAGCACCTTCCGCTTATCGCGGTTCTCAAAGAGGATGATCCGGTTCTGCGCATCGGCACAGGCAACCAGTTTGTCGTCGTTGTTGAAGTATAGGCCGTTAGACCTTTCAGTGCCCTCCAGCCAGAGGGTGATGCCCTCCTGCTCATCCCAGTAGTGGATACGGTCGTTGGGCTGATCGGTGAAGTAGACGTTGCCATCTTTGGCAACAGCGGGACCTTCGGTAAAACGATATCCTGTTCCCGCTTTTTGTGGAACGGCACCCTCGGCAACAATGTCGCTTTCCTGGGCGGCTAGTGCTCCTGCGAGAAGGATGCATGCGATGGTAATGGGTAATTTCATTCTCGGTTTTTATATTTTATTCAACTGTTTATTTTTTCTGTGTACGTTGGTTGTCTATACGTTGACTTCCCGGGTGTTGATTTTCTGCACGTTGATAGTCAGGGAGTTGTAATCTTGTTATGTACAACCAGTTATCTACGGCCGCTGGTACCCTTCGCGGTAGGGTCTGGCCAGTAGTGCGGCTGCCGTCTCATTGCCGTTGATGGTCTGTCGCTCTCCATCCCACTGCACCCTATTGCCGGTCTCGTAGGCGATCATTGACAGCTGCACCGTGGCAGTGGAACGGAAGGCATCGTCGATGGTGCAGCTGATCAGCTCCCTGTTGCCGGTTCTCACCGCGTGGATGAACTCAGCCACATGCTCCTCCTGCATGCGGGGAGAGGGGATCTCCATGATTTCGGGTTGGCTATCACGACCGGTAGTCTTCAATACCAGCCGGTTGTCGGCAGCGTAGAGGGTGCCTTTATCACCGTGGAAGAAGATGCCATTGTTGTACTGCGGATCGATCTCACCCGTGCCCCAGAGGCGGTGGTGCCATATCAGTGGCACCTTGTCAAAGAGCATGGTCGCTGTGAGTGTGTCGGGGGTGTTGGTCTTCCCCTGCAGGGTATAAATGCCTCCCTGGGCTTCAATGGTCGTGGGCATATCGTAACCCATGATGGTGCGCGTGATATCGATATTATGGATGCCCCAGTCCACCAGGTGGCCGTTGCCATAGGCTTTCTCGAAGCGCCACGACATATGTCCTTTGGAGGGACTGTATGGCAGCAGCGGTGCCGGTCCGCACCAGGCATCCCAGTCGAGCGATGCCGGTGGGTCCTGCAGGGTGGTATCGGCAATGGTAGGGTTGTAGTGTATCTGTGCTTCTATCTGATGCACCTTTCCGATCTTTCCCTCAACGATCAGCTCCTTGGCCCTGATGAACGCCTTGTTCTGGCGCCGCTGAAAGCCTATCTGCACGATGTTGCCTGCCTCACGGGCCGCCTCCACCATCGCCTTTCCCTCTTCGATATCGTAGGCCAGCGGCTTCTCGCAATAGACCGGCAACCCTTTCCGGCAGGAGGCGATGAACTGCAGCGCATGCCAGTGTGTCACTGAACCGATGAGCACTGCTTCGAGGCCACTGATCTCCAGCAGCTCCCTATAATCACTGAACCCCCGCGGGCGGCTGCCCTGCAATGATGCCAGTTCGTTCAGGCTGTTTGTCAGGTGTGTACTATCCACATCGGCTACGGCGATCACTTCGACACCGCCGACCTCCAGCGCTGCTTTCGCGATCACCATACCGTACCAGCCGCTGCCAATCAATCCAATTCTTAGTTTATTGTTTTGGGCAAAAAGAGGCGTATGGAATCCGGAGGCAACAGCAGCTGTGGCAAGGGAGGAACTCTTGATAAATGTTCTTCGATTCATGATGAGGGGAATTTATGACTGACTATTTTATTTTATATCAACATAGCAGACAGATAAAATGTTTAGTATCAAAAAAACTTGTATTTTTGCTTATGAATCAATTTTACATGGATAAACGGTCCGAAAGAATCATTCTCAACGGCTGTAACCCATAAAAACAGCAATAATGAGAAAAGCACTATTCATTGCACTGTTCCTTGCCCTGTTATCGGCATGCAGTATCAACCAGAAAGAGAACTCAGATATGCAGACAGCATCCTTAATCCCCGAAGACCGTATCACTGAGGTGATCGCTCAGCTCAAAGATTCACTGGGTGAGGTTTCCTCCTTCCGCATCGAACGGGGTGTGCAGCAGGTGGCGGCACTCTGGCGAGAGACGGACGGCACGGAGGATGCGTTCGCCGATTTTTGCCGGACCTCTTTTGTGGCCGACACGACGCAGCTCTCTTCACTCTTTGCCGCACTGGAGCGCAACTTCGAGGTGCTGGGCGGCTATTTCAACAAGATGGATCTGAAGCTGAAGGAGCCACTGCAGCTGGAGGGACCCGATATCACCCCGGTGGATATGCTCTTTGGCAGCTACGATGCCTCGGCGCATCTGACCGACGATCTCTATGCAAATAAGATTGCCTTCCTCACGGCACTCAACTTCCCGTTCTACTCCCTGGAGGAGAAAACAGCCGCAGGTGATGTGTGGAGCCGGAAAGAGTGGGCCTATGCCCGCATGGGCGACCGTTTTATCTCGCGTGTACCGGCAGCGGTGCAGCAGCATATCTCGGTGACGACCACCGAAGCCGATGCCTATATCTCCGATTACAACGTCTGTATGGACAGGCTGCGGAATGATGCTGGTGAGCAGCTCTTTCCCGACAGTATGAAGCTGATCACCCACTGGGGGCTGCGCGATGAGCTGAAGTCGAACTACGCCGACAGGGAGCGGGGACTGGAGAAGCAGCGGATGATCTACCGGGTGATGCAGCGCATCATCGACCAGAGCATTCCCCTGGAGGTAATCAACAGTGACAGATGTCAATGGAACCCGGAATCGAATGATATTTTCGAGGGAGAGAATAAGGTGGCAGGTACTCCGGAAGATACCAGGAGGTACGAGGTGTTCCTACGTAACTTCCATGCTCGGCGTCAGCTCGATGCTTATTCACCCCATTATCCCACGGAGCTTGACCGGGCGTTCGCCGGCACCATGGAGATCACCCAAAAAGATGTGGAAGAACTGTTCAAGAGGCTGATCTCCTCCCCACAGGTGAAGGAGGTGGCATTGTTCATCGCCTCGAGGTTAGGACGTGAGCTGGAACCGTTCGATATCTGGTACAATGGCTTTAAGGTGGGTGAGGGCATCCCCGAAGCGGAGCTGACAGCCCTTACTGCCAGGAAATATCCTAATGCGGAAGCATTGAAAAATGATCTTCCCCGTATCCTGGTGAAGCTGGGGTGGCCTGCTGACAAGGCCGCAGCCATCTGCTCGCTGGTTACGGTCGATGCATCACGCGGCGCAGGCCATGCCTGGGGCGCGGCCATGCGCAACGATGAGGCACATCTCCGCACCCGCATCGGTGAGGGGGGGATGGATTACAAGGGGTACAACATCGCCGTGCATGAGTTCGGACATAATGTGGAGCAGACCATCACCCTGAACGATGTGGATTTCTACTCGCTCAATGGCGTGCCCAACACCTCGTTCACCGAGGCGGTGGCTTTCCTTTTTCAGAAGCGCGACCTGGAGCTGCTGGGGTTGAAGAATCCCAATGTGGAGGATGCCTGGTATGAAGCGCTCGATGTCTTCTGGTCCTCTTACGAGATCATGGGTGTCTCGCTGGTCGATATCCAGGTGTGGGAGTGGCTCTATGCCCATCCCGATGCCACGGCGGCGCAACTGAAGGAGGCGGTGATCACCATTGCCAAAGAGGTGTGGAACAGTTATTATGCCGGGATGCTGGGAGGCAGCGATGAAACGCTGCTGGGCATCTACTCGCATATGATCGATTACCCGCTCTACCTGCCCAACTACCCGATGGGTCACCTGATCAACTTCCAGATCGAACAGCAGGTGCGGGGCAAGAACCTGGCGGAGGAGATGAACCGGATGTACCTGCAGGGGAGCATCATCCCCCAGCTATGGATGAGGAAGGCGGTCGGCTCTCCCATCTCCATCGACCCGTTGCTTGCCGCAACCAATGAAGCTCTTGAGGCGCTGCAGAGATAATAGAGGATAAAACGTTATATAATGCCTGTCCAAACCGCTGATGTGTGCTGGACATGTTGGAAATATGTTTATTCATAATGCGTTGTGAACTTTACAGATATTTTGCTTTACATTTTGGAGAAATAGTGTAATTTTGTAGCCCGAACAGGAAAGATGCCGGAGTGGT
>NZ_DHOS01000029.1:10424-10554 GCF_002410825.1 Proteiniphilum sp. UBA5384 | reverse complement strand
ATAGCAAAATCCAGGATATTCATAATTTGAAACACTACTTGTTTACAGTGTATACATGGTGAATATCAGCGGATTGTGCAAGCATTTATGAACTTATTTATAACTATTTTCCCGCTAAATTCTTTAGGAA
>NZ_DHOS01000029.1:0-10249 GCF_002410825.1 Proteiniphilum sp. UBA5384 | reverse complement strand
GGAATAACTGCGGATATACATTTTTGATTATATTTACAGATGTCGTTTCAGTATTGGTTTTTCACATTTCAAGCCTCTGATTTTTCGGTTGGATACTTTTTTTGAATCCGGGCAGGGTATAACGTACTATTTTTGTGTCGTCAAGCTTGAAGAGAAGAATAGAAAAGTTTATATCAATAATTTAAATATTGAAACAATGAAGAAAAAAACAATTTTAGTAAGTTTAGTTACCCTTATAACCATAGGGATAACAAGTGTAAATGCACAAACACCCATCTATTGGGGTGTGAAAGGTGAAATGAATCTGTCGAACTTTTTACTGAGCGACTTCGATCATCTGTCGAGTAAAATGAAAGCAGGACCCAACTTAGGAGGGTTCATGAGGGTCGAATTACACGATAATTTTGCCATTCAACCGGAACTGTCTTTTTTCTATAGAAATGCTAAGATGGAAGCCCTGTCGGAAGACGACACATTCAAGCAGTGGGGAATGCAGCTCCCGGTATATGCTTTGGGTCAATACAGAACCTATAACGGATTATTTTACGGGGGTATGGGACCGTTCGTGGGATTGGGTTTTGATGCAAACCTCGATGATCTGGACATAGACCTGTATAAAGAAGTGGCGGGGAAAACGCCTATGAACCGTTGGGACTTTGGTCTCGGGCTCTTGCTGGGATATGAGTTTAACAGTGGTTTGCAACTGAACGCAGGGTACCAGTTCGGACTGGTTAATCAGGCGGACGAGTTGACCGCTTTGAAAAATGTAATCAACGGCTCGGACGATGCTAAAATGCGGACACAAACTGTGAACGTAGGCATAGGATATCGTTTCTGACAAAAGCGCAGAACGTTTGAACCCAAAGAGATTGTCTCAAGATCCGGCCATAGAGGTCGGAAATGAACCCTGGGTCGATTTTTTCGATCCCGATGGACATCCGCCAGATAACAGATGTTCATCGGGTTTTTTCTCTCTCTCTTTTTCCGTACATTTGTAAGTCTGTTATAATAGAAACGGTAATTGAAAAAATGAAACAACGAAAAGAACGGTTTTTTATCCTCAGTTACGATAAAAAAACGGCGCTCACCGCGGCGGTTATCATCAGTTTTATCCTGGCTTTCGTCATGCTGTCGTCGTCGATGTACTACACCATATCGTTAAATAAAAAAAGTGAGATAGGGCTGGTTGATATCATCACACCGGAGTCTGTTGTCACGCTGCTGGTCAATACGCTGGTTTTCTATTTTCTTTTCCGACTGCAATTTTGGGCGGTAACGCACTTCCTGAACCGGCCGTATAAAATGTGGCTGCTCTTGCTGGGCCTGTTTGTGGTGATTATCTTCCTGTGTCCCCTCTTTTCACAGATGCAGTGGTGGTGGTTTCGCAGTGAAGTATCGCCCGGAGCCTATTCTACATTGCACTATGTGAAAGACTTTATTATCCTTATCATCTCTTTTCTCTTTACGATGTTGATCTATTTTATCAATCAGAATCAAAAGAGAGTGACCGAAAATCAACACCTCGTTTTAGAGAATCTGCAAAACAGATACAATGCGCTTAAGAACCAGACGGATCCGCATTTCCTGTTCAATTCGCTGAATACGTTGAACGGGCTGATCGGGTATGATGACCAACGTGCCAGGGATTATGTCGAACAACTTTCCCATGTGTTCCGCTATACGATGCAGAACAGGGTGGTATCCCGATTGTCCGATGAGTTGGAGTTTGCAGAGTCGTATATCTACCTGATGAAGATCCGGTATAGCGACGGATTGGATGTGCAAATACGTGTCGACGATGAGAAAAAGGGATATTATATGATTCCGTCAGGACTGCAGGTACTTATTGAGAACGCCATCAAACATAATGTCGTAAGCCGGAGAAACCCGCTTCGTATCGTGATTGAAACCCTCCCGGATGACAGGGTGCGTGTGGAAAATAATCTGCAGATAAAAACCGGGGAGAAGGTAAGTAACGGCCTGGGACTGTCTAATCTGAACGAACAATGCAGATTGATATTCGGAAAAGAGATTATTGTCAGTTCTGCCGACGGAGTATTCTCTGTTGAGATCCCGCTCATAAAAGATAGGGATATTTATAAATATACATAAAGGCATTTCGATGAAAGTAGTAATTGTAGAAGATGAGTTTGTTGCCGCACAAAACCTGGAGCGGATGATACAGGCGGTGGATGGAAGTATGGAAATTCAGGCCGTGCTGCAAAGTGTGGAGGAGTCTGTAGAGTGGTTTTCGTTGAACGCTTCTCCCGATGTTGTTTTCATGGATATTCATTTGGCCGATGGTGATGTTTTCTCGATTTTCGAGGAAGTTGAAATCCTTAGTCCCATTATCTTTACTACCGCATACGATGAATATGCATTAAAGGCATTCGACGTAAACAGTATCGATTATCTGCTGAAGCCGATCAACAGGCAGAATCTTGAGAAGGCGCTGAACAAGCTCACTTCATTGACCTCTCAACAAAATAACAGGGAGCTTGTCTCGCAAATTATGCAATCGATGCATGAATCGAAGATACCCTATAAGAGGCATTTCCTCATTCCGAATAAGGACAAGCTTACCCCGCTGCCGGTGGATGAAATTGCCTATATCTATACCGAATATAAAATAGCAAAAATTATTTGTTTCAATCAAAAGACATTCTCTATGGACAACTCCCTCGATGAGCTAATGGGCCAGTTGAATCCGGCACAATTTTTTCGTGCCAACCGGCAATATATTGTATCACATCGCGCCATAGAGGATATGTCGGTTTGGTTCGGAGGCAAGCTGGCGGTAAATCTTTCAGTAGAAACGCCCGAGCGAATCATTGTAAGCCGGGCGCGCAATCGTGACTTTAAAAACTGGTACATGGATAATATCCTGTAGGCTTTTTCTTACCTCCTTATCTTTCTTGTTATAAATACCGCTCGACTCCTCTTGCCGGAAGAGCCTGCTGTTGACTTTGGTTGTTCCCAGCCAGAAATATTGATTGTCGCCTCCGTATCCCTGTCACGTTTTCCTGAAATCGCTTTAAAACACGTTATTGTCGTTTAAAGATTCAATTTTTCCAGCTCAGTATTTTTTTCAAAACAGGGTCAGCTGTTGATTCATAATTTTGCAGCCGTAAATGTAGAATGAAAACAGATGAAAATGAGAATTATGAATCCAGACAAACAGCAATTTACCTGTTTATTGACACTGTTCACACTCTTTGTATTCCCTCTCTCTGCACAGCAAAAACTCTCGCTCGACGAGTGCCGTATGATGGCGCTTAAGCAGAACAGGGAAATTCGTATCGCACAAAACGAGATGCAGACAACCACCCATGCCAGAAAATCTGTGCAAACACAATATCTTCCCAAAGTAAGTTTCGGAGGGGCATGGTTACGTACAGGCAAGGCTCTTCAACCGCTGGAGAATGACCTGTTCCTTCCGGTAGTACCGTTCAATACTATTGATCCCGCAACGGGGAGATTTAACCCGGAAGCATTAAGGGATCCTGAAACGGCTATGAATACGCTTGTCATTAATCCTCAAACAGGGGCGCCCATGGTCGATCAGGCGGGGAATCCCATCTTCAGGAATTATACGATGCTGCCGGCCGATAAACTTGTTTTTGACCATAAGAACAGTTATTATGCCCGTTTTACCGTTACCCAGCCAATCTTTACGGGTTTTAAAATTACGGAAGCAAACCACATTGCCAGGCGAGCCGAAAATATTGCCAAAGAGAAGGAGGTACTGACCCGGGCGGAGGTCGTGGCCAAGACCGACGAAGCTTTTTGGCGTGTGGTGTCACTACAGGAGAAATTGAAGCTGGCAAATGCTTATGAAGCGTTGCTCGACAGGCTGGTCACCGATCTCGGGAATATGTATGCCGAAGGTATCATTACGCGGAATGATGTGTTGAAAGCCCAGGTAAAACAAAACGAAGCAAAACTGAAAACATTGCAGGCCGAAAACGGATGTGCGCTCTCAAAAATGGCGCTGGCACAGATTATCGGGATGGAAGAGAGCGAGATAGAGGTCGATCCGGATAATATGGAAAAGCCTCCACTTTCCATGCCGGCTTCTTTCTATCAGGAAATCTCTCCCGATAACCGGGCAGAGATAACCATGCTGAAGGAGAAGGCCGCCATCATGGAGTCGAAAAGAAATATCGAACGTTCCAAATTTATGCCCGATGTGGCGCTTACCGGGGGGTATGGATGGATGAATCCTAATCCCTACAATGGATTGAGAAGTGAGTTCGGGGGAAATTGGAGTGTGGGAGTAATGGTCTCGATACCTATTTTTACCTGGGGTGAACGCCGACATGATCTCCATGCCGCGAAGCTGAAGATGGAGAATGTACAGCTTGAACTCAATGAAGCCCGCGAAATGATTGACCTGCAAATTCGCCAGAATCGCTATCGATACAGTGAGGCATTGAAAAAAGCGGAGATGACCGGGCTTTCCAGGAAGCAGGCTGAAGAAAATATGCGCATGGCAAAAGAGAACCTGATGGAAGGCCGGAGCCGCCTGACTGAATTGCTTGAAGCCCAACTGCAATGGGAGAATGCCTCCTCGGAACATATCGACGCGCTTGTGGAGATGAGGACAACACTTCTGGAACTGGATAAATCGACAGGCGAGATTTACAATCACCTTTATTGAGACTTACTTACATTTTAAACAAAAAATATACATTACAATACAATGATGCAACTGACAAATAAAATAGCTTACACAACCTGTTTGCTCGCCATTTTTGCGGGCGGATGCAGTACAAAAACGACAGAGAACAGCGGTCATTCCGCAAAAAGTCTGGCAACTGCGACAAAAGTCACTGTGCATGTTGCGAAAGAGATGGAGTATATTCCCGTGCTGAATTTTACAGGTACGGCCGAAGCAAACAGGGAAGCTGCTCTCGGAGCTTCTATCCCGGGACGGGTGGAGAAGATTCACTTCTCCAAGGGCAGTTATGTCCCGGAAGGAGCCGTGATAGCCGAGATGTCGGACGAAATGCTGATTCAGGCACAAATTGAATTGGAAGCGATTCGCAAGGATTTTGAACGGATAAGCCGCCTGAAAGAAAAAGAGAGCGTGAGCGTGATGGACTACGACCATATGAAGGCCAGGTTCGACGCTTCGCAAACCAAAGTAAATATGCTGAAGAAGAATACCTCTATTACCGCTCCTTTCGGGGGAGTATTAACCGATATAACGGTGCAGGAGGGAGAGAATTATACTTTTGTTCCTTCGGTAAGCTCCGACCTGAAAATGCAGAGCGGTATACTTACCATACGCCAGCTCAATCCGCTGAAAATAATTATTGAAGTGAACGAAAAAGAGATTAACTCCATCAGCCGGGGACAACATGCGGATGTGGTATTTGATGCTTATCCGGATGAACCCGTTTCAGGGAAAGTGAGCTATATTTCACCTGTCCTGTCGTCGGTGACCCGTACCGCCATGGTAGAGGTTACCATTACCAACAGGGAAATGAAATTGAAACCGGGTATGTTCGGCAGGGTTTCGATCTCCATGCCGCAGACAACCGGCGTGTTTGTCCCCGTAAATGCCCTGTACAGGCAACAGGGAACGGGCGAAAACTATCTCTTTATGGTCGTCGACCAGAACCGGGTCACCCGCCGGAAAGTCACTCGTGGCGAATCAAAAGGGAACCTTATCCGGATTCCCGAAATCAGTGCCGGTGAATATGTGGTTGTCGATGGGAAAAATAAATTGGACGACGGTTCGCTTATTGAAATAGTGAATAAATAACAGGGAGTTTATCCTGCTTTTGATCATCTTATAAACAATATATACAAATGAAATTACCCGAAATAGGTGTGAAAAGACCTGTGGCAACCGCCATGCTGTTCATAGCAATAATCCTGCTGGGAATCGTATCGCTCAAGATGTTGCCGCTTGACCTGATGCCGGAAATGGAGTTCCCTTCCGTGACAGTGATCACCGTATATCCCGGAGCTTCGGCCAACGAGGTAGAGGAACAGGTCACCAAGCCATTGGAAACCGTGCTCTCTGCCGCAGAGCGTTTGACGGAAATCAAATCGACATCGAAAGAGAACGTCTCATTCATTCAACTCAGTTATGAATGGGGAGGTGATGTGACCTCCGCGGCAAACAATGCGCGCGACCTGATAGAGTTGGGAAAGAATCGACTGCCGGCAGCAGCACAACAACCCATTATCTACAAGATCAACTCCTCGATGATGCCGGTTCTGGCGTATGCCATCAATGCCGATGCCCATTACAACGGTATCGAGCATATTGTGGAGGAAGATATCGCCTCTGCCCTGCGCAAAGTGGAAGGAGTGGGGACAGTGCTTTATTTGGGACAACCCGAACGTGAGATAAAAGTAAATATCAATCCGCAACAGATGAAGGCATACGGACTGTCAACATCGCAGATATCTACAATGCTTAAAGCCAATAACATCAATATCCCCGCGGGAAATATCAATCTGGGTGTGTACGATTTCTCTGTGCGTGTGCCCGGGAAATTCGAATCGGTGGATGAAATAGGCAATACGGTGTTGAAAGCGTTCAACGGTCAGGTTGTACGGTTGAGAGATGTGGCCAACATCGAGGATACGTTCAAGGAAAAAGAATCGTTTGCCCGTAATCACATCGGCGAAGGAGTGGCCTTGATGGTACAGAAACAGTCGGGAGCCAATACCGTGGAGGTGGTGGATGCCGTCCGTGCGAAGATGGCAGAGCTTGAGCAGCAACTGCCTGCAGATATCCGGGTGAACGAGATACTCAGCTCGGAAGAGATCATTACCGGTTCCATCAGGAACCTCACCTCTTCTATATGGTACGCCCTTGTCTTTGTAACGTTGGTTGTCCTTATGTTCCTGCGTGAGTGGAAATCGAGCTTCATTGTTTTCATCACCATGCCGGTATCTCTTATTTCCGCATTCATAGCGATGTATGTCATGAACTATACCATCAACATATTTTCGTTGATGTCGCTCGTGATTGCCATAGGAATGGTGGTGGATAACGCGATCGTGGTACTCGAAAATATCACGCAGCATATCGAAAAGGGAGCCGATCCCAAACAGGCGGCTATCTTTGGAACTTCGGAGATGGGCATGGCTATTATTGCATCAACGGCAACAACGCTGGTGGTATTTCTTCCGCTCCTTTTTATGGGGGGAATTGTAGGAATCATGTTTAAACAGCTTGCCATTCTTACGGTCGTCTGCATGACCATGTCGCTCTTTGCGGCGCTTACACTCACTCCCATGCTTTCGTCGAAGTTGCTGAAGAGGGCTCCTCGCGATAAGGAAGAACAGCGCCGTTCTAAACTCTATACTGCCAGTGAAAAGATATTCAACCGGATCGAAGACGGGTACAAACGGGTACTGGGATGGGCGGTTTTTCATAAAGGCATGACGTTGGCCGTGGCACTGCTTGTTTTTGTGTTAACGATGTGGTTAGGCAAACGAATAGGTACCGACTATATTCCCGATTTTGATGCGGGAACGGTATCCGTGGTGTTCGAAACCGAAGTAGGAACGGCGGCAAATCAAACAGACAGCGTCGGGCAGCAGATATTAAAAATTATGCTCGACGAAATACCTGAAATAGCCGACGGCGCTATCGCGTCTATCTCAGGTCAGACACGTGACGGGGCGCTTACAACCGTAGGTTTCAAAGAAGGTAAAAATGTAGGGACGGTACTTTGTCACCTTGTGCCGGTTGAGCAACGGAGTCGCTCTGCCGCCGAAGTGGCCGAATCTATCCGTCAGCGGGTGGAAGCGATCCCGCAAATAGAGGCAGTAAGTATACAGGGAGGGAGCGCCCTGGCTACTGCCGTAACGGGAAATAAAAAACCCATCGAAATTATTGTTTCCGGAAATGATCTGGATAAAATCAAAGCAGTGGCTCTTGATTTTGAGAAAAAAATGATTGCCGAGAAATCGTTTACCGATGTCTCAACCACTGTTGATCCCGGCAAGTTAGAGGTACAGGTGCGGGTCGATAAGAAGAAAGCATCACAGATGGCATTAAATGTTGCCATGGTGGGGATGCAGGTACGACAGAATCTGTACGGTACCGAGTCGGGTGAGTTTACCGAAGAGGGAAACGATTACAGTGTGGTGATACAATATGCGCCGGAGTACCGCAATGAAGTGTCGAAACTCCGTGAAATGCAGATTACCAACCTGCTGGGGCAACAGATACCCCTCTCGTCGGTTGCCGATATTGTGGAAGAGAGCGGTCCGATTGAGATACAGCGCCTGTCACAACAGAGATATGTAAAAACTGTCGCCAATTTGAACGATATCTCCCTAGGTGAAGCTACCCGGCTAGCCCAGCAGTTGATCGATGAAACCACCGTCCCGGAGGGCATAACCGTTGAAATCGGTGGACAGGTAGATGACCAGTCTTCATCATTTCAATCGCTCTATCTGATTTTCTTTTTGGGTATAGCTCTTGTGTATATGGTGATGGCGGCGCAATTTGAATCGTTTAAAGACCCCTTTATCATTCTTTTTGCCATTCCCTTTATCCTTGTGGGGGTTATCCTGGCGTTTTTTATCACCGATATCACGTTAAGCGTTGTCACCTTCATCGGACTAATCATGCTTGTAGGGATTGTAGTGAATAACGGAATCGTGCTGGTCGACTATACCAATATGCTGCGTAAACGGAACTATTCTCTTCGTGATGCCGTGATGGAGGCCGGTCGCTCGCGTCTTCGCCCCGTACTGATGACCTCGCTTACCACCATTCTCGGTATGTTGCCCATGGCTCTCAGTACAGGAATGGGAAAAGAGATGTACGCCCCGCTGGGTGTCACGATTATTGGCGGACTGTTCGTGTCGGTGCTCACCACCCTGATACTGGTTCCCACCATGTATACGGCGCTCTATCACCGTACATTGATAGAGGATCGTATCTCGGTACGGTTGGGCAAGGGAACAGATAAAACAGAAGAGAATAGGACAAATTAATCACTCATTGTTTTTGTAGTGGGGGGGCGATGAAAGATTGCGCCTCCCGCTATAAACATTAATCATAGTTTTAAAATGAAGTTTATCTATATTACATGTAACGTAAGTATGCTGGAAACCCTGACACTTTTGCTCAATGAAATGGAGTATGCCGATTATCAGGTAATAGAACAGGTAACAGCCATGAGCCGGTGGGGAGAACCCCGGCAAAATACCGCCGTATGGCCGGGTTACAACTCTGCCATTATTGTGCAGGAGGTTGATCCGATGAAAGCAAAGGGGTTGATCGGAGAAATCAATGAGATGAATGCGGCAGCGTTCAACAACAGTGAACTTGTCGCAGCCTACATGTGGGGAATAGAGGAGTACACCGTGGTAAAACCGGTTGAATGACGTGTGTGAGCCCCCGAGCTTTTGTCTGGAACAGCGAGGAAGTGATCCGACGAGGCGGATTCCGGAGCCGATTTCTCGAACAAGAAGAGTCTGAATAAAATATATTTGAACTCCATCATTCGTTCCATCTTTTGCCGGTCGATTTTGAGGGATTTCAATCGCTATTTTGAGTTTGTCTTGGTGTTAGGTTTTATTTCTTCTACCTTCGATATTCGGAAGAAAAACTGTTATAATTCCTATTAGGGGCAAGTAAGCGCAGATATTAAATACAAATTCAATGGTTGCTTTATCGGCCAGCCACCCCCAAAATGCGGAAGCAATACCTCCCATCCCGAAGGCGAATCCAAAGAGTAGTCCGGCGATCATTCCCACTTTCCCCGGAACAAGATCGGTGGCATATACCAATATGGCCGAAAAAGCAGATGAATGAATCAATCCTACAAGCACGGCAAAGACAATGGTCGCCCAAAGACCAACGTGAGGCATTAAAAGAGCAAAAGGTGCCGCGCCGAGTATTGAAAACCAGATTATATATTTTCTTCCAAAACGGTCTCCCAACGGTCCGCCGGAAACTGTTCCTGCAGCCACGGCCGCGAGGAAAATGAACAGGTATAACTGCGAATGTTGTATGGAGACATTGAATTTCTCAATCAGGAAGAAAGTGAAATAACTTGTTATACTCGCCATATAAAAATACTTGGAGAAAACGAGGAAGAGTAGTATAACCAATGAGGTGATTACCTTTTATGATTATCCGCAATAATTCCTATTGTAAATTCTTGATTTGAAATCAGGCGCATACGATACGGCGGCTATCAAGAGCCTGTCAAACTGGTTTTCGCCGAAGTAACGCCTATTGAACTTGTAACAGAACTGATTG
>NZ_DHOS01000023.1 GCF_002410825.1 Proteiniphilum sp. UBA5384 | reverse complement strand
AACGGAAGGATCAAAATGGAAGGAAAGACACGAACATGCTGTTTTTGTATTTCAAAATAAAATATGGATAGCCGGAGGAATGATCCCGCCGTTAAGCAATGATGTCTGGTCTCTGGAACTTCCTTCCGATTGGTAATGTAATACAAAGGAAAAAAATGCATTTGTTCCAGACCGGCTTTACAAACATCTATTTTTTATTTTAATAAAAATTTACTTTTTGAGGACAAACTTGAATTTATTAAATGGTTGAATACCTCTATGGTGATATTACGATTATTTATATTTTTGATTACTGTATCAATCGCAACTTCCCTTACTGCATCCGAGGGTATACGCATCATCCTTTTTACGATTGATGGGCTCCATTGGAAGGCACCTGAGAAATTAAGGATGCCTGTTTTAAATCAATTGAGAAATGAAGGTGTTTATGTGGAGAAATCCTATATGATTATCCCCCATCACCCTACTGTGGGTGATTACAGCAAATACAACAGCTGTTCTTTTCCTAATCCCATGCTACACCAGGGATCTCTGTTTATCTCATCCGAAAACAAGATGGTACAGGAGGTTGTATCCACAAAACACACCTCTGCTTTTGTCGTGAACACCTCAGCCTATCGATCTGTGGCCCGGGGGTTCAACACAAGCATTATGGATTCAAATTTATCTGACAAAGATGTGGTAAATAACGCAATCATGTTGCTAGATAATCAGGATATCCGTTTTATGCGGATTCATCTTCAATCACCCGGCACCAACGGTGAATCGGTAGCCTTGCATAGCGCAGATAAATCATACAGCAACAACATCTGGGCTCCAGGATCTCCTTACATGGATGCGATAGAAAGTGCAGATAAACTCCTAGGTGATTTCGTTTCTTTTTTAAAGGAATCCGGCAAATGGGCGAATACTATTTTAATTGTCACATCCGATCACGGACAGAGTGACAACGGATGGCACCC
Organism: Proteiniphilum sp. UBA5384; assembly: GCF_002410825.1. GTDB lineage: Bacteria > Bacteroidota > Bacteroidia > Bacteroidales > Dysgonomonadaceae > Proteiniphilum. Next base: position 1,628 of record NZ_DHOS01000023.1, on the reverse strand, counting down.
TATGCTGGATGAGAATAGTTGGATAACACCCTTACTATTTGTTGGAAAAGGAATCGCCAGAAATAGAGAATTACCCTATTTTGAACATACCGACCTTGCTCCAACCATATTGTGGTTATTGGGTATGCAACCGCTAAAGACCGAAAGCGGAAAAGGAATTATCATTAGAGAAATTAAAGAGGAATATAGTTCAGGTGGTTTTTATCATCCACGTTTTATAAAAAAAATTAATCAACAGATTAAAGAATACAGCATTCTCCTTGCAAAATTGACTTTGGCATCTGATAAAAATTTTGCAATTGCCAATGTAGTTGCTTCTCTCGAAAACCAGAATCTGACACCTGAGCCTTTCTATCATCAGGACCGGATTATGGAATGGCACAATGCAGGATCGGCTGAACACTTGATAGAAGCAAATGAATTAATTTTGAACCGAATGCGGGAATTGGTAAAAAAGAATTCTTTATGATTATAAGAACAAAATATACTTTGAAAAACTTATTTCATCGTCTTGTCAAGATTGTTGCTTTATTTCTAGCGTTGTTTTTTATCACGTCGCTTTATGCGCAAGATAGTTTCCAGTTGGAAAAGCAAAAGGCTTTTGAGATTGTCTTCGGCGAAGCTACAATACTTGACCCGGTTATGGTGGAGAAGATAAAAAACGATACTCCCGGCAAACGCCATTACGTAGATGCAGACAACGACGGTAAGCCCGAAGAGGTGTGGTTTATCGATACCGACGCAAGACACAACGATCGCAACAGACCTATTCTGGTGAGGGTGATCGATGAGAATAATAATCTGGCGTTCGGCAAAGAGCCCGACAAATTTGGTGATTTATGGGTCGCCGACTGGCATGCGGATGGATTGATAGATGCTGTTATAGGATATGAGGATACCGATAGTGATGGGGATCTGGATCATATGGGGATGTATTTCGTGGACCGAAGAAACGGTTTGCGTGTCTGGTGGTTTATTGATGATGGTGATGATAACCTGCTCGGATATGATGTTGACTATTACTATTACCAGATTCCCTGCCAGGATCATACCCATTTCGGGGGAAACGAGAGCCTGATATCCATGTATTTTGATTCCGAAAAGAAAATCTGGACTCCTTTTTGGGAGAATCCTTTTCTTTTCTATGATGATGACCAGGATGGAATTACCGAAGAGGTGGTACGCATCGAAGGTGAAGATGACATCATGCGTTTCCTGAGATGGAGCTTCAATGTCAATCCCCGGGAAGGAGAGCTGCGCAATTATGACGTGGGGATTACTGCATGTGCTCCCGGTTGGAGTATCACCAAGGAGAGGAACAGCGATTTCTCCTTCCGTCTGGCAGATGACCAGACCGAGACCTTCCAGGTGAGAGGCTTCCCCACCGGCTCGGTCGTGAAACGATCCACTGCCAGGGAGAGTCTGCAAGCGATTGAGTGGACACGTGTCTTGATGACATGGGATGAGATTGACCTCAATACCGCCTGGGACAGACCGGGAGACAAGATAGAGAGATGGGAGGGAATCATTTCTGCCGGATATAAAGAACCCGGTTATTATATGCCTCAGGTAGGGGGACCTGATTGCGGACCTTACAACAAACGATACGAACTTGTTACCGATCCAGT
>NZ_DHOS01000038.1 GCF_002410825.1 Proteiniphilum sp. UBA5384 | reverse complement strand
TACGCACTTAACAAGCGGGATACCGTTCAACAACTCGCACTGGCGTGAAACGCTTAGACTATGAGTTTTGTCAATCTTGGCCATCCGATCCTTTTTTGCTATTTCCCCAATACTTTTTTTAAGAAGTCATTCTCCAGTTGAAGCTGCCCCACTTTCTTGAACAGGGCATCTTTCTCTTTATCATCCTCCGCTTTGGAAGTGCCTTTTTCAAAAACGCTACTCGCGGTAGATACAAATTGGCTCTTCCACGTGGAGATCTGACTCGGGTGAAGCTCGTACTTCCGGGCGATCTCATGGACTGTTTCTCGCTCTTGTAGCACCTCTAAAACAACTTTGGTTTTAAACCCGGAACTGTAAGTTTTCCTTTTCTTCTTGACAACAAAAATAATACAATTTATTAATGATACTTGTTGTCCAAGATTTGGGGGTAATTATACTGATTTGTTTCTCCCCGCTTTCAGTCAGTTTTTCTGAAAGTTGTTCATAGCGCTTGCGGTGGGATAATTTTTCTGCAATTTTCTTCTTTAACAATTCCTTCCGGTCCTCTGCATCAGATTCATTTAATTGTGTTTCATATTCCTCTACTTTCTTGTCAATGTACTCGATATGGCGATCTATCTTTTTTGATTGGAGTTGTGCTTCAAATTGTTTTGAGCAAATATCTTAAATGAGTCGATTGCGACCGTGTCCCCTTCTATCAATTCCAGTTCTTTCAACATGAGTACAAATCTCCTGAAAACCGACTTAAAAGCCTCCGCATTTTCTTTTCGAAAATAGGCTATCGTACGGAATGAAGGTCTTAGACCATGTAACAACCACCATAGTTCTACATTTATGGTACAAGAGTATGCAAGTTTCCTGGAGGATCTGATTGTATGCTTATAACCGTATAAATAAAGTTTTAAAAGTGTTGACGGGTTATATGCGGGACGTCCTTCCTTTCCTACTCTTGCATGCTTGAAGCCTAACTCTTCCAGTGGTAATATATCTACAAATAAATCAATGACTCTGGCCCAAGAGTCTTTCGGAACCATTTGATCCAGCGAGAGGAATTGCAGTTGATTACGGTCTGTGCCTATGATATGATCCATTTGGGAATGATTTTAATACACAATAAAAATACGAAAAAAAGATGAGATATCAAAGCATCATGCGTAATATTGCGTGCTTATTTCGAGTTTTTGCACAGTCTGCCGGTCGCTTACTCCTTTGCTACCACAGAGGATAAGTCCGATAGGCGGATTATCTCCGTCCGACATTTCATTTAATATTAACTCTCACTGACACAGTTTAATTCATACTCTCAAAAGGACTTTTTCATCTTTTAGTCCATTTACCGGTACCACCTCCTCCGGCAATACCGATACCACCTACAGCAAACTCCATTGTGCCCAGGATATCACCTCCCGAAGGCCACATGTTTACTTGCATAACTCCCCCTGTAACACCCACTACTGCAAATTGACAGCAATGTTCTTGATTTTGTTTAGGACGAAATCCGTCCGGGAAAACGGCATAACCTGCTCCAGAAAATGCAGCTGCACCACCGGCCCAAAAACTACATGAGAAATTCCATTTTTCGTTATCTGAAAAATCTACATTTATAGACAAATCTCCTCTACAAATTATTACTTTTACATCAATAGAGGCATAATACCAACTGACTCCGGAGAGTTCTTCACTGGTATTTGTTATTTCATCTTTTTTTGCCTCTTCCTCTATAAGAATTGCTTCCAACTCTTCAGGTCTTTTGCCTAAACGATTTAACGCTTTTCCTTTTCTGCTTTCAAAGAATTCAATTATGTCTTTATTATTTTCCATTACTATTAATTTTTAATACGTTAATAATTTAATGAACTGAGCATTCCCTGCTTTATCTCCTCCTTTCTCAAAGCATAATTTTAGTTGTTTCCTACTCTACTTCAGGCTTTTCGGATGTTGCCTTTATTTTTATTGCTACAGATGCTGCCTTTTATTTAAACGGTAAACAGCCAAGCTAAAAAGCCAAAACAGAACGCACCCTAAAGTAGCGGTCGCCCTTAGGGTGGGCGTTTACGTCACCATTACCGAAGTCCACGCTGAACGCGTAGATGTTCATATCGCGAACGAGCTCCGAACTTGACCAGTAATTCCCAGATGGTATTATCGTAGCCGGACTGCCGACTTTGTTTAGTGATGTATTCACGATATCGTGCATATCTATACCTCCCGACTTGTTAACCCAAATATCATTCATATCCCGTCCACAAAGCAGAGACAGTTCTTTTCCTGATGGTAAGTACCAGCCGCTGCTGTTTGTGGGAGCGGTATTGCTTGCAGCCCAAGAGTCTATGAACTGCACGGGGAGCACATTGCCGATATTACTGACATTAGCATTATATGCCCGTATCGCCTGCGTATTGTTATACCCCCGAAGCTTATTCAAGGCATCGTTTTCTCCTGTGTTTGTGGTAATGGTTTGGTAAGAGGCGTTACCTCCGTTGCCGATGACACTTACAGGGTTTTGCCACAGCGTTGCACTTGATGCATCCTGCAATGCCACTACCAGCCCGTGTGTGCACTGTGGTTTTTCACTTCTCAGAGCAGGGTCGCCAAAGTCGGTGAAGTTTGTTCCGTTGTTATGATTTCCCTTCGTAGGGTCGCCCACCCAGAACACAATGCCCATGCAATTCGCTTTTTGGGTGGCTGTCAATGTTTCGTCTTTGCTCAGCAGTGTGCCGTCTTTCAGCATAAAGTCACCAGGCTGCAGGTTGTAGTTGGATATTACAGTTGCTATTCCGCCATCTACTTTGAAGAGTTTATAATTGCCCGAGGAAATACCTGCCGGATTAATTTCCCATCCTTTGGCCGCACCCGAAGCATTGGTATGGCTGCCTGTCAGGTTTGATATTGTGCTGGGATTTACCAAATAGCGGTAGCAGCCATCTTTCATACGGCAAGGGGAGTAACTATCAAATCCGGTATTGAGCGGGTCGGTTATGTAATCGGAAACAGAGGGATTGGTATTGCTAAACTCGTATTTAGTTCCCGGCAACTCGATCACCACCAGTGCCATTTGGTGCTGCAGGGCAAACGAAAGTTCGTTGTCGCTGATAATACCGTCGGCCACCATCAGGTCTTGTGCCGTGTATTTGGCATACGTGCCCTGATCGGTATTGGGCGACCAATTGGTAATGATATTGGCAAAGAAGTTGGCGGCATTACTTGCCGAAGCATTCGTCGTCCCTGTCGGTGTCGACTGATAAGGATAGTAGGCATAGTAAGCAGCTCCGGTGAATTTCAGGGGAGCGTTACCGCTTGCATCTTTCCACTCCAGTATTCCGCCATTATCGGTGGCCGTCAGGCACAGGTTGTTTACTTCGGTGAGGATAGCTCCACCCTTCATAGCAAACACTCCAATCTTGTCGCCGGCAGTAAACTCGGTTGTGTAGCTGTTTTCTACGGCTTTGGTATGTATGCCTTCCCGTGCGGTTGTGTAGCCGCCGTCGGTTACGCTCACGCTGAATTGTTGTCCGTCGTCACCTAAGCTCCCTCCCAAATCATCTTCGGAGCAAGCTGTTAACATTCCTATCACGACTAACAAAAGCAGCATGAAGAGAGACTTTTGTTTTGGCTGTTTCATATTTTTTGTTTTTATATTGTCTTTTACTATTTAAAAAGCATGAACTGCACGAACCCGGCGATCATTGTTCTTAAAGATGCTGTACACTAAACCATTATTGAAGTTAACGGCGTACGCATTGCTCGAAATAGTATGCTCCGAACTGGACCAATACTCGGTAGATGTTATTGACGTAGCCGGACTGCCGATCTTGTCCAGCGAAGCATTCACAATATTACGCATACCTGTTCCTCCCGAGTTGTTATACCAAATATTATTCACATCCCGTCCGCAAAGCAGAGTCAACTCTTTTGCCGAAGGCAGATACCAACCACTGCTGTTTGTGGGAGCGGTATTGCTTGCAGCCCAATTATCTATAGCCTGCACGGGGAGCACTTTGTCGGTATTACTGTCATTAGCATTATATGCCCGTATCGCCTGCGTATTGTTATACCCCCGAAGCTTATTCAAGGCATCGCCTGCTCCTGCGTTTGTGGTAATACTTTGGTAAAAGGCATTACCACCGTTACCGACAGCTGAGCCTGTATTTTGCCACTTCATGGAATTTGACGCATCCTGTAATGCCACCACCAGACCATGAGTACACTGTGGCTTTTCGGTTTTCAAGGCAGGGTCTCCAAAGTCAGTGAAGTTTGTACCATTGTAATGATTTCCCTCGGTAGGGTCGCCCACCCAGAACACGACACCTACAACGATTTTGCCACCAACAGGGGATACGGTTCCCGCTCCCCAGCCTGTGCCATCGGCATACATACGGCGCAGACCGCTATCGCTCCATGTGCCGTCGCTGTAGTAATAATCGCCGGGTTTCAGGTCGGTGGCGGTATAGGAAGTCCAACTTGTTATAGCTTGTTGTCCACCATTCGTCCATTGTCCACCCGTCACGGCATCCACATCCAAGTAGCCGTTCTTTATGGTGATGTTGTAGGTGTGTACTTTGCCGCCTTGGAGTACGCCATCCGTTCCTGTTGGGGTATAATAATAGGTGTTGCCATTGTTGTGTGTGACGGCGATAAACTTTTTGTCTTTCATATTCTGCGGGATGACAAGGGCGGCATAGCTTTTCAGGTCAGTACCTGTGGGCGTAAGTTCTTTTGGGATGAAGTTTGCTACGTATGTGCTTAAATTGCTCCATGTGCCTTGGGTAGCATTGCCTGTGGGCGCAGCATAATTTCCCGACAGAGCAAAGTTCTGGGCGCCACCTATCCTAACACTTGCTATATCACCAACATTTGTAGCCGCTTCGGCTTTGACGATATTGATAACCACCTTTGCCGTTTGGTGGTAGAATTTCAAAGGGGTGCTTTCTCTGCCTGCAAAAGTAATTTGGATGGGAGGAGCAAACAGCAAATCGCTCGCTTGATATCCTATACCTGTGTTCTGGTTCGATTTTACGACCCACGAAGTTGGTGTTGTGCCACTATACGGATACCATCCTTGCACGGTCTTTGTTTCGGATTGACTTTGCCAATAGAATGGTTCTACACCGTTTGCCGCGGTCAGCTTGCCGTTGGTAGTGGCAATGTACTTCTTTACCATACTGCCTATCTGTATAGTTACTTCCTCTCCGCCATCCCATGAATTTGAGGAAGAAGAGCGGGCAAGCTGTTGCTCGACTGACGTGCTGAATGTCATCGGGTATTCTCCGGCAGGCAATAAGCCGATGTCGTCTTCATTGTTGCACGAGGCAAGAAACAAATTGCACAACAGCAGGGTGGCAATGTTTCTGAAGGTCAATAATCTGTTCATTTTCGTTGATATATTTTTAATTTTTATTGTGCCACCGCCCCATGCGAAAGGGGCCGATGAACCGTTTGTTGTCGGTTTCTGTCTCCGAACTTTAACGCGTTGTCCGGGATGGTATTATCGTAGCCGGACTACCCCTTTGTCGGGAAAGCAGCCTATGTTTATTAGAAAGCTAAAACACACCGCGCCATATTGATGTCATTGAGTTTAAGGCCGAAGTGCGTAAAGCCAAAGTCGAAATTGACATACCACGCGAGGTAGGCGTCATCCTCCGACGAAGACCAGTACCAATAGCTGCCTAAACCGTCACCCCCGGCGGCTGTCAGCCTGCCGTTGAAATTGCTTTTCCCATACGTGTCATAGGCGCTGTACAGAGCCGATAACTCATCTCTGGCCGGCAGATACCACACGCCCGTGGCATTGGCATTGCCGTAGTCTTCATTGGCATCGTTCAGACTGTGCACCCACGCAAAAACAGGATAGCCTGAGAAATTCGCAGACAAACCCTGTATGGTTCTCATATTCGCCCGGCCGTTTGCTATATCCGTGATATTAATAGTACTATATGAATCCGCCCACTTTACATTACTTTTCTCTTTCAACCACACCGCCTTGCCGTGCTTGCCGCCACTTGCGGGGTCGAGCCAGTAGACAATACCCACGGCTGGCCCTGTGTGCGGATAGGCATCGCCTACGGCATACGCATGATTGGGGTCAATGCCCCAGCCCAGGGTTACGCTGTATTTACGCGTGCCTTTAGCTGGCAGTGCAGCGGAAGCGATGCCGGGGTAGGTCATGTCTATCTCCTGGCCCGAGATGGTTTGCACAAAGCTCACTTTGCTGTCTACCCCCAGTGTTTGCGCAGGTACAAGGGCACGATAGGTATTTGTCATCCCCGCCACTTTGTGCATCACGATATTGGTCGGCGTGCCTGCACCCGTCAGGTCGGATGACCAGCCGAGCTGTGTTGCGGGTTTCGCTTCCGTCAGTGTAACGGTAAAATCTCCATCGAAGTGCGGCACGTTCACCTCCCGCTTCACCTCCACCTGCACCAGCGAAAGGGCGTGCTTGAATTGCAGCTGTACGGCATTTCTGCTTTCAGACACATTCTCAGTTTTAGCTGTCATCAGGTCGCTCTTGCTGTAACCATTGCCCGACTGGTCTGCCTGCACGCTGAACGTATAGGCGGTGGGGTTGGTCATATACTCATCGTAAGGGTAGTAGGCGTAGAAATTCAGCGAGTTGACATCGCTGGGATAATAAATTTGGGAGCCGCCATCTATCTCCCATGTGCCATCACCTTGCCTGGTAAGCTTCACATTATCTACATAATTACCCGAAGCTTGCAGGCCGCCACTTCCTTTCACGATGTAGATGCCGATGGCATCGCCCACCTCCCATGTGGTTTTAAAATCGGGGGCGGTAACGGTTTTGTTTTGAGGGATGCCTGCTGCTGCGTCCTGCGGAGCAAAGCCTATTTCAAAGCGGATGGCATCGCCTGTTCCTCCCGGAGTATCGGGATCGCTGCCCAATTCGTCTTTGTTGCATCCTGTCAGCAGCATCGCCGGTAAAAGCAGGAATAAGATTCTTCTTTTCATGTTATATCATTGTCTATTTTTTATTCTTCTCGTCTCTCTTGTCATCCCGAAACGAAGTGAGGTATCTCCATATATTTGTATTCGGTAGACTCCTCCGTCTTGCTGACGTTCGGGATGACAGTTTTTTCAGATTTAAATAACCAAACTAAAAAGCTAAAATACACCTCGTGCTATTGCCACTAAAGCCCTTATTGCCGAAGTAGGTATTGCCACCGCCGAAAAAGACACCCCACGCGCTGGTGCTATCATTCTCCGACGAAGACCAGTAATAATAGTCGCCTAAACCGTCACCCCCGACGGCATTCAACCTATCGTTGAAATCGCTTTTTCCATACGTATTATAAGCACTGTACAGGACAGACAACTCATCCATGGCTGGCAGATACCATACGCCGTCAACAATACCACTATTCATGGTTTGGTATATCCAGTTGAAAATGAAATAGTCAGTCGTAAAATTCGTTTCTCCTTTACGTGCTGCTATCAGGTTGCGGGTGGCAGTTTTACCGTCTGTGGTGCTACGGATACCTGTTACGTCTACACTTTCATCTTTGAGATATACACCCCAGCGTCCTATTGTTTCTTTCAGTCCCAGCACCTTGCCGTGGCGGCTGTCCGATGGGTCTATCCAGTAGACTACGCCAATAGCCGCCGTACCCGACTGCAATGTACCACCCGCATAAACAGCATTCGGGTCGGGATAATAGTCGCCTACTTTCCATGCCCCTGCTCCTCCCTCGATGGTGGGATCGGTCGTTCCTGTTCCTGTCCAGTCGGTGATATCACCCACACTAACGGTGATGCCTGTACGGTTTACCGTAATGTTGTAGGTGTGTGCTTTGCCGCCTTGGAGTACGGCATCGGTTCCTATTGGTGTATAATAATAGGTATTACCATTAGTTAACGCAACGGCGATGAATTTCTTACCCGTCATATCCTGCGGGATGACAAGGGCAGCATAGCTTTTCAGGTAAGTACCTGTGGGGCTAAGTGTTTTTGGGGTGAGGTTCGCGTATGCGCTTAAATTGCTCCATGTGCCCTGGGTAGCATTGCCTGTGGGTGATGTGTAGCTACTTGAAAGGGCAAGGTTATTGGCATCACCTATCTTAACACCCGCTATATCACCGGCATTTGTAGCAGCTTCGGCATTTACTATATTGATAACCACCTTTGCCGTTTGGTGATAGAATTTTAAAGGAGTGCTTTCTCTGCCCGAAAAAGCAATACCGGTAGGAGGTGTAAACAGCAAGTCGCTCTCTTGATAGCTGTTCCCTGTATTCTGATCAGTTTTTACCACCCACGAGGTTGGTACTGTGGCACTATACGGATACCATCCTTGCACGATCTTTATTTCGGATTGGTCTTGCCAATAGAATGGTTCTACACCACTTGCTACGGACAGTTTTCCATCAGTGGCGGCAATGTACTTCTTTACCATACCGCCTGTATGTATGGCTACTTCTTCTCCGCCATCCCACGAATTTGAGGAAGAAGAGCGGGCAAGCTGTTGCTCGACCGATGTGCTGAATGTCATCGGGGATTCTCCGGCAGGCAATAGACCGCTGTCGTCTTCGTGGTTGCACGCGAAAGCCAGCAGTGCACATGTCAGCGCCACAGCCATATTTCGAAATATTTTTAGTCTGTCCATTTTCTTTATCTGTTTATTATTGTTTATTTTTTCGATTGTGCCACCGCCCCCTGCGAAAGGGACCGGTACACCATTTAGATGGGTTGTATCTCCGAACTTAACGCTGTTGTCCGGGATGGCCTTGGTGATTGATTAATCCATTTCGGCACTGCCTGTTACTACGTTTACAGCCTCCCAATCCTCGATAGTCGAAGTAACCTGCAATCCGGTCAGGTTGAGCGTAATCTCGTACCGGTATTTTTTCCCGCTCTCGAAAGTCGTACCTGCCGGGATGGTATATTTCAGCGTTCCGCCGCTTGCTAAATTGAAAGTAAGTACCTTACCTGACATATTTTGCGGAACCAAAATAGCTTCGTTATAAATAATATTGGCAGTAGTAAAATCGGTACAGGTAAGTTGTCCTAATTGCATGGTAGCTGTAGTCGTACCGGCAGCGAGCATAGCTGCACGGTCTGCCTGATTGGTCATCGTGGCAGTGATGGACGGAGTGAATTCCCCATCTACAATAATATTATTATTCCCCAACGATACGGCATCGGACAGAGCCAAAACAGGCACTCCATTGCCAATTTTGACAGCGACTTCCAGCTTCGATAACATATGATAAAAAGTAAGCGATGCTGTAGTCGGATTGCCATTGCGTGCTACATTTTTCGAGTAAGCGTAAAGCAAATCGGAATTGGTGAATTTTACTCCGCCAAATACACTTTGATCGGTTTCTACCGAATAGGCTACAGCACTGGTCGGGAACGCATCACCGTTTGCAAATGGGGTAGCAATTTTACCATGAATAGCGTAGATATCCACATTATTTCCCGTTTGCGGAAAATACATGGGATTGCCTCCTGCAAAACCGTTGCTTCCATTGGCTGTAAGCTGGTTGGCTTTATATAGGGCATCCGCTGTTGTGGCATCATCTACCCACAGGTTTACGGTTTCTCCGCTTGCTATTGTATTTTCCTGTGTGTCGGCAGCACTTTTAAGCAGAGAGCTCACTCCGCTGGAGATGCGTAACTCCGGAGCTTCATTGTTTAAGTCGTTGTCATCGCTGCTACATGATGCAAATAAAATGGCTGTAATAGCCAGTACTGATAATAGTTTCGTTTTCATACTTTCTTTCTTTTTATTGATAATATTTATATTGTTTAATTTGTCTTTTTTATTCCGCATTGCCTGACTCCACGTTGCCCAATATCCAGTCGCTGATGGTGCCCGTCAATTCCAGTCCGCCGGGAGTTTCCACCACAGTTGAGCTTAGGGTGAGCGGTGTTTTCTTGTCGGCGTTGAAATTCGTCAGCATCGTGGTCAGGTCGCTGTCGAGGGTTTGGTCGGCCGGATTGCCGTCCGTAAAAGAAATTATAGCCGTCAGTTTTTGCTCCGAATCCATTACACCTAACAGTCGCACCGTAGCCGACCATTTTTCGTCGTTGCCTTTGGTAAAGGTCAGCGGTGCGTCGGAGGGCGAGCCGTGCGTGTCATTGTCGATATCCAGCGTTCCTGCTACGCCCGAAAGGTTGGCTGTGATGGTCTCTATCCTGTCTGTCGAACCGCCTTCGGGAGTGATAACCAGCGTTAGTTGGCGCACCTGCTGTTTCATCGGTACGGTAAATACATAATCCTTGTCCGCATCTACGGTTTCTGCCAGTTTCCCGGTAAACAGCCAGCCAATCGGTATGGAGGCGTAAGTAGCCGTGGCGGTGGTTCCGCTGATGCTGATTCCTTCTGCCTCGTTAAAGAGGTATGCTATGCAGTTTCCCGAATCCATGTCGGGGAAAGTGTGGCTTTCAGGAGCCGTTGGTATATCTGCGTGTTCTGCTCCGTTTATAACCGCCGTATATTTTGTGGGTTTGGTTAAATTTGGGTCCATATCCATCCAGTCCGCAGTAAGCGTTACCCTTGCCTTGTCGGGATGCGCCGTTTCGTAGATAGGGTCTTTCACGTCGCAGGCGGTTAGCAATACCGCCGCCCCGATTGCCGTTATCAATGATTTTTGTGTCCTCATATTTTTTTATATTCTTTTTTATCGTTTTCTACCTGCATCCGCCTATCGTCCAAACGAGGTTTATGCCCGCCCCGGTTGGTCCCCAAAAGTCTTTGCTCTTGCCCCTGTCCTTATACACGCGGGTTCCATTGGAGATGGTGAAGCTGTCGTATTTGAGGTTGGTGTAACCCAGACCGAGATTGAAGTCCAAAGAGAAACTGTGGCTCAGATAAAGCTGATAACCTACCGCCAGCCCTGCACCCCAAAGTTTGCCCTGATAACCGGTGTCTTTGTCAAACATATTACCGATAAGGAATTTCTGTACGTTGTACTCGCCGAAATTAGCTGATGCACCCACATAAAAACGTTTTGCGTCGAGCAGATACCAACGCAATTCGGGATTTACGAGCCATATCTTCTGCACTTTGCCGTGCTCATCGCTCCACCAACTGCGCGAGCCGTCCACCTTGACGCCTATGCTTGGGTTTATGCGCCACTCAATGCCGAGCGTCGGCAGCAGCATGGCATCGTACATCAGGTTTGTGCGCACGGCGAAGCTGTAGGGCTTGATCAGTGCAATGGGTGCCGTTGCGATAACCCACGGTTCGGATTGTTCTTCCACGACAGGCTCCGTTTTTTGTTCAGCTACCGGCGGTTCCTCGTGGTGGGGTTCTTCACGCACGGGTTCCGGCTTTATTTCGGCTTTCGGTTCTTTCTGTGCCGGAATACGCAACGTTACTACTACCATATCCTTGTGTCCGTCGTAAGCCGCAGCATGGTTTTTCGTGATAAAATGTTCTTCCAACAGCCCTTTGTGGGTTATCAGCTCCGATTTGACACGGTTGGAACGTACCACCGCCGTTTTAAGGTTGTCCTCACGGCTGTCGGACGAAGCGCAGTAGCCGTCCACATGGACGGGCATACGCCCGGCTGCTATCTCGGTACGGTATTCATCCACGAGAGAGTAAAGGCGGTTGATTTCCACGTTGTTTTTGGAGATATTTTGCTTTATACGTAAGGCGTAACTCTTTGAAATATAATCGCAATTGCTTAACCTGACGCGTGAGGCATTGTGTGTGACGGAAATTTCGATTCCACCAAATATATTGCACACCAAATGCGCACTTATCTCACATCTTCCACTCATACATATTGCGGTCGTCCGGGTAAAACTATTTTGACCGCAAAATAAAACTATTATTTTATACCTTTGCGACAAAAAGGTACATATCTGATGCGCGGTAAATCTGATTTTTGACGATCCTGTACAAAAGTGTACATTCCGGACATTTTCATCAAGACATTTATATGGTCATAATACTTATTACAAGTACTATACATACATAAATCAACATATTACATATTTTGTATTGAATATTTCAAAACTATTGCTATTTTTGTCTGTATAATTTGAATATTTTTGAGATTATAAGGGCTTTTATCCTGGCTTTACCGCTCGGTATTTTTATCACTTTCTTCTTGATGGTAGTTGTAAACAGCTCCATGAAAATGAGAAAGGCCGATGCCTTGTTGCGTAAAATAATGGGGAGCTATTGCTTTTCGGCCTCAGTCTCAAGTTTTGCTCTTCTGGCATACTATTATATACCCGACCTGTTTACGCTGTTTGATATTTTACTCCCCGTTTCTGCTATTTTTTCGATGGTGATCTTCTACCATTTCTTTCACTATGCCACCAAACCGGGAGTGCGATTCAGTACACTGCACTATATAATACCGTCACTACTTTTTGTTGTATTGACGGTTATTAAATTGTTGTTCCCCGAAGTGTGGATTCAGGAGGGAGTTCATGCATCGTTGATTGCGGCACTGCTATTCGGGATTGTCTATTCGTTGCTCCCGCTCGCCGGGATGCAGCGATACCAGATGGAAAAGATGGCCGCGCAAGGCAAATCTTACTCGATTAACTTATTACAGGCGACCCTATACGTGACTGAGGTTTTCCTGTTTCCGGTCGTGTTCGTGTTTTTCCCGCTCATCGGCGGACAAACTCCGGGGATACTTACGACATCATTGCTTATGATTTGCATATTGCTGGCACTTAAAGCGAACATTCCTTTTACATACGCGGTAATACGTCACCATATATCATTGGATGCTCTAAGTCATTCGTTTTTTGATGAGACATCGGAACAGAGAATGAACATAAATTCCGATGTAGAAGAGGAGAGCGGCAAGGTCGATATTAGCGAACAAAATACAGTTTCCACTAAAAATGAGATTCCGAAAAAAAGTAACAAGGATTTAAAAAACAGCCTTCCACCCGGCTTCAACAAAAAAATGTTCAATAACTTCATGCGCCGTCATAAGCCATATCTAAATCCCAATCTGACGATTAACGATGTGGCTAAGATGCTCGACAGCAACCGCACCTATATCTCCGAGTTCGTGAACAAGGCGTATAAAATGAATTTCAGCTCCTACATCAACCTTTGCCGCCTGCGCGAGATGAACCGTCTGCTGGGTTTGCAAAAAAACAGCGGTAAAACTCCCCGTGAGCTGATTTCGCAAACCGGTTTCGGAACGCTACGCAACTACCTGCGGGCGAAACGGCAATTCGGCAGGCAGGCAGAAGAAGCCGGGAGTAATGATAATTAACGGATGATAGACTTACAGCAGATACATAACACATTGCCCTTCATGTTGCCGATACAAACGGCGATTATCTGCATGTTGCTGCTGCTCAGGCTTTGGCGCAGGGGTGAATCGCAGCTGGGAAGCAAGCCGGTCATCCTTGCCGTGGCAGCTTTCGCTGCGTCCGCGTTGGGTTGGGGTGCAATCGTGCTGTACATTGCCGCTCCAACGTTATATGTGATACTCCAAGTACCAATCATGTGGTTGTTTATGGGTGTAAATGTGTTGTACTACCGATTTATTTATGAGATAACCAAAACTGATGCGGGTGAGAAATTCTCCCTGTGGCACTATGGTTTACCAACGCTGATAGCGTTGATTTATCTGGTGTGGTCGCTGTTTGTCCCGTTTGGCATTCAACGTTTTCTCGTTGAATCAAAAGGTGAAATTGTTGATGGTTACGAGGCTTATTCGTGGTTCTCGACATCAAAACCGCTCCTGTTTTCACTATTTCTGATTGTTTATACGGTTATCACTATTATCAGGGCAAGACATTTTAGCCGCGCTGTGATCAACTACTCGGCAGATGAAGGGCGGATGTCCCTTTCATGGCTCTATAAAATACTTTATCCCCTGCTGGGCATGGCTCTGTTGGCTGCTACATTGGTGCTTTTTTCCAATAAAACCCTGACCTCCACTCCCGTTATCATCATTCCGCTGTTCTTCTTCATCTTCAGGGATGTGATGCTTACACACAATATACTCCTTGATAACTTTGTGGTGATCGCAACCGAGCCGTGCGGGGAACAGCAACCGGAAGATGCCCCTTGCCCGTCATTGGTGCCGATTACCCGTGAAGATATCCGCCGTCTGGAAAGCTATATGCGTAGAGCAAAACCCTATTTGAAACCTAAGCTGAAGATTACAGACATGACAACAGACCTGGGTACAAACCGTACCTCGCTCTCGCGGCTTATCAACCGCACATACGGCATGAATTTCAGCCGTTTCATCAATCGTTACCGCATGGAAGAGCTGGAGCGGCTGCAAGCGGATTCAAAAAATGCGGGCGTTCCGGAACTTGACCTTATTGCCAGAGCCGGATTCAGCGATTGGAGGGGATATGTAAGGGTGAAGAACAGGGAAAAGATTTAACTCTAAATACAATGAAAGGGGTGGACTGGCAAGCCATACCGCCCTGTATTGTGGAGAAAAAGAGGGAGTTGCCAGGGTCTTTCAAGTGTTCACCGAATTTATAGCTGGCAACTTTTGGCAAATCTTAATTGTATTTTTTCAAGATTGTAACCGTTATCAGAAAATACAGTGAAAATGGCAACAACAGTACAGTTGAATTAAACTAACTGCTAACTTTTCCAACATCTGTGGGGGCGACTTGCAGATTCTTCAGCTTATATAAGCTGTCGGATAGTAATTTTGTTTATATTTGGCCGCCGGAAAATTTATTTTTGAGCAAAAAAACTTATTCTGTTTTTACAAAGCTGACTATGAAACTGATTACATTTATCTTATCCATATTTTTACCCGTTGT
Organism: Proteiniphilum sp. UBA5384; assembly: GCF_002410825.1. GTDB lineage: Bacteria > Bacteroidota > Bacteroidia > Bacteroidales > Dysgonomonadaceae > Proteiniphilum. The sequence goes on along the minus strand of NZ_DHOS01000038.1, from coordinate 39,694 downwards.
AGCGGTAAATGCTCAAAGTGATACCACGCAAGTCATCCAAGCAGATTCCCTGAGGGCGATCTCAAAAGACAGTTTAATAGCGGTAAATCCACAAGCTGATACCTTAAAAGTTATCGACAATAGTTCCACAATTGAGCTGATAGTCAGTTCGACCCAAGAAAATCAAACCAGTTCCATGAAGGAAGAACTGCTTAATGAACAACTTGAAGCACTACAATCCAGTGATCTTCGCCAACGACGATTGATTGAGAAACAGTTGAACGAATTGAGAAAAACCGATTCCATTCGGCGAGTAGCGCAGCGCGAACAGATAGACTCCATGAAACGGCAAGCTGCCGGTGCTCCGGTTGTCCTGAAAGGGGATACTTTATACCTGATTTATACGAACCTCGGCTCTTTTTCGCCGAACGAACGGGCGGCATCCAATTCTGAAAAAATCTTCCGTGCGGCGAAAATGTTCTCACTGAAAAGCGATTCGTTGATTGTTGTCGAGAGCGGTTCGACCTCAGATATATTATACCGGGAAACTATACTATCTAGTATAACCGATATGGATGCGTTGTGGATGGATACTCCCCGTAATGCTCTGGCAGAGGCTTACAAGGAAAAGATCATAGAGGCTATTGGCGTATATAAAAAGAGTATCAGCCTCTTGAATATCCTGAAAATGTCCGGATTAAGCTTGTTCGTCATATTGATATTATTCGGGGCTGTAAAAGGGGTAGGCCTTTTGTTCCGGCGTGTGATCGACAAAAAATTAGTGTCAAAAAAAGATAAATGGTTTCCCGGCATCAGGATCCGTAATCTGGAGGTTATGGATTCGGACAGGGAAGTAAAAGTGGCACTGTTCGTCTCGAAAATAATCCGTTACCTGATCTACATTATTCTATTTTATCTCGCCATTCCCTTGCTATTCAGTATATTTCCCCAAACTCAACGCCTGGCAGAAACCCTGTTCGGGTGGATATTCTCCCCCTTGGCTTCAACCTGGAAAGGGTTCGTATTGTATTTGCCTAACCTCTTCAAAATCATTGTGATTGTATTAATCATGCGTTATGTTGTCAGATTTTTCCGCTACATATTCCGAGAGATCAGTGCGGAAAAACTCATTATTCCAGGCTTTTATGCTGATTGGGCAAAGGCGACATTCAACATTCTACGGATATTTCTCTATGCTTTTATGCTAATCCTGATATTCCCTTTGTTGCCTGGCTCTGATTCAGGCGTTTTCCAGGGGGTTTCGGTATTTATGGGTGTAATTTTCACACTCGGGTCAACCAGCGTGATCGGTAATCTTGTGGCCGGAATGGTGATCACATATATGCGCCCTTTCATTATTGGTGATCGTATAAAAATCGGCGATGTGACTGGAGACGTAACCGAAAAATCTCCCTTTGTGGTTCGTATACGAACCACAAAAAACGAGATCGTCACTGTTCCCAACTCCACTATATTATCGTCGAATGTGATAAATTACAGTTCAACATCCACGGGACAGAATGAAGGACTAATCGTCAATACATCTGTTACGATGGGATATGAAGTACCATGGCGCCAAGTTAACCAGTTATTGATAGATGCGGCTCTCAAAACAGACCTGTTACTCTCAAAACCCCAACCGTTTGTACTCCAAACTGCGTTAAACGATTTTGCGGCCTCCTACCAGCTAAATGCCTACACTAAAAATCCGGAAAAACAGGCGGTAATTTACTCCCAACTGCACCAAAATATCCAGGATATATTCAGGGAAGCCGGTATAGAGTTGATCACTCCACATTACCGGGCGACCCGTGACGGGAATAAATCGGTTGTTCCCCCGGAAGTGGAGAAATCAATTCCTCTCTAGCCGATATCTTTTCAAGGCTCCATTATTTCAACCATTCATCGAACCAACGGAAGAACTCGCGTTGGAACAGGACTCCATTCTGCGGCTTACTGATCCAGTGGTTTTCGTCGGGAAAGATGAGCATCCTCGACGGGATACCCCTCAGCTGTGCGGCATTAAACGCCATCATGCCCTGCGACGCCAGAATACGGTAGTCGTGCTCACCATGGGAAATCATAATCGGCGTATCCCATTTATCTACAAACTTATGGGGAGATGTTGCATAGGTCTTTTGTGCAATACCATTTGACTTATCCCAAAACGGGCCGCCCATATCCCAATTGGCAAAAAACATCTCCTCTGTTTCGAGGTATTGCGCTTCCAGATTGAATATGCCGGCATGGGAGAAAAAAGCTTTAAAACGTCCGTCATGGTTTCCGGCAAGCCAATAGGTGGAAAAACCTCCATAACTGGCACCGGTACAACCGAGCCGATTTTCATCCACATAAGGTTCTTTGGCCATTGCATCGATGGCGGCAAGGTAATCCTTCATATTTTGCCCGCCATAATCGCCACTAATTTGTTCCAGCCACTCCTGCCCAAAGCCGGGTAATCCACGGCGGTTGGGTGCTACTACGATATAACCGTTGGCGGCCATCATCTGCAGATTCCAGCGATACGACCAAAACTGGCTGACCATGCTCTGCGGACCACCCTGACAATACAACAGTGCGGGATACTTCTTCGTAGGATCAAAATCGGGAGGATAGACTACCCAGGTAAGCATTTCCTTCCCGTCGGTAGTAGCGATCCAGCGTTCTTCCACCTCTCCCATCTTCAGCTGATCGAGTATTTCTTTATTTTCAAGTGATATTTCAACGGCTTCTCCGGAGGCTATATCCACACTGTATATCTCCGTAGGTTGTGATAAAGACTGTCGTTTGGCGATCAATTTACCATTTCCCAAGGCAATAGAGACATAATCGAACTTCCCCTCAGTTATAGGTGTGATCTTTTTAGTAACGATATCTGCAGAGTGTAACCGGGTAGTACCCTTTACAGACACCACCATATAAATAGTGCGGTTGTCACTGCTCCATATAAAATCATCGGTATTGTAATCGAACTGCTCCGTGACGTATATTTTCTCCCCTGTCTCCAAATCCATCACGAATAACCGATTTTTGTCTGCTTCATACCCGTCACGCTCCATACTCTGCCAGGCAAGATATTTCCCGTCGGGTGAGAACTGTGGATTCACATCGTATCCCATCATTCCTTCGGTCATATTTTTGGTTTGGCGGGTTTCTATATCATAGAAATAGATATCAGAATTAGTGGAAACAGCATACTCTTTTCCGGTCTTTTTTCGGGAAGTATAGGCAACAGTCTTACCGTCCGGACTCCAAGCAAGCTGTTCCATCCCTCCAAACGGCAACATCGGTGCTTCATAGGGTTCCCCATCCAGAAGATCTTTGATATTCGTCAACTTATTACCCGAGAGGTCAGCCACAAAGGGATGAGGTATATTTTCCACCCATGTGTCCCAATGTTTATACATAAGATCGTCCACTATCCTACCCGATGCATTGGGCAGATCGGTATATTTTTCGGTTGCGGTCTCCACTGTTTTGACACTCCTGATAAACAACACTTTTTTCCCGTCGGGGGAATATTTAAATCCATCTATTCCCCCTTCTACATTGGATATCTGCTTCATTCCTCCCCCATCGGGATTGATAGTCCAAATTTGCGAAGAACCGGTTTCATCGCTTAAAAAAGCGATCTTTTTCCCATCTGCGATCCATTGGGGATTACTTTCCTGCGTACTGGTGATGGTGAGTTGCTTCTTATCAGAACCGTCACTTTTCATAGTGAACAGTTCTGAATTGGTTTTATTTTGTGGAATACTCACATAAGTCACCTGATAAAGGATATTCGACTTGTCGGGTGACACCTCCACATTTCCTATCCGTCCGAAGCTGTAAAGCACTTCGGGAGTCATGATGCCATTTACGATATTGGGTTTTGCCTTGCCTATCGTCTCTGTTAGTTCTTTACTTCCCTTTTTTTCTGTCTCTTTGGAAGCAGATGACTGAGGAGTATCGTTGCAGGCCAGCAGGCCCCCACTGATAATAATTGCCATAAATAATGATTTACGCTTCATATGATTATTTTTTTGCTCCGAGTAATCTAATAGCAATAAAACACAACTGTCTTAACTTTCAATTTCTTAGTCTACGAAGCCTTGCATCTTGTTTCTATATATTATTGCTCCATGATTTGCCCGTCTATCATATGGATAGTCCGGTCGGTAATCGATGCCAACTGTTCGTCATGGGTGACGATGATAAAAGTCTGGTTCAGCTTATCCCTCAACTCGAAAAAAAGCTTGTGAAGCTCTTCCTTATTATCGGAATCGAGGCTTCCCGATGGTTCATCGGCAAATACCACCAATGGATCGTTGATTAATGCACGGGCTACTGCGACACGTTGTTTTTCACCACCCGATAATTCTGCCGGTTTATGGGAGATACGCTCCGAGAGACCCATCATGTGGAGCAATTCCTGAGCTTTCGACTCTGCTTCGGCATGTCTTGTACGTCCTATCAATGCCGGAATCATCACATTTTCGAGTGCAGTAAATTCAGGCAACAGTTGGTGAAACTGAAAAACAAAACCGATATTCCGGTTACGGAAATCAGATAATTTCTTCTCATTCAGTAAGCTCAACTCTTGGTTATCGATATAAATCTTCCCCGAGTCCGCCTTTTCCAATGTGCCCATAATCATTAACAAGGTAGTCTTACCGGCGCCACTTGGACCTACAATAGAGACTATCTCTCCTTTCTTCACTTCCAGATCAATCCCTTTCAATACCTGAAGCGCGCCGAAGCGCTTGAAAATTTTTTCTGCTTTTATCATCTAATTCGTTTGCCACACATAATCAATGTGCGAAGATAAGAAAAATGCATAACTATTTAGAGAAAATCATTTACTTTTGCAAACAGCAAATAAAAATTACAGCAAATGAAAGATTTAAGTAGAATGAGACAGGAATACAGGGAAGGGAGCCTGGATGAAACGGAAGTAGCACTGAATCCTTTAGATCAGTTTAAATTATGGATGGATGCAGCCATTGCTTCCGGATTATCGGAACCCAACGCCATGGTCGTCGCAACCACAACTGTGAGCGGGAAACCTTCTGCCCGTGTGGTACTTTTAAAAGAATTGAATGACCAAGGATTTGTTTTTTATACTAATTACATGAGTCGAAAAGGACGTGAATTGCTTGCGAACCCGTTCACGGCAGTCGTTTTCGACTGGCATGAGATAGAGCGGCAAGTGAGGATTGAAGGCACTGTGGAGAAGGTGGAGGACAAAGAGTCGGATACTTATTTCAACGTACGTCCCGATGATGCCAAGATAGGTGCATGGGCATCTCCCCAGAGCAAAGTGGTAAAAAGCCGTGAAGAACTGAAAAAGATGGAGGAAGAATATGCCACTCAGTTCGAAGGCAGCGATATACCACGTCCCCCTCATTGGGGTGGTTTTCTGATTCGACCGACAATGATAGAGTTCTGGCAGGGACGGCCCAATCGGATGCACGACCGTATAGCATACTATAAGATTGATATGGACTGGGAAATAGTACGGTTGGCTCCCTGAAATCCTGAATGCATAAAGGATTTTATCTAACTCAAGATAAAACGACTAACTTTTGACATTAATCACCTTATTCCTGGGTATGGTAGCCACAAATTCTTTGAGATAAAAAGGTTCAAAATAAGCCACATCAACAAATGATTTTTCAGTAAAGGATGTTTCAGCTAATGGGACCATTGCCGAAGCCAACGGATAAATTCCATCAAAAAAAAGTGCATTGGGATGTGTGATCACGGAGCGGCATTTTTCTGCTCCGTTTCCAAAAAAAATAATCTGCTGTTTATCAAGCATGTCGTTATAGCTACCTCTTTCCACAATATCGGCCGATGTTGTACGAATCACCTTGAGTGATTTGTCAAAAAAAGTGGCATATACTTCCATTCTCCGTGCATCAATCATGGGACAAAGCAAAGTATTCTCATCCGCTTTTTCCTTCATCATGGAAGCCATGACATGTGCTGTGGAAATGGCGATTAACGGAATATCCAAACCATAGCTCAGCCCCTTTGCTTCCGATACACCTATACGAAGTCCGGTATAAGAACCGGGGCCCCGACTGACAGCAATAGCATCCACTTGAATATGCTGTTTCCTGACATATTCCATGATTTCACTGACAAACAAACCGACCAGGCTGGCATGCGACCGACCTTCATAATTCTCTTTATTGATCAATATCTCTCCATCACGTGAAAGCGCACAGGAACAAACCGGAGTGGAAGTTTCAATTGTAATCAGCGTACTCATAATAGGAATAAGGGCGAAATTATTTGTTGCTATGGCAAAATGCAAACAAGTGCAATTTTGCACATTGAATTTAGCTTGATTATTTAGAGGCGTAAAGATAATAAATTTATACCTGCCGGACCGAAAGGGCATAAAAAAACTGCATCGATGTGATGCAGTTTTTCTAAATCTAATAAAAGATCAATACCTATTGTTCCTGTCGCGGTTTCCATAACCACCTCCACGGTTGTTATTATACCTTGGGCGATCTCCCTCTGCACGAGGGCGAGCTACAGAGACAGACAATGTACGTCCGTCATATTCAGCATCGTTGAGCTCTTCAATGGCGCGTTGTCCATCACCTTCGTTGGACATTTCTACGAAACCATAACCTTTTGAACGGCGGGTCTCACGGTCAGTAATAATCTTTGCAGAAGAAACTTCTCCGTATTCTTCAAACAGTTCTTTTAAATCGGCATCCGTAATCTGATAACTTAAGCCAGCTACAAAAATGTTCATGTAAAAAAATTAAAATAAAAAAATAAATAAATTTTGTGCAGAAGTCCTTTCAGTAAGGAGGAGTTAGGAAATCACTTAACATTAAGGTGTGAAGAAACTAAATAACGCCGCTAAAAAAATACTAATGCACGGCAAAGATAGAGATAATATTATTGAAGCAAAACAATTTGGCGATAAATTTACAAAAAAAATATAAGCCAATATATTAATTATCGATGCCACTTCTCTTGAGTAAGGCTTCCACACTGGGTTCCTGCCCACGAAAGCGTTTATAGAGAATCATGGGGTCTTCGGTGTTTCCCCTTTCTAAAATATTGGTTCTGAATAAATGGGCTGTCTTTTTATCAAAAATCCCATTCTTCTTAAAAACAGAGAATGCATCAGCATCCATCACTTCCGACCATTTATAACTATAATAACCGGCAGCATATCCTCCGGAGAAAATATGTCCGAAGGAGGTTGACAGACTGGTTTCTACCACTACCGGCAGAAGTTGCACACGTCCCATCGCCTCTTGTTCAAACGTACGAACATCGCCTTCAAACGGTGTCTCTAAAGAATGCCAGGCCATGTCGAGATACCCAAATGAAAGCTGGCGCAAGGTTAGATAACCGGTATTATAATTGGAAGCGTCCACAATCTTCTGCAGCAACCCGTCCGGCATCTTTTCACCCGTTTGATAATGGAAAGCGAATTTATCGAGATATTCCTTCTCTATCAACCAGTTCTCCATTATTTGTGAAGGTAACTCCACAAAATCACGGTATACATTGGTGCCTGAGAGTGTTGCATAATTACTTTCTGCCAACATACCGTGCAATGCATGACCAAACTCGTGCAGGAAGGTTTCGACCTCGTCAAAAGTAAGTAATGCCGGTTTGGTTTCGGTAGAACGGGTGAAATTCATCACAATGGAGACATGGGGACGACTATCTTTACCGTCCCTTATATATTGTTCCTTGTAAGAGGTCATCCAAGCTCCCGAACGTTTCCCGTCACGAGGATGAAAATCAGTATATAGGACAGCGAGAAAATCTCCATCCTCGCCCAGCACTTCATAGGCTTCCACTTCAGGATGATATACCTGAATATCGGTATTTTTCCTGAATTGCATACCATATAAATCGGTCGCCAGTCCGAAAACACCTCTCTTCACATTTTCCAGTTCAAAATAAGGACGCGTCATCTCGTCATTCAGATCGAAAAGGCTATCTTTCATCTTTTCGGCATAATAATTCCAATCCCATGGCTGCAAATCAAACCCTCCTCCTTCCATTTGAGAAGCAAACGATGCTACATCTTTTACTTCCCGACGGGCTGCCGGGCCAAATGATTCAGCCAACTTGTCGAGTAATCCGAAAACTGCTGTTTCATTCCCGGCCATACTATTCTTTAATGAATATTCGGAATAATTCTTATAACCCAATAGACGAGCAATTTCCAGACGAAGATTGACAATCTTCTGTACATTTCCCTGATTGTCGAATTCACCTCCTGTCATACCTTTTTTATTATATGACCTGTAAAGTTTCTCTCTCAGATCGCGTCGGGAAGAGTATTTCATAAAACCGGTATAGCTGGGTGCTGAGAGGTCTACCAGCCACCCTTCTTTCCCTTTCAACTTCGCTTTGGCTGCGGCAGCATCGATAAGGCTTTCCGGCAACCCAGCCAAATCGGCCCTATCGGCAAGTAGCATTTCAAAGGTATTGGCCTCTTTCAAATTATTTTGCCCAAATGCGAGAGTCGCCTTGTTCAGTTTCATCGACAATTCACGGTATTTTTCTTTTCCTTCGGGGGATAAAGTAGCGCCGCTATTTTCAAAGTTTTCATAATATTTCTCCGTTAACCTCACCTGCTCCGGTGTAAGGCCCGATGAATGTCGGATATCGTATACCGCTTTTACACGTGCGAAAAGCGCTTCATTCAGATTGATATTGTTAGAATGTTCCGATAACTCAGGACTCAACCGCTGCGATATTTCCATCATCTCGTCATTACTTTCGGCACTCAGCAGATTGAAGAAGACACTGCTCACCCTGGTCAGCATTTCTCCTGAATACTCTATTGCTTCAATCGTGTTGCTAAAGGTGGGGGCCTGCGGGTTAGCCACAATCGCATTGATTTCCGATTGATGTATTTCCATCGCTTTCTTAAAGGCCGGTTCATAGTGTTCTATCCTGATCAGATCGAATGGAGCCGTCCCATAGGGCGTTGCAAAAGGTTTTGAAAAAGGATTCTCTTTTTCACATGCAGTCATCATTATCATTATACAGCTAATTATTAATAAAATTTTATTCATAAAGTTCATTATATTTATAGATTACAGGAGTTGTCTTAGAAAAGTTTGAGCAAGCTTGGCTTTTTTCCCGGCTTTCACTACATTTGTAACCCGATAAGATGTACTCCGGATAAATTGAATGAAATTAAGAAAAAATAAAAATTCAACAAAGGTAATTTTTTTGTTCCTGCCAAGCAAAAATCATATCGGGTAAAACAATCTTCATCCAATTGTGTTTTTTATTACAACAGATAGCAACAATCCAAGAACGGAATACGATTACACATAGTTAAATTAGAAAAATATGGCAACAGCTGAGAATAAAACCAGTGGCAAAACAAAAACTACAGCCACTACAGGTAAAAGTAAAACCAATACCAAGATGAGCCGCGCGAGTGTGAAGAAAAACTTCATTCTTGACACGAATGTGATCCTGCACGATTTCAATTGCCTCGATAATTTTGAGGAAAACGATGTCTATATTCCTTTCATCGTATTGGAAGAGTTGGACAAATTTAAGAAAGGGAGCGACCAAATCAATTTCAATGCCCGCGCTTTTGTGCGTGAGTTGGATTTGATTACCGACGACGACTTGTTCACCAATGGCGCCGATATGGGTGTAGGCAGAGGGAAGCTCTATCTTGTAAACGGTTCAAGAGATAACAGGAAAATCATTGATGCGTTTCCTGAAAAAACACCCGACAACCGTATTCTTACTGTAGTATCGGAAGTAGGTGAAAAACATCCGGAGATGAAGACTATTCTCGTATCGAAAGACATCAACCTCCGGATGAAAGCGCGCTCCCTGGGAATGCTCGCAGAAGACTATATCAACGATAAAGTGACAAATGTGGATATCTTCTCACAAGGTGAGGAGGTGATCGGGGGTATCAATCCCGATCTCATCGACAAGATATATGCGCAAGCAGGTGGAGTGGATATCGATGAGTTTAACTTCGAAGATCAAATCGATCCCAACCGTTGTTTTATCCTTAAGAGCGAAAGGAACAGCATATTGGTACGCTTCAATCCTTTTACGCAAAAAATAAAAAAGATCGAGAAAGAGTCGAATTTTGGTATCCAGCCCCGCAATGCGGAGCAAGCATTTGCTTTCGAGATTCTTAATGATCCGGATGTGAAGCTGGTAGGGCTTACCGGAAAAGCGGGTACGGGAAAAACGTTGCTGGCACTGGCTTCCGCCCTGAAACAAAATAAAATATACAGCCAGATACTGTTGGCTCGTCCCATTGTTTCCCTATCGAATAAAGATCTGGGGTATCTTCCGGGGGACGAGAAACAAAAGGTGGCACCCTACATGCAGCCTCTGTTTGATAACCTGAATGTGATCAAATCAAATCTTGGGCAAAATAACCCTGACCTCAGGCTGATCGACGAGATGCAGAAATCAGGACAATTGGAAATAGAAGCACTGGCTTTTATCCGTGGGCGAAGCCTTACAGGTACCTTCTGTATTATCGATGAAGCCCAGAACCTCACTCCGCATGAAATAAAAACAATTATTACCCGTTCCGGAGAAGGTACCAAAATGGTTTTTACAGGCGACCTGCAACAAATCGATTCGCCTTATCTCGACACCCAGTCGAACGGACTCGCCTATATGATCGACAAGATGCGGGGTCAAAACCTGTTCGGACATGTGAACCTGGTAAAGGGGGAACGAAGTGAGTTGTCGGAACTGGCAAGCAACCTTTTGTAGAGAGATAAAGGTGGAAAATCATTATCTTTGCACCTCAAAATAAAGATCAATAGAACAATGCAAAAGCCTTCCATTCCAAAAGGGACCAGAGATTTTTCGCCCGAAGAGACAGCGAAAAGGAATTATATTTTCAATACTATCAAAGAAGTTTACCGTCTATACGGCTTTAGACAGATTGAAACGCCGGCAATGGAAAATCTCTCCACACTAATGGGAAAATATGGCGAAGAGGGAGATAAACTACTCTTCAAGATACTCAATTCCGGTCATTTCTTAGGAGACATGAGTGCGGAGGATATCGCTGAAGGAAATTCAGTGAAGACCGCCAATAAGATTTCTGAAAAAGGATTAAGGTATGATCTTACCGTGCCGTTCGCCCGGTATGTGGTGATGCACCGCAACGACATCACCTTTCCTTTCAAACGCTACCAGATACAACCGGTATGGCGAGCCGACCGTCCACAAAAAGGACGTTACCGCGAATTTTTTCAGTGTGATGCTGATATCGTGGGATCCGACTCTCTGCTCAACGAGGTGGAACTGATCCAGATCATCGACGAAGTTTTCAGCCGGTTCGGCATCCGTGTGTCAGTAAAACTGAACAACCGTAAGATTCTTGCCGGTATTGCCGAAATCATCGGAGAAGCCGACAAGATCACCGACATCACCGTCGCCATCGATAAACTCGATAAGATCGGCACGGAGAAAGTAAATGAAGAACTGGCATCGAAAGGAGTTACTCCAGACGCGATAGAAATGCTACAACCAATTCTCCGGCTCAGTGGTTCCATTCGTGAAAAACTCGAAACGCTGAAAGAGGTGCTGGTATCCTCTCCCACCGGGTTGAAAGGGGTGGAAGAACTCGAATATATTTTCGATAAGACAGATTTGCTTTCACTGGAAAATGAGTTGACTCTCGACCTTACATTGGCACGGGGACTCAACTATTACACTGGTGCTATCATTGAAGTGAAGGCGCTCGATGCGGAAATTGGAAGTATCACCGGCGGTGGAAGGTATGATAACCTGACCGGCATCTTTGGGCTACCCGGTGTTTCCGGTGTGGGAATCTCGTTCGGCGCAGACCGGATTTATGACGTACTGAACCAACTCAATCTTTTTCCGAAAGATTTCGTACATGCTACCGACCTGCTGTTCGTCAATTTCGGTGAAACAGAAACCACTTACCTTCTTCCGTTAATGCAACAACTGAGAAGTACCGGCATTCGCTGTGAACTTTATCCCGACCCAACCAAGATGAAGAAGCAGATGTCATATGCCGACAGTAATCGTATCCCCTTCGTGGCCATCGTAGGTGAAAACGAAATAAAGGAGGGAAAGATCACATTGAAGAATATGGAGACCGGAGAGCAAAAGGCGGTTACCCTCCAGGAGATCATTAATGAAATAAATAATTGAACTCTCACATGTTTCCTTGAGAGGGAGTGTGACTACTAAAAGGAATATCCAGCAAATAACAATTAAATGCTCAATATAGAGAACGTAACCGTTGAGTTTGGCGGTTTCACATTGCTCGACCGGATATCATTCGTGCTGAACAGAAACGAACGGGTTGCCCTCGCCGGTAAAAACGGCGCGGGAAAATCCACTCTGCTGAAGATTATGGCAGGCCTGCAACAGCCTACCTCAGGGGTGGTATCCCTATCCAAAAGTATCTCCATCGGGTACCTACCCCAGCAGATGAAATTGAGTGACAACCATACTGTACGCGAGGAGGCCACACTTGCATTCGATCATCTTCAAAAGATGGGAAAAGAATTGGAAGCACTTCATTCTCAAATGGCAGAGCGTACGGATTATGAATCAGAGGCCTACCAGGCCGTGATTGAACGGGCGACCGACCTGCAGGAGCTGTTACAAATGTCGGGAATCCATAATTTTGAAGCCGAAGTAGAGAAAACATTAATGGGTTTGGGATTTCTGCGCAGCGACTTCGACCGTCCGACTCGTGAATTCAGCGGTGGCTGGCGTATGCGTATAGAACTGGCAAAGATATTATTGCAGGCACCGGATGTTCTGCTACTCGACGAACCGACTAACCATCTTGATATAGAGTCGATCCAATGGTTGGAGTATTTTCTTACCACCCATTCTAATGCCGTGATGCTGGTATCGCACGACCGTGCTTTTCTGGACGCGGTAACCAACCGTACCATTGAAATTGTATTGGGTAATGCCCACGACTATAAGGTAAACTACTCCAAATATCTGGAACTGCGGCAGGAGAGGCGGGAACAACAGCAAAGGGCCTATGAAAATCAACAAAAGCAAATCAAGGATACCGAAGAATTTATAGAACGATTCCGCTACAAAGCAACCAAATCAAACCAGGTACAATCGCGCATCAAGCAATTGGAGAAAATAGAACGGATTGAGATAGACGAAGTGGATAACTCGCAGCTCAACCTGAAATTTTCCCCTGCACCACGCTCCGGCTCCTACCCCATCATCATGGAGAATGTCTCGAAAAATTATGGTAGCCACCTTATCTTTGACGATGTCACTCTCACGATAGAGCGGGGTGAAAAAGTGGCCTTCGTGGGAAAGAACGGCGAAGGGAAATCTACTCTCGTAAAGTGCATCATGCACGAGATTGATCATGGTGGAAAACTGGAATTGGGACATAACGTAAAAATCGGTTATTTCGCCCAGAACCAGGCGCAATTGCTGGATGAGGAGTTAACGGTGTTCGACACCATCGATTATGTGGCTGTAGGCGATGTCCGCACAAAAATACGCGATATTCTGGGTGCATTCATGTTTGGAGGCGAAGCTTCGGAAAAAAAGGTGAAAGTATTGTCCGGTGGTGAACGAAGCCGGCTGGCGATGATCCGTTTGCTCCTCGAACCGGTCAACCTGCTTATTCTGGATGAACCGACCAACCACCTCGACATCGCATCAAAGGAGGTACTGAAAAAAGCAATCAGCGAATTCGACGGTACAGCCATTATCGTATCGCACGACCGGGATTTTCTGAACGGATTGGTCAGCAAGGTCTATGAATTCGGCGGCGGAAAAGTGAAAGAACACCTCGGGGGTATTTACGATTTTTTAAACAAGAAAAAGCTGGAGAACCTCCAACAACTGGAGCTTTCCACAATTTCTCCGTCCAAAGAGGAAAAGAAAAAAGAGGAGCCTTCAGAAAATAAACTTACCTACCAGGAACAAAAAGAACTGAACAGAAAACAGCGTAAGTTAGAGAAGCAGATTGAAGAAACCGAGAATAAAATTGAACTACTTGAAAAAAAGATATCAGAGATGGAAGCAACATTGTCAACTCCCGAAGGGGCATCAAATATGGGTTTACTGCAAAAATATCTGGACACCAAAGCCCGGTTAGACCAGACAATGCACCACTGGGAACAGTTGCAAAACGAACTTTGAACTATAGGCCTACGTTAATATGCTGACCGGTTCCGCCATCACAGGAAGAAGAACCGGATAATCTTTCAAAAGAGTCCAAGAATAAAAAAATCACAATAAAGAAACAATAGGGAGAATGGGGAAAATCAGTAAATTCATCTTCAATAATATCCTTGGCTGGCATGTCAGGGGCGAATTCCCCGATCCTTCCAAATGTGTGATCGCTGTGGCACCCCATACCAGCAATTGGGATTTTCCGATAGCTAAACTGGCTTACTCCTCCATTGGCAGGACAGCCAATTTCCTGATCAAAGCAGAATGGTTCATCTTCCCTTTCAACCTATTTTTTAAAAGCCTGGGAGGCATTCCAGTAGCACGTGAAAAGAATTCCTCACTCACCGACACCCTTGCCGCCGAGTTTAACCGGTGCGACCGGATGCAACTGGCGATCACTCCCGAAGGAACTCGAAAGCCGGTGCAAGAGTGGAAAAGGGGATTTTACTATATTGCCTTCAAGGCTGGGGTTCCAATATTATTGGTCGGTCTGGATTACGGCAAAAAAGAAGCGATCTGTCTTGGGCTCATTTATCCATCAGGAGATTATGAAAAGGATATTCAAGAAATAAAATCCCGTTACAAAGGGATTCAGGCTAAAAAACCAGAGAACTTTTCACTATGAAATACCAGGGTAAGCAACGAAAACCGAAACACCTATTACCCGAAATTCGACTCTCCACTTTAGAATAAACACTACAGCACCGGAAATAAATTTTAATCTAAAAACAGATTTTTCGCAGGAGCCTCCCTTTGGCCTCTGATGGCCCAAGGGGTAATCACTAATCAACAGTCAATCAGTCCTTAAAATCTAAAGACAACTGAAATCCATCAACCGGGCGGCGAACCGGGTCGGCATCGGCATTTTTCAGGGTGAGTCCCATCAGCCGGATTTTTTTCTCTTCCAGATCATCTACCTGGAATAACAGTTCCTTGCCCAATTCGAATATCTCTTGATAAGTCTTGATAGGATAATCCACAGTCCTGCTTCGGGTAATAATGGTAAAATCGGCATACTTAATCTTCAGCGTGAGCGTCTTGGCAAGAAATTTCCGCTTTTCTGCCCTGCGGGATACTTCATGGGCAATCTCGTCAAGGGCGGCCAACATATCCACAATTTCATTTAGATCCTCCAGAAAGGTCTCTTCGGCTCCTAATGACTTACGGACCCTCTCCGACTCCACCTCCCTGTCATCCACCCCTCTCGCAAAATAATAATAAGCAATCCCGGCTTTCCCAAACTCACGTACCAAATCGACTTCGGTCCACTGTTTCAGGTCGAATCCCGTTTTGATCCCGAGGTCCGCCATTCTTGCTCCTGTAACTTTTCCCACTCCAAAGAACTTACTCACCGGCAGTTGATCTATAAAATCCTCCGCTTTATCCGGTTCAATCACAAAGAGCCCGTCCGGCTTTTTATAATCAGAAGCAATCTTCGCCAGAAATTTGTTATAGGAAACACCGGCTGACGCTGTGAGGCATGTATGGTTAAATATCTTCTGTTTGATCTCTTTTGCAATCATGGTGGCGGAACGAAGCCCCCTATGGTTCACAGTCACATCAATAAACGCCTCATCGAGGGAGAGTGGTTCCACTTTATCGGTATATTCAAGGAAGATCTGCATGATCTGGTTGGAAACATTGCGATAAACATCGAACCGGGGCATGACAAAGATAATGTGAGGACATTTTCGAAGTGCCGTCACCGAGGGCATCGCCGAATGGACTCCATATCTGCGCGCTTCATAACTCGCCGCAGCAACCACACCCCGTTTCTCACCATAACCCACTGCAACGGGTTTGCCCCTCAATTCAGGATTATCACGTTGTTCAATGGATGCGTAGAAGGCATCCATGTCTATATGGATTATCTTCCTATGGTTCATGGTAACAAATGTAGTTTCAATTTATTACAATCCAAAACAAAGATAGAAAAAACTTCACCAACCGACTCTCAATATAACCCAATCCTTCAAAGGGTACATACTGCTGGTAATGCACTTTCATATCACTTTTCAAATATAAACGGGATTTTTATTGTATCGTCTGCGATCTCAGCATTTAAAATATTATCCGTTTTCCAATACCTGATTGTTTTAGGAAATTCATTCAACCTGTTTTCACTTGTAAAAGAATCATTCTCATAATCAATCACTTTAAAATCAGTCGATTCCTTATCTTCCGGAGTTTTTACCTGAAGATACCAGTCCCCATTCACCGGTGACAGGATCATATTTTCTTTCCAAATCGTATCGTTATCTTGTAAAGTAGAACCCTCTCCTATATAAGTTGAATCGTTCTTCTTTTCCCAATTTTCAAAAGTCCTTTTTCCCTCTTCATCATTCGTTCTCTTCCATTCTCCAAGTAAAAAATCAAAATTATATTCCGCATAAGAGAATGACTTTTTAGAATTATCTGTCTTATTGGAAGAGCAGGATATAGCAGATAATGCGATAAAAAGTATCACTATTCGACTGATTGTCTTCATTATATGCATATTCCAAGAGGAAATATTCTTAACTTTACTCATTTTAACATGTACATAAAAGTTCAAATTAACCGGGATGGAAAAACCTGATTAGATATTCCGTATCACGTTTTCTTTTTCCAGACGAAATTTGGGAGTGATAGAGGGCTGGTTGACATCGTCCTTATCCCTGTAACCGATTGCAACGGCAAACAGCGTTTTATATCCTTCCTGCTGTAAGATACGGTCATAAGCCTCGGTATCAATCCCTTCCATTGGAGTAGAGTCTATGTCCATACTTGCACAGGTACTTAAAAAGAAACCCAGGGAAATATACACCTGGCAAGACAGCCAGGATTTGATTTTTGCTTCTCCTTTGGGTTTCACCATACGATTGTAATAAACCTCCGATCTTTCCGGTAAACGGGAAAGATTCCATTTTTCAAAATCCTTCACATTTTCAATCACACTGAAAACAATCACATGGCTGGTATCTTTGACTTTTTGTTCGTTGTGAAACGATACTTTTGACAATTCGTTTTTCGTCTTGTCATCCGATATAAAAGTAAACTTCCAAGGCTGACTGTTTATCGAGGAAGGACTTAAACGCAATATTTCTTCTAACTGTGCGATAGTTTCTTCTGCGATCTTTCCGCTTGGATCATACTTTTTGGTAGTGTACCTGTTCTTTGCTATATCTAAAAAACTCATATTGATAAAATTATATTCTATAGGTGCAAATATAGCAAAAGCCGGGAAAAGAAGACACATCTCTCCTGCAAAACCGGAAAGACGTGTTATAGAAAGGGAATTGCATCACTCCGATAAAAGGCTATCTATCAGCAAATTGAAATCATTCTTAAATTCTTCATAGAAAAGTCCTGTTGCCGGACCATTGAAGCCGGTATGTATTTTGCGTACTTTTCCTTTTTTATCGACAAAGAGCGTAGTTGGGTAACCCGAAAAATTCTCGAGTTCGGGAAGTGCATTAGCCACACTCTCCCTACCGACTTCCCCACCGAACAGTATCTCGTAATTCGCACCGTATCGGTTTTTCAACCGGGTCAGTGCGGTTTTCGCATAGTCGAAATCATTCTTGCGCTCAAAAGCAATCCCTATTATCTCCACACCTCTCTCCTTGTTCTCATCATACCACGGTGCAAGAAAATCCATTTCGTCGAGACAGTTGGGGCACCAGCTTCCGAGAATAGATACGACAACCACTTTTCCCTGATAACGTTCATCCTTCAATGATATATGTTGTCCTTCAAGATTGGGCAGGTTAAAGCCAAGTGAACCGGATCCGGGTTTTAATTTCGCCAACGAGTAAGGATCGGCCAGTTCGGCATAATCGTTTCGTGTGCCCACAATTTTTGTCACGCCACGGGTAGTATAAAATTTACCGTTGAAAGTAGAATCACCGGAAAAAAGGATCTCTATCAGATATGGACTTAGACCGCCGAAAGCTGACAAATTCACTCCCGATTCGGTATAAACTCCTTCCAGAAAACGTAAATCACCCGAATTGGTAAGGATGGAACCAGTTACCATATCGTTCTCAGACTTAAAAACACCCACATTCCGGGTTGTATCCTCTTTTTCACCGATGAAAAGGACATCCCATTTTCCATCGATAGGAGTATCCGGAATATTCTCCACGGAACTGAAGCGCTCTTTTACCCCAGATATAGCATGGAACGGAACTCCCGGATCATTTTCGATATAGTTTTTAATAAACCTGCCTTCTATAATATCTCCGGATATCGTCCCTTTTATATAAGCATCATAGGCCGTAATGGGGATGATGAGCGTGTCGGATTGAAAATAAATGCTGTCTAATTGCACCCGTTCCACCCCGTTGAGTAACGTAACCGAGGCGGCATCTGTACCGGCGTTATTAACTTCGAAGAGGAAAGGGGCCTTTTTATTATCAGCTACGTCAAGCTCCCCTCTCCATATCCCATTTTGCAAATGGTGCTGCTTTTGGCAGGATATTATTAAAAGCACTGTCAATAAATAAAATGACCATTGAATTTTTCTCATGATTTTTCCTGTTTTTATATTACAAAGCTAAGAAACTGTTTTCAGTTTTACGCATGTCTTCGTTTAAAATTTCTTCGCCTATCATTTGAATACCCACAATTTAGTTTCAATCAAATCATTCCCCTGAGCCTGAATGGCATCCTGATAGTTTTGTAAATTGACGGTCTGCTCTTTCACCGGATAATATAATCTGGAAGGGATACTTCCATCTCCAAACAGGGGAGAGAAAGTATAAGTGACCGGCTGTCCTTCCACCACTCCCGAAAAGATCACATCATCCTTTTTTATCAGGAAATCAGGATAACCGGTCCTGCGGTAATCGCTCCAGGCTTCAAGAAATTGAGTGAATAATGCGATATACTTCTGATTCAATACACTCCGCTCATCCGCAGGAGGGAGCTGGGATACATAAGCATTTATATCGGCAGGGGAAACGCCCCATTTTTCGAGCGACGCACGCACTCCATTCACATAATTGGCCTGGCTCCAGTTATTGTATTCTGAGATCAAAAATTCCACTTCGGAATACTCCAGTAGGACTTCTCCGAAATCAGCCGCACTGTATATAGTTCCCGGAAGACTCACATCACCCGAAGAAAAGACGCCTGCCTGCGCTTCAGTCAATCCGTAAGCCAATCCTTCATACACCCCAAGATTATTTACTGACGCGTACTTGCTTAAACGCGGATCGGCAATGGGAATTTGAGGATTTTCACCTTTCAGTAAATCGATAAACGGTTTCGAGAGCGCAAAATCCCGCCTGTTTGCAGTAACAGTAGCACGATAATAAGGCGCCTCATTGGGTGCTGCCGCAGCATATCCGTAAACAGCATTATCCGCATTGCTGGTGAATACTCCTTTCTGCAACGCATCGGCAAAATGGGATTGATAAATGGAACTGTTCTTGATTTTTAACCGTGTGGCGAAACGCAACCGCAACGAATTGGCAAATTTCGCCCATTTCGCATTGTCGCCGCCATAAATAATATCCGATACTCCAAAAGTTTTCTCTCCCGAATATTTCAGCAAAGTATCGCCCGCCTGTTCAAGTTCATTGAGGATATCTTCATAGATTTTTTCTTGCGAAGCATATTTGGGGGTAATATTATCGGGATTCTGCTGCAATGCCTGAAAGTCGGTATCATCGCTACCGTACGAATTATAAGGCACATCTCCAAAAATATCGGTGAGCGCATAGTATGCGTAAGATTTCAGGACACGACTGATAGCTATCTGGGTAACATTTCTGCCCGCTCCATCTGCCGTCACCAGATCCTTGGTAGCATCATCGGTATTCAGATTGATAATTTCCTGCAAATTATTCAACACAGTGTATAATCCGCTCCATATCTCAGCCGAATAGCCAAAAGGGATATCATAACGCGATTGGCTGGTATAGGTAACCTGACTAATTTGCTGGACAAACAAAGCCGAACTGCGTAAGGAGGCCTCTTCACTCTTCACATTATCAGTCAGATGCTTTTGTGCCGTAGAGATTAATGAAGTGGTCGGAACCGACGAAGGGCGATTGGGATCGATATTCAGGTCTTCATCAATACAGGAAGTTAGTCCGATTCCCAATAGGATAAAAAGTATATTTATTAATTTCATATTATGTTTGATGATTTGATAATTTACTAAAAGTCTTGAATCTTGGCTCTACTTAAAACTTAATACTCAGATTGATTCCATAAGTAAGCGGAGTAGGCATATTACCGCCTTCAATTCCCTG
This sequence comes from Proteiniphilum sp. UBA5384, assembly GCF_002410825.1. Lineage (GTDB taxonomy): Bacteria > Bacteroidota > Bacteroidia > Bacteroidales > Dysgonomonadaceae > Proteiniphilum. The sequence goes on along the minus strand of NZ_DHOS01000038.1, from coordinate 19,283 downwards.
TACGTTTCCACTGCTATTAGTCAATTCGGGATCGATAATTTTACTTTTCCTATACAGATAGAACAGGTTACGGGCATAGAATGAAGCCCCGATATTTTTAACCAGCCCCGTTTCTGGCAATTTAAAATCATATCCTAACGACAGTTCTCTGAGTTTAATAAATGTAGCATCAAAAATATCAAAAGCCGTAGGTCCGTTATAATGGTTTCTTGCCCATGCCTGTGCTGTCACATTCTTTGTATTTTGAACAGGATTGGCCACCGAATAAGTTCCGTCGGCATTGAATGTTACATCAGCAGTCACACCATCAGCCACAACCCCTGTTTCACGGATTCCGTTGGCAGCCGTTTCGGGCAAGATCCCCGAGTACATTGCCACTTTATAAGTCTGTGAGAAGAATTTGCCTCCCACACGGGAATCTATCAAAAAATTGAACCGCAGGTTCTTATACCTTATGCCATTCTGAAAACTCCATAAGAAATCGGGTAAAACACTACCGAGCGGCACCAATTGTTGGGTTCGCATATAAAGTCCATCCTCGCCAATCACTCTTTGACCGTCAGGTGCATATACAAAATCATAGCCGTATAGTTGGCCGTAACTTTCACCTTCCTGTGCTACCAGGCTGACCAGCGAATTACTTAAATCAAGACGATTTACTGCATCGGAAAGTGTAATGATCTTGTTGCTGTTTTTGGAAAAATTGATTGAGAAACTCCAATCCAGGTCTCGGCTCTTTATGGGATTTACACCTACAACCGCCTCGATACCCTTATTATTGATCTTTCCTGCATTAATCAATTTTGAAGAATAGCCGAATGCATCGGATGTGGGAAGTGAAATTATCTGGTTCCGGCTTGTATTGTTGTAATAAGTAAAATCAACATTCAACAGGTTTTTAAATAGTTGGAGTTCCAGTCCGGTTTCCACAGACGAGGTAATTTCGGGTTTAAGGTTCAGGTTATTCAGTTCACCGGGTAACGTATAGGCAATATTCCCGTGAATGGGTGTGATGGCCTGATACACTTTATAGAGGCGATAAGGATCGGTATCGTTCCCCACTTGGGCCCATCCCAGGCGGAACTTAGCGAACGACAACCAGTTCTGGACTCTTACGCCGGGCAACTCGGTTAAAATGACCGATGAAGTGACTGAAGGATAAAAATAGGAGTTATGCCCTACCGGTAAAGTCGACGACCAGTCGTTACGGAATGTACCGTCGAGATAAAACAGACTTCTCCACCCATAAGAAACATTCCCAAAAACAGACGACATATCTTTTTTATACAGGCCGGTTTCAGGATTGATTACTGTAGAGGTAGCATTATTCAGACTATAATAATCAGGCACAATCAATCCTCCCGAAGTAGATATATCACTGATACGACGGTTTCTCTGCAAAAAGTTCGTTCCCAGGTTGGCCACCAGAGAATGCACGTTCCATGAACGGTTAAGGGTAGTCAGTAATTCATAATTGAATTCACCATAATTCTGGCTGTATTCCTGGTAGGAAGATTGTGAACGGGAATTATAAGCGATCCTATCCTGAAAATTATACTGGAAGACATCGGCATAGATACGTCCCGTTACCGAAAACCATGACACAGGAGAAACCTGTATTCCAAAGTTGCCATACAACCGGTCCCTGTCTTCCTGGAGATAACTCTCATAAGCAGACCAGTAGGGGTTATCGATGTATTTTGTCTTTTCATCTTCTACCGTATCCCTGTACCCCGTACGGTTCCACGCGCGAGGTGTGCCATCCGGACGTTTATATTCACTGAGCTTTTTGTAGTCCACCTGTACTTGTCCCCACTGATAAGCCTCAAGAATAATATTCCGGTTGGATGCACCTGTCCAGGGGCGCCCTTCGGATACCGTCTTCAGATAATTCGCACTTGCGAAGAACGAGACATATTTACCATTTACATTTCCTGAAATACTAAGCGAGTTTTTATCGAGTGAGGCATTGGGAATGGTACCCTTCACATTTTTATTGGTGAACGATACCCGGAAAGCAGAATTATTGTTCGATTTGGAAAGTGAAATATTATTAGTATTGCCAATCCCCGTCTTAAAGAAATAATTCACGTCGTGTTCGGGATATACCCATGGTTCCGGTTTCAGGTATTGATTCGGATATTCGGGATCGAGGTTATACCAGTGTAACACGGATGTACCATCGAGTTTAGGACCCCAACTTTCGTCGGCGGCATAATCTACTATATGGTAGGTTTGTCCCTCGATGGTGGCAGTCGCAAAACTGGTATTATAACCACCGCCGTATAATTTTTGGCGTTCAGGCAACCGTACTACATTCTCAAATTCCAGACCGGTATTCAGTTCAATGGCTATTTTCCCGGTACCGCTTTCTCCTTTTTTGGTAGTAATCAGTATTACACCATTGGCAGCACGGGAACCATAGAGCGCCGCGGCGGAAGGGCCTTTCAATACATTCACCGAAGCAATATCGTCGGGATTAATATCCTGGATAGTACTGCCCACATCTTTTCCTACACTACCATCAATAGTGGAAGGACTATTCAGGTCGCTGTTATCCAACGGCACACCGTCAATCACATATAACGGCTGATTATTTCCTGTGATGGAATTAATGCCACGCAAGGTGATACGGGAAGATCCACCCAGGTTGCTTCCTCCTGAAATAACCTGTAAACCGGCTATTTTACCGGAAAGGGCTGTCAGCGGATTCGTAGGTCTTGTCTGGAATGCATCCGAAGAAACATTTTGCACCGCATAGCCAAGAGCTTTCCTTTCGCGCGGTATATTGAGTGAAGTGATAACTACTTCGTTCAACGTAGTCGTACTTTCTTGCAGGATGATATCGATCCTTTCCGATTTTGAGATTCTCACTTCCCTACTGGTAAAACCTATATAGGAAAATTCAAGCAAAGTCCCATTTTCAATGCTTATCCGATAATCACCATCAATACCGGATACCGTCCCTAAAGCGGGATTACTCTTATCCACAATGGTAACCCCGACCAGTGGGTTGCCCTGTGGGTCTGTCACATTCCCGGAAATATTCACCGTCCCGCTATTCTGTGCCGAAAGACCGACCACAAACAAGGAGAGAAATAAAATAAAATTCACTTTGATAACCTTCATCTTTTACAATATTTTTTGAATAAATCTTACATTCTTCGTTTGAATAGATTGCGAAGCTTTTCTAACTATTGATTACAAATTATTGCTTAAAAAAAACGGCTGATTCATTTTACTGATCAGCCGTTTCTTTTTACATACCTGTTTCACTCATGTACATAAGAGATGCCGACTGTCGGGTAATTTGCGACAATTCATCATCATAATACGCATACAATATGTCATAATGCTGGAGAGATACATCTGGTTGTTATTTTTGAATGGATATATATGATATTTAAATTTTGTCAAGCGCCTGTTGCAGATCGGCTTTGATATCGTCGATATTTTCTATACCAACCGAGATACGAAGTAATCCGGGCTCTACGCCGCTTGCCTTTTGAGCTTTTGGCGACAACTGCTCATGGGTAGTAGCGGCGGGATGGATGATAAGCGATTTAGTATCTCCCACATTCGCCAGATGACTTAATAGCCGGACGTTATCGATCAGCTTATTTGCATCTTCAGGATCCCCTTTTAGCTTGAATGTAAGGACAGCCCCCGGCCCTTTGGGGAAATACTTTTGCGCCAAAGCGTAATATTTACTGCTCTCCAACCCCGGATAGTTTACGTACTCCACCTTGGGGTGTTGCTCAAGCCATTCGGCCAGTGCCAAGGTATTTTCTACATGTCGTTCCAGACGAAGCGACAAAGTTTCGAGTCCCTGTACCAGAAGGAAAGAATTAAACGGGCTGATGGTATTTCCCCAATCACGTAGTCCCTCTACCCGCGCACGAATATTGAAAGCAATGTTGCCAAACTGGCTGTTAGCACCGAATACATCCCAAAAAACCAATCCATGATAACTTTCAGATGGTTCGGTGAAAGAAGGAAATTTACCGTTTCCCCAGTTGAATTTACCACTATCCACAATCACTCCTCCGAGAGAAGTTCCATGACCTCCAATCCATTTAGTCGCCGACTCAACCACTACCGCCGCACCATGTTCAATCGGTCGGAAGAGATAACCACCCGCACCAAAAGTATTATCCACTATCAATGGAATATCGTGACGGCGAGCTACTTCAGCAATGGCATCAAAATCGGGGATATTTAATTCAGGATTGCCGATTGACTCCAGATAAATGGCTTTGGTATTTCCGTCGATCAGTTTTTCAAACTCCTCCGGATTTTCATTGGGAGTGAACCGGACTTCAATTCCTAACCGTTTAAATTGAGATTTGAACTGATTGTAAGTGCCCCCGTAAAGAAAAGGGGTGGACACGAAATTATCCCCCACTTGCAAGATATTATTCAATGCGATAAACTGGGCCGATTGTCCCGACGACGTAGCTAATCCGGTTATCCCCCCTTCCAAGGCTGCCACTCGCTTCTCAAAAACGTCAGTCGTAGGGTTCTGCAAACGAGTATAGATGTTTCCAAACTTACGCAGACCAAAAAGGTCAGCACCATCTTTTGCATCTTCAAACACATAAGAAGATGTTTGGTATATCGGCAAGGCACGCGAATGCGTTGTTTCGTCAACTTCCTGTCCCGCATGAACTTGCAGGGTTTCAAATTTATAATTGCTCATATTTGTGCTGTTTTATAAAAAATATTTTTATTATTTTTTTCACTTTTAGCCTTGTTTAACGGGGCAAAGATAGGGCAAGGCGTAAAGTATGACAATACCATAAATATAGTATATTTTGTAAATTAGACATACCATACACTCCTACCGAATCATTACTGAATTGCAGAATACCATTCTTGTTAATCCGGTTAGCCAACTTTTCAAGGATCTGCTGTTTCTGAGTTGCCGTAAGAGTTGCCGATGCGTTTAAATCGAATGTAAGTATTACTTTCGATGCTACTTTATTCACATTCTATCCGCCGCTACCGGTATTTCTTACAGCGGTAAACACACATTATTCAATCAGTTTTCTTATATCGGCGCTCATTATTGTGATAATTTATAAATTGGAGGGTAAAGATAGTTTTTTTGTACAAAAACCTGTTTCCATAAAGAATGTTTTGAAACTTTTGCTTAACTTCGTCCTCAATCATTCAGATAATGAGATGCACACTTATATCATTGCCGACAATCAGGATATTACCCGCGAGGGACTTATATCCGTCCTGAAATCACAGGACGAGAAAAACCGTGTGGAGACAGTCCGCAGTCGTACTGAATTGCAGGCACAGCTACGCAGCCATCCGGAATCGATTGTGATATTGGATTATACTTTATTCGATTTTGTTTCTGTCAATCAAATGCTAAATATGAAGACAGGCGCAAAGGGATCTGCATGGATCATGTTCTCCGACGCGCTGGAGGAACATTTTCTACGCCAGATATTATTGATTGATCCTAGCATCAGTGTTGTGATGAAAAGCGAGCCACTGGAAAATATCCTTGATGCGATTGTATGTGTCGGATATGGTGAAACCTACTTGTGTGATATTGCCGAGTCGGTACTGAAGGAAAGTCCTCCCCCAAAAAAAGAATCAGACAAACTGACCGCCTCGGAAAAAAGTATCCTACGGGAAATAGCACTGGGGAAAACCACCAAAGAAATAGCTTTTGAGAAACATCTCAGTTTCCATACCGTAAATACACACCGCCGGAACATTTTCCGTAAACTAGCTGTCAATAATGCACACGAAGCTACGAAATATGCACTGCAAGCCGGTCTGCTCGACCTGATGGAGTACTATATTTAACACCGTTTCGAATATAATATCAAGAGAGTAAAGTTATAAAACAATACTGATCAACAAGTGCGAGGTGTGCAATGGAAGTTCATCAGCCACCACTTCCATGTTGCAATTCGAAATTGACACCCCTCTATATAAATTGATCGAACTGATTGGAGAGATAGGTTATAAAAAGAGATTCAACCTCGGCAGTACATCCACCGATAGGGTAATCAAAGCAAAAAAAAATGATTTATTGCGTCAGATATGAAGCTACTAATATGATCAAGGAGAAAATTCGTGAATCTACTCAGTTCTTATGCCATTATCTCAGAAGTAGACGAAAAACTCTACTGTCACCCTATTGTGCCTTTAGGCGGCAATCAGTTGTTAAATATTACAACTCTCTTTTTTTGGGGAGAAGCGCTTTCGCTTACCGGATATACATTGGGAACAAACGCCTTTCATCACAAAATTGATATTCTCCAGGCGGAAATTTGGGGGTAATGTTATATTGGGAATAGATATACCTTCCATACAGTAGGTATTGCCACATCTGTCGCAGTGGAAATGCACGTGGAGATCGCCAAGTGAGCATTGACACTCCTCACGACAGACCGAATATTTAATGGAACCGGAACCATCATCTATACTATGGATAAGATGATGCTGATGGAAAAGATTGATTGTCCGGGATAATGTAGATTTATCGACTGTTCCCATTTCAGTCTCCAGATCGGAGAGGCTGAAAGCAGAATTATGATTCAACATAGTCCCCAACACCAGTATTCTGATAGCGGTCGGCTTTATATCCCTTAGATGAAGTATTTTTTCTATATATGCCATATCCATAGGTTACAGATATTTATTTAGAATAAAAATATAAAGATAACCATTTTAATCCTAAAGGCAAGGTTACTTTAAAACTTCTTTCTCATAATACGGATAGCGTTGAGTATCGCCAGCAACGATACACCTACATCCGCAAACACGGCCTCCCACAAAGTAGCCAATCCCCCTGCTCCGAGGATTAATACGACCAGTTTGACACCAAATGCCATCGTTATATTCTGAATAACAATCTGCCGGGTTGCTTTCCCTATACGGATTGCCATGGGAATCTTAATAGGCTGATCGGTCTGAATAATCACATCTGCCGTCTCAATAGCCACATCACTCCCCAAGCCGCCCATGGCAATTCCCACATCGCTCAGCGCCAGTACTGGAGCATCATTGATCCCGTCTCCCACAAAGGCTATCTTATTGGCACCATTCTTCGCAAGCTCCTCCAACTTCTCCACTTTCCCTTCCGGCATCAAGTCGCCGTAAGCACGGTCGATTCCCAACTCTCCAGCCAGTTTCGATACAATAGCCTGCTTGTCCCCTGAAAGCATCACTATATCCTTAATTCCGGCTTTGCGCATTTCCTCAACAGCCATTTTTGCATCTTCCTTGGGAGCATCGGCCACAATAATATATCCGGCATACTTTCCATCAATCGCACACAAGACCGTCGTCTCCGGAATTGTCTCCACTCCGGCAGGGTATGCAATATCATTAGCATGCAAAAGCTTTACATTCCCTGCAAGAATATTCTTCCCGTCAATTTCTCCTATCATGCCCTGTCCTGCCACCTCTCTGACATTTTGCAAATATGGAAGAGTCATATTGACGACAGGTACCGAAGAAACGATTGCCTTGGCTATCGGGTGGTTGCTTTGTGTCTCCACCATCGCCACCGTACGGAGTAATTCATCTTTTGAAAATCCTTCCACCGGAACAATATCCTGCACTTCAAACACACCCTTCGTCAATGTACCTGTCTTATCCATCACTACCGTATCGATCTTCGTTATGACATCCAGATAATTTCCTCCCTTGAAGAGGATACCTTGACGGGAAGCAGCACCAATCCCGCCAAAATAACCCAATGGAATACTGATGACCAATGCACATGGACAGGATACCACTAAAAATACCAAACCGCGGTATAGCCAATCGCTGAACAGATAGGTAAATTCGGGATTGATGAACGACCATAACCAGGGTAATACAACTATCAATACCGCTAATAAGGTGACAACCGGCGTATAAATACGGGCGAATTTACGGATAAACTGCTCGGCGGGTGCCTTACGTTCTGTGGCATCTTGCACCAGTTCCAGAATACGTGAGAGTGCGCTTTGTCCAAAGGGTTTGGTTACTTTTATCCGGCAAACACTATCTACAGCAATCATACCGGCCAGCACCTCTTCGTTCTTTTTAATATTACGAGGAACACTTTCTCCCGTCAATGCCGAAGTATTAAATGATGCAGAATCTGAAAGCATAATGCCATCCAGTGGAACCCGCTCACCGGCTCTTACCTCTACTGTATCCTCCACCCTGACCTGTTCAGACAAGACCGTCTCAATACCATAATCCCTGACCACGGAAGCCTTCTCAGGGCGGACATCCAATAATGCTCCGATATTCCGCTTGGCCCGGTTGACAGCCGCATCCTGAAATAATTCACCGATGGAGTAAAACAACATAACTGCTACTCCTTCCGGGAACTGACCAATAAAGAATGCCCCAATCGTGGCGATGCTCATCAAGCTGAATTCGTTGAAGATATCTTTTTTCCGCATCGCGCCCAATGCTTCTTTCAAGACGGGAATACCCACCGGGAAATAAGCCACAAGATACCATCCCAGACGGGTCCACTGATTATCAAAAAACGAAATGCCGGTAGCTGACATAATTATACCTCCAACTAACAGGATAAATGATATTATGGATCTCATAAAAGAACTTTTCCGAAATATTTTCCCCTCTGTATGTGTGCTTGGTGAGGCTGAAACTACACAAACTCCATCATTGCAACAATCTGCCATAACTCTTCTATTTTATCATTCAGTTACAAAGGTAGACGAATTGGTATGCAACTGGGTTGCAAAAATAATTACCTTTGTCCACAATAAATAAAAAGCCATAGGGTCCATGCGAATGACAGTAATCCTGTCGATTATACGGCTACCGATCTCTTAGGAATTTATATGCTCACCCCAAAAACGCAAGGCGAATACTTTATCGCGGTCAGCATTGTCGGATATGAAGCACTCCACACAAAACCATTTAAGATTTCGCCCGAGAATAGAAAAATTGCTTTGGTAGATATATCAAAGAAAGTATACATCGATGGCAAACCGGAGTTATTGACAACCGATCATTCCACGGGATTAAGGGAAAGGCATACCGGATGGTAACTACCTCACTTCGTCATTCGAATGGCAGGGATAACACCATCTGGTCGGCAGCGATCACGGGCGGTTGGAAAGACCGTTGGAGAAGGGGAGAGCTGCATTACGAAGACACCTGCGAAACGGTAGAAAAAACATACAGTTCTTTCATGGCAAGGATTTTGTCCTTCTCAAAATAAAGGATGGGATGAGATTTTCAGATACTTCCGGGCTTTTTCATCTTCGTTTTTCATGAATGAACCGGTGAAATGCTTCAGATTACCAAGCAGCCCCGGATTAATAAAGTTGAAGAGGGTCCGTATCTCACCCAGGTGTTAACGTTAGAATTTATAATCTATTCCCGCTCCAAAAACTTTGTTGGTACGGCTATATACATCCTTTCCGGGGAGGTTAGGCAGGCCGTTGTAGTTTGCAGACGTCTTTGTATAATCGGTATAAACCGTCCAAAAGTAAGCCACATTTAAAGTTACTTTAGGAGAGAACTTGATAGCAGTCCCTAACCCAACGGAATACGAATCACAAGAGAAACTCGTATCGGATTGAAAATCATCGGACAAACCATAATCGGTTGTCTGATAACCAGCACTCACGGTGAGTTTTTTATGTACGTCCCATTCTACCCCGGCGAGATATTCGTTAGTTCCTTTGGTCAATGCCTTTTGCTTACCCGTAGTTGTTCCCGAAATATTAGCCATACGAGCTTGCTTGTCGAAGAAGTAGTGATACTCTACGGAAGCGCGAAGCGTAGGCAAGATATTATACCCCAATGCCGCTGTCAGCAAGGCAGGAATATCGTTCGGTGTATTTACCCCATGCGCATAAGGCGAAAGCGCATCTTCGAGTGCCGGACTGTTCGGGTCATACGACATCTTTGTCTTATTCTCGATATTTACGTTCGTCATGAACTCATACTTCATCCCCAAGTTCCATTGTCCAAATTTCACATCAGCACCGATGACCGGAGTGATTCCCCAACCTGTCTGGTCACAATCCAATGCAATTTTAGCCAAAGGCTGGCCCCCTAAGTCGCTCCTCATTACAGCATCAAGGTAACCTTCGTAGCCACTATTCACATAGTTCATACGTCCACCTGCAAACACAGCCAACCAATCGTTCACCTTATAGGTCAAGCCTAACTGTAGTCCGTAAATAAACTGCTTGCCATCCATCGCGGAGTTGATGGTGTACATTTCAGGCATAGCCCCGCCCTGTGCTGCCATAGCTATAATTTTAGAATCAAACATCGGCAACCCTGAATCGAAAGAAGCTTTTCCTCCCCCACCCGTCACGGCAAAGCTACCGGATAGGGTCCAGTCTCCTTTTTTATAAGCGGCTTGAAAACTTGGGATAACCGGGGCCGAAGCCGTACCCTTATACCGGCGGGTACCTTCCCACAAAGCAAAGTCCGCATCAATCACACGTGTTTGGTATGCGCTCTGTATATTCAGCGAAAGATACACACCATCGTCCAGAAAGGCCAGTCCGGCCGGATTGGAGTACACCCCGTCAATACCAATAGAAGCTCCACGAGCAATCATCCGGAGAAATGAAACATGTTGGTTCGTATTGGTGAGTAGCCCCCCCGCAAAAATTGAACTAGAAACGACCAGCATAAACGCGCTGAGAAGAAATAATCTCTTCATTTTTATTTTTAATGATTCAGGCGGCAAAGATAGCCACGATTGTTCAAAAATGAAAACAGAAAAGTATCAATTCAGAGGCCAGGGAAGTTCTGAGAGAAATTTCCCAACAGACGGGAGTCTAAAAAAGCTATATCCATCTCGGGTATTACATCTTTATTTTGAAGAAGGAATGGACTATCGTTCCATCAGTGAAATTTTACCGGTCTCATTTGCTTCTGTTGGCTATTGGATTCATAACTTTGCCAAAGAATATAAGAGTAATACAGAAATAATGGAAGCCATCTCCAATCTTGATAAATCCTCACTTGAACAGTCGGGAAAAGAAAAAGACAAGGTCAATACAGGTTCGTCAAAAGATACCGCCTCTCTTGAATCGGAATTGGCAAGCCTCAGGGATGAGTTGAAGTATCAACGTCTCAGAGCAGATGCGTATGATGAGATGATAAATGTTGCCGAAGATCAATTCAACATCAAAATAAGAAAAAAAGTTGGCGCCAAACGGTGACAAACCTGCATACACAGTGCGGCGATATCCTATCGCTGCACTGTGTATGCAGGTTTGGCGTTACCGAGCAGGCATATTTCAAGGATGTAGAACAGTCCAGACTTACAAGACTCTCCCAAGAAGCATTTGCTGTTGAGTTTATCCACTCGATAAGAAAAGTAGATTCGGGCATCGGTGGTATGAAACTGTGGTATATGTATTCCAAAGAATTCAAAGGGAATGCGCCTTTAGGGCTTGACCGCTTCGAGACGGTTGTTGATAAGTATGGACTTAAAGTACGCCTTAAGACAAGAAAACCTCGCACTACAAACTCTCGCCATGGATTACCATTATATCCGAATCTTATCAAGAGGTTTATTCCCACTGCTCCAAATCAGTTGTGGGTAGGCGACATCACCTATGTTCCGATTTGGATAGATGACAATGACTGCCAATTCTGTTATCTTTCACTTATAATGGATGCTTATTCCGAGATATACAAGAACCATTATACGAAATGTAAATTTGATAAACTATCATTATCGCAGTATATTTTATATATTTGTGCATAATTTTATTTAGATAGCGATGGAAGATTATGGCTGGGCAATGTTTTTTGACGAATATGCAAGTGATTTACATACAACCTTTAAACAAGAGATAAGTAGACAACTTTTCGAAAAAACAGCTATTAAAACAGGACTCAAACAATTTGAAAAATATAATTTTCAATTAATAATTGGAATGAATGATTTGTATAAACAGGTCATCAAAAACAAAATGTATGCAAGGATAGACATAATAACTCCAATATCTATGGGATTGCCTGCTTGGATATATTGGTATTCTGAATCTTTCGATAATATCGAGGAACTTCACAAACAAGATATAACAAATATTCCTGTTGTAATAGATTGGAATATTGATTTCCCTTTAGATGATGTATTATCTTATACTCGCCCTCGTAAGATTGACAAAAAAGATAAAACGGGATATGGTTTTGATGTTGAATTCTATTATCATTCTTTTCCCGATATTTCTATCGAATTTAATTTTCTCAGAAATTTAAACAATAAAGAAATAGAAAGTCTACGTATTTTCTTTAAAGAATTTCATCAAGAGTGGAATAAAGAATATGAGAATAAGGCTATTAATTTTTATTACATTGACGAACAACAAGTAACCAACAATGGCTCTATAATATGTGTTGAATTCGATTTTGGATTAAATAACAATAGTAAAACAATAACAAAGCTACTTCAACAATATTCTGAAAAATTAGAGGAATTTCCAACAATAAAAGTTTGCATTAAGTAATAAATTCACTCATGAAAAACACACCTTGAATTACTAAATATTCGGGAAACAGCAACACTTTTAAAACAACCTTTTGTGCCGAAATTGATTCTCGGTCGAGTTCCATTTCACGATAAATTTGCATAATCCGTAGACGAATGGTATCAAGTCGAGCATTAAGTTCATCGTCCATGCGGGTGTTAGCGATCGACTTCCCCGCAACGGCATTCCAATTCTTGGGATTGACTTTGAGATTTACGGATGCAACAAAGCGTTGTCCGTTGATAGTAACACGCAAAAGGATAAGGGCTTGACCATCTTTTGCAACTCTTGATTTCTAAAAACAGATTTTGAATGTTCTTCGTTTCATACTTTTTACGTTTTAATCTTGATTGTAAAAGTATGAACTTCGAACGAGAAACAGACTACGCAAAATACTACAAATCAGCGAATAAGGATCAAATCACTAACATTTTAACCTTCTTGAATATGTTAGCGATTTTGCAGGTTTTAACTGCTTAAATCTGCTCTTTTTTGCTATTCCCACAGAAACAAAAAGCACCGTAATCGTTTGATTTACGGCGTTTTGCTTTGATTTACCTTTCGGCTTGGCGGAGAGAGAGGGCGGTGAACCTTCTCCTTATGTGTCTAAAAGTCAATGTTTTTACTTTCCAAACTTTCTAACGGTAATGAATTAGGCACAACTTTCATAGCCTAATTTGACCACCTTTGACCTATGCTTTTCTGCATATATCACGGGTTCAAAGATACATATAAATTTCGTATCTGCAAAATATTTATCATTCAGCGATTTAGCCTTAGTGCAAGGTGCAAGCTTATCTATATAGATACTTGCACCTTGCACTTATCCATGAGCAATGCGAAGATTATCTACTTAATCTACGCAAGTTTTGAGAAGAAATTTGCTATGCGAAGAAAAAGAAGTATATTTGTCGCATAAATCGCAAAGAATATGTTTATTCATCAACGCAAAAACTGGACAGATTTCAAGTGGAATAATGACAAATTACTTCCATTACTCGCAAATGTTCGCCATTTACAAGGGCGTTTATTGGGACAGATGGAGAATTTAGGCTTCAAATTTCAGGAAGAAGCCGTACTTTCCACTTTGACTTTGGATGTACTCAAATCAAATGAAATAGAAGGCGAAGTTTTGAATAAAGACCAAGTTCGTTCATCTATTGCCCGAAGGTTGGGATTGGAAGTTTCCGGACTTGTCGATTCTCCCCGTAATGTCGATGGTGTTGTCGAAATGATGCTCGATGCAACGCAAAACTATATGAAGCCCCTAACCACCGAAAGGCTGTTTGGCTGGCACGCAGCCTTATTCCCTACCGGATATAGTGGGATGTACAAAATAGAAGTCGGTAAATATCGTAGCGGAGGTATGCAGGTAGTATCAGGAGCAATGGGAAAAGAGAAAGTCCATTACGAAGCCCCCAAAGCAGATTTACTTGAAGCCGAAATGAACCGATTCCTGAAATGGTTTAATAATGGTTCGGAAACAGACCCGGTATTAAAAGCTGCTATTGCTCACTTTTGGTTTGTAACCATCCATCCTTTTGATGATGGCAATGGACGTATAGCCCGTACAATTACTGATATGCAGCTTGCCCGGAGTGATGGTAGTCCGCAGCGGTTTTACAGTATGTCCAACCAAATACTGACGGAACGCAAAAAGTATTATGAGGTATTGGAGGGAACGCAACGAAGTGATGGGGATATAACCGAATGGATGGAATGGTTCTTATCTTGTCTCGGAAATGCGCTTACAAATAGTCGTGAAGTATTGGAATCCGTTTTGGCAAAAGCTAAGTTTTGGGAACAGCATAGTCAAACACCCTTAAATGACCGCCAGCGTTTAATGCTAAACAAGCTGTTAGATGGCTTTGAAGGCAAGCTGACTTCTTCCAAATGGGCTAAGATAGCCAAATGTTCGCAAGATACCGCTATACGTGATATTCAAGACCTGATAAACAAAGGAATATTACGCAAGGAAGCGGAAGGCGGTCGTAGTACCAATTATGAATTACAAATATAATAGTTAGTCAATGTTTCAAATAATCTCATTAATAGCAGCATTTCAAGCTTTATTTTTCGGTGTGTTAGTCATTACAAAGAAGAATAAGAGTATGTTAGATAAGCATCTTGCTACATGGTTGTTTTTTCTGACTGCGAATATTCTGTGTATAACAATATCCCAAAATGTAAACTTATCCTATTCAGGAGATTTTCTTTATCTGGGTTATATTTTAGTCGGATTACACGGTTTCTTTTTGTATCTGTGTACAAAATCACTCATTAACCATTCACATAAGGACTTTAAGAAAGAATATGTCACAATAGCCGTGTATTGGGGAGTAGCCATTACTGGATTCTTCTTTTATAATTCATATCCGCAAACAACGGCAGTTATAACCCGTATATTTGCTTTTTGTTTCAATGCTTTCTTTATTATACTTGCAGTTAGGCTATTTCACCGATATAAAGCATTTTTAGAAACAAACTTTTCCAACATAGATAAGTTAAGTTTTAACTGGATGAGGTTTCTCGCTTTTGGGTTGATACTCATATTAAGTGGAGCATTAATATTAGTTATACTCCATGAGTTTTCTTCATTCCAATTCTCCTTGTATAGTCTATTTGCCATTATCGTACTATTGTTCGTGAATATTTTAGGATTCAGAGGTATTAAGCACAGCACAATTTTCAATCAGGTTGTAATTCCATATAACCAACCCCAAACAGAAGAACCAACTTCTATCAGCAAAGATAAATCTTATGAGAATTACGGATTGAAACAGGAGGATGCAATTTCTCTATCTGAACAACTCAAAAATTATATGGAAACAGAGAAGCCATATACCAATATTGACCTAAACTTGAAAGACCTTGCTGCTGCTTTGGAAACCTATCCCCATTATATCACCCAAGTGTTAAATACGGTTTTCAATCAAAATTTCTACGATTTCATAAATACCTATCGGACGGAAGAAGCTCAAAGGCGATTAATCGACCCACAATTCAAGAAGCTGACGGTATTAGCTATCGCTTACGATTGCGGGTTTAACTCGAAGTCCACCTTCAATAGAATTTTTAAGCAAAAAACTGGACTTACGCCAAGTGAGTACCGAAGTCAGTAATTTGTTATTAATCAAAAACATCATAGTCCCACTTTCATAGGTGGGACTTTTTTATGTCTGTATATATGTCCTATTCGTGCGAGTGGGACGACCGGACACTATCAATTGCCTTCTTTTGCATAGTTTTTCACAATGTAGATTATGATAGCAAAGGAAGAAATTCAGAAAAAACAAAAAATATTGCCCCGAAACCGGACGAGAAAAATCGGCACGGACATTTTATTGGGAGCATTAATATTAGTTGCCATTAGCGGTTTTATTTTACTTTATATGCAAATAACATCCGGCAAGGTAGTATTAAACTTGAATATCTGGTGGTGGGCTTTCATACATAGAATATCGGCTTTAGTGTCGCTTATCTTTACTATTCCCCATGTTTATAAGCACCGAAAATGGTATAAGAAATTCTTTTCGATAAAGCGTAAAAGTAAAGTTACTGTAATACTTTCGGTTAGCTTCTTCATTACTCTAATAACTACAATAGTCTTGGCATTCCTGCGAAATTCCGTCTTATTAGAATTAATACATTCTATAATCGGCATTATTGCAGTGCTTTTTATCATATTTCATGCACTAAAAAGGTATCACATAATTAAATAACAATGAAAAGTAAAAAGTATATGTTCGTTATTCTCTTAATTATTCTGCTAACGGGGAAAGCTGTTAAAGGTTATAGTCAGGATACTTTTACGATAAAAGGTAACTGCGAAATATCAGAAGCAGGAACACTATATATCTTCCTTGTCGATGAGCTGGGAAGTAAAAAGCCCATGACAGGAATACAGGAACTTACAATAGAAATAGATAGTTGCAACAATCAGAAATTGATTGAATTTTATTTTAGGGACATCCCGAAAGGAAAATACGGAATCAGGTGCTTTTTGGATATGAATGGAAACGGAAAACTTGATTTCAAACTATTCTCCGCAAGAGAGCCTTGGGGAATGAGTTGGAAAAACAAACGAAAATCCGGCATTCTTTCTTTTAGCGACTATTCTTTTATTGTGGATTCTGACACAGAACTGAAAACGATTAAAGTTGAATAATAAAAATATAAACAGTATGAAAATCGAAACAATTAAAAACAAAGGATTTGCTTTATCAATTATCTTATTTCCTCTTATGCTGCTGGCGGGATTTGTTATGCACCCCGACCTGATAGAGATGAAAATGTTACATACGGCTCAAGACCTTGTGGACAGGTTTCATAATAATAACCTTTATCATATCGGGCATTTTATCGTAATGATGGCTGTACCCTTAATCATTGTTGTAATGGTTGGAACAATGAATATGCTACAAGGCAAAGGAAAGAGATATGCTTATTGGGGTGGGATTATTGGGATATTCGGAGCTTTCATTTTAGCAGTAGACAAAGGAGCATTATGTTTGGTTATGTCGGCATTCGACACTATTCCTGAACCGCAATTTCAGGGACTTATTCCTTATTTGGACGTTATCGTTAAGAAAGCAGGTCTTCTTTGGATAGTCTATTTCCTTCCTCTTCTGCCATTAGGTGCAATAATCCAAACTATTGGACTTTTGAAAGAAAAAGTCGTATTCAAATGGGAAGGTTTTCTTATTATTATAGGACTTGCATTACTGAACAATCCCGAAATAGAATTAATAAGCACTATTGGTAGTGTTTTAATGTGTATGGGGTATATTTCTTGGGGAGTAAGAGAGTTTTCAAGAAAACAAAAATCATAAGCAATAGAAATCCTCTTTAAATACTATCAGTAATGCAAAATCGGATAAAACAAATATCAGAAGAACTAACTGCCTTTATTCAGGAAAGGGAGTTAGAACTTATTGATGTTATTAAGGATGTACCTTCTATTATCTCGGTTTTGGAAACCGGATTTAAGCAACTCAAAGAAGTTGTATCTCAATATGAGTTCCCTACACCCGAAGAAGAAATTCACTTTTTCAAAGAAACAAAGCCACAATTATTCAGTAAATTGATTTACTACCATAAAATATATCAACTTGAACTAAACCGCCCTATCGCTAATTACCTGACATTAAAAGCCTATCTGAATAAAGAGCTTGAACAGATTCACTCTTTCTGTAATAAAAATGCGGAGTTTATACAGTATTACCGTTCAGGTAAAACCATTTTGGACAAATATTATTTTCTTCGGGAACGTAACGAGATAGAATTAAACTTAGAAAGCTTTTACTTCGAGCGTGACCCCAAATTCTCAACCCACTTTGATTTTAAGATTGCTAAATTACTGGCTAATGATATGCTTGCAGCCTATCTGACTTGCAAATTAGCAGAATTGAAACATAAGGAAGAGCATGGAGAATACATCCCAAATATTCAATCTAATGAGCGTTGGACGGATAAGAAAGCTGCTTTAGTTGAACTAATTTATGCACTCCATTCGGCTGAAAGTATTAATGCCGGAGATATTGACCTCAAAGTATTAGCTGCCATTTTCGGAAAAATATTCAATGTCGATTTGAGTGACTTATATCGGATTTATTTGGAGATAAGAAGCCGAAAAGGAGATAGAACGCTGTATCTTAAACGCTTGACAGATGCACTAAATAGAAGAATGGACGATGCAGATAGTAAATGACTCAAAATAAAATCGTAACTTTGTATGCGTAAAATAAAGAAAAATAGGAGTATCCAAGATACTTCATAGATATATATCATAACGTTCACTGAACGTCTCAACGTAGAAAACTGGCACTTTTCAAGAGTAGACGAGACAACAGGTGTAATGTTCATGCTATACGAAAGTATGGCGTGGGCTTACCTGTTTCGTCTACAAGGTATGCCAGTACCTCTACGTTGAAGCAGTGTGAGTTCCACGCTTTTTTCGTATTTAGAAGAACATTTGTACATCATGAAAAAAATCAAATTATATATAGCAACATCCATTGATGGATACATCGCCCGGAATGATGGCGATTTGGACTGGCTGACAGAATATCCTAATCCGGAGAAAACGGACTATGAATATCAATCTTTCTTCAATTCGGTTGATACGGTTATTATAGGTGGGCGTACTTTCCGGGATATTCTTTGTATGGATGTAGTTTGGCCATATAAGGATAAAACTACATACGTTATCTCTCGCAATCCTTCTATACAAAAAGATAATATCCACTTTATTTCTCAAAACATAGTCGAAACAGTATCCCAGCTTAGGGAAGCAGAAGGGAAAGATATTTGGTTAGTCGGTGGTGGAGAAATAATATCTATGCTACTTAATCACGACCTGATTGACGAAATGATTATTATTACCATCCCCTTTCTGTTGGGAAATGGTATTTCTTTATTTTCTGAAATATCAAAAGAATCTAAATGGGAAGCAACTGCTTTTCAAAAATACACCAACGGAGTAACACAAGTTCATTATAAGAAAAAATAAAGTTTTTTTCGCATACCCTCAAAAAGTCTCAAGTTTTCCGACTTGGGACTTTTTGTTTTTAGCTGGCTCATATAGATATATTGATGCATTTTTTCATTACCCTATACTTTTATCTTTCAATACTTCGGTAAATATTTAATAACTGATTAATATACAGATATATATGGACAAAGCTTAACATAAAAAAGTAGGTCAAGCCACTGATTTTCAGTATCTTTATAGCTGATCAAAGACTATTGAAGAAGTGAAAAGACTCAGCGTAC
>NZ_DHOS01000007.1 GCF_002410825.1 Proteiniphilum sp. UBA5384 | reverse complement strand
AAATTTTCTCAATTGAAGTTTCGGATTCTTCATCTGAAATATCTGATTCCATTAGTGGGCTGTTGATTATATTAAAGCTATAATCATCTTTTCCAAACTCACATCTGCCCAACAGCATCTGAGGAATTTTTTTGATCGTAATCCCGGGATACTTATTTTTGCACTCTTTCTGGTACGATTTGCAACAGATCAACAAGGTTTCATCGGGCTGCATCTCGTCCTCGATCTGATCCAATGATTCCAGCGTGAGGAATTGCGTGGTTGTATAGATGAAATCTCTTTCTGAACTTTGTCCCTGCTTCCAATAGATTGAATCGTGAGGATTGTATTTGAACCCTTCCTGTTTTGCCATGGCTGCTGCCAACATATCGGCATTGTACTCCTTGCTAATGATCCAATTGTCAAACTTATCTTTCTTCAACAAACTGGGAGCAAGGGTGTAGTATTTAAATCCTCCACCACCTTTCCAATTGACCGATTTGCTGATACCACCCTGTTCTCCGTCCACTACCGCTTTTAGCCTTGGGTAGCAATGGGTGAAAGCGTGATCACCTAATTCTATTCCGATGTACCTTCTTCCCATTTTATGGGCAACAGCAGCTGTTGTTCCTGAGCCGAGGAAGGAATCTAGAATTAGACCTCCTTCATTAGATGCAAGAGTTATTATTCTCTCAACAAGTTTTTCAGGTTTGGGAGTAGAAAACACACTAACCGAATTAAAAGCTTTTGCTTCTTTTTTTGCATCCTGATTGTCTCCAACCTCTACTCTGAACCATATAGTTTTAGATACAATACCATCTTGCACTTCGGATAAAAACTTTTTAACTGACGGAACATTATTGCCGGTAATACCAAACCAAATTCTATTATCATCCATTAGTTCATAAAATCTCTCTTTTGAAGTGACCCAACAGCGACTTTTCGGGGGAGACACGATTCTGCCAGATGGCAATTCAATTTGATAATCATTTGATGGTGTGTATGTTCTCACTGAAAAGTCAGCCGGTTTCCAAGGTCCTCTTGGATCATTATCTGGATTTTTATAACGTTTATCCATTTCTTCAGTACGAGGCAAAAGGTTAGGTCTCCAGATTACTTTATTTTTTGCGTATACTAATATGTGATCGTGACTGTCGGACAACCATTTTGCGTCGTTTTGTGGCGAATATTTTTTTTCCCAAATCACATTATTAATAAAATTCTGACGACCAAATACTTCGTCGCAAAGCACTTTCAGATAGTGGCTTTCATCATCATCGATCGAAATCCAAATGGATCCATCATTTGATAATAAATTACGCAATAGAGTTAATCGAGGTTTCATTAGATTAAGCCACTGACTATGTTCTACCCCATCATCGTAATGTTCAAAAGCATTGCCTGTATTATAGGGTGGGTCGATGTAGATGCATTTCACTTTGCCCGCATAGTCCTGTTCCAAGGCTTTTAAAGCCAAAAGATTGTCCCCATGGATCAGCATATTCTCCGAATCGGGGTCACCGTAGGAGTATTCGGGATTCTCCACCAGGATGCGTGGTTCAAGTTTGGATTCATCACCCTTTCCAATCCAGGTGAGTTCGAGTTTTTGAAGTGGTTTCTTTGCCATTATATTGTTTCTTTCTAATCAATTGATCATCTTGAATTGTCTTGCTGTCACTTGCCATTCACACAATCATGAATGTATATCCTTGAAATGTATCAGATCGAAATACAGTCTCTTCATATAGTACTTTTTTCCCGGATAGTTGTTCATCACACATTTTGCGTTTTCGATTTCATACATTACGTGATCGATCCTCTTGGTCCAAAGGTTGAAATCAAGATCAAACCAGGAAAAAAACTCTTTGATATATCCGTATATTGATTCAGCCTTGTTCAGATTGAATTCAACCGTACCATCATCCTTCATCTTAAAAATGATGGGTTCATTGTGGTACACCCGGTTCCTGAAATCGCGCACCTTATCCAGTATCTCGCAAACTTTCTTCCGATTGAATCCCTGAGGTAAATTCACAAAGATGCGCATAGGAACCCCTTTTAATATTCTCGAATGTGTAACATTAAACAGCGCAGTCCAAAAACCAAAGTTGAGATCAGCGATAATCTTGCCTTGTGAAATGGGTTTGGGAACATTTTTCATGGATTTTTCAACACTTGATTTAAGAAAGAAATTTTCCTTAATCTTTCCGGTTCGATCTCTATAAATCAAAGCATTATCCATCATAAAACCATTTACCTGATTCAAGAGCCAATCGGCGTCATTGAAATGTCGTGATAGTTCTTCATTCAATGCATTTCTTAGGATCACCTCCACCAGTGACAAAAGAGGATAGAAGGACTGGGACAATCGTACATTCGCCTGATAAAGCTTCAACGCTTTCGGGTAATTGTTCTGACTCACATCCAAGTAGTTTTGCAATCGCGCATCAGAAATATATTTCCTTATAATGTCAATGTCCACAGACATAAAAAGTTAAATAATCAAATAAACCGGAATTTAATCCTTCAGTTTTTTGTAATTATCATTTATGATCCCTATATTTGCATCGTAATACTTATTCAAGCCTCTTTACACAACCTGTAAACGTAAATAAGTGAAAAGAATTAAGCCCGTTTCGACGGGCTTTTTTTATATCACCCTCCATTTGATCGTGAACACCTCTTCCTGAATCAGTTTTTGATCCAGCATCTTTTCAATATCCGTCAACAGGTTCTCCTTTCTCTCGTCAATTTCATCCTGAGAAACAAACAATGATTGCCTCTTCTCATTGCGTTCCTTTTCCAGTTTCTTTATTTCACGTTGTGCCGCTACTTTTGATTCGAGACTGAGCATTTTCTTTGCTTCTGCTCTCCGGAGCTTTATTTCAGCATCAAGATCCTTTATTTCCTTCTCGAGGCTAATCTTCATGTCATCGGCCCACTGATCGAGCTTGTCCATCTCAATATCAAAAAAATCTCTGTTTCGCAATGCATTGGTGGTAACAATTTCCTGCCTATACCTGGCGATGCTCTTTGACAGACGTGATTCAGTTTCGGGATCTAAATATAGCAAATCTTTCTCTTCTGTCCGCAATGAAAAGAGTCTTTGGGCTATTTCGGGCTCAATCTCAGCGCCCTCATCCGTAATACAGGACAACAACAAATAATCTTCGTCTTCAAACGAATTGATGTTCAATTGTTCCACCCGCAACCATCCGGAATTGCCTATCAAACCGTTCAATGAGGATATGAGCGTAGGGGTGTCGGTATAATTGAATTCGATCATCCGCACCGGTGTGGGTAGCGATTTGCATTCCTGCAAGATGCGTTGCGCCAATTTGTGCCCTACCCTGTAGATGTTCGTATCATCCGGGACAACGATATCGCTTTTCTTCTTCCCCTCCTCGGTACGAAGCATCTTGTAAGAACCAGGATGAATGGTCACATCGTGAAAGGGATTCCCGGGCAAATGGAATGAGAAATCACTGTCGTTGAAAAATGCATCGTCTTTCAACACATACTTGGTTATCTTCCACAATTTTTGTTCGAAAGAATTGAGGTAGGATCTCGTTTTATCGTAATTGACCCTCAACTTCTCCCGCACCTCCTCATCAAAATTTTCCAACAAGATAGAACGAACACGCTGTAATTTTTCTGAGATGGCAGGTTTCAACTCCTCCTGCAAATCATCGAAAGCACTTTGAATCTCTTCGGTCGTTCTACATTCCTGGTATATCTGGGCTATTCTCTTCTCAAAGTCGACCCCGTTGCCTATAACACCCAACACTTCATCGCTGGCACCAAAGACACCATCGAACAACCTGAACTTCTGCTCCAGCAGTTCATATACACGTACATCGGCCTGGTTCCGGATATTGACAAAATTGACCACCACATCAAACTTTTGTCCATACCTGTGACAGCGACCAATTCTTTGCTCAATCCTTTGCGGGTTCCAGGGCATATCGTAATTCAGCACCAACGAACAAAATTGCAGGTTAACCCCTTCAGATGCCGCTTCGGTTGCAATCATGATGGTCGCATTGTCTCTGAAATAATCGACTATCGCGGATCGCTTATCTGCGGTGGGTGATCCGGAAATCTTGTCGGTACCTTTATGCTTTTCAAGCCACCGGTTATAGATCTTGGTTGACTGTGGATCATTATTTGTGCCATTGAACAGAACAACCTGATCTTTGTACTTTTTCTCTGTCAGGAGATTATACAAATATTCCTGGGTCCTCCTAGATTCGGTAAAGATCAGTGCTTTCTGGTTGGCCCCCAACAGTTGTAACTGTTCAAAAGCTTTGTCCAGCGCAATGAAAAGGTGATCAGCTTTCGAGTTTTTCTTTATTACCCTGGCCAGTTCGCGGAATTCCTTCAGAACTACGATCTCTTCTTTTATTCCCTGGATATCAGCATCGGAATATTGCTGTTCTTCTTCCACGATGCTCTCTTCTTCATCTTCGACCCACTCATCCCTTGTTTCATTCAACGCCTCATATTCATCGGAGAATAAATCGGCAATATCAGTTTCATGTTTCTCAACGATGGATTCGAGCCTTTTGACCAATGTGTCGAAAGTACCATAAATGGCATAGGTTGATGAGGCCAGCAGTTTACGCAGGATAAGCGTCATCAACTGCCTCTGACTCCTGGGCAAGGCATACAGTTTTGGCTTTTGCAGGTATTTAGAAACGGCATCGTACAATTCCTGTTCCTGGCTCCGGGGAATATATTCTTCACAGATTGCTCTCCGCTCAGTGTAACTGATGTATTCCAACACCTGCCGGCGGAGTGTTCTCTTACAGACCGACTGCAGTCTTTTTTTCAACTCATAATAATCCTCTTCTTCAAGCTGGCGGCTATATTGGCTTTTGAAGCTTTTCAGATCACCGAACACGAAATCATCGATGATGCTGACCAAACCATACAATTCGAGTACCGAATTCTGAAGAGGAGTAGCAGTAAGCAGAACCTTTTTTCTGGGTAGAAGCGCTTGTCTGATGGCATTCCCAATCAAATTGGAAGACTTGTACACATTTCTCAACCGGTGCGCTTCATCAATGATCACCAGGTTCCAGTTGGTCGCTTCAACATAACTCGCTTTTGACTTGGCAAACTGGAATGAACAAATAACGATCTTGTCCTTCTGATGAAATGGATTGAAGTTTTTCTCATTGATCTCGTTGTTAAACGATTTCGTTTCGAGAATCACAGAGGGTAGAAAGAACTTATTGGCCAATTCCTGGCTCCATTGTTTCCTGAGGTTGGACGGACAAATAATTAACAGGCATCTTTTTCGTTCGGTCCACTGTTGGGAGAGAATAATTCCGGCCTCGATAGTTTTTCCTAGTCCCACTTCATCAGCCAGGATCGCTCCATTCGAGAGCGGAGACTTGAATGCAAACAGGGCTGCTTCAACCTGATGTGGATTGAGATCGACTTGCGCATCCTGAAGCGAAACAGTGAATTTCCCTATATCGTTTGAAGGAAGCTGCCTGGTAAGTTCGTGCGAAAAATATTTGGCCTGATATGAAGTCAGATTCATATTCCCATGAAAATTGCATCGATCGTTCTACTAAACACAAATGTACAATTATTTTGTTAAAAAACATTCATAATCAATCATCAAGAATGTACGAAGAAAAAGGGCAAAAATAAATGGAGATTTTGACAACTTGTCTCATGCATACATTTGTTAGATTTTAAGACTGAAGCGCAAGTCCAGATGAAGGTCAGTAAATGTGATATGAGATCCGGGTACTTGATTGGGTGTTCCGGAGAGTCAGGGTGAATTTGTTTACACATTGTTTACACAAAAAGCAAAACACTCACCGGAGATTCCGATAAGTGCCTTATTTTTAAAGTGATCCGGGCGGGATTCGAA
>NZ_DHOS01000055.1:1795-5088 GCF_002410825.1 Proteiniphilum sp. UBA5384 | reverse complement strand
GGAATTAATTTCTGTACTTTATCCAATAGCACAGCATCTGTAAGATTAATATCATCTTTCCTCTCGATCAATAGTTTAGAATAGTTTTCATTGATCGTGTGCCCGTAAATTTCTAAAACAACTTCCTCTTTTGTTGTTTTTGAATAATCTGGTAATGGAAAAAAACGTTGTTTCTGGCTCTTATACATCTTGTGAATACCATACCCCATACTATCAATCATATTGAGTGTAACCATTGCTTCGGCCAACCAACGGTTTCTGTATTTTTTAGGCGTTTTATTCCCGGTTGTGTAATCATCGGCACTTCCTTCGAAAAAATTACCAGCATTGGAAAATATAAGCTTTCCTGTTTCTTCAGTTAAAACTATACGGGAATTGTAACTATAGTCTTGATGAGCAATACAGTTATTTAATGCTTCAAGGATTACTTCAGGATCGTACTTCAAAACTTCAATCGCAATTAACTGATTATCGGGGAAGAACTTATATTTGACATTGCGGATCTGTTTCAGCACTTCGTTCACGGATATGAATAATGGGATTTCAAAATGTTCATACGCTTTCTCTTCCGTATCAAGTTTCCACGTAATCTGTGCGACTTTAGGTGAAATATAATGAGACGATTCAGGTTTCCCAAGAAGAATTATTGCAGTATTAGTTATTTGACCATTGATAGTAATTTTAGCTTTATCCAGGAACAGCTTGTCAGGCCAAACATCAATTTCATTATAAAATGGTTTACCAGCCATTTTCTCCTTAAATTTTTCTCTGGCTAGTGAAATGGCATCTCTATCCAGATCTTCAATTGTGGCTTTCTCTATTATATTTGCAGACCAATCTTCCTGCGAATTGTAAATAGTTCTGATGGAATCAGTGTATCTACGCAAGTCAGTAAGATTCGTCCCAATACGAATATATGGTATTTTCATAAATTGGGTAGGTTCACCAACAGCTGCAGGAATTTTGAAGACTTCCAGATAGAGTTCTCCATAATCACAAGGTAAAAATTCAAATCTTATTGAAGGCATCAGCAATCTTCTAGTCCATAGTTCCAACTCTTCATTTCCTTCTTTTCTCTTTTGAAATCTATACTTGGTGCCTTCTACGATGTGAGTTTTATCATTAATCCCGAAAATAAGATAACCAAAAGGTTGGTTGTGAATACAGGCTGCATTGGAAATAGCTGAGATATATCTGCCAAATCTTTCATTTGTAACAACGTCACCAGATTTGAATTCAACCCATTCATTCTCTTTGGGTAGTGATCGGAGTTCGTCAATAAGTTTTATTAAATCCTTATTTTCCATGATTTAAATGATTGTCCATCTTATGGTAAACAGTTCTTCTTGTTTTATTTTCTGATTTAGCATCTTTTCAATATCAGTCAACAGGTTCTCCTTTCTCTCATCAATTTCATCCTGAGAAGCAAACAATGATTGCCTCTTCTCATTGCGTCCCTTTTCAAGTTTCTTTATTTCACGTTGTGCCGCTACTTTTGATTCGAGACTGAGCATTTTCTTTGCTTCTGCTCTCCGGAGCTTTATTTCAGCATCAAGATCCTTTATTTCCTTCTCGAGGCTAATCTTCATGTCATCGGCCCACTGATCGAGCTTGTCCATCTCAATGTCAAAAAAATCTCTGTTTCGCAATGCATTGGTGGTAACAATTTCCTGCCTGTACCTGGCGATGCTCTTTGACAGACGTGATTCAGTTTCAGGAACTAAATATAGCAAATCTTTCTCTTCTGCCCGCAATGAAAAGAGTCTTTGGGCTATTTCGGGCTCAATCTCAGCGCCCTCATCCGTAATACAGGATAACAATAAATAATCTTCGTTTTCAAACGAATCGATGCTCAATTGCTCCACCCGCAACCATCCGGAATTGCCAATCAAACCGTTCAATGAGGATATAAGCGTAGGGGTGTCGGTATAATTGAATTCGACCAACCGCACCGGTGTGGGAAGCGATTTGCATTTCTGCAAGATGTGTTGAGCCAACTTGTGCCCTACCCTGTAGATGTTCGTATCATCCGGGACAATGATATCGCTTTTCTTCTTCCCTTCTTCTGTGCAAAGCATCTTGTAGGAGCCAGGATGAATGGTCACATCGTGAAAGGGATTTCCGTGCAGATTGAAGGAGAATTCATTGTCGTTGAAAAATGCAAAGTCTTTCAGCACATACTTGGTTAGCTTCCATAATTTCTGTTCGAAAGTATTCAGGTAGGATTTTGTTTTATCGTAATTGACCCTCAACTTCTCCCGCACCTCTTCATCAAAATTTTCCAACAACGTAGAACGAACACTCTGTAATTTCTCGGAGATGGTAGGTTTCAATTCTTCCTGCAGATCATCGAAAGCACTTTGAATCTCTTCGGTCGTTCTACATTCCTGGTATATCTGGGCTATTCTCTTCTCAAAGTCTACACCGTTGCCAATAGCACCCAGCACTTCATCGCTGGCACCAAAGACACCATCGAACAACCTGAACTTCTGTTCCAACAGTTCATATACACGCACATCGGCCTGGTTCCGGATATTAACAAAATTGACCACCACCACATCAAACTTCTGTCCATACCTGTGACAGCGCCCGATTCTTTGCTCTATCCTTTGTGGGTTCCATGGCATATCGTAATTCAGCACCAACGAACAAAATTGCAGGTTAACCCCTTCAGATGCAGCTTCTGTTGCAATCATTATGGTCGCATTGTCTCTGAAATAATCGACTATCGCGGATCGTTTATCTGCGGTGGGAGATCCGGAAATCTTGTCGGTACCTTTATGCATTTCAAGCCACTGGTTATAGATTCGTGTTGACTGTGGATCATTATTTGTGCCATTGAACAGAACAACCTGATCTTTGTACTTTTTTTCCGTCAGGAGATTATACAAATATTCCTGGGTTCTCTTCGATTCGGTAAAGATCAATGCTTTCTGGTTGGCCCCCAACAGTTGTAACTGTTCAAAAGCTTTGTCCAGCGCAATGAAAAGGTGATCTGCTTTCGAGTTTTTCTTTATTACCCTGGCTAGTTCGCGAAATTCCTTCAGGACTTCTATCTCTTCTTTTATTCCCTGGATATCAGCATTTGAATATGGCTGTTCTTCTTCCACGATGCTCTCTTCTTCATCATCGACCCACTCATCCCTAGTTTCATTCAATGCCTCATATTCATCGGAGAATAAATCGGCAATATCAGTTTCGTTTTTCTCAACGATGGATTCGAGCCTTTTGACCAATGTGTCGAAAGTACCATAAATGGCATAGGTAGACGAGGCCAGCAGTTTACGCAGGAT
>NZ_DHOS01000055.1:297-1532 GCF_002410825.1 Proteiniphilum sp. UBA5384 | reverse complement strand
ATATACTCTTCGCAGATTGCTCTCCGCTCAGTGTAACTGATGTATTCCAACACCTGCCGGCGGAGTGTTCTCTTACAGACCGGTTGCAGCCTTTTTTTCAACTCATAATAATCCTCTTCTTCAAGCTGCCGGCTATACTGGCTTTTGAAACTTTTAAGATCGCCAAAAACAAAATCATCGATGATGCTGACAAGACCATACAATTCTAGAACTGAGTTTTGAAGTGGAGTGGCAGTAAGCAGGACTTTTTTCCTTGGTAGAAGTGCTTGTCTGATGGCATTACCAATCACATTGGAAGTCTTGTACACATTTCTCAACCGGTGCGCTTCATCAATGATCACCAGGTTCCAGTTGGTCGCTTCAACATAACTTGCTTTTGACTTGGCAAACTGGAATGAACAAATAACGATCTTGTCTTTCTGATGAAATGGATTGAAGTTTTTCTCCTTGATCTCGTTGTTAAACGATTTCGTTTCGAGAATAACAGAGGGGAGAAAGAACTTGTCGGACAATTCCTGGCTCCACTGTTTCCTGAGGTTGGAAGGACAAATAATTAACAGACATCTTTTCCGTTCGGCCCATTTCTGGGAAAGAATAATTCCGGCCTCGATGGTTTTACCGAGCCCCACTTCATCAGCCAGGATCGCTCCATTCGAGAGCGGAGACTTAAAGGCAAACAGGGCTGCCTCAACCTGATGTGGATTGAGATCGACCTGCGCATCCTGAAGCGAAGCAGTGAATTTTCCTATGTCGTTGGAAGGAAGCTGCCTTGTAAGTTCGTGCGAGAAATATTTGGCGTGATATGAAGTCAAATTCATATTCCCATGAAAATTGCATCGATCGTTCTACTATACGCAAATGTACAATTTTTTAGTTAAGAAACCTTTTTGAGGAGCATTTTAAATCTAGTTTGAAACCGAATCGTAATGATTATGAAGATGCAGCGCCCAGTACTCAAGATGCAACGATCTTATACTCGGGTATAGATTCTAAGCTTTTTTCATTCAATTCGAGTGAGTAGCCTTTGAAGTTATTTCCTATATTCGAAACCAAAATTCTTCTAAAATCGTAAGAAGTAATCTTGACCAAGATGTCCATACCTATTACAGTGTATATATTATACTTATGTTTTTCATCCTCTTCTGGATCAACATATCCATTTACCATTTTACCCGTACTATGGTCGACTTTTGTGAAATGAGATGAGTTATTAATTCAAGTTTCGCAAGTAAAAA
>NZ_DHOS01000055.1:0-163 GCF_002410825.1 Proteiniphilum sp. UBA5384 | reverse complement strand
ACTATGGTCGACTTTTGTGAAATGGGATGAGTTATTAAAATACGCTAACAGAATATTCCAGCTTTCTTGGATATCTTTTCCCAACTCTAATCGAAGTAATTCAGATTTGATTTTTTCCAGGGCATTCATAATTATAAAATTTCACTACTGTCCGGTTTAATTT
>NZ_DHOS01000030.1 GCF_002410825.1 Proteiniphilum sp. UBA5384 | reverse complement strand
TCAACCACTCGAGCATCTCTCCCTTTAGAGAATGAAAATCTCTTCTGAAAGAGATTTTTCCGAAAACGGGTGCAAATTACAAAAAAAATTTCATTCCCGCTCCATTCGGGTAGCAAAAATACGGAATTTATCAATTATATACCATTTCTACCGTAATAAATTTAATAAAAAACTATTTTCACTCTTCCGCTTGAAATATGAACATCAATCATCATCTTCAAAGTTGAATAATTTTTTAGCGTTACAACTGGTAGTCTGTGCAACCAATTCTATGCTCTGATTCCATATTTCCGCCAATTGTGCGAGAATATACGTCAGATAAGAAGACTCATTTCTTTTTCCTCTATAGGGAACAGGAGCAAGATAGGGGGAATCAGTTTCAAGTACTACCCGATCGGTTGGGCAATGTTTAAGTATCCCGGATAAGCCCGAATTTTTGAAAGTTACCACACCATTAATTCCTATAAGGAAGTTATCCAATTCTAGTATCTCTTCAAGCTCGGCGCTATTACCTCCAAAGCTATGAAAGACTCCTCTCAATGATGATGCCCCCACTCTTCGAATACTTTTTATCACTTCTTCAGTAGCGTTCCTGAAATGAATAGAAACAGGGAGATCCTTTTCTATACTCCATTTTAATTGTTCTTCAAAGGCTCCTATCTGAGCCTCCTGTAGCGAAGTATCCCAATAGAGGTCAACTCCTATTTCCCCCACAGCAATATAATCCCCGCTATTCAATTCCCGATAGATAGGTTCTAATTGTTTTTGCCAATGAGGCTTCACACTGGTAGGATGAAGTCCCATCATAGGATAAAAAAAACCGGGATAATTCAATCCGCATACATTCAAGCGGGATATGGATTCCTCATCAATATTAGGTAATAACACTTTCTCCACCCCTATCTCTTTTGCCCGGGCAACTACCGCCGACAAATCATCCTGAAATTCTTCAGCAAAGAGATGCGCATGGGTATCGATAAGCTTCATTTCGCAATTTCTCCTTTTCTGTAATAATAAACAATGCCGTATTCCCGGTTTTGGGTAAGTCGTTCTTCCGGGGACAAAGAGGTATTGTGTTTTTCCACCTCTTCCCAGATTTCCAAAATAATTTCATCAACTTTTTTCCTATAATCAGCCACTTCCTGTAAGACACGGGCAGTTGCTTTTTGATGTAATTTCTGAGTTTGATACCCTTCTTTAAAAAGGGTAAACATTACATTGACCTTGGCGATAGATGGGTTATAAATCGGTACACCTCCTTGAGCAGTACGCCGTTGTTCCCCCTCAATGATTTTTTGTCCCCACTCCAATAATTGCTCATTAGAGATCAAATCCGGAACCACCATATTATTCTCCTCTAATCCATAGAGAGAGAGCTGCTTTTCTTTGATTTCCGATCGTATCACACACATATACAATACCTGTATAAAATGGGAAATATACATGCGGGCATTCTTTGCCTTCCCCGTAAAGGACTTACCGGCCTTCACCTGGGTATCGTACAACTGTTGATAACGGGCTGATAAATGCTCGAAACGCGTCAATACACTTTTCGCCTCCTCAAGAACACCTATTGAAAAGGAAAGTTCCTGAAAGTCTGTATCGGCAGCCTTTTCCACGGCTGCACTCAAAGCCCTGATACGGGCATTATCTGTATTTGGCAATCTACGATAGGGCATGCGATTGATAATTTATTTCTGCCTGTACATCAGATTCTCCGACAGGATTATCAAATCTTTTTTACGGTTGTCCGGGATATTAATCGATGACAGATACTCCAACGATGCAAGGTAATACTTTTCAATCAGATTTTCAACGGTGAATTTTAAATTTAACTCATCATAAATATTTTTAATGAATTTGATTTTATCCTCGGGGTTATATTCAGTGGCGACCAGCCATTTGAGTAACTCTTCTCTTTGTGCCTTATTGGCGCTTTTTAAACTTCGTATCAACAGGAAGGTCTTTTTATTACACAAAATATCACCGCCTATCTTTTTACCGAATGTTTTAGTATCCCCATAGACATCCAACAAATCATCCTTTAACTGAAAAGCCAGACCGATATTGATGCCAAATTGATAAATTGAATCGGCATCCTTAGCCGGGGCACCGGCAATAATAGCTCCAATTTTCAGTGCACATCCAACAAGTACAGCCGTTTTCAGTCGAATCATTTCAATATATTCTTCTTCGGTTACATCGAGGCGCTGTTCAAAGTCCATATCATATTGCTGTCCTTCACATATCTCCATCGCTGTAGAGGAGAAAAGGTGCAAGATATCGGGAAGCACTTTCTCCGGCACTTTTGCAATATATTTATATGCTTCGATAACCAAGGCATCACCCGAAAGGATCGCACTATTGTCACTCCATTTTTGATGTACGGTAGGATATCCCCGTCTCAAATCAGCTTTATCCATCAGGTCGTCATGGACAAGAGAAAAATTATGGAATATTTCCACAGCAAGTGCTGCATCGATCACCTCCTCTGGATTTTTGCCAAAGAGATCTGCCGCCATCAGCGTCAATAGCGGCCGAAGTCTTTTTCCACCCAAAGATAATATATATTCAGCAGGAACGAATAAGGTCCGGGGTTGATAACCTTTTAATACGCGCTTAATCGACTTGTCGATGATTTTTTCAAAAACAACAATTTTATCTTCCATCATAATAGATTATAAGCAAAAAGCTGCCTTTGAACATCAAAAGCAGCTTTTCCCCTAATTTATAGTTATTTTAGTTTTGCAGACGGAATACTACCGGTAGTGTAAACCGAACACGTACCGCAGATCCACGCTGTTTGCCCGGTTTCCATTTAGGCATCTGCTGGATTACACGGACAGCTTCCTTGTCAAGAGAGGGATCCTGTCCACGAACCACCTGCACGTCAGTAATGCTACCGTCCCGTTCTACCACAAAGTTACAGATTACACGACCCTGAATACCGTTTTCCTGTGCAATGACCGGATACCGGATATTGTCGCTCAAAAACTTCATCATAGCCGCATTTCCGCCAGGGAATTCAGGTTGTTCTTCCACTACCACAAAGATTTCTTCAGTTACCTCTTCCTGTTTAGGTTTGGGTGGTGGAGGCGGAATATAAACCTGGTTTTGTCTCTGTGTTTGGTCATCTTCCGACTTTATCTCCATCCTTGTTTCCACTTTCTCTTCTACCACTTCTATGATCTCGGGGGCTTCCGGTTCCGGTGGAGGTGGAGGGGGCGGAGGAGTCGGTTCGCGACGAGTAATCTCGATTTCCTCTTCGGCCAAGACATCCGCAACAAGAACAGTCTCGTCCAGCTTGCGGGTTTCGGTCGACCATTCAAAAGCGAAGAAAAGGATAGAAACACCCAGTACTAATCCCATCAGGATATATGTACCTCTATGCTTCTCCAAATTCGCTTTCGGCGATTTTTTTACTTGATCTTTGTCCATTGTGTGTTCTTTTTTATCTCTACTGCTTGTTCTCTCACATTGTTCAACTGCAAAAATAGCTATTTTTTCATTTCGGACTACAATTTATAAAGAAATTTCCAGAAAAAAGTCCTTTTTAATTTCTTTATAGACCCTTATCCATTTTTTTACATTAAATAATGCATCTCACGTTCACTGTCTACCGCTATGACATTATAAGCAGGGGTAGGTTTAATGAAGGTCGGTTATTTTACCTTATAGATATCTTTCAGGTTCCGGCCGTAACCATCATAATCCAATCCATAACCGACTATGAAATCATTGGGAATTTCAAGCACTACATAATCGATATAAAATTTTTGCCGTAAAGCAGCGGGTTTAAAAAGTAGAGTGGCAACCCGCACCTCTTTAGGATTATATTTTTCAAGCTGTTTCTTGAGTGCCACCATCGTATTTCCACTATCCACAATATCTTCTATGATCACTACACTGCGTCCTTCAATGCTTTCATTCAATCCCAGCACTTCCTGTACCTTGTTTGTAGTGGCTGTTCCATGGTAGGATGCGAGACGCACAAAAGTAATTTCACTGGGGATGGATACCTCTTTCATCAACTCTCCGGCAAACATAAAGGCACCGTTGAGTACGGCCAGAAATATAGGGTTCTTTCCTTCGAGATCCGAATTGATCCGGCCGGCAATCCGTTTTATCCCTTCTTCAATGATTTCCTGCTCAATAAACAACTCAAATTGCTTATCCCTGATGGTTATGACTTCTTTCACTATGATGGAATTTTAAAACGCCAAAATTACTACTTTTTACAATCACACGAAAATTTTTAAGAATAAAGAGTGGGGAGTGACAACAAAAAATCTCCTTCTTCTGGAAAAGGAAGAATTTAATGCAAAATCACAATGTAAGGTAAAAATCTTTTGCCAGAGATATAAATTCATCAGTATATTGATGTCTGGAAACCTCAATCGTCAGCGAATCAATTACAGTCCTTACCACCGGGGCTAATGCCAATTCAGTCAAAATCCGTTTCGGTTCGTTGTCGGGCAATGGATATACAATTGTTTTCCGCTTCACGAAGTACATATGCTTTTTACATAGAGATTCCAGTTCGGAGCTCTTGCCGTATGGGAGGATGATTGAGAGTATGCCATTCATACCCAGGCACATTCTAGCACAATGCAACAATTCATCCAGGGTTAGCGAAATAGAATGTCTGGCCCTTGCCCGTTTTTCATCTGATGGCATGAGGGAATCTGAAAAATAGGGCGGATTCGTCACGATCAGATCGAAACGGTTTGCATTTTGTTGTGCAAATTCCTGAAAAGCAAAACTAGCTACGGTAATTCTGTCAGGGAAGGGAGAATTCTTTATATTTACTATTGCCTGCTCCACAGCATGGTCATCCACATCAATTGCCACTACCTTTGCATTAGGATTGCGCTGTGCTGCCATCAATGCAATAAGTCCAGTACCCGTACCTACATCCAATATATGAGCAGCATCCTGCACATTAGTCCATGCTCCAATCAGTACACCATCAGTACCCACTTTCATGGCACACTTGTCGTGGAAAACAGTAAATTGTTTAAACCGGAAATAAGGATTGCTCATAATATTAATGTGATGATGTGATGATTTACTGATGTAACGATTGATAAAAGTCAATTACAATAAGTTTGGCACGGATTTTGGTATTGTATACCATACAAAAACTAAAAACAAATATAAACATTTTTCTGTTTGGATTACAGGAAACAATATAAAAGATGAACCCATTCAAAAAACATACGACACTTGAGGAGTATCCGGAGGCAAATGTAATATCTTTCATTGCCAGCGATTTTATCGATGGCAACCAAGAAATTGATGAATCTCTGCTGAAAGAAACACTCCCTTTGCTTCCCCTACGTAATACTATAGTCTTCCCGGGCAGTACACTACCTATATCTGTAGGAAGAAAAAAATCATTGGATCTGATCAAGTCGCTTGGTGGAAAACAAAAATACATAGGATTAGTATGCCAAAAGGATTCCAACGTGGACGATCCCGGAGAAGGCGATCTTTATCCGGTCGGTGTTCTCGCCGAAATAATACGTGTCATTGAGCTTGGCGACAATAACCTGAGTATTATCGTGCAAGCAAAAAAAAGATTTGAATGGCAGCAGATTACCCAGACTGAGCCATACTTAAAAGCTACTTTCAAATTAAGAGAGTATATAAAAGCCTCAAAAGACGACAAAGAATTCAAAGCAATTCTCGATTCCATCCGCGATGCTCTGCTACAGATGATACACCTGTTGGGCGATCCTCCCAAAGAATTAATACAAACCCTCAGCAGTGAATCATTCTCCAGTATGCTCATCAGCTATAGTGGGACTAATTTACCCATAGATGCACATGAGAAGCAGGAACTACTGAGCATCAACGACGATAAAGAGCAGGCTTACCGCTTGCTGATGATCCTCAATCGTGAATCCCAGATACTGGAGTTAAAAATGAATATCCAGATGAAGACTCGTGAAGACCTGAACCGGCAACAGAAAGAATATTTCCTGCAGCAGCAGATCAAAACTATTCAGGAAGAACTGGGAGGAAATACGCAACAGATCGAGATTGATGAATTCAGAAAAAAGGCGAAGGAAAAGAAATGGGGTGAAGAAGTCGGAGAGATATTCGAAAAAGAAGTACAAAAACTGGAACGACTAAATCCTCAATCTCCTGATTATTCAGTACAGTTCGGTTATCTTCAAACTATTCTCGAACTGCCATGGAATATCTATAGTAAAGATAATTTCAGTCTGAAAAATGCCCAAAAAGTGCTTGATAAAGACCATTTCGGCATGGAAAAGGTAAAGGAACGGATTATCGAACACTTGGCAGTATTGAAACTGAAGAGAGACCTAAAGTCTCCCATACTGTGTCTTTACGGGCCTCCGGGTGTTGGGAAAACCTCATTGGGTAAATCCATCGCCGCAGCATTGAATCGTAAATATGTACGCGTTTCGCTTGGCGGTTTACATGATGAAGCTGAAATTCGTGGACATCGTCGCACGTATATTGGTGCCATCCCGGGCCGAATCATTCAGAACATACAAAAAGCAGGAACCTCGAATCCTGTCTTTGTGCTCGATGAAATAGACAAGATAGGAAATGATTTCAGGGGTGACCCCTCCTCAGCTCTGCTAGAGGTATTAGATCCGGAACAGAATTCAACATTTCACGACAACTTCCTTTCTATTGATTACGATCTGTCGAAAGTTCTTTTTATTGCTACTGCAAACAATCTCAATAGTATTCCCCAACCCCTTGTCGACCGTATGGAACTGATCAATGTGGGAGGTTATATTACCGAGGAAAAAATTGAAATTGCCTTCCGCCATCTGATTCCCAAAGAACTTCAGAATCATGGTATCGAGAAAGGTACATTTTCAATTCCCAAATCTGTCCTCCAAAAGATCATAGAAAGTTATACAAGAGAATCGGGAGTACGCGAACTAAATAAAAAGATTGCCAAGATCATGCGCAAAGTGGCCCGGAAAATCGCATCTGATGAACCCTATCCAAAAAGTCTTAAAATATCAGATCTGAGAGAATATCTCGGCATTGAAGAATACAGCAGGGATAGCTATCAGGGTAATCAATATGCCGGCGTTGTAACAGGACTGGCATGGACTGCGGTAGGGGGCGAGATCCTTTTCGTGGAAAGTTCGCTCAGCAGGGGAAAAGGAGCTAAACTCACCCTCACCGGAAATTTGGGTGACGTGATGAAAGAATCGGCGATGTTGGCAATGGAGTATATCCATTCACATGCAGAGGATTTGGAAATTGATCCGGCTGTATTTGAAAACTGGAATACCCATATTCACGTGCCGGAAGGAGCCATACCCAAGGACGGACCATCTGCGGGTATTACGATGATTACCTCCCTGGTATCTGAATATACACAACGGAAGGTACGTTCCAACCTTGCAATGACCGGTGAAATTACACTTCGGGGTAAGGTCCTTCCCGTAGGGGGTATCCGAGAAAAGATCCTTGCAGCAAAACGGGCAGGAATTAAAGAAATTATCCTTTGTAAAGAAAATAAAAAAGATATCGATGAGATCAATCCAGAATATGTCAAAGGACTCACTTTTCACTATGTGGAGGACGTAAAAGAGGTAATAGATCTCGCACTCCTAAAAGAGAAAGTTGATCATCCAAAAGATTTTTCAATCAAGGTGGAAAAATAGCAAAAGTAACATCAGCATATCCTATCAGCTCCGAGCTTCTTAGGATATGCTGTTTTTTACATCGAAGACAGTTTGAAATAAAAGTAAGTTAAAAAAAACAGAATAAATACGACTCCTTGCCAACGTCCAATACGACTGCTCTTCTTCATGAAAAACCATAACAACAAACTGATGCCAATCACAGACAAACTGTCCATATAATTGATATCGGGTGTACTGATAGGCTGAATCAATCCGGCAACCCCCAGGATCAATAGAATATTAAAGATATTCGATCCTACTACATTCCCTATCGCTATATCTGACCGCTTCTTGATGGCGGCCACTACCGAAGTAGCCAGTTCCGGCATACTCGTACCAGCGGCCACGATAGTGAGACCGATTATCGCTTCCGACATCCCCAACCGCTCCGCAATAATGACCGCATTATCTACCAACAAATCGGATCCATAGACCAAAGCCACTAAACCCA
The DNA here is from genome assembly GCF_002410825.1 of Proteiniphilum sp. UBA5384. Classification (GTDB taxonomy): domain Bacteria; phylum Bacteroidota; class Bacteroidia; order Bacteroidales; family Dysgonomonadaceae; genus Proteiniphilum. The sequence continues at coordinate 222,041 of NZ_DHOS01000030.1, read as the reverse complement.
CCCCAATAAAAAGTACATCTATTACCCAATGCTTGCTTAATCGTATCTCGTCTTCATTCTTTTTATCCCCAGTATTTGTTGTGTCTTTCTTTTTTGAAGATATCAGAAGATACGCTGTATATGAAACAAATAGCAGCATAAAGATCAGAGCCTCACCCCTTGATATTTTTGAATCAAGAAATAGCAGAAAAAACAACACAGAAGCCAATACCATCACCGGCACATCCAACTTCAATAGCTGCCGCTTTACCGCCAACGGATAGATGATGGCGGACAATCCTAAAATAATACCTATATTAAAAAAATTTGATCCCAACACATTCCCTATTGAGAGTGCACTCTGTCCGTTCAATGCAGCTTTCACACTCACTACCAGTTCCGGCGCACTGGTACCTATAGACACAATAGTAAGTCCGATAACCAATGGACTGATACCAATGCGTTTCGCCAGTGAAGATGCTCCGGAAACCAATCCCTCCGCGCCCAAATACAAAATAACCAACGACAATAACAACCAGACAATCTCCATATGCTAATTTCTTTTTTATCGATTACAAAAAATAATTTATTATTTCAATCTACCCACGAGGAACAGGCAACAGATACTTTTTTATTCATAAAAAACCCCTTTACATGAAAGGGGTCTTTTGTATAATTCTTTATTTATCTCTTCACTCATTATATTACTCTGAGTAAAATCTAAAGTCCTTAAGCAGTTCCTGAAGTCTTTTCCTTGCAAAAAATATTCTACTTTTTACAGTTCCAATAGGCAATCCCAGATGTTTCGCGATCTCTTCATATTTATATCCTGAAACATGCATTGAGAATGGCACCTTGTACTCGTCCGTGAAGCTGTTGATTGCTTTATTTATCTCTTTGATAGTATAGGCACCGTCGGGTGTATCAAAACCTGAATCTTGCGGCAAGTTGAGATGATAAAGGTTCTCTGTCTTGTCGATAATCGTTTGGCTTCTGACAATTTTACGGTAATTATTTACGAAAATATTATGCATGATGGTGAAAACCCATCCCTTGAAGTTCACATTCTCGTAATATTTTTCCCTATTATCCAATACACGAAGGGTAGTTTCCTGCAACAGATCTTTAGCTTCCTCCCTGTCGGCAGTTAATGTCAGTGCAAAGTTGAACATATTGTCCTGCAGACCTAATAGCTGTTTTTCGAAAGAAATCTTTGTTTTCATAAGCAATGCGCCTTTAATGTGTTAAATGATCGTTGTCTCTGCAAATATATAGAGATATATTTAAAAACAATTCCTTCATTCCACGTAAAAACGATTAATTAGTGTTAACAAAAAAAGAATCTCTCAAATGATATTGAAACACAACTAATTATATATAAAAAAATAGCCACATGAAGACCTCAATAACAGATAAAAAATATTTATACGACAATCTCCTAAATAAACGATGATAATATTTCAATATCGACTTGTCATTGTAGCGTTATGGCATACAATTTGCAATTTATTCTATATTGGTCCCTGCTTTGCGGGGTTATTCGGCTTCGCCGTATTCACAACGTAAATTTGAATAACAACTAAATAACTATTAAAATAAATTATGGTACAGAAAGGACAAATTGGGGTAACTACGGACAACATTTTCCCCATTATCAAAAAGTTTCTCTACAGTGATCATGAGATTTTTCTCCGTGAAATCGTATCGAATGCAGTCGATGCCAGCCAGAAAATGAAAACACTGTCTGACGTAGGTGATTTCAAAGGTGAACTGGGTGATATATCTATACATGTTTCCGTTGATAAGAAAAAGAAAACACTGACCGTATCCGATCGCGGTATCGGCATGACTGCCGAAGAGGTAGACAAATATATTAATCAGATAGCACTCTCTTCAGCCAACGATTTTCTGGACAAATACAAGGAAAATGCGAATGCTATCATCGGCCATTTTGGGTTGGGGTTTTACTCCTCGTTCATGGTCTCCCAAAAAGTGGAGATTATCACCAAATCATACAAGGAAGATGCAAAAGCTGTAAAATGGTCATGCGATGGCACGCCTGAATTCACGATGGAGGAAGTAGAAAAAGAGGATCGTGGTACAGAGATCATCCTCTATATAGATGATGAAAACAAGGAATTTTTAGAAAAAAACAAGATTGAATCGTTACTTAAAAAATATTGCCGATTCCTTGCGGTACCCATCGTTTTCGGAAAGAAACAGGAGTGGAAAGATGGTAACTATGTGGATACCGAAGAAGATAATATTATCAACGATACCAACCCGCTCTGGCGACAGAAACCGGCAGGACTAAAAGAAGAAGACTACCTTAATTTCTACCGGGAGTTGTATCCGTTCTCATTAAATGACGAACCAATGTTCTGGATCCATTTGAATGTGGATTATCCGTTCCACCTCACCGGCATCCTTTATTTTCCAAAAATAAAAAACAATCTTGATCTGCAACGCAATAAAATCCAACTATACAGTAATCAGGTTTTCGTGACCGATTCGGTAGAGGGTATCGTACCGGAATTCCTGACATTGCTGCATGGAGTGATCGATTCCCCCGATATTCCTTTAAATGTTTCCCGGTCTTATCTCCAAAGTGACCAGAACGTGAAAAAGATATCGAACCATATCACAAAAAAGGTGGCTGATAAGCTGGAAGAGTTGTTCAAAAAAGAACGCAGTAAATACGAAGAGAAATGGGATAGCCTGAAACTCTTTATTGAATACGGTATGCTTTCCGACGAGAAATTCTGCGACAGGGCTCTTAAGTTCGCATTAGTAAAAAATATGGAAAGTAGATATTTCACATCAGAAGAGTATAAAACGCTTACCGAATCAAACCAAACCGATAAGAACGGAGAACTGATTTACCTCTATGCTACCGACCGGCAAGAACAATATACCTATATCGAAGCAGCGAAAGAGAAAGGATATGATGTGCTTCTGATGGATGGCCAGCTTGATACCCACTGGATGGGACTTATGGAACAAAAATCGGAAAAAACCCGTTTCGTGAGGGTAGACAGCGACACCATTGAACATATTATCGAAAAAGAAGAGACAGCAAAAGTGGAACTGACCGACAAACAGAAAGAAAATATGACGGAAGCAGTAAAATCACAATTGCCAACCATCGAAAAAACGGAATTCAACGTCGATTTTAAAGCCCTTGGAGAAAACGCCAGACCTATCCAGGTTACCCGGGACGAATTCTCCCGACGCATGAAAGAAATGGCTGCGATGCAGCAGCAGATGGCTTTCTATGGTGAGATGCCCGACACATATCAAATTGTATTGAATGTAGAGCACCCTTTGATCAAGACTCTTATCGACGAAAGTGAAAATAAGGAGAAAGATGAGCTCATCGCCCAGGTTTCGTCCGACAACCGATTGAAACAATTGGTAGACCTTGCCCTCCTTTCCAACGGAATGCTTAAAGGTGAAGCATTGAGCAATTTTGTGAAAAGGAGTTTCGAGATGGTTTGAAATTTGAACCAAGATTCAAGAACCAATACTTGGGATTGGAAAGTAAAAAACCGGCAAACAACTATTGTTTATCGGTTTTTACTTTATCTTTGCAGCAAAAAGTTGTGCAATGAACAAAGCCTACGAGGTGACCTTTTCCCCTTTTCGTGCTTTCACCCGTGAAGAGTGGAGCAAGTTGGAGGATCACCCCATGTTTCCCGTTTCCGATATCGATCTCACCACGCTGCAAGCGCTTAATGAGCCCCTCACCCTCGACGAAGTGGAAGATATTTATATTCCCATGGTTCGATTGCTGCAGATACACCTCACCCATTATCGTAACCTGCACAATGAACGGGACCAGTTCTTCTCCAACAAAAGCAAACCCATCCCTTATATTATTGGTATTGCCGGCAGTGTGGCGGTAGGGAAAAGCACCACTGCCCGGGTTCTGCAAAAGCTCCTCTCCATGACACCCGAGCGGCCAAAAGTGGAGTTAATCACTACCGACGGTTTTCTCTATTCCAATGAGGAACTGGAAAAGCGGGGCATATTCAATAAAAAAGGATTTCCGGAGAGTTACGATGCCCGGGAGCTGTTGTCATTCCTCGCCGGAGTAAAATCAGGGCGCGACACGTTCGAAGTCCCAGTCTATTCCCATCTCTATTATGATCTGATCAAAGGAAAGAAGCAAACGATTGAGCGACCGGATATTCTTATAGTAGAAGGAATTAACGTACTACAGGTATCACTGGGTAAAAAGATGCGAAGAAGGGTTTTTGTGTCTGATTTTTTCGATTTCTCGATTTATGTGGATGCAAGCGAAAAAGATTTACGGGAATGGTATATCGAACGGTTTAAAAAATTACAACAAACAGCCTTCCAGGATCCCGATTCTTATTTTCATCGATATGCCTCCTATTCGGAAGAGAAATTGCTTCAGTTTGCCAATGAGGTATGGGATGAAATCAACCTGCCCAATCTACTGCAGAACATTCTTCCCACCCGTTTCAGGGCTGACTTGATCCTTGAGAAAGGAGAGTGCCATTTTGTCAGGGGTGTCCGCATCCGAAAAATATAAATCAGGTAAAGATTCAACCCAATAAAAACCAAAGAGGGGGTGTCTTTTCAGATAACCCCCTCTTTTTTTTATTATATAGTCTCGTGCATCGGTTTACTCTTCTGCACCCTGATTGCCTCTTTCGGGGCGTTCGGGACGAGGGAGCAATACTTTGCGCGACAATTTGAATTTGCCGGTTCTCGGGTCGATATCCATCAGTTTCACTTGAATCTTGTCCCCTTCCCTGATACCTGCATCTTCCACTTTTTCCAACCGCCTCCATTCGATTTCGGAGATATGAAGGAGTCCGTCTTTTCCGGGAAGGAACTCAACAAAAACGCCATAAGGCATTACCGACCGGACGGTACCTTCATACACTTCACCGATTTCAGGAATGGCTACAATGCCTTTGATCTTTGCCATGGCAGCATCAATAGAAGCCTTGTTATTGGCTGATATTTCCACGCGGCCCTTGTTGTCAATCTCCTCGATGGTGATGACAGTACCTGTCTCTTCCTGCATTCCCTGAATGATCTTACCTCCCGGGCCAATCACGGCACCGATGAAATCTTTCGGTATCTCGATCACCTCGATCCGCGGAGCATGTGGTTTGAGGTCGGCGCGCGGTTCAGAAATGGTTTCCATCATCTTTCCCATGATATGTTCACGTCCTGCCTTTGCTTGTGCCAACGCTTTCTCAAGTATCTCATAAGAGAGCCCGTCTACTTTGATATCCATTTGTGTGGCGGTAATACCATCCCGGGTACCACATACTTTAAAGTCCATATCACCCAAGTGGTCTTCGTCACCCAGAATATCGGAAAGAACAGCATAATTCTGACCCTTGTTTTCCGAAATCAATCCCATGGCAATACCGCTCACCGGTTTTTTGAGGGCTACCCCGGCATCCATCATCGCCAATGTACCGGCACAGACAGTAGCCATAGAAGATGAGCCATTCGATTCCAGGATATCCGAAACCACACGTACCACATAAGGATATCCTTGCGGAATCATCCTTTTAAGAGCGCGATGTGCCAGATTTCCGTGTCCTATCTCGCGGCGGCCTGTACCACGTTGCGGACGGGCCTCTCCAGTGGAGAACGGCGGGAAGTTATAATGCAACAGGAAACGGTCGGTACCATGTACCAATACATCGTCTATAATTTTCTCATCCAGTTTGGTACCCAATGTGACGGTAGTCAGCGATTGCGTTTCACCACGGGTGAAAACGGCTGACCCGTGAGGTCCCGGTATAAAGTCTACTTCGCTCCAGATAGGGCGTATTTCGGTAGTTTCCCGACCGTCAAGACGTTTACCTTCATCAAGGATGCAGCGACGCATTGCCTCTTTTTCCACGTCGTGATAATAACGTGCAGCCAGCGATTTTTTCTCTTCTCTCTCCTCTTCGGGGAATGATTCCAGAAATTCATCCAGAATTGCTCCAAAAGCCTCTATCCGCTCGTGCTTGTTAGGATTTTGAGAAGAAGCTACGGCGTAAGCCTTTTGATAGCATGTATCCCAGACCTGCTTGCGGAGCTCTTCGTCATTTTCTTCGTGACAATAGGTGCGTTTCACCGTTTTACCCACCATCTCGGTCAGTTCTATCTGAGCCTGGCAATGCCTCTTGATCTCTTCATGGGCAAATTTGATAGCATCGAGCATTTCCGCTTCGGATACTTCATTCATTTCGCCTTCCACCATCATGATATTGTCGATGGTTGCCCCCACCATAATATCTATATCGGCCTGTTGCAATTGCTTGAATGTAGGATTAATCACAAACTGTCCATCGATACGTGCTACACGTACTTCGGAGATGGGTCCGTTGAAAGGTATATCTGAAACAGCCAGCGCAGCGGAAGCTGCCAAACCGGCGAATGCATCAGGCATATCTTCACCGTTAGAGGAGAAAAGTATGACATTCACAAAAACATCGGCATGGTAATCATCGGGAAAGAGGGGGCGGAGTGCACGGTCAATTAACCGGCTGGTCAACACCTCCGAATCGGAAGGCTTTCCTTCGCGTTTCATAAAACCGCCCGGAAAACGTCCGGAGGAAGCAAATTTTTCCCTGTATTCAACCTGTAATGGCATAAAATCAGTTCCCGGGGTGGCATCTTTAGCGGCACAAACAGTAGCCAACAGCATAGTGTCACCCATTCTTAGAGTAACAGAGCCATCGGCTTGCTTAGCCAGTTTCCCCGTCTCCAGCGTAATCGTGCGTCCATCTGACAACTCGATTTGCTTTACAATTGGATTCGTCATAAATGATAAGTTATTATTTTCTTTGCATAAAATCCCCCAAAGATACATAAAGTTTTGGTTTCTTGATGCATCGCCACTAATAAAAAAACAGGAATCTCCATTAAAGGACATTCCTGTTTTCCAGAAAGAGCACATAGGATGCTTTTATATTTAAACGATGAATTGCCATAATTCAGTAATACACTATACCGTATTCACGGTTTCGTGCAAGCTGCTTATCGGGAGGCAAATCAATATTGTGCATCTCCACCTCTTCCCATATCTCAAGAATAATCTCATCTACTTTTTTCCTCATGGCAACCATTTCCTGCAGTACATTGTCGGTCGCCTTATGATGTAGTTTCTGTGTCTGATATCCTTCTTTGAAAAGTTCAAACAGCACATTCACCCTGGCAATCGATGGATTATAGATTGGTACGCCATTATGTGCTATCCGTTCATACTCTCCCGAGATAATCTTCTCCCCCCATTCCAATAATAATTCGCAGGAAGACAGATCAGGCACTGCCATATTGCATTCACCCAACCCATAGAAATCCAACTGTTCCTCCCTGATCTCGGCACGCACCACACACAGGTATAGTACCTGTATGAAATGAGAAACATACATACAGGCCTTATCGGTTGTCCTGGAAAAAGATCGACCGACTTTTTCCTCGATATCACACAACTGTTGATAGCGTGCCGATAAACGTTCAAAATGCGACAAAATACTTTTAGCCTCTTCCAGTACTGCTATCGAGAGAGATAGCTCCTGATAATCCGTATCGACCGCCTTTTCAACGGCAGATCTCAAGGCTACGATGCGGGCGTTGTCTGTATTGGGTAATCTACGATCGGACATGTTATTATTTCTACTTATTCCACTTCCTGGCACGTTGACGCATATCGTCAATAGTCTCTGCCCTTTGGGGGAGAGCCTGTTGCTTCACCTCGGCATTTTGTTCTTCCACCTGTTGCCCCTGACGATGTGGTGGTACCACCGGCCTTACCGGTTGTGTCCCTACCCTGTTTACTTCAGGTGTCACCGGTACTGGAAGAGTTGCCAAGAAATTAGTATAAGCTTTACTCAACAAGGATGCTTCCTGTGAGTTAAGGTCGATGTTCTGATATCCTTGTGCAAAATGTACAACAAACTTCTTTACAGATTGATTTGACAGGAATGACAGATTTCCTCCGAAAACAACCCTCATATCAGCCACCTTTTGTGCGACGGTATTCATCCGGCGAGCCTTGGCATAACGTGCCGCACTTAATTCATACTTACCTTTATCGGTATATACTTCGAACCTTTCATCCTTAAAATATTCTACTGGAACAGCTTCATCAAATACAGCATCGGTAAACATATATTTCAGGGAGAGGTTCATAAATTGTGCTCCATTCTCATATATAAATCTCACCGTAATCAAAGGTTCCTTGAACCGGGGCTTTTTCTGCAATTTCCCCTGTGAAATTATTTCCCACTCGGTTGTGATCGCGTCGGGCTGATGTTGTGCAAAGCCATGGAACGATAAGCACAAGCACATAATCAGGAATACGCACCTCATTGTCTTCATAATCATTATTTTATCTATTATATTCTATCTTCGCTCGATTCTTAGTACCGCTTTCTGGTTATCAATCGCCAGTCTCCGGCTGTCACTTTTAATTTTTCAACGTCTCCCATAAATTGAACTCATCCGCCAAATCCCTTACTTCAGAGTCCAGTCTGGTACGGTTATACAACTCCGGACTCAGTTCACAAGCTTTCTGCAGGTGCTTCACTGCCTCATTCTTTCGCTCTGTTCTTGCCGTTACAATAGCAAGCAGGTATTCATTTCTTCCGCTTTCCGGCAATGCATCCAGAACTTCCTCCGCCTTATCATTATATCCCAGGCAAACCAAAGCCAAAGCTGTGTTATAGTCGGCGTATTTAGCCAATAATTCCAACGCTTCCATATACTCTTTTTCTCTCAGGAGTCTTATACCCTCAGCATAATCTTCACGATAAGTCTCCTGCAAGGTATCACCGTCAATAGCAGGGCGGTTTATATGAAGCGTTATGTCAAGTCGGTTCAATTTAGGATATATCTCATTTTTAATGATTTTAAAATCATCCGGAAAATCTCTTTGAATGTTCTCTTCCGTCATGTCAGGAAATACGGCATTGGCAAGAGAATCCAATATGGCCTGACGATAAAGCAACCCTTTATGTGCCTGTATTTGTTTAGCCAGAGTAGGCCAGTCTTCCCCTGCGGCTTTGGTCGCCACATGTCTCACACCTTTTTGTTTTAAATAATCGGCAACCTCTATAGCTCTTTCCTGTGAAAGTTCGTAATTCTCATGCCACATACCGGTAAGGTCGGTAAAAGCACGTACAGTGATACTATCCACCACCAAATCTTTTTGTTCATTATAAATTTTATATGCGTCCAGAATTTTATCAAATATGTCCGGGTTCTTTATATCCTTGAATTTGGATGATTTCCGTGTACGATAATCAGGGTATACGCTTTGGTTATCAACCATACTCTTGTGAAGCATCTTGCGTTCGGTCACCATCGACTCATCCGCCAGTTGTGCCAGTGAGGCGATAAAATAGGTCAGGGTATCCGTCAAGGGAAAGACGAATGTCGACCGGTCCACACCCTCTACCATGGCAGCCATCACCACTTCCAGTTTTTTGGTGCCTTTCTCAATCTTCCATGGTTGTTTATAGGGATACCTGAAATCATACTCCGCCGTAGTGATGGTATCCAGTCTCATTCCCAGCCGACCCTCCTCCGGGATAGGAAATTCAACCACCTCATTATATATTTCACCTCTCCGCTCTATATTCATATCATTGAGCACAATCTCATCAATCAGATAATGATGTTTGGCAATTCTTGCCGAATCCTCTTTTGTAAAGGGTTTTGCCGGAAGGCTTCTCAATGTCAACCCATTTTGATGGATTTCCCGGTATTTTTTCGGGATATGACTACGTCTCATGATACTGTCTTTGTGGGCATGGATATTAATATCGGGAGTAAGTTCCTCATTCAGCCAGTCGAAGGAGAACTGTCTTTTGAGATAATTGGTATACTCTTTCCGGTATTTCTCCATATGATGGGCGTAAATACCTGTTGTATCTTTTTTGTGGCTCAACTGGTTCAATGCTTTTTTCTCCGCTTTGCGCCAATGATGTTCATGAACATGCAGTTTATGTCTTCTGGCAATAGCTTCCATCCGGAGATATTCCATTTCATTCATTTTCTTCCAGTTTTCATAATCCATCATCAGGTCATAATTACGCCTATAATCATTATAGTTACGTCTTTGCACCTTGTATATCTCCTTGTTCATATTTTTATAGTCTACGAACAGGGAGTCGTACGCCTCCGGATCCACGATGGTATTCAGGAAATCCTGATAAGCTTCGAGGTCTCCCAACTGTTTATCCCTGAACCCTTCGCCCGTTACATACACTGTATCTAGGGGAGTAATACTGTCGCCGTCCACCAAAAAAGGGGCCAATGTCAATCTCCAGTATGGGTCGAGCACATCGACGGGGGCAATAATATCGAAATCGACATGTACCTTCCCATCCCTTTCGGTAGCAAAATTAGATTTTGCTTTCACCACTACACCGGACAAACGGTATGTTTTGGTGGTATCCAGTTTCTGGTCGAGTTCATCAACCATCACCTCATTATTGGAAAGGTCTCCGTAAGACTTGGAGAAAGTAACCTCTTCCGATACCGACCGGGATCCATCCATACCTTCAAGGCCACCTGCACCTGAAAAGGTGATTTCCGGTTGGGTCGTTTGCATAAATAATCGTTCTATATCCAACTTCCGATTATTTTTCCTTGCCCCGCAAGAAGAGATTGTAATTATAAAAGCAAAAATTGCGACAGCTGATAACAGTCCAGAATTAAACAGATTGTACTTCTTCATATTCCTAATCTAAAACAATGATTTCTTAATTTTACAATGGATTCATGCTTAACCGTAACCGCGGGATCTTGATGTGCAGGTGTTCCCCCCTTGTGGTTCCCGGGTAACCCAAACTCACTTCCGTAACCATAGGTTTGGCATCCTTATAGGTATAATCGGGATCGCACAGGAATTGCTCCATCACAGACCATTGCTCCTCACCTTTCCTCAAATCCCTCATCAGGTCGTCGGATTCCTTTAGTTGGTAAAGTGTATATTTTCCTTTCATCTCCCCCTGCTCATTGACCGATCCCATCGCCTCATATTTATAGGGTCCCAATACGAAATTAAAGGTGCCTGCCAGAGTGTCATTTCTGACATCCAGTTTTAAATTACGCACCACGTAAGCTTCCACGGGTACCATGGTAATCTGTCTTCCCTTTCCCTTTGTAAACTCGCTCTTTCTCTTCCACTTGAACTTCTCGCAATTGATAATCACCGGACCATTGAGTTTGTCATCCACGAATGTGGCAGTAATATTTTCGTTCCCCGACCAGAGATTCCGGTCATTTTTCTCGATCGACCATTTCCGGGTATACTTGCCATGTTTGATCTTGTTCCCATTCCCATCCCTGTAATATTCATAGCGTATTTTACAACCTGTATTGCGGTCTTCAAATTCTTCCACCTGATTTTTTTGTTTCGCACTATCCTTGTCCTTCTTTTGTATATCCGGCCTCTCTGCAGGATAACAGAATCCGGCAAATAAAAAGCTCGCTGCCAGTAAAATAAGTTTGTTCCTCATATCCAATTTATTAAAGACGTTCTATATCTCAATTGCTCATTATTTTTTTGACTTTCTCTTTTCCGGAAACTGTTTTTACGCGTACCAGGAACACTTTACCCTCCAACACCACGGCATGGCTATACCGGGGTTGGTTTATCGAAGGGCTCGAGAATAGCAAGCGGCCGTACAAATCATATACCCATACCTTGTCGATATGCTCGTCGAGTGTCACCTGCAATATACCCGACCGGTAGGATATATCCACACCGCTGCCCGTATCCTCCGGCTCCATGGTGCCGGCATCTCCTCCCAGTTGCAGTACAAAACGGTTCCTGTCCACATACTGGTTATCGAGTGCCGATGATTGTTGGGTAAAAGAGTACACCGGATTGAGGGTAAGATCCTGTTTTATATTCTGGCGTTTGTCCACCAACGCCACACTTGCCCCGGTGGAAGCGCTAAACGCTGCGATATTGCCAAATTCAAGAGACAGGCGTGAATTCACGTCTGAGGTTTTGACACCTATCGCGATCTCCTTCTCCCCTGCCGGGTATTGCTGAATAAGATTGGAAGATTTACCGTCGGAAGAGATAAAGAAAACCTCGGGTGTTTGGTGCCCATCCGGCAAGATCATTTTCGCGATATCGGGATTACCGGTATAACGGTTATACTGTAATTGAGCAATGTCGCCGGAGAGAGCCCCCCCCTTCAGCATACGCACGGATAGTCCGTCTCCCTGCCAGTCGCTATCCAGCGAAGCACGAAGCGCGTACGCACCGGCTCCTGAAACCTCCCTGTTAGCCAGTTCCTCCGGTATGGGGAATGAAAGGCCGGAAGGATTTCCCTGCAATGTGATCACAAATGCCTTCCATGCCGGAATCTCATTGTAATCATTAAAAGACTTCTGTACCCATGTTCCATCGTCATTCAGGAGTTTATAGCCTTTTGAAGCGTCTATCTTTCCTGTATTTGCTGCCGCAAAAACCCGGGCATAGATCGGCGCAAGGAAAGGATTACCGAGCATTACTTCACCTGTACTTCCAATTTTTTCCGTGTTCAACTGCACTTCATAGTTTTCTCCGGGTGCTTCCCCCTGATCATCTTCATAGATGAAGCGGTACGCCTCATCAGCCCGGGACATCGTCCCTACCGGAGAATTCATAATTCTCAACGACTTGGTGTCGAAGTAGTAGAAATAGCTCTTTTTGGCGAGGGCATCATAATTGTGGGCCGGGTACAGCGATGTGCCCCCTTTATTTTCGAAATAGGGAATTTCAATTACCCCGTCCAATCCTTGCAGGTAATCCTGGCGGTAACCGTTCTCGTTCTTATACGACGCCATTTTCACCGCGATGGCATTATTGTTATCCACAAGAGGTATATCGTTCGTTGGAAATGATACCGAGAAATCGCCTTCTGTCACACCTCCCACGTTTGTTACCTGAAACTGTTTTTGCCATGAGAAAGGATGTCCTGCCAGGGAGAAGTCACCCGAAGCCATTTTCTTTAACGGGGCGGCAAGGATATGCCAGACATCCCGTTTCAGCTTCGTCCCGTTTTCTAACGATTGACCGGGTTGCTCTCCACTTGCCGGATTACTGCCATAATATCCCCAGTTATAGTTTACATACGCTTTATTGTATTTCAGTAAATGCTGGTAGTACAGTTCGCTCCCATATCTGAATACAATTTTATCCACTTCCGGTTGTCCATAAAGAGACCAGTCGGTCACATTCCTCCCGAGCGAAGGATAATTTGCTGCTCCGGCCGGAAGATATACTTTTGTACATGGTCCCGGCACCGCAGATATATTATCTCCCGACACAGCACTTTTTGCCCAGTTGTCCAGATTGTTCCAGTTGCCATCCTGTGCATCGGCTCTCCAGTACATCACTGTGGGTGCTACAGACAAATAAGGCAAGGTAACTTTGATATGCAATTGCTCCTTGATATTTGCTTGGAAAAGATATTTTCCCGCATCATTCAATTGCAAAGGAGAACGAGTTACAAGAGTATCACCACTGAATTTCCGCGCCGCACCGGGAGCCCACCATTCTATTTTTACATTCTCATCATGCATTTTTTTATCTGACCGGAAAGTCACCTCTCCACCCTCACACTTGCGGTAATTATCCGCCCAAGCCAATTTGTCGAGCGGAATATAGAGGAATGCATCCGTCGAACTTTCGGCATCCGTGTCATCACATACCCTATGGAAGGTTTTCCCATCACCGGCATCATTGACACGAATCACCAGTTCTGTTACCGGTAGCCACTTACTGAAATTATTTACCGTAAATTCCGTGGTGACAGTTTGACCTTTGGCTATATCTCCCGGGCGATTGTACTTATGGATTACAGAATCAGGGTGTACCTTATTTTTATAAACAGTCACATGAAGGGGGCCCGTGAAAATCGCATCACCCGTGTTGGTCACTTTGATATTTTCTACGGTCAACACATCGCTGTCCGCATCATAGTCATACGTTACCTCTTTATTCGGGAACTCCACTCTCGGTGCATTGAAAAAAGGCACACCATCCCCGCTGATGGATGTTTGCTGCTGCAGGAAAGAGTTATAGGGATAGACATCATCGCTTGTACCAATCAGTTTATCTTTTCCTGCAAAAGCGGTAGAGGGATTTAACTGGTACTTCGGAATAGTGAGGTCTTCATTCACATTCACCGCGTTATAACCATGTTGATTCCACACGGTACGTGCAGGAGCCCACGCATCCTTATCCCCGGAGAACCAATAAAGCCGGACATCCGAATTGGTCATACCAGTCACTGCGCCTGACACCAATATATCGGCATGTCCGTCCCGGTCAAAATCCACCACTACCGGGTATTCCGAGTGGGTGGCTGAAAAGCAAGCGAATGATTGCCTGTCCGCCCCGGTATCTCCATCAATAATACGCAATTTTGACATATCCCTGTAGACCAGTTCGGCTTTGCCATCCTGGTCAAAGTCGAACATCGACAAGGTAGTGGCACCCGATTGATCACTGGTCTCCACAAGCCATTTCTGGTTCAATCTCGTTGCAGGTGTTGTTCCATCTTTATTATAGTCAAACCGAACCAACCTATACCCATAGGAGTAAAAGAGTTCGGGATAAATATCGTCGTCTACATTTCCAATAAAAACCCTTGATCCACCAACACCGGCGGAAGTAAGTCCATTTTGATTAACAGGCTCTATAGGGCCGGCTATAATCTTTCCGTTTGTTGATCCTTTCTCCAAAGTCCATACCACCAACTTAGGTTTGGATGCTGTTGCGATTGATCCAATGATTGATACCACATCCAATTGGCCATCCATATCGATATCGGCGACCGACACAAAACCGTCACCCTGACTAATCTTGGAAAGCACCGTACCTGTAGTTTTGAAACTACCATTGGTATTAGTCACCTTATATATGGTATTTCCGGTGACCACTTCCAATTGGCCGTCATTGTCCATATCGGCTAATAAAGGCATATAGGTAGGATTTCCCGAATTCAACAATCGATATCCCCGTCCACCCGCAGGAAGGGTAGAGACCAAGGCGCCTGTCCGGGCATTAAAGATACGGTCTCCGGCAAGTATATCCGGCGTACCGTCATTATTGATATCGCCCACTACCAAACTCACCGAGGCATTTTTTTCGGAAGTACTCCCCGTGCTAAATATCTCCTGTGTAGAGGTCCAGACCACCGTGCCATCAGGTTTATACGCTCGAAGCTTATAACCTACTGTAGTATCGGCAGTAGCAATAATAATCAAAGCTTCTTTATCCGTAGGATTGAGCCTTACCAGCACAAGCGGAAAAGCGGAATTACTATACATCTGCGGAGTGGATATGGATTTCTTGCGTTTCAGTTCCTGGTCAAAAATCAATATTTTATTGGAATAGGTATAGCTTCCTGTCAGGGTTCTATTAGTGGCCACCACTTCCGACACTCCATCGCCATCAATATCACCTACGAAAGGCTGTGCCAGGATATGCACTTTATCGTCCCCTTGTTCTTCCGGGCTTGTAAATTTCAATTGAGGTTGCCAGTTCGTTGTTTCCGGCTCAATATAGCAATCGATCTCTTCGATATTGTCCGGTGCTTCACTAACATATATTGTCCGGTCAATAGTAGTTGACCCATCCACCGTTAACTTTACTGTTTTTACTCCTGCCGTTGAATAGGTAACCTCTACGAATGGTTGAGAGGAAGAAGAAGGATCCGCACCATCACCAAAACTCCATAGAACAGGAGGTAACGCACCATTGTCACTCTTCTTAATCGAAAAGGTATACGGTTTGTCCTTCATCAATAACGAGGGAACGTTGTATATGTAATCACCGCTCTGTGCAACGACCGGCAAAGAAAAAACGCCCAATACACACAGCAATAACAGCACCTTATTTAAAATACTATCTCCTGTAAGACCCTTATTTTCTGAATATGGAAAATGTATATCCACTTTTTCTCTTATTTATAGTTTGTCCTGAATAAAATAATAACCTACCGGCTATGTAAGCCGTCTAAGTAATTAATTGGCCATTACCCTCCTGACTGTCTCTTTTCCCGAAACTGTTTTTACCCGAACCAGATACATTTTACCCTGCAACGATATGGGATAGCTGTACCGGGTAAGATTGACCGATGGGTTGGAGAATACTAACCGCCCGTATAGGTCATATACCGAAACCGTATGGATATTCTCGTCAGAGGTGACCTCCAATATACCGGACCGGTATATTATCTCTATTTCTTTTATGGCATCTTCCTGCATTTCCGATCCGGTATCACCACCCAGTTGCAAAACAAAACGAGTTCGATCCACATATTGATTATCCAGCCCTACCGATTGTTGGGTAAACGAATAGACGGAATTGCGGGTTAAATCCTGCGTTACATTTTGGTATTTATCCATAAGAATTACACTGGCACCCGTGGAAGCACTGAACGCTGCGATATTGTCGAATTCAAGTAATAAACGCGAGTTTACATCTGAAGTTTTAATTCCTATCGCCACCTCTTTCTCTCCCGATTTATACTGTTGGATCAGGTTGGAAGATTTACCGTCAGACGAAATAAAGAAGACCTCAGGTGTTCGATGACCATCCGGCAGAATCATTTTTCTTATATCGGGTTTGTCAGCATTACGGTTATATTGTAAACGTGCGGCATCTCCGGATCGGACTCCACCCTTCAGTACCTGCACATACAACGCATCGTCCGAAACTGCATAAGCACTACGGGTATTGCCAGATGCAGGGGTGACAGACATGCTGGTGGGTATAACATAATCCAGCGGGAACGAAACGGTTGAAGTGATTTCTTGTGATGAAGCACCCGCTCTCAATGATGATGTATCTTTCAAGCGAACGACGAACGCTTTCCAAGCCGGGATTGTATCTTTATCTTCAAATTCATGATGTACCCAGTTTGTTCCATCTTCCGATAACATTTTATAGCCATATGTTTCATCTATAGTTCCCCGGTTCGCATACAGGAAACCTGTTGATACAATCGGCGCAAGAAGCGGATTACCCACCATTACTTCAAGGTTGTCCCCCTGCACTTTTATTTCCATCTTATAAATTTCGCCTTCGGGGGGATTGCCATCTTTATCTTCATACACAAATCGGTAAGCTTCCCCTGACCTGTTCATCGTCCCCACGGGAGAATTGAGGATTCTCAATGTCTTTGTATCGAAATAGTAGAAATAGCTTCTTTTCGAAAGAGCATCATAATTATGTGCCGGATAGAGAGGAGACACAACACTATTTTCAAAATAAGGGATCTCGATTATCCCTTTCAGGCCATCCAGATAATCTTGGCGATAACCGTTCTCATTCTTATACAAAACCATTTTTACAGCAATGGCATTATTGTTATCCACAAGTGCTATATCATTCGTTGCGAAAGGTTTGGAAAAATCGGCTTCCGTAATGTTTGCACCCTGGGGGTTACTCACCCGGAACTGCTGCTGCCAGGAGAACGGATGACCCGCCAGGGAGAAATCTCCCGTAGCCATGCTTTTTAGCGGGGCAGCAAGGATATGCCATATATCGCGATCCAGCCTTTTGGCTCCCCCTTCTATCGAGGATTCCGGTTGTCCTGTAGATTGAGTATTGTAATAATACCAGTTATAATTCACATAGGCCTTATTGTATTTCAACCGGTGCTGGGATTGTAGCTCACTGCCATAACGGAATACGATTTCATTTATTTCCGGCTGGCCGTAAAATCTCCAGTCCGTTTCACCTTTTCTCAGAGAGGGATAATAACCTGTGGCATTGCCGGGAAGATATACTTTTGTCTCAGGCGAAGGTACCACTGAAAGTGGATTTCCGGCAGCATCTACCCAATTATCTTCATTATTCCAGTCTCGGTCTTTCGCATTACTTTTCCAGTACATGACTTCGACTTTCTCTGGCACAACAACTACATGCGTAATGGTTGTATCGCAATTCGCATCCTGATTGAATACTTTCAGGGAAATATTTTTAGTACCGGGAGTACTATAGTATACTGCTACTTCCCGATCATTGACAGTGCCTAATTCGACTTGGGATCCTTCTCCGAAACTCCATTCATACGCCGCCTTATAATTGTTATCCTTGTCGTTTTGAGGGTTCAACTCGATGGAGAAATTATAAGATTTATTTTCAAGCAGACGCTCAGGAGCATGCAATATATGACGGAAATTTTGAAGTTTAAGATAGGTCGTATCTGTTATCTCATAAGGATCCTGCTCAACCTTCAAAATATAGCGTCCACTTTTTTTAGCCTCATACCTACTTGTATCGATTAATATATTATTATCAGGCAATGTCCATTTATAAGTTCTTGCGTAAGGAGCGTCAAACTGGTAACTGTCACCACAATGGTATATAGTATCTGCGCCAAAAGAGAATGTTCCGAAAGCTGATAAGTAACCATATAATGAAGTCACATTGTTCCCTGTGAAATATCCCAAAGAAAATGATCCTTCTTTATTTTCTACTGTACAAACCTGCTCTTTACCTGTAGTATTATCAAGTTTTACTTTGGCATACATCCATTTTTCAAACCCAACCATTCCGGATGAAAGCACAGAACTATGGTCCATTGGTAAGGGGTTACCATCCAGTATAAATCCATCTTTCGCCGACTCCTGAAAAACGAGGAACATAGCATTATAACTGGATACATCGGGATCATACTTATAGGATCCTTTTATAAAAGTAATACGCCTTCCGGATATAGAATACAAGCTGGGCAGCAAAGCTCCCCCTAACTCGGTTTCAACAGCCGACTGGTGCATACAATACACCGGCTTGTCAGCCGTCACAAAATATGCGCTTGGTTCGGCAATACCTTCCCCTAAATCCCAAGCCCAATATTCTCCTTTTTTGAGATTTTTTGTCTCTAAACGACCATCTTTATGTCCTACTTTTACTTCTGTATTACCATCTGCAACAGCCAATATGCCCACATGATCAGTTGCGGGACTCTTATAGCTATATCCTTTCACGACGATATAGTTTTTTCCAAGATTTTCAACAGGCACCATCTGATCACCGATGATATCCTGGCTGGGAGATGCGTCCACGCAATCTTCAAACAATGTTACGGCGACCGGTTTATTAGAAAGGATCTGCGTACCGGTTATATTGGATGTATTACGTTTATATTCTCGCCACAATAAGGTCTGCCCTTTATTCAGTGTCCTCTGTCTCAGCATCTCAGTTGAATTTTGATCAATATACCCATTTTGGGAAGCCAGCGGGCCTTTAGGGACAACAGTAACGACAGTGTTGTCTTCTGTCGCTACAATCTGTATCTGACGATATCCTTGCCCTTCATAAGCAGTTGATATTTTATACACTTCCTGAAATGGCATGTAAAAATTATTTCCCAATGCCTTCTTTCCTTTCAATGTAAATATCTCCTTTTGGGCACCTTTGCTTCCGTCAACCTGATAGTAGGCTGAGACCGGGACATCCGATTTGATGAAAATTCCCTTATTGGTCGATTTCCCGGAATCATCAATAGAGTTTTCGATAAGCGCCATCTCATCATCTGTTGAAAATTCGAATTTCCAATAAGAGTTTGCCGGTATGAGACGGTCTGTTTTAGCAAACAAGCTTTTGAATTGAGAGGAATTAGCCGGCATACTGATGGTAACATTTGCCGGTTTATCTCCGGTAGTGATCATTAAAAATGTCGGGCGGTCGTCATGTGCTTTAGCCGCATCAGGGGCCACGAACCAGAACTCCGTATTGTCGGTATCCTGCGCATATATTGAGAAAGAAAACACGGCAAGAAAAGTAAAAAAAATTACACCGGAGAAAAAATATTTTTTCCCGTTTCCGCGATTCCTGTTATTTACATTTCCAAATTTCATACCTGTACCTCTTCTGCTTATGATTTTAACTATTGAATATTTTTACTCCCGGATAGATATCACACAATCAAGGGAATGTTTCGTCCTGTGTAATCCAGTCTTCCCACGGCTTCACATCGATCTTGATATCGAGAGTAGTCTTTCCGTAAAACGTTACATTAACCAGAATAATCTTGTTGGGTTGAGGTACATGTTCTATCTCAAGACCACCGGCACTTCGGCCATAATACTCCGCACCTCCTAGCGGCATGGAGACACGTAATTTCAATTTATGCGTTGATAAATTCGTAGACGACGGATTTGGCTTCAATTCGCCGTCTTGAATGGTAAAGGCATCTCCTCTATGAGCCGGAACGATAAAATTCAATGTATCGGATTTCCCATTTGCATCAAAAGTGAATCTCTCCCGCATTGGTTTTGTTGAAACATCAGGATTAGCACCATTAGGATACAAATTCCCATTCCACGCCAAAGTGGTGGGGACATCCAAAAGCTCCGCATAAGCCATGGAGCGATTGCTTTCAGTAATAGTGTCAAAATTGCCGTATTCTTTCAGGACTACCCGTATTTTTGCCACATTACGGTATAACAGGGTACTCACCTTCTTTGTGACATCTTTTTCTATTTCCACGTCGGGAAGCATTACATACCTGAGTTCATCAGGGGTTTGCGATAAGAACTCGCCTTCAGAGGTTACTGTTGTTTTGGTTTCCCACATGGGTGAACTTGCCATCGGTAATCCGTATGCCGGTATAATGGTATTTTGTAAAATGTCCGTATCACAGGTCAATAACGCAATATTCCAGGTTCCTACCTTCACGCTGGTAGTAAGTTTAGTCCCGCTTTTCTGCACATTCAGCTTCTTTTCGACAAAATTACTGGCGTTGTCGAACATGTAGATGGAAGTATTTTGCAGGAATGTTTCTGCATCAGTCCCTCTCATTTGCAGTGCAAAAGCCGATTCTACAGGATTCTCGATTCCTTCATTACTATCGCCGCATGAATAAGGCAGGATAGCAAACAGCAAAAGGACTATTCCATAAAAATAACGCATGTTTGTTTTGAATGTGTTTATATTCATCGTCTCCTATTTATTGATATACGTTGCCTGTCCACGGGAAAAGATATGAACCAACCTCTTCCGTTATTTCCACTATTCCTTCTGTATCTAAAAGGTCATTCATTGCCCGAACCGTGACACTTTTCAAATCGGGATAATCTTCGGACAAACCTTTTATCTTTACCTTGATGCCGTATTGATTGTTCCGTTTTATAAAAGCATGCCCCGCACTAGTGGCTCCATTCCGATTGACCACTACCGGGTAATATATCTTTTTCGCCTTTATTGACCCACTATTTGTGATGTCTCTATATTGATAATTCACACCGATTACAAGACAGGTGGGAGATGTCTCGCTATCGTTATTTTCAAACGCATAGAACCACAAGGGGGCATATCCTTGCTCATCAATATCTTCCTTTATATCATATTCTTTGAATGGGAGGGGAATATAGAGGTACTTCTGGTAAGTATTTCCATTGTCAATTTTAGTGTATGTCTTTAGGTAATCGAATCCTTCATTACTTCCATGCCCAAATGATCCGGCGGGGGATTGAAAACCAACAACTTCAGGGAAATAGGATGATTGTTTTTTTGCATTGATCATAAATACCCCATCCAGCAAATAGCTGTAGTTATCCTTATCGATTGATTGGCCGTCAATCGTTAATGGATCCGGCAACTCGAATTCTATTTTCTGGATAGCCACCCTGGCCATAAGGCGTACCAGTTCAACGGGATTGTAACCATTGACAAGCGTACCGGATTCTCCGGCAGGCACGCCGCCTGTATATCCCAGGTAATGTTTCGGGGCACCACTATTGAGAGGTAAGTCCTTAAATGACTGACTCATCACCAAATTGGTAAATCGGTCGTTCGGATCCACTCCACCAATGGGGGGACCATCCGGATCTGTTGTTGCTCCCCTGTCATGACCATATATTTTCTGCCTACTTAATTCCTCCATTTTTGCTTTGAAAGAATTGAAATCTGTCACATTGCTAAAATATCCTCCATCCTCGGCATCCGGAGCGTTAGCGATAATATAGACATCCCTCACGCCGGCAGTTAGCTCAATACCCGTTATTTTATCCAGTTCCACGTAACTACTATCTGTGGCCTCTGTTCCTGCTTTAAGTTCACGATTAATAAACTTACTTCCGTCCAGTTTATTACCGTCGAACACAAATACCGCCAGGCTGTAAACTGCACTCTCACGCTCGTACACACCGGCGTCAATTTCACCACCTTCATTTGCTTTTAATCCGTTTTCAGCTCTTAGTTGTTGTTCGGATTGAAAAGATATAGACAGTGAAATCTTATCCTTTGGAGGAGTGATATCTCCCGGTTCATTTGCGTCCGTGCAGGAGGAGATGAAAGCTGCGGCGGTAAGCAACCCGAAAAGCAGATATACAATATATTTTCCTGTTTGATTCATTTTCTTAGTGTACAAAAAATTCACGAATACTCTTCCAATCAACTTTTTACGAGAGAGAAAACAGATAAGCGGGCTTCCCCCCGGGAAGCCCCGCTTATGTTTATTCAACAATTGAAAATTCAGCTGCCGCCATTTCCGACGACACAATGATATCGGGTGTATTGTCAGGTTTAAAAATCGAGTCGATGCCGATCATGATCTTTTTTGATCCTGAATTTTCCCTGTTGAACAATACGATACCATCGAGGTTGACCGCACTGCGGTTTCCATCGCCCAATATCCTTAGATTATGCATATTGGTCAATACGAAATCCTTTCCTTCCTCAGCGTTTGTCTGCGGGAGGATGGAACATACAATGCCGATATCACCACCGGTAGCATTGATCAGCGGATGATTGTCGGATGCACGCAAGAGTGAAATCTTGAAAAATCCCGATACTATATTATTCATACGTCCGTGGTCTCCCAGTGAAGTAATGGCGATGACAGCAGACTGGTCCATAATTGACCCGCGACAACTCAGGATAGATCCTTCGAATCCGATCGACGCATCATTGATGGTCAATATCTTGTTGAAATCAACTACTACCGTCTTGGGTAATTCGAAACGGGTATCCACCAGGGTATTTACATTGAACGTACCGCTTGTGGCACCTTTGCCGATCACCAGTCGCGGTGCCACACCCATATCGAAGTCCAGCTTGTCAGCCGAACCCTTACCGTAATACCCTTCCACAATAATATCCGATCCTGTGGCATTGATCAGTTTCTGTCCGTTGGTCTTGAAAATTCCCAACTCATATACCACATCCCTTTGGCCTTCCAGCCCATTCTGGGTATTGATATGTTTTACCACTACCTCCTGGTCTTCAATAGTAGCCACACCGGCAGGCTTTACCAGATAACTCTGTTCTACATTGGCCAGGTTCAACTCAAACATTTTTTGTCCTTCAAACAAGTTGTTGGCCTTGATGGGCACCTCCACGTCTTGTTTGATCATATAACGTCCGGCACCATCGCTTGAAGGTACAAAAGAGAGGCTTCCCTTTACAGGACTATAATTTTCACTCTGGTTGGCCGTTCCGTCTTTGGTAAAATATTCCACACGTACCGGCAGAGGTGTCCCTTCGTCAGAAGTGGGAAAACCGGTAAGGGTCACACTGAACAAGGCGGTCACATAGCCGTCAACCGGCTTGCTCACCTTCACGTCAGACACATATAATCCATGGCTCATTTTTACAAGCCTGTTTTTAGCTCCTTTAAAAAGAATATCGCCATTGTTGACGAATAACACTTCATCGAAATTGGTTTTGCCTTCTTCCGTCACATAACGGTCGAATAACAATTCACCCGAAAGAGATAACATACAGAGGCGGCCGGTGAGAGTTTCTGCCAAAAGAATACCATTGGAAGTAACATATACTTCATCAAAATTTCCGTCAGATGACCGCTGGTATATCTGACGTCCGTCTTTTCCTAAACCAGTAATGGTTCCTCTCATCCGCTCAGTATCGAAACTGGCAACTACAGATTCTCCTGAAACAATGTTAAGGCCCATTCCGGAAATATAGCCGGGAACCACATATTTCTGTAATTCTGTACCATCATTGCGTAAAAGTGAATAGTAACATTTACCGTCGCCACCATTGCCGCCTACCAATACATTGCCTTCATTTGTTATATATAAATGATCAATCGTTGCATTGACAGAAGAAGGAACAATTTGTTTGTTGAAAACGATATCCCCTTCGGGACGGATTTTGATGACACGCCCGTCACCAGCATAGGTATTTCCGATAAGGAAAAGGAAATCATCCTGAGTGGTGATCATTTTATTAATGGCAATCCCCTCTTCCGGGAATTTAGTAATAAACGCCACTTGGCCTTTGCTATCAAGGCTTACAATAGAAGAGACCGTACCTTCGCTGGAAGTGAATGCAGCATGCACATATTCGGTCATACTGCCTAATACTTCGAAACCGATACAAGGGCCACTCTCTTCGGAAACATACTTGTAGATTGACTTTCCTGTTTTATCTACCTTGGTCAGCATGCCCAGATGCACTCCGGTAGCATTGATTTCATATCCGCCTAAAATAAGATTACCATCTTTCAACTGTCCGCCACAAAAGAACTCGCTACCGTTTTCCCCCGCATACACATCGTTCAGGATAGTACCGGTATTATCCACAATCACCGCCCTTCCACACACATTCTTTTCTGTCCTGCGGGAGGTCCAGTTCTGGGACTGACCGATAATAAGTAGTTTCCGTCCTCCAATGTAGTATACATTATTTACAACATTAAATTTCTGGGAAAGCGATTGAGAAAACAATACTTCACCGTCCCTTTTTACCCAGGTAACTGTCGTTTGCTTATCGCCATTTGCCACAAGGGCTACTTCACCCTGAGAAACAGCGCAGGTATGCTGATACGTCATATCGCTGCCGTATGTCCTGTCATACACTATCGGCATATATTGCGCTTGGGCATTTCCATAGAGTAACAAAAACAGGATCGCCGAAAAGGCTGTTCTGATCACATTCTTTTTGTAATACATCGTTCTTCTTTTTTATTTTATTGTTGCTATTATATCCACTCGTCTCGCTTCTTTTGTCAACCACACAGGTTTTTTCAATACATCCGACTGGAAATTATTATTATCTAAAGCCTGACCTTCCTCCTTTAAACTGCCCAGAATTGGCATCATACCTTTTCCGACAGTCTTTATATCTACTTTGATTCCTGCCATACTCAAATGGTAGGCTACTGTATCGGCTCTTTTCTTCGACAGTTCTATATTATATTTTTCCTCTCCGAACTCATCGGCATATCCTTCTAATAAAAGGGATTCTATACGGCTGGTATCTATCCTGCCCAACCATGCCTTGAATTCGTCAAGTGCCCGCTTGTTCAGGATATAGGAATCGAAATCGAAAAATAAGCTTAATGCCAGTTCCGAGAGGGTACTTTCAGGCAACTCTTCCACACGGGGCGTTGCAGCAGTGATTTCCTCATTTCCCATTGGAAGGGTAAGCATATTATTGAAAAGCATCTGGTTGCCCGACAATGCATAAGTAACCCCCAATCCACCAAAATTGAGATTACGTTCAAAATAATAGATATCATCTTTATTGTCCGGATTACGGTCTGAAATGATATAACCGGTATTCCGGTCAATGCAAACCATATTGAAATCGTTAAAGACAGTGTTCACAGGATAACTGAAGTGCATTAAACTGCCCACCGTCACTTTATTATATATGTATTCTACCCCATAAAGGTCATATCCTCCAAAACCGATATGTCCGTTAGAAGCAAAAATAAGCGTGTTTTCAAAGATATAAGGTGTGATTTCATCGCCGGCAGTATTCACGTAAGTCCCCAGATTGATCGGCAAACCCCAATCCTTTTTTTCTTCATTCCAATGCATCACATAAATATCGTATCCTCCGAATCCGCCCGGCATATCGGAAGCAAACAGCAACGATTGGTCATCATTGAAAAGAAAGGGATGCGAAAAGGAATATCCTTCCCTACCGCAAAAGAGTTCTGAAAACGACGACCATCCCTTGCGCCTGTTATTATATTTGGAAGTATATAATTTTGTACGGTATTCATTGATACCCTCTTCAGAGATGGAGATACTTCCTCCTTTTTCGTATTGGACACCGGTGATAATCATATTCGACATGTCGCCCGACACGGTAAAGGCTCCGTTTTGCATGGCCTGGGGAATCCTGTTGAGCAGGAAACCGTCACCTTTTCCGGAGATAGCTGCGGCATCGGCACTCAATGGAAGATATTGGGTACGGTGATAAAACTTTTTGTGCGGATCATGAAAACGACTATTACTGGCAGCATAAAAATAATCCCCCTGTACTTCACCGATCCAAAACTCAGCGTTGGACGTATTGAATTCTTCTAGGGGAGATATGGTGAATTCTGCAGTACCGATGGGCAGGATACCCTCTTCATAATTCAGCGCATGCAGGATATTCTGGAAGCGACGGTCGGCATTATATGCATCACGATAGCCATATTTCCTGGCTATGCCAATCGCTTTCATCTTTGATCCTGAAAAGCGTAAGGCATCCAGATAATTACATACATCAGAGGTGGTGAACAGATTATCATCCAATGCCATGGCGGCATCATAATGCGGGATAGCCGATGTATATTCGAGCAAGGTAAGATAAAGCCGAGCTGTTTTCAGGTGTAACCTGGCAGCATAGTCCGGCGTTAATATATTGTCTTTGAAAGCCGTTTCATAGATTGCCATCGCTTTATCGAAATCCTGCCGGGCAAATCTGCGATCGGCCCCGGATTCGAGACCTCTTGCCCTCCTGTCCCCTTGCGCCATCATTCTCTCGTCCTGTGATTGCGCCTCAGGGATAAAGGAGACCAAAAGGAGCATCACAAAGACAGCACTGATGGATATTTTTCTATAATGCTGCTGCATAGGGCTTTGTTATTTGAAAATATTATAAATCAGGTGTACACCTACTTTCGTAGGACCGATATAGCCCTTTGTATTTTTTATCTCAAGAGGGAAGTCGGCAAATTCACCGCCCAATTGGAACTTATCATATTGAAGATGTGCATACCCCGCCCCCGTGTTAATGTCAATCCTGAATCGGGGAGAAAGATAGAACTTATATCCGAAGGAAACCCCACAAGATACACCCCACCCTTTATGGCGGTAACTCATTTTATTTTCATCCTTTCTCTTCAGCCCTATATTGAAGTTACCCATCATCGCGTAGGGTCCTACATAAAACCCATCCCAGAGATCATTGGTATAATAATACCGGGGATTGATGTAATACCTGAAGTCAACGCTGCCTATCAATGTACGGAAGACTTCTTCGTCTTTTTTAAATAAATAGGGTGCCCACAATACATCGGCATTCACCGTAAACTGGCGCCCTACTGACCACTCTATTCCTATATTAGGATTACCCGTAAGAATAAGCGGGACATTGGTCTTGATAGCCTGCGCCTTGAGACTTTGCCCTGCAAAAAGCGGAAGCAGAAAGAGAATTGATAAAAAAGCGTATCGTGTTAAATGTTTCATCTCCAAGATATATTTCTTAGTTAGTTATTTGTTATTTAAATCCCCATTCCTCCATCATCATCACCGACAATTTCAGGCTCCCATTGTTCAGGACCATCAATATTCAATTCAAACGTACTCATACCATCTGTTCCCAAATAAATCGTCTGGTTCATATGAAGTGTCTGGACAATATCTATAAGAAATGAGTGTAGCATATTCCCATTATGGTCAAAAAAATCCATCCACAACGATATTGGTCGGCCATCGCTCAATGAAGGAAAAAAGTAACCGTCAATTCCAAACTCATAATGTTCAAACGGATTCTCATAGGGAATAAATTCCATCATCACCTTGTCCCATGAAGTATAACTGCCGGAACGCGTATTGATAGAATCTGTCAACAACGCCATATTTTGATAGGTACCCGTTCCTGTAGCTGTTACTTTTACCTTGCCTATATTACTATAGGTCAATGATGGATTGAAATTGGCCAGTTTTTCAAATGCAATGCAAATTCTTCCGCTATACCGTTTGTTGAAATAGGCAGTATCCGTTATCACAGGGGCAGGGTAATCGATTGCGGGATGGAACATTTCTATTGAAAAGGATGCAAACGAACTTGGATAAAGATATTCTCCACTTTCGGATTCGGGCAAACCAAAACCTCCCTCCTGACGGGATGTCAATGTGGACCATACAATCCCTCCGGTATTGGCAAAACAGAAAACATCGTAAGCTGTAGGGAACAACCTGAAATTAAAATTTCCCTCTCTCATTCTGGCGCTCTCCTTAAAAGGATGCGAGGCCCTTTTCATGTTCACCAACGTTGCATTTTTGTATATATAGATATGTATATCCTCGATCTTGTATTCATCGGCAGTCAGTTCAACATTGGCCTTTGGGGCATATACTACGTAATTGGTCTCATCTTCGAAATAGTCATAAGTACACGACGCGAAGAAAATCAGGCTGAAAAAGAGGATGATGTGTAGGGAGAATATATGAATGCTATATCTTTTTATCATATTCATTCCTGTATTTTATTTAGAAACAGACCAGGCGTCGTTAAAATTTTGTCTCCTGCAACACATTTCTTCTCTGCAAGCTGACATTGCAGGAGACAACAATTAATTATCCATTGCTACTTTCAATCGTTGCCGATTAAAAGATTACACTTCCATATTCAAGTCTACTATTTCGGAATCCCAGTTTTCAGGTGCTCCCACAACAATTTCCAATCCGCCAAATTTGTCAGGTCCTCCGGGAATTTCAGGATAACCGGCCGTTTTCAGTGTCAGATTAACTTCACGGATCACGTTCTTGGTAAATACACCATCAATGGTACCAAACCAATACACCATACTATTATCATCCGGAGCTATTGTTCCGTCAGCATATACATAATCCTTTTTTACCTGGGCACTGAAAATGATAAAATACTTCCTGGTTTTTATGTCTTCAGGCACATTGTCATCTTTTTTGACAGTATACTCGGTAATTTCATCCAATGATACATTGGGAAGCACATGGATATCATTGAACATAGTAAAATCGCCGGTAATAATTTCACCTGTACCATAACCGGAAGCAGGTTTAGCTGTTTTATAGGTATCCATACCGGTTGCACCTACCATCACCCTCTTGGTGTCAGATGCAGTATTCAAAATACCTCCCTTGAAATCACCCACGAACAAGCCTAAACCTACCGGTACCCGTTGAATGGCAATAAAATCGGAGGCATTGCCAAATGTAGGAGGCCCTGCTACCGGTTGGGTAGGAATTACTTTTGTATTAAAACGGGCGCGCAACATCGCAATTTCACGTCTAAGCACCAAATCGGTAGCAGGAATACTTGTTACGGTACCTGCGGCAATGGTGAGATCCTTGTAGGCTGTGAATACCTCCGAAGGAGCAGCATAACCGATTCTACCGGTAGTGGGCACATCCCAATCATGAGTAGGGGGATCCTGAGGGCTGGCTTTAGTAGGCAAATCAGCCGGCTTCAGGTCGATTTTGAGACTTGAATTGAAAGCCTTACCAATCACATTCTCATCAGTAAATTCAGTTACCGTTCCATCTACTGATGTAGCCATGTTATCGGTACTGTTTTTCACGTTGGCAAGTAAAGCCAAACGGTATTCTCCTACCGGCACATTGTCCCAAGTGAATTTCTGGCCATCGGCAGTCGGTTTTACCGTACGGGAAAATGCCACGCTTCCGGTTGTTTTATTATACAGGAACACCTGCACCTGTTTTACATTGGCCCAACTAACTGTAGGAATAGCCGTTGACGACGCCGTCCTTAAAGTTTTCCCTTCAAAAGAGATCGTTGCTGTTAATGTCCCAACTTCTACCGCTCCCTCATTGCCCGGCACATCATTGTTGTTACAGGCAGTAAATAGCAATATAGCTATTGCTATCAGACTCAAATAGATTTTTTTCATTTTGTAATACTGTGTTACTAATAATTTAAAAAGTTTTGTACCTCTCTATCTGACCATTTGCTGATCTTTATATCTTATTCCTCTATTCGTCTCTTTCGTACTCCACGTTCAGCAGAGTGCGTTTGAATTCCGGGGAAGGAGTAAATATCACTCGTACATTCTTAATATTTTCAGAAGAAAATTTGTCTGGAGTATCGGTACCCTCACTGGAGAGCGAAAGACGTAACGTGCCCAAATCACTCAGGTTTACACTATAGCCTTCCACTAAATAACGGGGAATCTCATTGACCATGTTTTCAATCACATTCATCACAGCTCCCTTTGTGAGAGATGATTTTGCTGCAATATCCTTGCTCAATTGCTTATTAGTGACAGTACCTGTTTTGACAGGCCTTACATACCATTTGCGTTGTGATTTAAGTTCACGCGGATTGGCCTTTTGAATTAATCTATACTTCATGTACCTATATATTAGAGTTCGATGTAATCGTTACAGGGGATATATTCTAATTTTGCGCAGTATCACCTTTAACGTTTGTTTCATTTTAATCGTGTCGGGAGCAATTCCTTTTTAGGGATTTTTTATTTGGGTTGTGTTACCATTGCGGTTCGCAGTTTTGTGTAATGGCTCCGAACATTGATTTGGAAATATCGCTGTTTGTTTGATTGCGCTTAGATATTTCGTTTACAAACATACTTTTTTTTATAATCGGCAATTAGGATTTATTAGGTTAAATATAGGACTAAACCCGCTTTAACATTTCATCCTGTTAGCATAATTTGCGCATTTTATATATAAATATGTTGAAATATAAAAAGATATGAATGCTAACTTTTATGTTATTTTACGTGGAATATTTACCCATTACGGCTAATATTAACACTATTTCCTACATAATCAATAGGCGAACATATTCAAAGAGGAAGTTTTTGGCGGCAAACGCTTAAATTGCGTGGGTGTAATCCCATTATATTTCTTAAATACCCTGGAAAAATAATTCACATCGAAAATACCACACTCACCCGCTACTTCGCCGATGGTCTTGTCTTGTGAAGAAAGTATCTTTTTGGCGTAATCCAGTTTTACCATTAGTATATATACGGAGGTAGGATAGCCTGTAGCCGCATTCAATTTTTTATTTAATTGCGAAATGCTGATGGCCAACTCCTGTGCTAATTTAGCAGGCGTAAACTCTGCATTTCTCATCTCCCGGTAAATAATATCGGTTACATGACGCAAAAAATCAGTATAACTGTTATCAGTCTTTATCTTTTCTTCTTTCAATACTGTCCTGTGATATTTCTCCTTGAGGAGCTGGCGGCTTCCTAATAAGTTTTCCACACATATCTGCAATTCCTCCGGATGAAAAGGTTTTCGGATATAACTGTCAGCACCACTTTTCAAGCCTTCAATCAGACCTGTCTCCTTGTTTACCGAAGATATAATAATCACTGGTATATGATTCAGCAAGGGGGATGTTTTCATTTCCCTGCACAATTCAATGCCACTCTTTTTCGGCATAATCATATCGGTGATCACAATATCGGGAAGTTGCTGATGTTTCATTAACTCCCACGCTTTCTCCCCATTAGATGCATATATAATATTATATTGCGACTGAGGAAAAATAGAGCGGATATAGAGAGCGATATCCTTATTGTCTTCGGCCACCAAGATAGCCGTACGAGGATCATTCTCATTCGACTCCGATAAAAAGATTCCTTCGTATCCCCCCTTTTCCGGATTATTATTTACTGGCATAATAAAATTACTTTTTTCGGGTTTCCAATGAGGAAATAATTGTTTTTCATTCTTTCGGATACTCAACTGCACCGTAAAAGTAGAACCCCTCCCCACTTCAGTTTCTACTCCAATAGTACCTCCCAATATTTCTGTCAGCTTTTTGGCGAGGGTGAGCCCTACCCCATTACCGTCTGCTTCACCTTCATAAGGACCTTTATAGAAAAGATCAAAGATATGCGGAAGCACCTCTTTACAAATGCCCTCCCCATGATCTATAATCTTTATGATCAATCTATTACAATTTCTTTTATCTCTTTCCAGAATAAGATATACCCGACTGCCTTCACCGCTGTATTTGATGGCATTAGAAAGAAGGTTTTGCAGGATCTTGTTAAGATAATCGGGTACAAAATCTGTTTCAATAACCTTTTCAGTACTGAAAAAATACAATTCAATCTCTTTTTGTCCGGCTTGAAGACGCAGCGTTTCAGAGATCATTTCCATAAAAGCCACAATATTGCCGGTTTTCCATTCTATTGTTCTGTCTGCCATGTATAAATTAGCCACCTCAAGTAATTGGTTGACCAATTCAGAAAGATATTTACCCTGACGTTCAATAGCTTTAAGATAGATAAGAGAATTATTTCCGCCGAGTTCTTTCTGCTCACGTAACTGTTTGCTCAAACCAAGAATAATAGTAAGCGGAGTCCTGAATTCATGGGTTATTTTTGTAAGAATATCACTGTGTAAGCGTTCTACCTGTTCTCGTATACGCTTGTTTCTCACCCGTTCAATAGAGCGAATCAATATTCCTGAGATAATCAACACCAATACCAGACCAATATACAAATAAGTTCTTCTGGAACATATACCTGAAGAGAGTATATCCAACATAGGTAAGTGAATGAGGGAAGCCGGCACCGTTAACAATAAAAATTTACCCGATAACGCACCGGTCAAATACAGGTAACATATATTCATAGAGTAATCTTGTAAAGAAATAAAAAATCCGCACCAAGATATGAATTGAGAGAAACCTCTTATAATAAGGTCTTTGAACTTTACACCCGTCCCTTGTCAAAAATTTTTTTTAAATCTCCGACACCGGTTTTTCACTGCCTACTTTTAACATATATTGCAAATAAAGGACAGTTTAATTGCAACTTCCAGCACTATTTATCGCTATAGCCTAGAGAAATTATTTTGAATTAGACATTTCCACTTAAAAAAGGGGTAGGTTTAAATTAGACTAAAAATCATCCGATACCTGAATCAGTCTGACTGGCCGGTTTGCCGGTAATATACCCGACTTCAATATGATCCTTTGCCCCCTGTCACTCGCAATAAAATTAAAAAATCCCGAGGGGAGCCCACCTGTAGGATCCGTGATAATTATATATATATCGCGTATCAAAGGGTAGCCTCCTGTCGGAAAGTCACGTGGCGATTCCCGGTGGGCAAGTTCTAATGCCAACTGATAAGGGTATGGCTTGTAGCTGTTATTGGGAGTAGCCTGCGATGCGTTGCTCACTGATACGACATTTATATTATCGATAAAACTCAAGTTAGCAGTATCTACAGGATTAGCAATCCAATTCACCCCGACGAATCCCAGTGCGTTCGGATGTGAGGCAACATATTCGATCACCTTGCCATGAGAAACCACCCTGGTTATATCAGCTGAAGCACTATCGGAAGAAAGTGCTTTCACATTCTTGCCAAAAGGGTCATTATCACAGATTGAGTCCCGGATATACCGTACCATACTCGAGCTGGGAGTATCGAACATTACTGCTACAGTATCTAAAGGAGATTCGGGATTGATCTGTTTCCAACTTTCAATCTTTCCCGACATTATGTCCTTTATATTATTTATTGTCATGAGAGTATCATTATTATCTTTGTGAGTGATCAGTGCGATCCCGTCAATCGCTATTTTATGACTGCGGATACGCTGTTTCCTCTCTTGAATGATGGTCTGCTCCTGCTCCGTCAGTAAACGGGTTCCCATGATTAGACGTATGCTATCATCTACCAGCGATTTATAAATGTTCTGTTCGGAAGCGTATATAGGAATGATGGCCGCATCATTATAAAGCGATTCGAACACATTAATTTCTGCTTCTATAATAGGAGCAAAACTTTCGTCCACAGCCATCTGGGCAATGCCGGAAGTCGCCGTATCGGTCCTCACCGTCCTTTGATGACATGATGACAGAAAAAGGGCTTCGGCAATTATAAAGAATAGAAGAAGAGCCTGTCTTATTTGATTCATTGTTCTTTTCATAATCTATATCCTCTTAATATACTATAAGCAGCAAAAATTACGCCAAACACAATCATTATCTCTATAATAATATTCCTTCGGAATAAAAATGTGAAAAACATATTACTTTACACTTTCATTTATGAATACTGTATATTTTTCGTATAAAGTTATTTTCAGACTAACTTTGCAGGCTGAATTCAACCGGAAGCGTAAAATAAACTGAAACCGGTTTGCCTTTTTGCTTTCCCGGTATCCATTTGGGCATTATCTGTACTACCCTGACAGCTTCACGGTTCAACGAAGCATCCACTCCACGGATAATTTGGATATCCATGATCTCACCTGTTCTGGAAACGACGAACTTGATAATGACCTTACCCTGAATACCGCTTTCCTGCGCAATAATTGGATATTGGATATTTTCAGATAAGAACCTATTCAATGCATCCATTCCGCCAGGAAATGAAGGTGCCTGCTCTGCGCTCTCAAGAGGTTTTTCTTCTACTTTTTCTTCCACAACCACTTTGGGTCGACTCAACTCACTGATATCAATGCCATGCTGCTCATCCGTCCCCATCACATCTGCAATAGATATTTGAAGGGTTGAGGACTGCAACTCCTTCTGAGTCTTCACAAATTCGTTTTCTGGAGAAACTTCTTCATCCTTTGCAATAACAGGAGGCACAAACTGCATGGAGGATTTCAAAGCAGGGGGCGGAGGAACTTCGTCCTGTTGGACAAGTTCTTCTTTTATAAGTTCTTGTTTTACTTGTTCCTCAATCGGAAGAACAGACAACTCAACGACTTGTTCCATAGAGCCCATATTTTTTTGCGTCAGGTTTTCTACCACACCGTATAACCGGGGCAGAAGAGAGACGACTACCATGAGGAGCGCTACCAAAAGGAATGCCGCAAGATATCTTTTGGAAGAGGTCTGGCGTAGCCTATATGCTCCGTACCGCTTGTTTCTTCCTTCGAAGACAAGGTCACACCACTCGGTG
Organism: Proteiniphilum sp. UBA5384; assembly: GCF_002410825.1. Classification (GTDB taxonomy): domain Bacteria; phylum Bacteroidota; class Bacteroidia; order Bacteroidales; family Dysgonomonadaceae; genus Proteiniphilum. Next base: position 187,181 of record NZ_DHOS01000030.1, on the reverse strand, counting down.
GAATCTAAATTTATAAATTTATCCATATCGTATCTTTGTATTATTGGCCTTGGGGCGCCAGGTTAGAAGCACCGAACGCGCCCTTGGTCTTATAGTTCTGTACCAGGAATTCATCTCCTTCGGTCACATCCACGATAGCGTACTTGCCCACGCTGCATATCTGCATCTCGTCGAGGGCGTCCACCAGGTTCTTGTAGTTGGACGTCTCCATCGGCTTGATGATCACCGTAAGGGCATTCACGTCACCCTTTATCTCCTTGGAACGTTCGTTGAACTCCTCCTCGGTCATCCTGTTGCCCTTTTCCGCACGTTCCAGCTTGAGGTCGCGCATCCGGTTCACCGCCTCGGCGTTCCTTTCCAGGATGATGCCGCGCAGCCCCTCATTGGAGGTGCTGGACGAGTAGGTGGTCTCCTTCAACACGCCATAGTCGCTGTAGGCGCTTTCATCGAGCTTGCCCAGGTAGTAGTAGACCTTGTCGTCCTCCCCCAGCAGGAGCGTGACCGCCTTCGATTCCTTCACCTTGGGGGCCTGGTCGTCCTCGATCTTCTGGTCGGTGGGCATCGCGATGTCCATCACCTGCGGTTTCGACAGCGTGGAAACCAGCATGAAGAAGGTGATCAGCAACATGTTCATGTCCACCATCGGGGTAAAATCCACCCGCAGGTTTTCCTTCCTGGGTTTGCCTTTCTGCACCTCGCCCCCGCCTGTATCTATATTTGCCATATTGTTTCTCTGTTATTTCAATAATTTTACACTATTTCCCGCCATGGCGGAGCCCCGGCTTGCCGGGCTCCGCTGCCGGCTTCACGCAATAATCCGGTTAAAACCCTTCGGGCGCCCCCCTGAGCACCGTCACCAGGCTGTAACGGTTGGCCTTGATCCTGACCAGGTCCTTCATCACCTTCTCCACAAGGGGGTAAGGGGTGGACTGGTCGGCCTTCAGCGTTATCTTCATTTCACCGTCTATCTCCCGGGCCTTCTGGATCCAGTTGGTGAACTGGTTGTCCAGGCTGTCGGCCGGGATCCCGTACTCGCGCATCGCCGCGTCCTGCTCGCCGAAGGGTAAATCAAGGAAGGCCGGGAGGCGGTTCATCGGAACACCGATGAAGGGCTGTTCCAGGAACACCTTCTTCTGGCGCTCATTAACTATCACCCCGTACTCGGCGGACATCTTCTCAAGCGCCTCGAGCCGAACCTCGGGACGGTCGATGTTCAGGAACACCTTCCCGTCGAGGTCGACCAGGATATTCATCACATTGTACTCCGGCACCTTGATCTCCATCACCGAGGCCGGCGCCGTCACCCTGACGGGCTCCTGGGGGAGGAAGGTGGATGTCAGCATGAAGAACGTGAGCAGCAGCACCGTCACGTCGCTCATGGCGGTCATGTCGACGAAGACACTATGTTTCTTTATTTTTGCCATTGTTTCTCTGAATTATCTTGACTTCTGGTTCTACGGGGGAGGTTATCTGGAAAGGCCGCCGTGACGTTTTATAAACGATTGCCCGATGGCGAACCCGATTTCGTCGACCGCGTTGGTCATCGTCTGGATCCGGCCCGAGAAATAGGTGTAGGTGATGATCGCCAGGGCTCCCGTGCCGATACCGAGGGCGGTATTCATCAGGGCTTCCGAGATACCCACGGCCAGGGCGGTGGAGTCGGGCGCACCCTCGTTACCCATGGCGGCAAAGGCGCGGATCATACCCAGCACAGTCCCAAACAGTCCGAACAGCGTGCCCAGCGTGGAAATGGCAGCGATGATGTTCAGGTTCTTCTCCAGGTAGGGCAATTCCAGGGTGGTGGCCTCGTCGATCTCCTTCTGGATCAGTTCAGCCTTGTCGGAATTGGTGATATTGGGGATGTCCTCCACGTCATCATAACGCACCAGGCCCTCCCTTACGATATTGGCAATGGAGCCTTTCTGTTCGTCGGAAAGCTTGATGGCTTCGGTGATATTGCCTTCATCGATTTTCCGTTTTACCCCTGTAACGAAACGCTCATTTTTGTCTTTACCGCTGGCCCTGTTCAATGCGAAGAAACGTTCGAGGGAAAGGGTGATCACGGTCAGTAGAAGCGTGATTACCAGGGGAATCACATAACCACCCTGGTACAGCGTACCGAAAACGTCACCCGGCAGGGGATGGCCCTTTTCGTCGAAATGGCTTGGATGGGCACATACACCGAAAAAGAAAATACAGGCGAGGATTGAACACCCAATGATAATGAAACCGGCAGAAAGGTCCTTGCTTTTTGTTTGTCTTGTCTCCATAATGCAATTCAAATTAGTTTATTTAATATGTGAATTTAATTTATATTTAATAGTTCGTTCATACTCAACACCTATGAATTATATTTTCAATACAACTCACTAAATCACCTTATGAGAAGGTGACATAATTATATTTTTTACTTAAAAAAATACAAGGAGACGTAACTATAGGCTCCGTTGGAATACTCTCCTGCCGTCAACAAAGAAAGCACAGAATTCTATTTATTTTCAAATAATTACGCCACCTTTAAGTTTTGAAGTGTTTATACCTTCAATGAATATTGTGTCTAAATACAGTACAATGATAAGGCTTTTTTACATCCAGCGCAACGATTTTTGACTTCTAAAAATAAAAAAGAGAACGACAACAAGTCAGAGATGATTTTTTTTAATTTTTTTTAACTTTATAATTTCCAAGCCTTGATTTAACGTAATTAACATTGAAAAGTTCACATTTAATAATAATCGGTATAATCATGCCGGTTTAAAAGAAATTCATGTAAATTTGTCGCAGATTCGAATTATAATCGAATAACAACTGAATTACAATATGAAAAAATTATTACCGATTTTACTGGCCGGCATAGTACTTTTCTCCTGCAAGCAGGGAGAAACATTTAATGTAACGGGAACTATTGGCTCTGCACAAGGAGATACATTGTATCTGGAACATCGTGGTTTGGCAGGTATAACACTACTCGATTCTACTATTCTGAAAAATGGAGGATCGTTTAACTTTAAACAACCGGCACCGGAAAATCCGGAATTTTATCAATTGCGTATAGGCAAACAGATTGTCATTTTTGCTGTGGATTCAACAGAAACAGTTCAAATTTCCGCCGACGCATCAGACCTATATCACTCCTTCACGGTAGAGAATTCTCCTACCAATGATCAGATGAAAGAAGTAGACGGACTCACCCGTGAAGCAGCCGGCAAAATCACTGATCTTGAAAATCAACACAAAACAGGATTTATCGACGATATGGTATTTATTTCACAACTGGATACTGTTTTACAAAAATACAAGACATCGGTATCCCGATTAATTCTGGGGAATCCTTCGGGAGCGACTGCTTATTATGCCATTTTTCAGAAAATAAACGATTACCTCATATTCGATCCCTATAACAAGCAGGACTATGCAATGTTTGGAGCGGTGGCAACTTCATGGAATCGGTACTATCCCGATACGGAAAGGAGCAAACATCTTTATGAATTCACCATGAATGCATTAAAAGCACGTAGAAAGCAGGAGCAACAAACAAAATTATTAGAGAATATACCTATAGTGGAAGGTAGCGGATTACCTGACATCATTCTTTCGGGAGTGGATGGAAGGAAAGTGGAATTATCTTCATTGAAAGGCAAGGTAGTAATACTCGATTTCGTAGTTTACAGTGCTGATTTCTCTCCCAAACATAATATAGATTTAAATAAACTATATTCGAGTTTTCAATCCCGTGGTCTGGAAATTTATCAAGTTTCACTCGATTCGGATGAGCACTTCTGGAAGACCTCAGCCGCCAACCTACCATGGATAACCGTAAGAGACTCACGGTCGGTAAACACCCCGTTATTGGCGACTTATAATGTACGGCAAATCCCCACCGCATTCCTCATCAACCGCGAAGGGGACATAATAGCTCGTATCGAGGATTATGGTCAACTATCCGCCGAACTGGATAAAGTGTTATAAAACATATCCGGAAATTTTGTCCAATTGAAATAAAATGTTACCTTTGTAGAAGTTTAATCATGGAAAAAAGGGGTTCCGGTCTTGTAATAAAGGCCGGAATTCTTTTTCTTTACGTTAAGTTTAAAGAATAAAAAAAGAGACTATGGCTGTAACTTATATGACCGAAGAAGGACTTCGGAAATTAAAAGACGATTTGATCGAATTGGAATCTGTACAGAGACCTGAAATATCACGTCAGATTGCCGAAGCGCGAGATAAAGGCGACCTGTCGGAAAATGCCGAATATGATGCGGCGAAAGAAGCGCAAGGGATGCTTGAGGCAAAGATATCGCAATTGAAGAACCTGATAGCCAATGCACGTGTTATTGATGAGAGCACTATTGGCACCGATGAAGTACAGATAATGAACAAAGTGACGATCAAGAACCTGCAGACGAAAAAACTGATGACCTATACGCTCGTATCTGAAAGCGAGGCCGATCTGAAAAGCGGTAAGATTGCGGTAAGTACCCCCATCGCCCAAGGATTGATGGGTAAAAAAGTGGGGGATGTGGCAGAAATTAAAGTGCCATCCGGAACAATGATATTTGAAATCGTTGAAATTTCTATATAGAGTCCCGAAATCAATATTCAAGATTTTCATTCTTATAAGATGACTATTTTCAGCAGAATTATTTCGGGAGAAATCCCATCCTACAAGATCGCCGAAGACGACCGGTTTTATGCTTTTCTTGATATCAACCCTATGTCGAAAGGCCATACATTGATAGTACCGAAACAAGAAATCGATTATCTTTTCGATTTGGAGGATTCTCTTCTGGCGGATATGATTATCTTCTCAAAAAGAGTAGCAAAAGCGATTCAGAGTGCTATTCCTTGTAAAAGAGTAGGACTGATGGTGATTGGTTTGGAGGTACCCCATGCACACATTCATTTAATTCCTATCCAAAAAGAAGGAGACATGAGTTTAGCCAATCCGAAAATGCAACTCACCGGAGACGAATTTGAAGAAATTGCAAAAAAAATCCGAAAGAAGCTTTAAACTGGAACTTAAATAATTAAGATAAGGTGGATTTCTTTCGGGAAATCCATTTTTTATGGCAAAAAAATGTGCAGTCCGTAAACCACCCATTTTATAAAGGTTTTATTTTCTTATTCTTCCTTACCTGAAAACGAGATCAATCCCCCACAGCGACCGCTGGCCCGATCACACCGGAGACGTTATTGACCATACAATATTGCAGAATATGGTTCGATTTATCATATTTCAATGCCATTTCATTGGCTACACGAGAAGCCATCGGATTTTCCCCGAACAGCAGGTTGATCTGTTCGACCTCTCCTCCGTTTGTCTCCATCCTGGCAAAACAACCCATATCAATGATGGCAGGAGCAATCTCCTTTAATTGTTCTACCGTGGGAACATACTTACCGGACGATTGCCACATAATCATATTGACTCAATATTCGTCTCTACTATGGTTGATTTTACAGAGTTTCATCAATTCTACGACAACAATAGGAACTAACGAGAGAAGTCCTACGTAAGCCCAATGAATGCCATCCATCGCCGTTACACCGAAAATGTCCATTGCTCCGGGGATCAACAGTACAGCCAGGAGCAGAAGAGCTGAAAGGAAGATGGCGCCGAGCAGTGGTTTATTGCTCGATATATTTGTATGAAAAGAAGAGCGTTTGTTGGAATGTAGGTTACGTACATGCAGCAATTGCGAGAATCCCAGCACAGCAAACGCCATGGTCTGTCCCAAAAGTTGCCCGCCATCTCTGAAACCAATCATATAAGCAGCCAGCGAAATCAGGCCGATAACGGTACCCTGATAACCGATCCTCCATATCATTCCCTTGGTGAAAAAACCCTGTCGGGGATCACGTGGTTTGCGTGTCATCACATCATTCTCGGCAGGATCCATACTTAGCGCCAATGCGGGTAAACTATCAGTCACCAGATTGATCCACAATATAAGAATAGGAGTTAATGGATTACCCAGGTTAGCTATTGAAGCGATAAAAATAAGCAACACCTCTCCCATATTGGCAGAGAGAAGAAATTGTATTACTTTCAGGATATTGTCATAAATACGACGTCCCTCTTCCACCGCACTTACAATAGTCGCGAAGTTATCATCTGTCAGAATTACGTCGGAAGCATCCTTAGCCACTTCAGTACCCACTACTCCCATTGATACACCAATATCAGCCTGCTTGAGTGCAGGAGCATCGTTCACTCCATCCCCCGTCATTGCCACGATATCACCATAGGATTGCCATGCCTTCACAATCCTCACCTTATGTTCGGGGGCCACACGTGCATATACTGAATAGGCTTCCACCCCCCGATAGAGAGTTTCATCGTTCATCCCTTCTACATCAGTGCCCGTAATTGCTTTATCACCCTCACGGTAAATTCCTATCTCATCGGCAATCGCTACCGCAGTCACTTTATGGTCGCCAGTAATCATCACCGGGCGGATACCGGCCGTCTTACACTTTTTCACCGCTTCTACCACTTCAGGCCGAGCCGGATCTATCATACCCAGCAACCCCACAAAAATAAGATCCCTCTCAGTGAACCCGGCACTCACCTCCCCCGGCAGGGAGTCAATATCATTATAGGCCACAGCAAGCACACGCAATGCCGACTGTGCCATCCGCCTATTTTCTTCTTTGATGGTCTCTATGTCTTCTGCCGTAATGGATCTTATATTTCCATGGATAAGTATTCGGGAGGATATAGCAAGGACCTCATCCAAACCTCCCTTCAGGTTTACCCTGAATTTCCCTTCCCCTATTCGGTTGATAGTCGACATCCTTTTCCGGTCAGAATCAAATGGCACTTCCTCCACACGGGAGAAGCGACCCTCCAGTTCATTTTTATTAATTTTCAGAGCAAGAGCTGCATCCACAATAGCAATCTCCGTAGGATCACCCGCCGTCTCATGTTTACCATCGGACAATATCCTCAGATGCGCATCGGTGCAGAGTAACGATGAATGGAGAAGCATCTGCTCATCACTATCAAGTTCTTCGGGAAGGGGCGGATTGCGAAAATCAATCCGGTTGCCTCCAGCCCACCCCTCCACCACGGTCATTTTATTTTGCGTAAGAGTGCCCGTTTTATCGGAACATATCACGGTAACGCTCCCCAGTGTCTCAACCGATGGTAATGTACGTACGATCGCATTCAGTTTCACCAGTCGCTGCACTCCGATTGCCAAAACAATGGTGGAGACTATTTGCAGTCCTTCAGGAATAGCTGCTACCGCCAGGCTGACAGCCATCATCAGCATCTCCAGCCAGCCATTACCATAGAGGACACCGACGACAAATATCAAAAAACAAATTCCAAGGGCCACATACCCCAACACCTTACCCAGTTGTTCAAGCCGTTTGCTCATTGGTGTTTCCGTATCCTGCGTCTGTTGAAGCATATGGGCAATCTTACCTACTTCGGTCTCCATTCCGGTCCTCACCACTACGCCCTTCCCCCGTCCATAAGTAACGGTACTGGTAGAGAAAGCCATATTATCACGGTCACCTAAAGGTAGGTCTTTTGCATCCAAGACTTTCTCAGTCTTATCTACAGGGACCGATTCTCCGGTAAGGGCCGATTCCTGCACTTTCATATTCACCGCTTCTATCAGGCGCAAATCAGCGGGGATAATATCACCGGTATCCAACACAATAATATCGCCCGGAACAATCTCCGTGGATGTGATTTCGGCTACCTGACCGTCCCGCAATACTTTGGAATGAGGGGTGCTCATCCTGTTCAGCGCTTCCAGTGAAGACTGTGCTTTTTTCTCCTGGGCGGTACCTATCGCCGCATTGACCACCAATATGGCTAAGATCACAAACGCCTCTACCAACCCTCCTCCTTCCAGTACGCCAATCACCCCCGACACTACAGCAGCTATCAATAAAATAACCACCATGATGCTCTTGAATTGCTCGAAGAACATCAACAAAAGTGTTTTTTGCTTTTGTGATTCAAGTTGATTAGCCCCATACTGGCTAAGACGCTCTCTTACTTCCACGTCAGAAAGACCTGTTTCGGGCGAAACCTCAAACTGTCCTAAAACCTCTTCAACCTGTAAATTATAATAGGAATCCTTCATCTTTTCATATTTAACAATAATCCTGCTTTTCATGGCAGGACAAACGATACAAGACGTATGAAATAAACAACCCATAGAAAAAAATGTTTCAACCGGAGGAAACTATTTCTCCTGACTACATGCTATCAAAATACTCTATAAATATGTTATATAACATAGATGCAGAATCAACAATTATCGTACGTTTTTTATATATTGCGACGCTATTTTAGATAGTAGACTTTGCCGGTTGTTACACCGCGGCAAAGTCTTTTTTCATGCCATTGACAAATTGTCACATAGGTACTACTTGTCCCGATTTATCGGGATTCATCACATTGGCACATTAATTAATTTAAATATTTTCTAATCATGAAAGTTTACAAGACAAACGAAATCAGGAACATTGCCCTACTTGGCAATGCAGGCTCAGGTAAGACCACTCTCGCGGAAGCCATGCTTTTCGAGTGTGGTCTTATAAAACGACGCGGCACGGTAGATGGGAAAAATACCGTGAGTGACTATTTTCCGGTAGAGAAAGAATATGGATATTCCGTCTTCTCAACTGTTTTCTCCTATGAATGGAAAGAAAAACTGATGAACTTCATCGATTGTCCGGGTTCGGACGATTTTGTGGGCGGGGTTGTCTCTGCCCTTCATGTGACCGATATGGCATTGATGCTGATTGATGCCACCAGCGGGGTAGAAGTGGGTACCATCAACCAGCTCCGCTATGTGGACGAACTCGATAAGCCGCTTGTCTTCCTGATGAACCAGATGGACCATGAGAAAGCCGACTACGACAATACCCTTGCCAGCCTGAAAGACCAGTACGGTAGTAAAGTCGTGCCAGTACAGTATCCTATCGGCAGCGGTACTTCTTTTGATGGGATCGTGGACGTATTGAAACAAAAATTATACAAATGGAAACCGGGTGCCACTGCTCCCGACGTATTGGATATTCCCGAAAGTGAACAGGAAAAAGCGGGTGAATATTATCAGGCACTGCTCGAAGCAGCAGCCGAAAATGACGAGGGATTAATGGAAAAATATTTCGATCAGGGATCTCTTACCGAAGAAGAGATGCGTGACGGTATCCATAAAGGAATGATCAGCCGGAGCCTCTTTCCCTTATTCTGTATATCTGCCGAAAAAAATATGGCTGTACACCGCATCATGAACTTCCTGAGCATGGTCGCTCCTTCTCCACTTGATGTGTCCTCTCCCGCCAATAGTGATGGTGATGAAGTAAAACCTGACGCATCAGCACCTACCAGCCTCTTTTTCTTTAAAACGACAGTTGAACCCCATATCGGTGAAGTATCTTATTTCAAGGTAATGTCGGGGTCAGTAAAAGAAGGCGACGACCTCGTCAACGTCAACCGCGGTTCAAAAGAACGGCTTGTACAACTCTTTACCGTAGCAGGACAAATCCGCAACAAGGCAGTAGAACTGCAGGCGGGCAGTATCGGTGCAGCCGTGAAACTGAAAGACGTGCGTACGGGAAACACCCTCAACGCGAAAGATAATGAAAACAAATTCGACTTTATCCGTTATCCGGAACCCCGTTACCGCAGGGCTATCAAGGCGGTGAACGAATCGAACTCGGAAAAACTGAGTGAAGCGCTTACCCGCATGAAAGAGGAAGACCCCACCTGGCTGGTGGAAAACTCTAAAGAGTTGAAACAAGTCATTGTTTCCGGACAGGGTGAATTCCACCTCCGTACATTAAAATGGAGGTTGGAAAACAACGACAAGATCGAGATCGAATTTTTGGAGCCCAGAATCCCATACCGCGAGACCATCACCAAAGCAGCACGAGCGGATTATCGGCACAAGAAACAGTCGGGTGGCGCCGGCCAGTTCGGGGAGGTACATCTTATCGTGGAACCTTATACCGAAGGAATGGCTGTTCCTGAAGTCTATCGCTTTAACGGACAGGAGTACAAAGTGCAGAACCGCGACACACAGGAGATCAACCTCGATTGGGGCGGTAAGCTGATATTTGTGAACAGTATCGTAGGTGGCGCCATCGATGCGCGCTTCCTGCCCGCCATCCTGAAGGGCATCATGGCCAGGATGGAGCAAGGTCCCTTGACGGGATCGTATGCCCGTGACGTACGGGTGATTGTGTACGACGGCAAGATGCACCCGGTAGATTCCAATGAAATCTCCTTTATGCTGGCGGGACGTAATGCATTCAGCACTGCATTCAAGAATGCCGGGCCTAAAATCCTTGAGCCTGTATACGACGTGACGGTCTCCGTGCCGGGTGAATATATGGGCGATGTGATGAGCGACCTGCAGGGACGTCGCGCCATGATCATGGGTATGGAGAGTGAAAAAGGATTCGAAAAACTCAAAGCAAAAGTACCTTTGAAAGAGATGAGTTCCTACTCTACTTCATTGAGTTCGATCACTGGAGGAAGGGCTTCTTTCTCCATGAAGTTCTCAAGCTATGAACTCGTTCCTTCCGATGTACAGGAAAAACTGCTCAAAGCTTACGAAGCACAGGAAAAAGACGAGTAACCGCCTCTTTTTATCTGATAATTTAGTCCAAGGGGAGGGTAAAGTCAATGATAACTTTACCCTCTATTTTCATTAAAAATAAAATTAATAAAAAAGCAAAATATTCACATTTTTCTATCATTTATCCTTAAAACTACATTTTTTCGTAACTCTTTATAATTAATTGAAACAAAAGTAATTCTTTTTGTCTATCTTTGCGAATTATTATCAGTTTTATCAAAGGGAAATATATTAATGTTAATTTATAAGTTTAGTTTTAATAAAAGAATAGTAGCAATTTTAGGCTTTATCTGCTTATCGTGTAATATTTTAGTTTTTGCACAAAAAACAAAAGAAGATATAAATACAGACTGGTATCATCTCTCTTTTGACATTGATTCCGTATTTGGAATAGGAACCACCCAAACATACCAATATATAGCGAAGAAGAAATATAAACCACAGAGAGAAATAATTGTCGCCGTAATAGACGGGGGTGTGGATATTGACCACGAAGACCTGAAAGCAAACATCTGGTTAAACAAGAAAGAACGTCTTAACGGAAAAGATGATGACAGAAACGGATATGTGGACGATCTCCATGGCTGGAATTTTTTGGGTAAGACAGGAGACACTTTAGTCCTTGAGAAAGTCGGAACGGAAGCCTTCCGCGAGTATAAACGGCTGCGGCCCGTCTATGAAGACATGGAGAAACAACAGATCACTCTTCTGACCGGTAAGGAAAAAGAAGAGTATGACTATTTCCTGAATGTAAGAAAAAAAGCAGGTATCGGCTCATACCTTTATTATTCATCCTATCTGCAGGCAATTGCCGAATCTTTCCGGGCAATTGACTCCTTATTGGTTCACACACATGGAAATAAAGAATTCGTATTGAGCGACCTCGCCTCCCTGCACCCGACAGATTCCATCTATTCTCAATATTTGGAGGTGGTCACAAACAGTACATTTATGTATGACTCGCTCACCCCATGGAAAAAAACGTACGATTATCATATTGCCAATTTTGAATTAGCCAAGAATCGTGTACAAAGTCTGGACGACATTTCTTCCCCTCGTGATTCTTTGGTAGGTGATGACATAACGAATATAGATGACCGTTTTTACGGTAATCCTATCATCAACACGTATGCCTATCATGGCACTGTTGTATCGGGAATTATAGGCGCTGTACGCGGAAATGGTCTTGGAATCGACGGGATAGCAGGTCATGTGAAGATTATGCCCATCAGGGCAATACCCGATGGTGATGAGTATGACAAGGATGTGGCCCTGGCTATCCGTTATGCGGTGGATAATGGAGCAAACATTATCAATATGAGCTTTGGGAAAGATTTTTCCCCACACGAGGAGTGGGTGAAAGATGCCATCCAATACGCCAGTGAACGAAATGTATTGCTTGTGCAAGCCTCCGGAAATACAGGCAGGGATATTGACTCCTTGGTCTCCTATCCCACCGGATACATGAAGGACGGGAAAAAGCCAGGCGGTTATATAAAGGTGGGAGCCACAAAAGCCGACGGGGAGTTGTATTCTCTTTCCAATTACGGGAAAAGAGAGGTTGATTTATTTGCCCCCGGAGTCAATATTTATGCTCTTGATGCGGACAACGGGTATGATTTTGTAGATGGAGGGACCTCATTGGCGGCTCCTATGGTATCCGGTGCAGCCGCATTGATCTGGTCCTATTTTCCCGGTTTGACAGCCTCCCAGTTAAAAGATATCATCGTAAGTACCGTTACAAAACGGGAAAATGAACGGGTGGAACTTCCGGGACAAAAGCAAAAGGGAAAAAATGTATTGTTTTCGGATTTATCAGCATCCGGAGGAATCCTTAATACTTACAACGCTTTTCTGAAAGCCGACATAATATATAATAAAAAAACAAATATATTCAGAAGAAACAAATGAAAAGACTCATTTTCTTATTTGCCGCATTGACTCATATCACAATCAATATATCCGCCCGGCAAATCAATTTCGATTATGGAGAGAGTTATTCCGTAGATAGCCTCCAAAAATATATCTATTCGACCACCATATCACCCTCCTGGGAAAAGGATGGTGCGAGTTTCTGTTATTTCTTTGAAGATGAATCGGGTGTTCATCATTATCTCGTAAATCCTGTAAAAAAGAAGAAAACACGCCTTTTCGATGGTGCCGATTTTTATCTGAAACTGTCCGGATTTACCGGGAAGGAGTATGACCGCAAGAGACATAAAATCTATGCACGGGTAGAGGGAACAAAAAATGGGGCTAAAATCTTATTCCAAGATTCAGGAAAGTCATTCTACTATTACCTAAATACCAAACAATTAGAAGAAATTTCAAGGGAGGAAAAGAAATATACACCCTATCTCAAAAACCCTTATCCCTGGAGAAAATATTCGGAAGACAGCACTTATTATGTCTATGGACAGAATCACAATCTTTTTCTCCAAAAAAATGGACTGCCCGATGACGAAGCGCTACAGCTCACTTTCGATGGAGAGCCATTCTACTCCTACGTCAATAGTAGTCCTTTTATCAATACAGATGGCACGCTCATTGCCGACGATATAAGCCTTTTACTCTCCGGTAACAATGAAGCAAAAAAAACAGTTTCAATCCGGGGAAACGCCCTTGCACAACCATCCTCCGGCGATAAGGAGAACGAAATGGCCGAGAAAAGATCCACCTCCCTGGCATATTGGGCCAACGACTCAAAAAATCTCGTAATAATACGGGAAGACAAGCGCCGGGTAAGGGAAATGGCAGTTATCAATAGCCTTGCGCAACCGCGACCGGAATACAAGCGGTATAAATTTCCCATACCGGGTGACAAATATGTGCCGCAGTACGAGTTGTTCCTCTTTGATGCGGCCAGGGGAGAAGGAAGGAAAATAGATGTCAGCAAATATCCGGACCAAAAACTGGAATATGCGAGGATGATCCCAGGGGAGAATTCCAGGTATGTTTACTTTCTCCGGAAAAGCCGCTCCTGCGACCAAATCGATCTATGCCGCCTGGACGCGCAAACCGGTGAATTCAACGAACTGATAACGGAAACCTGTAGCCCGCATTTCAATGTACCGCTGTTCTCCTTCCATATACTGAACGATGGGAAAGATATTATCTGGTGGTCAGAAAGATCAGGTTACGGCCAGTACTATCTATATGATGGCGACGGCAAGCTGAAAAACCCGATCACCGACAGGTCATTCGTGGCCGGCCCCATCCACTCGATTGACACGCTTGGGCGCTCTTTTATTTTTGAAGCATACGGGGAAGATAAAACAATAAATCCATATTACCGCCAATACTACGATGTCCGTTTCGACGGGACCCGATGCACCCTGCTTACACCGGGCAACGGTTATCACGACATCTCCCTATCGCCAGACAGAAAATTCCTGATAGACTCCTATTCCAGGATGGACATGCCTCCCAAGAATATACTTCGTGATCGTCAGGGAAGCACTATCATGGAACTGGAACAGGCTTCACTGAAAGATGTTTTAGAAAGAGGGTTCAAATTTCCTGAAATCGTACAGATGAAATCGAAAGACGGGGAAACAGACCTGTATGGGGTTGTCTACCGTCCTTTCAATCTGGATAAAACAAAAAAATACCCCATCATATCCAATGTCTATCCGGGTCCTATTACGGATCTTGTCCCCCAATCCTTTACCATCGATGACAATTACAACCAGTCTTTGGCGCAACAGGGATTCATTGTTATCAACTTCGGATACCGGGGAGCCAGTCCCTACCGCGGCAAAGAATTTCACAATTGGGGCTATGGGAATCTAAGGGATTACGCATTGGAAGACGATAAACATGTGATTGAGCAACTGGCGGAGAAATACCCCTATATAGACAAGGATCGCGTCGGAATTTACGGACATTCGGGAGGGGGATTCATGGCAACATCCGCCATATTGACCTATCCTGAATTTTACAAGGTAGCCGTAGCCGCTTCCGGCAATCACGACAACCGTATTTATACACAATACTGGGGAGAGACTTACCAAGGGGTAAAAATGGACAGGGAAACCACGGGAGACAGCACGAGTTATATTTTTTCGGTGGATATGCCTACCAACCTAGAGTTGGCAGACAGGCTTAAAGGCAAACTCCTCCTGATAACGGGGGATGTGGATATTAACGTGCATCCGGCACAAACCTTTAGGATGGCGGACGCGCTGATAAAAGCGAATAAACGGTTCGACATGATGGTGCTTCCCGGAAAAGACCACGGTTTGGGCGATAGATATTATACGAACCTGGTCCATTATTATTTTATTGAACATCTGTTGGGAAAGAAAATAACAGATGCCGACATTTTACATCACGAATAACTAACAATATAAATCAAATGATGCATTCTTTTTTTCGCAGAAGATGGTTTTTACTGCTCCTTTTGATATTCACCACGGAGAATATCGCGGCTGACACCACTCCTTCCGTTGCAATTACCGGACAGGAGCATCCCACGGTAAGGGTAGCAGGGGTGGTAACTGACGACCAGGGCGATCCTCTCCCCGGCGTGGCGGTAGTCATAAAAGGAAAAACCATCGGAATAGCCACCGACATTGATGGGAAGTATGAGATTTATACTCCTGTGGGTTCAACATTAAAATTCTCCTTCCTCGGAATGGTTTCACAGGAGCATGTGGTAAAGAATGAGAGAACTTTGAATGTCGTGCTGGAGTATGAATCTACACAATTGGACGAAACGGTTATTACAGGATATAACCGGACAACCACCCGCCGTGTCACCGGATCGGTGGCAGTGGTAAAAGTGGACGACCTGGTAAAGGAGAGCCCATTGAAAAATATCGACCAGTTAATCCAGGGCCAGGTAGCCGGGGTGGCGGTAAGCAACGTCTCCGGCAGGCCGGGACAAAGCGCGAAGATCACGATACGGGGCACGGCCACATTGGTGGGGGATGACGGACCACTATGGATCATCGATGGCGTTCCGCTACAAAAGGATATTCCCAAGTTCTCAAAGGGACAGCTATCTTCCGGTGCCCTGGAGAGTATCTTCAGCGACGGGATAGCCTCCATCAACCCCTCCGACATAGAAAATATCACTATTCTGAAGGATGCTTCCGCCACCGCAATTTATGGCTCGAGAGCCTCCGGCGGGGTGATCGTGGTGACCACCAAACGGGGGAAAGCGGGACCCTTCCGTGCCAGTTTCTCTTCCAACCTGTCACTACAAACCCGTCCCCAACGGGATGCCAATTTGATGAACTCCCAGGAGAAATTGGCGTTCGAACAGGAGTTATGGGATGAGTTCTCCGCTCCTTATTTCAATACGCCCAATGCGCAGTACCCGGTGGTAGGAATTGTAGGTGCCATCCGCTCGGGCCAAGGAGAATATAAGGGGTGGAGCACCGACCAACAAAATGCGTATATTGAAGAATTGGGAAAAACAACCACCGACTGGTTCGATGTCTTGTTCAGGAATACCCTCTCACAGTCCTATAATTTTTCCGGTTCAGGTGGAGGAGAGAACCACTCCTACTATCTTTCATTGAACTATATGACAAACGGTGGTATCATCAAGAAAACCAACTTCGACAGATATGGGGCTTCCCTGAAAATAGATTCCAGGGTAAACGAGAAACTCTCGTTTGAATTCGATACTGATCTCTCGTTCATGAAATCCCAAAATTACGTCACCTATGGGGGTACCTCTCCCATCACCTATGCTTATTTCGCCAATCCCTACGAGAGGCCTTACAACGAGGATGGCTCATACCGAGCCGACCAGTCCTACTTTACCCTGGAATCCTATAATGGGGCGAGTACCATTAGGCTCCCTGCCAACGGGTTCAATTTATTGAGGGAAATTGACGAATCGACCGCCACCGACAATGGACAAACAGTCAGTGTAAGGGGATCCGCCGTGTACCGGTTTAATGAACAGTTACGCTTCACGGGACTGGCCAGCTATTCTTACGTCACCAACAATTCTGCCTCCGAGGTAGGCAAAGACACCTACACGGCATGGATGGACAGGCCTTTCGATAACACAGCGACAAGCGACCGTACTTACGGGAATAAGTCGCAGGCGTCATCCAACTCCCATGGGTTTACTTTAAGGGGCCAATTATCGTATGACAAACATTTCGGCAAAGACCACCAAATCAGTGTCCTGGGAGGGAGTGAAATCAGTTGGCAAAAAGCGGAATCAATCCAAATGAAAAGGTACGGATACGACCCTTTGACGGGAAACTCCTCCATTCCGATCCCCGGGACGGCTACCGGAAGTACCGGCTATGAAGATATGGTTGCTTTCGGGAAAATTATCGATGGTTTATCAGGCCAGTCCATTGTGGAAAATGCCAGGGCTTCGTTTTATTTTTCTGCCGACTACACTTACCGGAAGAGATACACAGGTAGCTTTTCATTCCGAACAGACGGAGCGAACAACTTCGGGAAGGATGAGCAATTTAATCCTATCGGCTCCATCGGTTTTTCATGGAATGCCGATCAGGAATCTTTTTTCACCGCCCTAAAACCGGTATTGAGTTCATTGACCCTGCGTACCGCAACCGGTTACACGGGGAATATCGTTTCCAATGTATACCCCCAGGTGATCATGAACTATTCTTCTGATTTTAGAAAAACATACGAAGACTATTACCGGATGGGTACGATCAGCAATCCTCCCAACAAACACCTGCGATGGGAGAAGACCTTCGACTATAAGTTTGGAATGGATGCCGGTTTTCTGAAGAACCGGTTCCGACTGGTTGCAGAATATTACTTTAGGAAGACCTCCGATGCCGTCAGCTCGGTACGGGTACCCTCCAGCATCGGTTATACCAGCCAAAGCATAAACACTTCCGAGCTGCAGAACCGGGGAATAGAGCTGAGCCTCTCAGCCACCTTGGTCAAGACAAAAGACTTCTCTTGGAACACCACTGTCAATATGGCGCATAATCTGAATAAACTCACCAAGTATAATCCCAGTGTCAACTC
Source organism: Proteiniphilum sp. UBA5384 (assembly GCF_002410825.1). Taxonomy (GTDB): domain Bacteria; phylum Bacteroidota; class Bacteroidia; order Bacteroidales; family Dysgonomonadaceae; genus Proteiniphilum. The sequence continues at coordinate 169,590 of NZ_DHOS01000030.1, read as the reverse complement.
CTTGCCTTCATCGGTCGGAAATTATCTCAATTATCCGGTAAATTCCATGTTCGGAGGAAAGGTTGTCGGCATCAATCCCGAGACAGGTATCTATACCTATCAGCTACGTCCTGATGTCACGGCAAATAGCGACAAGGAAAAAAGAGATTCAGAAAACTATATGTTTTATCTGGGAACATCCAATGCTCCCATTTCCGGCGGATTCAATATGCGGTTTGCCTACAAGGAACTCTCGTTAAGCGTAAGCGGGGTGTACTTCATGCATGCCAAAGTGATCAATAACCTGTCGGCTCCCAAGGGATATTCATCCCTTTCGGAATTTAAAACAAATACGGGGGCAAGTAATGATTATTATACCCAGGAGAACGATCTGTACCGCTACCACTTCAACGCTTCCCGGGACGCGCGGAACAGGTGGACACCCGATAATCCGCGTACCGACGCCAATCCCCGTATTATCGATGCTTTTGGTGACCCCCTCTATCTCTATATGAGCAATCCCACCAGTTACAACATCACAAAAGGATCCCTGCTCGAAGATGTCTCCTATCTCAAGGTATCATCATTGTCGCTCTTCTACAGCCTGCCGGCATCCCTTTACCGGTTACGGCAGATACAATCGATCTCCCTTTCCCTCTCGGTCAATAATCTCTTCTCATTGACCAATTACACGGGAATTGATCCGGAAACGCCGGGTGCTGTCTATCCTATGAGCCGTACCTACTCTTTTGGCGTGAACCTCTCTTTTTAATAGCACTATCCTATAAACGTCAAGCAGCAATAATAAAAATAATGAACAAGAAGATAACTAATTCAATCCTCGCCGTTACTCTTTTCCTGCTATCGGCCTGTTCCGGCTTTTTGGACATAAAGCCCTACGGCAAGACTATCCCGAAAACTGCCGATGAGTTCGAGGCACTGCTACATAACCGGCTGAACGATATCGACTATGCCAATTCTGGGCTTTTGGTAAATACTTTCATGGATGTGTATGATCTGGAAGCTTATGCGGATAATCTCGATGCCAGCCTGACCGATTTTTCCTCCGCAAATATGCCGCTCTATATCGGTTCAAGCCTACTGAGCATGTCTACCAAATACGCACAGTTATATGAGATTATCCGTGATTGCAATATCACTATCGACGAGCTGGGCGAAGGGGGCACGGACCTCGACAAGAAAGTGCTGGGCACCGCTTATGCCTTACGGGGTGTATCCTATTACAAATTGATGATCCAGTTTTGCGAACCGGTATCAAAAAATCCTTCCTCCCAATTGGGAGTTCCATTGGTCTATACTTTCGATATGGAAGAGCGTGCCACACGCGCTCCTTTGTCGCAGACCATTTCCCATATCGAGTCGGACCTCAAAAAAGCGTTATCTTATAAAGTCACGGATGAAATATATCGGTTTACGGAAGATGTGGTCCGGGCATATTTGGCCAAGCTCTATTTCTGGACAGGTGACTGGGGGAATGCCATCGCCACTTCGGAACCTTTACTGGAGAAATATCCACTGCTGTCGGGAGAGGCGTACACAAATATGATCAGTGCCCGCAACACCCGTTCGGGAAATATATTGATCCGCTCTTTTTTATATGGTAATAATTCCAAAAACTTTGATTACACCACCGCCTTGCTAAACATCCAAAAACGACCTGTATCCAAAGAATTAGTCGAGTTATTTGTCGAAAAAGAGAAAGATATCCGCTTTGCCCTCTCTTTCAATAAAAAAAGAGAGAACCAGAAAAATCCGCTCGGTGGTGTCCGGAGCGATGAGATGTGCCTGATTCTCGCCGAATCATACGCCCATCAGGGAAATGAGGAGCAGGCATTGCGTTACCTGAACCTGTTGCGCGAAAAGCGGATTGAAGATTATGTTCCCTATACCACGGAGAGCTTGCCTCCGGTGAACAGCGCCGATATCATCCAGGAAGATGCCGAAGGAAAAACCCTCACCCCCTTGGTGTATGCCATCCTGAACGAACGCCGGAAGGAGTTCTATATGGAGGGAGACCGTTGGTTTGAATTGAAACGGAACGGACGTCCTGAATTCTGGGTGGCAAAGAACGGCTATAAATGGGTAACACAAAAGTTCATGTACACTTATCCGTTACCGGTCAATGATATCCTGATTATTGACGGACTGATACAAAATCCCGGGTATGAATTTTAAGAATCCAATAAAAAATAGAATAACCGTATGAAACCAATAAAATATATTTTATGGATAGTGGCTGCCACCCTATTATTATTAGGATCTGTAACCTGCAGCAGTGATATTGACGAGGTCCCTCCCCGTACAAACAATGAGTTCAAGCAATATGTACTCCCGAAAGAAAGCAGGTTGACCGCGGAGGAACGGGATTACATTGAGCAAAGGATGAATGAATATGAAGACGCCACAAAATAACAGATTGATAATTATTAACTTAAATGATTGTTGTATGAACAAGTTTTTTTTAACAGCAGCAATAGCATTGGTCTCCGTATTGACTTTTGTGAGTTGTAGCGATGAGGATGACGCACCAGTTGTATCCCTCGAAAAAAGTGAGTATGTAATGGAGCCCACCGGTTCGGTAACAGTCCGCCTGACGGTTAAAAACCATAACGGTTCGGCAGTGAAAGTACCTTTTACCCTATCGGGCACGGCCGTGAAAGATGAACACTACACCATCTCGGCAAGTGAGTTCGTCTTCTCCGGCAGCAGCAGTACCGCGGATGTGGTTTTAATTGCAAAAGACAATTACGAAGAATCCCGTACCATTGAACTCAATCTGGGTACTTTGCCCGCCGGGTTCAATATGGGGAGTATATCCAAAACCACCATTACCGTACAGCCCAAAGACGATATTGTATATACTTTCCAGAAAAAGAAAGAGAGCCTTTTTTCAGGAGCAGCGATAGTACTAAAACTGGGAACCGCTTCCTCTTCACTGTATAGGGTTGAAGAAACTGTCACTATCCCTATTGTGGTAGATGCGGCAGGCTCCACAGCCGTAGAAGGCGAGCACTATGAATTCACGGGTGCGAAATCGGTCACTATCGAGAAAGGCAAATCAGAAGGAACCGTAGCCCTGACATGGTTAAAAACAGAGGAGGGCAAGAACACGATCAAGTTGGGAGTAGGGTCGGCACTTCCTGCCGGCTTTTTCCCCGGTCAAAATATCAATGTGACCATCACTATTGTGGGACCGGTGGCAGGTACACTCCAAGGCAAATGGGCGGGAATAGCATTGGTCAATAAGGAGTGGATGGAATTGAATACTGGATTTGATGATGATCCGGAAGTATATCCTTTGCCTGAAACCTCGGACAAGGATATCATTGAATTCACTTCGGACGAAGATGGAACACCTTTCCTGAAAACTTCCTTCCAGGGTGTTTTGAAAAACTACTTCAGGGATTGTACTATAGAATATAAGAATGAAGTTACTGAACGTTTGCAAGAAGAAGGTTGGCCTACCCCAGTAGTGAATATACTGATGGTTGACCTGGAGAAAGCCAATGTGAATTTCTCCGCGACCAAAGAAAAAATCCGCAAGACGGAAATCGGATTCAGGACTTTTGAAAAGGAAAGTCAAACTATCTTAGAGGTTACGCTAAATGATTTAGAACCTACCGATTTCCTGCAAAACACTTATAATATGGTGAAAGATTGGGGAGACAGTCCTGTAATGAAAGGATATCCGTTACGTTACCATTTTGTAAAAGTAGCAGAGTAACCCTTTCGTTGAAAGGTATTATAATTACACTACCAGGGGCGGCCAATCGGCCGCCCCTGGTTAGTTATTCTTTCCACAGTTACAATTCTTCTGTCAGTTTCCACGCTTGGACATGGCGGATACCGTTGTTGGAAGGCAAGGAAAGATCATCCAGCGTGACGACCAATTTTTCGTAATTATCCGGTATAAGTTCCAGCGGAGCATATTTCCACCGGATAGTTTGCTCGTCGGCAGCAAATAAGCCGATTGCAGGTATATTAACCGATCTCCTCTTTTTGCCACAAAATCAACCTCTTTGTCCCGTAGGGTACCCACATACACATCATACCCCGCCCGACGGAGATTTAAATAGACCAGATTCTCCAGTTTATACCCCATGCCGTAACCAAATTCGGGATAGAGCCAGTTTTTAAACGACAAATCATTGGCATAATATTTACAATTGCCGGAAATAGCTTCTTTGCCTCGAATATCATAGCGTTCAGCACGGTGTATAAGAAAAGTATCTTCTATATAACCGATGTAATTGGAAACAGTATCATAAGTGGTTTTTCGTCCGTTGCTTTTGAGGTAGTTTACAATATTGTTTATCGAGACCAAATTAGAAGTGTTATTTATCAAATAAATAAAAATATCTTCCAGCAATTTGGGATCTTTGATATTGTGCCGCTGTATAATATCCCATAATAACACTGTATCCTTGATGGTATATATATAATTCTTTTTTGTCTCATCATTGGGCAAAATAAATAGTCGTCCCTTAAAAAGCCAATTTAGGCTTCATTAATAGAAAACAGATTGCCTGTATCTTTAAGAAGATATAGGCAATTTTTTCTTTGTATTTATTCATCATTCTTTTGAAGTTGAAAGCCGCTGCCGCCAACAACACATTGATCGCATCTCCAAAGTCACCCTTGTAGAAGTTTCTCGACAATCGGTGATCTTCTTTGAGATGGCCGATTATCGGCTCTATGGCTGCTCTGCGTTTGTGTCCTTTTCTGCGTTTACGTTGTTGATACTGACTTAGTTTCTTCGAAAATGGCTTGGGAATATAAATGTTGGTTTCTCCAATTTTTGACCTTCCTTTGTATCCCCTGTCAGCATAGATAGTCTTGGGATGTTTACCCTTGAGTCTCTTGTATTGGTTAATGGCATCGGGAAGCGTGTGCCCGTCGTATTCATTCTTGAAAGCTAAGGCTCCGACAATCACACCTGTAGTTTGAGTGTAAAGTATCGAAACCTTATTGCCAAACTCATATTTCTTGTGTTCCTTTCCTTTCGAAATACATTGTACCTGTGGTTCATGTAAACTGTAAATCTTGTTTTTACTATTTTTGTTTTGTTTCAAGACCTTGTCATAGAGCGACAATAAATGACCATAAGGATGACCTTCTGCCAATTTGCGTTCCAATTCACGAACCAATCTTCCGGCAATGGTCTTGACTTTACGATTGGCCGAGCGAGCTTTTTTCCTGTTCTTGGGATGACGGTTGAAGCGCTGTTGGACGGATAATTTCTTTAGTGTGCGACTGTAACTCTGACGAAGCTCAATACCCTCTTCCTTTGCTATTTTTTTGCATTTGTCGATAATTTTGCGCTGAAGTTTATTGTCGGTCGGAAAAGTGATGTTTTTCTCCTGAACGGTGGTGTCCGCCGAAATCTCCTCCTGATCGCCATCTTTACCGTTGATGCGAATACTCTCTTTGAGGATCAACTCACAGCCCCAAACTCCGATACGGTGACGAAAGTGAACTAATTCTGAAGAAGCACAGGGCTGATAAGGGACAAACTCCTGCTTCCCACAAAAATATTGGTAGTAATTGTTTTCGCTCCACTGTTCGACAATACTTTCATCGGAAAGATCGCGAATGTGTTTTAATAGCAACAATCCGACCATCAATCGAATAGGCTTGGCGAGAGCGCCATTATCATGGCAATACAAAGGTGAAAACTCACGATCAAACATTGCCCAATCGACTTTGTTGGCTAAAATGTAAAGAGGATGTTGCTGATTCAAACTATCCTCCAGTGAGAAAAATAAACTGCGCTGAGCATCTTTTTTTGCGGGTAATAACATAATAAATCTGCAAGAAATTATACCTAAAGATACAAAATCTTGCAGATTCGGACAACTTATCCTAATGATATTTTGCTAAATGTCAGATAATTATACAGATATTGAGGGGCGACTAAATAGTTCCGGCTAAGCACCACATTCCAAATAAACCACATAGCTCTGCTTGATGGCCTTTCTATTTGTAAAGCCAAGATACTCTGTAAAACTAGACGGGAATACTTCGAATTGCACATAACGGCCCGATAAAAGTGTGGCCAGTTCGCCCGACAACATCTTTGAGTTGGAACCGGTTATAAATATTTCCTAACTCTCGGTAAAATCCTTATTGATATAAAGTATATTCCGTGGATTGACACCTCCCCTTATGAGCTGCTCAATTATCTGTCGCAGCAGATAACTTTTTCCAACGTGACGTTGACCGACCAGTACTTTGACGAGCTTATTACCGGTACAATCAAATATCTTATCCCCTGTATTCCAGCCGTGAGAATCCAGTCTCAAGCGGATTGTCGTCCCTGGGATTATACCTTTTCAAAGTGTTGAAATATTCCTCCATATCTGAAAATATTTACATAAAGATAGGAATTTTCCTCTACACTCGAAAATATCACAAAAGCAGTCGATAAGCACATATATCCTCACTATCAATCAATTATACACTTTCCCACTTCTTCTCCAGATTCCGCTTCAACGCCTGCAGGAATTGCTGAGTAGTGAGGTAGGTATTGCGTGACGCATCATTGCCGTAGACAAGGAGCGCCAAGTCTTTGGTCATTTCACCGCCTTCCACCGTCTCGATGCACACCTGTTCCAATGTATCGCAGAAATCGATCAATGGCTGGTTATTGTCTAACTGTCCCCGGTGCGCCAGTCCCCGTGTCCAGGCAAAGATAGAAGCGATGGGATTGGTGCTGGTTTCCTCACCTTGCTGATGCTGGCGGTAGTGGCGTGTCACGGTACCGTGCGCCGCCTCGGCTTCCACCGTCTTGCCGTCGGGTGTCACCAATACCGAAGACATCATCCCCAGCGAACCGAACCCCTGTGCCACCGTATCCGATTGCACGTCACCGTCGTAGTTCTTGCATGCCCACACAAACCCGCCATTCCACTTCATGGCCGAGGCCACCATGTCATCAATCAGGCGGTGCTCGTAAGTGATGCCGGCCTTCTCGAATTCAGCCTTGAATTCGCTCTCATATACCTCTTGGAAGATATCCTTAAAACGTCCGTCATAGGCTTTCAGGATAGTATTCTTGGTAGACATGTAGAGCGGATATTTTTTTGTCAGCGCCATCTGGAAGGAGGAGCGGGCAAACCCGTAGATAGACTCGTCGGTATTGTACATCGCCATGGCAACTCCGTCACCCTTGAAATCATATACTTCCCAGCGTTGGGTTTCACCTTCCTCACTGGTGAAAGTCAGTGTCAGTGTACCCTTCCCCTTGATCACCTTATCGGTGGCACGGTACTGGTCGCCAAAAGCGTGACGACCGATGATGATCGGCTCAGTCCATCCCTGTACATAACGGGGAATATTACTACAGATGATCGGTTCCCTGAATACAGTTCCACCCACAATATTACGGATGGTGCCGTTGGGTGATTTCCACATCTGCTTCAATCCAAATTCCCTCACACGGGCTTCATCGGGTGTGATGGTAGCACACTTGATACCTACATTATATTTTCTGATGGCTTCCGCCGCCTCTATTGTCACCTTGTCGTCCGTCGCATCACGGTGTTGGATACCAAGATCGTAATATTTGATATCCAAGTCGAGATAGGGCAGAATCAGTTGCTCTTTGATAAACGACCAGATGATACGGGTCATCTCGTCGCCATCCAACTCAACGATTGGATTATTTACTTTTATCTTTTTCATGAGGGTTTATCTCTTATTCATCGGAATAAAGGGTTGTTTCTCGCGTACATTTTTGTATGCAGGCCGGATTAAACGCTTGCTGGCGAAATTCATCTCTTCAATCCGATGAGCCGACCAACCTACGATACGAGCCATCGCAAAGAGAGGAGTAAATACTTCCGGCGGCAATCCAAGGGCATCATACACAAAACCCGAATAAAAATCAACGTTAATACATGTCCGTGTCTTAGCCGTACTTTTTTTGAACCCGAGGAATACCTCCACAGCACGCTCCTCTATCAATTCCATAAAGGCAAATTCCTCTTCGCGTCCTTTTTCTTTTGCCAGATCACGGGCCTTTTCTTTCAGTAATATGGCACGGGGGTCGCTGATTGTATATACTGCATGCCCGATACCGTAGATAAGCCCCGTACGGTCATATGCTTCTTTATTCAATATTTTAATCAGATAATCATCTACCTGCGATGGATTTGTCCAGTCTTTCACATTTTGTTTCATGTCTTCCAGCATACCCTTTACCTTGATATTGGCGCCTCCATGGAGAGGCCCTTTCAGAGAGCCTATACCCGCTGCAATGGCAGAATAAGTATCTGTCTCCGTGGAACTGGTAACGCGTACTGAGAAAGTGGAGTTATTTCCCCCACCGTGTTCGGCATGGAGAATCAGTGCGAGATCAAGAATTTTCACATCAAGTTCCGTATAATTATCACGACCATTCATCATAAAAAGGAAATTTTCTGCCACAGACCGGTCCTCATAAGGATGACGGATATGCAGTGAACGTCCCATCTGATCATGTCTCAACACTTGGTATGCATAAGCGATTATGGTAGGAAATTTGGCAATCAGATTGATTGATTGTTTGATAAGATTTTCAGGGCAGATATCATCCGGATTATCATCATAAGTATATAATTCTAACACGCTTCTGGCGAGGATATTCATAATATTCCCCCCTTTTAAAGACAAAATATTCATTGTCGCCCTATGGTTTAACGACATCGTTTGGGCAATCAGTTGTTCTACTGCTTTAAGTTCCTCACTGCCGGGAAGCCGGCCCGATAAAAGCAGAAAAGTCGTTTCCTCAAAACCCAAACGATTTTCATGCTGTATTCCTCTTACCAGTTCTTCCACATCCATTCCACGATAAAAAAGCTTACCGGGGACAGGAGTCAGCGTATTATCTGCCTGACGCTCATAACCCACGACATCTCCCACACGGGTAAGCCCGGCAAGCACACCCGAATGATCTTCATTGCGAAGGCCGCGCTTCACACCCATTTTAGTAAAAAGATCCTTGTCGATGTTGCTTGTGAAAGCCACAGAGTCCGACAATGTTTTCCTCAATTGTTCATTATCCATAGTGATATATTTTGTTTTTTTCTTCGTTATCTTTTAAATGGTGACAAGGTAATGGTATTCTTGTCTTTTAACAGCCGCTGCCCTCTTTTTGTTTACAAAATCCTCTGTTTTTACCGGAAGAATTAACAAGGGAAATTGGCATACTCTATTTCTTCATAAACTCTCAATCACTTTTCGGGAAAAACCAGATGTAGATAATGGTTTTCCACTCTCCATAAACCTTGCAAGGTCGGAAGTTGCATATCCATTTTCAAAAAGTGTTTCCAAAGCGTAAGTAATCAATTCACCAGCTTCCTGCCATCCTATATATTCCAACATCATTACTGCCGAAAGTAGCAATGAACAGGGATTTGCCTTATCTTTCCCGGCAATATCGGGGGCTGTTCCATGAGTCGCTTCAAAAATGGCATGCCCCGTATTATAGTTAATATTGGCTCCCGGCGCGATTCCAATACCACCCACCATCGCCGCCAACTGGTCGGAAATATAATCTCCGTTCAGATTAAGTGTTGCGATTACGGCATATTCCTCCGGTTTGAGGAGCGTATTTTGAAGGAATGCATCGGCAATTACATCTTTGATAAATACTTTCCCCGATTCAACAGCCTGATTATAAGCCTCTACTGCTTGCTCCAGCCCCTGCTCAATCTTTATCTTATTAAAGACATGCTCTGTGAATGTTTGATTGGGAAATTCACGTTCTGCAAGGGCGTATCCCCATTTTTTAAAGCCTCCTTCGGTAAATTTCATGATATTTCCCTTGTGCACCAGCGTCACTGATGGTAAGCGATGCTTCAAAGCATATTCGATGGCGGCCCTGACTAACCGCTCCGTACCTTCTACCGAAACAGGTTTTACACCCAACGAGGTAGTCTCCGGAAAACGGATCTTTCCCACCCCCATCTCTTCCTCCAGGAATTTCAATACCTTCTTCAATTCCGGCGTTCCGGCGGCCCATTCGATACCGGCATAAATATCTTCGGTATTTTCGCGAAAGATGGTGACATGTACCTTTTCGGGATGTAAAAGCGGGGTAGATACACCTTTGAACCATCGCACAGGACGCAAGCATACATACAGATCCAGCTCCTGGCGTAATGCCACGTTGAGGGAGCGTATCCCCTCACCAACGGGAGTAGTGAGAGGCCCTTTTATTCCTACCAGACAGTGACGGAAAGTCTCCATAGTTTCGTCCGGCAGCCAACTTCCTATTTTGTTGAAAGATTTTTCTCCGGCCAGTACTTCTTTCCACTCTAATTTCCGGGTTCCCCCATATGCTTTTGCGACAGCATTGTCTACAATCGCCTGGACATGAGAAGTGATCTCTTTACCTATCCCATCGCCTTCGATAAAAGGAATGACAGGATGATCGGGCACCACAAGCCGATCGTTTTCTCGGGTTATGTATTGCATAAATTTTTATTATTGTTTCGCAGGTTGTATGACTGCAACTAAATAGTTCGACTGACTATATTTTGTGACCCATATTAAATCATCAAATCAATTATTCATAGCATTTAACGCACTCCCCGCTTTAAACCACTCTATTTGTTGCTCGTTATAAGTATGGGCTACTTCAAAGCTATCTTTGGTACCATCAGCGTGAATCAACTCCACAGTAAGGTTTCTGCCGGGCGCAAAGCCGATCAATCCTTTCACACTGATTTTATCCCTTTCCTGTACCTTGTCATAATCATCCTTATTGATAAAGGTAAGTGCCAGCATTCCCTGTTTTTTCAGGTTAGTTTCATGAATACGGGCAAACGATTTGACAAGAATTACCTTCACATTCAGATGGCGTGGTTCCATGGCAGCATGTTCACGGCTCGACCCTTCCCCGTAATTTTCTTCTGCGACCACTATAGAGCCAATTCCCTTAGCCTTGAACTTACGGGCCAATGCGGGAACAGGTGAGTATCCCATCGTTCCGGGATCAAGCACAGAATTGGTTTCGTTATTAAAAGCATTCACCGCACCAATCAACATATTGTCGGAAATATTATCGAGATGTCCACGGAAACGGAGCCATGGTCCGGCCATGGATATATGATCGGTAGTGCATTTCCCTTTAACCTTAATAAGCAAAGGCAAGCCCATATAATCCTCACCGTGCCATGCGGGGAAAGGCTCCAGTTTCTGCAACCGGTCAGAATTGGGATCAATGGTTATCTGTATATTGCTTCCATCCTGTGATGGTGCCATATATCCCGCATCTTCCACATCATACCCCCTGGGTGGCATTTCGAAACCGGTCGGTTCATTCAATTTCACCCACTCGCCACTTTCGTTTTGCAGGGTATCAGTGAGAGGATTGAAGCAAAGGTCGCCGGCGATAGTCAATGCAGCAACCAGTTCAGGAGATGCCACAAAAGCATGTGTATTGGGATTCCCGTCATTTCGCTTGGCGAAATTACGATTGAATGAAGTCACAATAGAATTTGGGCGACCTTTTACCTCATCATCACGTTTCCACTGTCCGATACAGGGACCACAGGCATTGGCGATAATCGTGGCGCCGGATTCTTCAAACACCTTCAGAATGCCATCCCGCTCTGCCGTATAACGAATCTGCTCCGAGCCGGGATTGATGAGGAATTGCGCCTTTACGGGTACATGCTCCTCACGTGCCTGCTTCACGATGGAAACTGCCCGGGTAAGGTCTTCATACGATGAGTTGGTACATGAGCCAATGAGTCCCACTTCCATTTTTCTCGGATAGTTATTTTTCCTGACCGCTTCACCAAATTCAGAAATGGAATAAGCCGCATCAGGAGTAAACGGACCATTGATTTGGGGTTCCAAGTCAGAAAGATTTATTTCAATCAGTTGATCATAATACAACTCCGGATGAGCCACAACTTCAGGGTCGGGTTGTAGATATTCCATAATCCGGCGGGCTGCAGCCGCCACCTCTTTTCTGCCTGTACTTTCCAGATAAGCAGCCGACTTCTCGTCGAAGGGAAAAATGGAGGTAGTAGCCCCCACTTCGGCACCCATGTTGCAAATGGTTCCTTTTCCGGTGGCAGAGAGAGATGCTGCTCCATCTCCAAAATATTCGATAATGGCGTTGGTACCACCTTTTACGGTGAGAATACCGGCTACCTTCAGTATCACATCTTTGGGCGCACTCCATCCGGATAATTTTCCGGTAAGTTTCACCCCTATCAACTTCGGCATCTTTAATTCCCACGGTAACCCGGCCATTACATCCACGGCATCGGCTCCCCCCACGCCAATAGCGATCATACCCAGCCCTCCAGCATTGGGCGTATGAGAATCGGTACCAACCATCATTCCTCCGGGGAAAGCATAATTTTCAAGCACTACCTGATGAATAATACCGGCACCCGGTTTCCAAAAGCCAATTCCATATTTATTGGACACATCACGCAGAAACTCATATACCTCCTTATTGGTTATATTTGCCGTTTCAAGATCGGTTTCAGCGTTTTTGTAAGCCTGTATCAGGTGGTCACAGTGTACTGTGGAAGGAATTGCTACGCTGGTACGCCCGGAATTCATCAATTGAAGCAACGCCATCTGTGCAGTAGCATCTTGCATCGCCACACGGTCGGGGGCAAAATCTATATAATCGCCGGCACGCTGGTAATTTTTTACAGGAACTCCCGGCCAGAGGTGCGCAAAAAGTATCTTTTCGGTCAAAGTCAGAGGACGTTGTAAGATATCTTTTGCATATCTGACCTTTTCAGGAAGATGGTCATAAACTTTTCGAATCATGTCAATATCAAAAACCATAAAGGAAGAGTATTAAATATATTATTATCAAACTATTAAATTATTTTCTTCGCACTCTATCAGGCTTTTAACAAATTCACCTCCGTAAATGTTCGGCTAATCTAGAGAAAACTTACCCCGGCCACATCATAGACAATATTTATAATTAAATAAAAGATATTAAAGCAAAGTATTAGATCACAAAATGCTTTAATTCTTTATTAACCTCCGTGTATGAGTAAGTTCAAAAAACTTTTATTTATCTGAAAAAATAATCTTAACTTTGTCTTCAAATTAGAAGCAAGGAATAAGGATTATTTATCATAGTTCATGATCGAACACGAAGGAATCATTGAGAAAATCAGAGGCAATCAGGTAACTGTGCGAATTTTGCAAGAATCAGCTTGCAGTACGTGCCACGCCAAAAGAACCTGTATGGCTGCCGACTCGAAAGAAAAGTTGGTGGACGTAATCGATTTTTCCGGCCGGTTCAGTGAGGACGAACGTGTAATTATCGAGGGAAAGGAATCTCTGGGACACAAGGCTGTTTTTTGGGCATTTGTCCTACCGCTGATTATTCTCATCGCCACACTTATTTTGGCTCTCTCCTTATGGAATTTCAATGAAACGGAGGCTGCAATCAGCGCTATGGCCGCACTTGTCCCCTACTACCTATTCCTTTACCTTCTGAGAAAAAAAATGGCAAACTCATTTCAATTCAGCATAAAGAAGAGAGAAAACTGATTTGATAATTACAATTACTGAGCCAGCACATTAACAAATCTGCAAATCATATAATTATGAGTATATTACTAACTGCTGTTGTAACTTTAGGCGTAATTGGGGCCGGTAGTGCTGCCATATTATACTTGATAGGGCAAAAATTCAAGGTAGAGGAAGATCCTCGCATACAGGAGGTTCAGGAGGCCTTACCCGCTGCCAACTGCGGAGGTTGCGGATTTCCGGGGTGTGCCGCATTCGCATCAGCTTGCGTAAAAGCCGAAACACTGGAAGGGCTCAACTGCCCCGTAGGAGGTCAACCAACGATGGACAAGGTAGCCGAGATTCTGGGACAAACTGCTCCGATGACGGTAAAAAAGATTGCAGTAGTACGCTGTAATGGGACCTGTGAAAGTCGCCCCCGCACCAACCTTTACGACGGAGTATCGAATTGTACCATTGCCGCGGCGCTTTATGGAGGTAATACCGGATGCTCTTTCGGCTGTCTTGGCCTGGGCGACTGTGTGGAATCCTGTACCTTTGACGCCATCCATATCAATCCGGACACCATGCTCCCGGAAGTGGTAGAAGACAAATGTACTGCTTGTGGAGCTTGTGTAAAGGCCTGCCCAAAGGATATCATTGAATTGCGTAAACAGGGGCCCAAATCAAGGAGGATCTATGTAAGTTGCGTGAATGAAGAAAAAGGAGGTGTAGCACGTAAATCGTGTGACGTAGCATGCATCGGATGTAGTAAATGCCAGCAGGCTTGCCCGTTTGAAGCAATCACCATTGAAAATAATCTGGCATATATTATTGATGACAAATGCCGGCTCTGCCGCAAATGTGTGCCGGTTTGTCCCACCAATTCCATCCTCGAATTAAATTTTCCGCCCAGGAAAGATAAATCTCCCAAAGAAGAAGCAGTTACAGTTGACGCATAAGATTTAAGGAAAATAAATATGTTAAAGACTTTCAGAATTGGCGGTATTCATCCTAAAGACCAGAAAATCTCTGCCGGAAGCGCGATACAACCCATTGCTATTCCCAACCAGGTGATTATTCCGCTGGGGCAACACATCGGTGCACCCTGTCAACCCGTGGTAAAGAAAGGCGACACCGTCAAGGTGGGCACCCTTATCGGCAAGGCTGTTGGATTCGTTTCAGCCAATATTCACTCATCAGTATCGGGTACCGTATTAAAAATTGACAGATCGGTCGATGCAAGCGGGTACAGACGCGATGCAATTTTCATCAAAGTAGAGGGCGACGAGTGGGAAGAATCAATTGACAGGTCTCCCGACCTGAAAAAAGAGTGCACCCTCTCATCCAAAGACATACTCGATAAAATAGCTGCTGCCGGTATCGTAGGTATGGGTGGCGCCACATTTCCCACCCATGTAAAACTGACCCCTCCACCGGGATTAACTCCTGAAATACTGATTATCAACGGGGTTGAATGTGAGCCGTGGCTTACCTCGGACCATCGCCTGATGTTGGAAAAAACGGAGGAGATCATGGTGGGAATTACCATCGTGATGAAAGCATTGAATGTGGACAAAGCCATCATCGGTATTGAAAATAATAAGAAAGACGCTATCGGAAAATTTGCAGAATATACAAAAAATTATCCCGGCATTAGCATACAAGCGTTGAAGGTACAATATCCACAAGGAGGAGAGAAACAACTGATTGATGCCCTGACGGGGCGTCAGGTACCCAGTGGCGCCCTTCCCATTTCAGTAGGTGCGGTGGTACAGAACGTAGGAACCATATTGGCCATTTATGAAGCAGTACAAAAGAATAAACCTTTGGTTGAACGGGTAATAACTGTTACCGGCAAAGATGTAAAGCAACCATGCAATATACTCTCACGACTGGGTATCCCGGTAGCTATCCTGATTGATATGGCCGGAGGGCTTCCGGAAACCACGGGAAAGATCGTCAGTGGTGGTCCCATGATGGGAAAAGCACTGGCGACCATGGACGTACCGGTAACCAAAGGAACTTCAGGAATTTTGATTATTCCAACATTAGAAGCTAAGCGGAAAGCAATGAAGGATTGCATCCGTTGTGCCAAATGTGTGAGTATATGTCCTATGGGGTTGAATCCTACCTTGCTGATGAACTTAACCGAGTTTGAAGTATGGGATGGAGCGGAAAAACAACGTATTACCGATTGCATTGAATGTGGGTCATGCAGTTATACATGCCCCGCCGATCGGCCATTACTCGATTATATCCGGCTGGGAAAAAGCAAAGTAAACACTATTATCAGGGCAAGAAAAACTAACGCTTAGAGAAGACTATAAATATGGAAAACAAAATGGTTGTCTCCCCTTCACCTCATATACACAGCGGGGACACGATTCAAAAAAACATGTACGGGGTGCTTATCGCACTTATTCCGGCGTTTCTGGTCGCTTTGTACGTCTTCCGTCTCAATGCATTGATCATTACCGCCCTGGCAGTGCTGTTTTGCGTGGGATTTGAATATCTCATCGTAAAATATCTGATGAAGAAAACTCCTACAGTGCTTGATGGTTCGGCTATTATCACAGGTGTTTTACTAGCATTCAACGTGCCTTCTAATCTACCGGTATGGATATTGGCATTGGGATGCCTTTTTGCCATTGGCGTAGTGAAACTCTCTTTCGGCGGATTAGGGAATAATATCTTTAATCCCGCTATTGCGGGACGCATATTCCTTTTGATATCATTCCCCGCACAGATGACCGTCTGGCCTGCACCTGAAACAGCCGGCGCAGTCGATGCTGTCAGTTCAGCTACTATACTGGGTAACCTGAAGACAAACCCGGAACTACTGCCCTCTTTGCAGACAATGTTCCTGGGTATCGAAGCGGGTTCCCTCGGTGAGATGAGTGCCTTGGCGTTACTACTCGGATTCTGCTGGCTACTCTGGAAAAAAATCATTACATGGCATATTCCTATCGCAATTATGGGCACGGTAATAATTTTTACGGGGATACTTTACCTTTTTAATCCTATCCCACTCTATCATCCGCTAATCCATCTCTTTTCCGGAGGGCTGATGCTGGGGGCAATTTTTATGGCTACAGATTACGTTACATCGCCTATGACCAAAAAAGGAATGCTTATTTACGGTGCCGGTATTGGCTTTATCACCATGGCTATTCGCCTCTGGGGAGCTTATCCCGAAGGGGTTTCCTTCGCGATTCTGCTGATGAACGCCTTCACACCGCTGATCAACAATTACACAACACCAAAACGATTCGGGGAGGTAGTGAAACATGGCTAAATTAGAATCATCATTCAAAAATATGTTCCTGTCGCTGTCATTGATCTGTCTTACAGTAGCCATACTACTGGCACAGGTGAACAAAATGACGGCAAAACCGATTGCAGACGCCAAAGCGATGAAACTGCAGAATGCCATTAGCGACGTAGTGCCGGAATTCGATAACGACCCCACAGCAGAGGCTTTTATGATGCCTGACGGGCAAGGTGACACCCTTTTGGTTTATCCCGCAAAGAAAGGGGAACAAATTGTAGGATACGCATTGAATAGTTTTTCCAATAATGGATTCAGTGGAAATATACAAATCATGGTCGGCTTCGATATGGAACATAAGATCGTGAACTATTCGGTGCTGCAACATGCCGAGACACCAGGGCTGGGTGCGAAAATGTCAGGATGGTTCAAAAGTACTGATAAGCCGTCGCAATCAATCATCGGGCGGGATCTCTCAAAAGGATCATTAACCGTATCGAAAGATGGTGGAAATGTAGACGCCATTACTGCATCAACCATCACCTCGAGGGCATTTCTCGAAGCAGTGAACAGGGCTTACACCGCTTATCTGGGGAGTATAAAGGGTGACTCAACAGGCAATTCTCCGGAAAAAAATAATAATACAGAACAGGACATAGCATCAAAGGAAGGAGGAAGCATCCATGAATAATAATCTTAAAGTACTGATCAACGGCTTGATAAAGGAAAACCCCATTTTCGTATTGCTCCTGGGGATGTGTCCCACGCTGGCGACTACCAGTTCAGCCATTAACGGGATGAGTATGGGGTTGGCAACCATGTTTGTGTTAGTTTGCTCCAATGCGGCTATATCTATGCTGAAAAATGTGATTCCCGATATGGTACGTATTCCGGCTTATATTGTAGTTATTGCCACTTTCGTAACCATCATCGAGATGTTGATGAATGCCTATGTACCCGCATTGGCTGATAGTTTAGGTATATTTATTCCCCTAATTGTTGTGAACTGTATCGTGCTGGGACGTGCAGAGTCGTTTGCCTCAAAAAACAGTGTGGTTTCATCAGTTTTCGACGGTGTGGGTATCGGATTGGGATTTACTTTTGCTCTCTCCCTTTTGGGAGCGGTACGTGAATTATTGGGTACCGGAAAAATCTTCTCATTGAATATCTATCCTGAACAATTCGGCTCTTTAATATTTGTACTGGCTCCGGGAGCTTTTATTGTATTGGGATTCCTGATTGCCATCTTTAATAAATTGCAAAAGAAAGAAGTAAATAACTAAGCCTCAATGATTATGGAAATTATAGGGATTATTATTGTTGCCATATTTGTAAACAACGTAGTACTAGCCCAATTCTTGGGTATATGCCCGTTTCTGGGCGTATCGAAGAAAGTAGATACAGCTATCGGCATGGGGTTGGCTGTCACCTTTGTACTGACCATTGCTACCATAGTAACTTTCCTTCTGCAGAAAGGTATTCTGGAACCTTTCGGATTGGAATATCTGCAAACTATCTCGTTTATTCTGGTGATTGCAGCATTAGTACAAATGGTGGAGATCGTGCTTAAAAAAATATCGCCGTCGCTCTATCAGGCATTGGGTGTATTCTTACCATTGATCACTACAAACTGCGTAATACTGGGCGTGGCGATTCTGGTGATCCAGAAAGATTATAACCTTCTGGAATCAGTGATTTATGCGGTATCTACCGCTATCGGTTATGCCATGGCGCTCATTATCTTTTCAAGTATCCGTGAGCAATTAGCACTCACCAAGGTTCCCAAGGCAATGAAAGGAATTCCCCTCGCATTAATCACCGCCGGCATTATGGCCATGGCCTTTATGGGATTCTCCGGCATAGATCAGGTGTTTAAATGATTTTTATACGCCAAAGGAGAAAGTATATAAATATCTGTAAAACAATATAATATCCTTATCAAACAGAGAAAAAAAAAGGAAAAGCGGCATAAATGTTAAACCATTTGGGGGTAAGGATGTCATATTGCTAAAGAAAAAAATGAAGTCACACCTCTAATAATTACGGATATGAAAGCTTTAAGACATCCCCTCATTCTCACCGCAATAGCACTGATAGTATGGTCTTGCGGAACTCCCCAGAATTATGCATATTCTCAGGGATATGATGAGTATTACTATGACGACGGCTATCAGGGAGGCGGTATATCATTGAACGTATTCTACAATGAACTGCGCCCCCACGGAAGATGGATCAACGACCGCAGCCATGGCCAAATCTGGATTCCCAATGTGGGACGGGACTTTCATCCGTATGCGACAAACGGGTATTGGGTGATGACCGACTACGGAAATACCTGGGTGTCGAATTTTTCATGGGGATGGGCGCCTTTCCACTATGGACGCTGGTATTACGATGACTATTATGGATGGGCATGGGTTCCCGGTTACGAATGGGCTCCTGCTTGGGTAACATGGAGAAGCGGTGGCGGCTATTACGGATGGGCCCCCATGGCGCCCGGCGTTAATATTTATTTGCATGTAAATATCCCCAGCATATATTGGACTTTCCTACCCTCCAGATACATGTATAACAACAATATGCACAGGCATTATAACAGATATAGTCCTACCATCTATAACAGGACCACTGTCATCAATAATACCTACATATATAATGAGAACCATTACTACAGCGGCCCAAGCACCAGGGACTACGAACGTGAGACAGGCCGGAAAGCCACGGTACGCCGTCTTGAAAGCAACAATAACCGTTCATCTTCAGGCAGGACGACAAGGGTTAGCGGCAATTCGGTAAGCGTATATCGTCCCGATGCAACCAGCGGTAGAAGCAGTAGCACAAGATCCTCCGTAAGTGGCCGAAGTAATACAACGAATCGTGAAGCTACAGTGAGATCATCGGAGAGCGACACAAGAAACAACTCTTCCACAACAAGGAACAGTAGGGTGAATCCTTCAACTACAACCAGAAGTAGCAATAGTACGACCGGCAGGTCTACTCAAAGCCCGTCCACACGGAGTAATGATAAAAATACAAACATACGTTCCAGTAGTAGCTCCTCCAGCACAAGAAGTAGCGGTACGATTACAACCCCCAGTACGTCCCGGAGCAGCAGTACAACTGTCAGGTCACAAAGTTCGCCGAGCAACAATAGCCGGAGTACTACAACTAGCCCACAGCAAAGCTCTTCCAGCAGTAGAAGTGCGACTACAACCCGTTCGAGTTCTAGTTCCTCAAGAAGCAACAGCGAAAGCAGTACGGTAAGATCAAGCTCCAGCTCCTCGAGTAGAAGTAGCGGCACAACCTCTTCAACAAGGAGCAGTAGTGGGGAAAGAAGTTCTTCCGGCAGATCTTCTTCCGGACGTAGCAGATAATTTACTTTGTCTTCAATCTATCCAGCGTTTCGACAGTTCTCCATATTCGTCGATACGGCGATCCCGGAAGAAAGGCCACCAACGGCGTACATTTTCGGTACGGTTCTTGTCAATCTCGACAATTTGCACGATTTCGTCGCTTCCGGCCTGGTATAGGAGTTCCCCTTGAGGACCACAGATAAAACTGTTTCCCCAAAACTGGATGCCGTTAGTGAGGCCCGACGGATCGGGTTCAAAGCCGGTACGGTTCACGGCAATCACAGGCAACCCATTGGACACGGCATGTCCACGCTGTAGGGTGACCCATGCATCAAGTTGCCGCTGCTTTTCCTCTTCGGGATCAGTAGATTCCCAACCAATAGCAGTGGGATAGATCAGCACTTCGGCACCCGATAAAGCCATCAGACGGGCTGCTTCGGGATACCACTGGTCCCAACAGACCAATACGCCTAATTTTCCGACTGCTGTTTCTATAGGATGAAATCCGAGGTCACCGGGAGTAAAATAGAATTTCTCGTAATAGGCCGGATCATCAGGGATATGCATCTTCCGGTATTTACCGGCAATAGATCCGTCTTTCTCCATCACTACCGCAGTATTATGATAAAGCCCGGCAGCACGCTTCTCAAACAAAGAAAGCACGATAACTACCCCAGATTCTTTTGCCAATCGGCCGAATGAATCGGTGGATGGTCCGGGAATAGTTTCCGCCTGGTCAAAAACAGCAGCATTTTCAGTTTGACAAAAATAAAGACCGTTATGGAGTTCCTGCATTACTATCAGTTCCGCTCCCTCCCGGGCAAGCTGTCTGATTTTTTTCTGCAAACGGGTTAGATTTTCTTCCCTATCTGTCGTATTGGCCTGTTGAATAATTCCTACTCTCATTATCACTTTAGTTAAATTGTTGTTCTATCCCGCAAAGCGGTAAATAGCCATTGAATAATAGCGAAGCTGAATAACACATGAAGTGCGATAACTATAGAATAACGGCGAAGCCGAATATCAAAGAAATCCGATGGGAAACTGCATGGTCACGCAATGTAACGAACCATGCTGCCGGATAAGCGGTCTGCAATCAATGCCGACTATTTGTCGGAGCGGGAAAGCTTTCTGCAGTTGTTTTTTCGCGATTTGGTCCTTTTCGGTACCATAGAAGGGAACCAATACAGCATTATTAATAATCAGAAAATTGGCATACGTGGCGGGGAGCCGTTCTCCGTCGCAATATGCAGCCTCCGCCATTGGCAGACCGATCAGCCGGTAAGGCCGTCCATCGTAGGCGACAAACGACTGCAATTCCCTTTCCATTACTTTTAACGATTCATAATGCTCATCATCATAATCGTCACATTTCACATAGGCAATGGTATGTTCATCGCAGAAACGGGCGAGTGTATCAACATGACTATCGGTATCATCGCCTGCCAGATATCCGTGATAAAGCCACAAAATGCGCTCAGCGCCAAGAGATTGTTTGAGATAATCGCCAATCTCATCCTGCGTCATCAGTTGATTGCGGTTGGGAGCCATAAGACACTCCGCAGTGGCAAGGATTGTTCCTTTCCCGTCCGACTCCACCGATCCCCCTTCCAGAATGAAATTCAGGCTGTTCCGATAAGCTACGTCAGGCTGAAAAATGGCTCTGTCGAATAGTTTACCCGTAATCAGATTATCATGGTTGGCAGCAAATTTCAGCCCCCATCCATTGAATCCAAAATCCGAAATCACAGGCTGACCGTCAATGAACAGTGATATGCCACCGTGATCTCTTGCCCAGGTATCGTTACTTTCTATTTCCGTACAAATAAGGCCTTTCTGCTCCTCCTCCGAAAAATGGCTCTCCACTTCACCAACATCATTGCAGACCACCAGCAACTTTTCCCTTTTGAGTATTTCTTTTGAGAGTGTCACATAACAGGTAGTTACTTCCTCCAGATACTCCGCCCAATCGGTATCACGATGTGGCCAAGTAATCTGGACCGCACTCTGCGGATACCATTCCGCCGGAAAAATGATACCTGCCATAACTTAGCCTTCCATGCTTCCCCGGACAATACCCCGGCTCGATGAACGGGTAAATTCAAGTATATTATTACGGTCTTCGGTTTCAGGCAATTCTTTTTCGATCCGTTCCGTTGCCTGACTAACATTGAATCCCGATTGATACAAGTAACGGTATACCTCCTGAATAGAATTGATCCGCTCGCTGGTAAACCCTCTGCGGCGTAATCCAACCACATTTAAACCCACAAAGGTAATCGGTTCACGACCTACCATCACATAAGGAGGGATGTCCTTACCAACCTTGGCTCCACCCTGTATCATCACATGAGCACCTATTTTTGTGAACTGATGTACCAAGGCGCCTCCACTGACAATGGCATAGTCATCAATTTCCACTTCACCCGCTAATTGGGTCGCATTACTCAGGATTATGTGATCGTTGAGTTCACAATCATGTGCTATATGACTATATGCCATAATCAGGCAATTGGATCCCACTTTGGTGAATCCTTTCGAAGCAGTACCTCTATTTACAGTAGCACATTCACGGATAGTAGTATTATCTCCGATAATAGCCTGTGTATCTTCGCCGCGAAATTTAAGGTCCTGGGGAATACCGGCCACTGTTGCATGGGGAAAGATGGTGCAATTCTTCCCGATACGTGCTCCAGCCAATATAGTGGCATGTGTCATCACACGGGTACCCTCTCCTATTTCAGTATTGCGGTCGACATACGCAAATGGTTCGACAATTACGTTTTCCCCAAGTTTAGCCTCAGGGTGTACATACGCTAAGGATGAAACATTATTCATAAATCCGATTTATCTTATTTATTTTTAATGATTTGAGCCGTGAAATCGGCTTCAGAAACTACCTTATCTCCAAGAAATGCCAGTCCCCGCATAGTAGCAATCCCCCGGCGCATTTCACTGGTAAGCTCGACCCTGAAAAGAATGGTATCTCCCGGCACCACTTTTTGGCGGAATTTCACATTATCTATCTTAAGGAAATAGGTTGAATATCTTTCCGGCTCATCCAATCCGGCAAGTACTAACAGACCTCCTGTCTGAGCCATTGCCTCTACCTGGAGCACACCCGGCATCACCGGTTCCTGAGGAAAATGGCCGACAAAGTAAGGTTCGTTGGTGGTAATATTTTTAACCCCTACAATATACTTGTCTGTCATCTTTATGATTTTATCCACCATCAGGAAAGGATAACGATGAGGCAACAATTCCCGGATGCGATTATTATCCATAACCGACTCCTGCATCAAATCATATACAGGTGGTTGTACTTCATTCAATTTAATATCTTTCCGGATCAGCCGCGCCAATTGATTATTAATTTTATGACCGGGACGAGTGGCAATGAGTCGCCCCTTAATAGGTTTCCCGATAAGTGCCATATCGCCAATAATATCGAGCAGTTTATGTCGTGCCGGCTCATTTGGGAACATTAATTTACGATTGTTCAGATAACCCAAATCTTCGGCATTATGATGAGGTACATTCAATTCATCGGCTATATCATTCAATTCTTTCTGCGATAATTTTCTCTCATAAATCACGATTGCGTTATCCAAATTCCCTCCCTTGATGAGGCCGGCTTTACGTAATTGTTGTATTTCGCGTACAAATACAAAAGTACGGGAAGGAGCAATTTCCGTCTCATAATCGGTAACATTGTCCATTGACGCCGATTGATTGGGAATATATTTTGAATCGAACTCAATAAATGAATTGATACAGAATGCATCATCAGGTAACAGTGTAAGCTTTGAACCGGTTTCCGGATCGGAAACCTCTATCTTATTACGTACAATATAAAAATCTTTGTCTTTATCCTGTTCTTTGAGACCTACTTTCCGGATCTCATTTACATATTGAATCGCACTTCCGTCAAGGATGGGAAATTCAGACGCATTGACTTCGATCAGACAATTATCTACACCCAAGGCAAACAAGGCAGAAAACCCGTGTTCAACGGTACTTATCGTCACTTCACCTTTCCCAACCACCGTTCCGCGTTGGGTATTGACTACATTTTCAGCCAATGCCTCTATGATGGGTTGATTCTGAAGATCAATCCGTTTTATCTTATACCCATGGTCTACCGGTGCAGGATTAAAAGTAACTACTATATCCAAGCCGGTATGAAGACCTACTCCGCTTAACGTAAAGCTGCTTTGTAACGTTTTCTGTTTCATATAATAAAACTATCTCTTACCTCCACTTTTTTATTGAAAATAATTAATTTCTCATTTTATCTACTTTGTGCAAAGATAATATCAACTACACAATTTTACCTCATTAAGCTATATAAAATCCGTTTTTCTCTATTCACATGACCAGATACACAGATTATTTACAAATTTGTGAAAGGTAGAGTAAGGGTCTTATCTCCTAGTTACTTAATAAAAAATCATTTAATTATCAGCATCCAACTTCTTTTTCAGTTCGTGAAGTTCTTTTTCCAAAGCATTCAACTGTCGGTACATATCTGGCAATTTCGGGATAATAATACTCGATTTGAAAAAACTCTTAACCGGCATCGCAGGGGAACCGATAATTTCAGATCCCTCTTTGATATTACTGATAATACCGGCCTGTGCCCCTATGCTGCTATTTCTTCCGATGGTGATATGTCCGCCGAGGCCTACCTGTCCACCGAACACACAATTTTCGCCTACCTTGGTCGAACCGGCAATTCCAACCTGTGCTGCCATAGCCGTATTCTCTCCAATTTCGCAATTATGTGCAATTTGTATAAGGTTGTCCAGTTTTACCCCATGATGGATTATGGTGGATCCCATCACAGCACGGTCGATAGTCGTATTGGCTCCTATTTCCACATCATCTTCAATAATAACATTTCCTATCTGGGGTATTTTATGATATACTTCCCCTTCTTTGGAAAAGCCAAATCCATCCGCTCCAATAACAGCACCTGAATGTATAATACAATTATCACCGATCACACACCCATGATAGATTTTCGCACCGGCATAAATGATTGTATTTTTTCCAATCTTTACATTTTCACCAATATAAGCGTGTGGATAAATCCTACTGTTATCACCTATTTCCACCTGATCACTGATATAAGCGAATGCAGCGACATAGGTCTGCTCACCGAGTTTGGAAGAGGGTGAAATAAAACTCATTTCTTCAAATCCACTCTTTCGGGGAGTGTTTTTATTCACCATCTCCATCAAAGAGGCTAATGCCGCATAAGCATTAGGTACTTTGATAAGGGTAGCGCTGACAGGTTTTTCCGGTTCAAAATCACTATTCACCAGAACAATTTCAGCCTCTGTATCATAAATATAATGGGTATACTTGGGATTGGCAAGAAAAGTAATTGTGCCTGTTTTCCCCTCTTCTATTTTTGAAAAATTGGAAACTTCTGCTTCCGGATTGCCGACGATCTCTCCTTTTAGAAAATCAGCTATTTGCTTTGCAGTGAAAGTCATCAATATCGCTTTTATTTAAATATGTTGAATCCCTGACAGGTTTTTAAGAACCTTCTCTCCATTTAATTACAAGAGTAATGAAGATTTTAAAGGTATCAACAATCTTCTCTGTTTTTATTCTAAACCGCAAATTAACAACTTTTTTTTTATCCGTACACAAATTAAATCATAATATACATTAAACAAAGTGGAATCTAAATTTGTGAAATTAAAAACCAGCATTACTTTGTACCTTCCTTTTTTTAGGAATTAACCCGGACTTTCCAACGCTTATGGCTCCACAACCAGCAGGATTTGTTTCTTTCAATGCTTTTTTCCAGCAATTCCGCATATCTGGATGTGATAAAATTACGTTTGGTTGCACGGCTCTCCTCACAGATAGGGATAAGGGTTACCCTATATTTTCCTCTTTCGTATCGATCCATGTCCACATACACGACCGGGATATTTTGCAGTCGGGCAATGGATTCCACCCCCGATTGCATAATACTGTCCTGGTTCAGGAAACGGGTAACGGTCGACCGGACTGTTTTTTTCGCAGATTGATCAGCCAGAAAGAAATAAAAACTCTTCCGGCCTTCATTTTCCATCATATAGGGAATGATACTGCCCGCTTCAACTGCCTTAGCCCTTTCCCTTTTCCTGAACAATATTTTCCGATAATCTTCCA
This sequence comes from Proteiniphilum sp. UBA5384, assembly GCF_002410825.1. GTDB lineage: Bacteria > Bacteroidota > Bacteroidia > Bacteroidales > Dysgonomonadaceae > Proteiniphilum. The sequence continues at coordinate 143,313 of NZ_DHOS01000030.1, read as the reverse complement.
TTATCCTGTTTGAAAGCCTGTTGCTCATCTGCTTATAGACACACACAAAGTCCGTATCACTGAATTGAGGATCGTTGAAATCAATTGCCTGATACAATGCGGCTGCCACCAGTTCCCAATTCCCCGTATGTCCCAACAGAAAAATGATTTTCCCCTGTTTTTCAAAGATTTGGGAAATCAATTCCTTGTTGGACAGGCATACACTCTCCGCCACTTTTTTAGACGAAGAGGACATGTGCCACATCGATTCGAAAAGCACATCACAGAAATAAGTATAAAACCCTTTGGCAGTCTGTTCTATTTCCTTGTAGTTGAGTTGGGGAAACGAGCGGGCTATATTGATATTCACCACGTCAGAACGATAGTGCATTCCTTTTCTCAGGAAAGAAGCAAGCCAGTCCGAAAAAACGTAGAGCATCTTTAAAGGCAAATAAGAAAGCAACAGGAAAGGAATCAGGAAAATACGTATCATATATGTCTGTCTTCAAAGAAAATAATCAGGCGGTCAATCCCCCGTCGACAGGGATTATTGCTCCTGTAATATAGGAAGCTTGTTTGGAGGCCAAAAAGCCGACCAGTTCAGCCACTTCATTCGCTTCTCCGATTCTTCCGGCCGGAATTTGTGCCTTGACAGCCTCTTTCTCCATATTCTCCAGCATGTCCGTCTGGATAAAACCGGGAGCCACCGCATTCACCGTAACACCTTTGCGGGCTATTTCCCTCGACAATGTCCTTGTAGCGGCAATAATAGCACCTTTTGCCGCAGAATAATTGATCTGTCCGGGCATCCCCTTCAATCCCGAGACGGACGATATATTGATGATCCGGCCATATTTCCTGAGCAGCATTTTTTTAAGCAGGGGGCGGGTCACATTATAAAAGCCGTGCAAGGAGATATCGATCACTTCATCCCATTCTTCCGGCACCATCCAAAGCATAAGGTTATCCCTGCAAATTCCCGCGTTATTGACCAGCACTTCGATATAATCGTCGGGGTGACGGTCATTCCACAGCTCTAAAACCGATTCGGTCTCTTGCCGGTCAGAGACATCGAAACATAGGATTTCACCGTCCCCACCGGTTTCTCTGACCAGTTGGAGTGTTTTTTCGGCTTCCTCCTGCTGAGAACGGTAGTTGATAATCACATTATAATCCATCGCGGCCAGTTTTACACAAACCGCTCTCCCTATTCCGCGGCTACCACCGGTAACTAATGCATATTTCTTCATGTTCGTTGGTCATTGATTTTTATATCTTCACTAAAGTTAGACTATTTCTCGCTATGGCAAAGTTAAACAAGTTTGACTTTGCTCTTTTAGCTTAACGAAATAGTTTTAAAACAGTATCCGCCCCGAGAATTTCAGCACAGGTAAAAAAAGAGGTCATGGATACTCCCAAAACGCCGTGCACCGAAAGATTTTGCCCCGTCAGGAACAGATTGGGAACAGGTGTTTTGGGTGTAAGGATGGTATAAGGCAATTCATTGTAATTTTTCCGGATGCCGAAAGCTGAACCTTCAACGGTACCGGTATAATCTCTCCATGTGAGCGGCGTACTCGTATATACGGTCTCGATTGATTCCCTTAACCGGGGAATATGCCTCGAAGCAATATCAATGCATTCATCCGCCCGCTTCGCCTTTAAATCAAGATATCCCTGCCCTCTTTTTCCGACAGTGGTATGCTCCCACTCCCTGAGCTCTTCCCAATGCATAGGACTCAACAAATCGATATGGGTCGCATAGGGACTGCCATTTTCCGGCACGGCAAAACTCACAAAAACATATCGCTTCTGACCGTTGTCCGGATAATGATGATACGACCATACGTTATCACGTTCATGTATGTGGATGTTCCGGTTCAGGTAAGGAAGCCTGTTCTCTTTCAATTCCAGGTGTGCCGTGAAAATGCCGTATGTATTTTCAAGACGGCTGATGCGGTTGCGGAATGAGCTACGGACGAGTTCCTTGTTTTGCAACAGATCGATCGTGGATGCGGGATGAATGGCTGAAATGAAAATCTTCGCTTCCCCCTCCTCGTCATTGTCGAGCAGCACCGAATTTATTTTCTCTTTACAGTTTTTCAACATCGTCACTTCCCGGTTTGTCATTACCGTGCCGCCCATTTTCTGAATGGCATCCGACAGCGACTCCGCGATCAACGACCCACCGCCTTTCAACCTCCATGCGCTCTCAGTGTAAGTTTCGTTGGTTTGGGCGAATATATACAAGGGCAACCGGTCGGGGTGCAACTCCAGCTTCAACGAGTTGCCCGACAGGATGTTTATCAACAGCGGGTCTTTGATCGTCTCCTTCAAATAGGCGTATGCCGACCGGGAGAATAGCGATTTGAAAAAATCCTCCTCCCGGTGTTCTTTATTCCCGAAAACATGGAAAATATTATCTCCCACATTTTTCAAAAAAGAGGCATACTCCTCCAATTCGCCCCTTTGTTCCGGGAAATGGGATGAAAGTGTTTCAACAAAACGCCCATGGCCGCTTGCCAACAGGAAACTTTTGTCATTTATGATCACTTCGTCATAGCCATTTGCGTCGAGCCGGTACCATGGGAGGGTGCTCAATCCGAAATAATCCATCAACCGGCGCAGCGGTTGCCCCTCATCCAATCCCCCCACATAATGGAAACCGGTATCGAAAACGTTTTTTCCTCTCCTGAATGTTTGCAGGCAGCCACCCACTTTTTTTCCCTTTTCAATGACACAAACGTCGTATCCTTTTTTACAGAGGATATAGCCGCATTGCAGGCCGCCAAGTCCCCCGCCGATTATAATCACATCATGCTTCATACCTTATGCCTTCCCCGGCCTTTCCGCCAGTTCCCCTTTCAAGCTCAGGCAAACAAGCTCCTTGTACTTGATGGAGGCCTCTATTTGATACATCTTCCCCTGCTTTTCATCAGCCAGAATAGCATCTGTCAATTCTATTCTTATCCGTAGATCCTGCCTGTTTTGCGGGGATATGACCGACAAAAACCGGCATCTTGATATTTTACGTATCTCCAGAGGAGATCCTATCGACCGGGATGCACAGGCAACGATCATTCCGATGCTGCAAACTCCCGGAGAAACGGGCTCCCCCGGAAAATGGCCTCTATATATTTCGGAGTCGGGATTCAATTCCACATCATAGATATCGGCATTCTCAATCCCGGACTTCCTGTTAATTGTAAAATAATTGTCTATCCACATTTCAGTTTATAACGAGTTTCATTTTACATGAAGCAATGGGTTTTGAAACAACGGCCTCCGAGACAACGGGCTCCGAAACAACATAACTCTCGGCTCTCACAAGAATAACATCCATCACTTCGGACAGGATTTCTATGATAGTCTCCAGAAAATCTCCTGTCCGGGGATTATCCACCAGTTCAAAATCCCGTATTTCCCCTATATAACTGGTTTTTACCTGCTCATTCCTGCCGGCGGCCAAATATCCCAACATTGCAGCCGAGGACTGGGCCATGTGTTCTATCACACCTTCGGCAGAGAAAATGCCCTCCCGACAAAATATATTGCCCGGCAAAATCTTCAGACCGGTGTAATATTCCGGATCAGCAGGTTTAAAAAATGTATCTATCAATATGACAGGTTCCCGCTGACAGATCAAGCTTTTGATTTGTTCTTCACGAAGCAAGATGGCCCTCATCGGATTGTTTTTTTAGAAGAAATTCGTAAAGATCTTCAAATGTCTTTACCTCTATAATTTCCGGGCCTTTGATTTTATATCCGAATTCGGATTCCAAAAGCGCCACCAGGTCCACTAAGGCCAGACTGTCCAACTCAAGCGCTTCCCTGAGATTTTCCTGCGGATTAAACAGGGAGGGATCTTTTTCAAATTCTGTAGCCAATGCGACATTCGTTTTCTCAATTATTTCCTGTTTCGTCATAATTCAATCAATATTAGAGTTTACATCGAATAAGATTTTTGATAGTTGATTATCAGATATCTTATTCCTTCATCAATATAATACAACGTTCATTATATCTATAAATTCCTGATTACCAGAGAGGAGTTAGTCCCCCCAAACCCAAAAGAATTGGAAAGGAAAATATCGAAATGTTTTCCGATCCGTTTCGACGGGATATTCAGCAGGGCGGAATCTTCGTCCGGATTTTCGAAATTCAGGTTGGGAGCAATAAAACCTCCTTTCATCATCAGCATGGAATAGATTACCTCGCTTGCGCCGGCCATCCACATTTCGTGACCGGTTTGTGATTTGGTGGAGGTCACCTCCGGTTTGTGGTCTCCAAATACCAGATGTAACGCCTTGGCTTCGTTACGGTCACCGATCAGTGTGGAAGTAGCATGGGCATTTACATATCCTATTTCACGAATATCGATACCCGCCTGCTTTATGGCCATGAGGAGAGAACGTTGCGGGCCATTCACGTTGGGATTGGAAATATGCTCCCCGTTACCCGAAAAGCCGTATCCGATCACCTCCGCCAGAATCGGCGCTCCACGTTTCACGGCCGACTCATAACTCTCCAGGATAACGGTCGCGGCACCGCCACCGGGGACAAGGCCATCCCTGTCCCGGTCGAATGGGCGGGAAGCTTTTGCCGGCTCGTTTTCCCGCACCGAGAAGGCGCTGATACCGTCGAAGCTGCACACAGAAAAGGGATTGACTTCCTGCGCCCCACCACAGATAACACAATCCTGATAACCATGCCTGATCAGCAAACTTCCCAGGCCAATGGCATGCGAACCGCTGGCACAAGCACCCGAAACTGTGAGGTTGATGCCTTTCAATCTGAAAATGCAACTTAAGTTCATGGTTACCGTTGAGTTCATCGACTGAAAGATTCCTCCCGACCCGATACGGGTAGTATCTCTTTTTTCACGAAATATATCCACGCATTTTACGGTCGGTTCAGCAGAACTGTCATTGCCATACAGCAAACCTATCTCATGGTCGTTTATATAGTCGGGATCCAAAGCGGCGTTCTTCAGTGCCTCGGCGGTTGCCGCATAAGCGTATTTGGCCTGTTCCGGCATAAAGACACGCTGATTCCGGGATAATTCATTCTTCAATTCGGGAATTTCTATTTGTGCGGTAAGCCCCGACCTGAACCCATTTTCTTTGCGCACCGGATCGAAAATTATACCCGAAACACCATTGTATAAAGCATCTCTTACCTCATCGAGATTTTTACCCAGACAAGAATAAATTCCCATGCCGGTAATAACGACTCTTTTATCCATACCAAAAGTTTTTTCGTAAATAGTTTTTGAACTACAAAGCTATACTTTTACTGAAGTTTTCCGGTGTCTGAAATATCCTGTAATATGTTGTAAAAGTCGTTTTAATAATAAATAAGAATTCGTAAACCTCACACCAGACCTAAAGGCGAAGAATTTCACCCATCCCCGGGATTATAAATTTCTCTTACGGTATTCAATGGGAGTCTTTCCCGTATGCTGTTTGAAAAAGCTGCTGAAAAAAGAGGGATTCGGGAAATTGTATTCTTCCGAAATCTCAAGCATCGTGCGGTGAGTACTTACCAGTTCCTGCTTGATTCCTATAATTAAAATCTCATGTATCCAATCCATTACAGGTCGTCCGGTCACTTTTTTTATTACTGTGGAAAGATATTTTGGGGTTAAACATAATTCATTCGCATAAAAAGTGACGGTCTTTTCTTTTTTAAAATTCACCACAAGCAATTTGAAAAATTGCTCAGCCAATCCTTCCTGCCTCGATTTTTCTACGGACGATAACCGGTAATTTTCATTTTCATATTCGGAAATCACCATAAGCATAAGTGCCTGCAAGAGGCTGGCAGTGATTTTCCATTGGAACGGACCGCCACTTTTATTATGGTTTTCGGTCATCAACGAGTGCAATTTCAGGATTGACCCCATCTTGTCCGTCGGCATTTTGATACCGGGGTTTTGATTGAGCCGGAATAAAAAGTCATATCTCAGCGAATGCGGAAACTGCAGTATGATATTATAGGGAAAAAACAGCAATTTGCAGTGAAAATCGGAAGATCTGTCTAAGAGGCGGATGATCTGCTTGGGAAGAATAGTCAATACATAATCTTTTTCAATTTGTATCTCTTTATGGTTCAATTTAAAAAGGCAATTGCCTTTCAGGCAAATACCAAAAACAATGCCATCAAATATAAAGACCGGATCTTCGGACAGGTCGTCCAGAATATCTTCCGAATCAACCATCGTAAAATCTTTGATAGAATAAATATTCGTATGGACGGACGTATGAACATCGGTAGCTTTTTCTTTCATAGGTAGTAATTTTAGAATTAAATGCTCCTTACTGCACTTGAGAACTTACAAAGTTAAGAATAAATATGTGCAATCTCGAATTATTTAATTTGCGTAATTCAAATTTAAATGATACTTTTGCACTCACTTTTGCGGGGTGTAGCTCAGTCCGGTTTAGAGTACTCGTCTGGGGGGCGAGTGGTCGCTGGTTCGAATCCAGTCACCCCGACATTGAAAATCAGCCATTTACTCTTTTTGTAAATGGCTGATTTTTTTACCGACAGAGATACTTACTCACGGCTCTCAATTATAAATTGTATTATTTATTCAATAGGTTATTGACCTTTTCAGTAAAGTAATAACCGCCTATTTTAGGTGCTCCTACAAATTCCACAATGCCCTTTTCCTTAACAAACGAAGATAGTTCTCTGTGATACAGCGCATTTACAATTAAAGTAATTCATCCGACCACTCACCAAATCCATTGCCCGATAAATCGCTTCGGGATTCCAGCCTCTTTTATATTCAATCCTTTCGCTTTCAACAACACGGCCGGAGAGAAGTTTTTCTATATTAATCGGAATTGCCATATTCTTTCGCTTAGACTGTAAAGATACAATTTATTTCTGTAAACCTTTTGCTTCCTTTCGTTGTTAGTTGAATTAAGAGTAATAACAGATTGTGCGATGGAAACAACTAAATCAAAATCAGTTCAGAAACTTACCGTTAACGGAAAGAATTATAATTATAGTTCTTTGAAGAACCTTCCTGATGGCCGGGTTGAACACCTACCCTTCAGTATCCGTATCCTATTGGAAAATGTATTACGGAATTATGACGGCTTCAGCATCACGGATGATCATATCAATACATTGGTTAACTGGTCGCCTATACCTATAGATAAGGATATTCCTTTCATGCCGGCGCGTATATTAATGCAGGACTTCACAGGAGTGCCTGCTGTGGTCGACATGGCTTCACTGCGGGCTGAATATGTACGGCATGGCAAAGACGGCCAGAGGATCAATCCTGCCATTCCCGTTGATTTAGTGATCGACCACTCGGTACAGGTCGATTATTTTGGCACTGATTATTCTTATGACAAGAACGTGCAAGTGGAGTATGAACGAAACAGTGAGCGGTACGAATTACTGAAATGGGCACAAAATGGCCTTCATAATTTTACGGTAGTTCCTCCCGGATTGGGCATTTGCCATCAGGTCAACTTGGAATATCTGGCCAAAGGAATTATACGCCGTGATGGTTGGTTATTCCCGGACACACTGGTCGGTACCGACTCACACACTCCCATGGTGAATGGCATTGGCGTGATCGGATGGGGTGTGGGTGGTATCGAGGCGGAAGCAGCCATGCTCGGACAACCTATTTTCTTTACCTGTCCCGAAGTGATAGGGTTGAAGTTAACGGGAAAGATACCGGAGCAATGTACTGCCACCGACATGGTATTGTCGATCACAAAAGTGTTAAGAGACAAAGGTGTAGTGGGTAAGTTTGTGGAAGTATTTGGCGATGGTCTGGACACTTTAACAGTTACCGACAGGGCAACTATTTCTAATATGTCACCCGAATTCGGATGTACGGTAACCTATTTCCCGGTTGATGACCTCACTTTGCAGTACATGCGCCAGACCAATCGTACGGAAGAAGAGGTGAAAATTGTCGAGACCTATTGTAAGGAAAACCTGTTATGGCGCACCGGAAATGAGAATATACAATATTCCTCTCTGGTGGAATTTGATCTGTCGACACTTCAACCGACAGTTTCAGGTCCCAAGCGTCCACAGGACAAGATACTGGTCAAAGATTTAGGCAAGCAGTTCGAGCTCCTCCTGGAAAAAGAATATGCCCGCTCTTATTTTCCGGTGCATGACAGGCGTGAATCGGCATGGCTGGCCGACGGCGGCTCCGGAACCGAATTTACTTTTGGCAAAGTACCTGTCAATGCGCCCACGACTTATGAGGTAGAAAAAGAATCGATTCGGTCCGTAAGGATCAAGCACAAGAATAAAGAGTTTGTACTCAGTGACGGCAGTATCGTGATTGCGGCCATCACCAGTTGCACCAACACCTCTAATCCCGCTGTAATGGTCGGTGCCGGGTTATTGGCAAGAAATGCGGTCATGAAAGGATTACGCACCAAATCGTGGGTCAAGACCTCCCTGGCCCCCGGATCCAAGGTGGTGACACAATACCTGGAGCGTTCCGGCCTGAATGCAGATTTGGAAGCCTTGCGTTTTCATACGGTAGGCTATGGCTGCACATCCTGTATCGGAAACTCGGGGCCGCTTCCCCCGCATATCGCTGAAGCTGTAGAAAAGGGTGAATTAGTTGTATCTGCCGTATTGTCCGGCAACAGAAATTTTGAAGCCCGCGTACATCCGCAGGTAAAGATGAATTTCCTGATGTCTCCCATGCTGGTCGTGGCTTATGCGCTGGTGGGCAGGATAGATGTCAATCTCATGGAAGATCCCCTGGACTATGATCCCAATGGCAATCCCGTATACCTGAAGGATATCTGGCCCGGTAGGGATGAAATTGCTGAAACGATCAAGTCCTGCATGAAGGTCGAAGATTTCAAACAGGTCTACGATACTATTTTTGACGGCTCTACCGATTGGCAAAACCTGAAAGTCAGTTTGGGTCAGAATTACAAATGGGACAAAAATTCCACCTACATCAAAGAGGCCCCCTTCTTCGAAGGATTGAGTAAGGAATTACACCCTGTAAAGGATATTCACAATGCCCGGGTATTGTTATATCTGGGTGATTCCGTCACAACCGATCATATCTCCCCGGCAGGTTCATTCAGGGAAGACAGTGCCGCAGGTAAATATTTGCTGGAGCACGGGGTTAGCCGGGCCGATTTCAATTCCTACGGATCGCGTCGTGGCAATCATGAAGTGATGATGCGGGGTACTTTTGCCAATGTCCGCATCAAAAATAAAATCACCGAAAGGGAAGGCGGCTATAGCATCTATTTCCCGAAGAAAGAAGTGAAAACTGTCTATGAAACGGCGATGGCCTATAAGAAAGACGCTACGCCCCTGATTGTATTGGCCGGCAAGGAATATGGTTCCGGTTCGTCGAGGGACTGGGCTGCCAAGGGCGCCTTCCTGTTAGGCGTGAAGGCGGTGATTGCCGAGAGCTTCGAGCGGATCCACAGAAGTAACCTGGTAGGCATGGGCGTGGCACCGTTGGTATTCATCAATGGACAGAATGCCGAATCATTGGATCTGGATGGCAGCGAGACCTATTCCATCATCGGATTAGCTTCCGACTTAGTACCTCATAAAATAGTGGAGGTAAGAGCCGTGCATCCCTCCGGGAAGATCACCGATTTCCACGTCAATGCACGTTTCGATTCCGCAATCGAAATAGAATATTATAAAAATGAAGGTATCCTGCAATATGTGTTGCGTGACTACCTACGGAAGGATGAGTAGATGTATAAAACCGGGCAGAATGTTTTTTCTGCCCGGACACTTTAATTGATTTCAGTTTTAAGCATGTGCCACGTTGTCAGCCTATGCCTTCTGATACTTTGAGAAATCTACATTCAGCATGCTTCCGGTTTCCTTCAATGCGTGATGGAAAGCGAAGCAGGCATAGATATCCTGGGGAAGATGCCCTTTCACACCACGATTGAGATACTCGTGCAGCAATGGCCGGTAATCGGGGTGGGCGCATTTCTCAATAATTTCTTCAGCGCGATTCCTTGGCCCCTTACCACGCAGGTCGGCCACTCCATATTCCGACACCACAATCTTCACCGAGTGCTCATTGTGGTCCTCATGGGTCACCTTAGGCACTATGCAGCTGATGGCCCCATTCTTGGCCGTGGAAGGCGTAAGGAATACCGAAAGATAAGAGTTGCGGGTAAAATCTCCCGATCCTCCGATCCCGTTCATCATCTTGGTACCGTTCACATGGGTGGAGTTGACGTTGCCAAATATATCCACCTCGATGGCAGTATTCAAGGCAATAATTCCCAACCTGCGCGCCATTCCCGGATTATTGGATATCTCCGACGGACGCAATACCAGTTTATTTTTAAAGAAGTCAAGGTCGTTATAGAACTGATGAAGTACATCATTGCTCACCGTAAGCGAGCAGCCGCTGGCAAATGAGATATAACCTTTCTGCATCATGTCGAGTACAGCATCCTGTATCACTTCGGTATATACCTCAAAACGGGGAATATCGGGGTTGCTGCCCATGGAAGCCAATACCGCGTTGGCGATATTTCCCACTCCCGACTGGATAGGGAGGAAATGGGCGGGAATACGGCCGGCCTTCATCTCCGCAACAAAAAACTCAGCTACGTTGTTCCCGATTTGTTGCGTGACCTCATCCACGGGGGCAAAACCATGTCCTTCCCCGTCCCTGTCGGTTTCCACTACAAATATCTTTTCCGGATTCACTTTCACATAATCGAGCCCCACCCGTGCCTGTACTTCGAAGATGGGTATCTCCCGTCGTTTGGGGGGATCCTGCAATTCATAGATATCGTGAATACCCCGTAATTTAGAAGGAACTTGTTTGTTCAATTCCACGATCACGATATCCGCTAACCGGCAGATGGTAGGTGTAATGCCCACGGCTGTTGTGGGTACAATTTCACCTTTTTCGGTCACCTCGCAAGCCTCTATGATAGCCACATTTATTTTTCCAAGAAACCCGTAACGGATTTCCTGGGCCAACTGGGAAAGATGTATATCAAAAAAATCGAGTTCATTCCGGTTGATCGCCTCGCGCATATCTTTGTTCGTCTGGTAAGGTGTCCGGAATTTGATCGCTTTTGCACGGGAAAGTGCCCCGTCTATGGAGTCGCCGGTGGATGCTCCCGTGAAAACACCGATCTTGAAAGGATTACCCTTGGCATGTTCTTCCTCCGCCCTTTTAGCAATTTCCACCGGAACCACTTTGGGACATCCGGCATGAGTAAAACCGCTGAAGCCTACGTTGTCGTTATTCTTAATAAGTTCCGCAGCCTCTTCAGCACTAATAAATCGTAAAGCCATATACAATAAATATTTTTGTGTGTTAGATAAAAATCGATAGTTTTAATACTTTCTCAGCATAATCTCCCCATAAATCAGTCCTTTTTTAAGTTCTTCATGGCCAGTATCATCCCTGAGAGCCTTAATCAACGGATGCAACGTTTTGTTGGATACCTCTTCCCGGGCATTATCAGATATTTCCGGGGAATCAGGATCATCCTCATAAAAGGAGTTTACATTATAATCAAAAGTATAGCTCGGATGGGAAGGTTGTTCATCATGAATAGATACCAGGTCAAGTGAGGAACGGAAATCCTTGTGAACCCCCTCGCTCGAATATGGAACGGGGATCGGTGGAGGTGCCACCTTATGCTTCTCTATTCGCGGAGGTACAATTTCCGACTCTTCATCAAAAAAAGGTCGGGATTCTACTTCCGATTGTTGTTGTTGTTGTCTTTTCTTTCGGGAATCATTAAAAAAACCCAATATCACAAAAAATACCAGAAGGATAAAATAAATAATATCACCAAACTCCATATTTTGATTAATTTTGCAACCGGACAAAAATAGTGATTTTTTCTGAATTGAAGGTTGAGTTGGTTAATAGAAAAAAATCGAGAGCAACTTCACAGTTACTCTCGAACAATTAACCAAAACCTTAACTATGAAAAAATTTTTATTTTTCCTAATGGCAAAGTTAGTATAAGAAAAAGAATATTGCAACTTTTCTGTCGATAATTTGACACTTTAACTTTTCCGGCATACAAAGACGTATAAATTTATCACAGTTTTACAGAGAAATTATGGTTCTTAATGGAGTGAAAGAAAAAAAACTATTCATAGAAACTTACGGTTGCCAGATGAATGTGGCAGACACAGAAGTGGTTGCATCGATCATGGAAATGGACGGTTACACCCTTACCGACAACGACCGCGATGCTGACGCAATCTTCGTAAATACTTGCTCTATCCGTGACAATGCTGAACAGCGCGTGATACAGCGTCTGGAATATTTCAATGCACTGAAGAGGAAGCGTAAAGGACCTCTTATTGTGGGCGTCTTGGGTTGTATGGCAGAAAGGGCTAAATCAGACCTGATTGACGAGCATAATGTGGATTTGGTCGTAGGGCCCGATGCTTATCTCGACCTGCCCAATTTAGTAGGAGCTGCTGAACAAGGAGAAAAAGCCATCAATATACAACTCTCAAAGACGGAGACTTATAAAGATGTAATTCCACTGAAGTTGAATGGAAGCAATATATCCGGATATATTTCCATTATGCGTGGATGCGACAAGTTCTGCACCTACTGTATTGTACCGTTTACCCGTGGACGTGAGCGTAGCCGTGAACCCGAAAGTATCCTGAATGAATTGCAGGATATGCGTGCAAAAGGGTTCCGGGAAGTTACGCTTTTGGGGCAGAATGTCAACTCCTATCGTTTCATGGATAGCGACAGGAAAATTGATTTTTCTGAATTACTGACCATGGTAGCAGAGGCTGCGCCCGAAATGCGTATCCGTTTCACCACATCACACCCCAGGGATATGACCGATGAGACACTGGAAACTATCGCCAACTACGAGAATCTCTGCAATTATATTCACCTGCCTGTACAATCGGGCAGTTCCCGGATGATGAAATTGATGAACAGGAGATACGACAGGGAATGGTATATGGACCGGATTGCAGCCATCAAACGGATTATCCCCGGGTGCGGTCTTTCCACCGACATTATGTGCGGGTTCCATTCCGAAACGGAAGAAGATCACCGTGAAACACTCTCTTTGATGCGGGAAGTTGGTTTCGATTCGGCTTTTATGTTTAAATATTCGGAACGGCCGGGCACCTATGCAGCCAAGAGATTGGAGGATAATATACCCGAAGAGATCAAGAGCAGGCGCTTGCAGGAAATCATTGATCTGCAAATGGAATTATCGAGAGAGAGCAACGAAAGAGACCTGGGAAAAGAATTCGAGGTGTTGACAGAAGGTTTTTCTAAACGTTCGCGTGAACAGCTTTTTGGTCGTACCGACCAGAATAAGGTAGTTATTTTTGACAAGAAAAACCACCATATCGGTGAATTTGTAAAAGTAAAGATTACCGGCTTCACCCCTGCTACGTTGTTGGGAGAATCGTTGTCTGCGAAATAATCGCATTCTATTAATACCCGATTCAAAAAACAATTTTGGTGGTAATGTGTTCTATTTAAAGGAAAGACTCAACGAGTAGTCAATCGATACGTCCATCATGTTATGTATAGAAATGACCGAATTAGATATTGAGTATAAAGATTAACTATTAACTATTAAACGCAAAGTTATGAAATCAGAAGCAAAACTATTATTAGGGTTAGGAATCGGCGTTGCTCTCGGAGCTGCAGTAGGTTACATTATGGGAACCGACAGGAAAGAAGAATGGCTGGAGCAAGCCAACGAATTTGCAGATAAAGTAAGAGCTAACGTAAAATCCGCTATTTACAAAGGAAAAAGTGAAGTCCAGGACTTAAAGGAAGATATAGATGACATTGCCGAGATAGCCAAGAAAGAATTGGCAAAGCAATAAATTATATCCTTACATCCTTTAACCGAACAAAACAATGGAAGAAAAAAAAGTAAGTACGCTGTTCGAGGAAATGCGGGATGATGTCTCGAACTATATTTCCAGTTCCCTTGAACTTGGCAAACTGGAAGTATATGAAAAGATCAGTTTAGGTTCCGCAGCAGTCATCTATGGCCTGCTGATAGGTGCAATTGTCCTGATTGCGTTTTTCTTTACGCTGGTGACGGTAGGGCTTTACCTGGGAGAACTGCTTCAGAACTTTTGGGCCGGATTCGGGATCGTAGCTGCGTTTGCTTTTTTGACATTATTGTGCATGCTTCTTTTAAAGAAGTATTTCAATAAAAAATTCACCAATAAGGTAATACGCTTTCTAATGTCGCAGGATGATGAGAAAGAAGATAAAAAAAGAGACAAATGAGTACCTATAAATTATCCCCAATAGAAGAATTGCGATTAGAGAAAAGACGATTGCGTGAAGAGCGTACTATTGCAGGTCAACGGCTTACCTACCATCTTCAGTATTTGAATGACAACTGGGGATCAATGGTGACCAAGGGTATTACTTCGTCAGTAAAGTCGAAACTGGCCGAAACGGTAGATCATTTGTCGAGTGGTTCTTCTTATTCAGTCACACCTTTTATGACGAAAAGGATTAATCCTTGGGTAAATCTCGCCTTGTCGAATCTTCCACTTATCGGCTCTCTCTCATGGAAAGTGGCCCGACCGGCACTCATCACCTTTGCGGTCAAAAAAATCCCTTCATTGCTGTTCGGTAAGAAAAAGAAAAGAATTAAATAGTAGATCTGTGGACGGTACTTACACCGTCCACTTTTGCTATTTTAGCACAAAGTTGATTCACCTCTTCAGCGCTGTGCACATGTATATTAAATATCCCTTCAAATATCCCATCATTAGAAGAGACATTCACACTTTGAATATTTACCACTATATCCTCTGTCAACTTGGTAAGGATAGTACCTAATATTCCCACCCGGTCTATTCCTGTAAACACGATAGATGCCAGAAAAGAGTACTGCCGATAATCACCCCACTCCACTGCAATGATACGGTTTCCGAAATTGGATTTTAATTTTAAGCCTGTCTGACAGGAACGTTTATGTACCTCCACCTCCTCCTTTTCTGTGATATATCCGAACACGTCATCACCCGGTAGCGGATTACAACAGGAAGGGACAATAAAATTCTTACGGAAATTGGTTTCAGTAAGTCGGAAGACTGCTTTTCGGTCAATCTTCTCTTCTCCGGACAATTCCGTCGGGAATACGGATACGTCCGGATCCTTCTGCATATTTTTTATATTTTTCTGATCAGAAGAGGGCGACTTTTTAATAGCATTCATCGCCTGCTTCATATACCTTACAAACAGGTTATCCTGTTTTTCTTCCTCAATCTTTAGCTTAAAGAATGCGTCTTTAGTGGACGGAAGGGATACTTCATTGTTCCCTATTAAATAAAAAAGATCTTCTTTGTTTTCTGCCTTGTAAAAATGCAGTATCTTATTGAAAACAGTATTATCGATAGGTTCATGCTCAAATAGCTCTTCCAGCATATTCTGCCCCTTTTCAGCAATTCGACGGCGCTGTCTACGTAAGGATGCTTCTATTTTAGTACGTGCTTTGGCGGTCGTCACGAAATGAAGCCATTCCGGTTGAGGATTAACCGACTGAGAAGTGAGTATCTCTACCTGGTCACCGCTACTCAGCTTCTGGCTCAGTGGCGACAAGGTATGATTCACTTTGGCGCCTAAGCAATGATCTCCCACCCGGGTATGGATGGTGTAGGCAAAATCGAGTGCGGTTGCACCTTGTGGCAATGTTTTTATTTCGCCTTTAGGTGTAAAAACAAAGATTTCGGACGAGAAAAGGTTCATCTTCACCGTATCAAGGAAATCAATAGCATTCGGATTGGGGTTTGCCAGTACTTCCTGAATGGTTTTCAACCATTTATCGAGTTCATTATCCTCTTCAATCCTGTTCTCTTTATATTTCCAATGTGCAGCAAAACCTTTTTCCGCAATGTCATCCATCCGTCGGCTCCGGATCTGTATTTCTATCCATTTTCCATCGGGTCCCATCACGGTAAGATGAAGTGCTTGGTAACCGTTGGCTTTGGGATGACTCACCCAGTCACGGATACGGTCGGGGCGAAGCTTGTAAATATCCGTAATGGCAGAGTAGATATCCCAGCACTGTTTCTTTTCATCCATACCGGGAGTTACTTCAAAGATAATGCGTACTGCAAAAAGATCATATACTTCCGAGAATTCAATGCCTTTGTTCTGCATTTTGTTCCAGATGGAGTAGACCGACTTCACCCGCGCCCGCATCTCATACTCAATATCCATCTTATCGAGCGCCTTTATTACGGGTTCAGCAAAATTTTCATATATCTTGTTCCGTTCAGGAGCAGTCTCTTCAATCTTCTTTGTCAGGTCGGCATAAATCTCCGGATGCTCATATTTAAAGCAAAGCTCTTCCAGTTCGGTCTTGATAGCAAAAAGTCCCAGGCGATGCGCCAATGGAGCATAAATATACAATGTCTCTCCTGTGATCTTGTACTGCTTGGCAGGAGTCATAGAGGACAATGTACGCATATTGTGCAGCCGGTCGGCAATCTTCACCAGAATCACTCGGATATCATCCGACATGGTCAATAGCAATTTTCTGAAGTTCTCTGCTTGGGCTGATACGTTTTCGCCAAACAAGCCCTGTGATATTTTTGTCAGCCCATCCACAATCTGCGCAATTTTATCACCAAACAGTGCACGGATATCCTCTACTGTATAGTCGGTATCTTCCACCACATCATGCAACAAAGCGGCAGAAATGGAAGTAGAACCCAAACCCATCTCTCTCGACACAATACGCGCTACCGCCAACGGGTGCATGATATAAGGCTCTCCCGACCGCCGGCGGGCACCTTTGTGTGCCTCTTTCGCCATGTTAAACGCCCGGGTTATGACATCCACCTTCCGCCGGTGATTAGAGTTCAGATAATCATTCAGAAGAGCCTGAAACTCATTTTCGATCATCTGTTCTTCAGCAATCTGCTTTTCTTCATCACTCATATACCTACTTGACCTCTTTTTATTGCTTTAATAAACGAAATTACAAATAAATCCAAAGAAAACAGCTATGCAATCGGTTATTTTTACCCTGAAGAGTCGCTTTAATGTTAAAAAACAGGGAATATAAGCCTTTACTGAACAAAATTATTCTATCTTTGTTTTCTCATTCGACAGGGGGTGCCCAAGTAAACGGGCTGAGATCATACCCAAATCACCTGATCCGGGTAATGCCGGCGTAGGGAAAATAAAAATCCATATATATATGGATCTTCCGGTATATATCTTTATAAATCCCCTTTTTTATTTCACTAACGAACGATGCACATGGCAAGAAGCCTTGTCCATCTTAAAAATTAAAGTAAATGAAAAAGGTTTTCTTATTGCCGGCAATGTTGTTGGCATTGGTTTCACAGACAAAGGCAGATGAAGTGCCATCAGACACGCTCAGCCAAATTCAACTGGAAGAGGTAATTATTTCCGCCACACGAGCCGGACAAAATACGCCGGTATCCTATTCCAATATCACCTCTTCAGACATCAAAAAACAAAATGCAGCCCGTAACATCCCGGCTATCCTGCAAACGTCCCCATCAATAGTCTCTTTTACAGAAGACGGATTAGGGGTAGGCAATACGGCCTTCAGGATCAGGGGTACCGATGCTACCCGCATTAATGTAACTCTCAACGGGATGCCGTTGAATAATCCCGAGAGCCAGGAAGTATTCTGGGTAAACCTGCCCGATCTTTCCAATTCTTTGCAAAACATACAGATACAACGAGGCGTGGGTACATCTACCAATGGCTCGGCTGCTTTCGGTGCCAGTATATCTCTCCAGACCATGGGAGCACGCTCCCGGGCGTATGGTGAAGCCTCTTCTGCGATAGGGAGTTATGGTACATTCCTATCGAATATTGGTGCAGGAACAGGAATATTAAAGAACGGACTGTCGTTCGACATCCGTTTTTCCCGTGTCTTGGGTGATGGTTATATAAGAAACGGAAAGGTGGACCATACCAATTTCTATGCTGCTTTATCACATTACACCGACAAGCAACTGCTCAGACTGATCTATATGAAAGGAATACAACATACCGGGATTACCTGGGAAGGTGTCTCAAAGGAACAGATGGCAGACCAGGAATATGGGCGCCGGTACAATCCTGCAGGTGAATATTATGATGATGCAGGCAACCGTCTCTACTACGATAACGAAACCGATAACTACTATTCCGATATTCTACAATTGACCCTGGCCAGGGAATTAAACCGGAATCTCACTTTCAATGCAGGATTAAGTTATAATCATGGGTACGGCTACTATGAGAATTATAAAAAAAAGGACCCCATATTCGGAAAGAAATTTGAGTATTACGGCTTACCTGCACAAACTATAAATGGCGTCGCTCATAGCCGGTCGGATTTAATAAAACAAGAATTAATGAGCAATGATTTTTATGTGGCCAACCTTGGCCTCAAATATGCAAAAGACGCATTGAATCTCACCTTTGGAGGGATGTACAGCTTTTACAACGGCGATCACTATGGCCGATTACCTTGGGTAAAATTCAATGAGAATATTTCTAAAAACTATGAATGGTACCGTAATGAAGGCAAGAAATCGGAAGTAAGCTTTTTCATTAAAACAGAATATCAACTGAACGAGAAACTATCTCTGTTCGGTGATCTGCAATACCGGCATATTTCCTACCGTTTCAATGGGATAGATAAAGACAGGGAAGATCTGTCAGGGGGGGATTTCACCTATAATTTCGTAAATCCCAAAGCCGGATTTTCATTCCGGTTAAACGATCTCAACAGATTTTACGCTTCGGTAGCCGTAGGACAACGCGAACCGCTCCGCACCGACCTGAAAGAAGGTATTAAAGGAGGTGCAACCCATTCCATCAAGCCGGAACGGATGATCGACTATGAGGCGGGATACCGTTACCAGGGGGAGAACGGGCTCAGGTTAGGGGCCAACTTCTATTATATGGATTACCACAACCAGATGGTACAGACCGGAAAACTCAACGATGTAGGCTATAAACTGATGGAAAATGTCAAAGACAGCTACCGTACCGGGATTGAACTGGAAGCCGCCATTCCGTTCGTTAACAACAAATTTCTTTTGGATGCCAACGCTACATTCAGTAGGAACAAGATCAACAATTACACAGCTTATTTTGATCTGTACGACAATCCCAATGATTATAATACGGTATATATTAATAACGATCCTGACAACCGGCAGGCACAGGTAACCAAGGGATTCGGATCGACTGATATTTCTTTTTCTCCTAATCTGATAGGCAGCCTGTCACTTACTTACCAACCGGCTTCCGCATTCTACGTGAATCTGATGGGAAAATACGTAGGGAAACAGTATCTGGACAATACTTCGGACGATGCAAAATCAATCGAGGCTTATTTCATAAGTAACTTTTCCGCCGGCTATACCTTTAAACCTGTATCGTTCGGAACTTTCAACCTGCAGGTTTTCGCCAATAACTTATTCAACAACAAAAAATATTTAGCCAACGGGTGGGCATCGACAGATGCATTCGAAGACGGCAGCACTCTCAATTATGTAGGGTATTATCCACAAGCGCCCCGAAATTATATGGTGCGGCTTACTCTCAATTTCTAAAATATTACATACAGGATAAACGGATTTTCTCCATCAAATAAGATAATCCGTTTATCTTTATACAAAAATAAATAATGCAGACTATTGAAATAATCGGCGCCATTATCGGCCTACTCTATCTCTATCTGGAATACAAAGCCAACAAATGGTTGTGGCCGGTGGGTGTATTGATGCCTGTTGTATACGTATGGATTTTCTTCCAGAGTAAATTCTATGCCGATATGGGGATCAACGTCTACTATTTCTTTGCCAGTATTTATGGTTGGGTACGATGGACAAAGCATCAGACAGAAGGAGATGAGTTGCCGATCAGCCACACGCCGCGGCACTATATATTGCCGCTTTCGGTGATAGGCAGTGCCCTATTCGCCATTATCGCCTTTATTCTGATCCGCTTCACAGACAGCCCTGTCCCTTACGGCGACAGTTTCACCACGGCACTCAGTATCCTTGGGATGTGGTTACTTGCCCATAAATATGTGGAGCAATGGTGGTTTTGGTTTGTAGTAAACTTTATTTCCTGCGGGCTCTATGTCTGGAAAGGGCTCTATCCCACTTCTATCCTTTTTGCCATCTATTCAGTGATCTCCGTATTCGGCTATTTCAAATGGAAGCGGATGATGGCCGGTAGCCAGGCAATGAAAAATGAAACGGATGGGTCGCTGGTAAAGTTCTAATCCACGATCGCTTCGGTAAGTTCATCGAGAGAAAATCCTGCAAAGTACTGGGAAGTATCGAATTGAGATAAAGCGTTCTTTATGTCTGAGGGGGTGTACCTCACTTCCTTTAGTATTTCCTGCGGCACGGTCAGGTCGCTGTTCTTCCCGAAAAAGGTACCGTAAAAACGGATTCCTTTTATCTTGCCGTTTCCGATATTCAGGAACACCTGTATCCGTCCGGCAGGAAAGCGCTTTTCGCGTATTACCTCCGCTACCGGGTTATGGCCATAAGTCCAGTCCCAGTTAGCAAATTTTTCCCGGCGGGCTTTTTCAATCTCTTGTTTTTCAGCCTCACCGAAGTGATACTCTTTCATTTCAGGGAACGTCCGTATCATCTGATCGAGGATCTTATCCGCAAACTCATTGACCGTGATCTTTACAGGAAGATTGGGCAGGATATTATCCACCCGGCTACGGACTGATTTCACCCCTTTGAAATCAACCGTTTCTTTGGATACTTCTAACGCTTTGGAAAGCACACTCAGATCGGTATCGAACAACAAGCATCCATGATGCATAACCCGGTTACCGGCATACGCCTGCGCATTGCCACATATCTTTTTTCCGTCGATGGTAATATCATTCCTGCCGGAAAATTCTGCCGTCGTTCCCAGTTCTGCCAGTGTCTCTATGACCGGTTGTGAGAAAGTCTTGAAATCGAAATCATTCTCACCCTCTTTTTCATTGGAGATGATGGTATAATTCAGATTGTTCAGGTCATGGTAAACCGCTCCGCCTCCGGTGATACGCCTTACCACATGGATCCCGTTCTCCTGTACAAAACGGGTGTTAATCTCCGCCTGAGTATTCTGGTGCTTCCCTACAATTATGGCCGGCTCATTGATCCAAAGAATAAAGATTTTATCGAAATGTTTCAGTTCCTTGAAACAAAATTCTTCCAACGCGATATTATATGCGGGATCGGTACTTTTATTGACGATATATATCATAGGACAAAAGGAGAGCGGGCTCCGTCATCTTTCAGCCGGAACCCGCACTAAACTCATATGTAATTAATTGATTTAAATAAAATTGGCAATGTATGCAACTAAAACGGAAACCTTTAGATGCTTTATGGGGCACCCATATCTCGCAATTTACTTCTTCTTTTTGGGAATATGGACCGCTTCACCCAATACGTCGGCAAAAGCTTCGAAGAGCGCTTCGGAATAGGTGGGATGCCCATAGATGGTCTTTATCACCTCATCTACCGTAATCTCCATCTCCATGATCAACGATGCCTGGGTGATGATCTCAGCTGCAGAGGGGCCGATGATATGCACGCCCAACACTTCACCATAGCGGTTATCAGCGATCACCTTCACGAAACCGTGTGCTTCGCTTGAAGCCAGGGCACGCCCGTTGGCGGCAAAACTGAACCGTCCGATACGGATATCGTCGTACTTCGCACGTGCTTCTTCCTCAGTTAGACCGACCATCGCCACTTCAGGCGAAGTATACACCACTGAAGGAGCCGAAAGCAACCTGATGGAACGCTCGTTTCCCTTCACCGCATTCTCGGCAGCTACTTCACCCATCCTGAACGCTACGTGGGCAAGCATTTTAATACCGTTCACATCGCCGGGAGCATAGATGCCTTTCACACTCGTTTCCATGTATTTGTCCACCTTTATCTTACCCCGTTCGGTCTCGAACTTCATCTCACCTATCCCGTCGAGATCGGGCACGCGGCCAATGGAGATCAGTGCCTTGTCGGCAATCACCGGCTCTTTTCCATCAATCTTGATTTCCAGTTTATCACCCTTATCTACAATTTCGGTAATACGGGCAGAGGTGATTACCGTCATCCCCTTCTTCTTGATGATCTTGGTCAACTCGGCAGAAACCTCATGGTCGAGAGGCGGCACTATACGGTCCATCATCTCGATGATGATTACCTTGGATCCAAGTCCGGCAAAAGATTGTCCCATTTCTGTTCCGATCACGCCACCACCAATAACGGCCAGTGTTTCAGGAACCTCCTTAATGGCAAGAAGATCGTCGCTGGTAAGCACCTTATCGCTTTCGATACCGGGGATATTGATTTTGGATGCTTTGGATCCGCCCGCCAGAATAATCTTGTCGGCTTTGAGTATCTGCGAATCGTTCACTACCACATCCTTATTCTTGTTGATCTTTCCAACCCCCTTATAGATATCCACACCATTGCTTTTGAGAAGTGCCTCCACGCCGCTGGTCAGTTTCCTCACCACGCCGTTTTTGAACTCCTGCACTTTCTCCATATCTACTTTGATCTGTGAACTGTCGATCAGGATTCCTCTCGAGGATGCTTCTCGGATATGCTCGATGATCTCGGCATTTTTGAGATAAGCCTTTGTGGGGATACATCCCACATTCAGGCAAGTACCGCCGAATTCGCCTTTCTCCACGATGGCCACCCGGGCTCCCAACTGCGCCGCTTTAATGGCAGCCACATAGCCGGCAGGACCTCCCCCGATCACCACTACCTGATAGTTATCCTCGAGACGGATCATCCGCTTATCTTCTTCACTCTCTTTCTCTCCGGTATCTTCGATTACCTCGGGCATCAATGTATCCACCGATTCGTTTTCATCCCCGATATAACCGATCACCTCGGTCACCGGTACGGTATCACCATCAGGATGCACGATTTTAAGCAGGATGCCCGATGCTTCCGCTTCGATCTCCATACTGGTTTTATCTGTCATGATCTCAAGGATAATCTCACCTTCTTTTACCGGATCACCCTCTTTCTTCAACCATTTTACGATTTGCCCTTCGGTCATATCCAGACCTGCCTTGGGCATAATTATTTCAAAAGCCATATATCTATTTTTTTCCTGAACTTATTTTTTTCCTCTTCTTAAATAAACAAGGTGATCGGATCTTCTATCAATTTTTTCAGATCGGTCATGAACTTCGCTGCCGTCAGTCCGTCGATAATACGATGGTCGCTGGTAAGGCTCATCTTCATGATGGGCCGCACAACCGCTTCGCCGTTAACCGGCACCAGCTTCTCCTTTGTGGAGGCAACACTCAAAATAGCCGCATTAGGCTGGTTGATGATGGCGGTGAATTCATCTACGGGATACATCCCCAGGTTACTGATCGTAAAGGTACTTCCGGCTTGCTCGTCGGGCAGTAATTTTTTCGAGAAGGTACGCTCCGTCAAATCTTTAAAAGCGACCACAAACTCGCTGAGTGACATCTTGTCGGCGTTCTTCACAACCGGCACCAGTAATCCCTCGTCCAGACCGACCGCCATTCCCAGATTCACATAATTGTGAAAAGTAATCTCCGTTCCTTCGGGGTTAAGGCTGGCATTGATATACTTATGCTTCAACAACGTCTTCACTACTGCCAACGAGATCAGGTCGGTCACCGTCAATTTCTTTCCGGTTTTCTCCTGTATCGGTTCAATCAGCTTTTTACGCAATGCCAACAACTCGGTCATATCCACCTCCCAGGTCTGGATAAAAGTGGGAATACCGAAATAACTCTCCGACATCCGTTTGGCGATGATCTTGCGCATCTGGGTCATCGGCACTTTTTCGGTCTCTCCCATCACCGGAGCAGCCTGTGATGCAATGGGTGCGCTTGCCGCGGCAGTCGCTCCCTGCGATACCTTCACCGCAGGTTTGACCGCAGGCTGGTCCGCTTTGGGAACTTCCCCAAAATCATTGAGTGTAAACCGGGCTTTCAAATCGGGATCGGAAATCAGTTGCAAGACATCGTCTTTCATAATCTTATTCCGGTGTCCTGATCCTTTTACCCCTTTCAAGTCTATATTATGTACGTCGGCAATATGACGGGCAAGCGGAGAGATATGAATTTTCTCTTCGTAATTGAAATTGGCTATGTCATCCCTATGAATGCGCCCCTTAAAACCGGTACCGGTCACACTGAGCAGATCCACTCCCAGACGTTTGGCCAAAGCCCTCGCCGCCGGTGTTGCCCTGAATTTTTTATTTTCCATCCTCACCCTTTTTATCGGTTATTCACTAATTTGAGAATGTACTTCTTGATCCGGGCCACACTCGGAATCATAGCAGTCTCCAAGGTCTGGTTATAGGGAATGGGTACATCCTCACCGGCCAGCCGCAAAATACGCCCGTCAAGATAATCGAACGCATCGCTCTCGGCAATCATTGCTGCTACCTCTCCGATAAAACCGCCTGTTTTATGGGCATCGTTTACCAGTAATACTTTTCCGGTCTTTTTCACTGACTCGAGTACTGCCTCTTTATCGAGCGGCGCCAATGTGCGCAGGTCCACGACCTCCACACTTACCCCTTCGGCCTCCTCTACCTCGTTGGCAGCCTGTATCACCCTTTCCAGCATACGCCCATAAGTGATAACCGTCACATCTTTTCCTTCTTTCTTGATATCGGCTTTTCCGATCGGCAATACAAACTCAGGATCGAGGGGGACTTCGCCTTTCATATTATATTGAGCTTTGTACTCGAGGAAGATTACCGGGTTATTGTCGCGGACAGCCGCTTTTAATAATCCTTTCACATCAGCGGGTGTTCCCGGGGCAATCACTTTGAGACCGGGGATATGTGTAAACCATGCTTCGAGCGACTGCGAGTGTTGCGCGGCCGAACCAACGCCTCCTCCAGCGGCTGCACGGAATACCACCGGTATCTGTCCTTTTCCTCCGTACATATACCTTGTTTTGGCTGCCTGATTCACAATATTATCCATCATATAGACAATGAAGTCCATAAAAGTGACATCCACAATGGGACGCATCCCTGTCATGGCAGCACCTATGGCCGCCCCGGAAATAGCATTTTCTGAAATAGGGGTGTCGCGCACACGTTCTTTGCCGAATTCTTCGAGCATACCGACCGAGGTACCGAAGTCACCTCCGAAAATCCCTACATCTTCTCCCATCAGGAATACGTTCTCATCACGACGCATCTCTTCCGACATAGCCATGATAATGGCATCGCGGACAGACATGAGCTTTGTATTATTTTCCATCTGTTTTTATACTGTTGTTGTTTTGTATGAGTGACGGAGACTACAAAGCCTCCGGACTAAATCATTTTTTTGGGTTAGTAAAATTAATCTGCAAAGATATCCTCGAATGCCGATTCCAGTGTCGGTTCAGGACTGCTTAACGCAAACTTCACAGATTCTTCTACTGCATCTTCAGAGGCTTTCTCAATCGCTTCTATCTCTGATGCGGTAGCTATCTTATTTTCAATAAGGTATCCTTTAAATCGTTCGATAGGATCTTTTTTCTTCCATTCATCCACCTCTTCCTTGGTACGGTATTTCCCGGGGTCAGACGTTGAATGTCCCAGCCAACGATAGGTAATCGCTTCTACCAACACCGGACCGTTACCATCACGTACATATTGCACCACCTCCTCGAATTTATTGTAAACGGCAAGCAAGTCATTGCCATCTTCAATAAAGTGTCCGGGAACACCATAAGCGGATGCTCGTTGATAATTGTAATCGATATTGATTACACTCTTGATGGGCGTGCTGATCCCATACATATTATTAATGGAGTAGAAAATCACGGGTAACTTCCAGATAGAAGCCATATTCAATGTTTCATGGAAAGTACCTTCGTTAACGGCCCCATCGCCGAAACAGCAGAGAATGATTTTTCCTGTCTTTTTCATCTTCTGGGTGAGTGCGGCACCAATAGCCATTCCCATTCCACCGCCTACAATTCCGTTCGCACCCAGGTTTCCACCATCGAGATCGGCTATATGCATCGATCCTCCCTTGCCTTTACAGGTTCCGGTGGCTTTTCCCATGATCTCGGCCATCATCCCGTTGAGATCTATCTCCAGGGCGATACTCTGCCCATGTCCACGGTGATTGGATGTGATCATATCGAATCCTTTCCTTATCGCACCGATAGCTCCCACATTGGCAGCCTCCTCCCCTACAGAGAAGTGCGTCATGCCAGGTATTTTCCCCTTTTTCACAAGCCGGTTTACCTTGTTATCGAAATTACGGATATCAAGCATCAACCGATGCATGTGCAACATTTTTTCTTTTGTTAATTCACTTTTTTTTGATTTTGTTTTGGCCATAACAGCGATTACTTTACGATATAAATATTTCTTAGTGTATCCTTATATATTTAGAACAATTCTACATAAGAACAGTTTTTTAATCCTATTGTTTGAGAAAGCCACTCTTTTATATTTTATTAAAGATTTCACAGGAAAGAGGGAAAAGTTTTTTTAGAATCAAGAACCAAACATTCCAGAACGTTTTCACCATTAAAAAAATGGGAGATGAAGAACTAAAACTAAAAATGAAGGATGGAGACTGGGAGTCAGAAGATGGAAATTGAATTGAAGGTTGAGAGTTAAAATTCGGATAAAAAATATTTACGATATTTTTATCGGGAATTAAAAATAATATATATCTTTGGAGAAAATATATTGGATGTTTTCGAAAGCTTGTGAATATGGAATAAGGGCTACCCTTTATATTGCTTCCCAATCGCTAAAGGAGAAAAGAGTGAAAATCGGCGATATTGTACAGAATACCGGTTCTCCCGAAGCCTTTACAGGGAAGATATTGGGGTTATTGTCGAAAAACGGTATTGTAGAATCCTATACGGGTCCGAATGGGGGTTTTGAAATCAAGCGCGAAAACCTGCATTATATCACAATGGCCGATATCGTCAGGGCTATCGATGGAAATGCTTTCTTTGAAGGTTGTGCCCTGGGGCTGGACCAATGCGATGAAAAACGCCCCTGCCCCATGCACCACTCTGTGGAAGAGATCAGGAGAACGATGAGGGATGTGTTGAAGGAAACCACCGCTTATGAACTGGCAGTGGGAATAAAAAACAAGGAAACTCTGCTGAAACGATAATTTTTTACGGTAATTTACGACAAAATTGTCGTAAATAAAATAGGTGTCTGCTTGAAAACGACTTTAGACATATTACTACGTCATACACAGTCAGATACAGATTTAAATCACGATCAAAATTAAAAAGAAATGCAAACAAAAGAAATTCAATTCTACCTGTTAGCGCTTCCCTCAGTTTTTCTTTGGATAGGATTTGTTTGTGCGATCAGCTTTATGGAGGCATGGTTAAAATTCAGGGCACCCGGAGTGACTTTGCCTTTAGGACTTGGTATCGGCAGTCTGATATTTAAAGCGCTAAACAAAGTAGAATGGGTATTCGCCATTCTCATAGCTATAGATTTGTTCCTGCTTCATCGGGGAATAGGAATGAACCTACCCCGTATACTGTTCCTGGCCGCACTATTGATACTTCTCACCCAAACACTTTGGCTATTACCTGCACTCGACGCTCGTATTCCGCTCTATCAACAGGGATTGGATGTGCCATCCTCACCTCTCCATTTTTATTATGTAGGAACAGAAGTGGTCAAGGTCGTCTGTTTATTCATGATAGGCATTCATTTTATACGATCAATCCGCATCATATCATAAAGTCTAACCTAAAAAATATTCAGTATGTCACAGAAAAAATTATGGATTGCATTTGCATTGGTGGTGGGTATTTCGTTTACCGTATTAATATTTTACGGCACTCAAATCTACCAGCAGGCTCCGCCGGTACCCGGACAAGTCGTTAACGAGTCGGGGGAGTTATTATTTACGGGTAATGATATCAAAGACGGCCAGAATATCTGGCAAAGCATTGGAGGGCAGGAGATCGGTACCGTCTGGGGGCATGGTGCCTATGTCGCACCCGACTGGACTGCCGATTATCTGCACCGGGAAGCGCAGTATCTCCTGAATAAATGGTCACAAGCCGATTACGGGAAACCGTTCGACGCATTGGCTCCGGCCGACAAGGCATCGTTAGAGTCAAGGTTGCAGCAGTTTCTCAGGAAGAACACCTACGATGCAGCAACCAAAACGCTCACTATTTCCAACGAACGGTATGAGG
Organism: Proteiniphilum sp. UBA5384; assembly: GCF_002410825.1. Taxonomy (GTDB): domain Bacteria; phylum Bacteroidota; class Bacteroidia; order Bacteroidales; family Dysgonomonadaceae; genus Proteiniphilum. The sequence continues at coordinate 115,131 of NZ_DHOS01000030.1, read as the reverse complement.
CATTCCTACATAACAAACAACATTATGCGGGACTCTTCATGGATGATCCGGCACTGGACAAATTACGTTCCGATTACGCCATCGCAAAAAACAGTATTAAATCGGAAGAGAGGATGGATAAAATGGCGAAGTTTTTCTTTTGGGCATCCTGGGCATGTGTCACTGAACGCCCCGGCTCGGATGTGACCTATACGCACAACTGGCCCCCGGACACACAGATAGGCAATGTGCCGACCAGCGACCTGGTACTTTGGACGGGATTCAGTATCGTCATGCTGCTTTTAGGGATTGGCATCATGATTTTCGTACAGGCACGCAGCCGTCAGGAGGAAACCCTGAAACCGAGGGAAGACCCGTTGATGAACCAGCACATCACCCCATCGATGTGGGCAGTAAAGAAATACTTCTGGATTGTGAACCTGCTGATTCTTGTCCAGGTACTGTTGGGTGTAATCACCGCCCATTACGGAGTGGAAGGAGATGCGTTTTACGGTATCGATATAGCCAAATTTATACCCTACTCCATCACGCGCACCTGGCATATCCAGCTGGCCATCTTCTGGATAGCCACGGCATGGCTGGCTACCGGATTGTATATTGCGCCCTCGTTGAACGGAAAGGATCCCAAATTCCAGAAGCTGGGAGTCAATCTGCTTTTTATCGCGCTGCTCATTGTGGTGGCAGGCTCCATGATCGGGCAATGGTTTGGGGTTATGCAGCGGCTCGACCTCGTGAATAACTTCTGGTTCGGCCATCAGGGATATGAGTATGTGGACCTGGGACGTTTCTGGCAAATACTGCTGGTGGTGGGACTATTTCTCTGGCTCACATTGATGATCCGCCCTATCCTGCCTATCATCAAGAAAGGGACATCCGAAAGGGGATTACTCATCCTGTTCCTGATTTCTTGTGCCGCCATAGCGTTATTCTATGGTGCGGGACTAATGTGGGGAAGGACTACCAACCTGGCGGTAGCCGAATATTGGCGCTGGTGGGTAGTACACCTCTGGGTAGAAGGATTCTTCGAGGTATTTGCTACCGTGGTAGCCGCCTTCCTCTTTACACGCATGGGATTGCTGGGCATTAAATCGGCGACCAACAACGTGCTCTTTGCCACGGTGATTTTCCTGACAGGCGGCATTCTGGGTACTTTCCATCATCTGTACTTCACCGGGACACCGACGGCTGTTATGGCGCTGGGAGCTACTTTTAGCGCCCTCGAAGTGGTTCCGCTGGTATTGATTGGATTCGAAGCCTATCACAACTACCGGATGAGTAAAGCCACCGAATGGTTGGCGGATTACAAATGGCCTATATACTTCCTGCTTTCGGTATCCTTCTGGAATTTCCTGGGAGCCGGAATCTTCGGATTTATCATCAACCCTCCCATCGCCCTCTATTATATGCAGGGATTGAACACCACACCGGTACATGGCCATGCAGCACTCTTCGGGGTGTATGGCATGCTGGGTATCGGGCTTATCCTGTTCGTATTGCGCAGTATGTACCGCAAACAAAAATGGAACAACAAACTGATTTCATTCACATTCTGGACTCTCAATATCGGGCTGTTCCTGATGGTAGTATTGAGCCTGCTGCCGGTCGGACTGATGCAGACCGTCGCCAGCGTCAAGGAAGGGATGTGGTATGCCCGTTCTGCTGAATTCATGCAACAACCGCTAGTCGGGACATTTAAATGGTTGCGTATCATAGGCGACACAGTCTTTGCAATAGGTACCCTTGCCCTATTCTGGTTTGTATATACTCTAACGATCAAGAAAAAAAAGTAATAATTATTCACTTACGAGCCTTTCCTCCGGTTCATTCCAAATATAGAGCGGAGGAAGCTCTTTAAAATATTTATAATATGGACATAAACAATCAAAGCATCATAGGCAAACTCGTAGCAGAGAACTACAAAGCTGCCTCAGTATTCAAAAAATACAATATAGATTTCTGCTGCAATGGAAACAGGACGATAGCCGACGCCTGCCGTCAAAAACAAATCGATGAAAACCGGTTGATCGGTGAACTCTCCGAAGTAATCAACGAAAAGGCAGCAGGAGATATCAACGTCAATGCTTTCCCACTCGACCTACTGACCGATTACATAGAGAAAACGCACCACCGCTATGTGGAGAAAAAGATTCCGGAAATCACACCTTTCCTTCAAAAAGTGGTAAGGGTTCACAGCGATAACCACCCCGAATTGACCGAAGTGGAGCAACTCTTCTTCGACTCGGCGGCAGATCTCTCAGCACACATGAAAAAAGAGGAATTGATGCTGTTTCCCTACATCCGTCTCTTGGTAAGAGCCCAATTATCCGATGGGAAAAGGCCACAGACCGGATTAGGATCAGCCGCTGCCTACATCACCCAAATGGAACAGGAACATACCGCAGAAGGTGAGCGCTTCAGGAGAATCAGTGAATTGACAGGGAATTATACTCCGCCCGAAGATGCTTGCAATACCTATAGGGTGACACTCAGCCTGCTGAAAGAATTTGAAGAAGACTTGCATCGGCATATTCATCTGGAAAATAACATTTTATTTCCAAAATCGATTCAATTGGAGGAGAAACTGGAAAGAGTGTGATCGATTTCATAAAGTAATTGTGGAATTTATTCCTATAGGTATCTTTCATTAATCCTTCTTTTATACCTTTGTGGCAATAATTTCATTCGACAAGAGTATAGAACCAAAGAGATAAGAGATAGAAGATGAATAGAAATAAATCTGCCACGACTGCTGTCATCATTGCCAATGGGCGATTTCCAAAACATCCGGTACCCCTCTCCTATATCCGGGACGCTGAGTATATTGTCTGTTGCGACGGTGCCGTCAATGACTTTATTGCCCGTGGTGGAATGCCGGATGCAATTGTAGGTGATTGTGACTCCATCTCAGAAGAAAATAAGAACCGTTTTGTTGATATCCTTCATCCCGACTCTGATCAGGAAACCAATGATCTCACTAAATCAGTACGGTTTTGTGTCGAGAACGGCAGGCAAGAGATAGTAATTGTGGGAGGGACCGGAAGGCGGGAAGATCATACCATCGGCAACATCTCATTATTAGCCGACTATGAAGAGATGGCAAAAATAGTGATGGTTACCGACTGGGGTATTTTTACCCCTATTCAATCTTTTACGGCATTCAAGAGCTATAAGGAAGAACGGGTTTCTATTTTCGCCATCGACCCCAAAGAACTCACGACGTACAACCTTAAGTATGAGATCAATGGAAGAATATTGACAAACTGGTGGCAAGGGACATTGAATGAATCATTGGGAGATTCTTTTAGTATCGATCCTAAAGGCAGGGTGATTGTTTTCCAAGTGTATAAATAAGTGGTTTAGTACCTGAGCGGTGAGGTGGTGAGGCGCCTAATTTCCCATTGTCAATTGTGCATCATCCCAATTTCCTCAGAACTTCCAACGATTTCAGCGGCGGAAAATTATATGTATGTAACCGGTAATAATCCAACAACTGGTCCGCAATCTCATTACGATTATTTCGCGACAATTTAAAAAGATGCATATTGCCATAATTGATGCGATAAAGGTCACGTAGATACGCACTTTCTTTCTTATTCAGATAATAGGTATGCATCGGTTCATTTACTACAAACTCACCGTGTTGCAGGTCGAAATAGGAGTGTTCGTCAAGAAATTCCGCATTGGGATAGATTCCCAAAAAGCGGGTTAATCCCATCATAAGCGCCAGATGAAAATTAGCCAATCCTTTTTCTGTGGCTTCCAGTATCTCTATTGAATTTTTCAGATAATCGAAGGTCGATTCATTATTATCCGATTCCCGGAGGACAAACGATAAAAACTCCGAAATAAAAAAGGCCAGTGACACTTTGGTGATATGGGTGCATAACTCATATAACGGGAATTGCCTCTCTACCTCTTTCAACCGCTGCACATCGCGCAATGGCATATGCTCTACCTCCAGATACAAGACCGATAATGGAAAGAAAAGAGAATTACGTATTTTTATCCTTTTTCCACGAGATATCGGCAGCAGATAGGAAACCCTACCAAAATCACGCGTAAAGAGATGTGCGATAGAGTAAGTATCGCTATAAGAATTGACCCCAAGTACTATACCTTCTGTTTTGAATAACATGCCTCAGGCTACCGTGAATAAAAACAGTACGACAAAAATAATGAAATACTACTGCAAACTACAAAAAAAGCTCCGAAAAAATCCGGAGCTTATATATCTTTTCTCACTGCAAGTCGTTAATATACTTTTTTCTTGATTCGGGCAGCTTTTCCCCTCAGATTACGCAGGTAATACAGTTTAGTCCTGCGTACTTTCCCTTCGCTGTTGAGTACGATATTGTCAATGAATGGAGAATTCATCGGGAAGATACGCTCTACACCTATATTATCAGACATTTTTCTAACTGTAAAACGCTTGGCATCACCATGACCGGCGATCTTGATTACCACACCCCTATATTGCTGTATACGCTCTTTATTCCCTTCCGCAATACGATAAGCTACCGTGATCGTGTCACCACTCTTGAATTTGGGAAATTCTTTCTTTTCTCCCGCGAAAGACTCTTCCGCGATTTTTATTAAATCCATCTTTTAATCAAGCTTTATGTTAATAATTAACCCTTTCAACGCAATATAACGGCATGTTACCGACAGAGATTGCGTAAAGCGAATGCAAAGGTAGGAAAATTTCTTTAAATCTGATATATAAAATACAATTTAATGTTTATTTTTTGCGCTTTACCTTGATGCGAAAGGTAAAAAAACGTACTTTTGACCTGTTGAAATTAATATATTTGTGATATGCAATTAAAAACAATATGGATTGCCATTACAGCCATCATCCTGCTTTCATGCAATCAACAATACCGGATTACAGAAATGTCCGGCACTATCGTCGAGATGAACTCCTCGTTCGATGCAGACCCCGACCGGGAGATGGAAACACTCATTGAATCCTATAAAACGGAACTTGACCGGGAAATGAACGTAGTGATCGGTAAATCAGCACAGCTTATGGACTACAAAAGACCCGAGAGTTTGTTAACAAATCTCACCTCGGATGTAATGAAAGCGTACGGAGATGAGCATTTGCCCGAGGGAGCAGATATGGGGGTGATGAACGTCCACGGACATCGCGCCACTTTGCCCGCCGGGGATATAACTATTGGCAACCTCTACGAAATTTACTCGTTCGACAATACCATCACCTTTCTCGATCTGAAAGGCAGCGACCTGAAAAAGATGTTCGATGCATATGCCCGTATCGGCGGTGCAGGTATATCGTCGAATGTAAAATTGATTATCGAAAAGAATAAAGTAAAAAGTGTCACCGTCGACGGAAAAACTATTGACAAAGACAAAATCTATCATATCGTCACGCTCGACTATTTGGCTGAGGGGAATGACAATATGAGTGCTTTTCACAATGCTGTCACCAGCGTCAATAGCGGCGTCACGCTACGCGACGTGATGATTGATTGGGTACAGGAACAGACCCGGCGCGGAGATGAAGTCGAATCTACTCTCGATGGTCGCATCACGGTTCGGTGATCCCGATAAGTCGGGACAAATCTACTCATTAATCAACACATCAATAAATTAACTATTCAAATAAAAATGCATTCAACAAATAACATCATCATACTCTGCCTCGCCCTACTATTCTCCTCTCCGGTTTTTTCCCAGAAAAGAATTGTCATTCTCCACACCAATGATACCCATAGCCGTATTGAACCTCTACCCAAAACAGACAAGACAGCTCCGGGCAAAGGCGGAGTGGAACGACGGGCATCATTTATCAATGAAGTGAGAAGAGAAAACAGAAATGTACTTCTTTTAGATGCAGGTGATTTTGTACAAGGTACACCCTATTTCAATCTTTTCAAAGGGGAAGTAGAAGTAAAAGCGATGAACCTGATGAAATACGATGCAGCCACATTAGGCAATCATGAATTCGATTACGGATTGGAGGTACTTGAAGAGATAATCCGCAAAGCTGATTTTCCCGTTATCACCAGTAACTACGATTTCTCTCAGACAGGATTGGCCAATTTAGTAAAACCCTATGTAATCCTGAAAAAAGATGGTGTGCGGATCGGTATTATCGGTATATGTGTAAAACCTCAGGGATTAATTGCTGCCGAAAATTACAAGGGAATGAAATTTCTTGATCCGGTAAAGACCGCCAATAAACTGGCCGGACAGCTTCGTTCGCAACAAAATTGCGATATGGTGATCTGCCTTTCCCATCTTGGCTACCAGCAAGACCAAAAACTGGCCGAATCTACCCGCCATATCGACCTGATCATTGGAGGGCATAGTCATACTTATATGAAAGAACCGGAGATACGTAAGAATCTGGACAATAAAGATGTAATGATTTATCAGACCAATGGCCGCGGGAGATATGTGGGAAAGATTGATGTGGAACTGGAAAAAACCGAAAGATAATTCGATGATGTGATAATTTGGAGATGTGTTGATTCAAGGGAGATTGATTGAGTTTGATTTAATAATAGAACTTACACATTTATATAACTAGCTAAAAATAATAAATTTACAATTAAGATAAGAAGAGAATAATTATGAAGGGACCTACGATAAGGAAGATACTTTTTCTCTATATATCCGTTGTATGTCCATTACTAACAACGGCACAGATAACTACCGGTTTGTATGGACAGGCGGACAAGCAGGTAATGGACCGATGGGTTGATTCGGTATATTCAAAAATGTCCCTCGACGAAAAAATCGGCCAGCTTTTCATGCCCATAGTAGAACCCAGCAGCGGATGGAAGACAAAAATATCAGGATATATCCGGAACCAGAAAGTGGGAGGACTACTCTTTTCCAAAGGAACTGTCACTCAACAGGCAGATATCACTAATTACGCCCAGCAGGTTGCCGATATTCCACTTCTGATTGGTCTCGATGGTGAATGGGGTCTGTCGATGCGACTGTCTGATGCCCCAAAATATCCACGTAATATAATTATTGGTGCTATACAGGATGAGGAGATCGTAAAACTTTACGGGCAAGAGGTGGCGCGCCAATGCAAAGAAATGGGTATCCATGTGAATTTTGCCCCTTCGCTGGATGTGCATAGTAATCCCAAAAATCCTATTATCGGCACCCGTGCTTATGGAGAGAATCCGGTAAATGTTGCGAAGAAAGGGATTGCTTATTCGAAAGGGCTGGAAGAGAATGGCGTAATGTCGGTAGCCAAACATTTACCCGGTCATGGCGATACTTCAGAAGATTCGCACAAGGCACTTCCAACCATCCTCCATGGCCGTAACCGGCTGGAAGAGGTGGAACTGCTGCCCTTCCGTGAATATATTAACGCAGGGTTATCAGGAATTATGACGGGACATCTCGATGTACCGGCATTGGGGACAAATGGAATGCCTGCATCGCTTTCTCCTGAAGTGGGTGTCAGTCTCCTTAAAGAAGAGATGGGCTTTACCGGGCTTACTTTTACCGATGGGATGGCAATGAAAGGTGTTTCAGATCAGCCCCACGCAAGTGTAAAAGCATTGCTGGCCGGTAATGACATTATACTGGGCGTGATAAATCAGGGAAAGGAATTCACCTCAGTAAAAAAGGCAATCGAAGAGGGGACAATCCCCACCACACTCTTGGAGGCAAAGGTGCGGAAAATCCTTTCCTATAAATATATCCTCGGAGTTAACCAATTCGTTCCTATCAATACCTCTACCGTCCTGAATCGTGTCAATGCTCCTTCCGCCGAATGGGTACAACGGAAGATTTACGATGGTGCTGTCACTCTCCTCAAAAACGAACAGGAATTGATTCCGATTAAAAAACTCGACGAGACAAAGATCGCTGCCATAGCTATTGGTGCTACAACTAATAATATATTTCACAAATACCTGAAGAAATATACCTCAATAAGCACATTTACTACTCAATCCACAGCATCCCTATCAGAAATAAAGGGATTAAAGGAATATGATACAGTTATTATCTCCATTCATTCAAATAACGTGGTCGATGCTCCTGCCCTCCAACAATTGGCGAAAGACAGAAAAATAGTATTGGTATTTTTCACTTCTCCCTACAGATTGGATAATTTTCAAGATTTGGTCGGCAATGCTGCAACAGTGATAATGGCATATGATACTACTGCGTTTGCGCAGATGAGTGCCGCACAGGGTGTTTTCGGAGGAATCGGGATGAGTGGGAGACTGCCGGTTTCGGCAGGAACTTTCGGGGAAGGAACCGGGCTGAATACAGAGAAAATGCGTCTGGGTTACTCTATGCCCGAAGAGGTGGAACTGTATTCTGAGGATTTCAGTGAGATAGAAAGTATTGCATTGGAAGGAGTCAGGCAGCGGGCCTATCCAGGATGTCAGATACTGGTGGCAAAAGACGGGGTAGTCATTTATGAAAGGGAATTTGGTAAATTCGATTATGGAGAAAGCCCCGAAGTGACAGACGAGACCGTTTATGATCTGGCTTCAGTTACCAAGACTACTGCCACACTTCCTGCCATCATGAAATTATATGATGAAAAAAAAATACGTCTTCAGGATCCACTCAGCAAATTCCTATCGCAGACCAGAGGAACCAATAAAGCCAGCCTCACCATACGTTCTTTATTACTACATGAAACCGGAGTACCCGCTTTTATTCCCTATTATACGTCAGCCATTGACGAGAATAGCTATTCCGGCACATTGTTCGGCAAAAAATCGGCAGTTTACCATGCCCGTTATGCAGGAGCCTGGGGCCGTACCGATTATAAATTCCTGCCCGAGCTAATCTCTACCCGTGAATCGGAAGAATTTCACCTCCCCGTGGCCAAAGGCATTTATGCCAACGACAAGATGCACGACAAGCTATTGAAAGAGGTCATTGACACACCATTGAGTCGGAAAGGGAATTACCGGTATAGCTGCCTGAATTTCATGCTGTTGAAGGAAGCCGTAGAGTCTGTTTCAGGAATCGATCTTGACAGTTATGTGAAACAAAATTTTTACCATAAGCTGGGAGCTTATACCACCACCTTCCAGCCACTGAAGCAAATACCCATTGAACGGATTCCCGCCACTGAAGATGATCCATTTTTCCGCAAGCAACACGTACGTGGATATGTACATGATGAAGGAGCCGCCCTTTTCGGTGGAATTTCAGGAAATGCGGGACTTTTTTCCAGCGCCAACGACCTGGCCAAACTCTACCAGATGTGGCTCAATGGAGGAGAATACGGGGGAGAACGGTATCTCAGTGAAGAGACGGTCAAGCTTTTCACAAAAACGAAGAGCAGTGTTAGTCGCCGTGGTCTGGGATTTGATAAACCTGATCCTGCCAACAGCAGATACAGCCCCACCAGCCCAGGAACACCCATCGAAGTATATGGACATACGGGATTCACCGGCACAAGCTTCTGGGTAGATCCTGTCAATAATATGATCTATATTTTCCTTTCAAACAGGGTAAATCCTTCCCGTACGCCCAACCGTCAATCCACATTGAACATCAGGGAGCGCATTCAGGAAGAGTTGTATCAAGCCCTGAAAGCAACAGCAAACACTAAAACAACGAATTAGAAATATATACTATGCAGCAAATCATCAAAAGCGCTCATCTTGCCACCGATGTAGAAAAAGCGATCCAAAGTATCCATTATGATAAACTATTCATACTCACGGATGAAAATACCCATACCCATTGTCTTCCCTTACTTACAGAAATACCTTTGTTGCACGATGCCAAAGAAATTGTAATCCCTGCCGGCGATTCCAACAAGACAATTGAAAACCTGAGTAGGGTCTGGCAACTCCTCACCGAAAACGGTGCCACCCGCCATTCGCTACTGGCAAACCTGGGAGGAGGAATGGTGACTGACCTGGGAGGTTTTGCCGCCGCAACCTTCAAACGGGGAATCACTTATATCAATATCTCCACCACTCTACTCGGGGCGGTAGACGCCGCTGTAGGAGGTAAGACAGCTATTAACTTCGGAGGATATAAAAACGAGATCGGCTCCTTTTACCCTTCCAAATCGGTAATTATTTCATCCGATTTTTTCCGGACACTCGATCATACAGCCCTCCTATCGGGGTATGCTGAAATGATCAAACATGCATTGATCCATTCAGAAGCAGAATGGGAGAAAATCATGGCCTATTCTTTCGACGAGATCGACTATACCAAATTGAATGAGTTGGTTTTTCGTTCCATAAAGATCAAACAGGATGTGGTAGAAAAAGATCCGTTCGAAAAAAATATCCGGAAAGCATTGAATTTCGGTCACACAACCGCCCATGCTTTCGAAAGCTTCGCCATGTCCAGCGGGAGACCTGTCCCGCATGGTTATGCCGTAGCATGGGGTATGATCGTGGAACTCTGGCTATCTTACAGATTATGTGATTTTCCGAAGGATAAATTACAAAGAAGCGTTCGTTTTATCCGAGACCATTATGGTGCTTTTCCTATTACGTGCGACTATTACGAAGCATTATACGAAATTGCCCGGCACGACAAAAAAAATATAGGCGATCTTATCCATTTTACCCTCTTGAGTGATATAGGAGAAGTGAAGATCGATCAAACCTCCGACAAGGAGTTGGTGTTCGAAGCATTCGATTTCTACAGGGATTCGGTAGGGCTGTAACGGTATACAGTGGCACCCGAAAACCACCAGACGCACTATCAAAATATGTCAAACGCCATATAAAACTCAAAGAAAAAAAACACTGTATTACAACACCTTACACTATTATTACAGACAGATAAGAAGGCAGGACCCCATACTTATGAACGACTTGAAGATGACGTCCTTGCAGTACCTGCCGGATACTTGAAAGATTGATAGAGCATGTCCTAACAAGCTATCAAGAAGAAACATGCATTACAATTTACCATTATACGCTTTTGTAGATTTATCATAAGCATTCACTTTATACATAATTATAATGTTAAAAGTATTTTTCAAATAATACTTTTTACAAACAACCGTGTTTCCTAATACAATATAGTTGTTGGAGATATAATATATAAAACGGGCATACGAATTGTTCGTGCAGTTTAATCGTATGAAAAACGAAGAGGAGAGGCAGATAAGAAAACTGAAAGCCGGGGATGAAATAACCTTTAAAAGGCTATTCTATCTCTATAGCGACCGGCTTTTCGCCTGGGCGAACAATATAACCCGTGACCCCATGGCAGCGGCCGATATTGTACAGGATTTCTTTATCCGATGTTGGGAAAAAAGAGATATACTGCCTAATAACTGTTCTTTCAAAGCCTACGCCTATAAATCCATTTACAACGCCTCCTTGAATCATATCAGGGACAATAAACGTTTTGTACAGGGTTATGAAATCACTATAGACTTGATTGACGACGATGTGCCGGATGAAGATGTGGAAGAATTAAAAAGACTACTCCTGAAAGCCATTGACGAATTACCCGACCGGTGTAAGAAAATATTTGTAATGACAACACTGGAGAAGAAAAAATACGTTGAAGTAGCCAATCTGTTGGGTATATCCGTCAACACGGTTAAAGTACAGGTATCCAAAGCTTATCGTATTTTAAGAGAAAAAATAGGATAAAAGAGACAATATCCGGATAATACTTTTTCAAAATCGTCGTGTTATAGAGTAAACAAACGAATAGATGAAAATAGAAAAAAATATATTTGATAAATGGGAGTTGCTATTAAGGGTATTAAGTGAAGAGATACCCGAAGAGGACCGCCATTTTCAATATTGGCTTAATGAAGACATTGAAAACAGGAAGCTCTACCTATCATTAAAAGAGGGAGAAGAAAACGACGAGCCATTCGACAAGGAGCAGGTTTTCAATAATATCTCCAATATACTCAACCTGAATATCGAAAGGAAAAAACCCTTATATCTAAAAAGAGGGTTTAAATACGTTGCCTCATCCGTGGCAGTCATAGCTCTATTTTTTATCGCACTAAATCATTATACTTCTAAAGAAAACACAATTCCTGAAAAAGCAGAGAAAAATATTTATGATCCGGGCTCTAAAAAAGCCTATCTTCTTTCAATGAAAGGTGAAAAGATTGACCTCTCCGAATCTTTTGAGGTGCAAAAAGAGGATGGTACAGTTATTTCAAATAGTAGTGAGGGAGTGATAAGTTTTGAAAAAACGGCATCTGTCAAGAAAAAAATAGAACAACAAACCATCTATGTACCCAAATCCGGTGAATATGAACTGGTACTTGCCGATGGATCTAAAGTCTTTCTTAATTCGGAATCACAATTGACGTTCCCCTCCTATTTTGAAGGAAATACCCGCCGCGTGGAATTGACCGGAGAAGCTTATTTTGAAGTAAAAAAAGATGGAAAACCGTTTATTATCCAAACTCCGGATCTCAGTATCGAAGTACTGGGCACTTCGTTCAATGTCAATGCGTATCAGACAAATCCGTATATAAATACCACTTTAGTGGAAGGGAGTATCCGTATCCGGCTGTCGGAAAAACAGGAAACTTTTCTGTTACAACCCGATCATAATCTCCGGTTAGATAAATTATCAAAAGAAATATCCGTTCAGCGGGTAGATACTGACATTCATACAGCCTGGGTAAAAGGAGAGTTCATATTCAGGAACCAACCTTTGACTGAAATATTTGCCCAGTTGGAGAGATGGTATGATTTCAAGATCAAATATGAAAACCCCAATATAGCGAAAATGCGTTTTACCGGAAGTGCGGAGAAAGCAAGACCTCTTAATTATTTGTTGGATCTGATTCAATCAGTTACAGACATTCAATACAAATCTGAAGGGGATAAAATAATCCTGTATAAATAACATTCCGTACAAAATAGAGAAGGCTGCCCGATCTTAGGCCTTTCGGACAGCCTTATGCAATAAAAAACTGTTGTCATCTTAAAAATTAATCATCAACAATTCATTTAAAGCACTCAAATTTATGAAAAAAAAGAGACTTAAACAAAAATTCCCTTTAGAGGAATTCAAGAAACTATTATGTATCATGAAATTGGTTTTTTTCTTTTTGTTGTTGAGTTCCAATCTGGTATGGGCAGGGCAAACTTATGCCCAGATCACATCACTAAACTTGGACCTTAACAATGTGACGTTGGAAGAAGTATTCGATGCTATCCGAAAACAAAGCGAATTCGAGTTCTTTTATAACAATGATCAGGTAAACACCTCCGTGAAAGTAAATGTCAAAGCAAAAAATGCAGATATTAATGCAGTATTGGAACAAGTACTTCCCGCTATCTATGAATACACGATCAATGACCGCTATATCCTGGTCAATAAACGGAAAGAAGATACTCCCTTGATGTCACCGGAACCACAACAAGCAAAAAAGACGATTAAAGGCACCATTACCGACAAAGACGGAGAAACCATTATCGGTGCCAATATCATTGAGAAAGGCACTACAAATGGTACGGTAACTGATATTGACGGAAAGTTTTCTCTTATGGTATCCGACAATGCGGTAATCCAAGTTTCCTATATCGGTTATCTTTCTCAGGAAATTAATACGGTCGGCAAAACGGTATTGGATATTGTTTTAAGGGAAGATACGAAGAGTTTGGAGGAATTGGTTGTGGTGGGGTATGGAACGCAGAAAAAAGTGAATCTGACAGGTGCTGTAAGTCAGATATCGGGAGAAGAGTTTGAACAGCGCCCCGTGACACAACTGACACAAGCATTACAAGGATCAATTCCCAACTTAAATGTAACCTTCGGATCAGGAAAGCCTGGGACCAGTGGTAGCATCAACGTGCGGGGAACAACATCCATTAATGGAGGGGGACCATTGATTTTAATTGATGGCATTTTGGGGACACTGGACCGTATCAATGTAAATGATGTAGAATCGGTTACAGTGTTGAAAGATGCATCTGCCACGGCAGTATATGGAGCAAGGGGCGCCTTTGGTGTTATCCTTGTCACCACTAAAAACGCAAAAGAGGGTAAAACGAGTATTTCCTATTCAACCAATATAGGTTATACTACCCATGCAGTAAATACTAAATTTATCACATCAGGATATTGGAATGCCAAGATTAATGATGAGGCCATGTATAATGCCCTTGGATATGGGACAACCCGCTATTCCGAAGAAGACTATGAAGAGCTCTGGGCACGTGTAAACGATAAAACTGAGCATCCCGACCGTCCTTGGGTAGTAGTGAAACAAAATGCCAGTGGGCAGGATATGTATCGTTACTATGGGAACTTTGATTGGTTTAATTACTTCTATAACAAGAGACGCCCCAAACAGGAGCACAATATCACAATCTCCGGAGGAAATGACAAAACTCGTTATTCTTTGACTGGTTCCACTTCAAGAGAACAAGGTATTCTTAATATCAATCCCGATCATTTTAAACGCTATAATCTTCGTGCAAAAATAGAGAGTCAATTAAAAGATTGGTTGACGATAAGTAATAATACCCATTTCTTTAAATCGTCGTATGACTGGCATGGATTAGCTACCCCTTTCAATACGGTCTCAAATAATGTGAGCAATGACCCTATTTATCAGTACCATCCCATGTATGTACCTCGAAATCCCGACGGCACACTTACCGGATATTCGGGTATCAATAGCTATCCTATTGGTTATGGTATGCATAATGCTTTGGAAAGTGGTACTATGAAAGGATTCAATAAAGGAACGGAGATGACTAACACTACCGAAGCCATACTTACACTGATGAAAGGGTTGACTGTGACGGCCAATTATTCATATCGCGAATTTCGCTCAGAATATTCATATCGTTTTACGCCCCAGTATTATTCCAAATTCCCCGGAGTATTGGAGAAGCATAGTTTAGCAGCCCTCAGTCAAGATAGGCTTGACGAACATATGACGAAGTATCATTGGAACTTTATCAATGTATTTGCCAATTACCAAAAATCGATACGGAAGCATAACCTTGGTGTCACCGCAGGTTTTAACCAGGAGGATAGGGCCTATAAACGAATTGGAGGTATTGGTGATGATTTGCTCTCTGAATCATTGAACGACCTGAGTTTAGTCGTAGGAAATAAACAGTACAAAGGAG
The DNA here is from genome assembly GCF_002410825.1 of Proteiniphilum sp. UBA5384. Taxonomy (GTDB): domain Bacteria; phylum Bacteroidota; class Bacteroidia; order Bacteroidales; family Dysgonomonadaceae; genus Proteiniphilum. The sequence goes on along the minus strand of NZ_DHOS01000030.1, from coordinate 100,066 downwards.
GTGCCGACGAATGGGCGGTACGTGGAGGTTTTTATCGGTTCAATTACAATTTTGACGAAAGATACCTTTTTGAAGCAAGTGGCCGTTACGATGGCACATCTCGTTTCCCCAAACATAGCAGATTTGGATTCTTTCCCTCTTTCTCTGGTGGATGGAGACTTAGTGAAGAATCATTTTTCGAAAATCTGCGACCTTACGTGGATAACTTAAAAATCAGAGCTTCATACGGCTCGCTTGGTAACCAAGAAGTAGGCATATACGAGTATATATCTTCAATGAGTACCGGGCAACTTGGATATTTAGTGGATGGACAACGGATTAACATAACCAGTCCACCGGCACCTGTCGCCAATACGTTGACATGGGAAACCATTACTACAAAGAATCTGGGAATCGATCTCAATATATTACAGAACCGACTCTCAGTAGAGGCCGATTTTTATATTCGGGATACAAAGGATATGTTGAGTGTCGGTCAACAATTACCCGGTGTATTTGGAGCCGATGAACCGCGCGTAAATGCGGCTGACTTGCGCACTAAGGGATTCGACCTTGTTATTGGGTGGCACGATCAGTTCCAGTTGGCAGGAAAACCATTCTCCTATAATATCCGTGGAATATTGTCTGATTATGTGGCACACATCACTAAATTTGAGAATCCTGATGGACATCTTAGTTCTCATTACAAGGGCAAACGATGGGGTGAAATCTGGGGCTATCGTTATGATGGCTTTTTCAAAACTACCGAAGAAGCACAAGCATGGGCTTCAATAGTAAATCAAGACCAGATTAACAAGCGTCGGGTTCAGGCACCTACGGAAGAATTACGTAGGTTACAGGCAGGAGATATCAAAATTTTAGATCTCAACGGCGACGGGATCATCAATACAGGGGCAAATACCCTGAATGATCCCGGTGACCGGGAGATTATCGGAAACAGTCTGCCGCGATATTCTTTTGGTCTTACCTTGGGAGGCGATTGGAATGGTATAGATTTTACTGTTTTTTTTCAAGGTATTGGGAAGCAGAATTGGTATCCAAATCTTGAAAGCCAGGCTTTCTGGTCTGTATATGCTCGCCCTTATGATTCATTTATTCCGATTGATTTTCCTAGCAAGGTATGGTCACCAGATAATCCTGACGCTTATTTCCCTTTCCTGCGCGGATATACCGCCCAAAACTCAGAATTGTCAGTAGCGAATGACATGTATCTACAAGACCTGGCATACCTGAAACTACGGAATGTAACCATTGGCTATACATTGCCAAAAAAATGGATGGATCGGATTAAAGTATCCCGTCTGAGAGTATATGTAGGAGGAGAGAATCTCCATACATGGACTAAATTAAAAACCGATTATCTCGATCCGGAAGACGTAATGTCTGACCCGACAGGGAGAAACTACCCAATGGGGAGAGTTTACTCATTTGGAGCACAAATAACTTTTTAGTAGAGAATCAATATATTAAGCATAGTCATATGAAACAGATATTCCATTATATAGTAATCAGTATAACTATTTTCTTGCTATCCTGCAATGATAGTTATTTAGAACGTTATCCGCTGGCGGAATTAGCTCCGGAAAACTACTTCCGCAACGCTAAAGAACTTGAAAATTACACAAACTCTTTTTACGATCAATTGCCTGATGCCCTGGCAATCCATTATAACAATCCGCATCAAGCCGATGATGAAGCCCGTAACACTTTACCGGATGAGTTCCGCGGAACACGTATTACACCGGGTAGCGGAGGTGGTTGGTCGTGGAGTGCATTACGGAGGATCAATCTTTACCTTGAATACTCGCACCAGTGTGACGATGAAACTGCCCGGTTCCTGTACGACGGGGTGGCACGATTTTTCAGGGCTTATTTTTATTTCGACAAAATAATCCGGTTTGGAGATGTGCCCTGGCTTGATTCAGTGTTGGGTGTAGATGATGAAAGGCTCAGGGCACCTCGCGACTCCCGTAAATTCGTTTTTGGAAAGATGCTGGAAGATATTGATTTTGCCATTGAGCACGGTCGGACACAGAAAAGTGGTCAGTTAATCACCAAATGGACGGCATTGGCGCTTAAATCACGGATGTGCCTTTTTGAGGGGACTTTTCGTAAATACCATGATTTGGGTGACTGGGAGGAGATTCTACAGGAATGTGTCAATGCATCTCAAGAGTTGATGAACAACGGGATATATAGTATCTATACAAGTAATCCCACCAGCGCATATCATGAGTTGTTTATTGCAGAAAATGCAATCTTGGACGAAATGATTCTGGCTCGTCAATATTCGGAAGGTGCAGCATTCATACATTCAGCCAATTTTTATATACTCTCTGCTTCTTATGGTAGACCGGGAATGCAAAAATCTTTGGTGAACAGCTATCTGATGAAAGATGGAAGCCGATTTACAGATATCGACGGGTATGAAACCATGCAATTCTATGAGGAAACGCAGGATCGGGATCCTCGTATGGCGCAAACTATCCGTACTCCGGGATATAAGCGGATTGGAAGTAATCAGATGAGCGTCCCCGATTTTGCCACATCTGTCACAGGATACCAGTATTCAAAATATATTCTCGCCCCACAGTATGATGCCGGTCGTAATATTAACGATATGCCCATATTCCGATATGCAGAAGTACTGCTGAACTTTGCAGAAGCCAAAGCTGAACTGGGAACACTTGCCCAAGATGATATCAACCGGAGCATCAAACTCCTGCGTGATCGTGTAGATATGCCTAATTTGGATATGGCAACCGCCAATGCCAGTCCCGATCCTTATCTTATTTCAGAATATCCAAATGTATCCACCGGAACCAATAGGGGTGTAATCCTTGAAATCAGGCGTGAACGGCGGATTGAGCTTGTAAAAGAAGGGCACCGCTATCGCGATCTGATGCGATGGAAAGAAGGGAAACGTCTTGAAAGACCATTCTATGGAATGTATTTCCCGGGAGTAGGAGAGTATGACCTTGACAGGAATGGCACTATCGATCTGGTTATTTATGAGGGCAGTGCCCCCACACCGGTTCCGGGAAGACAATACCAACGTCTTGGAGAGTTGGTGCTGGAGAACGGAAAAGATGGCGGTCGGATTATCAATTTACCGGATATCACTAAAGAATGGGATGAAGAAAAGGATTATTTATATCCCATACCATTAGATGAATTATTATTAAATTCAAGTCTGACCCAAAATCCGGGCTGGGATACGGCAGGAGGAATTGTTGATGAAAATAATAAATAAAAATATGAAAACAAAAAATATGACTCAATTACTTCTTTTTATATTTCTGATTTCTGTAGGATGTGGAAATGAGGAGTTTGATCCCGGCCCTTTCGCACGGGACAAGGAAGACTCTAAAACCCTACTTACATTTAAGGTATCGGATGCTACAGGAAATCCTATAAAAAGCGCCTATGTGGTATCCTATAGGAGCCTATCACCTAAACATATACGGATTGGAGAAGGCTTCACGAATGAACAAGGAGAAATAGAAATAGAAGACCCGAGCCATTCGAAAACAGGATATGCAACCGTTGTAGCCCCGGGTTATAATTCACGGAAGATAATGCTTGATATTGAACCGAATCAGGAAAACAATATCGATGTGACCCTGGCGAAACAAGATGTGCTCAAGATAATGAGTTATAACATAGAAGAGGGATTTAAAAATAATGCACAACAGAGGCAAGAGTTTGCTAACTGGGTAGCACAGTACGACCCTGACATTATTTTGTTACAGGAAATGATGCACTTTACGGAAGCCTCCTTTACAGCGTTTGCCAAAACTTATGGACATGACTATGCGGTGCTATCAAAAACGGTGGGATTTCCAACCGGCATTACTTCTAAAGAAGAAATCAAAAATGTCAGGGCCGTAATTAAGACCGGGGTGTTGCATCATGGTTATGTAACCGGTGAAACCTATGGAATGAGGATATTTAGTATACATTTATGTCCTTTCGAGGTGGATGACGATAGAAATAGCCATAATATTGCCAGGAAAGATGAGATAAAAATCATCATGGATGATGTAGCACAATATACAACTGTCCCGGTCATAATTGGTGGAGATTTTAATGATCATAACACGTTCGATCGTGATAGTTATGGCAATGGCTACCGATATGCCGGAAGGGACCACACCGTATATAATACGGTGAAGGGACGCAATTTTCATGACGTATATCCCTTGATCAACAATACGTTTAAGCCTTCATGGCCGGTAAACAACATATCAACAAATGGTCCCAATGAGGGAGCCAGATTAGACTATATTTTTGTCAGCGATAATCTGAAGAATTCAGTTGTCTTTTCGGATATTATACAATCGACCTATACCGATAAGTTTTCCGATCACTATCCTAATTATATCGAAATAAAGAAATAATAAATCAAATACAACCGTTATGTTAAATAATAAACATTCTAAGCAGATAATATATCCCATTTTGGAAATAATATTCATGCTCTTTATGTACGTGAGTTTTACAGGATGTAGCGATGAGGATAAAATTAGCGAAACATTGGAAATTAACAACCTGTCTCCGGTTATACCTGCTACGGGAGGATCTATTACCCTGGACATTACCTCTAATGCTACTTGGAAAGTAGGAAAGGTAGATGCTGCATGGTTAAGTGTGGAAAATGGAAGCGGAACAGGCGATGGTAAGTTGGTTCTATCATCCGATAAAAATGGAACTGTTTCATCCAGAACTGCCGAATTTTTTATCGTAACAACAAAGGATGGTAAATATTGTAAAATTGAACTTACACAGTTAGCTACTACTCCATTCATAGAACTCGATCAAAACAATTTGGAGGTGGGAGCAAGACCAAGAAGTCATGAAATAGAGTTAAATACCAATATCCCCGCCGGAGGAATCAGTGTGGAGATTCAGTATGAACAGGAAGAAGGTGATAACTGGATTGTCGGCATAAACGTCGAACCGAATGTACTTACATTCCAGACTATTCTTAACAATCTGTCAAGCGAAAGGGTGGCAACCATTATTCTATCATATCAAGATGTGTCAGGAGAAGAGATCGAAGTATGGGATATGTTGACAGTCACCCAGATGGCCAGTGGCAATGAACCCCCGGCAGAAAGAGCTGATTTTAGCTATGTAAAAAACCTACCATTGGGAGAAATAACAGAAAATATATACATCGAGGGAAATATTGTTTCCACAGGGGTGTCGGACAATTTCAGGAAGAATACGCATATCATTCAGAACGATAACAGCTCTGCCATAGCTTTTGAAGCCAGTGAAAATCTCTCACTCAACAAATATGACAAAGTCCAATTACTTCTGGATGGATCTCAAATAGAGACCTTTGACGATTGCGGGACACGTTACAGGGTTATAAAAGGTATAAATTCAGCAAACATATTGAAGAGTGAATCTGATGTAAACTTTGCTCCGGAAGTTATACATATTACTGATTTGACAGAAGACCACTTGCTCTCTGTCATAACATTACAGGACGTAGAGTTTGCCATGCCATATGGAGGATATGCCAATTTTCATGAGTATTATGTAACTCAACCGTTTGCTGATTATGCAACCAAACATTATCCTGCTCCGATGAGAGACATTGAGGGGGGTAACCTATACCTGATCACTAATAGGGAGGTCACCTATCGCCGCAACCCTATACCCAAGGGATCAGGAATGATTACCGGTTTAGTGGTCAAAATGAACGATAGCGCGTACGGTGACTTAGGGACATATTCAATTCGCCATCTTGAAGAGTCTGATATCAATATCGATCCGGATCCGACAAAAAGATTCTCAGAAATATTAGTTGAATGGGAACTTGAACCCACTACTGGCTTCTCCAATGGAACACCCAGTTTACCACCTACCACAGGATCTTCAAACGCAACTCTTCTGAAAGACGGAACAACAGGATTTCATTCCGGTAATACGCCCAATGGAATATATCTCATCGATAAGTATCGAGGAGACAAACTTGGGGCTAACACTGTTATATCCAAATCCAATTTCAATGTTGACTCATGGGGTACTGGAAGGTATTGGATCATGGATAATGTCTCCACTTTAGGTATTACTACATCCCTCTCGTTGACAATTGAGGCAAATAGTGTAGGCAGTACAGGAACATGGGGCGGTCCAAGAGACTTCGTAGTTGAATATTCACTCGATGGAGAAAGCTGGCATCAAGTTGCATCTTATCAACTCACAGGACAAATTGAGGCAGGCATGACACAAAATGTAACTGCAGGTCCCAAGATATTTACATATAATTTACCGGATGAACTCCTCAATAAACCAAATATAAAGATCAGATTGATGAATGTGAACAATACCTCAGTCACCGGAGGCACTACAACTATTCCCAGTGCAACAAGTCGTTTGGCACATTTCTCGATAAGATATACTAAGTAAAAAGAGAGAGAAGATGTATAGATATAAAAACACTCTATATATGCTATTCACAGTGTTGTCCTTGCCGCTTGCAGCAAGGACAACACAAAACCTTGGTCGATATACCAAAGCGCGCTTATTGGCTGGTCCATAGTCCATAGGTAATAGCACATGCTATCAATCAAAATACAGCTGTTGTAACGAAAGAAAAAAAGATCACGGCATCAAATTCAAAAAGGGTCAAAGTTCCAAATGTGTATGACAACATGGGAGTAGGCAAAGTCGCATTATTATAAGTCGGTTACGCCAGATTGTACAAATTTGTACATCACCTACCCACAAATCTCCTTTATAAACCGGACTTCAGCTTGGTGGACCCATTCCCTGAAATGCTCATCGGGCGTGTACCGGGGGATAAATTCAATCAATTTACTTAATTTGAACTTTTTGGCTGAAATTCCCACTCCGGAGAGTGTTGCGTCGTAAGCATTGAATTCCTGCTCCACATGTACGGGTACCATCAACGTGGGCTTACGGTAATAAAGCGCTTCACAAAGAGATTCAAAGCCGGAAGTGGTGGCATAAGCCATACTGCCGGCCATACTCCGCAGGAAACCGTCATCGTTCAGTTTATGCAGTGTAAAATTATCATCGATATAGGTTACCTCTTTGGCATCCTTCTTGTCCCAAAAGAACCGTAACGGAATTTCAGGATTTTTTTTGTGCCACTCCAATACCTCGTCAAAGTAGCCGGCATTCAGCATATAACCATGCACATAATTGCCCGAGGCAGGTTCAGCTTCAAGCACTTCATCTCTCAATAGTGGCGGAACTGTTATGATCTTTTTCGTTCCCGGCATATCCCTGAAAGAGAGTGCCAGTATCTTAGAAGCCCGCGTGGAATTGATCCTGGAGAGCATCCGCAGGAAGTAGAATTTCACATCCTGTTCTGCCGTAGTTTTATAATGGGGATTGAGCAGCACATACTGATGGGCAAGGGTGATCATCTCGATCTTCATCTTTTTATCGAAACGATAAATACCATACGCCATGCCGGTGATCATCTCATAGAAATTGATCACCTTGTCGGGTTTCAATTCTTCAATCTTCTGTTTAATAAATTTTAGGCTGTCCTTGAAAACAAAAGGGCGACGAATATTATTCGCCATACTTATCAGAATATTGGGGCGTTTCTGCTTGTAGAAAGAGGTAAAATTGGGACTATCGAATTCAAAAATGGGGGCTCCGATCTTGTCGATAAAGAAGACCGGTATTTGCCGGGAATCACTTTTACCAATAAGCACGGCAACCACCTCGTGTCCATGCTTACGAAGGACGGTAGCCAGGGACAGTGCCTGCGTATAATGACCTCTCCCCTCACCCTGCACAGTAAACAAAAATCTCACCCGTCAAGATTTTAAATAAAAATTCCGGCGTAAAAATACAAAATTGCCCCACACTCCTCCCATAATACTGGTTAATTCTCTTTAACAGACTTAAGAAATTACCCTGACCGATTCCGGAAAAGATGCAATAAGATACACTTACTTCCAAATGGCCTATTAATATCCTTATTACCTGTTAAATTCAAGCGCTTTTCCAAATATTCCTTCCATCACGTTCCCATTTTGGTAGACAATATTTCCATTGACGAAAGTGGTATGCACCGAACAACTGAAGGTTTCTCCCTCGAAAGGCGACCATCCGCATTTGTAGAAAATATTTTCCGGCGTAACAGTATAGGGTTTGGAGGGATCCACCAGTACTAAATCAGCATAATAACCTTCCCTGATATAGCCTCTTTCCCGTACCCGGAACAACCGTGCAGGGGCATGACTCATTTTCTCCACCACCAACTCCTTCGTGTAGAGTCCTTTTTTCACCAGTGCAAGCATCACCTGCAGAGAATGCTGTACCAGCGGTCCGCCTGAAGCGGCCTGCAACACCCCACCCTCTTTTTCACGCAAGAGATGGGGGGCATGGTCGGTTGCTACTACATCCAATTTACCGGTTTTCAATGCTTCCCGCAAGGCCTCCCTGTCTTCTGCCGTTTTAACCGCCGGGTTCCACTTGATCCGTGCTCCCAGCTTTTCATAATCGGCATCAGAAAACCAGAGATGATGCACACACGCTTCAGCCGTGATCTTCTTTTCCTCCAACGGTTTTACATCAAACAGGCTCAATTCACGGGCAGTGGAAAGATGCAAGACATGCAACCTCGATCCATATTTATCGGCCAGTTCCACAGCATGTGCCGACGACTGATAACATGCTTCCACGCTACGGATCAGCGGATGATATTTGATGGGAATAAACTCTCCCAATTCTTTTTTATAGGTATCGATATTTTTCCGGATTATTTCCTCTTTCTCACAATGGGTGGCGATCAATGCATCTACTTCGGCAAATATCCGTTGCAGTGCCTTTTCATTATCTACCAACATATTCCCGGTAGAAGATCCCATAAACACCTTCACACCGCAAATATTTGTAAGATCCGCCCTTTTCAACTCTTCCGTATTGTCATTGGTGGCACCCAGATAGAATGAGAAGTTGGCAACCGATTTCCCGGCAGCCATCTCCATCTTCCTGCAGAGGGCATCCCATGTGACTGTCTGCGGATTGGTGTTGGGCATTTCCATATAAGAGGTGACACCTCCCGCCACTGCCGCACGGCTTTCGGTATGGATATCACCTTTGTAGGTCAATCCGGGATCGCGAAAATGCACCTGATCATCAATTACGCCGGGCATGAGCCACATGCCGCGGGCATCGATCACCCGGCGACAGGCATTCAATATGACTTCCGGCACCTCCTCCCTGAAAATACGGGAAATCCTCTCTCCTTCCAGAAGCAGCGATCCTGTAAAGCTGCTTCCCTCATTGATTATGGTCGCTTTATGAATAAGAATCGTTGAAGACTGCATTTCTCTCACTTTTTCCATTCTCACACTTAATTTATATATCTTATCATTAGTGATATAGATGAATATATACCTACATTTAAGAGGTTTACCTTTAATCGGGAACTGAAACAATACATTTCAGGCTTTACCATTACGACTGACAAACGGGATAATTTCGTAAATAGAGGCCTTTGAAGCACAAAGTTACTAAAAAGACTTTACAGTATTATTGGACAAAATATTAAAACCGATAATTGATTCCGGTTTAGGTTGAGTCTCTCTATAATAAATTGGCCAAATCAAATACGTCAAATTTAAGTACCGTCTACCAATCCTTTATATAGACTTTACTTGATAAATATAATTATGAACAAATAATATCCAATGAAGAAGATGAGTTAAAATCTTTTGGAGATATTGTTCTTTTTGAAGACTTGCTTAAACCTGAGACAAGTAAAATATGCATTACAAATAATAGAGTCAATTTCACCTATAATCCTCATGATAGGGTAATAGTATTGAATAACGCAGTGTTATTACGCAACATATCTCTTATGGGAGAATGGGGGCCAAATCAATGCTAAAAATGGCTTTGTACGCCCTAAAGAAATAAATTCAAGTATTATTAAAGGAAATGACTATGACATTCAATTAAATCAAGGATGGAAAGTCGTTGAAGAAAATGGGGTTTACAAAATAGTGAAGGAATAGTATTATCTACTATACTTCCTATTTTAAAGGGCAGGTAGTTTGGCTAAATTCTCCATTTCTTTACGGTCGCGGTTTTATTTTTCCGATAGCTTTGCGGCGACGCAAGTCAATCACCCCAAAAAACGCCTCCCCAAAAATGCTCGAGTTCATCTTGGAGGTTCCAAGCCTTCTGTTCACAAAAATCACCGAGACCTCTTTTATCTTGAATCCAAGTATATACGCTGTATATTTCATTTCGATCTGGAAAGCATATCCCTTGAATTTGATACGATCGAGATCAATAGTCTCCAATACTTTGCGGCGATAACAGACAAAGCCGGCAGTAGTATCCTTTATATTCAATCCTGTAATGCCCCGTACATATTTGGATGCGAAGTAAGACATCAACACGCGACCTATCGGCCAGTTTACTACATTCACACCGGTCACATAACGCGATCCCACGGAAACATCATACCCCTCGTCGTGGCAGGCGGCATATAATCGGGGAAGATCTTCAGGATTATGGGAAAAATCGGCATCCATCTCGAAAATATAGTCATAACTACGTGCTAACGCCCATTTGAACCCATGAATATACGCTGTGCCAAGGCCCAATTTTCCTTTTCTCTCCTCAATAAACAGGCGGCTAGCAAACTCTTCCAACATTAAGTTTTTCACGATGGAAGCTGTTCCGTCGGGAGAACTATCATCAATCACCAGAATATGAAAATCTTTCTCCAAGGCAAAAACCGTCCTGATGATATTTTCAATATTCTCTTTTTCATTGTATGTAGGTATAAGCACTACACTATCTGCACTATCTGACATAAAGGAGAAATTTTTTCAAAAGTACGATATTTCAATCATAAATAAAAAAGTTTGGGGAATATTTTGTTTTCTGAATAAAAAAGTCTATCTTTGCAGTCCAATTAAGGAAAATAGACCGCGGAGTGGAGCAGTTGGTAGCTCGTTGGGCTCATAACCCAAAGGTCACAGGTTCGAGTCCTGTCTCCGCAACTATCGAATAAGAATCGCAATTTTGCGGTTCTTTTTTCATTTCCTCATCTCTGTAAATCACTGATAATTTAGAAAATATACTAAATTCCACACAGATAATGAAGAAAATTTTTGTCACTTATGCCGTAAAGGAGGAGTTTATCCCTTTGAAGGTGGATGGATGTGAAATAGTATATATACCGACAGGCGTTGGTAAAACAAAATCGGCTTATGTCTTAACCAAATATATCTGCCAGGATAAACCCGATCTGATAATGAATATTGGAACAGCCGGAACTTTAAAACACAGGATCGGGGACATTTTCATATCGACTTATTTTATTGACAGGGATTACGAAGCGACTCAACTCCCCGGGATTGAATATAAAATCAACGGTCTGAAATTGCTGGGGAGCCATCCATCATTACAAAACTGGGTCTCAAATTATGATAAATCCGGTATTTGCAGCACAGGAGACACATTTATTACCGAAGCCGCTTCCTTCCAAGGAGACATAGTAGAGATGGAGGCATATGCACAGGCATATGTATGCAAAGAATTGAATATACCATTCCTTTCAGTAAAATATGTCACGGATATAATCGGCAAAAATTCCGTCAAACATTGGGAAGATAAGCTTACTGAAGCCCGTACGGGGCTGGCTAAATGGTTTGAAGAGCAGAATATCCCGTCTATATTGGGACATCTTATCACTAAACATCCGTGAAAAAATTCAGGACTCTTTCCATTCGTTGATAAAAAAGTGTTGTTCGTTGATTCCTTCAACGTATACCTCTGGTTGTTGTTATATTTGCATTGAAATATCACTATGCAAATTGACACACAATCCGAAACATGACCCGATGAATCGAAAACAATGTATACTCGGAACTGAATTCCTGGAACTGACAGGGTCATTCCGAAATGCATTGGAGGGTTTTTAAGGTGAAAGCCACCGACTATCTTCTTAAACCGATCGATTATCTGGATTTTGTGCGGTCAGCAGAGAGGGTATATCGACAATATCTATTAAAGTAAGAAACAAAGGAAAAGAAGAGCAGTAAGCATACAATTTTTGTCGGGGCGTAATACAAAACAATGGCTATTGATATTGAGGACATCATCTTCATCGAAAGCCGCAATGAATACGTACGCATATTTTCCCCTTACAAAAGGCCAGTCATGACACTGGGCAGTTTAAAATCGTTTCAGGAAAAGCTACTTCCCTCCTTATTCCTATGTGTACACCAGTCCTATATTGTGAATCTCTCTGCCATAAAATGTATTGAAAAAAAGCATCTGGTACTTCAGAACGAGCAGCATATACCTGTTGGCAAACTATACGAAGCCGACCTGAAAAAATATATCAATGAGAATAGTCACAGAAAATAAAAAAAGTGCCGCCCGATAATTTCCGGCGACACCTTTTTCATTTGATATAATTATATCTTTATTTATTCTCATTCGAGAACGAATAAGGAAAATCGGATTCATTCGTACCTCGTGTCTTATTGGGCGTAGCAGACATGGTAAAGTCGATTTTTGCTCCATCCATTAATTGATCATGGGTAAAATAATTTTTGGTGTACTCCTCCCCATTCACCTTAATACCGGACACATACCGCGTTTCACGGCTATTGTCCGGCGCATTGATCTCAACGGTTTTTCCATTCTCCAGATGAAGGGTCATCTTATTGAACTGGGGGGACCCAAGTACATACTGGTCGGTACCGGGACAAACGGGATAGAAGCCAAGCGAAGAGAATACATACCATGCTGAAGTCTGTCCATTATCCTCATCACCACAATAACCGTCGGGATTGGGACTGTACAGTTTATCAAGCACTTCACGGATCCAATACTGCCCCTTCCACGGTTCACCTGCATAATTATAAAGGTAGAGCATATGTTGGATAGGCTGATTGCCATGGGCATACTGCCCCATATTCATCACCTGCATCTCACGGATCTCATGAATCACTCCTCCATAATAACTGTCGTCAAAAACAGGAGGCATTACAAACACGGAATCGAGCATATTTACAAATTCCTCCTTGCCACCCATCAGATCGATCAGTCCCTGCGGATCATGAAATACCGACCACGTGTAATGCCAGCTATTACCTTCCGTAAAGGCATCTCCCCATTTTACAGGATTGAAAGGAGACTGGAAAGAACCATCCTGGTTACGTCCCCGCATCAATTTATATTCCGGCGAATAGAGGTTCCGATAATTCTGGCTACGTTTAGCGAAGCGGTCAATCTCTTCCTGGGGACGGTTCAGCTCCTTGGCCAATTGGTAAATAGTCCAGTCGTCATAAGCGTATTCCAACGTACGGGCGGCATTTTCATTAATTTCCACATCATAGGGAACATACCCCAGCTTGTTATAGTACTCATGACCGTAGCGCCCTGTGGCATTGATTGTGGGATGTACATTCTCTGTACCATGCAACAATGCCTCATAAAGTGTTTCGATATTATATCCGCGCAATCCTTTCAGGTAAGCATCGGCGACTACCGAAGCGGAATTATTACCGATCATGCTCTGCCTGTGCCCCGGGCTTGCCCATTCAGGCAGAAATCCGCTCTCCTTATAAGTATTGATCCATGCCTGCTGTATCTCCACGTTCACCGAAGGATAAACCAGGTTCAACAGGGGAAATAGTGCACGGAATGTATCCCATACACCGGTATCGGTATACATATATCCGGGAAGGACTTCCCCATTGTAAGGACTATAATGCATTGTATTTCCCTGTGCGTCGATTTCATAGAACTTGCGGGGAAAGAGAGTGGAACGATAAAGGGTTGAATAGAAGGTCCGTTGTTGATCCAGGTCACCTCCTTCTATTTCAATCCTGCCAAGAACTCCGTTCCATGCATCGCGCCCTTCCTGCTTCACCGTTTCAAAGTCTTTTCCGGTTACCTCTTTCAGGTTTTGCCACGCCTGTTCGTAACTGATGAAAGAGGATGCCACCCGCACACTCACTTTCTCACCCTTTTGTGTAGCAAAACCGATAAATGCACCGGTATGGTTAGCTTCCGCCTGATCACCCCGTGGCAGGATTTCGCCATCCTTTACCACATTCTTGTATTGGAAAGGTTTATCAAATGTTATCACAAAATAGTTTTTGAAGTTCTCCGGCACACCGCCACTGTTACGCGTGGTATAACCGACAATGGCATTCTTTTCAGGAATGATTTCTACACCCGATCCCCTGTCAAACGCGTCAACCAGTACATACGCCTTATCCGTTTCAGGGAAAGTGAACCTGAAAACAGCTGCCCGTTCCGTGGGGGTAATTTCGGCTACGATATCATAATCGGCGAGATAAACACTATAATAATAAGGTTTTGCTACTTCCGCCTTGTGCGAATACCAGCTGGCCCTTTTCTCCTGGTCGAACTCCATCCTCTCCGTCATCGCGAAAATAGAAAACTGTCCATAATCATTATTCCATGGACTGGGTTGGTGGGTCTGCTTAAAACCGTTCAACTTATAATCGTTGTACACATACTGCCATCCATCGCCGATCTTGCGTGTCTGGGGGGTCCAGAAGTTCATTCCCCAGGGAACCGCGATGGCAGGGTAGGTATTTCCGTGAGAAAGGGGAAATTCCGACATGGTACCCATCAGGATATTTACATAATCGACAGGCGTATTTTCCAATCGGACCGGCACACCTACCGAAGGAGTCTTATCCCCCGTACATGACACGATCGACATTAAAATCGCCGCGACAATCAATAGTTTTCTCATTATTCTCTTTTTATAGGTTTTACCTTATATAGAATTAATCAAATCCATTTTTCCCTGACCTTCCAGATCCACGATTAGTTCGCCAAACAGGGTATTTACCCAGGCAAACCATTTCCGGGTAAAATTGGATGGATCATCTTTATGAAACGATTCATGCATGAATCCTGTATTACCGTCGGTATTACGTAACATTCGCAGACAGTCGAGGATCTCTTCGTCGTTGTTGCTGGTTTGTGCACGTATAATGATACTCATCGGCCAGATCATGTCATATCCGATATGTGGACCGCCGATGCCTTCTCCTGCACTTCCTTTGAAGAAATAGGGATTATCTTTGCTCCACACCAACTTGCGGGTATTCTGATAGACCGGATCGTTTTTGGGAACGCCATCCAGATAAGGCAAGGCCAACAGACTAGGAATATTGGCATCATCCATAAAATAGGCATTTCCAAAACCATCCACTTCAAAAGCATACACCTTTCCATATTTTGGATGCTCCACGACGGCGTATTGCCTAAGCGCATTATTTACCTCCTCTGCCAGAGCCTTGCTTTCGGCTGCCAACTTATTATCCCTGACAACTTTTTCAGCGATCTCTGCAATCTGATTCAGTGAAGTAACAGCGAAGAAATTAGATGGCACAAGGAATTGGAAAGTGGTAGCATCGTCCGAAGGACGAAATGTAGAAACAATCAAACCTACAGGATTGACCGGATTACCATATCCGTCATTATTCACCGTATCCAATTGACGTTCCGTTTCCCGTTGAAATTTATAAGGTCCCAGACTATCTTTGCGCTGTTGTTCTTTGAATGTCTTTATCACAAGTTCCATAGCCTTTTTCCAATCGGCATCGAAAACGGAAGTGTCACCGGTAGTTTTCCAGTAGTTATATGCCAGTCTTACGGGATAACAAAGCGAATCGATTTCCCATTTGCGTTCATGTAATTCCGGTTTCATCTCTGTACGGTCGGAGACCCAGTGCCCATTCGGATTGGGTTCAGCATAAAAAGCATTGGCATAGGGATCGATCAGGATACATTGTGTTTGCCGGTTAATGACCCCCGCAATGAGTTGTTTCAGTTTGGCGTCCGACTTGGTAAGCGGCAGATAAGGCCATACCTGTGCCGATGAATCGCGGAGCCACATGGCATCGATATCACCGGTAATCACAAAGGTATCGGGTTTACCGTTTTTCATACTGAAGTTTACTGTCGTATCCAGCGTATTGGGAAAACAATTCTCAAACATCCATGCCAGTTTAGGATCTTTTATCTTTGCTTTCACTCTTGTAATGGTCTGTTCAACCGCTACCGAAGTAAAATGACGGTTGCCGGTGGCAGGGCGATTGGATACAAATTTGTTCTTTGCAGCCTCTCCTCTTACCGGTGAGGCCGCCCAAGCGGGATTTACAGCCAATGCGGTCAATCCCATGGCGCTTTTTTTAATAAAATTTCTACGCGTCGTCATAATTTATGGTTGTTTTTATAATATCCTGATTATAAATGGACTTGTCCCGTTAATGAAAAATATAAGAATGGGAACTAGAACAGAAGCTCTCCAGGAGGCATACAACTAGAAAATGGCCATTCTTAAAATCAAGATGAATTATCAGGTTTATTCTAACTGAAAAATCAGCTTTCCATTTCAATAAATTGAATAGGTAATTTTTTTCGGAATCCTTCCTTAAAACACATCATAGTCTCAGTTCTTGATAATCCCAACGGCTGCAATTCGTCGTGGATAATCCTCAACAAATCTTTGTTATTTTTCGCAAACACCTTTACCAAAAGGTCATACTGACCGGTGGTATAATAACATTCCACCACCTCAGGAATTTTTTCCAGTTCGGCTACTACATACTCAAAGGTAGAAGGAGAAGTAAGAAAGATACCCACATACGCGCAGGTTTCATAACCAACCTTTTCTGCATCCAGCAGAAATTCGGAGCCTTTGATCACCCCTAATCCGACAAGCTTCTGTACCCGTTGATGGATAGCCGCACCCGAAACACCACATGCGCGGGCAACTTCCAAAAAAGGGATGCGTGCATTATCCACTATCATCCTGAGAATCTTCTCATCCAGTTCGTCTAAATCATGATGTGCCATAGATTCACTAAAATTAAATATTATTGTAATTGATGTATCACCAATCCCGAGCGTAACTTAGGTTCAAACCATGTAGTTTTTGGAGGCATGATATTTCCGGTATCGGCAATATCCATTAGTTGCTTCATGGAGACCGGGTACAAGGCGATGGCCAGTGCCATTTCCCCTCTATCCACACGTTTTTTCAACTCTCCCAGACCACGAATTCCCCCTACAAAATCGATCCGTTTGTCACTGCGAAGATCCTTGATACCTAAAATTTCATCCAGTATCAGGTTGGATGTAATGGTCACGTCGAGTTGACCGATGGGGTCATTGTCATCATACGCACCGGGTTTGGCCGTAACAATAAACGATCGCCCGTCAAGATAGATCGAGAACTGGTGGAGATGTTGAGGTTTTGGTATCTCTGATCCCGCGAATTCTACCACAAAATTTTTCTCTAATTTTTTTATAAATTCATCAGGAGTAAGCCCGTTGAGATCTTTCACTACCCGGTTATAATCGATAATGGTCAACTGGCTGTCAGGAAAACAAACAGCCATGAAATAATTATACTCTTCATCTCCTCTGTGATGGGGATTATTTTTTGCTTTTTCGGCACCCACCAGTGCTGCTGCTGCTGAACGGTGGTGCCCATCGGCAATATACATGGCAGGCATTGAATCAAATATCTCAGTAATCCGGCGGATATCCTCAACTTTTTCTATCAACCAGAGATGGTGACCTACCCCATCCACCGACACAAAATCATACTCCGGTTGCCCGGTCCTGATTCTATCTACGATCTCGTTCAATTCGCCATGATCGGGATAGGCAAAGAAAACAGGTTCCATATTGGCATCGGTCACCTTTACATGCTTCATACGATCTTCTTCCTTATCACGACGGGTAAGCTCATGTTTTTTAATTTTACCGTTCATGTAATCTTCCACATAAGCACCGACAACCAACCCATACTGGGTTTTTCCGTTCATTGTCTGTGCATAGACATAATAAAGTTCTTTATCATCCTGCACAAGCCAACCGTTATCCCGGAATTTTTTGAGATTTTCCGCGGCTTTTTCATATACATCCGCATCATGTTCATCTTTTCCTACAGGAAAATCGATTTCCGGTTTAATAATACGATATAATGATTTCTCATTTCCTTCAGCCTCTTTGCGGGCCTCTTCAGAGTTCAGCACATCATACGGGCGGGATGCCACTTCTTTCACCAGTGCTTTTGGCGGGCGGATACCTCTAAAAGGTTTTATTTTCATCTGATTAAAACTTTTTATTTCCAATTCATTCTTGATGGATTTTTTGCAAATATAGTTATTTTCTCCCGAATAACAGGACACCGTTAAGCCATTTAAGAAAAAACCATTACTTTTGTTCCGGGGAAGCAATCAGGCAAAGCAAAGACTCCGGACAATCGTTTTACCGCATGTTCCTCTTACAACAAGTAAACAAGACTCAAATGATACAGATTCACGAAAGCAAGCTTATCGAGGCTGCCGAAAAAGGGATGGATGAATTCCTGAAAGTGTTTACCGATGCTTATCTTGAAACATTGGGAGGAGAGATCACTGCAGAAAACATGGATCTACTGAACGGGTATCAGCACACGCTTCTTGCACTTCGTTTTTTTACAGAAGAAGTAAATGAGGGTGGATTCGTCCAACTCATCCAGAATGGCTATGGAGGTTATATCTTCGACAATCCGGTCGCCAAAGCGCTGAAACAGATGGGGGCAAAGGGATTTTCAAAAATCCTCTATAAGGCAAAAGAGATATATGACACCCATCGTACCGAACTGGAACGAGAGACTACCGAAGAGGAGTTCACAGCGATGTATGTCGACTTTGAGCAGTTCGATGAACTGGAAGAGAAGTTCTTCTATACCGAAGAGGAGGAGATCTCCATTATCGCGCAATACGTGGATGAGAACCTGGAAGATTTCGCCGAGATACTTAAATAGGGCGTAACTCTACCGTCATCCCCATGGCAGCCGCTATGCGGTACAAAGTTGATACTGTAGGTATAGTCAACCCTCTCTCCACCCGAGAAATATAGCCTTTATCCACTCCTATGCGTTGTGCAAGCTCAGCTTGAGATTGACACCGAAAAAAAAATCTTCACCACCTTCTCGCAGAAAGCGTCTGTTCAAGTGTTGGTACCGCATTATCCTGGCTTTTCCCTCCCTATTCCGTTTTTTGCCGGGTTATCGCAAATAAACCGGCGGTTCTTTATGCGCCTGCATTACGGCAGTCGTGGAGAGCAGTACGTATTCCGGTTTCGCTCGGGATTCGGTATTATGCGACTGTAGGTCCGATGAGCCTCTGCTTATCATTTGCAATGCGTGCGCAAGCAGTGCCTCTTCCTTGTCGCCCAGTTCGCGCAGAAGGTCATCGGGCAATCCTTCCAATTCCGAAAGGATGTTCCCCTGGGTGGGGGCGATCCCTTCAGTGTAATTCCCTTCTCCTTCCGAATTGGATAATTTATAAATGACCGGATGCATCACCCACCGTACTTCGGGCGGATTGCGCCGGTCTTTTATTTCGAACGAGGCTACATCCTTGCCGTAGGTGGTTTCGCCGACCTGTATCACTTCCATATAGGGTTTCAGGTTGTTCAGGATCAGTTCCGACGCCGACGCCGTCGCTTCCGTGGTGAGGACGAAGACCCGTTTTAGGTTTAACGACTGTTCCGTTATCCGGTTGAAGTCCGTTCCCGGCTCTTCCGCGGCAAGAGCCTGTGCGAAGGAATGGTGTACCGTGCCACCGTTGGCGTTGCCTTTATAGGTTATGAACGGCGAGTTACTGCTAATCCCGGGGGCGAGCATTGCTCCCAAGGCTGCCGATGAGGATACTTTCCCGCCGTAGTTATACCGCAGGTCGATCACCATCTCCTGCACCCCGGCCTGTTTGAATTCGCCGAACGCTTGCAACAGGGAATAAGTGCCTGTTTCGTTGAACGAAAGAATAAAATAATACCCCACTTTTGTGCCGTTTACATCCAGTACGGTGTATTTGTCCTGGTGTTCGAATGTGTACATCATGCCTATCGTCAGGGGTTCTTCTTCGTTCCATATGCTGCCGGCGTATGTAGCTCGCACCGCAGTGCCGCTGCTTCCGGAGGCAAACTCCACGGGCAGCGTGGCCGCATTTTCTTTGGTAAACGGTTTCCCGTTCAGTTGGATAAGTATGTCGCCCCGCTTCAATCCGGCACGTTCGGCCGGCGATTGTTTCAGCACGAGGGTAACCACGCCCACTATTCTGCCGCCTGTTTCCAGTACGCTTAATTCAAATCCGTAGCGCGTGCGCAGGCTGGGAGTAAGCGTAGCCCCGTCGTTGGGATCGAACAGGAGGGAGAAACGGTCGTCGTTGTGCAGCACCGACCTGAAAAACGCCTGCGGTTCCTTGTCCAGTGCCGGGTTCCCGGGCAGCGATGTATTCCAGAAGTAATACCTCCGCAAGGAGTCCAACATCCATTGGTTCGCCGCCTCGTTACTGCCTGCGGGATATACCGGCTTATCGGGCAGCGCCGGTTCTTTTTCGCAGGCAAGCAGGAGCCCCACTCCTGCAATCAGGCAGGTAGCGTAATATTTAATTGATCTTGTTTCCATTTCTTTTCCATCATTATCCTAATTTTAAAAAGTCAGCTAATCTTTATAACTTGTCCCGGATTCTCCGGGGTTTCCCATTATCAGCCATACACCGGCATGGCTTTGGATGCCTTTCCATTCCCTGACGTGAGGGGCGGCATACAGCGTACCGTGTGGTAGGTCGCACAACAAAAAAACGTGCAAACCCTTTTTTATTTTGGTTTACACGCTTTATGTGATATGCCGGAAAAAAGAATGAATTATTCCTTCTTTGTCCAGTTTTCAATCTTTAATCCGGGAACCCGCTCGAATTCCCTTTCATTATTTGTGACCAGAATTACATCAGCGCTTTTAGCATGAGCAGCTATCAACGTATCCAAAGGGTCGATGGGAGTTCCTTCTCTTTCCAAACCGGCTCTGATGACGCCATATTCTAATGTGGATAGATAGTCAAAATCGAGAATCTCCAACGGAGTTAGGAATTTGTCGAGCGCATCCTGATTTTGGGGGGATTTGCACTCTTCATGATCCCGTATTGCAGTTCAGCTAACGTAATAGCCGAAATTCCTATACTGCCGACAGGCGACTTTTTAAATCTGTCGAGGACATTTACAGGCTTCTTTTTGATGATGTAAATGCAGATATTGGTATCCAACATGTATTTCATTCGTCGAATGTTTCCCGTTGTTGCTGATTAACCGTTTGCCCCCGCTCTTCCATAAAATCGGATGTAAATAACTCCAGGCTGTCGATCATATTTTGCCATGCATGATGATAGGGGATAACGTGTAGCGAATTGCCCACTTTTTTCAAATAAACCTTATCATCATTTATTCTCATCTTGCGGGGAATTCTGATTGCCTGCGTCCCTTTTGTACTTTTTATTTCAATCGTTTCGAATCCCATGTCGTTGTTTTATTATTTTTTATATAGACAAAGATACGAAAGATTTACAAATCTTCAATTCTTATTTTTCGTGTAAACCAATATTTCAAAGAGCGTTTTTAACTGTGGTAACCGGCAGTTTTTGGTTCCTCTCGCTTTCATTTTTTTCCTTGTGCCGGATGCGGGTCTGCACTTTCTGACGCAGCCGTGAGGCGTTGAAGTATTCCGAATGCTTCTCTTCGAATAGGCTGAGGTAAGCGGTGGCAAGTTGGTTGAGTTCCTCCACTTTCCGGTTGTAGTGGCGGTATATCTCCTCCAGTTCGCAGTGGGATACCACCAGTTCGTCGGCGGCATCGGTGAAGCCGAGGGCATCCATATCCCTGATCATGCTTTCCAGGGCGGCGATGAACCGCCGGTGGGTTTTACCGTCTATTTTCCTCATTCCCCATACCCGCTTTGACTGCCCGGATATTCTTCGGTCAACCGGCGAAAAATACCCAACTCTTTTTCCGACCTGATGCTGGTCCCGTGCATCAACCGGTATATCACCCACGGATGCGAGTGGTAGCGCCGGCTTATTTCCCTGTAAATACGGCGATCCTTACTGAATAAATAATCCGTATAAAACCGGATTCCGTTCCTCCTCATTATTATTCGTTTTCTTCTTTCCATGTTCCCACTGGGCGAAGGTCCGGTATATGGCCGTCAGGCCATCATCCCTCTCACGCTTGTCCATTCTGTTGCACGCAAGGCAATGGCGCGCCGCCACCTCAAAGATCAGGAATGCATCATAAAACCGTACCATATTTTTTTTAATCCTGTTAGCATTCAATGAGATTGTTATTGTTCCCAACATCACAACAAAGCGATGATGGGTTTTCTATATACATCTTTGTGTTACTATTCATCTTCGCCGGATTCTTCTTCCGCCTGGTCGCCGGGAATAAAATCTGCAAAATACGAGACATTACCGGTTTTTCCCCACTCTATATAGTCATTATTTAGGCTGAAACTTCCCGGATATTCATACACCCTGATCAATGCCGTGTTGGTTTTATATTCTTCAAATGAGTAATAAACTTGTGCTTGTATATAACATTCATCCGGTTGCTCATAATTAAATGTCCATTGGCTCATTAGTGTATGATAGGGTTCCTTCGTTCCCGCTTTGTAGAGACGCAGGAACAGATCTTCTTGCCCAGTCCAATCTTCGGCGGGAGGATTCATTGCCCGCACTTCAATATACCGGGTGTAGCCGCTACCGGGAATATAGTTGTTAATGGTATCTAACGGTTCGGTAATATGATTTGTCCAGGTCTCATCGGGATAATAATATCTTATTTCTATATCCATCGGTTCGGTATATCCTGTTTCCTCCATATCAATTTTTAGCAGAAATCCGATGTACCCTTCTTCCGGTGAGGGCATCTCCAATTGTTCGGTAATCTCTTCCCCGTTCCAGTAGAATTTGATCGTATGATTCTTTTTTTCTTTTACATCAAGTGTGTAAGTCTTTAGTATCTCGGTTTTGCCTTTTTCCCTTACTTCCAGTTCTCCGGTCAGGGATTGGCCGTTGAGCGTCAGCGTATAGGTTTCGGCTACAGGGTCTCCCGTCAATTCCTGCTTTTCGCAGGAAACGGATACTAATAAAAATAGGGACAAATAATATATAAAATAAGTTTTTATTTTCATCATTCTTTTTTTCATTGCTGTTACGTATAAAAATTTAAAAAGATACGGCGAAAGCGTCCTTCTGCCGTATCTTGATTTAGCTAATTACTTAATTACATTCCTGTACCCGGAAATAAGACCAGCCGTTATGCCATGTCGGATTGCTTGCAAAAGCCCCTCTACCATCCAATGCACCCGAAAAAGCATTGGCAGGATAGAACGGATTACCCATACCAAATGTTGCAGCCGGAGAACCGGTAGCCTTTACACCCGGTATACTGGCCGGTATTGTAGTGGAAAATCCAGTTCAGATTGACCCCTTAAACCAAATAAAATTGACCTCTTACTCTAAAATAAAGTTGACCCTTCTATCCAAAATAAAAATGACCCCATTTAAACGTAAACCAACATGGATTTTATACTTTCAGAAAGTACAGCTTGCAGGAAAGGAAAATAAAGCTGAATGAATGAGATAAAGGGCAGTCTAATTTCTTTTTTAAGAGATATACAAAGCTACATTCCAACGATCAAACAACACCAAGCCGCAAGCGGTTTTTAGAAATTTCTTCCTTTCGCCGGCGAAAGAGTAAATCTCTAAAAAGTGTTGTCTTATCTATCGTTTACATGAATAAAGTGTATATCAATTAAAAAAAAGAAAAAATAATGGTTTATCTTCTGATGATGGTTTCCTAAAATAAAAATGACCCCAATTATCAAGATACTCGGGGGAGAAATTAAAGAATTTTCAGGGGGGCAAATATATTTTGGTCAAAGGGGGCAACACACATTGGTTTTTCCATTCACCCTGTCGATTGTAATATTCCGTCGAACTTTTTTATAGACAGGTATATTGTCGATTGCGAACGGCTCATTGGGTATAAGGATGATATCATGGTCCGGGTGATTATATTCCTTTTTACACGCATTGTATAAAGCCCTCAATCCTCGCACATAATTATTGATTGCGCCATTCCTCAGCGGCCTGCCCTTTTCACCCGCAATCTTTAATTGATCAATCCATTTGTTTATTTTATTGCTGGTGATATCCCTTGCATCGATCCTGTCCTTACCGTAGAACCACAAGAAAGACTTGAGCGATTGCTGATACCATTCGGCCGTTTTTTCTTTTTTCGTAGACGTGATAATATCACCGCAAAACTTTACAAAGTCGATGTATCCGTAATCCGGTTTTACTGATTGAACAATGAAATCCCTGAATTCGGAACAACTCATATTGGAAGATCGCGCCGAACCTATTTTTAGAGCCGCTTTTCTGTATTTCTGAATAACTTCCGACAATTCGTAATTGAACAGGTCGGCATCCGGGTAAATCGGGCTGATCGTCCCGTCAGAACACATAAAAGAGGGTTTGATATAGTAATCGGTCGGAATATATTGCGATTCCTTGTTGTGGTACACGCGTATCTTGATATTCGTAGTGCCATCGGATTTTATATGGTTTTTTGTCGAGAAAACGACTGGCTTGAATGTTGCCATCTTGATTTTGTTTTAAATAGTTATCACTGACAAAATCAATTTTGCGTCCTCGGCATTATTTCAAAGATATTTCAAAGAAAAATGTGAATTTAATGACTCTTAATAGTGAAAAATAAGGATATTTTTACACAAAAAAAGCGAGGGGCGCAAAATTGCACCAACTCGCTTTATAACTATTTGGCTAAATATAAGCCTCTTACATTTCGTCGGGGTGGCGGGATTCGAACTCGCGACCCCCTGCTCCCAAAGCAGGTACACTAACCGGACTGTGCTACACCCCGAAATCGGATGCAAAAGTACAACTATTTTCCAATAATCTCAACATCTAAATGGTTTTTTTATTGAACCGCATGATTCACGCGATATATTGTGTAAATTTGCAGTCTAATTTCAGTGAAACATTAACAAGAGATAGTATCTTATGTACAGAAGCAACACTTGTGGCGAACTCCGGTTGGCCGACGTAGAGAAAGAGGTGACTTTAGCCGGTTGGGTATCCAAAATCCGCAAGATGGGAGGGATGACCTTTATAGACTTGCGTGACCGGTATGGTATTACACAACTGTCGTTCAATCAGGAACTGAATCCCGATCTCTGTGACCAGGCCAACAAACTGGGACGTGAGTGGGTAGTCCAAATCACAGGTACTGTGAAAGAGCGCAGTAGTAAAAATCCAAATATTCCCACCGGAGACATCGAAATCATTGTCTCAAAGCTGAATGTGTTGAATGTTTCCAAAACACCTCCCTTCACTATCGAAACCGAGACTGACGGAGGTGACGAACTACGGATGAAATACCGTTACCTGGATCTGCGCCGCAATGTGGTAAGACAAAATCTGGAATTACGCCACAAGATGGCTTTCGAGACACGCCGTTATCTCGACGAAAGGGGATTTCTGGAAGTGGAAACACCGGTACTTATCGCATCCACACCAGAAGGAGCACGCGATTTCATTGTCCCTTCACGCATGAACCCCGGCGAGTTTTATGCATTGCCTCAATCTCCTCAGCTATTCAAACAGTTATTAATGGTATCGGGATTCGACCGCTATTTCCAGATCGTGAAATGCTTCCGGGATGAAGACCTGAGAGCCGACCGGCAACCAGAATTCACCCAGATCGACTGTGAGATGTCATTTGTCAACCAGGAAGATGTACTGCAAATCTTTGAAGGACTGACTAGACATCTCTTCAAAACAATCAAAAACATCGAGGTACCCGACTTCCCCCGTGTAAGCTATGCCGATGCCATGCGTTTGTATGGATCGGACAAGCCGGACACCCGCTTTGAAATGACATTTATAGAAATAAAAGATCTTACTGTCGGACACGAATTTGGGGTATTTGATTCGGCAGAATATGTCGCAGCAATTTGCGCAAAAGGATGTGCTTCTTATACCCGCAAGCAATTAGACGAACTGACCGATTTCGTAAAACGTCCGCAAATCGGGGCAAAAGGGTTGATTTATCTCAGATATAATGACGATGGTTCACTGAAATCGTCAGTCGATAAATTCTACACCGAAGAAGATCTTAAAAAATGGGCGGAGCGATGCGATGCCCGACCGGGAGACTTGATTCTGATACTGGGTGGTGAGACTGAAAAAACGCAGAAACAGTTGTGTGAACTGCGATTAGAAATGGGAACCCGTCTGGGTCTGAGAGACAAAAACAACTATAAATGCCTATGGGTAACTGATTTTCCATTATTAGAGAAAGATGAGGAGTTGAACCGTTTTTTTGCAAAACACCACCCTTTCACTTCTCCAAAACCAGAGGATATCCCGCTACTCGATACGAATCCGGGCGCCGTCCGCGCCAATGCTTACGACATGGTGATTAATGGAGTGGAGATAGGCGGTGGCTCTATTCGTATCCATGACAGCGGATTACAAAAGAAAATGTTTTCTGTACTCGGCTTCACCGAAGAAAAGGCACAGGAACAATTCGGATTCCTAATGAATGCCTTCCAATACGGAGCCCCTCCGCATGGAGGAATTGCTTTCGGGCTCGACAGGTTTGTCTCTATCTTCGCAGGCTTGGATAGCATCAGGGATTGCATTGCCTTTCCGAAAAATAATGCCGGCCGCGATATGATGATCGATGCGCCTTCCCGTGTAGAACAGGAACAACTGGATGAATTAGGAATCAGACTGCATCCGCAAGAGAAAAAATAGGTGGCCGATCTTACAATCGTACACAAAAAATCAAATCAACGGTTGACTCCTCCTCCGAGGGACTTATACATATTCACGGTAGCAATCAATTCATTGAGTGTCGCAGCATTAAGTGCGATTTCAGCATCAAACAGCTGACGTTGAGAATCAAGTACATCAAGATAACTTACTATACCGTTTATATACTGTAATTGTGCTAATTGATGATATGAATTGGCAGAATCATATAATTTCTGATGCGATAATCTCATCGTCTTGGCCTTTTCCAGGGAAGAGATGGCATTGTTCACTTCGGCAAATACGTTCAATACAGTTTTCTCATAGGCATGCACCTCAGCTTCATAAGCAGCTTGTGCAGCAGTTTGACGTGCCTTATTTTTTCCAAAATTAAAAACCGGGCCGGAAAGCAAGCCCGATATGAACCAAGTGGGGCTTTCGAGAAAATTGCCCAACTCGTCACTCTCTCCTCCTAACCGTCCTGTAAGTTGGAGTTTAGGAAACCTGTCGGTCAGAGCTGCTCCCACCCCGGCATTTTTCTCGATCAGTCGCTGTTCTGCCTGAAGGATATCGGGACGTCGACGCAAGAGGGTGGACGGCAAATCAACAGGAAGCTGGGGTGGAAATTTGATCTCATCGATACGCTGTCCCCTAGGAATGGCAGAAGAAGGAAAGTTACCCACCAGAATAGCCAGATCGTTCTCCTTCAGTTTTATCTCATTTTCTATATCAGGGACCAGTGTCTCGGTACGGGCCAGCTCTACCAGACTTTGCCGATAAGGGATCTCGGATGTCAGTCCTCCTTCATAGCGGAGCTTTGCAAACTGTACCGCTTGTTCCCTTGATATCAATGTCTGCCGGACAATGGTCAACTGCCGGTCCAATGCTCTCAGTTCAAAATAAGCTTGTGCCACCTGTGCCACAATGGTCAGGTGTAAGGCGCGTTGCGCTTCCACCGATTGCATGTAAGCTGCTACTGCAGCTTCATTCTTCCAGCGAAGATTACCCCATATATCAATCTCCCACCCCATACTTATATTGGTCCTGAACTCCGGATCGTACTTTTTATTATCTCCGCCATAATTAAGCATTTCCTTTTGTCCACCGGCTTCTAAAGATATATTCGGGAGCATGGGTGCAAAACTGATTCGTTTATTGGCAATCATCTCTTTAATGCGCGCTATAGCAATAAGAATATCTTTATTGTTCTCAAGAGCCTCATCTATAAGATTCTGTAAAACAGGATCTTTATACAACGTACTCCAGCCTATATCATTCACCGATAATTCAAGCATCGGATCTTCCTTTGTACCGCTAAAGTGTGAAGGCATATCTGCCATCTCCACACTACTGAATTGACGGCCTACCTTGCAGGAACTCAATAAAAGAGCCGGCAGGCATATAATTAGGATAGAATATCTCAGAAGTTTCATTCTTTTTTTTCGCCTTTTTTATTGTAAAATGCTTTAAACTTGTCTCTCACCCTGGAAAATCTTACCCAGGCGGGTAGAGTGATTTTATCTTTTAAACGGTAAAGAAGCACAAAGAAAAACGGTACCGCAACGATACCTAACACAGTCGCAAAAATCATTCCGAAGAAGACACCCGTACCGATTGAATGGCGGCTGGCCGAACCGGGACCCGACGCCAACACCAGGGGTACAAGCCCTAATATGAACGCCAGTGAAGTCATCAGGATAGGGCGAAACCGCAATCTTGCCGCATTAATAGCAGCATTCACAGGTTCCACACCTTTATCCACCTGCACCTTGGCAAATTCAACAATAAGGATGGCATTCTTCGCTGCCAAACCTATCAAGGTTACCAAGCCTATCTGGAAAAAGATGTCATTGTTCAACCCCATGACCCATATTCCCATATAAGCACCCAATGCAGCAACCGGGAAAGAGAGAATAATCGCCATAGGGACAGACCAACTTTCGTATAAAGCAGCCAAGAAAAGAAAGGTGAAAAGGAATACCAGCGCCAGCACTAAAAATGTGTTCCCTTGCGCCCTCTGTTCCTGAAATGAAAGGCCACTCCAGGAAAGCCCGATATTTTCAGGCAATCGTTCTTTTACTATTTTTTCTATCACCGTCATGGCTTCTCCCGAACTATAACCTGCCGCAGGGGTCACCTGTATCGATGCCGACGTGTACATGTTAAACCGGGATATATTCCCGGGACCAGTAGTGTAGTTCATTGAACCGAGAGTGGTCAATGGCACCATCGTACCATTCGATGCACGAACAAAAAAGAGGTTGAGATCGTCCCCAGTCATCCTGAAACTCTGATCAGCCTGAATATAGACCCTATACACCCGGTTGAACATATTAAAGTCGTTCACATATACCGCTCCCAGATAAGCCTTCATCGTAGAGAAAATATCTGAGACCGGAACCCCCAAAGCCATTGCCTTATCACGGTCGAGATCGAAGTACAACTGCGGTATTTCAGGTTGCAGGGAAGCAGAGATATTGGCTAATTGTCGGCTTTGAGTGGCGTAATGCATAAATGTATCGGTAGCAGCTACCAATTCATCCCACGATGCTTCCGAGCGCGCCTGTAATTTCATTTCGATACCTCCCGCTTCTCCCAGGCCCGGCACCACAGGGGGCCTACTGGCAAAGACTTTTACCTCAGGATAATGATAAAACTCCTGTCGAATATCTTTGATAACATCATCCACTTTACTGTCCCGTTCCTCCCAGGGTTTCAATATCACGATCAGGGTTGTACGTCCCTGATTAGTACCTACACGAGGGCTTGAACCGGTGGTATTCTGCACATGATCTACAGCTTCGTGGCGATCTATATAACTTACCGCCCTCTCGGCCACATCACGCATCCGTTCGATAGTAGAGCCTTCAGGCATCTCCAGTTCCACGGTAAAGAATCCTTGGTCTTCCTGGGGTATAAAACTCGAAGGCACAAACCTGTTCAACAGAAAAATAAAGACCAGCACCATACCAAACCAAAAAATAATACGTTTGGGATGCCCGATTGTCTTGTAAATACCCTTTACGTACAACCTGTTTCCCTTGGCAAACCAATTATCGATCCGCCTAAAGATAATATTCTTCCTGCCATGCCGTGGTTTCAGGATCAACGCACACATGGCCGGACTGAGCGTCAGCGCAACGATGGTAGATATAAATACGGACACTACAATGGTGATGGTAAACTGCCTGTACATAGACCCCACAATACCTCCCAGAAAACTTACGGGAAGGAATACAGCTGCCAAAACCAGAGATGTGATGATCAACGCCCCTGTCAACTGCTTCATTGCCTTATGAGTTGCTTCCCGGGCATTCATCTTGTTTTCCACCATGATACGCTCTACATTCTCTACCACAACGATGGCATCATCCACCACGATCCCGATAGCAAGGACCAATCCCATCAGTGTAAGTGTGTTGAGTGTAAATCCCATCATCAGCATAAAGCCAAAAGTACCTATCAATGATATCGGTACGGCGATGATCGGTATCAATGCGGTTCTCCAACTTTGTAACGAAAGGAATACCACCAAAATGACAAGAAACAATGCCTCGAAAAGTGTCTTGTAAACTTCCCCTATCGATTCTGAAATATATTCCGTAATATCAAAAGGAATCAGATAATCCAACCCTTCTGGAAAATCACCGGCTATCGTGCGCATAGCCTCCTTAATTTCTTTTGCGACCTCCATAGCATTGGCGCCAGGCAACATATAGATAGTGAGGATTGCCGCATTTTTACCATCCAAGCCACTTTCGGTACTATATGAAGAGGCTTCCAGAGACACCCGAGCCACATCGCCTATACGGATAAAAGAACCATCGCTGTTGGCCCTGACAACTACGTCTTCGAATTCCTGTACCGTAGACAAACGTCCGCGTGCAGTAATAGGGATGGAGATATCCACACCCTCTACAGGCGGTTTACCTAATTCTCCTGCCGCAGATTCCCGGTTCTGGTCTTTCAGCGCCTTCTGCAAATCCTGCACAGTCAGACCATAACTAGCCATACGGTCGGGATATACCCATATCTGCATGCCATAATAACGACTACCCACATTGGATACACGCCCTACACCCGGAATACGTCGCAATACATCCAGCACGTTAATGGTGGCATAATTACTCAGATAGATCTCGTCGAATTTCAGGTCTTCGGAAACAAGAGCCAACGTTATAAGCTGATTCGACGCTTGTTTTTCTACGCTGATACCATTTTGTAATACCTCTGCCGGAAGACGTGCTTCTGCAAGTTTCACCCTGTTCTGTACCTCCACCGCGGCCAGATCCACATTCGTATTTACATCGAAAGTAATGGAGATATTCAATCCACCGGTATTATTACTGCTCGATTCCATATAGAGCATTCCGGGCGTACCGTTCAACTGCTGCTCAATGGGAGTGGCCACAGCCTGCGATACGGTTGTTGCATCAGCACCTGGATAGGAAGTGCTGACCCTTACCATCGGAGGAGTTATCTGGGGATATTGTTCAATAGGCAACGAGAGCAGCCCTATAATACCAATTATAATAATAAAGAGAGACATAACGGTAGAAAGGACAGGCCTGTCTATAAAAAATCCTGGCTTCATATGCTATCTCCTTGCATTCTGGTTTGTTCATCCACCTCTATCTGTTCTCTTGTACGGGGAATTACCTTCTGTCCATGGGTGAGTTTATGATATCCTTCGGTAACAATCTTTTCATCAGCCGATAGCCCACGGGTGATAACCACCTTGTTTCCCTGCTCATATCCGGTTTCTACAAAGCGTCTCTCGGCTATACTGTCGGGACGGACAACAAACAGGAAAGCCCCTCCCTTTTCTATGATCAGGGATTTCCGTGGAGCTACCACCACATCTTCCAACACATCCAACAATAAGTTTACCCTTGTAAACTGCCCGGGTAAAAGCTCCTGGTTGGTATTGGGGATCGCCGCACGTACTCCGAAAGTACCCGTCTGGGGATCTACCAGGGGGGATGCAAAATCAACAACTCCTTTCTCCCTATATGTACTGTTATCGGCCAGCGTGATGGTAATGGTAGGTTGCCATGAGCGGGTAGCATCCAGCTCACCCAGACGCACATTACGTTGCTGGCTTCGCAGGTAGTCCAATGCCGTGAGTTTGAATTCTACAAGAACAGTATCACGTTCAACCACCGTAGCAAGTAGCGACGACTGCGATTTTCCGACCAGAGTCCCCACATCCACATATCGCTCGCTGATATATCCGGAAAGGGGTGAACGGACAACCGTATAGCTCAGTTCCAACTCAGCCTGTGCCAGATCGGCTTTGCTCATAGATACACTGGCATCTGCCATCTCCCTCGCCGCAATGGCATTATCAAGATCCAACCGACTGGCGGCGTTCTGCTCATAAAGTGGGCGAAGACGCTCCTCATCCCTCCTTGCCTTGGCTGCCATCGCTTCATCCTTTTTCAGTTGAGCCCGGGCTTTCTCTACTTTTGCCCTATAGGTAGCGTTATTGATATAAAAGAGGGGTTCTCCTTCCTCGATCCTTTTTCCTTCTTCGAAAGTCATCTTTTCCAGATATCCCTCTACCCTGGCATGCAACTCTATCTTCCTGTAAGCCCGGATGGAACCTACATAGTAACCATGGATTTCGATACTGTCACGTACGACATCTTCCACCTCAACAATAGGGTATACTTCCTCTGTCTCTTTACATGAATAGAATGAAAGAAAGAAGCATACAAGCATCAATCCTGAAAAGAACTGTCTTTGTATTATACACATAAGCTATTTTATTGCAGTTTGTTTTAAATACCCTCGGTATGAATTCCAATTAACATATCACCGAGATACGTTCTATTTAACACATCGGAATTGAACATGTTCAATATTTCTACCATGTTTTTATCTTCGAACAGGTCCAAAAAAATTAAGTTATAAATAATCTACCCTTTCATTTTGTTCCTAACAGAACCTGTTTATCCTTCAATACATTTAAAACGATAACAAGAAAACGACTACAGACTTACTGAATAAGAAGACTATCCATAATCCACAATAATTCTGCAGAAGGATTTCTATCGAGACAAAGATATAAATATTTTTTCATAGAGTCGTAAAAATCACGGCTCAGCATCTACTTTCCTATCTGACTAATTGACTTTTTTCAACCTGCAAATTTGACTATTCGGGCTTATGTTAAAGTTCAATAAAACGATAATTTTGCAACTTTAATTATACCTTATATCCGTTCTAGATTGTATTTTTGTATATAGTACATGTCAATTTCTTTAAATGACAATTTATGAGCACATACAAAAAATCAACAGTAATTGCCCTTGAAGCATCGATAGATTACGCTTCTGGCGGTGTAGTGAGCAAACAGGTTACCAAAAATAAAGCGGGGAATATCACTATCTTCTCTTTCGATAAAGAACAAGGGCTAACCGAACATACCGCCAACTATGATGCTTTCGTGCAGATTCTGGATGGAGAAGCTGAAATACAGATTGGCGGCGTAGCGTACCTCCTGAAAAAAGGGGATTGCATTATCATGCCGGCCAACATACCGCATGCCTTGAAGGCCGTGGAGCGTTTCAAGATGTTACTCACCATGATTCGCGGGGAGGAATAAAACCACAGATATCGCCTACAGAAGCAATGTAAAAGATATCGAATCAGGTCGTGATTTTTAATGTGCCAGTTTGTGGAAAAGGATAAAATTCTGATTGAAATATGGAGCCAGTTCATGGCGGGAGATGAAACCGCCTTTGGTGAATTATTTGAAAAGACCTCTGATATCCTGTATAGATACGGAATGAAATTTATTTCGGATGAGGAGGTCGTAAAAGACTGCATACAAGATTTATTTATAAAAATCCACACCAACAGGCCGTTATTGACGAAATCAGGCAACCCTACTTTTTACCTGTTACTCTCGATGAAAAATATGATCCGCGATGCCATTGCCCGTGAGCAGCGCATCACGTACGTAGCTCCCGAGGAGTTACCTTTTATCGCCATTTATCAACCGGATGAGGATGAAAACGGCGAGGAAGACAAAGCCACAAAAGAAAAATTCGAGCAGGTAATCAATCTGTTGAACCCACGCCAAAAAGAGGCAATTTACCTGCGTTTTCAGCTGGATCTCTCCTATGAAGAAATATCCCTTTTATTGGGGATTAACTACCAATCCGTACGCAATCTTATCCATCGCTCTATTTTGAAAATCAAGAAAAAAATGAGACTTTCCGGTTTTCTTTTCCTCTTCTTACAATCTTTTGGGTAAAAAAATGCATTTTTAATAAAAAAAAACCATTTATTGAGTACAAACGTTTTTTTAGAATCGTTTGAATCAAAAAGACCCTTCTTAGCACAAAAATGGAAAGAAGCAACCCGGATATAATACTGTCATCGTTACTCGACGATGATTTGTTCCTGCATTGGGTATTTGAACCTACACCGGAACTTGACCGTTATTGGGAACAAAAAATAACTGAAGGTGAGTACAATATAGATCATTTAGCAACATTAAAAACAATTATAAAGAGACTAAAAGTTAAGGAGTCTACTCTGTCGACCGCAGATAAAAAATTGATTTGGACAAACATTCATCAAGCAACTGTAACAAAAAAACATATACCCCGGAGATATCGAGGCAAGAGGCAGTGGATAACCGCAGCGGTTCTCATGGGATTATTAGCCGGTGCTTCTCTTTATTATTATAACCAACATCATAAGATTGATTACAATTCTCTGATCGACAAGGATGCCACTTCCCGATCAGGCGAAATAAGCTTGATATTATCCGACAATCAAGTAGTAAGAATACAGAACGACAGTTCAAACGTAGAATATGATCCTACCGGGAAGGTGAAAATAAACAAGGAAACGATCGAAACCACCGGAAATAAAAAATCGGCTCAACTCAACCAGCTGATTATCCCTTATGGGAAAACAACATCACTCACCTTAAGCGATGGAACAAAAATCTGGATCAATTCAGGAACCAAATTAATCTATCCGTCGGTCCTGGGCAAAGATAAACGGGAAATTTTCGTGAGTGGTGAGATTTACCTGGCTGCTACCCCACAGGAGAATTGCCCATTTATCGTCAAGACCGACCGGATGGATATTCATGTGAAAGGCACGCGGTTCAATGTCTCCGCTTATCCCGATGAAGAAGTTCAATCGGTCGTACTCGTTTCAGGAGCAGTTTCAGTGAAAGGCAAGACCTTGGGCGGCACCTATGATATCTATCCAAATCAGATGCTTTCCTTCAAGACCGGGTCTGATAAAGTTGATATCCTCGAGGTAGATGTAAACAATTATATTTCGTGGACACACGGTTATCTATCCCTGCAAGGAGAGCGGATTGACCGTGTATTGCAAAAATTGGAAAAATATTACAATGTATCTTTCAATTATGAGGGAGCGGGGTTCGACAAAATATTAGTGCACGGGAAACTCGACCTGACAGGTTCTCTCGAAAATGCACTCAATTACATCAGCATCACCACATCTATATGCTATACCATGCAAAATGACAGTATTGCAACGATTTCTAATTTATCAAATAAATAACAAAAGCCTATGAAGAAGTTTATCATCAACTGTATTTTTCTGCTATTCGTCGGGAACTGCATTATTGCCGCGGATGCAGTTTATAGTCAGGAGGCGGTTTTAACGCTGGAGATTCATAACAAATCATTAAAAGACGTTTTTCGTCAAATTGAAGATCAAAGTGAATTTATCTTCTTTTATAACGAAGATGCTGTAGACTTACACAGAAATGTTGACATTACGGTTCAAAAGGAAACTATCAATCAGGTGCTGGATAAGATTTTGGACGAAAGTTCAAAATATGAAATTCATGATCGGCAAGTCGTGATTTATAAGAATCCATCAACCGGCAATGCGGTAGATAGAATCGGGACTTCCGAAGAAACGGAAGATACCAATCAAGACCGGATTACGCTTAATGGACGTGTGACTGACGAGGAAGGCGAATCGCTGATCGGTGTCACTGTATTGGAAAAAGGAACCGGGAATGGTGTAGTGACCGATGTCGACGGACATTATTCGATCAGTGTAAGTAGCCGCAGCGCCATTCTTGTATTTAGCTATATCGGCTACCAGACTGTGGAAAAAACAGTAGGTGATCAACATACTCTAAATATTGTCCTGGAGTCTCAGTTATCGGAATTGGATGAAGTTGTAGTCGTGGGCTACGGCATGCAGCGCAAAAGTTCTATCACCGGCGCTATCTCAACCGTCAACGTAGACAAGTTGAAAGACATTACCTCTCCGGGCGTCGGCAATATGCTGCAAGGCAAGATGGCCGGCGTAGTGGCGACTCCTCTTTCTGGACAGCCGGGACAGGGTGTTACCATCCGTATACGGGGCACCGGAACTATCCGGGGGAACAAAGATCCGCTATGGGTAATCGACGGAGTTGTGGGGAATGCTGTATCCGAACTGAATCCGAATGATATCGAAACAATTTCCATACTGAAAGATGGTTCAGCCACTGCGCTCTACGGATCTCGCGGAGCAAACGGCGTGATTCTGGTCACTACCAAGCGGGCCTCAATGGGCGTGTCACAAATCGAAGCTTCTGTAAGGATGGGCGTTTCGCAACTACAAAAAGGAAAACTGGAGATGATGAATGGTGCGGAGTATTACGATTATGTAGTTACCGCCCACCGGAACGCAGGAATCCTGGACCAGCAACACTGGCTACAACCCTATCTGGCGAATCAGAATACCGATTGGTGGGATTTAGCCACCAAAGACGCATTAACGCAAAACTACAATATCGGCTACCGGTACGGTAATGACAAGATCAGGTCGTATCTTTCAGCTGATTATTATAATGAAGATGGAACCATCAAAGGTTTCACCTACGACCGGTATACGTTACGGGTGAATACTGATTATACCGTCAACAAAAAACTTACGCTAAAAGCTAAATTAGCCGCCAGTTACCGTGAGACCGATAACAGGGAACACTCCTTGAGTTATACCAGTTATACGCCTTGGGATACACCTTACGATTCAAAAGGAAACCTGAAAGATGGAAGTCAGGGAATGCCTTCTCCTGAAGACGCCCTTACGGCCGACCCGCGTGATTACTGGTATTCCGACGGCGGCACTAATTATTTGTACGACCGTCACCTGAATTGGAGCAAGAACCGCAACAATGCAATGGACTTAGGTTTAGGATTCGATTATAAACTGTTAGATTTCCTGACTTTCGAATCGAACAACAAAGTAGGATTCGGGAATAGCTATACAGAGACCTACACCGATCCTTACAGCCGGGGTGGACAAGCCAAGCATGGCACCATCTATAACCGGAGTTACAATACCCGCGCCATTTACGCCAATCAGATGTTTCGGTTGCTGAAAACCTTTGGCGAGCGACATGAAATCAATGCATTTTTAGGATATGAATACGATGAAAGGCGCGTCTGGGACAGTTCCGGTCAATCGTCGAATATGATTCCCGGAAATGAAGTGCTGAGCGGAGGAGCCTCCGATCACAATGTAGAAGGTGCTAAAACAGAAGAAAAAAATGCGGCTTATATCTTCAACGCCAATTACACTCTCGATCACAAATATCTTTTTCAGGCATCAATCCGTCGCGACGGTTCATCGCGCTTCGGTTCGAATAAACGCTGGGCGAATTTCTGGTCGTTAGGTGCCGGATGGAATATGCATGAAGAAGAATTCCTGAAACCTTATACATTTATCAACGAACTGAAACCCCGCGTGTCGTATGGGATTACGGGCAACCAGCCGAGTGGTGCCTACGAATGGACAACCAAGTTGAGCAGCGTTGAGGAATATGGCAGTGAGGTAGCACTTTACTCCAACTATCAGGGTAATCCCAATTTATCGTGGGAAGAAACCGGCTCGCTTGACTTCGGTTTGGATATGCGATTTTTCGACAGGGTGAACATTACCTTCGATGCGTACTTAAAAAAGGTAAAGAACCTGCTTTACCTGAGGCACCTGACGGCCGTGACCGGATATAACCGTCAGACGGCAAACGACGGAAAACTCGAAAACAAAGGATTTGAAATCACCATCACCCCCGAAATTATCAAGACAAAGGATTGGTATTGGGATGTAAGTCTCAATCTCGGATATAACAAAAATAAAATCACTTATCTGCCTGATGCCGATGACCTGGCATTCCAATCCGTAGCCGTGGGGTATCCTTATTATAACTTTTACATGCGTGAATGGGCAGGGGTTGATCCTATGACAGGAGGACCGCTATGGTTTATCAGGGATGAAGCAACGGGAGAAAAAACGGCCACCTCCAACTATAATCAAGCTACACGTGTTTTGCTCGACGCATCACCGTCACCCAAGATAAACGGTGGAGTCACTACCAGCCTCACCTGGAAAGACCTCTCCTTTAATGCTGTTTTCACCTTCAGCTCAGGCGCCAAAATCTATAACGGCCGGCGCGCCGGCGCTCTCGACCGGGACGCTGAACGCTGGTCTCAACCGGCGATGAAACTGGCCAAAGGATGGAGCCGCTGGGAAAAGCCGGGCGACATTGCCACACATCCCCGGTTGATAGCAGGTGGTAATAACAGCGCATCGAATGAATCTACCCGCTATCTGGAAAACGGAGACTATTTCAAGATGAAAACCATCTCTGTGGCTTACAGCTTACCGAAGAAGTGGGTGACTTCATTAGGGGTAAGTGACCTGAGTGTATCTCTCGGCGGTGAAAACCTGTTTACGATTACCAAGTACTCAGGCGACGACCCCGAAATCCTGCTGTCCGATAGGTTCAACGGAACTACGACACCGACACCGAACTCCGGCCAGCTTTACCCCACCGTAAGGCGGTTTACATTGGGATTAAATCTTAAGTTTTAATTGAATGATAAATAGTTACTGCAATGAAAAAAATTCAATATATATGGATCGCCATAGGACTGATGGCAACGATGGCAAGCTGTAATTTAGACGTGAAGATGTATGACGGGGTTATGATGGAAGATTTTGATCCCCGTAACATCCAAGACTTGTCACAAGGCAGTTATCGCCTACTGAAAACCGACGGGGGATTAATTTTTAACGGCTACTATTTCCAGAACTTCGGCGCTGACGATATCACCTGGAACGGAACATCGACCGGAGGAACGTTTACGTTATACGATTACACCCGCAATATCGGCAGCACGGTTACCGAGTATGCATGGGAGTTGGGATACCGTACCATCGGGAATTGTAATCTGGTCATTGAAACCATACAAGCATTCGGGGATGAACGTACCGACGAGCAGGTTATCATGATGGGTGAAAACTACTACCTACGGGCACTCTGTTACTTTTACCTGGTCAACGAATTCGGCCAACCCTATTCAAATAACCCCACTGATAATCCGGGAGTACCACTTAAATTGAATTACGATCCCGACGATCTTCCCCAGAACCGTGCCACGGTTGCCGAAGTATACGATCAGGTTGTCAAAGACCTGCAAGATGCAATCACCTACTTGACGCTCCCGACCGGCATTTCACCCAAAACGAACATTTATGCCACAAAAGAAGCCGCACAAGCCTTACTGGCAAGAGTCTATCTCTATATGGAGCAATGGGATGACGCATATGATATGGCTGATGCCGTGATCAATTCAGGACGTTTTGAATTGGAAACGGGAGAACGTTATGCGATCTATTCACAGCATATTCCTGAAAATAATAAAGAGACGATTTTCGCCGTACGCCGTACGATCGAAAAAGACGACGCCTCCTACAGCCTCCCCGGCGGAATGTACATCCGCATAGACAATAACGGATGGGAAGAGATGTCGCCCTCGTCGAGGTACATGGAGCTGTTGGAGCTGCACCTCAATGACAGGGACATGCCGCAGGATTTGCGGAGCCGGTTCCTTTGCAAGCGATACGTTGAAGATGGTGCGTCCGACTACTCTATCACCGGCTATCCCAACAAAGACTATCAGAACTGGACATTTGCTTATACCCGCAAACAGTCCGGCGATAATGCCCATTATGAGTATAAAAAGGTAAAAGTGACCAAACAGGCCGACGGTACATATAAGATTACAAATGCTTCCGATGCTTCGCAGTTTCAAGACGAGATTATCCAATCGGAAGACTTTAATCTGGGAAAACGTTTTTACGTGATGGGAACAAACGGCACTAAATATATCGGACGCATTGAGCCCGAAGTATTCGATGCGGCCACCAAGCGCAATAAAGACGCACGGTTCCTGGTATATGCCATTAACAAGTGTTCATACCAGGAGCAACGCCTGCACTTATGGTCTCCCGTGGTATCACGCTTGGCCGAGATGTATCTGATACGCGCGGAAGTCAACGCTGTCAAAGAAAACACCCAGCTCGCACTCGACGATGTGAATATTATCCGCAGACGGGCAGGTATTCCTGAATGGACACTCCAAAACATGGCGACAGCCGAAAGCGGACAACCCAAGGATATCCATAAGATCGTGGAGGAAGAACGGATGTTGGAACTGGCGTGGGAAGGACACCGCCGCTTCGATGTCTACAGGCACCGTCAAACCCTGGATCGGAAATATCCGGGTGGACATACTCTCCGCGCAGGTGCTGAATTTCTTGAGATACCGTATAACTCCCCGGCTGTGTGCGAGTTTATCCCCCAAGCTCAGTATGATGCTTATCCATATAAACTGGAGCAAAACCCTTGATTTTACAAAAAATTAAAATAGATAATCGTATGAAACGAGCATGAACATCATTACACCTAAGTGCGATGATTATCGCGAGTTCCATACACCGAAATAAACAAATGAAAAAATCGTATGAAACTTTATAAATATATAGTATTTGTTATTTTGATCGCGACAATGTTTGGATGTAAGGAGGAGGACCATCCGTATGTAGGATATATTGTCGTACAACGAGCTGTGATCGAGGCATCGGGCGGTTCAACAACCCTCACTGCCGACACAGACATATCCGATCCCATCCGGGTGATTGGGATCGATGACGAAGGATCGGAATGGTGTTCGGTGTCGGTCAACGGAAAAGAGCTGACCATCACAGCATCACAAGCTAATCCGAGCAAGGATAATTTCAGGACGGCAACAGTCACCCTAAGATGTGGATATCGAGTAACGGAATTTACCGTATTGCAAAAATACGAAGGACAGCAATACCTGGAATACGATTGGACATTATGGAATGCCACCGGTTCAGATGTCCAGGCTTCCGACGGGGGAGGTTACCCCAGCTTATTCAATAATGATCGGACAAATTTCTGGCATAGCCAATATTCTCCGGCATTGACCGAACCGCTTCCCCACCAGATTGTGATTGATATGCAAAAAGAACAGCCGGTTGCCATGGTCCAAATTGGGCGTAGGTATTATGCAGAGAATGGGAACAACTACCCTTCGGTGAAAACAATGGAGGTTTACGCCGGTACAGATAATGAGAATTACACAAAAGTGGGTGGCTTTTCTTTCTCCTTGCCATGGACTGCTCCCGATGGTACGATCGTCAACGGAAACAGTCCGTTAGTGCCTCCCTACGAGGAGGTAATACTGGATGAAATAACAACAGCACGCTATTTCAAGCTTGTCATTACCGAAACAAACAATACGAATGGGACATGCCAGGTATCCTATTTTAAAGCGTATGAACCCCTGTAATCGGTAGCACATAAGAATCATAAGATCGAGTAGGAGGAGAATAAAGTAGTTCCTCCTACTTTATTTTTCGATCTCTCACAATATTTGTTTCTGGGAAATTTCCCTGTTCGTTATACCTCTCGTATCAAGAGCTCGGGGAGTATTCCCACATAATAAAAAGGGATATTGAGTAATGTAAACTTTTTTCCCTTGGGCGTCTGAACTGTATCTACTGAATACTTTTCATTCCATACACGCACGGCAACATTCCCCGATGACAGATCCATAAAAGACTGGATAGACCGAAGATGGGCATTGGCTCCCGATTTTACCTCTATGGGAATAATGTGATTGCCGTGCTGCCAAATAAAATCGACCTCTGCATTAGACCCCTTTTTATTACGAACCCAGAAATGAAGATGGTCGATATGGGCATTGTTACACACCACACGTAATTCTTGCGCTACAATTTGCTCGGCAATAGCTCCTTTCCACGAGTCAAGTATATCTCTTGTCTCCAATAATTCCACTTGGAAATTGGCGGAAAAGTTGACGAGCCCGGTATCTACCCAGCATAATTTTGGCGCACGCCGATAAGACACTTCGATAGGGATTTGGACATTGGTCGCCGGATATATCAATTCCAACAAGAAAGCTCTTTCCATAATGGTGAATGCCTCCCTTACGTCTTTTGAGAGATAGCTGGATCCACCGAAGTTGGTCAATGTAATTGTCTGCCCTGCTTTTGTCCATCCCGTATTCAAAATATGGCGGATAATGTGTGTCTGTTTTTGTGTGGACGCATATTTTTCCACATCCTCATTGTAGCCTTTCAGCAGCGTATTGTAAATAGTCTTTAAACGGGTTAAATCTCTATGCTCCGCGTAATTTGACACGATTTCCGGCATCCCGCCAATAATAGCATAGGTATTGAACCGTTTGATCACTTCCGCGTGCAGGGCAACAGGCAGCCTTCCTTCCTCAATCGCATTTTTGTATTGTTCTTCGCCGATCGCTCCCAGGAATTCACTAAATGTACATGGAGCCAATTGCATATATTCTACCCGCCCCACAGGAAAAGAGACACGTTCTTTGAGAAGTGACTGCAACATCGATCCGGCAGCTATAACATAAAGGTACGGCATCTCCTCATAGAAATAGCGCAATAATGCAACTGCTTTTGGCGTAGTCTGTATTTCATCGATGAACAACAACGTCTTGCCACCCCTTTCCACAGATATATTTTGTCGGAAACTGACTATCTCCATGATCTCAGATACTGTGTCCGCCTCAGTAAAAAGACGCGCATCCCCTATTTTTTCAAGATTCAGGTGAATAAAGTTGTCGAATTCCCGGCTGAACTCTTCCACGGCGGTTGTTTTCCCAACTTGTCTGGCTCCACGCAAGATAAGGGGCTTCCGGTCAGGATTCGAAGCCCACTCTCTTAATTTGGAGAGTATATTTCTGTAAAACATATCTATAATTTTGAATTACAGACCAAAGATAATGATTTAATTTAAAAACATAGGCAAATTTCATCAAATACACACTAAGAACATAGGCAAAATAAAAAAATCGAACATAAGTCGCCTATATCGCAAAAAAGCCGGCACTTTTCAGCACCGGCTTGTACTATTGCCCGATAAAGGCTTCTGTTTTCTATGCTTACAGATTCGGATTTACGCTGTTCCATTGATTTACAGACGGTATAATACCCATGGAAATCACTTCGTCGCGCAGTTTCACCAAGTGTCCATAGCTCTGTTTCAGTTCTGCGATTTCAGCATCGGTACCTTTTACTTCACCGAAAGAAACACCATTCTTGTCGAGTGTGGTTTCCATCGCCATCATGATATTTTCAAATCCGGGAATATTCACGTAACATCCTGCCGGCCAACGGAAGGTTTCGCCTCCCATAGCAGCACGAATCATCTCTACCGAGGTATAAGCCGGGCTCTGGAAAGAAGAACGTCCACGCAACTTGATGATATTGGCACCACCTTTGGTTACACGTACTTTCAATTCAGTCCAAGCTTCGTTAGAGAGGGCATCTGTTCCAATAAAGTCAGTAAGAGGTTTGCCGTCCACTTTGGCGGTAGAAGCGAAAACGGCCATCTGTTCACCGTGGCCGCCATACGTACGGGCACCGGTCACTTTGCTCTGCTCTACACCGAAGTGCTTTGCCAGCTCACTTTGTAAACGAGTGCTATCCAACGCAGCCAAAGTGGTTACTTGCGACGGTTTCAGACCGGAATAAATCAGAGCCACCAATCCGGTAATATCAGCCGGGTTAAAGATGATAGTCAGATGTTTCAGGTCGGGACAATAGGCCTTGATATCTTTTCCCAATTGGGCAGCGATTTCAGCGTTCCCTTTCAGCAGGTCTTCACGGGTCATCCCATCCTTACGGGGTGCACCACCTGAAGAGATCATGTATTTAGACCCGGTAAATGCTTCTTTCACGTCGGTAGAATAAGTGAAGTTTATACCTTCAAAACCGCAGTGGCGCATCTCTTCCACCACCCCCTGAAGACCCAAAGCAAATGGGTCGTAAAGGCAGATATTGGGTGTTAAACGCATCATGGCAGCTGTTTGCACCATGTTGGAACCGATCATCCCGGCAGCTCCTACAATCGTTAATTTGTCGTTCGTCAGAAAGCTCATAATTAGTTTATATTTGAATGTTAATAATACGTCGATTTCATTAGCCCCCACAAGTGTGATTTGAGGCATCAAATATACAAAACATTGCCGTATCGGAAGGCATATCAACTAATAATAAACGCTAAAAAGGACGAACCATAGGAGGTTACAGCAAGCTCCATGCGGCCGTTAGACCTGCCATCACAATAGCCACCATGCTCATCAACTTGATAAGAATATTGAGGGATGGGCCGGAGGTATCTTTAAATGGATCACCTACCGTATCGCCTACCACTGTCGCTTTGTGTGCATCACTTCCTTTTCCTCCTAAATGACCTTCTTCAATATATTTCTTGGCATTGTCCCATGCTCCACCTGAATTAGCCATAAAGACGGCCAACACAAAACCGGCACCCAGACCGCCGGCCAACAGCCCCATCACACCGGATACTCCAAAGATCAAACCGGTCAATACAGGAATGATAATGGCCAACAACGAAGGCAGCAACATCTCCCGCTGGGCGCCTCTGGTAGATATCTCTACACAACGCGCATAATCTGGTGTAGCCTCACCCGTCATTATCCCTTTTATCTCACGGAACTGCCGTCGCACTTCTTCCACCATCTTTTGTGCCGCCCTTCCCACAGCATTCATGGTAAGGCCGCAGAAAAGAAATGCCATCATCGATCCGAGGAAAATACCCGCCAGTACTTTAGGATTCATCAATGTGACCTG
Source organism: Proteiniphilum sp. UBA5384 (assembly GCF_002410825.1). GTDB lineage: Bacteria > Bacteroidota > Bacteroidia > Bacteroidales > Dysgonomonadaceae > Proteiniphilum. The sequence continues at coordinate 55,352 of NZ_DHOS01000030.1, read as the reverse complement.
ATAATAGTTCATAAAATCCACAAAATTAGCTTTGGTCACTTCCACAGTATCTCCATTCGCAAATTCAAGCACTTCATTTCCCAATCGCAACATCCCAATCCGTATCTCTTCCATATAGGAGGCCAATAATGCCAATCCGGTCAATGCAGCCGATCCGATGGCAAAACCTTTACCGGTAGCTGCAGTAGTATTTCCTAATGCATCGAGCGCATCGGTACGTCTTCTCACTTCCGGTTCGAGGCCACACATTTCGGCATTTCCGCCGGCATTATCCGCAATAGGGCCATAAGCATCGGTAGCAAGGGTAATTCCCAGCGTGGAGAGCATACCTACCGCAGCAATGGCAATGCCGTATAACCCCATACTCAGGTTCTCTCCCGCAATCATATTCTGCACATCAAAATTAATTGCAGCAAGGTAAGAAATCATAATAGCCAAAACGATGGTAACTACCGGAATCACGGTGGAGATAAAACCTGTCCCCATTCCTGAAATAATTACCGTAGCAGGACCGGTCTGCGCACTGGCAGCAATACCTTTTGTAGGTTTATAAGAAGGTGATGTGAAATATTCGGTACCTTGCCCGATAATAATACCTGCAAGGAGACCGGCAATTACAGAGAACGACAAGCCCAACCAGTTAGAAAAGCCCAACAGGTATAATATACCAAATGTAGCCGCGGCAATCAGGATCGCACTCACATTCACTCCCCTGTTAAGCGAATCCATCAACTGTTTCACCGAAGCATTTTCTTTGGTCTTTACCAAAAAAATACCGAAAATAGAGAGAAATACCCCTATCGCAGCGATGATCATGGGAGCAAATACGGCATTCTTCTGCATGGCAGGGTTCATCACAAAGGCAGATGCACCCAAAGCGGCAGTAGAAAGAATAGATCCGCAATACGATTCATAGAGGTCGGCCCCCATCCCTGCTACATCGCCCACGTTATCACCCACATTATCGGCAATAGTAGCCGGATTCCGCGGATCATCTTCGGGAATGCCGGCCTCCACCTTCCCGACCAGGTCGGCTCCCACATCTGCGGCTTTGGTATAAATTCCACCGCCCACACGGGCAAACAAAGCCTGCGTGGAAGCACCCATTCCAAAAGTCAACATGGTTGTGGTAATCATAATCAACTTGTGCCCGGCATCGGCATTTTCCACAAAGTGATCCAGTATCAGATACCATGCAGAGATATCAAGCAATGCCAGCCCCACTACCGCCAGCCCCATAACTGCTCCTGAACGGAAAGCTATTTGTAACCCGCTGTTCAATGAACGCTGCACAGCATTGGCCGTTCTGGCAGAGGCATAAGTGGCAGTCTTCATCCCAAAAAACCCCGCCAGTCCGGAGAAAAAACCACCGGTAAGAAAAGCAAACGGTACCCAACTGTTTTGTAGGCCAAAGAAAGCCATACCTGCGAAAAGAAGAGCCAACACAACGAATACTATGGTCACCACTTTATACTGCTGTTTAAGGTATGACATGGCGCCATCCCGAACGTAACGGGCAATAGTTTTCATTTTTTCAGTGCCCTCACTCTCCTGCATCATTCTCTTAAAGAAGTAATACGCGAAAAACAGTGCCATCACAGAGGCAACTGGTACAAGATAGAAATAATTCATATGATTATATTTATAGATTGTCTTTCTTATGACTTATCAAATCCGACCATTCAACAGGGTATTATTACTATATTACACAAAGGTATCAAAAAAATAAAAAGATATGGAACATATCCAGCAAAGTTTTCTTCATATTCCGCTTTCATTCAATCATTTTTTTAATAACTTTGTTTGTTTCTGCAAGCGGGGATCCCGATCAGGTCGGATCATTTTTCCGTATATGGGTGGGGGAATCTGGTTTTGCATATTAAACAGGAATATAATCATGGTAAGGAATTTTCTTTTAAAAAGCGACAAAAGCCCAAAGAATGTCCAGATAAAGAAGGACATTATTAATCATTTCATCACTACAGGGAACGCTACTATCGCCGAATTATCCAAGGAGCTCGACCTGAGCGTACCGACCATCACCAAATTCATTGCCGAACTCAAGGACCAGGGATTAATAGCCGAATTAGGCAAGATTCAGACTCCGGGAGGAAGGCATCCGAGTGTGTATGGTCTTAATCCAACTTCCGCCTATTTTGTAGGCGTGGATATGAGCCGGCATCATCTGAACATAGCCCTGATGGACTTCACAGGTAACATTGTAGAGTATCAGACAGGTATTTCCTATACCTATGAAAATACAACCGAATCATTTGATATGCTTTGTGACCACATTCGGAAATTTATTGACAAGACGGGTGAACTCAAAAAAAAGATTTTTAATATCAACCTGAATATCTCGGGCCGTGTGAATCCGGAATCAGGATACAGTTACAGTAGTTTTTATTTCAGCGAAAGCCCCATCAGCGAAACGCTCACAAAACGGCTGAATTATAATGTAGGCATTGATAATGATACCCGGGCCATGGCGTATGGCGAATATATGAAAGGCGTATCCGAAGGAGAACAGAACGTGATTTTTGTCAATATTTCCTGGGGATTGGGTATTGGTATCATTATCGATGGAAAGCCCTATTACGGGAAATCGGGATTTTCCGGTGAATTTGGCCATTTTCCTAGTTTTGACAATGAAATACTTTGTCACTGTGGAAAAAAAGGGTGTCTTGAAACAGAAGCGTCTGGTCTGGCCATACATAGGATCGTGATGGAACGTATCTTAAAAGGTGAAAGCACCCTCCTTACAGAGCAGGTAAAAGATCTTAGCAAACTCACCCTTACAGATATTATCAAAGCTACTAATATGGAGGATCCACTTTGTATTGAGATTGTGGAGGAGGTAGGTTATAAACTGGGTAAATATATTGCCGGCCTCATTAATATTTTCAATCCCGAATTGGTAATCATCGGTGGGCAAGTAGCCGAAACGGACGGGTTTATCATGTTACCCATTCGCAGTTCCATCAGGAAACATTCCCTGAACCTGGTCAATAAAGACACAAGAATCGTAACATCAAAACTAAAGAATAAAGCCGGCATCATCGGTGCCTGCATGATTGCACGAAGCCGTCTTTTCAACGAGTAACGTTAACTTGGCATCCGGTTTTCAACTCATATGGTAGGGATTGACATCTCTTCAATCAGATGACCGGCGCCAGCAAACTTGTCGATCACAAAAAGCACGTAACGGATGTCCACAATGATGCTTCGCTGGTAATCGGGCAGATACTGGATATCTCCCCCGACACCTTCCCAGTTTCGGTCGAAGTTGAGTCCAATCAATTCTCCTTTACCATTCAAGACAGGGCTTCCGGAATTCCCCCCGGTGCTATGGGTAGTTGCCGCGAAATTTACCGGCATGTTACCATCAGTCCGAGCATAATTTCCAAAATCTTTTTCCCTGTAGAGTTTTTTCAGTTTATCCGTGACCATGAATTCCCAGTTATCCGGTTCTTCTTTCTCCATCACACCTTTCAATGTAGTCTGGTAGTTATAATAAACCGCATCACGGGGCTGATAGCCTTTCACTTGTCCATAAGTAAGCCTGAGTGTCAGGTTAGCATCCGGAAAGTGTGTATAAGGTCCGTCCATGGCAAGAATTCCTTCCAGATAGGTTTGTCGTGCAATTGAAAAAGGGACATCATATTTACTCAATTGGTTTGCAAGCGAAAGCGCTTCGTCTCTCACCGAACGGGCAAACAGGAACATGGGGTCATTAAGCAGTTGTTCTCTCCGCCCTTTGTTTGAAATGAACGACTGTGGATCGGTGGAAAATAATATCCAGGTCTCCTGGTTCCCGAAAAGGGAATGAGTGAAAATATAATCAATAAAGGCTTTCACATCTCCATCGTATTGGGTGTGGAGAAGACCGAAGAAAGCAGGTTGTTTTTCCCTATCAATCGACCTTACATATTCCGAAATCATCGCAGCAGAGACCTTCTTATCCACATCGATATTGTAATCCTTATCGGCGAAAAGGGCATAATCTTCCTTCAATTGCAGGATGGCTTTTTCAATATTGCGACTGCCGCCCTCCAACACCTTAAGCAGCAAGTTCCATCCCTTTTGAGACACATTGGCAAATTCTACTCCCCGGATAATCCCCTCATTAAGCATCCAACTTCTGTAACGGAGGTCGGCTCTTTCTCCAACCATTCGCTCAATTTCATCCAATGCCTCCGCATATTGAGGCTTACGGTTATTCCCGGCCCAATCAAGCAAACGATTCTGTTGTTCCAATTTCAATTGTTCAAAATCGCGCATATCGATAGCCCAATTGGTGCCAATAGCATTTTTATAGGCATTGGTAGAACCGGAATATTTGGCAGCATATTGTATATTTACAGCCGGGTCGTTCAGCATCTCTTCCAGCATGGTATTTTGACGAATCTCCCTCATATTGATCCGCACCTTGTTATCAATATCTCTTCTTTCAGCTACCTCCCATGAGGTATAATACTTATGGGTTGTACCGGGAAATCCCAACATCATCACAAAATCGTTTTCATTTACCCCGCCAGTGGATATTCTTAACCAACGTGTTGGTCTCAGCGGTACGTTTTCTGGCGAATATTCTGCAGGATTGCCCTCTTTATCGGCATAGATACGGAAGAGAGAAAAATCACCCGAATGACGTGGCCACATCCAATTATCAGTATCGGCACCAAATTTGCCGATAGAACTTGGAGGAGCACCTACAAGACGAACATCGGAATAGACCTTTTTAGTAAACATAAAATACTGATTCCCATTAAAAAAAGGTTTTATTTCCACTTCTCTACCAGGTAGAGACAGAAACTCTTCGCCTGCTTTTTCTTGTGCAATTCCCTGAAGATAAGAAGGCGAGAGAAAAAAGACACCATCGGCATCCTGATCTTTGTCCCTTTCAAGGCACTGCCTCACATAATCAGTCACATCTTCCAACTGATCAATAAAAGTAACGGTGAGACCGGGATTAGGCAGTTCTTCAGCTTGGGTCATGGCCCAAAATCCGTCTTCCAGGTAGTTATTTTCCAAGGTACTGTGGCTTTGGATCTGACCATATCCGCAATGGTGATTGGTTAGCACCAATCCCTGCGAAGAAATCACTTCGCCGGTACATCCCCTTCCGAAAAAAACAACGGCATCTTTCAGGGAACGACCATCAGGATTATAAATATCATAGTCTTCCAGTTCCAAACCGAGTTTCTGCATCTCTGAAAGCTTTTGTTGTTTCAATAGATGTAACATCCACATCCCTTCATCGGCAGATACGGTAAAAATAAATGAAATACACAGAAAAAGGCACAATACTAGTTTTTTCATAATCCGGTTGTTGTTCGATTGAATCGATAAAATTAAGAAAAAATCCCTAAAAGGACAAATAATTCCTGTTTTTCTGTATCTTTGAGGAGTACATTACAATAAAAATGCATTACGAAACAATCTTTCAAGAAATCTACTGGAAACTACATCCAATAGAAGATTCAGGACAGGTAGCCGATTACATTCCCGAACTGGCATATGTGGATCCGGATCAATTCGGTGTCCACCTCACTACCATCGATGGGAATAAATTTGCTTTCGGCGATGCAAAAAAGCGCTTCTCCATTCAAAGTATTTCCAAGGTATTTACCTTTGTACTTGCCTATTCCCGCATCAAAAGCAATATATGGGAACGAACAGGACTGGAACCGGCAGGTACACCGTTCAACTCTCTGGTACAACTGGAATATGATAAAGGCTTACCACGTAATCCCTTTATCAATGCAGGAGCTATTGTGATCTGCGATATTCTGGCGAGTGAACTCGCTTCTCCTAAAGAGAATATCCTTTCCTTTATCCACCGCCTAACCGGAATTAATACGATAGGGTATAATGAAAAAGTAGCCTTATCGGAAAGAAAAACAGGTTACAGAAATTATGCTCTGGTTAATCTGATGAAATCATTCGGTAATATCAGGAATGACATCGACATTGTGATGGATATTTATTTCCATATATGCTCCATTGAAATGAATTGTCAAGAACTTTCCCAATCTTTTCTTTTTCTCGCCAATAACGGTGTAGTTCCCTATTCCGGGGAACAGATCCTCTCTGCCAGTCGTGCTAAAAGGACCAATGCCCTTATGCAGACTTGCGGTTTTTATGATGAAGCGGGAGAATTTACCTTTAAAGTAGGGTTACCGGGCAAGAGTGGTGTAGGCGGGGGGATCGTGGCCGTTCATCCCGAAAAATATGCCATTGCCGTATGGAGCCCCCGGCTCAATAAAAAAGGAAATTCATACAAGGGGATGTTATTTCTGGAAGAATTTACAACCAAAACCAATTCATCTATTTTTTAAGCAGCCCTTCCTGCTTCCCGGCAAATAAAATTTTCATATATATGTCTCCAACAGTAATAATAAATCAATTCTTAAATTTACAAAAAAGGTTTGTGATTCATTGGGGGTTAGCCCGAAAAGGGTTATTTTTGCGATCGATCGGAAAATAAGTACTTAGATGAAGATAAATTTGAAAGACCGGACGCCTCAGTTGATTGCTGTAATCGGTGTACTCGCCATAGGGATAGCTATTCTTATCGGATTTCTCCTCAATAAAAGCTCACAAATGAGCCAGATGCAGGAGCAGTTTACTATTGACAAACAGGAGCTTGAAGATGAATACGAAGCGATCTCATTGCAATATGAAGGATTTAAGTTCAGCGTCCAGAATGATTCTCTGTTATACAAATTAGAGAATGAACAGGCGAAGGTACTTCGTCTGCAGGAAGAATTGCGGATGACCAAGGCAAGCGACCAGGCTGAAATAAAACGGCTGAAAGATGAACTGGCGACATTGCGGAAAATTCTCCGTTCTTATGTACAGCAGATTGACTCACTTAACAGGCTCAATGAGCAACTACGTGCGGAGAACCAGCAAATCACCGATCGATATCAAAAAACAACCCAAACACTCAGACAAGTATCACAGGAAAAGGAACAACTCTCGGAAAAAGTATCGTTAGCCGCACAATTAGTCGCCACCAATATCAGTGTCAAAGCAGTAAACGATAGAGGAAAGGAGCAATCACGCCTCAGTCGCAGCACGCAGTTTGTTGTTTCTTTTACCCTGGCCCGCAATATCACTGCCGAGCCGGGAGAACGCACCATTTTCGTCCGCCTTATGCCCCCTGATGGTTCAGTCCTTTCAAAAAGTCAATCCAATACATTCCCCTACGAAAACAGCGAAATACTTTATTCTATGAAACGTACCGTTGAATATGGAGGAGAAGAAATACCTGTTTCCATGTATTGGGATATAGAAGAATTTCTGATGCCCGGCACTTATAAAGCCGATATTTTTGCCGATGGACATCATATAGGTTCATTCAGTTTCTCTATGAAAGATTGACATTTTTCACTGTTTAACATTTAGTCTTCCTTATTTAACGGAAAGTCACGCAACTTTTCCGATCTACGCTCATCTATGGGAATAGGAAAACCGTTCCCTACAATGGGAACAACTAAACCCTTTCCGGCAAAATAACAGGCTGATGAAAAGAACTTCCTGTCTTATTCCTTTATGTATCGTATTCGGAGTGATTGCACTAAAATTGAATGCACAGGATTTGAATGATGAAATGAAGAAAAGGCTTCGTCAGTCACTTATTCCTCCCGAAAATCTATCCGTGAATCCACAATTTCAGTATACACCGCAAATATTACCCAATCAGGATAACGAAGTGCTGAAAGTGTCCCCCACTACTAAACTGCCCACAAAATTGGACCGGATCAGAATACTCAATCCACCGGAAAAATATAAAATTTACATCAATACCACCGTCACCAATGCTCCTCCGATCAATCAACTTCCTGCAGGATCAGTGAGGTATGAATATGTAGGAAAGCATTTGGAGGCAATTCCTACCGGCGGTCAATTGGTAAAGCCTTCCGGGCATGATTTTGATCCTATCCGGAACCGGAACCGGAAAAAACAGGAAAAAACTGACCGGTTGGTGAAAGCCTATAATAGGTAGACAGGAGAGCGGGGAGTGAAATATATCCGACCTATTCTAGCATCTTCAGGAAAGTGTGTTCATCGATGATTTTTACACCTAATTTTTCAGCTTTCTCCAGTTTGGCAGGTCCCATATTGTCACCGGCAAGAATATAATCAGTATTTTTCGATACCGAGCCACTGTTCTTTCCTCCATTCTGAAGAATTAGGGCTTTATATTCGTCCCGTGAATGCAGTTCGAATGTCCCGCTGATGACGATAGATACCCCTTTCAACTTATCGGTCTTTGCTGCCAGGACCTCTTCACTCAATGTAAACTGTAATCCATGTTCTCGCAATCGCCGTACAAACTCAGCATAAATGGGATTCGCAAAGTAAGCAGTCACACTTTGTGCAATCCGATCGCCAATCTCATCCACCGTAACCAGTTGATCTACGGTCGCATGCGCCAGTTGATCGATATCGGGAAAAGCATGCGCCAGCTTCTGAGCAACGGTCTCTCCCACAAAACGGATACCCAATGCATACAGGACCCTTTCATAAGGTACCGATTTCGATCTTTCTATACTTTCTATCAGATTATTCGCACTGGTCTCCCCCCACCGCTCCAAACCGGCTAGATCACCAAATTGCAAGAGATAAAGATCGGCTGCATCACGGATCAAACCTTTATCATAAAGCAAATTGACGGTTTCGGGACCGATAGTGATATCCATCGCTTTGCGGGTTACAAAGTGTTCAATACGTCCCTTTATCTGCGTGGGGCACCTTTCGCTGTTGGGACAATAATATACTGCTTCGTCTTCATTGCGTACCAGCGGGGTACCACAATCAGGACATCTTCGGGTGAAAGTAACTTTGTCACCGACCAGAAAACGCGCCTCCTTGTCTACGCCGGTAATCTTGGGTATGATCTCTCCGCCTTTCTCCACATAGACCTGATCGCCGATGTGCAAGTCAAGTGCGAGGATAGCATCTTCATTGTAAAGCGAAGCCCTCTTCACTGTGGTACCGGACAATAATACCGGCTCCAGATTAGCCACAGGAGTAACAGCGCCGGTACGCCCCACCTGATAGGAGACCGATTTCAAACGTGTAATAGCCTGTTCCGCATTGAATTTAAAGGCGATTGACCAGCGTGGAAATTTGGAGGTAGCTCCCAAGTTACGTTGTTGTATAAGCGAGTCTACTTTCAGCACTACTCCGTCGGTAATCACCGATAGGTTTTTACGCTCAATATCCCACTCTTTCAGATAGGCAAAGACTTCTTCCAGGGTATGGCACTTTCTCATGGTATCAGACACGTTCAATCCCCATTTCCGGGCCATGGTCATATTTTCATAATGATTCCGTGAGGGCAAGTCGTCACCCAACATGAAGTAGATATATGATTCCAGTTTACGGGAAGCTACCACACGTGAGTCCTGCATCTTTAGTGTGCCCGAAGCCGCATTACGGGGATTGGCAAATAAAGGTTCCTCCTGTTCGGCCCGTTCCTTATTGAGCGCATCGAAAGAACTCCAAGGCATCAATATCTCGCCCCGCACTTCGATATACGACGGTACATCATCTCCTTTCAAAACCAAGGGTATATTACGAATTGTCCGTACATTGGCAGTCACATCATCTCCTTTGCGTCCGTCCCCGCGGGTTACCGCACGTGTCAGGCGGCCGTTCTCATAAACCAATGAAATAGATGTTCCGTCGAATTTGAGTTCACACACAATGTCGAACTCTTCGTTCAGCGTACGCTTCACTCGATTGTAAAAATCAGCCACTTCGGCCTCTGAGTAGGTATTTTGCAGCGAAAGCATCGGGAAACGATGGGTCACCTGTGTGAAATTATTGTTGATATCGCTTCCTACCCGTACCGAAGGTGAATTAGGATCGTAATATTCAGGACATGCCGTTTCCAATTCTATCAATTGCCGCATTAAGCCATCGAATTCGAAATCGGAGATCGTCGGTTGCGATAATACATAATAATTATAATTATGCTCATGCAGTTGTCTGCGAAGCGACTCTATCTGCTGTTTGACTGAGAACATTTTAACCACCAATTACTAATTACAAATTACTGATTGCTAATTTATTAAAGTAAAGAAAAAAAAATCACTTTTAATTTTTAATTTAAAAGATCTTCGTCAATATATTATTTTCCTTTTTCTTCTTCGGGTTAGAGATATTAGAGATATTGGCTGCTACTGAAAGCGTTTGTTGTAGCAATACATTTCCTTCAGAAAAATGTATATTACAATTGACACGGGCAGAGACCCGCCCCGATTCCAATAAGCGTATATACCATTTACTCTGGAGATAAGACGAACCTCTCAGGAATGGCGTACCCCAGTAGAGATCTCCTCCATACCTGGAGAATAGACGCATCCGGGCATCTCCGGTATAAAACTTGTTTTCGGTACCAATTCCATAAAACTCCGCATTGGCACGCGCCACAAATCCTACCGGCTTATAAGTCTCCTCAGCTTTCCTGTCCCTTTCCACTCCTGCAAAAACACCTGCAGACAACAACCACTTGAAACTGTTCGGTTCTTTACGCTCCAGCCCTACCGACGCCATAATCTCCATTTGCTCACTTACGCCATAATCCGGATTCGCGGGTAAAGTTCCCGCATAATGGTAAAGATAAGATTGAAAATCGGCGAAGAGAGTCTTTTTGGAGGCTTTTCCCGAGAACCCCAGAAAGAAACTCTCCCGGTTGGTTGACGTGGCATATCCGGTCCAGTCCATCCATGCATTAAAAAAATTGCGGTCGTTGCCTAACTGAAAGAAAATACCCTGTATAAGTGGCTTGAAATATGTCACCGAATCCTCAAAAAAGAAATCAGAATAGTTGGGCAATACTTCATTCCGGGGAAAAGTCCCCACCTGAAATAGAATTGCAGGCTTCCTGTATTGATAATAAATGGTTATGTCCGTTTTATCAATGGTTTTTTTCGTCCCTGTTTTCCTCAGTAGGTCTACACCGGCATAAATGGTGTGCGTTGAATCCCAGGAAACACCCAGCAGCGTATTAAACCATATCCCGTGCAAGGTTTGTGGATCAGTAAGCGAAGAATGCTTGTACTCCCGGTTATCAAAAAAATAGTCAACCCCCACCCGCCAGCGATATTCCTGTGCATGCAACACCAGTCCCGCGTGTAAAATAAATAATGCAATGACAAACCTTTTCCACATATGCCACAATGATTTTCCTATACCCTTATCACACTCCCATTCTCCCTAGTCTTCCACTTTTATTCCCGCCGGTAAAGATAATACAAAATTCAGTAAATTAAATCACCCTCTCCTTCCATTTACCGCTGCGCAGGTAAATAAAGGAAAATATCGACAGGGATAACCAGTATACATGCTCCGTTGTCCATGCCACTGCCACGGAAAAGCCCATATAAATAATGACAAACCACATGTAGGAAAGATAAAAGACCAGTGTGACAATCTCAAACTTGAGAGCGGTACGGGTATTACCCGTGCCGGATACAGAATTGAATAATACCGTTCCCATACTATAGATGGGCAGCGATGAAATCAGTACATAAAGGGGTAAAACCGTGTCACTGACAAGGGACGGATCATCGGTATAAATACGAATCATCGTACGAGGAAAAATGGAAACGAGAACTATCACCGCGGCCATTACCCCCAGACTTATATAGAGGATTCGTTTTATCAGGTCGGGTACCTCCTCTTTTTTACCTGCACCAATGGTATTACTTACCAATGTACTTGCCACCGAGCCCAATGCATTGGAAGGGATCGTAAAAATAGTATAAAAACTCCGTACGATATTGGTGACGGCCAGAGACCTCTCGCCCATATAATTCTCTATAAATACGAAGAAAAGCATCCACGTACCAATGGAGAACAGGTATTGCACCATCATAAATATGGAGATATCGAGGACTTTTTTAATCACCGGCCATTGAAAACCGATCTTATTGAAACCATACTTCTCAGGATTAACCGTCTTACGGGTGTATAGCAGGAGAAACACGAATGAAGTAAATTCAGCAATCACAGATGCGATACCTGCTCCGGCCATTCCCATTTCCGGCATTCCCAGCTTCCCGAAGATCAATCCGTAGTCAAATATCACATTTGCCACGGCCATGACAACAGCATTGACAGTGAGGACCCTAGTACGCGCAGTACCGATATAGAATGCACGAAACATAAGGTTGACAAAGGCAAACACAATCCCGAAAACACGCCATTGCAGGTATTCGATTACTGCATTCGCCACATCAGCCGACTCGAATATCAACGGTAGCCAATGAACGCTTCCGTATCTCACCAAGGGAATCAGCAGAATTGCCGGGATCAGCAGGAATATGGACCCCTGAATCACGATATCACCTATCTTGTCATAGTTCTTCTCCCCGTTACGTCGTCCGATAAGGATCTGGGCTCCCATACTGAACCCGAATCCCAATGTATATAACGCAATATAGATGACACCCGCCAGGGCTGATGCGCCCAGTTCTACCTCCCCTACACGACCAAGGAATGCAGTATCGATTACTTGAATAATATTTTGCGCCAACAAGCTCAACAGGATGGGCGCACTGATTTTAACAATGTGTTTATTGGAATACACCTAATTTTAAGAAAAAAGCCGCCGATTGCCCCCGCAACCGACGGATCTGTATGATTATCGACAAGATTATTTTTTTATCCGGTTGTTTCCATCCAGATTGATGACAGTAGGCCTGAATGTCTCAGCCTCTTCGGGCGACATCAATGCATAACTCATAATGATGATTATGTCGCCTCTCTGTACCTTCCGGGCAGCAGCCCCGTTCAGACAAATAATCCCCGATCCGCGCTCACCACGGATGATATAGGTCTCAAAACGTTCGCCGTTATTATTATTGACCACCGCCACTTTCTCATGTACGATCATTTTGGCCGCATCAATCAGATCTTCATCAATCGTGATACTTCCTTCGTAATTTAAATTGGCATCGGTTACCGTTGCCCTGTGTATTTTGGATTTCAATATTTCTATCCACATATATGCTTATCTGTATCTTATATTATCAATTAGGCGCACCTCTCCACAATAGACAGCAATTGCCCCCACTATATTCCCGGAGTCGTACCACGAGGATATCTGTTGCAATGAATCTCCATCAACAATCCGGAAGTATTCAACACGCAACTCCGGTACATTGTTTACCCATTCGGTTACCAACCGGGTCAATTCGTCAGGCGTTTTCTCAGCCATCATCAGCGTGCTCTCCCGCATAATACGGTGTATTCCTGCAGCATATTCCCTCTGTTGTTCCGATAACCGCTGGTTCCGGCTGCTCATAGCCAAACCGCTCGACTCCCTTACCGTAGGAACTGCCACAATTTCAACCGGCAACTTCATCTGTTTCACCATTTTTTTTATAATGGAGAGTTGTTGAAAGTCTTTTTCTCCGAAGTAAGCTTTATCCGGTTTGACAAAATCAAAAAGCTTGCTCACCACTTGGGCTACGCCATTGAAGTGTCCGGGGCGGAATGTGCCCTCCATCACCTTATCGAGCCCGCCAAAGTCGAAAATCCGGGTATCCGGTTCGGGATATATCTCTTCTACCGTAGGAGTAAACGCAATATGGGTTCCTATACTCTCCAGTAAATCGTAATCTTTTTCCGGAGTACGCGGATAAAGCTTCAAATCGTCTGAATTATTGAATTGTGTGGGATTTACAAAAACACTTACCACACAGATATCATTTTCTGACACACATCGTTTTACCAAGGTGGCATGCCCCTCATGGAGCGCACCCATGGTCGGCACAAGACCGATGTTTTTTTCTGCCTGCCGATACTGTCGAAGAAGCGTCTGCAGCTCTTTTACTGTTTGAATGACTTTCATCAATTTGATTTTACATTGCAAAGCAACAAAATATTTACCACATATAGAAAAAAATAGGAGTAAATCTCCGCATAACCTCCAGCAAAAAGATGATGAACCACTGTATATAAGACATTTGCAAAATACATGAGATTTCACTTTGTAATTATGTGGTTTTTTTTTATTATCTTTGTACTCAAATTTAGATAATTAGCTACATGTCCCAAAAAAAAGTTTTGTACGTTTCACAGGAAATTTATCCTTATCTCGAAGAGACCAATATTTCAAATACGTCACGTTATTTGCCTCAAGCAATACAGGAGAAAGGGAAGGAAATCCGTGCATTCATGCCTAAATATGGAAATATCAATGAACGTCGCAACCAGTTGCATGAAGTAATCCGCCTATCAGGGATGAATCTTATTATTGATGATACCGATCATTCCCTTATCATCAAGGTTGCTTCCATCCAGTCGGCACGAATGCAGGTTTATTTCATAGATAACGACGACTTTTTCCAGAATCGTGAAACATTGGTCGATACCAATGGAGTGGAATATGACGATAACGACGAACGAAGCATTTTCTTTATCCGCGGCGTGATGGAAACCATCAAAAAGCTACGCTGGGTACCCGATATTGTTCACTGCCACGGCTGGTTCAGTGCATTGGCCCCCCTTTATATCAAAAAGGGATATGCAGATGACCCCTGTTTCAGAGGAGCCAGAGTAATCTATTCTCTGTATGACGAATCATTCAGTAAAGCTTTCCAGAACGGGTTCGCAGGAAAACTCCGGTTTGACGGCATTGGCGATCCTGAGATCGAAAAGATAAAAGAACGGGGTGACATTGATTACATCAATCTGATGAAACTTGCCATTGATTATTCCGACGGCGTTATCCAAGGAAGTGAAAAAGCATCTCCGGAAATTATAGAATATATTCAGGAGAAAGGCGTAAAGTTTCTTCCTTACGATACTGATTTTGATAAAAGGGTTGAGATGATTAATGCTTTTTATGAGGAGATCGATAATTAAACCGATTAAAATCCTTAATGAATTTATTTTTTCATTGCACCTATACACAAATATCATTAAAAATAAAAAGAAAGCCTTTCTCCCGTTTTTATTTGAATCATTTTTTTCAGATATTTGCGGCATTGAATACAAACAAAACTATTTTGTTAGGCGAGGATAGCGGTGAAACATGTTTTGATTATGTTAAACGCAAGATTAGTAATAAGAAAATTCGTCACGCAAATAGTTTAATTTTTATGACTAACAGATGAAATTCAAATCCTTGTACAGCGTTTTTGTTATCATCCTTATAGCTTTGTTCGCGGTTTCATGCGACGACACTCTCGAGGGACCAGGATTTACAGTACAACCACCTGATGATCGCCGAGAAATTGGCCTCGACACGCTCGAGTTATTGGCGAGAACCTTGCAAATGGATTCCATATATGCTAAAACCCGATATCCGGTATTAGGTGAATATACTGATCCCGTTTTCGGTACGATCAAATCCGAATATATCGGTGAGTTTTACTTTCCCGAAGGGACAGGGTTTGCTGATGATGCAGCCATCGACTCGGTGAGAGTACAGCTTGCCTACACCACCATGATGGGAGATTCATTATCTCCAATGGGTTTATCGGTATATGAGGTGACCGAATCGCTAAAAGGAGTGAAAAATTATTCAAATATCGATCCAAAGGAGTATGCCGACATGTCGGCTCCATTGGGCACACAAATTTTTACCGGAAGAAATTCAACTTATAGGACCGAAACAAGCAGTTCAGGAAGTTCCATAAGGGTATATGAAATCAATGTAAAACTTCCCAAGGATATCGGTGATAAATTTCTCACCGAATACAAAAAGGAGAATCATGGTAAGTTAGTGGATCCGGACAAGTTCAGGGAATTCTTCCCCGGATTATATTTTACCACTGATTTCGGAAAGAGTACGATTATCAGTGTAAGTCTTACTTCACTGATGGTACATTATAAGTATACGGATAAAGGCGGCTCATCCACAGGACAGGATACCATCCGCACAACGGCCATGTCGCTTAATATCACTCCCGAAGTCACCCAAATCAATCATATTGAAAACAAAAACGACCAATTATTGTACGATACGGACTATGCTTATGTCAAAAGTCCGGCAGGGGTAACTACAGAAATTACCTTCCCGTTCTCAGAACAAGGAGTGCATGAGAAACTAAAATCGCAGGCTTTGAACTTGGCAGATCTCACCATCCCCGCCATACCCGAAACGGATGAAGGGAGTATGGTAAAACTGAGTCCACCCACTTACCTGTTGTTAGTACACAAAGATTCGCTGGATGGTTTTTTTGAGAAAAAGAAACTCACCGATCAGGTAACCAGTTTTATCGGTAAATTTGACACATCCACTTATTCTTATAGTTTTGGTAATATCTCCACTATGGTGAATTACTACAATGAGAAGCATAAAGAAAAACCTACTGAAGAGTTCAAATTGGTTTATTGCCTAATTCCCGTGGATGTTACATTTGTCACAAATTCATACGGACAAACGACAACGACCCCGATGTCTATCTACAATCAAATTTGGCCATCAGCTGTGAGATTGGATAAACGGGAAGGAAATTTAAAACTGGATATGATTTTCAGTAACCTGACCAATTAGAATAGGAGCCCCTGTTCCTCTCCCCTTTTACGGCCCAGATGCCGATAAGCCAGATCGGTCGCCTCCCTCCCACGGGGAGTGCGTTTGATAAACCCTTCTTTGATCAGGAACGGTTCATATACCTCTTCAATGGTACCGGCGTCATCCCCTACTGCTGTGGCGATGGTAGTAATACCCACCGGTCCTCCCTTGAATTTATCAATAATGGTAAGTAATATTTTATTATCTACCTCGTCCAATCCGTATTTGTCGATGTTAAGAGCTTCCAGTGCATAAGACGAGATCTTCCTGTCTATCTTTCCGGTACCTTTTATCTGGGCGAAGTCGCGCACACGCCGCAATAGGGCATTGGCCACACGTGGAGTCCCCCTGCTGCGGGAAGCGATCTCTTGCGCAGCGTTGATATCGCAGGCAACCTGCATTAGATTTGCAGAACGCAAAACGATTCCTGTAAGGGTCTCAAGATCGTAATATTCAAGGTGCATATTGATACCAAAGCGCGCCCGCAGGGGACTGGTCAATAGACCACTCCGGGTAGTAGCTCCCACGAGAGTAAAAGGATTGAGGTCGATTTGTATGGAGCGGGCACTGGGACCTTTATCGATCAGTATATCGATCCGAAAATCTTCCATGGCACTATAGAGATATTCCTCCACTACAGGCGAAAGACGATGTATTTCATCGATAAAAAGTACGTCATTCTGTTCCAATGAGGTAAGTACACCTGCCAAATCACCCGGTTTATCAAGTACCGGGCCTGAAGTCACTCTGAATCCCACACCCAGTTCATTAGCGATAATATTCGACAGGGTCGTCTTCCCCAATCCCGGAGGGCCATGCAACAGCACATGATCAAGCGACTCACCCCGCAGGCGAGCTGCGCTGACAAATATCTTCAGGTTCTCCACGATCTTACCCTGACCACTGAAATCACCGAAAGTCAACGGTCGCAGACTATTTTCAAACTCGCGTTCGGTATCCCTGAAATTGCGGTTACTATGTATATCGAAACTCTCTTCCATCATTATGGATACAAAAATAACTATTTATCGGGAGTTTTGAAAATTGCCGCCAGGAGATGCATCAAGACAACGCCAGGATAAGAAATCAGGCAAGAATAAAATCAAGTTGCTTTCTATCCAGATTAGCTCTTGACACCTGAATAGAGACTGGTTGCCCCAGACGATACTCTCTCTTAGTGCGTCGACCGACCAGACGATAATTCTTTTCGTCCAATTCGTAGAAATCGTCATCCAACTCACGAATGGGAATCATCCCCTCACATTTGTTCTCGTTGATCTCCACATAAATTCCCCACTCCGTCACACCGGATACAACCCCGTCATACACCTTTCCGATCTTGTCGGACATAAATTCTACCTGTTTATATTTGATAGAGTCTCTTTCAGCGTTGGCAGCCACCTGCTCCATCTGCGAACAATGTTTACATTCTTCTTCCAGCGCCCCCGGCTCTACACTTTGCCCCCCTTCCAGATAACACTCCAGGAGGCGGTGCACCAGCATATCGGGATACCGCCGGATGGGAGATGTAAAATGGGTATAATAATCGAAAGCCAGCCCGTAATGTCCAACATTCTTGGTAGAATAGACTGCTTTGGACATTGTACGGATCGCAATGGTTTCAATCAGATTTTCCTCCGGACGTCCCTGCACTTTATCCAGCAACGAATTGATACTCTTTGCCACTTCCACTTTCGAACCGTCGGCTTTTATCTTATGACCGAAGCGCAGGATAAACGTATTCAGCGTATCCAACTTTTCGGGATCAGGCACATCATGGATACGATAAACAAATGTTTTCGGTTTCTTCCCTTTGGGGACTATCCCCACAGACTCAGCCACATTTTTATTGGCCAGCAACATAAACTCCTCAATGAGATGGTTAGCCTCTTTCGATTCCTTAAAATAGACTCCCAATGGTTTTCCATTTTCATCGAGGTTGAATTTTACCTCATACCGCTCAAAGTTGATGGCGCCATTGGCAAATCGACGCTCACGCAGTTGTTTGGCAAGATGATGCAGTTGCAATATCTCCGCGGAGAAATCACCCTTTCCGGTTTCAATCACCGCCTGAGCATCCTCATACGTCAACCGGCTGTCCGACTTGATCACGGTCCGTGCAATACGTGATTTTTTTATCTCCGCCTTATCATCCAACGTGAAAATAACCGAAAAACACAATTTCTCTTCGTGGGGACGCAACGAGCAAATCCCATTACTTAGTCGTTCCGGCAGCATAGGAATTGTCCTGTCGACAAGATAAATGGAGGTCGCCCGGTTTTCCGCTTCCCGATCAATCAGGTCACCCGGTTTCACATAATGGGTCACATCGGCAATATGCACACCCACTTCCCACTGGTTGGATGAAAGTTGGTGCAGGGAAAGGGCATCGTCGAAATCCTTGGCATCTTTCGGGTCGATGGTAATAGTAAATACGTCACGAAAGTCTTCCCGCCGGGCTATCTCGTCTTTATCCACTCTTTCAGGTATCCGATCAGCATATTTCTCCACCTTTTCCGGATAGCTGTAAGGAAGATCGTATTGCGCCAGGATAGCGTGCATCTCGGTATCGTTATGTCCCGGCTCACCCAACACATCGATTACTTTTCCCACCGGATTATTGGCTTTGGCAGGCCACTCGGTGATCTCCACCAATACTTTATCTCCATTTTTAGCACCGTTAAATTCCTCTTTCGGAATAAAGATATCATTCGACAAAAATTTACTGTCCATCACCAAAAAGGCGAAATGTTTCTGTACCTCCAGCACTCCCACAAAGCGGCTTTGGGCACGCTCCAGTATCTCTACCACAGTACCCTCCGTATCGGCACGCTTCCGCTTTGCCAACAGCTGTACCCGCACCCGGTCTCCATTCATTGCATGTTTGCTGTTACGCTCAGGTATATAAATGATATTTCCGTCATCATCCGGCACAAAAAAATTCTTACCGTTGCTCCTCCGCTCAAAGCGCCCTTCCAGCATTAATCCCCGGTTGTTGATACGGTATCTGCCGCGTGATGTTTCCAGCAGTATATCTTCAGCGCGTAGCTTATCGAGTACACTGACAAGGACACGCCGCCCTTCTTCACCACGGACATCCAGCGCCGCTGCTATCTGTTTATAGTTAAATTGCTTGTCGTTATTCTGGGTGAGAAAATTTATCACCAAAGGGATCAATTCCTTCTTTTTCAACCTATTAACAGAAGGCATCGATGTTGATTTTTTACTCATACGATTATATTATTTCTTTTTAAACAATCCAAATTCATTTTAGTTAAATGCAAAGTAAGGAAATATTTCTGTAGAGTAAAGAATCCCGCTCATTTTTCTCCGTTCAAAAAAATTTTTCTCCGTTTAAAAAAAAGGATGTAACATTTGAGTTTTGATTTTGTTTCCTAATTACGGTATTTACCACCCGGGGTTCAGTTGGATATTCCTGTATTTCTGAATTACTGAATCGGGAATTGGCAGTAATTTATGTTTTTCGGTTGCACCGAATCCACTCGCAAAGCTGATAAACCGGTTTGTCCTTCTTAATTGGAAGAAGGAATGTCCTTCCATTGACAGGATATCTTTCCACAACATGTTAACTGTTTCGCGTAACTGTTCCTGCGTCATCTGGATAGGTTGCAAGGGTGCTTTTCCGGCCATGAGCAGGAGTTCATTCAGGTAATCTGCAGTAACCATAGTCGCCCTTCCCGACTCTATCATCGCTTCCCCATATAATAACAATGTTTCAGTATACCGTACCGGGTAGACCCTGTCTCCCTTCTTCAACACATCGGGGAAAACTCCGGAAGCAAACACCAGTCCTTCGCTGATAGCATCTTTTCCCCATTCATTGCCGGCGGGGAGAGTATATTTGTTTGAATCGATGATTCGAGTCAACGCGTCGGTTGCTCCATCCCAATTCTTCATAAAAATGAAATTGCGTGCTTTCAACTGTAAAGCTGCGTATTTGAGAAACCCATCCCCTTTTCCTGCCACTTCATCGCAATCTTGTATGATAAATTGAACGGTCTCTGCTTCACTACTGCGGATTGCATCATCGGGAAATGTACGCGAAGAGATCAGGGGCATACCGCCAAAATAACTGAGTAATACCCCATATGCGTAGGCCCTGTAATAAGTTGCCTCAACCATATATTTATCTTTTTCGGCATGGGAATATTCTGGTATATAGATTATTCGTTCCAATATATTGTTTGCTGTAAGGATGGTTCCATAAGAGGCATTCCACAGATCAGACACATTATTGTCTTTAGCAGTGAACGAATAATTGGAAAACTGTTTATATGCGGGCATATCAGCCTCATGGGTGAGTGCCGCATCAATGATATAAGACAGGCGTATCATTTCGCTGTAATTCCGACTCATGGTAAACTTCTCTTCATCATATGAGAATCGGTTCAGTGGGACAAACTCACCGGCCGCCATATATACTTCAACCGTTTGGGTTTCCTCCTTGCCGGGAGCAACTGTCAATGGAGCTTTTGTCACAACGTCGTTTTTGTTGATTACCCCGTCTCCATCCAGGTCACTCAACATTAAATCACCAAGTTTGAGTGAGCCGGTTTCAACTTTCGGGGCTTGGTCTATCTCTTCCTGTGATGTGTAAATTCCGGCTATCAGATACCCTGCTTTGCTAATATTTTTCAGATCACCATTACTTACCACATATTCATATTCACCATTCTCAAGGAGAAGTTCGATCGAACCCTCCTCATCAGTCTGGTACGTGCCCACCTTCTGCAAATCCTTGAAGAGGGTTAAAGTGTCACCTTCATTGGTAAAGTAAGGATTTGCGGATCCACTCCAATTCTCATTGCACTGATTGACATGGAAGATAACCCTGCGTCCCAATGTTTCACCGTCTTCTTTAGTTCCCATCTGGGTTACGTTGATAGTAATCTTCGTATCAGCGGAGACAATATGGATGTAGGCAGATCGATCTTTACCTGTCAGATTAGATGTTAAATGGATGGTAACATTATAATTACCTGCCTTATCTCCGCTTTCCGGGCTGATGGAAAGCCAATCGGGTGAATCAGAAGCTCTGGTATCTGTGGTACTCTCAATAACCGAACTCCATGCTGCCGGTGTAGAAAAGGATATTTCTTTTCCTTTCTCATTATTGGCATAAGACGTTTGTGTAAGTGCCTCCTCGTTTTGGACTTCTATTTTTTCCTCAGGAATAATTTCATCTCCGTCGCTGCATCCTACCGGTAATATAAACATTGTCACCAGGAATGCAACAATCCAATAATTTTCTTTTTTCATCTTACTTTTTTTAATAATTGTGTAACTATATTTTTTGTCTTCCGTGTATTTTGAATACCAATTGTTGGATTGACCATACGGTTTTACGGCTAATCATCATTCACAATTCCGTTTTGTAATGCTACAGCCACCAACTGTGCAACGTTGCGTACATCAAGTTTTACAAACAGGTTTTTCCGATGGGATTCAATTGTATTCTCGCTCAGGGAAAGGGTTTCTGCTATTTCTCTGGAAGAAAGCCCTTCCACGATGTACCTGAGGATTATTTTCTCCTGCTCGGTGAGTAGCCTTACCTGTTTCATTTGGGATGTATGTTTGTGTCGAAATTGATTTTTCAGATGATTAAAACGGGGGCATAAATAACGGTTTCCCTTCAGTACAGACTTGACAGCCTGAAGGATATGTTCCGTAGGAGAACTTTTCAGCACAATTCCGTCCACCTCCATCTCCAACATCCGGTTGATTGTCCATACTTCTTCATGTTTGGTTACAACAATCACTGAAGCATGGGGTTGTACGCTACGGATGAATGTGACGAGGTCGAATCCCGACATTTCTTTCAGTTGTAAATCAATGATAAATAGATCGTATTTTTGTTTTTTAATTTCATGGCAGGCTTGTTTGGCATTCGAAAAGCCAATGATTTGTTCAAAATCAAAGGAAGTCTCTAAAACCCTGATGAGTCCGTTGAGAACCAACTCATTATCGTTGACCAGTAAAATCGTCTTTTTCTTTTGATCAGTATTCATTATATCCACCCTAAAGAATTCAATTAAAACTTTTTTATCATGGTTCAACTTTCGTCATTCATAGGATCACAACCAAATGTCTATATTTTAGTGATATATGTTCTAAATGCATATGCGAAAATTGAATATTCTATTTAAATTCACCTCTTGTTTATGTCTATAGTTTGCCCATACGTTAAATTTAACACTGCAAAAGTCGATTTTTATTACGGCTTATTTCTCACGGTTTCCCGTGATTTTTGTTTTTATTTTCAAACCGGCTATTACCCTTTTAGCAAAAGAGGAGGGGAGGCATATCCCCCCCCCCACCTTTTTAGCTGCGCATCCAGTTAGATCCGCAATCTCCGGAACAGCCGCAACGATTGGTATTGATTCGCCATTCTTTTCCTTCGATACTTTTCATAGTTTCACTGTATTTCTCATTGATGGAGGATACAGTTTCCCGAGATAATTTAAACATAAGAAATAATTATTTGAATGAAGTTCTATTTCAATGGGTAAGAACTATTAACCTTATTCTCTTTATGACTTTATCATCTCCTGGACCATCAAAACACCTTTAACAGTCATGGCCAGCTCGTCTTCTGTCATATTTTTCAGACAGACATATCTGTATGGTTCTTCCAGCATTTGTCCCATCATCCATGATGCGGCAGAAGCCCTGATTTTTGTTATCTCACACGTAAAAGGGTCTCTTTTGGCTATATCGCCATAAGTTATATAATTACCCCCGTAACAAGTAGGGCACACCGGTTCCAAAATACATCCCTTACACTGCGGATCGGATATCTTGAGGCGGGAGCTAAAATTTATAAAAGGGATCTTTTCTTTCTTTTCTTTGCTTGCCTCATAAAAGAGATGACAGGGCAGACACTGTCCATCGGGCGTCCAGCAGCGCATAATAGAACCGGCACCACAGAGTTTATCCACCAAACGGTCTATCCCTGCAGCAATGGCTGTGAATCTGATCTGGATGGTATCCACAGGATCAATGTCCGGATTGTTGAGGTAAAACAAAGCCAACTTCATTAACTGATGCTGAAGTTCTTCCCGGTAGCTGATACTATTCCCTAATTCATCCACGGTCCAGTCAATTCCGGTGGCAAAAGAGCAGTTATTTCTTTTAAAGCCTAATTGATGAATATGAATGATTCCTTCTGCCAGGGATGATAAAGTACCGGGCGAGGGTGTCATCTTCACACCCTGCTCCGGCCACATATCTTTAAAAAACTCTATGTCTATTCTATCATAAGAATTGGATCGGTTACGGTTATGCATCTCACGCGTTCCATCCAAGCTAAGTCCAAGCACGAAACGATCTTTATGCCGCATTAACCATTCCTTTATCTCACCATGAATCAACGTGCCATTGGTAGTGGCATAACAGATGTATTTTACCGGCCATTGTCGCGACCAAACCCATTCGCATATTTCCCTGATCCTGTCGAAAGCAATAAAAGGTTCTCCCCCATGAAACAGAATTTCCACGTAATGGACTTTTTTCTCTACTGCCCTTTGAAAGGTTGAGATGATACCTTCTTTCGCCACATCCAATGACATATTCAGGACACCTTTCTTGCGCTCATAACAATAGGTACAGTTGAGGTTACATGATTCAGTCATATATAAGGTACAGGTACATCGTTTTTCTTTCTCGTATAATATTATTTCTTCCATTTTTAATCGGGTAATAATTGACTGTGTAGTATATCGCACGCATTTTAATTTTGCAAAATTCCATCTTTATCACTACTTATTTCTCACGGTTTTCCGTGATTTTGTTCTTTTCCCGGTTATTGTTAAAACTTTTTTTGATAAAGTTTATCTTTTTTGTTTACCTTTACGGTGATAGAAAAGAATGGATAGCACTATTGTAGAACTATGAATGCTGCGCGTAAAGGAGGAAGAATTCTATTGGTGGATGACCATGAATTAATCCTCAATGGGCTTGGACAAGTATTGAAAAATGCTTTTGTGTCCCGTGAAATTGTCGGATTTTCGAATGCTTTGCAAGCATGTGATGAAATAAAAAAAGAGAAAAGCGATCTCTACATTATTGATTTGCAGTTGAAAGAGATGTCGGGTTTTGAATTGATCGATACTATCCGTAAGTTTGACTCGGATGCGCTTATTATTGTTTCTACCATGCACGAAGAGGTATGGAATATTAACCGGTTAATGGAGATGGATGTGGATGGTATTGTACTAAAGAGTTCTGCTGCTGAACATATTGTACAAGCAGTAAACACAGTGTTATCGGGTAACCGCTATCTTTGTCCCCGTTTTTCCCGTATTCAGAACCGGCATATTTCGAAGCATATCTCCGGAAAGAAGAAACAGATAGCTCTTACGCCTCAGGAGAAACTCATACTCCAGCATATTGTAAACGGGGATACCACACATCGTATGGCCGAGAAACTCTTCTTGAGCGAGAACACGATAGAAACACACCGCAAGAACCTTTTTATGAAACTGGATGTGCACAATGTGGCACAACTGGTATCAATAGCATTACGTGCGGGCCTTGTAAACGATGAATTTTCAATTTGCTCCAATAGGTAGATTTATGAAAAATATTTTGTGTGTTATTTTCCTTTTAACACTCACGCTTTTCATGCATGCAAAGGAAGAAACCCACCCATCCGGAATTGAAAAAGAAAAACCGGTGCCCACTTTAGATTCGATCTTGCGCCTGATAGACGATCAAAGCCTGACGATCAAAGAGAAAATGAGCATTGGTGATAAAGCGGCAATACTTCCTTATGAGGATTATGCCCGTGTGATAAGAAGAAATATCTATTATGCCAAACAAGAAAAAGACAGATCTTATCTCATCAATCTCTATTGCACATTATATAGGGTAGTATCATTGTATGAGAGTGATATGTCAAAGGGAAAAGTGTATATAGACAGCGCCTACACTCTGATTGACGAAACAAATGATCCCAATATGAAAGGGAACATACATTATTGTCTGGGGGATTATTATGCCAATTTCCCTGAATCGGAAGATACATCCCATGAAAATTTGTATAAAGCAATCCATTATTTTGAGCAAACCGGAGATAATAATATCCAGATATTGCACATCTATTTTCTCCTCGGCAATGCATATATCAACAGGAAAGACCTGAAAAGCACAAAAGTGATAATGGATAAAATGGCGGCTCTTAAAATAAATAATCAGACGAATGAAAGGGTTTTTCTACTCAATGCATACTCGGTAACAGCAGATTATTACAAGCTTGCCAAAGAGGCCGACTCCATCTACTATTACTCTTATAATGATTCAATTATCCATTATTCAAAAAAAATGATCGATATCTATGAATCACTATTGGACAGCGTACCGGGGCTCGCCGCACAAAAAGCCCCCATCATCAGGTATTACAATGAATTGACTTTGGCATTAGCCGACAGGAAAAACCCTGATTGGGAGCAAGTTATATCTACCCTTGATAAGGGAAAGACATATATCGACAGTACTGCATACAGATATTTACGGAGATACTACTCAACAGAAGGGCGTATCTTTCTGAGACAACAAAAATTTAATGATGCGGAAACTTCTTTTTTTAAAGAAAAAGAATTGCTTGATAATTCTGAACGGTATGATGATACCGAGCTGTCCTATATTCAACTCTATTTGAATCTCTCTACAGCTTTCGAAGGACTCAACCGGTATAAGGAGGCATTATTGTATCATCGAATGGCCATGGATGCAGAACATACATTCAATGAGCAAAACAGATATGAATCAATAAAAGAAATAGAAACAAAATATGAAACGGCTAAAAAAGAGCTTGAGATCAGCCGACTGAATGAAGAGCGGCAAAAGATTATGTATAACCGCACATTGGCTACCGGCATTTCAGTGGTCATTATAATACTCCTTTTAATGCTTGTATTGCATAACCGATCTTTGAGATTAAAGAAAGAAAAGGAAGCGTTAAGACTTTCCGTCAGGATAAATGAAAAGGAGGCTGAATATACAACTATACTTAAAGAGGCCGAATTCAAGCAGATGCGTCATTATTTAGATGGATTGGAAGCCGAAAGGGACCGCCTGGCCAAAGGATTACATGACAATGTTTCGAACAGGCTTTTTATACTTGACTTGGAATTGAAAAAACTGACCGGCATTCCGGAGGCTATTCCGCAACAAGTGGAAGAACTCTACGCTGAAGTCAGGGGCATTTCTCATGAACTCATTCCTCCTGTTTTCCAATATACGACCCTGTTGGAAATCCTGATCGATCATATCCACGAGTTAAATGAAAATACCGATATCTATTTTGACCTGGAAATAGAACAGGAGGATATTTTGGGAACCATACCATCCAACTTATCCCATGAAATATATCGCATCGTACAGGAATGCACTGGAAATATAACGAAACATTCATCGGCAAAAAATGCAAAGATAACCCTTGGATATAATAATTCAATAGTATTAATTATTGAAGACGACGGCATTGGTTTTGATCCTCAGAATAATAAAAAAGGAATTGGCATCCAAATAATAAAAAGTCGTTGTCAAACTTTAAACGGAAACATAAGAATATTCTCGGAAAAAGGGAGGGGTAGCAGGATTAGTGTGACTATACCTTTGGTCTGCCAGGGGCATTTGCCAAGTCAGCAATCTTTGGCTTAACCATGATTCATTATTCTATTTTACTTCTAATTTACAGCCACTTACTTTCTATGCTTAATTTTGCGGGCTTTCCAGAAGTTTTAATTATTTTTGTGTAAAATATAAGGGAAAAGCATGCAAAATAAAAAGATCCTCATCACTGGTGCCAGCGGATTTATAGGAAGTAATGTGGTAGACAAGGCTCTGGAACTGGGATATGAAACTTGGGCAGGCATCCGGAAGAGCAGTAGCCGACAATACCTGCAGGACAACCGTATTCATTTTATTGACCTGCATTATAGCGACAAGCAAAGGCTGACAGAGCAACTCCGCGATTTTTCGAGCCGTCAGGGCTATTTTGATCATATTATCCATATTGCAGGACTGACCAAGGCTGT
The DNA here is from genome assembly GCF_002410825.1 of Proteiniphilum sp. UBA5384. Taxonomy (GTDB): domain Bacteria; phylum Bacteroidota; class Bacteroidia; order Bacteroidales; family Dysgonomonadaceae; genus Proteiniphilum. The sequence goes on along the minus strand of NZ_DHOS01000030.1, from coordinate 27,743 downwards.
TCATAAATCGGATTTCGATAAGGTAAACTACCAACAGACCCGAAATTTGGTGGAAGCATTGATAGAAACCGATACCGTCCCCAACTCATTCTTGTTTATGAGTTCTCTGAGCGTGATGGGACCGGGTGATGAATTTGGGTACACACCTATGTATGGAGATAAGCCCCCCACCCCTAATACCGCTTACGGCAAGAGTAAATTGAAAACAGAAGATTGGCTGAAAAGTATCGACAGATTTCCCTATCTGATCCTCCGCCCCACCGGAGTGTACGGTCCCCGTGACCGGGATTATCTTATCCTGATGAGAGCGGTTAAAAATGGCTTGGATGTGGGGGCAGGTTTTAGAAAACAGCTCCTCTCATTCATCTTTGTGGAGGATCTGGCAGATGTAATTTTCTCCCTTATTGAGAAAGGGGTTAATCGAAAAGCCTATTTCGTAGCCGACGGCGACATATATACCGATAGTGAATTCAATACTATTGTAAAGGAGGCATTGCAGAAAAAGCATGTATTACGGTTAAAAATACCACTCTTTCTGGTAAAGCCCGCAGCTATTATCAATGAAAAGATTGCACTGTTTTTTGGCAAAGCAACCACGTTCAATAGTGACAAGTACCGGATTATGAAACAACGTAACTGGACATGCGATATTACGCCTCTCAAAGAGGATATAGGCTTCCAACCGGCCTACAGATTAAGAGGAGGAATAGAAAAGACCATAGCCTGGTACAAGAGAACGGGATGGTTGTAATTGATGGTATGATGTACTGATGTGATGATGTGTAAAAAATAAAAGTTTTAATCGTATGAAATATAAACTATTAGTTCTTGATGTGGACGGCACATTGGTGAACAGCAAAAAAGAATTATCCGTACAAACGTTGACAACGCTGTTAAAAATACAACATGCGGGCATACGTATTGTGTTGGCTTCAGGGCGGTCGCCGTACGGTCTCCGTCATTTGGTGGAAAAACTGGAAATGAAAAAATGGGGAGGATATATCCTTCCCTACAACGGAGCTCAGGTCATTGATACGGGAAACGATGAGGTGATGTTTGAAAAAAGGATAGACCCGGTGATGTTTCCCTATCTTGAGAAGAAAGCAAATAAAAACGGATTCGGCATTTTCACCTATCACAAGAATCAGCTTATCACTACGGACCCCGAAAACGAACATATTCGCAATGAAGCAACCCTCAATGGAATGGAAATCGTGGCAGTAGAAAACCTTTCTGCCGCTGTAGACTTCTCCCCCTGTAAATGTGTACTGGTCAGCGACAACGAGACTGCATTGGTAGCCTTGAAAGACCAGTGGAGAAAACGTTTGGCCGGTGTGTTGGATGTATATCGGTCGGAATCTTTCTTTCTTGAGGTAGTTCCCCCTTTTATAGATAAAGGAAATACGCTGGGTGTTTTGATTGAAAAATTGGGAATTACCTCCGAAGAGGTGATGGCGATCGGCGATGGCCGACGGGACTTTTCGATGCTCCAACTTGCCGGCCTGGGTATTGCCATGGGGAATGCCCAGGACTCGATCAAGGCCTGTGCCGATTACACCACTGAAAATAATGACAATGACGGTGTAGCTCTTGCAGTACAGAAATTTATCATTGCAGCGGTCAGCCCGGCAGATATTCCACCGGAAAGATTGAATGCAGGCAATCAAAACACACTGATGGGTAATCTGGGTATTCAATACACCTACGCTTCGGCAAGCCGCATTGAAGCGGTAATGCCGGTAGATGAACGCACCCGCCAACCATTTGGGATACTGCACGGGGGAGCTACCTTAGCACTGGCAGAAACAGTAGCAGGAATGGGATCGATGCTGATATGCGAACCGGATGATATTGTCGTGGGGATGCAGATTAGCGGCAACCATCTCTCTTCAGCGCATGAAGGCGATTCGGTACGTGCTGTGGGAACAATTATCCACAAAGGACGTTCATCACATGTATGGAATGTAGATGTTTTTACTTCAACCGACAAACTCATCTCTTCCATCAGGGTTGTCAATAGTGTATTAAAAAAGAGATGACAGAACAACAGAATTCACGTATTTTAGATGTACTGATCGAACAGAATGCCAGTTTCGCTACTTTCAGGCTGCCGTATGAATCCACACACCGGTTTGTGATGCAAACATCCGGTCTTCCCTCCATCTTTGAAGATATCGAAGCACTGAACGGGCAGCAAGGATTTGTGATCGCTCCTTTCCGTACGACCGCGACATCACCTGTAATCGTCATTCGTCCCGATCGCACCACCTTTCCGGATGTAGATGTTTCCCTTTTGAACAAACGGCAGCATAAAACCAATTCTAAAACATATAGCAGTAAGGATAAAACAGCGTACAGCCTGCTCTTCAACCGTTTCCTGGCACCACTGACAAGTGGTGAGATGAAAAAACTGGTATTGTCGCGAAGCAAGACTATCCGCAGAGAAGATGGGTTTTCCCCGGGATGTGCTTTTTTTAATGCGACAGAGAAATACCCTCATTCTTATGTATACCTTTTTCATACGCCTCAAAGCGGTACATGGCTGGGGAGCACACCCGAGATACTCTTGACAGGTGTAAAAGACGAATGGCATACGATGGCACTTGCCGGAACCCGCTATCCCAATTCAGATGCTGTAACATGGGATGACAAAAACCTCAGGGAACAGCATCTGGTCACATCCTACCTTCTTAAACAGCTCTCATCCTTTCATATTACCCCCGAGATAAATGGTCCCTATACAGTGAATGCCGGCCACCTCGCACATCTGCGTACAGATTTTAATTTCATCCTGCCGGAAATACCAAAGCCCGGCACACTGCTAAAAGCGCTCCATCCTACTCCTGCCATCTCGGGACTTCCCAAGGAGGAGGCCTACCGGTTCATTCAGGAAAACGAGGAACACGACCGCCTTTATTATGCCGGTTTTCTGGGTATGCTCGACACCCGGGGCGAAACTGATCTGTATGTAAACCTGAGATGCATGCATATTGAGAGAAAATCGCTTACTTTGTTTGCCGGCAGCGGTTTACTCGCTTCCTCCTCCTTGGATGACGAATGGGAAGAAACCGAACATAAGTTGGAAATTATGCTGAATATCATTTATTGATAATGAAGAATGAAAAATGAAGAATTAATAGTTCAGAATTAGACAATTGATGATTAGAAATTTGCAATTAAATGTGAATGGTGAAATTTAATTTTTCACTTTTAATTTTTCACTTTTAATTTAAATATATGTACTCGGAAAAAAGAAATGTTTTACAACTGATAGCGCTGCTCAAAGCGCACGACATTACACATATCGTACTGTCTCCCGGTTCCCGGAATTCACCGCTTACCCATTCTTTTGCAATGGACAGCGACTTTACCTGTTACAGCATTGTGGATGAGAGGAGTGCCGGTTTTTTTGCACTGGGGGTCATACAAGCCGTCGGGAAACCGGCAGTAGTCTGCTGCACATCAGGAACAGCAGCCCTGAACCTCGGCCCTGCGGTGGCAGAAGCTTTTTATCAACAGTTACCCTTATTGGTCATCACGGCCGATCGTCCTGCTGCCTGGATAGGGCAAATGGATGGCCAGACTATCCCCCAGACAGGTATCTTCAGAGAAATCACCCGACAGTCGGTCCATCTTCCCCAAATAAGAGATGAAGAGGAAGAATGGTATTGTAACCGGTTGATCAATGAGGCTATACTCAGCTTGGATATCAACGTAAAAGGGCCGTCACACATAAACATTCCTTTGGGTGAACCGCTATTTGGCTTCAATACCCCTGCCCTGCCCCCCGTTCGTGTAATCCGGCAATCCACAGCCGGATATATAATCCATAAGGAAGACAGGTATGCAGAACGATTCGCCAACTATTCCAAACGGATGATCATTGTTGGCCAACTCCCTCCCAATCATGGCCTGACCGAAATATTGGAAAAACTTCGACAGAAAACTAATATCGTTGTACTGGCGGAGCAGTTATCCAATATCCCCGTAAAAGAGATATCAGCTTTTGACACGGTGCTCTATGCCGCATCAGAGACAGCATTGGAAGAGTGGACACCCGATCTGGTGATTAGCCTGGGCGGACATATTGTTTCCAAACGGTTGAAACAGTTCATCCGCTCAGCAAATATACGTGAACACTGGCATATTTCTCCTTCCGGCGAGGTCACCGACCCATTTCAGCGGGTTACTGATATTATACGGAGCGATTATGCAACATTTCTACGCTATCTGGCAGAAAACCCGTCCGCCACACCCGAAGGAGCAAGGGGGTTCCGGAATCTTTGGGAACGTGCCTGTGCATCCGTGACGGAACCGGAAGTCGCTTTTTCCGATCTTTATGCCACAGGCGCATTGATGCACTCGCTGCCGGAAAATGCTTCTCTACAGATAGGCAACAGCAACAGCGTACGACTGGCACAACTATTCGAAGCTCCTCCGTCGGTGAGGGTGTTCTGTAACCGGGGTACCAACGGTATAGAAGGGTCACTCTCTACTTGCGTGGGATATGCTGCGGCATCCGGCAACCTCACTTTCCTGCTGATTGGAGACTTGAGTTTCTTCTATGATATGAACGGTCTTTGGAATAATTATTTGGACCGAAACTTACGTATCCTACTGAATAACAACGGAGGAGGAGAGATATTCAGCATCCTGCGCGGATTGAACAAATCGGAGGCTTTGGATGAATACATTGCCGCCGCACATACAACAGAAGCAAAAGCCTGGGCCGAACAGCAGGGATTTATCTATCTTTCTGCACATAATAGCGATGAATTAGAACAACATTTGCCACTCTTTACCCGTATTGACAATGAAAAACCGGTTTTACTGGAAGTATTCACATCAATGGAGGGGAATGCGGAACAAATCCGGTCTTATTATCATCACCAAAAAGATATTTTTAAATAAATAAAATTATGACAACCAGAGAATGGACAACTATCAAAGAATACGAAGATATTCTTTTCGATTTCTATAACGGGATTGCTCGAATAACAATCAACCGCCCACGTTATCGCAATGCTTTTACACCGACTACCACAGGTGAGATGAGCGACGCCTTGCGCATCTGCCGTGAAATGCCGGAGGTCAGCGTGGTGGTAATTACAGGAGCAGGCGATAAAGCTTTTTGTTCGGGGGGCGACCAGAATGTAAAAGGAAAAGGCGGCTACATCGACAAGGAAGGTGTGCCCCGTCTCAGCGTACTCGACGTGCAGAAGCAGATCCGGTCGATTCCCAAACCGGTAATTGCAATGGTCAACGGTTATGCCATTGGCGGGGGACATGTCTTGCATGTAGTTTGCGACCTCTCGATCGCCTCCGACAATGCCATCTTCGGACAGACCGGTCCACGTGTGGGTAGCTTTGATGCCGGCTTCGGCTCTTCTTATCTCGCCCGAATCGTGGGACAAAAGAAAGCCCGTGAGATATGGTTCCTTTGCCGCCAGTACAACGCCCAAGAAGCACTCGAGATGGGGTTGGTCAACAAGGTGGTACCGCTCGACAAATTAGAGGACGAAGTGGTTGAGTGGGCGGAGACGATGATGCTGCACAGCCCACTGGCACTGCGTATGATAAAAGCCGGTCTGAATGCCGAACTCGACGGGCAGGCAGGCATTCAAGAGCTGGCCGGAGATGCCACCATGCTTTACTATCTGACCGACGAGGCGCAGGAGGGTAAGCAGGCATTCCTTGAAAAGCGGAAGCCCAATTTCAAGCAATTTCCCAAACTACCCTGAAGTGGAAAAGTGGTTCTCAACTTCTCAACAAACCCAACAGATGTTCAGGATAAAGATTATCCCCCACCAACTCCGGTTCAAACGGCCGGCAGGCACCTCAAGAGGTGTTTATACAGACCATAAAGTCTGGTTTGTTGTTTTTCGGGATAATAATGACGCATCTCATTACGGCATAGGCGAATGTGCACCTCTCCATGACCTTAGTTGTGATTATATTCCGGATTATGCAAAAACACTGGCATCCTTTTGTAAAATTACGGAAGAGAAGCAACAAGTGGACCGGGAATTACTTCGCCACCACCCATCGATACTTTTCGGATTGGAAACGGCCATGCAACACTATCAACAGCGCTCATGGCAGCTATGGGACTCCCCGTTCAGCAGGGGGGAAGAAGGAATCACCATCAACGGCCTTGTGTGGATGGGAGACCATGCCACCATGATGCAACAGATCGAGTCGCTGCTATCGAGAGGATTCCGTTGTATCAAGCTCAAGATAGGAGCGTTAGACTTCGAGAGGGAACTCCACCTGCTCCGTTTTATCCGGAATCATTATACGGCGAATGAAATTACCTTACGGGTGGATGCCAATGGCAATTTTACTTATGACGAAGTGATGGAAAAACTGCATCAACTGGCTAAACTCGATATCCATTCCATCGAACAGCCCATTGCTGCCGGAGAATGGCAGAAGATGGCGGAATTATGTGCCTCCACTCCCCTGCCCATCGCCCTGGATGAAGAGTTGATCGGAGTAAACAATCCCGATCAAAAGAGGGAGTTACTGGCAACAATCCGCCCCCAGTATATCATACTAAAACCTTCTTTACATGGCGGCATAGCCGGCTGTACCGAATGGATCAACCGGGCCGACGAAATTAATGCGGGATGGTGGATTACCTCTGCCCTGGAATCGAATATAGGACTCAACAGTATCGCCCAATGGTGTGCCACCTTCAACAACCCGTTACCGCAGGGGCTGGGTACCGGAACCTTGTATACCAACAATATCCCGATGCCTCTGGAAATAAGGGGAGACCGGTTGTGGCTCGATCCAAATGGAAAATTCCTGAAAAATGAATGAAATAAGGATAGAAGGCGAAGTACACACTCCTGTAGATTTTACGGGGGAGCGGGAGATCAGTTTTGCCGGAAAATCTCCTTTTCACCATCAATTATATCTTTTTCTGAGAGAGTGGTTCTCCCAATCTCCCACCCTTCGGCTGCATACTTCCGGATCAACGGGAAAACCCAAGGAGATAACCGTACGAAAAGAGCATATGCTGCAAAGTGCCAAAAGCACCTGCGATTTCTTCCAACTGAAAAAAGAAGACAAAGCGTTGCTCTGCCTGCCACTCGAATACATAGCAGGCAAGATGATGGTAGTTCGCGCCCTATATGCCGGACTGGACCTTTACCCCGTGATGCCGGGAGGCCATCCTCTTGCGCAGACAGATATTCCTTTTGATTTTGCAGCCATGATACCGCTTCAAGTCTATAACTCACTGCAATTGGCCGAAGAGAAAGAACGATTATCCCATATCAAATATCTTATCATCGGCGGGGGTGCCATAGATAAAAGCCTTGAGGCAGCTTTGAAAGAATTTCCCAATGCCATCTATTCCACTTATGGAATGACCGAAACTCTTTCCCATATAGCCTTACGCAGGATCAGTGGGCCTGCTGCCAGCAGCTATTATACTCCCTTCCCATCTGTCAACCTCTCATTATCACGGGACAACCGATTGAGTATTGACGCACCATTGGTGGCCGACAAGCCATTTATCACCAATGACATTGCTGAATTTCGTGCGGATGGCCGCTTTCGTATCATTGGGAGGAGTGATAACATAATTAATTCGGGAGGAATCAAAATACAGATAGAGGAGGTAGAGCTGGTTCTACGCCCCCATATCACCGGGAACTTCGCTGTCACCTCCATCCCCCACCCTAAGTTAGGCGAAGCAATGATCCTTATGATAGAACAATCGGACGATCCGGCCTACGTTGAGAACGCCATCCATCAACTCCTTCCGCGTCATCGGCAACCACTCCTCATCCATACAACCGAAGCCGTTCCACAAACAGGAAATGGAAAAACCGACCGTGCTGCCACAAAGCAACTCGCAAAAAAGATTAATCTATCATCATCAACAACCAGATATATCCATTAATTTTGTATTTTTGCCTACCTAAAGAAAATAAATAAATGAAGATTGCACTGATCGGTTACGGAAAAATGGGGCATGAGATCGAAAAGATTGCCCGTGAAAGAGGACATGAAATTGTATGCACCATTGATATGGGCGAAGAGAAAAAATTTGGTTCTTCCGAGTTTAAAAGTGCAGAAGTAGCCATTGAATTCACTTCTCCCGAAAGTGCTTTACACAATTATCGCCGGGCATTTGCGGCCGGAGTGCCGGTGGTGTCGGGCACAACAGGGTGGCTTGCACACCTCGATGAAATCAAGGAGGCATGTGAGAAAAATGGCCGGACATTTTTTTACGCTTCCAACTTCAGCCTGGGAGTCAATATCTTCTTCGCACTGAACAACTATCTTGCGAAACTGATGAACCGTTACCCCGACTACGACGTGCGCATGGAGGAAACCCATCATATTCACAAGCTGGATGCTCCCAGCGGCACGGCCATCACCCTTGCCGAAGGTATCCTTGCCAATAGCGACAGAAAAGAAGGATGGGCATTGGGAGACAATGCAGCAAATGACAATATGCTTCGTATCGATGCTTTCCGGGAAGGAGAGGTACCGGGTATCCATTCGGTAATTTATGAATCCGACGCCGACACCATCCGTATCACCCATGATGCCAAGAGCCGGAAAGGATTTGCCCTTGGCGCCGTACTTGCCGCAGAATTTACCCGAGGGAAGAAAGGGTTTCTCACGATGGAAGATTTGTTGGACTTCACCCGTTAATTTTTAAAATTTAATTGAATATGACTATAAAAGACAGGTTTTCAAATGCGTCGCACCGGCAATGGATATGGTTTGTCGTATGGGTGGCAGCCACCACGCTGTTTTCATTGTGGGTCGGCTCTCCATGGCTATTGCTTTTTATCCTGCTATTCTTCGATATCTATATTACTAAATTTGTGCCATGGTCGTTCTGGAAACAGTCGAAGAACAATGCCTTCAGAAAAACCATGGAATGGGTAGATGCCATCCTGTTTGCTTTGATAGCGGTCTATTTCATTAACACCTTCTTCTTCCAGAATTACCAGATCCCCACCTCTTCATTGGAAAAATCGTTGCTGGTGGGTGATTTTCTGGCGGTAAGCAAACTGAGCTACGGCCCCCGCGCACCGATCACCCCTTTATCGTTTCCTTTGGCCCAGCACACCATGCCGGTGATTGGGGGGAAATCATATATCGAGAAGCCACAATGGAAATACAGGCGCTTAAAAGGATTTGGAAAAGTAAAAAGAAACGATATCGTAGTATTCAACTTCCCCACCGGAGATACCGTTGCGGTCAATCAGCAGGCAAGTGACTTCTATGTGCTCTCGAAATACAATTCCAACGGCAGTGCCGGAGTGAGGTCGGACAAACGCACTTACGGAGAGATTGTCTATCGTCCGGTGGACCGTCGCGAGAACTATGTAAAACGATGTATCGGTCTTCCCGGGGAAACCATTGCAATGCAGAACGACTCCGTTTTTATCGATGGCGTCCTCCTGCCTAATCCCCGTCTCTCCCAACACAATTATATGATCCATACCGACGGCACCATAATTGCTGACGGCATCTTCAGCGATTTGGGCATTAACAAGGACGACTACTTCATACAAAATGAATACGGACAAGTTGTGCCCCGCTCACAAGATCTTGCCGGAGCAGACAGCCTGAGTATGGCCTGGCTCAACCTGCATCCCCGCAACGGGAATAACGGAAGGGTTTATTTCAGCATCCCGCTGACAGCCGACATGGTATCACAGCTGAAAGCCAAACCTTTCGTCTGGGATATCATCAAAGAGAAGGAACAACCGGGACAATATTATTATCCGCTCAACTACGACACGGGATGGACACGCGACACCTTCGGGCCGCTGTGGATACCTAAAAAAGGTGAGACGATCAATTTCGACAACAATATCGAATTCAAGGTGGCGGCTTACGAACGATGCATCAAGAATTACGAGGGCAACGACTTTGCCTACCGCGACGGCAAAGTGTATATCAACGGTCAGGAAGCCGACTCATACACCTTCCGGTTCGATTATTACTTTATGATGGGTGACAACCGCCACAATTCTGCCGACTCGCGTGTATGGGGATTTGTTCCTGAGGACCATATCGTTGGCCAACCCATACTCATTTGGTTGTCGCTGGAGAAAGACAAAAACTGGTTCAACGGCAAGATAAGATGGAAACGGCTGTTCCGCAGTGCCAAGATACCGGCATAGGATGATTTGCCGATGTGGTGATGCGATAATTTACTGATGATGATAATTTTGTCGTCGTTCTATCTGGCGCCCGTAGAGTATTACGCAGCCCTCTTCCATGCGGATAGGGCGCTGATCGAGGTCCATGACAGCTACCGGAAGCAGTCGTACCGTAACCGGTGTATCATTGCCGGTGCAAACGGCCCTCTTGCCCTCAGTATTCCGGTGGAGAAGCCTGAAAAAGAGAAGAACCGTATGAAGGATATTCGTATCTCTGAACATGGCGAGTGGCGCCACCTGCATTGGAATGCGATTGTCTCGGCATATAACTCCACTCCTTTCTTTCAGTATTTCGAAGAGGATTTTAGACCTTTTTATGAGAGGAAATTCACTTTCCTGCACGATTTCAATGAAGAGTTGCGCCTTCTTATCTGTAGTTATATCGGCATTGAAACACCTTGCAGCCATACTTCGGGGTATACGAAAAAGACTTCTCACCCAACAATTGACCTGCGTGAAACGATCGATCCCAAAAAACCGTCTTCTTATAAACCGGAGGCATATTACCAGGTATTTACCCGGAAACAGGCATTTATCCCTAATTTAAGCATCATCGACCTGTTGTTCAATCTGGGGAATGAAACCCGGATCTACCTGATGAAGAATCCTTACAAACCAATACAAAAAGAAGATTTACCGGAAAGGACGGATTAATGATTTCTATTCATCATCTTTTTTTTCTACTTTTGTAGACTGAAGAAAACGAAGGGTTCATTCCTCACAGGATACGCTTCTGAATGAACACCTTTAGAACTTGAAAAAGAATTATGACACACAAGACAAGGGTGCGCTTTGCCCCCAGTCCCACCGGACCATTACATATAGGCGGAGTACGCACAGCATTATACAACTATCTTTTTGCCAAACAGCAGGATGGTGACTTTATACTTCGGATAGAAGATACCGACTCTACAAGGTTTGTACCGGGTGCCGAAGAATATATCGGCGAAACTTTCGATTGGCTGGGGCTTCCTTTTGATGAAAGCCCCCTCAAAGGAGGGAACTACGGACCTTATAAGCAATCGCAACGAAGAGATATATACAAAAAATATGTAAAGAGCCTGCTTGATAAAGGAGCTGCCTATATCGCATTCGACACACCCGAGGAGCTGGAACGCCAAAGGGCGGAGACTCCCAATTTCCAGTACGACGCGTCCACCAGAGACCGGATGCGTAATTCACTTACACTCCCGGCAGAAGAGACCGAGTCTTTGATAAAATCGGGCACACAATATGTAGTTCGCATCAAGATTGAACCCAATCAGGAAATTATTGTCGATGACATGATCCGGGGCAAGGTAGTCATCAACTCTTCGGTACTCGACGACAAGGTAATTTATAAATCGGCCGACGAATTGCCTACCTATCACCTGGCCAATGTGGTGGATGACCATCTGATGGAAATAACCCATGTGATCAGAGGTGAAGAATGGCTCCCCTCGGCACCACTACATGTATGGCTCTACCGGAGCCTTGGATGGGAAGATGATATGCCGCAATTCGCCCACTTGCCGCTTCTGCTCAAGCCGGAAGGAAACGGCAAACTGAGCAAGCGCGATGGCGACCGCCTTGGGTTTCCCGTTTTCCCGTTACAATGGCGTGATCCGAAGACCAACGAGACCTCTTCCGGTTATCGTGAAAGCGGATATCTCCCGGAAGCGGTCATCAATTTCCTTGCTTTCTTAGGATGGAACCCCGGCACGGAGCAGGAGATATTCTCTCTCAACGAACTGGTACAGGCATTTTCTTTCGACAGATGCAGCAAGAGCGGCGCCAAATTCGATATAGAAAAAGCCAAATGGTACAACCACCAATATCTCCTCAAAATGGCCGATATCGACCTGGCCAAGCAGTTTATGCCGGTGTTGGAGGAAAAAGGGATTTCTGCTCCGGCAGAAAAAGTAGAAAAAGTGGTGAGCCTGGTAAAAGAACGTATCCATTTTATCAGTGAGCTGTGGGATCAATCCTACTTTTTCTTTGTTGCCCCCACTGAATATGATGAAAAAACAATAAAAAAACGCTGGAAAGAAGAGACTCCCGGATTGATGGAACAGCTAATCGAACTGCTCGAAGGAATGGATGATTTTTCTGCTGAAAACCAGGAAAAAATGGTAATGGATTGGATTCGGGAGAACCAATTGCATACCGGAAACGTTATGAATGCATTCAGGCTGGCAATCGTAGGTGCCGGGAAAGGACCACACATGTTTGACATTACCGAAGTGATCGGTAAGGAAGAAACACTCCGTCGTATACGGCAGGCAATATGCACCCTGCCGTAAAGAGAAAATCTTTTAACCCCCTATAATAACAATGGATATCGATTTAGTGATTACCTGGGTTGATATGGATGACCCGAAATGGAAGGAGAGTTTTGCCAAACATTCCGGCGTCATTAATAATATGAAAAACGAAGTTTCAGAAGCCCGTTTTCGGGATCACGGCCTTTTGAAATATTGGTTCAGGGGTGTAGAAAAATTTGCACCATGGGTGAGGAACATTCATTTTGTCACCTCCGGCCAAAAACCCGAATGGCTCAATACGGATCACCCCAAGTTAAAGTTGGTCAATCACGAGGATTTTATCCCCGGTGAATTCCTACCGGTATTCAATTCCAACCTTATTGAGATCTACATGCACCGGATACCCAATTTAACGGAGCACTTCGTCTATTTCAACGATGACTTTTTCATTACCAATCATCTACCGGTCGAACGTTTTTTTAAAAACGGACTTCCTCAAGACATCGCCACATTCCGGATAAATTTTGGATTCTCTCCCTGGAGTAAATCTTTAAAGAACAACATCAGGATTATCAATCGCCGCTTCGACAAGAAAGAGATTATGAAGCGTGATCATGAAAAATGGTATAATTCTACGTACGGCAATAAGGCTCGACTCAATTATCTGCTATCATGGTATAACAAATTTGTTACGCTACGCACTCCTCACAATGCGCAACCCTTCCTGAAAAAGACTTTCGAGGAAGTGTGGGAATACGCCGGTGAAGAGTTACGGGCTATGTCCACTCACCGATTCCGGTCTTCGGAAGACTACACGCCGGAATTGTTCAAAACCTGGCAGATTTGCCAATCGAATTTCGAGCCCTATAACACGTACCGGGACACCAAAATGTTCCCTTTGCTGATAAGGGCTAAAAAGTCAATGACTGCCATACGTCAACAATCCTACAAGTTGATCTGCATCAACGACAACGAGCATATGCGCAATTACAACCAAACCATGCAGGAAATTGAGGATGCGTTTCAAAGCATCATGCCGGAGAAATCGCAGTTTGAGCTTTAATTACATCCTATCCAACCAGTAGAATCCATGGATAAAGAGCCATTAATTTCTGTTATTATCCCTGTTTATAACGGAGAGAAATATATAAGGACATGTTTAGAGAATATGCTCAACCAGTCCTATAAAAACCTGGAAATCATCGTTATAAATGACGGTTCCCAGGACCGGTCTGCCACCATCTCTGAGGAATATCCCGTACAAGTGATTCATCTTGCGCAGAACCAAGGTTTATCAGCAGCCAGAAATATCGGCATAGACACCGCAAAAGGTGCGTATATCCATTTCATGGATGTAGATGACACCGTGAATCTTGACTACTACAAGGAAATGGCGGCAGCCGTTATCAAAACGGATGCCGATATAGCATGTGGCGGCATGTGGAATGAAAGATACAGGTATAAATCTCAACGCTTTAAAAAAATCAAAGTATATACTTCACTCCACGGCAGGATGAAGGCCACCTATGTCGGCAAATTCGGCTATGTATGGCGGTATCTGTTCAAGACTGATTTTTTGAAAAGACAAAATCTGAGATTTGAGGAAGGACGGTTTGTGGAAGACCTTATATTTTCCTTTCTTGCGGTATATTATGCCAATAAATTAGTGGTTGTTCCCAATACTACCTATTTCTATTATTATTGGGAGAACTCCATCTCAACAGTGCAGGATAAAGCGCATCGCGAAAAGTATCTTCGGGATTTGATGCATGCCAGAACCTATATCCGCAACTTTGCGCACGAACACAATTTTAAAATTCCGGGAATAAACTCGGATAAAATACCTTATGCCTGGAAAAAATTTGTTGTAAGACATTTCTAAAATACTTTCAGGAGAAAGATATCCGGCACAGCACAAAAGAAAAATCCAGTCTCAACAAGTTGTATGACAAAATTATTTTTCGAAAGATGATTTCATAGGAAACCGTTTTTCCAAAAAAGGTCTTATTCTGGCACGATCTGTATCTTTAGACCGCTGACTGTCATTCAGGCAAAATAAATCCGGCTGATATTTATTTAACCGGTTTTCGTAGTCATGCTTATGCACGGGGATACGGATCGATTCTTTTCGTCCCACATATTGTAAATGCCCTTTGCCTACGGCCAACGAATAATACAAGAAAGCGGAACGGTGCATATCTCCATACATCCGGATATGACTCGACAACGACCTTTCCACCTGTTTATCAAAAACTTGCTCAACGGCATACTGATAGTCTGATTTTAGGTAGGCGTCCACATTATGATGTGGTATTCCGGAGTAATATTTCCCGAACTCCTGATTTACAAGTGAAGCGCCATCCACCACCATTGAAGTAAATTGCCCCAGATTCTTACGTACCATTTTTTTTAACCGGTAATGGTATTTTCCAAAGATTTTTTTCTTTAAGCGGACAATGGGCATACCTTCCTTATCGTAGAAATAATCATACGAGAGCGGTTTATTAAAGAACATATCATCGTTGGCGAACAGGAAATGTTCGGCGAGACCGGGAATTTTATACAGGAAATATTCAATGACACTCGAGTTAAAGCAGGGCAATGCCTCCCGGGGAAGGATTTCCGTATGATCCACAATCTGGATCTTGGGATGATCTTTCTTCAGCCAAACAGGGCACTGGTCATCGGTGACAATATAAATCCGTCGGATCCATGGTAGATATTGCTCTGCGGATCTTAAAGAAAATTTCAACTCATCATTATTGATATATCTTCCTTTATTGTTCTCTTCCGAATGATCAGCCGGCCTCCCGGTAAATTGCTCCTTTTTCTCTATCCACTTAGGATCATTTCCATCTACCCAGAGATATACCAAGTCAATATCAAATGGTTCCATAACTTTATTTTTAAGTTGTGTACAGTTCTTCATATGCCTCCAAGTGCTTTTCGTATGAAAAGGAAGCGGCATATTCTTTTTCTTTCAGCGCCAACTCCTTGTCTTGGTAAAACTTGCCCAAGTTTTCATCTATCAGCTGTTTCATGCTTTCCGGATCGAAGTTTTGCCAAAAATAGGCAAAGTTACCTCCAATTTCTTTGAGGCTGGTCTTCTGAGATGAGAAAACAGGCTTCCCGAATTGCATGGCCTCAATAACCGGTATGCCAAATCCTTCCAGCAACGAAGGGAACAAAAAAGCCTCACAGTGGGCGTAGAACCACACTTTTTCTTCCTCCGAGATTGTTCCCGGGAGCGTAACGTTATCTATTTGTTCCGTCTCAATACGTTTCTTCATCATTCCGGCATATTCATCCACCTTCGTGTCACCCGCTATATAGAGATGCCTATCGGGCATCAATTTCATCATATCAAGCAAAACATGAAAGTTTTTTTTCTGCATGACTGTTCCTATGGAAAAGAAAAACGGTTCTTTAATTTCCCGGAGGGGCTTTATTTCCGGTTTCACGGATATATTTTCAACGCCATTATAAATAACTTTGCAGACCTTGCCACCTAGTTGGAGATTCTTTTCCACCTCCAATTTGGTAAACTCAGAAATGCAAATAATTTCATTGGCACGTGAGACTTTACGTTGTAATTTGCGGTGTTTTCTTTCGCGCCGGTCCCCATCAGTTTCGTAAAGATAATTAAGGTCATGAATCGTGAGTATAAGTTTTGTCCGGGGGAATACAGGTCTAAACCGACTCAACTGGTGCGTGGAATGCCATACGTCGAATGTCGGAAACAGGTAGGGGCAACGTCTTCTTAGCCGGCTTGAAGAACTGAGATAACGAACCTCGCTGCCAAACATGCCGAACATTTTTTTAGGCATAAGAAGGGTCAACGCATAACCTGACTCCTCTTTTTTATAGTTTTCCTTGAAATAGTTTCCATAGGCTAAAGCTACCTGCTTTAGGCCACAATACGTATTACTTAATTCAGACAAATCGACCAATACTTTTTTCTGTCTTCTCTTGTTTGTTTTCATCTATACGTCCTTATGTTCCAACATACTCAATCGCAGCATCAAATTTAGCCATAATAGATTTCCATTGATAATTTTCAGAGGCATACGACCGGCCATTCTGCGCGATCTCCTTCTTGTCAGCGTCCGACAGGTTTATTATTTTATCTGCGCCTTCAATAAAATCCTTTTCGTTATAATACAGGAAGCCTGCCCGGCTCTTTGTTATATGATCTTTCAACACATCACAATACCCATTGGCTAAAACCGGTTTGCCAAAAGACATCGCCTCCAACGTGACCATCGACAGGCTTTCGTAGCGAGAAGGAATGATCAAACCCATAGAATGCTGTAGATACAGCAGTTTTTCCTCCTCATCGATAAATCCGGTAAAAATAATATGATCGTTCTTAACAACAGTTTTCAGATTGTTCTTGCCAATCATTACCAACTTTATATCCTGATGCGATTTATTCAATGCTGAAAAGTAGTGTATTAATTCCGGACATCCTTTTCCCACGTCTATCCGCCCAATATAGACAAAATAAGGAGAACTGACGGGTGATTTCCTGTTTTCATTCAATACCGGCAAATCGAAACCCACCCCCGCTATATCCGAGCTGATGGTGCGCGTAACGGGGTACACCGATTCCAGCAGTTTTTTTTCACTCTCAGTATTATACATGATAAATTTCGGCAGGGAGAACATTTTTCCGAAACCCGGGATATACAGCATCGAGTCATCATGAGCCAATGGAATGAGAATGCTCTTGGCCGAAGTTTTCTGTAACCCGAAATAAGTAGGATAGAACGGATAATTTAAAAATATAAATGCCTTATAACGAAAACCTTCTTGCTCAATATATGCAATCATCTCCTTACAAACCGGGCCATGATGTTGTATCCAGCAGTCAAAGAGAAGGTCATGATTTCTTCTTTTCCTGTACCATATACGTTTGATCGACAAGGAGATGAAATTCTTCGGTGTATATGCCTCATTGAAATACCTTCGGTTTCCACGGAGATAACGGCCTAACCGACGGTTCCCCCTGCGGTTTTCGCCCTCATCCGGGAAGCGCAAAACCCGGACGCCGTTTATCACCTCCTCACCGGCAGGATAATGATTACCCCAGTCAGGATAAGCCAGCGAGCAAGAGGTCAGGACATCCACGTCATACTTTTCCTTCAGATGCTCGGCCAATAAACGGGCATGGACTTCCGCGCCTCCGTTGATCTCCTTGCCATAGCGCTGTACGACAATCGCTACTTTATTCATCACTTTTTTACCTACAGTTATATCTATCCTTCACCTCCTTGAATACCTCAAGATACCTCAGTCCAAATTTTGAATCCGGCTCCATATAGTTACCTTCACCCCATTCATTCCAGGATTTAATAAAACAAACAGGTTCCCCCTTCTTTCTTTTTAATAGGGAGAAAACATTCTCAAGATGTTTCTCAAATAGTTCAGGGGTAGCATCCTTCAGTAAATTACCTGCCGATTTACTCCTTGGAGTATGATCCCAATTTGGCACAATAGTAGGGAATACATCATCTTCCATATCCTCTTCGGAAACTAAATGTTTCATTACTGTCTCATATTTGAGAATATGTGGCCTGTGAATTAAAGACCTCAATTTCTTCTTAAGCTTATTCACCAATCCTTTCTTATAAAATAGATCAAAAAGCCTCAAAGAGTTAAATGCGTCAAAACCTTTATTCTCCATTTCCGCCTTACATCCCTTAGGATTACCGTATTGACCTATAAAGAAAATACCTTTTAATCCATTTTCAATGGCGAGAGATTGCCATTTTTTTATAAAATTCTCAACATCCGGGAACTCCAACGGCTTATAGATCATGAAAACGGGTTTCCCATCTATCTGTATGTACCGGGGATCTTTGAATGCGTCTAGGAGAGAGAAGAAATGCCTCTCATATTCCATCTCATCACCATATTTCTGTTCAACAAGTATCTTTTTGGAGTAAATTCCGTTATAACTCCAAAATTTAGAATGCCAACTTTCATTTGCCCAGCAAAGCATAAAAGGAAAATCCGGCTCACCCGAACTCAGCACTTCATTAAACGGTCTTTCCAGCATCTGTTTACCTTCGCCAAACCAATAATGGTAATAACAAAAACCATCAATCCCATATTCTTTAGCAAGTTCTGCCTGGGCAATACGAACCTCCGACAAGCGTAAATCATAATATCCCAAATCTGCGGGGACCTTAGGTTGATCATGACCTCTGAATAGAGGTTTTGCCTTACCCACATTTGTCCATTCAGTAAAACCTTTTCCCCACCACTGATCATTTTCCGGTGTAGGATGATATTGAGGCAAATAAAATGCAATGGCTTTTATATCGTTTTTTTTATTGGTCATATTTTTTTCAAATAATAGAATAAGGCTCTACCTTTTCTTCATTATATCTACAAAAATAGTTTTTATAATTCAAATAAAGAAACATCTTTCGGTTTTCTACATGTCAAAAAAAAATGCTAAATTGGAAATAAATACGGCTAAAAAGTAATATGGTTTACGAGGAAATTTTGAAACCATACTATATAATCACAATAATATAAACAATTCTCCGTTTTGGTTGTTGTAGACATATTATACGGATTACAAAGTCAGGGCATAGAGGTATGAATAAAGGGGCAACCAATAAGAAAAAAATCAGAATCAAAACAAGGGTGTTTGTCCCTTTGGTTTTCATTTTTGGTATACTTGTTATCACCTACTTTTTCCCTCGACAGGGAAGTTTCAAGTATAACTTCAATGAAGGCAGGCCATGGCAATATGGTCTGCTCACTGCACCGTTCGATTTCCCCGTGTATAAACCTGCTGCACAACTGAAGGCCGAGCAGGATAGCATTCTGGAATTTTATGAACCCTACTTTGTGGTTGATGAGGAGATACAGCACAACGCCCTCGCCGAGTTTGATGCGGATGCAAACCTGAATGCCAAACTTACCGAACTCCCCTCCGAATATAAACTCTATATCCGAAACAAATTAAATGAAATATATGATAACGGCATTATGCGGTCGGAAGATTACGACCGCATATACCAATCACGCACGCAGAGCATCCGCATAAAAAAAGGAAATGTAGCCGAGTCCCGAAAAGTAGAAATGTTCTTTACCATTCGTTCGGCTTATGAAAAGGTCCTTGACGATGTCCCGGCAAGTATCGAAGCCAATACCCTTAAAGCCGCCAATATCAATGAATATATCCACGAAAATGTAATATATGATGCTACCACTTCGGAAAAGGCGCAAAAAGAATTTATCCAACAGGTAGATATAAGCCATGGTATGGTGCAAAGAGGACAACGAATCATCGACCAGGGTGAAATTATCGATTCCCAGACTTATAACATACTCTCTTCTTTGAAACATGTGACAGAAGAGCGAAGCGGAGGCACTACCAGAAACAATTGGATACTATTGGGGCAATTCATACTTATCTCGTTCCTGTTTATCGCGTTTTACACCTATCTTCTTTATTTCCGTCCGGCAGAATACCGCAACCGAAAACATGTAGTTTTCATGGTGTTGCTGATAGCATTTTTTGTACTGCTCACCGCTATCACTGTCAAGCTTGAACTTTTCAGCATCTATATCATTCCTTACGCCATCGTCACCATTCTTATCCGCACCTTTATAGACTCGCGCACCGCACTGTTCGCCAGCCTCGTCACCATCCTCATGAGTGCGCTCATGGTGCCGTTTCCCTTCGAATTCATCGTCATCCAGATGGCGGTAGCCATGGTATCCATATTCATGCTGAAAGAATTGTCGGAGCGTTCCCAGCTCATCAAGAGCTCTTTCTTTATCCTCCTCACTTATACTATAGTGTATATCGGATTGGAATTGTATCAGGAAGGAAATGTGAAAGAGATCAACTGGATCGTGTTGATGTACTTTCTTATCAACTTTATCTTTATCATGTTCTCCTATTCATTGGTTTATATGGTAGAAAAATCATTTGGTTTTATTTCCGGAGTTTCGCTGGTAGAGCTTTCCAATATCAATAAACCATTGTTGAAAGAACTTTCAGAAAAAGCGCCCGGAACTTTTCAGCACTCATTACAGGTATCTAACCTGGCCATGGCGGCAGCAGCAAAATTAGGAGCCAATGCCTCTTTAATAAGAACGGGAGCGCTCTACCATGATATTGGTAAAATGGCAAATCCCGCCTTCTTTACAGAAAATCAGGTGCCGGGCATGAATCCCCATGCAGGATTACCTTTTGAAGAGAGCGCCCGTATTATTATCAATCATGTAAGGGATGGAGTGAAGATCGCGCAAAAACACAATCTTCCTCAGCAGATTATCGATTTTATCGAAACACACCACGGGACAAGTATGCCCAAGTTTTTCTATATCTCATGGAAGAATGCCAATCCCGGCAAAGAGGCGAATGAAGCCGATTTTCGTTACCCCGGCCCCAACCCGTTTACGAAAGAAACCGCCATTATGATGATGGCTGATTCGGTGGAAGCTGCCTCACGCAGCTTACCCGAATATACGGAAGAGTCGCTCCATACCCTGATTGACAAAATTATAGACGCCCAGGTTACCGAAGGTTATTTCAAGTCGGCTCCTATCACTTTCAAAGATATACAGACAGTAAAAGATGTTTTCGCGGAAAAATTAGTCACAATATATCATTCACGTATTGCCTATCCGGAATTGAAACAACCGCATAATTAATGAAAAAAAAAATACTGTTTCTTCATGATACTTTCCCTGCCGGTGGAGCAGAAAGGATTACTATTGATATCGCTAATTATATTACAACATTTGGGTATGAGGTTTATGTGAGTGCACGCACATTAAATGTGTGTGAAAATAAAAGCATTCAAGTAATTGAACTGCCGGATAAGAAAACCATTGATTCGCATATAAACATTGATTTTCTTACAAGGACAGTAAAAGAACTACATATAGATATATTTGTTCTTGTAGTACTGCAATTAGTAGAATTGTTTGAAGAAATACATACAAAGACCGGTTGCAAGTTGGTTTTCTCATTACATAGCATCCCTCTTTGGGAGATTACTCATCACTTATATGAAAAGAAAAATAAAAGTCGGGGATCTATTGGAAAAATGTTGGAATGGCATTTGTTGACTTACCCTAAAACGATGTGGTTGAGAAAATATGACAAGCCTATGATAAATACATATGACCGTATTTATCAATTAGCAGATGCATATACTGTATTGTGTGATGAATATAAAAGAGAGTATTTGCGGAAATGGGCACCAAGCCAGGATAAGATAGATGTAATTTATAACACAGAGAGAGTCGTTGAGACCGTCAATCTTGACAAGAAAAAGCAGGTTATGTTTGCCGGGCGCCTTACCTATGCTGACAAACGAATTGATAAGTTACTTAAGATATGGAAACGGGTTTATAAAAAGGCAGAAGAGTGGGAGCTCATTATTGTGGGAGATGGCCCTGAGCGTGAGCATCTGGAGAGATATGTGAACAGGAAAAGAATAGAACGGATAAAATTTGCAGGATATACCAATGATGTGCAATCATATTACAATGATGCGTCGATTCTTTGTCTTACGTCTGTGTATGAAGGTTGGCCACTTTGTCTTTCCGAAGCACAGGCAAATGGGGTAATACCTGTCGCCTTTGATTGTACCGCAGGAGTACGCGAAATGCTCTCTCCATCCGAAGTAAATGGTTTTTTAATTCCCCCTTTTAAACTTGGGAGGTACGCAAAAACTTTGTTGGCATTGATAAAAGACACAGAAAAACAAAATGCGATGAGACCCGGGCTAATAGCCAAGGCTGCACAGTATTCCCCTGATATTGTCGGGGAAAATTGGTTGAACCTGTTTGACTCATTGTTAAAAGATGAAAAATAGGATGGAATCCCCTTTAGTCTCTATTATTATACCTGTGTATAACAGTGAGAAATATGTGGAAGAATCTATCCGTAGCGCTCTTCATCAAACTTATCGCAATATAGAAATTATTATCGTAAATGATGGCAGCACTGATAATAGCCCACAGATTATAGAAAACCTTCAACGGCAAGATAATCGCATCATATGTATCAGTAAGTCGAACCAAGGACTCCCTTTAGCAAGGAAAACGGGTATTGAAAAAGCATCAGGCAAGTATATACAACATTTAGACGCTGATGATACATTGATCAATGATGCTATCGAACGATTAGTTGATAGAGCCGAGGAAACCAATGCGGATATTGTATCTGCTCCTTTTTTCTTTTGCTACCCCGACAAGGAACCTATATTATCCGCAAATATACCATTCATAGAATTCACAGGTATAGCATATTATAGAGCGATTTTAGACGAAAAAGCTTATTGGAGTGTATGGTCCAACTTTCAAAAACGCTCTTTATTTCAGCACCCAATAGAGACGGTGGCTGATATTTCTTTAGGAGAGGATGCCATCCTGATGACGCAGTTGATTTTTTATGCCAATAAAATTGTATCAGAGGCTGCTCCAATTCTTAACTATAATCGCTATGAGAACTCTATGACCTACAAGATAAGCCATTCGCAGTACACACAATTTCGGGCATGCCGAGACTGGATTAAAAATTACCTAGAGAAAATAGGTTTGAAACAAACTCTCAAAAAAGAATTGACGAAGATGCATCTGCAATCGACTTTCGACGGAATATCCTGGGAATATTTTGATCATACCAGACAAGACATGAGAAAGTTGGAGAAAAGCTTTGCATTATATCCTGATCTAAAATCCACCTTAACTCGTAGACAACGCAAAATATTTGCCAGTTACAAGATTTCGCCGGTCTTGGGATATCTCAGGTTGAAATATTATCAATGGAAAAAGAAATTATAAAGCAATGAAAGTACTCTCAAGATGGAGAAGAAGTCTGTATAAGAGGTTTCTTCGGATGAAATTGATTTCTCCCAAGATTATTTTGAATATGGATGGAGGCGTTTCTTCCCAGATGCATCAATATCTACTCGGACAATTGTATGCTGAAAAAGGATATAGGGTTCGCTATGATCTCTCTTTCTTCCACGAGTGGGGAAGCGATCTGAATAACCAATTTGCCCGCAACTTTGACCTGCTGAAAGCTTTTCCGTATCTTAAATTCAAGAAAGCCTCTTCCACGGCTATCCAGGTGTACAAAAGAAATTTTTTTATTCTTGGTAATAATACCGGTGAGCGGGTAGAGGACTTTGGCTTTCTTGATAAAAAGCCGCCGGTGTATTTGGGGGGATATTATCATTTACCTGCTGCCGTCTGGCTTCCTGCATTTCAACGTTTGTACCGAATGAAAAACGGCGTGTTAGATAACACAAATGCCAGGCTTTGTGAAGAGATTATATATCGTCCTTACTCTATAGGTGTGCATGTACGACGGGGAGACTTGAAGATTGAAATATTCGATTATGGGAAACCGGCTTCCTTGGCGTATTTTGCAAAGGCTGTTTCTTTCTTTCAGGAAAAGAATCAAAATGCATATTTTTACTTTTTCTCAGATGAACCTGCTTGGGTTGCAGACGAGTTGACACCTTCTCTTCATCTGGTGAACAACTTCACCATTGTAGACTTGAATGGTTCGGATAAAGGATATATGGACTTGTTCCTCATGGCCCGTTGCCAACACCAGATAACGAGCAAAGGAACTTTAGGTAAATACGCTGCTCTTTTAACTGACAATGCTGAAAAACAAGTAGTACTTTGTGACGATGAAATAGAGTATTCGTGGAAAGAATTATTACATAACCCTGTCTTTATTTAAAGAAATGCTGACATTGGAACAATATAAAAAGATGAATCAATCTTTTAGGAAAGAGTTGATATTCCACATGGGATGCGATTCAGGATTTTACTCAGAGTTCAATAACATGATACTCGCCATTATTTATTGCTTATTGGCTGATATTAAATTTACAATGTATTCTGCAGATGCTAACTTTAAGTACAAAGATGGCTGGAATGATTATTTTTTACCTTTCTGTGAAGAAGTGAACGATAGTTTTCACCATAAATTCAATACACGTGCCGAAGATCCTTGGTTTGACATGCATGGACTGGACCGATGGAGGTATATCTGGTGGAAATTACATCATAAACAGACTTACCTTACTTTTGATTTATTTTGTAAGTTCCGGATGGCGTCGTTTTCCCGGCTTCATCTTTCCGAGCCGAAGAATGGGATGGAAGGTGGATTGCGTGATATCGCCCGGCAAATAGTAAATATGATATATCGATTTAATAGTCATACAACAGAAGAGATCGAGAAATTGATAAAACCGTTACATCTACCCGATAAATACATTGGTTTTCATATTCGAGGGGGAGATAAGTTTGTCGAGCATCCATTTGAACAGTGCGCAACATATATTCAGAAAGCTGAGCAATATTCTTCTTTGAGAGATGCTTTTGTCTTAACTGATGATTATACTATTATTGAAACTTTGCGACAAGATTTCCCAGATTGGCATTTTTACACTCTTACAAATTCTTTTGAAAGAGGATATTTTTATTCAGATTTTCAGAAGAAGGAAGGTATAGACAAAAAGGAGGATATGATAAAACTTTTTGCGGCTATGGAAATATTGAGGGAATCCGAAATATTTGTGGGCACGTTCAGTTCTAATCCTGGAATGTTTTTAGGCATGTGTTTGGATAATGCTTATGGGGTAGATTATGATAAATGGCTTTTGTGGTAATAACACATCATTCATCTCTCTTTTCTTTTCCCAATTTTCTTTTCAACAGATAAAAATTCCGGTAGAAAAAAGTAAAATAGAGCACTTTCCTTAAACGTTTATACATTTTCTCACCCAATTCATCTTTTTGAATCGGTAATAAATCTCGCAACATCTCTTTCATGACGGGAATATCCTCTTTTTTCTCCCGCGCATTGGCTTTAAGCAGCGCATCGCGAAACTGACGCAAGCAATTTTTAAGTATAACGCCCACCACAACAGGCTCCTCTTCCTTGGAGAAAATAGGATGCTGACGGATAAAAAGAATCCGGTCGTAATCGGCAAGAAAAAAATGATATCTTTTCTTGAATTGCCAATTGTTGGTAATGCTTTCTTCACGTTGAATATAATGATAAAAAACGTGGTCGATATGCACCACAGTATCGCAAAGATGAACAATTTTATAAATAATACTGTGATCTTCAAACAAGAATCCTTCGGGAAATGATATCGTATTGAATAATTCCCTTTTATAAAGTTTAGTACAGCACGAATTATCAATATTATTCCTGAAGATGTCTTTAAGCATTTCCTCTGCAGGCCTTACCTGAATTGACCCTGTGTCAGAAAAAGGCCTGAGGATCTCTCCATTTTCAGTTTCGTACCTTAAGTTACAATATACCATTTCAGCCTTATTCACCTGCAGGGCGCTTAACATCGACTCGTACATCTCAGGATCAATATGATCATCACTGTCGATAAATCCGAGATAGGGAGACGTGGCAACTTTTATCCCTGCGTTACGTGCAGTAGATAGATCCGCCACATCCAGATGCAATACCTTAATGCGGGAATCAAGACTTGGATACTCGTCGCATATCTCAGATGAACCGTCCGTAGAGAGATTCTCTACCAGAATAATTTCGATATCCTGTAAAGTTTGATTTCGAACAGAATCAATACACCTTCTTACATATCCGGCTGTATTATGTACGGGAATGATGATACTTATTAGACTCATAAACTATTTGTTCAGACGTTTTTCATCATTCCCACTCTATCGTAGCGGGGGGCTTTGATGAGATATCATATACGACCCGGTTCACTCCCTTGACCTTATTGATGATTTCGTTCGACACTTTTGCCAGAAACTCATACGGCAGATGTGCCCAGTCGGCTGTCATGGCATCCGTAGATGTCACAGCGCGCAATGCAACTGTATTCTCATAAGTGCGCTCATCCCCCATCACACCAACCGATTGCACCGGCAATAAAATGGCACCTGCCTGCCAAACCTTGTCATACAACCCGACAGAACGGAGATTTGAGATAAATATATCGTCGGCATCCTGTGCTATCCGCACCTTTTCAGGGGTAATATCCCCCAGTATACGTATGCCCAATCCCGGTCCGGGAAATGGATGACGATGAATAAGGTGCGGCTGCATGCCCAATTCTAATCCAATCTTCCGCACCTCATCCTTGAACAAAAGCCTCAACGGCTCACAGAGCTTGAGGCTCATCTTTTCAGGCAATCCTCCTACGTTATGATGACTCTTAATGGTAACACCGGTAATAGAGAGTGATTCTATAATATCGGGATAGATGGTACCCTGTGCCAACCATTTGATATTTTCCAGCTTATGAGCTTCCCTGTCGAACACATCAATAAATCCCTTTCCGATGATCTTGCGTTTGCGCTCAGGATCAGTTACCCCTGCCAGTTCCTTGTAGAAATACTCTTTCGCATCTACGCCGATTACATTTAGTCCAAGATGCTCGTAATTTTCAAGGACGGTCTCAAACTCATTCTTACGCAACAGGCCGTGATCTACAAAAATACAGGTGAGGTTTTTACCTATAGCCTTGTTGAGCAGTACCGCCGTAACCGAAGAATCTACTCCACCCGAAAGGGCAAGGATCACCTTATCGTCTCCTAACTGTTCTTTCAACTCCTGCACGGTAGTCTCAATGAACGAAGCGGGCGTCCAATCCTTCTTCATGCCGCATACGGTAAGGAAATTATCCAATATCCCTGTTCCCCGTTCCGTATGGAATACTTCGGGGTGGAATTGTACCCCCCAGGTCTTTTCATCATCCACCTTATAAGCCGCCAAAGGCACATCTTCGGTAGACGCTATCACACGAAAGCCATCCGGAATACGGACAATCGTGTCTCCGTGCGACATCCATACTTGATTTTCCTGTGTAATAAATCCCAGTAAAGGGTCATTTTTATCAGCCACACGCAAACGGGCACGGCCATATTCACGGCTATCACTTTTCTCCACTGCACCACCTGCCAATTGCGCCATCAGCTGCGCACCATAGCAGATACCCAGCACAGGGTAGTGGCCGCGGATTTTGCTTAAATCGGTTTTGAAAGCTTCGGTATCATTCACCGAGAAAGGGCTTCCGGAAAGGATTACACCCTTTACCGATTCATCCCCGAAAGGGAATTTATTGTAGGGCACTATTTCGCAGTAGGTGTTCAATTCTCTCACGCGGCGACCGATCAGCTGCGTAGTTTGCGAACCGAAGTCGAGGATGATAATTTTTTCGTGCATATTGTAATCGGATTGGAACGCCGACAGATGGCGTCAGTTCAAAAAAGATTTTCAGGACACAAAAGTACATGAAAATAAGAG
>NZ_DHOS01000017.1:13751-16740 GCF_002410825.1 Proteiniphilum sp. UBA5384 | reverse complement strand
AGTTGTTTGTCCGTAGTGCAGCCAGATAAGACAAGCGATAAAAAAATAATCGGATAAATTAATTTCATTTTTTTTGCTGAAATTTCAAAATTAATTTTGTTTAATTTGACAGTCTAAAGGTTTATGTATTTCCTGTATTTCCTGCATTTCCTGCATTTCCTGCATTTCGTCAGGATAAGTAACAGAGGATATAAATAAGTTTATTACGGACAAAAGAATTGTCAGAGAAAATATAATGAACCCCAAAAATCAGACAAGAACTTTTGGGATTCATTTCTTTTCAATGTACTGTCTATCGGATAATCGTGTTCAGAAGATTTTTCAATTCTTCAACCTTTTGTGGATATTTATTATACAAATTGTTTTTCTCCTCCGGATCTGTTTGCATATCATATAGTTGTCCTGGTGGTAATGGTTCTTTACCTGCAGATGACCACCCTCCGCTACCACTACAATCAATAAATTTCCAGCGGCCTTGTCTGATTGCAAAATATCCGTCACCAGAATGGTGAATTACCTCGCTTCGGGCTGTTTTACTACTTCCGTTCAGTACTTGCAGAAAGCTTTTACTGTCTTCAGCAGCCCCAAGTGAAGTTGTTGCGCCAGTCATTTCAGCAAAAGTAGCAAAAAAATCAGTCATACAAACCAATGCATCAGAAGTCTTTCCAAAACTTATCATTTTGGGATATTGAATAATTAGAGGAATATGGTGACCTCCTTCCCAGGCATCTGATTTCCTTCCCCGAAAGATGTAATTAGCAAGATGCGGATAAGCTGCTTTGTCTGTAGAATTCCAATCGGCGCCATTATCGCTGGTAAATACAATCAGTGTTTTTTCTTTTATTCCCAAGCTGTCAATCAGAGAAGTTACCTGTCCGACCACATCATCTACATGGACGACAAAATCACCGTAGTCTCCGGCACCCGATACGCCTTTAAACTTATCTGCAGGAAGCCATGGTGTATGTGGAGCAGTAAGCGGCATATACAGAAAAAAGGGTTGTTTACTGGACGCGCGTTCTCTAATATATTGTTTTGCCTTACCAGTAAAATGATTGAGGGTTTCTTCTATTGAAAAACTTTGAGATGCTTTACCTGTACGCCAGAAATGCCCGCGCGGCGAATCAACACCCTCTATTACTGTCATTACGGGGTCAATCACATTTCTATCTTCAATATATACATAAGGTACCATATCCAATGATGCAGGAAGAATATAACTTTTATCAAAACCTGCATCATTTGGCGTGTATGTCAATGGCTTATCAAATGCTGTATTATTTTCTTCTGCATCTGAGCCGTTTGTAGTTTGCCAACCCAATCCCAAATGCCATTTGCCGACAATTGCGGTATGATAACCACGTGTTTTTAATATAGATGCTATAGTAGGTCTTTCTTTTTCAATAAGAGGTTTGCTAAATCCTCCGAGAACTCCTTTTTTCAGGCTGCTACGAAAACTGTAACGTCCTGTAAGAAGGCCATAACGCGTGGGTGTACTCAGAGCGGAACCGGAATGAGCCTCCGTAAACATCATTCCTTGAGCTGAAAGTTTATCGAGATGGGGCGTAGGTATTGCAGATCCGGGGTTGAACCTGCGGATGTCGCCGTATCCCATATCGTCCGCTAAAATAAAGATAATATTTGGCTGATCAGCATCCAGTGGCGGTTCTATAGGGTTTTCACCTGTCGGCTGTGCAGAGCAGGAGGAAGTCATCAGTAGGGCAGCACCGAATACCCATTTTACTTGTTGCCTGTCTGATTTAATAAAATTGTTTAGTTCTTTCATATTTATTTAACAAATTAAAAATCAATTACTTTTTATTCATGCGAAAACAGCAATATTAGGAGAGGATGCCTAATATTTTTAATAAACTGATTTTTTCCATACTTCAAGTTGTTGACTCAAGTTTTGTACTATGGCAGGATTTTTTGATGAAACATCGACACTTTCCTCCGGATCGCTCTCCAGGTTATAAAGTGACTTTTCTTTACCAGAACATACCATTTTCCAATTCCCTTGCCTTACTGCATAGCGATCATTCCCAATCCCCCAGAATAAGGTCCTTTCCTTAATATTGCCATCCCGCAATACATTTACAAAAGAAACACCATCAAGTTTTTTCCCCGTATCATCGTAATTAACGCCAGCCATTTCTAATATTGTCGGAAAAAAATCAAAAGACATTAATGGAATATTACAAACACTCTTTGGCTTGATTGTCTCCGGCATTCGTATCACGCACGGTACGCGGTGTCCTCCTTCCCAAACTGTCCCCTTTTCGCCCTTAAATTGTCCGGCCGAACCACCATATTCGATAACCGGTCCATTATCCGAAGTGAAAATAACCAAAGTATTCTTTGTCAAGCCATATTTATCAAGTGTGCGCAAAACCTTACCTACACCGGCATCTAATTCCTCCACCATTTCCCGGTAGATATCAAAATTTGAACGTCCGGATGATTTTTCCGCATTCGATGCTTCCTTTCTCACAGGACCATCTGACGGTCCCTGAAGAGGTGAATGCGGAGCTGCATGTGCAATGTAGAGACAAAAAGGTTGATCTTTATTCTCGGCGATATAGTCACATGACAAATCGGTCAAAAGAGATGTAGTATATCCGGGCATATTCTTTAATTCCAGCCCATCCCACCAATCGAGATCACCGCGTCTGTTAAGGTGAGAATGATAATCTACATTTCCTGATTTAAACCCGATATATTTTTCAAAGCCGAAATTCAAAGGATTATTTTTTTCTTTATATCCAAGATGCCATTTCCCTATCAATGCCGTACTATATCCGTTTTTCCTGAGGATCTCCGCAAAAGTAATTTCATCTGTTGGCAAACCACCTTCGATCTTGTCAATGGCATCATTCACCAATAAGACATTTTCTACTCCAGCACGTTGTTGATACCTTCCAGTAAGTAAAGCACACCGGGTGGGAGAACTGACAGCACCATTAGAATGGAAATCAGTAAATTTCATTCC
>NZ_DHOS01000017.1:10772-13458 GCF_002410825.1 Proteiniphilum sp. UBA5384 | reverse complement strand
TGCGATGCAAGCAGGAGTCAGTATTAGCGAGGCTCCGCATATCCATTTCATTTGCTGTTTGTATCTGATTAATGAATTATGATTCTCTTTCATAGATTCCTATTGAATTATAAAAAATTTCGGTTTTTCAGCAAAGCAGTAGTCTCCATAAGCATGCAGGCACTTACCATTGCTTTTAATGTAGTTTTCATACCCGGCTTTGTGATCCAGTCAGGCCCGAAAAGTAACGGATTTTTTAATGTACCTTTTGTCCATAAAGTTTCAGTATTATACTTTACAAACTGCAGGTAGCGTTTTTTAGCTGCAGCATCAATATCTTGTTGAATTAGTTCAGAAAAATAACGGATAAAAATACCTTTGAATAAATGTGCATCATTGTCAGTGGAACAGTCAGCTGATCCTTCGAGTTTCAGTACTGAATTAGTAACCAGCGAGCCGATGGTAAAATTTGCCGTCAGTACAGCATCGTCGAGATAGGTCCTATTCCCGAAGATCTTATACAATTCTACTGCTGATCCAATAAATGTTCCATGATTATAAGTAAATTTCCAGTTGGTCAGCGTATTATCCCTTCCATCAATATGGTCAAGTACTGCACCGTCATTCTGTAGCAAAGTTGCCTTTTCCCAGTGATAGATTTTTACCGCCCACTCCTTGTAACTCTCGTCACCAGTTTCCTGATAAAGACGGGCTGCAAGAATACAGGCTGGTCCATTTGAGCAGGCATTTTTTTTATACGGCTCAACGGTTCTCCACGCTATTCCCCCTCCGGCATAAGCTTCGTTCCAGCCATCCTTGATGAAGTTCCACAGTTCTATGGTGGCATCTTTATACTTTACTTCTCCGGTGGCTTTATACATACGAAACAGGGCCAGAGCTATCCATTCCATGTCATCATAGAAATTATTTTTCCATTTGTCTCCATTGCCTTTTCGTACGCCATTGAACCATTTATCAAAATACGCTTTATAATAGTTGTCTTTAGTACGTATATAGGCATCGGTTACGACATCGATAGCATGAGCCTGCGGCCAATATTGAAAGCCTGTTCCCCCATAGTTGTTCTCTACAAAATATTGTTGCGACTCACTCCAAAAAGTGTTGATTAATGCTTTACTGCTGCTGTCGGCAGCAGCAGTAAAGTCAATAGAATCAATAACAGGTTTATACCCGGGTTTATCGTCATCATTGCAGCCACTTATGAAAATAGCCCAACAAATAATGAAAAATAACTTTCTCATTTTATTTTTCCTTTAGCACATGAGAATACATATTATCGGCCTGTAAAATAAGTGATATATCATAGGTAAATCCCAGCCATGAGACAGTGGCACTTTGACTCCGTTTCCATTTGGGATTAAACGCCCTCTGGCTCTCGGAAAATAAAGCAGCTATTTCTGTTGCAGTATATTCTTTAGTATTGAAGTAGGCAGGGTCACCAGTCGGAGCACCGTCTTCCGTGGGGTTGACAGGGCCCCACACTGTTTCTGTACCGTCACCATATTCCATGACAAACCTGTATCGTGGATTTTTGTTGTCCCCGCCACTAAAATCAGCCTCTGTCATTGTATGACTATTTAAAGTCCATTTGCCACTACCGGTATATGGGAGTTCAAGTGTTTTACTTTGTGAATTACAGTGGTACCATTTTACAGCCTTAATTTTTGAGTAAACAGCCGTTTTATCGCTAAAATTCAGTACAATTTTATAGATGGCTGTTTCATCGACAGTGGAAGTCCCATTTTCTTTCAGCGTTCCACTTTCAGTTGAAAAATGTTTTGGTACTCCCGTATTAGAATCTACAAAGTAGTAATTTTTTCCTGAAGTTAAACGAGTGAATATTTCGAATTTTTCTCCTTCAAGAGCTTTCATTTTAATAGCTTGCGACAAAGTATTACCTCCCTCTGAACCTTCGCCGGTTATATACAGGCTGG
The DNA here is from genome assembly GCF_002410825.1 of Proteiniphilum sp. UBA5384. GTDB lineage: Bacteria > Bacteroidota > Bacteroidia > Bacteroidales > Dysgonomonadaceae > Proteiniphilum. The sequence continues at coordinate 11,524 of NZ_DHOS01000017.1, read as the reverse complement.
TAGGGACAACTGACTGTCCAGGAGAATTTTCATCCGGCGTTGTTTCCGTCAATGTATGAGTGTAGGGATTGTTTGCCTGTAATATCAGGGACATGTCGTAAGTATACCCGATCCATGATGTACTATTGGATTGAACTCTTTTCCACTTTGGATTAAATTGAGTTACACCGTCAGCAGTAGTATATTCTTTTGTATAGAAATAACTGAGATTTTCACCAGGAATGCCATTCTCACTGAAATTAGCCGGACCCCAGACAGTTTCCGTATTATCTTCGTATTCCATTACAAATCTGTAACGTGGGTTGGCCTGTTCACTACCGAAATCTTCGGTAGTCATTGAATGTTTGTTTAGCGCCCAAACTCCGCGACCTGTGTAAGGCAGTTCCAGTTTTTTTACATTAGAATTACAATGAAACCATTTTACTGCCTTAATTTTTGAATAAACTGCTATGCCCGAATTAAAATCTAATGAAATTTTATAGATTCCGGTTTGATCTATGTTACTGGTACCATTTTCTTTCAAAATCCCACCTTCAGTATAATATTGTTTTGAAGTGCCGGTAACAGCATCGGTAAAATAGTAATTCTTACCAGCAGTCAATTTGGTAAATATTTCAAATTCACCTTCTTCTATCATTTTTAATTGTAAGGCTTTTGATAGATCACTTCCACCTTCAGAACCCTCACCAGTCAGGTAAAGTGAAGCCGGTATATCGGCAAATCCGGCCAATCTGGTGACTTCTATCGTGCGA
>NZ_DHOS01000017.1:0-10540 GCF_002410825.1 Proteiniphilum sp. UBA5384 | reverse complement strand
CCCTGTCGCTGATGCATCTATTCCAGCTAAAGCTGCGATTTTATTGAGTTGTTTATGAGTTACGCTTGCATAAGGACTTAAGCCTTTATTTTCGGACGGTAATCTGTAAATAGGATTGGAAAAGTCGCCTCCTTCGCGGTCAAATACGATTTCATACAAAACCAATTCGCCATCTTCTGCAGTAGCAGTCTCCCATTCAAAATATACAGAGGCTGAGGCAGAACTTTGCAAGGGTACGGAAAGTTGGTCATATGGTTCTATCAACTTGTTTACAGCTGAAACATTCAGATTTAATTCCTTATTATCAAGACAGCCTGAAAGCATTAACGTAATAAATAAGGATGCCAGAAGTGATATTTTGTTAATTATTTTCATTATTTTAATCTTTAATAATTGAGGTTTTGTCCTAAATTTGGATTAATATCCTTTTCACTTTGTGGAATAGGCCACAGATAATCACGCGCGGGATTAAACGTACGTTGATCCAATTCAATATATTGAGTATTGTTATTTTCAAACATGGCGCCGTGAGGGCGTTGGTTGAGGACAACTTCTGCAGTATGCCAACGACGGATATCAAAAATGCGTAATCCCTCTAACGCTAATTCAGTACGACGTTCGCGACGAATAATCAATTGTTTTTCTTCTTGTGTCCACGTACTATTGAAATCTAATGCAGCGGGATCTGTAAACCCTGCACGCTTACGGAGTGCTTTAATTGTTATATTCCATATGTCTCCTGTCAGTTCACCCAATTCATTTTTAGCTTCAGCATACATAAGCAAAACATCAGCATAGCGTATCAACATCAGATTCAATCCTGAATCAGTTCCATTAATCGCACCCCGGTCATAATATTTTCGCATATAATAACCAGTAGGAGATGTTGTTTCATTGTTTGGAACATATATATCAAGTTTTCCTGTCGGATCGTTTGTCGATCCCGGTTTGGTGTAAATAGTCCGGGTATTTCCATCAGGTAATGTCCATGTTGAAAGGTGTCTAACGATAGTCATATCCATTCGGGGGTCCCGATTGATATATGGATTATTTTCGGTATATCCGGAGTTATTATCCTTGATTCCTTTCCCATTTAACATAATATAGTCGTCAATTAATTCCTGCGTAGGTGCCATCTTGCTTACGCGCCCACCCGGGGACGATTTGGGCATGAAATCTTGATAATCAGACCATGTCCTTAGAGATGGAACATATTCGATATCAAGTATCATCTCTTTACTATATTCTCCCTCAACTGTAAACAGTTTGGCATAGTTTTCATATAAGCCGTATTCCCCATATGTCGTATTGGTTATTAACCTTTCACAAGTATTTACAACATTTTGCCAGTCATTGTCCAACAGATAAACACGGGCTTTCAATGCGATTGCAGCACCTGCAGTTATACGACCTTTATCAGCTTCTGCATATTGTTTATTGGTTGGAAGTATACTTGCAATTTCTTCCAATTCATCACATATAAACTGGACAACATCTGCATGAGGGGTTCGTTCAATAGTTTTTGATTCATCGAGTGTGATATCTTTTGTGAAAAGTGGGATATCTCCATACCATGTAGTCAAGCGGAAAAATAACCATGCACGGATAAAACGTGCTTCTGCTTTTGCTCTGTTTTTTAGATTTTCGTCCATTCCAGGAACGCGGTCTACATTTTCAAGAAAAGTGTGACAGGTTTTAATTCCCGCGTAACACCTGCTCCATTCGCCACTAAATCGTGCATTTGAGGCATCTGCTTGTCCTGAAGAAATTATTTTTTCATCATGAATACGCCTTTGATACATATTATCGGACAAAGCTTCATTACTAAAAAATATATCGGCGTTATACATCTGGTTATAAGCCATATTTAAAACCGACATAGCCTTTTCTGGGGAAGTCCAGTAATTTTCATCTGTGAACTTGTTAGTGGGAATCTGCCCCAGATCATTGCATGCTGTGAATGACAGCAAAATTAAAACACTATATATAATTAATTTTCTTTTCATAGGGATAATTATTAAAATTCTAGATTCAAACCAAATCCATAATAATTCAGCGTCGGATAATTCCGCCCGCTGTTCGCTCCAGCACCCGAAATGCCGCCCATGTCGTTGCCAAACTCTGTAGATTCCGGATCGATAAAAGAAGTGGCAGAGAATGTCAGCAGGTTCTGAGCATTGACATACATTCTCAGTTTGCTGACACCTAGTTTAGAGGTTACATGTTTTGGTATTGTATAACCGAGTTGTAAATTTTTCAGACGAAGATAGGCAGCATTCAGTAAGTAAACATCTGAATCACGCCCATAATTGTTGATATTTGAGGGCGATCCGTCTGCAGTGAGACGTGGCCAGCGAGCATCAGTATTAAGAGAACTCCAATAATCCAGTTGGTGTTGAAACATAACCTGCGTGAAGTTCGATGCATAGGGTCGTATTAACTCACCACGTAGCACCATACTACGTTTTCCAACACCCTGAACGAATAAACCCAAGTCGAAACCTTTCCATCCAAGATTATAATTTAACCCGAAAGTATAACGAGGGAAGGCATTTCCCAACACCTGACGGTCTTTCTCGTCAATGATACCGTCTTCGTAATAGTCTACATATTTTACGTCTCCCGGGGCTACTATGGCACCTGCCGGTAATGCGCTGTTTACAATATCTTCTTCATCCTTAAAAAATCCGTTTGTTTTATAACCAAAATAGGAATTCAGGGCAATACCTTCTCTTATTATGGTCGACATCTGTTGTTTTTCATTAATTCTTTCGTTACCAAAGTCAATAATTTTATTTTTTGAATCAGCAAGATTGAAATTGATATGGTGTTTCATATCAGCTGTTTTGAAGTTGTAATCTATACTGACTTCCCAGCCATTATTTTGCATTTTTCCCGCATTTTCGATGGCCACGGAACCTCCGAAGACAGCAGGAACCTCAGGACTTAAAAGAATGTCTGAAGTTGTCTGATTAAAATAATCAAACGAGACCATCATCTGATTTTTAAAAAATGTTGCATCTGTCCCAATATTAAAAGTGGCAGATGTTTCCCATTTCATATCTTTATTGCCAAAGCTGAACCCTGTCCCTGAAACGGGAACCTTATTAAATCCGTAACTATTGGTATGTACAGTATAAGTAGTCATGTAACGGTAATTACCTACATTTTGGTTGCCAAGTACACCATATGAACCACGAATCTTTAAGTCCCCTATATTATTACGATAGTCTTCCATAAAATTTTCCTGTGACAAACGCCATCCTGCCGTTACGGAAGGAAAAAATCCCCATCGGTTTGCTTTGGCAAATTTAGAAGAACCATCATAACGAAAACTTACTTCTCCATAGTATTTATCGGTAAATGAATAACCAAATCTTCCGAATACTGAATAAATACTTGTCCGTACAGAACCATCGGGGGTGTTATAGCTGTTTATGGGATCTATCTCTGTCAAGCCATCTGCTGCAGGAATACCAAGGTCCGGATCGGTGTATTTTTTTATAATTTCATTGGCTTCCTGGGTAAACGACTCATTAGAAAAACCAATTAATCCCGTAACGTGGTGTGATTCTTTAAAAATGCGATCATAATCCAATAAGAATTGGGAACTTAAAAGGTATGATTTTTCGTTATAATCTTCTGTATTTCTATCCTGACCAGTATAACTTGTCGGAACCTCAGAAGTCTCATTAGCGTAATAAGGTACTTCAAGAGCCCTTACATAGCGATGATTTGCAGAAAGATCAAGTCCCAATATCCCTTTTGCTTTTAACCCGTCTGTGATTTTAAGTTCTCCTGTCAGATTCCCTATGATGTTGTCTTCGTCCCGGTCTCTGAATCCTCCGGCTTCCAGAAGTCCCATACTGTTAAACTGATCGACGTAACGACCTCTGCTATCCTTCAATTTATTATAATAATAGGTCGGAAATCGGGTCGCGTTTTGGATTGCGTTACCTGCATTCGGGGCATGATGCATGATGCGATTATAAGCCAGTTGCGGAGATAATTTGAATTTTCCGTACTCAGAGGTGAGATTTATACGAAAATTATAGCGTTTCATACCGTAGTCACCTCCAACAAAATTACTAGCCTGATCATAATAACCCGCTGAAGCCATATAAGTTGATGTTTCGCTTCCACCTGAAATACTCGCAGTATAAGTTTGTTGTAAAGCGGGTTTTAGAATTTGATACATGAAATATTCCTGGTCTTCATGATCATATAAATCTTGTATTTCACTTGCAGCGTAAACAGGCGCTCTACCAGCGTTCACTTCAGCCTGGTTTCGGAGTATGGCATTTTCATACCCTTTTACCGGTTGAAATAGAAAATGGGGTGTTTCGTACCCAATCATCGAATTAAAACGGACAATTGGTTTGCGATTTTTATTTCCCTGTTTGGTAGTCACCAGCAATACTCCACTCGATGAACGAGAACCATAAATAGCAGCACTTCCGGCATCTTTCAATACAGAAATAGAAGCTATATCGTCTGGATTTATACGGTTTAAGCTACTCAAATCTGTAATAATACCGTCAATCAGTACCAACGGATCATTATTGGTTATTGTGCTGACTCCTCTAATATTAATACTCAGTTGATTACTGTTGGGGTTCATATCACGCTGCTGAATCGTCAGATTGGCGGATGCTCCCTGTAAGGCCTGCATGGTATTGCCAACAGGTCTGTTTTCAAAATTTTCTGATCCAATTTGATCTACAGCTCCCGTGATACTTTTACGCTGACGGGTACCATATCCTATAACGACTACTTCCTCCAGTGCCTTGGTATCTTCCTGTAAAACAATGTTAAAGCTGGCTTTACCGGAGGTGTTTACGCTTTGTTCCAAATAGCCGATGTAGGTAATCCTTAGTACGGTGTTTTTTTCCACCTGCAACGCGAAATTACCGTCGATATCGGTTACAGTCCCGTTGGTAGTTCCGGTTTCAATAATATTGGCTCCTATTATCGGGTTACCTTGTATGTCGACAACTTTTCCGGTAATTTGTTTTTTAGTCTGCTGTTGTATTTGGGTGGAAATGTTTTGCCCCACTTCTTTGACTTGAGTTTTATTCTCCGATTCATAAACAACAATCTGTTTATCCAATATTTTATATGCCAAGTTGGTATTGGAAAATATTTCTTCCAAAATATCTTTGATTTCCTGAGAGTTAACATGTACGTTCACTCTTTCTCTAATTATTTTTTCGGCTTTATCCGAAAAAACAAAAATATAATTACTGTTCTTCTCAATCTCTTTACATACCTCTTTTATTGATGTTGATCTCAGATTGAGAGTGACTTTTTGGGAATAACTGTTCGATGCTGACGCAAACAGTATACAGAAAAATAAAAAAAATAAGGTTATTCTCATGACTTTTAGAACATGCTTTAAATTATTGAAAGTTATTCGTCCCCCAATAGAATTTTTATCCATATATTTGTATGATTTAATTATTAATAATCAAGGTAATTAATTTCAGTTTTGCCGGATGGTACCGCCAATATCGTCCGGCTCTTTTCATTCATTTGGTGATATTATTTTTTATCCATAAGCTCTCCGTTTTATTTTCATTGGTTGGTAATAAATATATTTTTGTTCTCTTTTCGATATTGTGTAGATGTCAGTAATGCAACAGTAGTCATTACATTGTCAAAATTATCAGATAAGTATATTTTTCCGCTGCAGGTTCGTTTTTGAAGATTTACATCCTGTTCATAGTCGAACGAGAGATTGTAGTATCTGCCGATCTTTTGCAATACTTCGTTCATTGGTGTCTTGTCGAAGGAAAGATAACCTTCTTTCCAGCTAATAAATTGGTCAACATCGACTTGTTGCGTTTCAAATGTGCCACTTCCGGAATAAATGGCTTTTTCGCTGGGTGTTATGAACAACTCCTTGTGGCCTTTTGATTGTAGACTGACACTTCCTTCCACTAATACAACACTTTGCAGTGAACCCATATAGTTTGAGATATTGAATTTTGTACCATATACTCTTACGTTAAAACCGGAGGTGTGTACAAAGAATGGTTTCGTCTGATCAGGCATTACTTCGATGTACATTTCTCCGGATGTAAGACTTATTTCTCTTTTTTTACTGTCGAATTGTGCTGGAAATTCGAGAACGGATCCTGAGTTGAGCCATATTTTGCTCCCGTCGGCAAGTGTAAGGGTGGAGCGTTTCCCATAAGGTACAATCAACGTATTTAGTTGTTCCTGTTTGATTTCAATTTCCCGTAACTCTTTATTTTTCTGTAAAATTTCAGCTTTGCCCCTTTTGTCGAGTTTTACATCGATATCATTTTGAAAATAGATTGATTCTTTATTGGTAATGAGCTGAATATCTTCGCTATTCAATAATTCCCCCACTATGAGTTCCTTATCTGGTGTAATGACAACTTCTTTTCTCTGGGAATGAAAAAGGGTAAGTCCGATTAAGAGTAACGAAACTGCTGCTGCAGAGTACCAAAATACTCTGCGTTGTGTTACTTTGCGTTTTTGCAGGATAGTTGTCTGAATTTTATGGAACAATAGCATCCTCTCATTTTCGTCAAGATTACTTTTATTAATCCCCTCATTTTTTATATAGACAATGGCTTGTTCAATTTCTTTTATGGATTCTGGATGTTCTATTTTAAAGTTCATCCAATATTGGTTCAGGGCATCGTCATCTAACAATTGCCATCGAAGAAATTTTCCATCCTTCAAAAAATCGGTATAATGTTTCATTATTAATTGTTGCTAATTGTTATTGATTTTGAGTGAAATGTAAATGCACATCCAATTATAAGTGTCTCTTTTGTTAAGAGACGATATGAAAATTTAATTATACCCCTTTAGTTGGAATATAATTAAAAATTTAACATTCCAAATTGAGAAAATGTAGCTTTCAGAATAATTATGACAAAATAGTCAAGAATGTGATCAGGATACCAAATTTTTCGCGAAGGCTGAAGATGGCTGCCGAAACCAGTTTTCTGCAGCCATGGACACTGATATGTAGGAGTTCTGCAATTTGATTATAGTCATACTCCTGTATATAGCGGAGATAAACAATTTCCCTTTGTCGGTCAGTAAGCGAAGCGAGCATTTCCTCAATTGTATTCTTTACCCGCGTCTGGTCTTCCTTTTCGATAAGAAGACTTTCCACATCAATGTGGATATTAAAAGGCATATCTACTGAAGGGTCTACTTTCTCGAGGGTTATTTGGTCTTTTTGGTATTTATGTAAATCAATAAGTCTGTTTTTCAGTGACTTGAACAGATAAAATTTTATGTGACTGATTTGACTTAACTGACCTTTATTGGCTGTAAGCTTTACAAAGACATCGTGAACGGCATCTTTCACAATCTCTCTATCAAAGCCGAGATAGCAGCCATAAGTGAATAAATCATTCACATAAAGATTGTAAAGAGTGGCAAGATCCATTCCAGTTTTCACCTATTTTTAAATCTATTACAATTAATTTCGGAGTGCAAAGTAAGCGAAAAAATAATAAGATTTGAAATTTTGACTTTTTTGTCTTTTCCTGAAAGAATGAAAGTTTGGATCATTATTTACAATAGCTACAAGGTGGTAGTGGCGGCTTCTCTTGCAACGGTAACCGGCATTGGTAATATATCCTTCTATTTAGAGTTAGAGTGGGTTGCCGAGTTCTTTGAAAAATGTTTATCTGCAAAATCCAGAAAACGCTCCCAGTCATAAGCTGTTACGTCGTGTTTCCCTTTCCGTATATGATACCCGATATCTTCCACAATGGGTGCATGAAGCTCCGGCATTTCATCTGTTCCGATCATTGATAAACCGTATAACCGGTATACCGGGCCGGCATGATATGCAGCCAAAAATTCACCTCTCGGATCGGCCCACAGATCATCTTTTGCACTCGCCACATAGACCTTGCGTGGTGCAATCAGGGCGAGCAACTGGTGTTGGTCGACCGGCAACAATTCTTCCTTGTTGTTGTACTGGCGGAAATTTTCACAAAACCAGTGCGGAAATGCGTTGTTGATAATTTCTGCAGTCTCTCCGAACTTTCTTCTGAAAAGTGCAGCGCCCCCACAACCGGAGTCATTGGATATCACAATTCGGAATCGTGAATCCTGCGCACCGGCCCAAAGTGCTGCCTTCCCTTGACGGGAGTGTCCCATGATGGCTATTTTGTCCTTGTCTATCTTTTCCTGTGTTTCCAGAAAATCAACAATCCGGCTGGAACCCCAGGCCCAAGCACCGATAGCCTGCCACGCTGCGGGATCTGTTTTTTGGGAACCATACCCCGGGAAAAGGGAAATCACGCTGTGATCTTTCAATTCCGGTTTATCGGGAAAGATGTCATGATAGCACATGGTGGCAATGGCATATCCTCTGTCGATGATCAGATCATAGTTCCAACGGCTCGTCTGATTTCCTCTTTCCCAATCCGGGTGACCTGGCTCTTTCACCAGACGGAAGGCAGGAGAATAAAGAATGGTTGTGTCTGTGGTCGTGCTGTGGTTTCCCTTGAAATTGTATCCTACAAACACCGGGACCTTCCCTTTTGGCTTGTTCGGAATATAGATCAGCAGGAAAGCTTCAATTTTTTTGCTTCCATTTGAAAAGATAAATTTCACCTGTTTGCTGGTCGCCTTACCGCCCATAGCCTCCCTGTTTTCTGTCATGAGCTCATAGGAGACATTGATTCTCTCAGCAGGAGTATGCCCGTACATTTGAGAGGCAAACAACTCCAGCAGCTCCGGCCTTCTCTGTTTTTCCCACTGCTCTGCTGTGGTGACCGTCTCCCCGTTCTGACATTTAAGAAGTTCGGGAAGTGTATACACAGGTACTTTCGATTCATCGTAATTTACGTTCTGTTGTGCGTATATGTTTGTGACAACAAGAAATAAAATGAAGGCAGTCAAATTTTTCATATGATTAAAAATGATTGATTTTCGTTAGAGTTGGATATCTGCCCGCTATGGTATGCTGAAAACACTGAAACGGATGTTATTTCCCGGGACCCTTTATTTCCAGACTTATTTCCGGATTTTTGTAATCAAAGAATGTGATGCCGCTCTTTCTGTAGAGAGCTGTCATTTTATCCATCCGTTTGTCGAAATCTTGAAAATCCTTTACTGCATCGTTACTCCAGGCTGCCTCGGCCAGGGCTGCGATGCGTGGAAAGACCATGAATTGAAATCTTTCCTTTGTATGAATTACTTCTGTCCATACATTGGCCTGAATTCCCATCACATGGGGTGAAGAAAAAGAAACTCCGCCCGTCAGCCTGAGACTGGGAAACTCGTAGACGCTTTCAATCGGAGCAAAAGCGCCATCCCATTTACGTCCTGAAGTATGGGATGCATGCTGTACAAAATCGAAATAAAGGGGTATCCTCGGGCAGAGTATGGTGCCGTAGCCCATGGTGAGGGCTTTTTCCAGCAGCTGGGGCTGGTCGTGTCTCCACCACATCACCTGTGTGTTGTTTGCCGGAAGTCCGGCGGTGACCACTTCATCCCATCCAATCACCGTCTTGCCCAGTACCTTCACGGAGTCGGCCATGCGCTGTAGAAAATAGTGTTCTACAGCCACCAGGTCTTCCAGTCCTTCCTTTTCCATGAGTGAACGGACTTCTGGCATATCATGCCATTGCTTATTGCCGAAATGCACTTCATCACCTCCAATATGAATGAAAGAAGAAGGAAAAAGCGTTGTTATTTCCCGGAGAACATCGGTCAGAAACGTGTAGGTACCCTCTTTCCCGGGATGAAAAGTGAAATGTGGGTATTTTTCCGATCCGCCTCCGCTGAATTCGGGATATGCTTTGACGGCAGCTGTGGCATGACCGGGCATGTCAATCTCCGGGATTATCTCGATAAAGCGATCGCTGGCATATTTCACGACTTCCGCAATATCCTCCTGCGTATAGAATTGCGCTGATGCTTCGTGGTCAGAGATATTTCCTGTGGCACCGACTGTTGTCAGTAGCGGATATTTTTTGATCTCGATGCGCCATCCCTGTGAATCGGTAAGGTGCCAGTGAAATTTATTGAGCTTATACATCGCCATAAAGTCCAGCAACTTCATAATTTCTGTTTTTCCGATAAAATGCCGGGATTCGTCCACCATCACTCCTCTCCATCCAAAACGGGGTTTATCCTGAATGACAGCCAGGGGTATGCTTCCTCCCTTTCCGGCACTGATCATTAACTGTAGCGCCGACTGTAAGCCGTGGAAAAAACCGTTGGCGGAACCGGCCTCAATAAGAATGCCAGTTGAGTCAATCCTTATCCGGTATTCTTCCGGATTACCGAGCTCCTCGTTTTTGGTTAACCGGATGAATCCGTTATTCTTTTTCACTCGTGTGTGAAAGGAAAATTTTTGGGCAGTCTCCACGAAATCCGGAATCAGTTTGCTGAATTCATTGTCGGCGGTGATGGTGATTGTCCGCGGTAAGTTTACTGTACCCGCCAGGGTCTCATACTGATTCGGGCGGGGAGTGATTTCCTGTGCGGAAGCACCGGGCGCGCTTATCAGCATTATCATCAAAATAGTAAA
>NZ_DHOS01000077.1 GCF_002410825.1 Proteiniphilum sp. UBA5384 | reverse complement strand
GTTTTAACGAATACATACCGCTTGATCCCGAAAATTTGACAAACCTTGATTTTTTTGCATACAAAGGGTGTAAATCAAATAGCTACAAGATTTACACCCTTTGTTTTTAATGATGTTGTTTCGTTTTGATCGATACGGGACCAAGTAATCCGGATGGTTCCAGAGGTATCTCCTTGCGCGGATGTCCTCTGAAATCGTTTACCAACACAATATTGGTTTGGGTAATCTGATCCTTTTTGGGATTCATCTCATCACCTGCCACACGGTTATACCAGGAATTGACCACGGTTATTTCGAGGCTGTTTTCACCTTCCACCAATTCGTCAGTTACATCAACCCTGAAAGGTTTGGTCCATACAACCCCCTTATCTGTTCCGTTTATCCTAATTCTGGCAATACCTACATCTTTCACATTTTCCAATTGAAGAAAATAGGCGTTATGTTGTTCAGGGCTAAAATGAAATTTCTTATGATAAACAGCAGCGCCGGAGTAAAACTTGATACGCTCTTCCTTTGAAGTGCTCCAATCTATTAACTCTGGGAAATTGACCGTTCCCGGTCCACCGTATTCAGGGGAAAAATAGACACTCCAACTGCCATCCAGTTCTTGAACCGAGGTGTAACCGGGATAATTTGTCTTTTCACTACCCTGAACCGTACAGTCTATTTCCCTATTGAACAATACGATGATGGAACCGTAGGGTTCAAGGGTCAATGGCACCATAATCCGTCCGTTTTGTTGGGAGAAAGCTTTTACTTCTCGGATTTCGCCGGTCAAGGCATCCCATAGTTCCGGTTGGCGTCCCTCAATTCGAAAAACAGTTTCAATAGTTTTTACCTCCTCCGTTTGATTACTTATAAAATAGAGATCGCTACCGCCTATTGTATAGTGTATATAATCGAAATCCTCTGCACGGTCATTCGATATCTCCAAGTCCGGGAAGACCCCTTTCGATCGTAAATAGTCTCTTGCGGATATACCCCATGATACTATTCCTTTCTTGTATTTTTTACTTCCCTTGTCCTGAGTGTATTCTCCCCATATCTTATCTGCCAGTTCCCGGAATTTACGTTGTGCTTTTTCCCCACCTGTCAGGCTGATCAATCGTTCCGGTTTGTATCCAATTACTTCGGCCCCTTGCGATAAAATGGATTCCACTTTTCGTAAGGCTTCCAGTGAAAGTACCCTGTGGTCGGGCAATACCAATACCCGATACTCTATTCCTCCCGGAACAATAATTTTCCCGTTTTTCACCTTCAGGCGCATCAGGATAGTTTCATCCGTCACATCGTAATCAAATCCCGGCAATGCGCCAGCGGGATCAGCCTGTTTATTGGAAAAAACATTGGGCACATGGTCGCCGTAATAATAGAGGACATCCGCCACAAACTTTCCATTTTGCACAACAAACTGCGTACGATGCAGGTAATCCATGAATGCTCCGGATTCACTCCACCAAGTAACCTGGGGATTGACGTGCGTTCCTGCAAAATATTCCTGTCCAGGCATTCCCATTCCTTTCGGAGAGCAGGTAAAAGTGTGGAAGTAAACCCGATTTAATCCTGCACAAATCTCGTGGTCGAATGACGATTTCTGATCGCGCCACAATTCATCATTCCAATGAGGACCTATCGTTGTGAATGATTCAGCACCCACTATTTTCTTCCCATAAATATGTGCGGCCGATGAAGCTTGTTTTACAAAATAACGTTGTTGAGGAGTTGGTCGGTGCGGTGACGGCGACCAGAATTCGCTCATGGCAATATCACTATATCCATAATTTTTTATCCCGTCTAGTGGACCTGCATGAGGACCAGCCGATTCAGGTTGGATTCCCATGCCATTCTTATGGGCATATTCTGCGAAGCGGGCATAGTGATTATTGGCCACCAAATCGGCTAATGTTTTCCTGAAATCCGCCAGGAATGCATGTGTAACGTCTATATTGTCTACCACATGTCCAGCAATAACAGGTAAATAATTTTTCAGGTCGTATTTACGATAATGCTTGAATTCATCGGCAAAATTAACCGTCCAGTTCATTCCTCCACACTCCCAACTGTCGGTTTCCATGAATTTCAGTGTTGTTCCTACGTGCTTTCCTGAAGCATTCAATATAGGTTCAACTACGTCGTGCCAGTAGAAATCGAATGCGTCCCGGCTCAGATAGTCGAGCACCCTTCCTTGCCACCCTTCACTTGAAGTTGACACGTGGGCCTTGGTGCAAGTATACCCGATACGCATAATGTTCCATTCCCCGTCCGGAGCCTGCCATTTCAGGGTACCTTTCTCATCCATGAATGACGAAATATCAATTACCTCCTCTTTGTTTACGTAATAGATAAATTTGCCGTTTTTCACTTCGCTATTCTGAGGTAGAGACATATTATCCAACAAAAAACGGGTATCGGGAGCAGAACCACCCAATTCATGGAATCCGAGCTTATAATCCAAAAAGTGGATTTCCTCATTTTTTGTGGTATCTACATGGACTGGAAATGCTAATACCGTTATATCCTTATACAACTCATGATGGAGTGGCATGCTTAGCTGTAGAGTAATCTTTTGACCACCTTTAACCTTTATCTCGGAGAAGGTCAGTTGTTTAGCCGCATGCTCAGGTGTCACGCCTGGCCCTCCCAAGTTCCATCCGCTTTGTATATTGAAACCGATTTCCAATCCCAGTCTTTTCGCTTCGTCTAAAGCAAATAAAAAAAGTTCAATCCATTCGTCCGAACCGTACAAGGGCCCGGCAGGGATGTCTTTGTTACCGCGTTGGTTGTGTCCTCCAGCATCAAAGATCATAGCACCCTGGAAGTTTTTTGATCTCATGGCTTCCAGATCTTTGGTAATGGCCTCTTTGGTGACGTTTCCGTTCAACCACCACCACCAGCAATTCACGCCACTTGATGGATCCGGAGCCTTGAAGTTCCCAGATAGAAAATCATAATCAATCGACTGGATTTCTGTCTGATTTATCTCTGTATTTCTACATCCCCCTACCATCAACAGCACAACTATGGAGATAAAGATTAATCCCTGTTTTTTATAGGTTATCATAACGTTTTTTTTAGATCGGATAGTTCAGTTACCTTCTTATCCGGAATCCTATTTATTTCGACAATTGGGTTGGAATATTAATTCCAACCCGGATTTTGTGACATTGCAATATCTTTGTTCGTATCAATGACGATCTGAGGTATAGGCCACAGGTTGAAATTCTTCGTCAGAGTGACCCGAGGATCGTCCCAGTAAGCGTATTTTTTAATGCGGTCTACTGCAACTGTTCCTCCCATCCTGAGTAATGTGTTCCAGCGTTTTTCTTCATAGACAAGTTCTCTTGCCCTTTCATCCAGAATCAAATCGACATTTACGTCCGCAGCCTGTACCATGTACCCACATTTGGCACGGTTTCTCAACAGGTTGATATCGGATGCCGCCCCTGCATTATTCCCATTCCGCATTTTAGCTTCCGCGCGCAAAAGGATCGTTTCAGGCAAGCGAATCAAATATTCGTCCCGGTATAGGTTGCTTCTGTTTTGCCCATCTGTAAGTCCCGTGTATTTATCTGTGGATATCTTACAGGATACAGGGTAACATTGCGTTACAGCGGCGTCGACAGCATCTTGGCTTTGTCCCTCTTTATAGATCACATTCCAGGGAACAGGTTTACCGAAATACGCTGAACTCTCCACATTCCCTAAGAACGTTCTGCGGAAGACCGCTTCCGAATTTCGCATATCTTCCCCCCATTTCCCTTCATATATGATATCACGGGTATATATTGTCGGCATCATCTGCACGATCCCTCGTCCACCTACATCTTCCAGCGTCCCGGTTAAATGGGTTGACATCGGATCACGGAAAACAGGCCCATAGACCCGTGAATACGGTAGTTTTGACATGCCATCTTCTGCCTTAAATGCTTCGTAATCGATCTGGGCTACCCAGATAGCCTCTTTATTCCCTGACTGGTAATCCTGGTTCCCTTTCTGAAAAAGATCCCAATAGACATTTCCTTTTATGGGATAACCTGCAGCTGAATACAAGCGATCTGCAGTTTGCTTGGCTTCAGAGTTTGCAAAATAAAAATCAGGATTTTCATCCTTACGCGTGCCAAACCGTTCTGTCATTAAAGAGTACACCGGACCATCTATAACCTCATTGCCATAGCTAATTGCCTTTTCATAAGCAATCTTTGCTTCTCCTGACTGTCCAGCCTCTTCCAGGGCGATACCTTTATTTAAATAAAGCTGACATAGATTATGTTGAGCCGCACCTTTTACCAAACGTCCAGCGATAGGAGTAGTCACCGGCAGATCATTTAAGATAGCCTCCATCTCATCTATAGCAAACTGATATGTCTGCTCGCGGCTGGTTCTTTCAAAGTCATAACGAGGGGTTGTTGTAACTTCCGTAACAATGGGTACACCTCCATATAATTCACCTAAATTACGATAACAAAATGCACGGAAGAAACGTGCTTGGGCCATAGTATATGCCTTTTCTTCTTCCGAACCCCATTCAATATTGGGTAAATTCGCAGCGTACAAGGCTAAGTTTGCTTTGGCAATTAACTGGTACCAGTGTGAATAATTATTGTTAAATTCATTACTGCTTGGAGTTATGATTCCATAATCATTAAAACGATTTCCCCTTCTGATGGTAGCCACATCATACATATCTGTTCCGTTACCACTAAAAACAAAAAACGTATTGTTTTCTTCACCCATTGCAAACATGTTTCTGATATGTGCGTAACACCCGATCACTACCTGATCGACTTGCTCCGATGTGGAAAAAGCGTTGTCAACGGTATAGAATGTTTCGGGCTTCTCTGTTAAAAAATCAGCATCGTTACATCCGGCTAATAACAACAACGATAAGAGCAAGACGAATTGATTATTTATTTTTTTGTTTTTCATACTTTTATCTTCTTTTTTGATTAAAAACTAATATTAGCACCTAAAGAGAATGAGGTCAATACAGGATAAGTGTTTTCCCTTACGGCAGAGCCAACTTCCGGATCATCTCCTTCCCAATCTGTAATTGTGAAGAGATTTTTGGCAGTCAGGAATACTTTCAAGTTCTGAATGTTCAGATTTTTAACCCATGGTTCCCCGAATGAATATGACAGTGTTACATCCTGCAACCGGACAAATCCCCTGTTCTGTAATCCTCGGAAGCGTCCTCCATCTCCGGCAAATACGGCAGATGGGTATTTGTTGCTTTTATTTTCAGGTGTCCACCAGGGGATATAGATACTATTTGAATTAAACAATCCTGAACCGTTTGTCATAAAAGCTTCTCTATTCTCTTTAAAGTAATATCCTCCACCACCAAATGTTCCGGTGAGCATCATATACAGATCGATATTTTTATAGGTAAGCGTGTTGCTCATATTTAATTTGAAGTTGGGGGTCGTATATCCCAGAATGTCCCTATCTTCCGCGGTAATAACTCCATCACCATCTAAATCTCTATATTTAGGCACTCCGGCCGATACTCCGTTCTTCTGCATATATTCCGTATCCGATTCCTGAACGATCCCATCCTGCACATATCCGTAGATGGCTCCCAACGGTTTTCCGATAAATCGGCTGTTGGATATATCATCATCTTCTTTCCCGTCTCCATCCAGATCTTCACCATACAGATGGGCCAGTTTATTCCGGTTTAACCAGAACGTGATGCCCGTCGTCCATGTAAAATCGTGTTTGGCGATATTCACGGTTCGCAAGGTCATCTCAATTCCCCGGTTATTTATCTGTCCTAACGATGATTTGATCGTTTTAAATCCAGTCATGACAGGGATATTTCGTTCGAATATCTGATCGGTCGTTTTCGAAAAGTATACATCCACATCAAAAAATATGCGGTTATTTAACCATACTGATTCGAATCCCGTATTCCATGATTCCGTGGATTCCCAACCCAGATCGGCATTTCCCAATGCCCCCGGAACCATGCCGTAAAGGATATTGCTGCTGTTTCCAAATTGATACCGGGCACCGCCTTCGGCTCCATTTCGGATTGTAGATAACGTGCCGTATGGGCTTAATCCCTGATTCCCGTTTTTACCCCAAGAAAGCTTTAATTTCAAATCATCAAGGATATTTACGTTTTTCATGAATGATTCATTGGTAATCCGCCATGCGGATCCAAAAGCCATGAAATCACCCCATTTTTGATTAACCCCAAAAACCGAAGCACCGTCACGACGATATGAACCGGTGAGGTAATATTTTTCATCATACGAATAGGATGCTCTACCTAGATAACCGATATTAGCCCTTCTGTCTCCTTCAAGTAAGATTTTCTGGACAGTCGCTTTATGCAGGCCGTTAACGCCTAAGGTGGTATTCCCATTAGCTGCAAAATCATTTCCTGTAGTGTTTTCTCGCTTGTAGTCCCTGCGGTCGCGCGTTGCCACGGCAGTCAGGTCGATAGAGTGTTTGTCAAACGTAGCGGTATAATTTAAAATATTATCGATAACCCAGCTCGATATGCTCCTGTTATCAATGTTACCGTTCGCGTTCGACAGCAAGTTCTGATAGGCTGCCGGAGAATAGCGGGTCGCATCATCATAAGCCCCTTCCTTTACATAATGTGACTCGTAATAAAAATTCGTACGGTGTTCTTTTGCTACATTACCCGCGTAATTAAAACGGTAACTAAAGCCGGGCAGCCATGGCATTTTTACGACAGCATAAGCATTCAAACGAAAATTATCACGTAAGTCGGTATTATCGCGTGAACCATTGGTTACCCCCCATAAAGGATTCTGGCCGGATTGCGTGTAAGGAAATTTTTCCAGTAACTTATTCTCTTCATCCCGGTACATGACCCCATAAGGTGACATGACAAACGCCTGGTTTAGGGCTGCGCCTACCCCAGAATAATCGGATTTTGTATACGCCGCATCAGCACCGAGCTCCAGCCAACTCGTAATGTCCGTATTGATTTTACCTAAAACGGATACACGATGGTAATCATCTCCAATGACCACACCTTGATTATTTGCATAAGAACCGGATAGGTAATAGTTCATTTTTTCTCCGGACCCAGATACCGAGAGCTGATAGTCTTGTATCCATCCGGTACGGGTAGACGCATCCAGCCAGTTTATTTCCTTCCTTGCCTCCCTGTTCGCCGCTTCCTGGGGTTTTAACCACGTTAAATCGGTACTGTTGTTCCGGGCCATAACGGATTCCAACCATTGTTCGCCGTTCATCAGCTTAGGACGGTTCATCCAGCTTTGAAGGCTTCCTGAAGCGTTGAAGGTTATTACGGGCTTTGCCGACCTTCCTTTTTTCGTGGTAATAATGATTACCCCGTTGGCTGAACGGGAACCGTAGGCTGCGGCAGATGTCGCATCTTTTAGAATGTCAAAAGAGGCAATGTCATTAGGATTAATGTCATTTATATTTCCCATGAAGATAACCCCATCAAGCACGATCAACGGGTCGTTTGATCCTGAAATAGATTTCTGTCCGCGCATCTGCATGCTTGGTTGTCCTCCTGCTGAATTTGTGGCCCCTATATCCAGACCGGAAACATTTCCTTTTATTGCTTCCAATGCATTCAGGTTTGATGTAAGTGCGACGGGCGAGTTCTCCAACTTCACGGAAGATACAGAACCCGTAAAATCCTTCCTTTTAGCAGTACCGTAACCAATAACAATAATTTCGTCCAATATTTCCGAATCTTCTTGCAAAACGATATCAATCGTAGTTTTACCTTCTAACGCAATCGTCCGTGAAAGCATTCCCACATAAGATACCTCTAAAATACTGTTGGAAGGTATATTCTGTAGCACGAACCTTCCATCAATATCGGTGATGGTTCCAATTGTAGTTCCCTGAACCTGTATCGTTACTCCGATCAATGATTCTCCATTTGTATCAGTGACAGTGCCTTTCACGGCAATATCTTGGGCTGATACACATAAGTAACCCATCCACATCAGCACAAACAGGGTTACTTTCATTAGATTTAAAACTTTTCTTTTCATTTCATTGTATTTTATTTTAGATTGAGATTTGGTCCTTCCTAAAAAGTTTTTTCTGTCCAAAACAGATACAAATCTTAAACACGTAACAAATCTATAAAATCACTTTTCCAAGAGCTTGGGTCAGAAGTTGACTTAGAATTAGATGTTTTGTGTACGTGCACAGATGTGCATATGAAAAAATATGTTAAAAGCAAAATTAAAGAAGATTGATTAAGACAAACTAATTAAAATGATATAAAAACTTCAAAAAATGATTTTTAACTCGACTTTAGACAGATTACGATTATGGCTTACAAGTTATTGTTAGTTGAAAATAAATGTTTTAAAGCGGTAACAGGAATATACTTGCTGTCCGATAGAAGTATGTCAGTTAATTTACCCCAAAACAATTTTCAGAAGTTGATGTGTATAAATATATTTTCACTACTTCCAACATTACCGTTTCCCTTATACTTGTGTGGCACACCAGTTATCACCATTTTATCCGGAATCAAACAACTTTCGCAAACAATATTGACAGGGGAAGGTCCGCGAGATATTGATTGCATAAATACACGTTATACAATTTAAACGTCACTTCAGAGCATATGAAGTATAAAAAAAAAACCTAGTAAAGAGTTAGCACCATTTATTCATTCCTATAAACAACGCTACTAAATGCCCGAAACTTGAGGCGAATAGTGCTAAAGACGCTATGGTCAACGTGCCAATTTTAGCTTGTCTGATAGAAGTTTATCCCGTTTCCATACTAATCCTTATGTTATCCCTGACGCAGTTCACCTGGATTTATACGATAAAATAGATATAATTCCGTTTGATAAATTGGATGTATTCTTTAAACAAAATTTAAGATGACGGCCGAAATAAGACGTGTTCACTTAACCAAAGGTCAAGGAAACATTCGGGATGGAAAAACGTTTATTATAATAATGGTTTTACGAAAAGTACAATAACACAATTTTAAACACAATCCATCTTTATGAAATATAAAATTGGTGACAAATTTAATGTTATTATCCCGGGTTTTTCGCCCACAGTTGCGAACATTGATAATATAAAAGAGAAAGATGGTAAAGTAATGTACTGCATCTCCTTTCATGAAGAAAGGTATTTTACCTTGTGCCGGGAAATATCGGAGGAAGTTCTGGATGAATTTATTGATATCTATAACAAGAACAAGGACAGGTTGGACGAATTCATGTTGCTTGCCGGCAAAGAAGAGAAAGCCGGATTGCGACAACCCGCGTCTGATGATGAAAAGTATATGGGAGACCTCGTTGAAGATGCAGAAAATATTGCTCAGGAAAACGAGGTCGACTTCACTATGGAGCCTGAGATTATTGGCAATGATGAATCGAGCTAAAGATAGCGCCTCATCAAGATTGTATCGTCGG
>NZ_DHOS01000025.1 GCF_002410825.1 Proteiniphilum sp. UBA5384 | reverse complement strand
TAATTGTTCACTGGTTTTTCCAAAACGCCTCTCTTTCTTCTGGAAATCGAGAATGGCTTCATAAAGGCACTCTTCATCGAAGTCGGGCCAGAAAACGCCGGTAAAGTATAATTCTGAGTAGGCTGCCTGCCACAACAGAAAGTTACTGATACGAATATCCCCTCCGGTTCTGATGAGCAAATCAAGTTCGGGCATGTTTTTTGTCGCTAGGTATTCATTGATGGTCTCTTCGGTAATGGTGTTCTCATCCAATACTCCTTTTTTGACACTAGCAGCAATAGCTTTTGCAGCATTGGCAAGTTCCCATCGCGATGAATAACTCAAGGCCAACACTAAGGTCAGGTTTTCTCCGGAGGACGTTTGTTCGATGCAGCGGTTCAGTGCATTTCGGGTATTTTCCGGCAGCCGTTGAATATTTCCAATGCACTGTAAGCGGATTCCGTTTTTGACCAAGTTGTTCGTTTCGTTGGCAATGGTGTACACCATCAACTCCATCAATGTATGTATTTCTTCTTCAGGCCTGAGCCAGTTCTCGGTAGAGAAAGCATATAAGGTGAGAAACTTCACTTTTGCATTTACAGCTGCTTCCACTACTTTTCGTACGGATACAGCGCCTTCTTTGTGTCCCTCGGTTCTGTCCAAACCTCTGGATTTAGCCCACCTGCCATTGCCATCCATAATGATGGCAACGTGTTGCGGAATATTTTCCTTATCAATTTTGTCAAGTAATGACATATGTTTTCTAATTCTCTTTTGATCATTCACAGCACGGATCATGTCTGATTCCAAAGTCCCAAGTCAGAGAGATCATTGTTAGTGAATACCAGTCCTGGTTTTTAAAAATGCTACTTTTTATGCCGTAAGGTGCATCTAAATCCCAATCAGCATTTTTCTCTACTGCATCGAAGTCGTCTCTGAACAGTTTCCGTACGGAAAACTCGAATCCGATGTTCATCCTTTCTTTTATCTTGTATTTAACGCCGATACCTACCGGTACGTTTGTATTGAGAAAAAAATTATTACCTGTGGCAAAAGTTGCTCCAATACCGGCAAAAACATACGGCGTGTATGGTTTTGTATCCTTGTAGGAGAACTTATCACTGAAAGGTAGAAAGTTGAATTCAACCTGCCCCCCCCAATCGATAAATATCCTGTTAAACGACGTCTGTTGCTCCAAAGGAAAAACATTGTTTACATCTCTTGTGCTTCCCGATACTTCACCAGCAAGCAGGCTTGTTTTTGCTGCCCAGTGAAAATTAATGTTGTATCGGTACAAAACACCCCCGGCAAATCCCGGATGCAGGTAAAACCTTGTTCTGTTGGCATCACCCAGATAGAAAGAAGTTCCCAACATTCCGCCGGCTTCGTGCTTGTATTCCTGCGCTTTAACTTCGTTGTCGTCAAAAACTGCAGTGATCAAAAGTAGAAGAAAGACAAATTTACTTTTTTTCATTGCCGAATCTTTACTCCGGTCATCCAGCTTCTGACTCCCGGTTTTCAACTACTTCGCCAACTTGTTGAGCCTTCCTCTCCATACATCCGCAATGGATCCCTGAGCTCCGGATTCTCCGCCGAAAATCCAAATGAAATTATTAGAATCGGTAATTACCGATGCGTGCATCCTTCCTGTGAAATTGTCAGGAAGAGTTTGATTGGTTCCCCCCGAAATCCAGTTTAATCCATAATTCTCTGAATAGTATAATTTGTTCTTACCTGTTTCATACGTCATTAAATATACTTTATTATCATACAGAAACAACCGGCTTAACTGAAGGGAAATGGAAGAACTCTCGGGGAGATGCGTGATGTCTCCGTTTAATTCCTGAATAATCCAGAGCTTATTGTTCACGATATTGTTCTTGTCTTTTCCTCCGGAGAGAATGATGTATTTGGCAGAGAAAACAGTGGGATTTTCTAAGCTTACCGACGAAAAATCAACCGTAGGCAATGTGTCGTCGGAGGGTAGTGCGCTTTTCAGAGTGAATGCTATAAAATCCTTTGTGAGAGCAAATTTTAGTGTTCCCGCGTCATTCACGGCAGTAAGTATTGCAAATTCTCCCGATGCAGAAGGTAATTTTCCGTATATAGCGGTAACCGGATAATCGGAAGTTACTTTACTCCAGACCAATCCATCGGTCGATGTATATATGCTGTTATCTGTCCCTAAAGCGTAGATGGTTGATTCTGAGTTGTTTGTTACCGAGAAGATGGTGCTTGTCTTTATTGTGACCGGCAACCCGGAGACAGTTACCGGGTTCCAGTTCTTTCCGTCTGTAGATAAAGAAGAGAAAGCTTTAATCGTTGCCCCCGATTTGTAGTAAGTGATAAATTTCCCGCTGTGAAGAATGGTCTTTTGTTGTTCAATCGGGTTAATAAGTTGACCTTGAGTTATTTTTATCCAGTTCAGGATATAGGGGTCCTGTTGGTGAATGTTTGCCTTGAATTCATATAATTTCACCGTTTTACCGTCTTCAGCAGTTGTTTCAATGGATTTTAACCGTTTAAAAGCGACAGAGTCTTTTCCGTTCCACAGATAGGAGCTGTCCTTGTCTTGCAGGTTAATTACAATTCTGGGAAGGGAGTAGTTAGATTTCCCGGCGATATTAAGGTAAATGCTGTCTACGTGGAAAAGATAAGGCAGGGAATCCCTGTTGAAGATCTTGTTGCTAATCTGGTCGATGGTGAACCTTGTCCCCGAAAGTGCGCTGGTCGTGTCTTTTGAAGATGTAAGGCTAAGCGAGTAAATCTGAGCATCGTGAGACAGCTCAATATCACTTTGCGATGAATTAAGGCAGGAAGAGAATACCAGGACCCATAATAGTATAGAAGCAGTCTGGTGGAGATATTTTAATGTCATTTGTTTCAAAAAAATATTGTACAATACGTATAAGTTCTGCAAAAGTAGAAAGATTTTTCACTTAAACCATAGCAAAATAAATATTTAAAGAAAATTTTGAGTTATTTTATTCTTTAAATGATATTGGGTTGAGTCTAAATACTTTTTAGTAATAGCATTATCCATAGAAATTCCGGGAGCTTTCACCCCTGAAATTAGTTTCGTTGCAGCAATTTCAATATACGCTTCGTCCCAAAGATTTTTATCTATAAAGGTTGACAAGAGACGGGTACCACCTTCAATGAGAACCGAATAGATCTTTTCTGCGTATAAATGTTTTAAAATCTGCCTGTTGGTGTCTTTGCTGAAATCGAGGACGATGGTTTTGACATTCCTTTTTTTTATTGGATAATCCGATTGGGTGAAAACGATAACAGTCGAGTCTTCGTTGAAAATTGCGGCATTTGAAGGGATTTTGGCTTCCCTGTCAATAACAATCCGGGTGGGATTATTACCGAACCACTTTCGGGCGGTCAGCTGTGGGTTATCCAATAAGGCTGTGTCGGTTCCCACCATTATTCCCTGCACATGAGTGCGGAATCTATGGACAATGCTGTGAGTAAGATCATTCGATATCCGTGCCGGTGTTTCTTCTGCGGTTGACCGTCGGTGATCGATAAACCCATCGGCGCTCTGCGCCCATTTAAGAATTACATAGGGACGGTTATATAGATGGTTCACAAAAAAAACCCGGTTTAGTTTTTCGGCTTCTTTTTGGAGAATACCTATAGTCACATCAATACCCGCTTTTTGCATCTTCTCAATACCCTTTCCCGATACCTTGGGATTAGGGTCGGAAACGGCGATGACCACTTTCGGA
>NZ_DHOS01000043.1:510-8275 GCF_002410825.1 Proteiniphilum sp. UBA5384 | reverse complement strand
GCTCAGCTTACTGCCCGCCGCGTCATAACCGTAGCTGACGGTATTCCCGTCCGCAAAAGCTACCACACTTGGCAAATTTAATGAATTATAGCTGATTGAGGCAATGTTTTTGTTTAAATCTTTCGTCAGGTTGCCGTTGGCATCGTAGGTATATTCATTGGGCACGTTCGCCCCGTCCACAAAATGAAATGCACCGGGATAGGTAATGGGGGTGGTGACCGCATCCGATACCCTGGTGAGCCGATTGCCCGTGTAGGTGTAGGTGAGATTGTCCACCATGCCGTAAGCGGGGGTATCGCTCAGCTTGCCCCCACGTTGCAGGGCGAGGATATTGCCCATCTTATCGTAAGCGGTGACCGTTTCGTTGAACCGATCCGGGTTGGCTGTCAGCGATGCTCCTTCGCCGTAAGCGGCGGCTGTCAGGCGGCTCAATCCGTCGTAAGTGAACTTGTACCCCCTTTCCACGGTCTCATCACCCGCCTTCCACTTCATGGCGCCGATATTGCCGCCATAGAGCGGCTTGGCGGGGGTGATGTCGTTTACAGTCTGATTGTATGCCAGCGTCTGGTTGAACTTTGTACCGGTGATTCCGGTCAGCCAGCCGCGCACGTTATAGTCGTAGGTAGAGGTTTCCGAAGCCACTTTCTTTGTCAGAACCCTCCCCGCTTCGTCGTAGGTGTACCGGGCCAAGGTGACGGCAGCCGAACCATTCAGTTTGTGAGAGACCGACAGGAGCCGCTCGGCGGGGTTTGTGGCCGGGGTGCCGTAATCGTACGCATAGACTTCCGTCTGGGTGGTTTTTCCCGGAACGGAATGAACGATCTGTCGCTGTTTCACCTTTCCGGTAAAGGTATAGGCAAAGTATTCTAAGTCGTATCCACCCAAGTGATTTGTAGAGCGTCTCTGGACAATGCGCCCCCGGTGGTCGTAGTAGAGGGCGGTGATGGTCTGCTTTGAGGGATCGTCCAGCCTATGGGTGCGGGTTCCCGTCAGCAATCCTTTTGCACCGGTAAACCGGGAATCGTATCCTGCGGGTGGGGTGCTGTATGCCAGGTTGGGGAGTCCGGAGGTGAAAGCATAGTCGTCGTAATAATTCACCGTCATCAGCTCTACGGCAGGGAGAGACAGGTTGACCGTATATCCGGCCAGTGAGCCGTCGGCGGCGGGGGTGGTTCTGATCACGTTATCCTCCGTTGCAGGCACGGTCGGCGACTTCCAGATACCGGTGACGGTGGGGCGACCGAACAGATCGTGGAAAAAGAAGCGCCACTCGCCTTTCACCCTTTGGTTGCCATCCTGTGAGAAGACAAGCCAGTCGGACTTGTCGTATTTCATATGAATGGGATCACAACCGGGAGGTTTCTTATATATACAATTGCCTAACGCATCATATTTATACACATACGCATATTGGGCAATGATGTCACTTGCTTCTGTGTAACCTCCACGTTCTAATAAATCATCTAACGGAGGAGGCAGCACATACATTAATTGTCCAAGATCGTTATATATGTAATAGGTGCGAACATCTGTTCCGCTAAGTTGCATGAATAAACGGCCCTGTTTGTCTTTATATTCCGTGAAGCTCTTCCCGTCTTCATCTATTCTTTCTGTTTTATAGTGTGAACCGGGATTATACACAGTGCCATCATAAATCAACTGATCACCCATTAAAAATAAATGCTTCAGCTCCGTATAATTTGCCTGATAGTTGATTCGAATCGGATGGGTTTTCCATGCCTCACCCGGCCCATACTCTCTTATTGGACGTTGTAGAGGAGAGGCTTCATAGATTGTTGTGGAGAATGGACGGAGATCGCCTCCATACATTATTGAGGCATTGGTTTTAAAGGTAACCGTATCCACAAAAGCTCCATTTGCGCTAATGGATATCGGCAACCAATTTTTATAATCACGACCAAAGACATCGTATTGCTTCAGCGTTACAAGATCTCTATGCAAAGGAGTAGTATTCTTTATTACCGATTGAACCGGGCGTCCAAGCCCATCGTAATAGTCAACCTGATCAAGGTAAGAAATACCGGCATCATCAAGCATCGTACGAGACAGAATATAGTTGTGATTGGCAGATTGAGGGAAGCAAATATAAGAGAGTCCCATCAATAGAATAAATAATATGTTTTTTTTCATGATCTTAATTTTTTTGCTTCGTGTATCATTGCTGTATGAACTATTGGTTAAGATAATGGTAATCATATATCTCCACGGTTTTGCCGCTGTGATCTGTAACAGATTCCAACCGACCCGAATGATCATATCCGTAATACGTGGTAAGACCATTGGGATCGGTCTTGCTTGTCATGCCTACCAATGGAGCATATGTAAAGGTTGTAACAAGTGCTTTACTCAATGAGGCTTGATTCCCAAAGCTGTGCAATTTTAATGTGTCAGGCTGACTTTGCGCTGAAAATGCGTCGATTGTAACACCAAAATGATTCTGTACCGCAGTACTTACCTGATCAAATGTTGCATCCTTGATGATGGCTACGATATAACGTGAATGATAACTTCGAAGAAATACCGTATGGACGTTATCTTTACCGATAACTTCTATTGGGTTACCAAATGCATCATATTTCACGACTTCTTCCCTAAGGACAAAGTCCGTTGTGTTATTTTTTAATTGATACAGCTTTGAAGGCATAATGATTGAGGTGTTACCTGCGGGAAACTCCTCATAGTCGATTTTATATCCCGATGAGTAAATAAAATTGGGATAACTGCATTTTTTCTCTTCGCTTAAAATGGAATTGATCATGTTCTTATCAACCATGCTCAACACTGTTGGTGATGTATCGCTGCTTTCAGGGTATTGTATGGTTGTGATGATTTCATTACCCAGACTATTCGACGACTGTTTCCGGACAATCTGGTTTCTCATGTTGTACTGATAGCTTTCATAGGTCTGAAAATTCCATGGAGTATTGTCATAAGTAATCATACTTTTGCCTATCAATAATGCTCTACCTGTGTAATGCCTTTTCATTGAAAATAAGGAATGAATGGTCGAATTTACGTTGATTGATTCTCTATCGGGATTGGTGTACACATAATCATATGTAAGGTCACCGGCGTGGCTCCAGCTATAGGTTTCCAGTTTTTTCATCAAAAATCCACCCTCAGTATATACGTAATCGATTTTTCTATCCAGCAAGTTGTATAAATATTTTTCCGAAACATAAGACAATGTATTTCCATAGTATTCAGGTGACTCAACATATACAGTATCTGTTCCCTGATCGATACGGTATTTGAGATTATATCGATAAAGGGTCTTTCCGGCAATAACCTTATCTACTCCATATCCGGTATCAATGTCGCCGTGATATACCGTGACCTCGGGATATACAACCGGGGGTCTTCCATTCAGTAATCTTCTGAAATTGGACGAACTGAAAGAACATTCCCATCTCTTCCATATTGTCGGAGGTTCTTCAAAAGGATTGAGGAATGATTCATAAAGGCCTCTTGGACTCAATCCTGTTATCATAAAAGGTATAGAGGTCGGAATATTGTGATGGGTAAAGCTCATGTAAGTAAGGATATTCGGATCAACAAAGGAAACGCCCAATCCCGTATGCGTATCCGTATAGGGTTGAAGAATATATGGATTCCCATCTGGAAAGTATTCGTTCACATTCAAAAGCTTTCCGTAACGAAAGCACTTTGCGTCAGCAACTGAGTTCTCCGACGTATAGTTGGTGATTTTTCTGATCCTGAAACCTCCGGTCTCCATCATACGCCTTTTACTTATGTCATGGATATAATTTCCATTTCTGTCGGTACGGGTTAAGCACCGGTGGTTTTCAAATTCAAACCGCGTATATCCTCCCGTAGGGTAATGAATTGTTGATAGTATACCATGGGAGGAAGGGGAGGACGGTAGACGGTTGTCCGATGTGGAGTTCTTTGTCAGTCTGATTTTGTAGTATGGAGATAAATCTTCAGCACTTTTTTCCAATTGGGTAGCTGCCATTCCTCCCAAGCCGTTATGCTCGGCGGGATCGAATTCGACAAAAAGATTCAGCCAGGCAATATCGTAACCAACATTACCACTGTTTAAAAATCCCCAGTGGTCGGTTCCGGTAAAGTTAAATGAACTGTTCGTGTAGGTGAATGAGAAAATTTCCGGATCAATATTGCTTTGTGAGCCAGTTATTTGCAATCCGTTTAATTGTGATATCTTATTATCATTTGAACCTGGATAATATAAACCGGCTTGTGACATCATCAAGGAAATCTCCTTGATGATATTTCCCCCATCCGTGATTTTTATTTTGCTAACCTGGTTCCGAGATGCAACTTGTGCTGTATTGGTAAATTCAAAATGAATGTTTGTTGATCCATAATTGATGGATGAGAGTAATTTCATTCTGTAATAGTAAGGTATATAACCAGTTGTGGTGTTTTTATATACAGGTAAATTATTCTCATGTCGAAGGGTAGATGTCCCTTCCCGCAAATAGTCCCCTATGTTACTTTCTATAACGTGATGGTAACTAAATAATATCGGATCATAAGGAGCGTGCGGCAAATCAATCCGGGTAAGATGCCAAGAAACAAAAAAACTTCTCAGGTAAACATCCACTCCATTATAAGGGGTATCTGCTCCGTCGAAAGTATATTTCACTCCATTTTCATCAATCACAGTAAAGGAATAAATATTAGAGGTATTATAATTACATGAAATCTTAATGCTTCTGCCACTGGAAACAATATATTCTATTTTATTGGTAGAGGGATTATAAGTTATTATAAAATCAAAAGATGAGCCATCGGGCAATGTGGCGCTAAACTTATCATGAGCCCAGTTATTTCTCATCAGATCACCGGAATAATTCTTATACACATAATCCAATACATGGGTATCCAATTTGAAGTTCTTCTGCTCATCGGGAATATATTCTATGATCCTAGAGATACAGCTGTTTACAGAGAGTCCCCAGCCATTGCCAAAAACATCATAATTGTAACCGGGCTTAAGTGGTTGAGGATTGTATTTTAAAGTAAATGGTAAGGAGTATCCCCGGTGATTGATCTCATAGAGAGGAATTGATATCTCCGGGACACCTGTAAAATAACTGATTCCGAACTCACCAAACCTTTTAATTGCCTCGGCCTGTGGCGACGAAGGAATTGAAGGGGTCAACGATTGATCGTTTTGTGCATTAAGGATAATGAGGCTGTTTATCAGTAAAGCCGTTATGAGAACGACCTGTCTTCGAGAATTTAAAGCAATAATTCTCGACAGAATTAAAAAAGTGCTATTCAATTGAACAAGATAATTAATCGTTTTCTTCATGTTTACAATAAGTTTTAGGTTTATCATGGAAACTGGAATATTATTTTTCAATCTGTTTTTTACAGTCGTGATTAATTGGGTTTGTTCATTATTGTTTTAATTTTTGTTGGATAGAGTCGGGCTAAGGTAAGTGGTTTTGCAGGCTGTGTCAATAGGTAGATTCAATTCTTACCTGATTTTGATGTTTAAAATGCAGATAATAAGATATTTAAAAAAATAATTCTTACCTGCTAATCGATGTGAAATTTTGAAAATTAACGCAATCGTGAGGTTTGCTCAGTTTTTGGGATAGTATCTTTTTCGGGAAGGCGGAATGATATATAAACCCAAAAAGAGGATGTGTCAAAAATATGACACACCCTCCTCCGTCTTTCAAGTAGTTGTTTGAGAATAGTATATGAGATTCAAATATGAAAGACTTTTTTCAATATACCATATATTTTTATGTAATTTAATAACCCGGATTCTGATAGGCTTTCTTTTCCTCGTCGCTCATTGTCATGCCGTCGATCTGCCCTTGCGGGATGGGACGCAGATAGTGAAACTTTTCAATGGTGCGTTGATAAACCACAGGATTGTGGTCTCCGGCCGCCGATCCGCAGATGGTGTAAGAGCTGGCCAATTCTGCCCATTTCTGGGTACGTACCAGATCGTGCCAGCGATATCCTTCTCCGAAGTATTCGCGGCTGCGTTCCTCCAGGATGTAGTTGATGTCGATGGTGGCAGGGGTGGCTGCTGTCATGGCCGCACTCCGGTCGTCGATCAGTTGGTAATTACCGTTGTTTTTCCAACGCCACTTGCCGGCTCGGGCACGGAGCACGTTGACCAGTTGACGGGCGGTCATGGTTCCGGTAGCACCCTTCACGGCTGCTTCGGCTGCAATCAGGTAAAACTCGGAGAACTTGGCAATGTTCCAGGGGCGGGTCAGTGCTCCGTTGGGTTGCCCCAGGCCGGTACCGTTGTCGGTACGATATGTGCCGAGCTTCCAGAGGCCGGGGTAATAGATGCGGCTGATCCCGCTTGGTGCTATGACCCAGTCGGCTCTGCCCGGCAGGGTACCGGCACCCACGTTGCTCGGTCCGGAACCAGAGGGGTAGGTGACCGGTGTGGTTGGTTCTTCATTCAGGAAGGTCAGCACCGGCTCGCCGTTCTTTACCGGTAGCCCGTTGGCATTGAAGAGAGTTTCTTCTGTTCGTCCTGCCTTTTTCCAGTTCCCGTAATAAACAGTCACGAAGGTGCCATCAAATCGGCTGTCGTTTGTTTTGTCGGCAAATGTCTCGGTATAGGCTTCGATGGTGGGTGCCATACGGGTCCAGGGACGGCCTCCCCACTGTACCGCGTCTCGTTGCACGGAAGAGACGTTGTAATCGGTGCCGTTGGCTGAACTGCGTACATTGGTGTAGTTGCAGGTCACGTACCATACGGCATAGTTTTCGGGGGCCTTACCATTAGCCCATGAGAGATCGTCAACTTCGTTGTAATATTTATCTTGAATATGATCGGAGTAGAGCACGATCTCCTTGTTGCGGTCGTTGCTTCCGAGATGTACATCGTAGAAGTTGTTGAGTAGCCCGAATGGGCCCGGGTTATTAATTCCCTCCAGTGCCACGTTGTAGGCTTCCTGATAATACCATGCGGCGTTTTTTCCATCGGGGTCGGTACGGGGTGTCTCGGGATAGGTGGGGATACCGTTCGGATTTTCCAGCCACCAGGCATACGTCAGGTAGGCTTTTGCCAGGAAGAGACGGGCAGCGGTTTTTGTCACGCCGCCGGTTACACGGCCTGTCTCCGGCAGGTTTGCAATGGCGGTTTTCAGATCAGGAAACACTGCTTTTGTGTAGACTTCCGGCACGGTGTTTCGAACCGAAACACGGGAGGGAGAGGTGTTGAACTTCAGCTCGCCCGATCCCAGGTCGAGGGGTACCCCGCCAAAGGTCTGCACCAGGAGAAAGTAGTCGTAGGCACGCCAGAAACGGGCTTCGGATATCAGCGACTCCGTCAGCCCCACCTCGCTGGCATTTTCGATGATGCCGCTGGCCGTGTTGATGTTGGTAAAAACTGCACCCCAGAGCGCGTCGGAACGGCTGCTGGAGGGGTTGAGGGAACCCACGCCCGACATGTCGGTATCCTTGAAGTTGTTGTCGGCACTTTGTGCGTAGGTGTATTCGTCGGTGCCGTTTTGAGCGGCTGCGTAATAGTACTGCCCCAGAAAGTAGCGCGTGTGAGCGTAGAGTGAGGTCAGTCCATACTGGATGCCCTGTTCTGTCTTGAAGAATCCCGGTTCATAGATGGAGCGGGGTCTTTCATCCAGAATATCGTTGGAACAACCGAAGGCCACGAAAGCAATCAGGATGATTCCGACAATGTTTTTATGATTTATTATTTTCATATGATTATAATTTATTATTTTCAAAGGTATCATATGGAACTTGCTTTAATCAT
>NZ_DHOS01000043.1:0-332 GCF_002410825.1 Proteiniphilum sp. UBA5384 | reverse complement strand
TCATATGGAACTTGCTTTAATCATGATCAAGTGTGATAATGATTATCTTGCTCGTTTCATCATGTATCAAAGTTAGATATTGTGGTGAAAATTTAGAATGTGAGATTGATCCCAACCAGATAGTTGCGCGTCTGCGGGGCATTGGTGCCCACCGTCAGCATGTTGCTTGCGTTGTAGGGCAGGCTTCCGGTTACCGCAGCATTTTCGTTTCCGTAAGAGTTGGTTACGGGATCCAGTCCGCTCTCTTTATGGAAGGGCGAAAAGAGGACAAATGCATTCTGAAGGCTGAAATAGAGACGAGCATTGGCGATCCCCGATTTGCGGAACCAGTC
>NZ_DHOS01000067.1:57138-208629 GCF_002410825.1 Proteiniphilum sp. UBA5384 | reverse complement strand
ACAGGTGATCAAGCAACCGGGCGGGTCGAAGGGCGCGCGCGTAACGACGCATGTTACGTTGCCCGGACGGCTGCTGGTGCTGATGCCCACCGTCGACCATATTGGCATCTCGCGGCGTATAGAGGACGAGGCGGAGCGCGAGCGCCTGAAGGAATTGGTTTTGCGCATCAAGCCCGCGGGCATGGGTGTGATCCTCCGGACGGCCGCCGAACATGCCTCCGAGGAAGAGATTGAGGCGGAGCTGCGCTTTTATGCGCGGCTGTGGGACAGGATTTGCGATAAGGCGGATTTTCTGACGGCGCCCAGGCTGATCCATGCGGAGGAGAATCTGCTGTTTCGCACGGCGCGGGACATGCTGACGGACGATGTGACGGAATTTGTCATCAATGATAAAGATTATTTTGAAAAAATCACTGCGTTGGTGAACATTATTTCGCCCAACCTGGTCGGTACGCTGCAGTTTTATGACAAGCCAGGCAATATATTTGACGATTACGGCATAGAGGATAAGATTTCCAAGGCGCTGATGCGCAAGGTCTGGATGAAGAACGGATGCTATCTGGTGATAGACGAGACGGAAGCGCTGACCGTCATTGATGTCAATACAGGCAAATATATTGGCGAGGACAACCTGCAAGAGACGATACTCAACGCCAACATCGAGGCGGCTGAAGAAATTGCAAGGCAACTCAGGCTCCGGGATATCAGCGGGATTATCGTGATCGATTTCATCGACATGGAAAGCGACGAAAACCGCAGGCTGGTTGTGGAGCGGTTGGACGAGGCGCTGAAGAAAGACAGGACGAAGTCCAACGTTTTTGGGATGACGGAACTGGGCCTGGTGCAGATGACCCGTAAAAAGATGCGCCGGGGGCTTTCCAGCCTGACGCAGGCAACATGCCCCGTATGCGGGGGCAGCGGCAAAGTGTACAGCATGGAAAGCATGGCGATGCGGGTGCGCCGGGATGTGGTTCGGGCCGTAAAAACGGATACGCCCGCCAGGTACCTTGTCGAGGTGGCGCCTGCGCTGGAGGAATACATTGTATCCAAAAACAACCAGAACCAGGCGGTGTTGCCGATATTTGAAAATGTACAGTTCTATGTACGGGGTTTGCCGGGGGCGCATCCCGAGCATATACAGATCACCAAACTGCCGGAGAAGAATATGCCCAACGGCGCACAGGTTTTTTGTTGACAAGCGCTCTGCCAGTGTGATAAAATCATTAATTGAGCCGCTCGCAAAAGGTATCGCAGCAAATTGATTTGTTGCAACAACGCATTTTGCAGAAAAATGGACCTTTATGCGGCGAGACTGGTTTGAGGAGGGAAAAATTTATAATGTACGCGATTATCAAATCGGGCGGCAAGCAGTACAAGGTGGAAGCAGGGAACATTATCCGTGTAGAGAAGCTTGATGCGCAGCCCGGCGACGAGGTGAAGTTCGACGTCCTGATGACCGTGGATGGCAAAACCATAAAGGTGGGCGATCCGCTGGTTGACGGCTTCGAAGTGAAGGGAAAGGTACTGGAGCACGGCAAGGCAAAGAAGGTTGTTGTGTTTAAGTACAAGAAAAAGAAGGATTACAGGAAAAAGCAGGGCCACAGGCAGCCGTATTCGAGCGTGGAGATCATTGCCGTAGGCGATGAAAAAGCGGAGAAGAAAACTGCTGCAGCCAAGAAAACGGAAACCGCGAAAAAGACAGACGACGCGAAAGCGGCGGATGTAAAAGCGACAGAAGAGAAGCCTGTTAAGAAAGCTGCGCCTGCCAAGAAGGCCGAAACGGCCAAAAAAGCTGAAGGCGAGAAAAAGCCGATGGCAGCGAAGAAAACCGAAGAAGCGCCTAAGACGAAGGCTGCGACTTCCGCAAAGGCCCCGGCGGCGAAGAAGGCTGACGGCGCAAAAACAACCGCGAAAGCGGATGCGGAACCGAAAGCGCCCGCCAAAAAGGCCCCGGCGAAAAAAGCGCCTGCCAAAAAGGCGGACGATACCGTGAAGAAAGCAACTGCAGAGAAAAAAGAACCGGCGAAGAAGCCTGCGGCAAAAAAAGCGGCTGAAACCGGAACTGAAAGCAAATAAAGACCAAGCAGGATAAGAGAGGTGTTTGATAGATGGCACATAAGAAAGGTGTAGGTAGTTCCAAGAACGGCCGCGAATCGGAAAGTAAACGATTGGGCGTTAAAATATTCGGTGGTGAAACGGCAAAAGCCGGTAATATACTCGTGCGTCAGCGCGGTACATCCCACCATCCCGGAGAGAATGTGGGTATGGGTAAAGATCATACCTTGTTTGCACTGGTAGATGGCGTTGTAGTTTTCCGTAAAAGGAGAGACAACCGCTCATTCGTGTCGGTGCAGCCGAAAGTACAGGCAGAAGCCTAACGGTAATTGCCTTTGGTATTCCGGTAAAAACGGAATTTGATCCATAAAATATAATTTTTTAGTTGATAAAAACAGCCTGCTTTCCAAAGTATGGTTGTTTTTATTTTTATAGGGTTCTATGCAGTTGACTTCCGAACAAAAGCAGTTTATCCGTGCGCATGAGCGTGACGATATCCGTGAAACGGCGTTGCGTTTCATGCGTGCCGATATGCCTTTGTTGCTGAATCAGATCGCAGGGAGGCAAGTGGCGGAAAAGAAAATTCCATCGTGGTATGCGGAGGAAGATATCGTTTATCCGCCGCACTTGTCGTTGGAACAATCCTCTTCTGAACTGACCGCCCGTTACAAGGCTTCGCTGGTTTCAAGGGGGGATAGATTGTTTAGTGGTTTTCCTCCCTTCGTTGAGGTGGCGAATGCGGGGGCGGTTGAGGGTGGCAACAACTCCTTTGCCGATCTGACCGGAGGAATGGGCGTGGATTTCTCTTTTCTCTCACCTCGTTTCCGGAAAGCAGTCTATGTAGAGCAGAATCAGGAATTATGCCGTGTCGCGGAACATAATTTCGAGGTGTTGGCATTGAAGAATGTGACGGTGTATTGTGCGGGAGCAGAGGATTTTTTAAGAGAAACACCTCCTTTACACTTTATCTATCTCGATCCTTCACGGCGGGATGATAGCGGTCGTAAAGTGTTCCGGATTAAGGATTGCACCCCTGATATATTGGAAATAAAACCGTTGTTGCTGGAGAAATCGAGTAAGATCATGGTGAAATATTCACCCATGCTGGATATTTCTTTGGCGGTGAAAGGCCTTGGTTGTGTGAGTGAGGTGCATGTGGTTTCAGTGGAGAACGAGTGCAAGGAACTGCTTTTTCTCCTGTCTAAAACTGTCTTGGGGAAAACTGAAAGAGAGTTGGTGGATTTCCCCGCGCAATCGGCACTTTCCTCCAATAACTGTGCGAATTCCATGGAAAGCCCCCGTTTTGTGGCGGTAAACCTGAAACGGTCGGGCGGGGGAGAGCACTTTTCATTTACCATGGCACAAGAACAAAAAGCCGTGATTCCTTACGCCTCTAACCTCGGACGTTATCTGTACGAACCCAATGCCTCCATCCTCAAAGCGGGTGCTTTTAAATCGGTGGCAGCGGTGTACGACCTTCAAAAATTACATGTCAGCAGTCATTTATATACTTCAGGCAAACTCGTAGAGGATTTTCCCGGTCGTATTTTTGAGGTCGTGTCATTTTTCATCCCCAACAAGAAAAATATAAAGGCCTTTTCACAGGATACGAAAAAAGCGAACATTACTGTCCGTAATTTCCCGATGACCGTCGCTGAAATCCGCCGTAAAACCGGATTACAGGATGGCGGCGATGTATATCTGTTCGCTACCACACTTTCCGACGAACAGAAAGTCTGGATTGTCTGCCGGAAAGTACCTGTAACCGTTTAGTCTATATCGGACGATTGTCATTGTTTGTGGTACAGGGGTTGGGCGAATAAAGGAGTGAAATCATTCTTCTTCCAACTCCTTGATTTCGTTCCCCCCGGGGAATAAGTCTTTCTAAAAGTTCCTCGCCGGTAACGGCTTTTTTCAAGTCCCCGTCTTCCGTTTTCAGGATATATTCTTTAGGAATACCTTTATTTATGCCTTTCTACCAATATCGCTTCAATATCTTCCAGTTTTAGTTTCTTGGTTTTTAACAGGATCAGGAAGTGATAGAGCAGGTCGGCCGCTTCGTTTTTGAACAGGTCAATATTGTCGTCTTTGGCTTCGATCACCAACTCCACGGCCTCTTCTCCCACTTTTTGGGCTACCTTGTTCACTCCGCGGCTGAACAGCTTTGAAGTATAGGATC
This sequence comes from Proteiniphilum sp. UBA5384, assembly GCF_002410825.1. Classification (GTDB taxonomy): domain Bacteria; phylum Bacteroidota; class Bacteroidia; order Bacteroidales; family Dysgonomonadaceae; genus Proteiniphilum. The sequence continues at coordinate 204,395 of NZ_DHOS01000067.1, read as the reverse complement.
CTTCCGGGTTTTCTGTGATTCGTTGCTCGATCACGTTTTCCAGTTCATAGAGGAACCCTTTGGGGCGCTTTTCGCCGAAGCAGGATGCGGAACCGGTATGGCAGGTTGGTCCTTGCGGATAGACCTTGATAAGGATGGTGTCGTTGTCGCAATCCGTCAGGATTTCGTCCACGATCAGCCAGTTGCCCGATGTCTCTCCTTTTGTCCAGAGGCGGTTTTTACTTCTGCTGAAAAAAGTTACTTTTCCCTCTTTCCGGGTTTTCTCCAATGCTTCTTCGTTCATGTAGCCTACCATTAATACCTGTAAGCTGAGTGTGTCTTGAATGACGGCAGGCACTAATCCTCCCGATTTTGAAAAATCGATATTCATCGTATGGGTATGTTTTGAGTTTTTAAATAATCTTTGAGGGTGGGGATGGATATCTCCCCAAAATGAAAAATGCTGGCAGCCAGTGCCGCACTTGCTTTTGTTTTTGTAAATACTTCCGAAAAATGTTCAGGTGCTCCGGCACCTCCTGAAGCAATCACAGGAATGCATACTGCTTCGCTTACCGCTGCCGTGATATCAATGGCAAAGCCGTCTTTGGTGCCATCGTTGTTCATGGAGGTAAGCAGTATCTCCCCTGCTCCACGTTGCTCGCCCTCCTTTGCCCAGTCGACAGTACGAAGGCCGGTTGGTGTCTTACCTCCATGGGTATAGACGATCCATTCATTGTCCTGAAAATTGGTGTCGATGGCCAACACCACACACTGGCTTCCAAATTGTCCGGCAATCTCGGTGATCAGTTCGGGCCGATTGACAGCAGCCGAGTTCAGGCTGACCTTGTCTGCACCTGCTTTTATAATAGCACGGGCATCGTCCAACGAGTGGATACCTCCACCTACGGTAAACGGGATATTGATCTCCTGTGCAACACGTGTAACCAGTTCGGTAAGTGTTTTGCGCTTTTCGATAGTGGCGGTGATATCCAAGAATACCAACTCGTCCGCACCTTCTTTTACGTACCGTTTAGCAAGTTCCACCGCATCACCGGCATCACGGATATCTACGAAATTGATCCCTTTTACGGTTCGTCCGTCTCTGATATCAAGACAGGGTATAATTCTTTTTTTCAACATCTTTTTTGTTTAATATTTCATCAATTGACATCATTACATCACCACATGACCATTACTTCCCGAAGGTTGGGACAAATTGTCCCGATTCATCGGAATCAGTAAATCAAGTAAGCTCCCGCAATTGCGGCAGACCAATTTTTCCTTCGTAAAACGCCTTTCCGATGATGGTACCGTTGCAGCCGAGCTGTTTCAGGGTGATTAAATCATCGACGGATGAAACACCTCCGCTGGCAATCAGTTTTACACCGGTTTTTTCAATGATTTCCCGGTACAATTCATTGGAGGTTCCCTGCAACATGCCATCTTTCTGGATATCGGTACAGATGACGTAAACGACTCCTTCTCTTGTATAATCGGAGATAAAATCGATCACATCCAGTTCTGACTCTTGCGTCCAGCCATGTGTAGCAATCTTGCGGTTGTTGCTGTCGGCACCGAGAATAATTTTCTCCGGACCATATTTGTCGAGCCATTGGCGGAAAATATCAGGTTGTTGCACGGCAATGCTGCCGCCGGTAATTTGTGCCGCTCCATTCTCGAAGGCGATACGTATGTCCTTGTCCGATTTGATGCCACCACCAAAATCTACTTTAAGAGAAGTTTTTGAGGTGATATCGTGTAAAACCTTATGGTTGACAATATGCTTGGAGCGAGCACCGTCGAGATCCACTACATGCAGGTATTGTATGCCGTTGGCTTCAAATTCTTTGGCTACCTCGAGCGGATCTTCGTTATATATTTTTTGTGTGCTGTAATCGCCTTTGGTAAGGCGTACGCACTTACCGTCTATAATATCTATGGCAGGAATGATTCTCATACTCTATAGTGCTAAAAAATTTTTCAGTATCCTTTCGCCTACATCACCCGATTTTTCGGGATGAAACTGTGTAGCATAAAAATTGTCCTTTTGCATTGCCGCACTGAACGGCAGGATATAATCGCAACGGGAGATAGTCTCTGGACAGATTTCGGCATAGTAGCTATGTACAAAATAGACCGTGTCTCCCCTACCAAAGCCGGTGAAAAGGGGGCTTCCCTCCACCGCCATATTATTCCATCCCATATGGGGGACGATGTCTAAAGCCGGAAACTTTTTCACTTCCGTATCAAAGATACCCAAACACTTTGTATCTCCCTCTTCCGAATGGCGACACATCAGTTGTAATCCAAGGCAGATACCTAATGTCGGCCGGACCAGCGATTGAATAATTTCATCCAATCTTTTATTTTTTAGATATATCATTGCGGATCCTGCTTCCCCTACGCCCGGAAAAATCACTTTTTCCGCAGATTGGATTACACTGATATCGTCAGTCACCCTACAATCGTAACCCAACCGCTCAACCGCATTCCTGACGGAAGTGATATTGCCGGCATTATATTTGATAATTGCAATCATTCTTTCATTGCTTTTAATCGTTGAATCAGTAAATCATCACTACTTCCCGAAAGTCGGTACAAGTTACCGGGATCGGCACATCATTACATCAATCACAAACTTCCTTTTGTGCTGGGTATTCCTCCCGTACCGTCTCTTTTTACAGCCATTTTTATGGCACGAGCAAAGGCTTTGAAGATGGATTCTATCTTATGGTGTTCATTGTCGCCTTCGGCTTTAATATTGAGATTACACCTGGCGTTATCGCTGAACGATTTAAAAAAGTGCATAAACATTTCTGTGGGGAGATCGCCTACGTATTCACGTTTGAATTCAGCTTCCCATACCAACCATGGACGTCCACCGAAGTCGATGGCCACCTGCGCCAGACAGTCGTCCATCGGCAGCAGGAAACCATACCGTTCGATTCCCTTTTTTTTGCCTAATGCCTGTAGAAATGCTTCTCCAAGTGCAATGCCGGTATCTTCAACAGTGTGATGCTCATCCACCTGCAGATCGCCTTCGACGCGGATAGTGAGGTCTATATTGCCGTGGCGTGATATCTGGTGAAGCATATGGTCGAAGAATCCTATTCCGGTGGCAATATCGCTTTTCCCGTTTCCATCGAGGTTTACCTCTACGAATATATCGGTTTCGGATGTCTTCCTGTCTGTTTTACCTTTCCGCGGTTGTTGCTTCAGATACCGGTAGATCTCCCCCCAGTCGGAGGTAGACAAAGTGGCTTGGGGATATGAATCGTTGCTTAATAGAATAGATTTACAATTTATATTTTCAGCTAATTGGACATCTGTAATACGGTCGCCTATCACGTAAGAATATGCCAGATCGTACTCGCCTTTCAGATAATGGGTAAGCATACCTGTACCCGGTTTGCGGGTAGGCCGGTTTTCGTGGGGAAAAGAGCGATCGATCAACACTTCGCTGAAGTGCACCCCTTCATTTTCAAAAGCCTTGATAATCTTATTCTGTACCGGCCAGAAGGTTTCTTCAGGAAAAGAAGAGGTACCCAGTCCATCCTGGTTGGTGACCATCACCAGTTCATATTCCAATTCATCCGCGATACGGGAGAGATTCCGGAATACCTTGGGATAGAACTCCAACTTTTCCAAACTATCGATCTGTTCGTCTTCCGGCTCAATGATCAATGTCCCGTCCCGGTCGATAAATAATACTTTTTTCATTTTTTAGAAACTTTTTTATTAGTCACTTTCTACTTAATTGCTTAACCGGTAGCCTCTCAGTTCCTTAGGCGCCCAACCATTTAACCATCGTATCCAGCAACGCACGGTTTTCTTCCGGCGTACCTACAGTGATCCGGAGGCAATTCCCCACCACACTGTTACGATTTCTCACAACCACCTTTTTATCAACCAGGTATTGATAGATAGCATTGGCATCCGTCACCTCCACCAGTAGGAAATTGGCGTCGGAAGGATATATATGGCGTACCACAGGCAATTTTTCCAGCGCTTTTTCCAGCCATGCGCGCTGCTCCAGTATAATGGAGAGCTGCCGCTCAAATTCGAGCGGGTTGGAAAGGGCTTTCAACGCTTCTGCCTGATTTAGCGAACTGATGTTGTAAGGTGGTTTTGTCTTGTCCATCAGTGTGATAATGGCTTCGCTTGCATAGGCAACTCCCACACGTGCGCCTGCCAGTCCCCATGCCTTACTGAAAGTCTGCATCACAATCAGGTTGGGATAATCCGCCAGTTTTTCGAGAAAACTTTTCCGGGCACTGAAATCGATATAAGCCTCATCAATCACTACAATTCCGTGGAATTCCCGGAGGAGCCGCTCCACATGTTGCAGACTGTTACCCGTAGGATTGTTGGGAGAGCAGACAAAAATACATCGGGCAGGATAAGAGAGTATTTTATCGATATCCGGTTCAAATTGGCTTGTCAGGGGTATCCGGATTATTTCTACATCATTAATATTGGCAGATACCTCATACATCCCATAAGTCGGTGGACAAATAATGACCTTATCCCGTTTCGGTTCGCAGAAAATACGGTAGATCAGGTCGATTACCTCGTCACTCCCGTTGCCGATAAATATATTTTCCACCGCGATTTGTTTTCTTATAGAAAGCGCTTTTTTTAGTAGCCGCTGATGGGGATCGGGATAACGGTTATTCTGTCCGAAGGGATTTTCGTTCGCATCCAGGAATATACCCTCGTCGCCCGCAAATTCGTCGCGCGCACTGGAATAAGGATGTAATGCCCATATATTGGATCGTACCAGTGATTCGAGATCAAATTTCTCCATTGTTGTCTTCTTGTTCTGTTGTTTCTGTAGATTCATCCGGCTCTTTCCGGCCTGTTTGCAAAAGCTCTTGACTTAGTCCGTTCTCCGGTAAGTAACCTCTGCCTGCCTGTTTTGCCTTTATAGCTGCCAAACGCAGTGTCATAGCGTTCTTGTGGGCAATGAGTTGTTCTTCTTCGGCCATGATCTCCACAGCATTCCCAATGCTTATTACCCCATCCTCACTCAATTGCTGGAAGGTGATCTTTTTTATGAAACTATCAAGTGATACTCCACTATATGCTGTTGCGTGACCGCTTGTGGGAAGTGTATGGTTAGTACCGCTGGCGTAATCGCCGGCACTCTCACAACTGTAATGTCCCAGAAAGACAGAGCCGGCTGTAGTAACCTCACGGCTCAACAAGACCGGGTTTACAGTAGCAAGGATAAGATGTTCCGGCGCATAGAAATTGCTGAAGTCGACACATTCGTCCAGATCCCTGAAAAGGATAGCTTTGCTATTTTTAAGCGCCTGTACTGCAATTTCTTTCCGGGGTAGATTTTCCAGTTGAATATCAATTTCTTTATTGACTGCCTTGATTACCTTCTTATCGTTAGATAGCAGTATCACCTGGCTGTCGGGACCATGTTCCGCCTGTGATAACAAATCCGCCGCTACGAATGAGGGATTGCAGGTGTCGTCGGCGATTATCAGGAGTTCACTTGGTCCTGCAGGCATATCAATAGCAACACCGTAATACTGTGCGGATCGCTTGGCTGCCATCACATATTGATTTCCCGGGCCGAATATCTTATCCACTTTCGGGATGCTTTCCGTACCGAATGTCATTGCTCCGATGGCCTGGATTCCTCCTACTGCGAATATTTTAGTCACGCCCGTCAATGTGGCGGAATAAAGGATGGCCGGGTGAATTTTCCCTTCTTCGTCAGGAGGGGTGCACAATACGATCTCGCTGCATCCTGCAATTTTTGCAGGTATTGCCAACATCAGTACAGTGGAAAAGAGCGGGGCGGTACCACCCGGTATATAAATGCCGACCCGTGTGATAGGGCGTGACTCGCGCCAGCATACCACGCCGGGAGCTGTCTCTATCTTGCGCACTTCTTCTTGTTGTGAGCGGTGGAACGCCTCTATATTTTTGTATGCGAGTTCGATAGATTGCTTCAGCCGTTCAGGTACCATCGCGGCAGCTTTTTCAATAGTCTCGCGATCCACTTCCAACAGCTCCTGCACGGGCCAGTCGAATTGGCGACTATATGTCAGTACCGCTTTATCGCCCTTGCGGTGGATATTATAAAAAATTTTCTCCACCATATTCATCAATTTCCGCTGCCGGATCATAGGGCGTTCTGCCAACTTTTCTTGTTTACTTTGGGAAGGATTTGAAATTGTTTTCATTTTTGCTGATTTACTGATTCAACAATTGATTATTACATCATCGAATCATCACATCAAATTATCATTTTCTCGATAGGTACCACGAGGATTCCCTCGGCCCCCAGACGTTTCAACTCATCGATAATTTCCCAGAAATCGTCATCATGAATGACAGAATGGACGCTGCTCCATCCTTTGTCGGCCAGAGGCAAAATACTGGGAGAGCGCATGCCGGGCAGTAGTTTCACGATATGGGGAATGACTTCGTTGGGAGCATTGAGCAAAACATATTTCTTACCTCTTCCGTTCTTGTAGGCCTTTATACGGAATAACAACCGCTCCAGCAGTTCGGTTTTTCCGGCAGAGAGATTTTTATGGCTGATCAGTACCGCTTCACTCTTCATAATAGCTTCCGCCTCTTTCAATCCGTTCATGATAAGTGTACTGCCCGTACTTACAATATCGAAAATTCCATCGGCAAGCCCGATGCCTGTCGCTATTTCCACACTTCCTCCCAACTCTTCGATTTTCACGTTGATTCCCTTCTCCACGAAGAATTTCTTCAGAATTTTAGGATAGCTTGTAGCCACTCTTTTGCCGCTAAAATAGTCAAGCCCCGTATATATTTCATCTTTTGGAATAGCCAGTGAGAGGCGGCAATTGCCAAACCCTAACTTTTCGATTTCCTCCACATCCTTCTCCTTTTCCCACACTTCATTTTGTCCCAGGATACCGATATCGGCTACTCCCTGTTCCACATATTGTGGAATATCGTCATCACGCAGAAAAAGTATCTCCATGGGGAAATTGCGTGCCTCGGTTTTCAGTTTACGATTGCCGTTGGACACGTTGATACCGCACTCCATCAACAGGTCGAGGGATTTTTCACTTAATCGTCCGCTTTTTTGAATAGCGATTTTAATCTTTTCCATTTTAGTCTCTTTATTCGTTCACGCCGGATGTCTCCGGTCGGTATATTAAATAGTAAACAAAAAACCCGCCTGATTTGATTCAGACGGGTTTGTGTATATTTGCTCTTATCTGTTCATACATATCAACCTCACCTCGCCTGAATGCAAGTATGAAAATGATGATGATGAAACAGGTTTGCTTTCATTTCTGTTGTTTTGATGCTGCAAAGATAATGAAATTATTTAAAACAAGCGGTAAAAATATTTTTTTTTACTAACCCTGTTTTTTTTCAGTCAAGAAAAATTCATTCATCGATGTATTGCATCTGAAAATTCTCAAATATTCACTATATTTGCACCGATGAAAGAAAAGCTGTTCATATCCCTTCTGGCATATGTTATATGTGTGACTGCCACTTATTCGCAGGCACATATTATTTTGCCTGATTCATCGCAGATCACGACGAATCGCGACTCCCTGGATTTACTTCCCCGGCATGTGCCGGACCGACTTCAGCCGGATTTTCAGGATTCAATATCACCGCAACCGGCATCACATATCCACCATTTTCACAACGATCACGGGATACCTGCTGATTCATTGCAGCCACAGCCACAAATGATTCTCTGGAAACTTGACACACGTACGGGTGACCGTCTGCCTGCTCCTTCTGACACATTACTCTATAATTATCAACATACCATACTTCCGGATGGGCAATCGGTGGCAATGGGCTTTCTGGCTCCCTTGGGATCGCCGGCTTTCTCAAAGATTTTTGCCGATAGGCCGGAAACTGAGCAGTTTATATTCAATAATGCCTACTCTCTCTATCTTAAAAATCCGGAAAAAGTGTTGTTTGTAAATACGCGAGTGCCTTATTCCCGACTCAGTTATAACCGCGCCAATCCTAAATTGACCCGGGAGGAGCGTTTTGAAGCGAGGTTGACCTCTAACTTCGGCAAGAGCCTGAACGTGGGATTGGATGTTGATTTGATTAATTCACGCGGTTATTACAACTCACAATCGGTGAAACATAATAATTTCTCCCTATTCGGGAATTACATCTCCGATAAAATAGAGGCCCATGCTTTTATGAATGTAGGATCGATGAAGAATGTCGAAAACGGTGGAATTACAGATGAACAGTTTATCACTCACCCCGATTCTATTGAACAGAATTTTACATCGAGGGATATTCCGGTGAAATTTACCAATACATGGAACGCATTACGCAATAACCGCTATTTTATTTCAGGCCGTTATAACCTTGGCTACGAAGATACTCCGACCGACTCGTTACATAAGGGCCGTACGGAGTTTATCCCGGTGGCAAGTATCGGCTTTGCTACCCAGTACACCCAGCAGCACCGCAGATTTTTGTCATATGATACCGCCCTCGTGAATGTAAATGGGGTGGAAATGCAACGGATAGACCAGTTTTATGCCAACCGCTATTATGAAGGTGCAGTAGACGATAGTATCCGTTTCACCTCACTGAAAAACACTGTTTCTATCGGACTGAGGGAAGGATTCAAGGAGTGGGTGAAGTTTGGATTGACTGCTTTCTTGGAGCATGACTTGCGTAACTATACGATGAGTGACAGTGCCGGCGGACCGGGGATGATGCGTCATCGGGAGAATGCACTCACCTTGGGAGGGGTATTGAACAAACAACAGGGAGATAATCTACTGTTTAATATCCGTGCCGACCTTGGAATGCTAGGTGCCAATTTAGGGGAGTTCAGGGCGATGGGAGATATAGAGACTGGTTTTGATATTGCCGGAAAGCGTACCACACTTTCTGCACAAGCTTATATCAAGAATCTGAAACCCAAATATCTGGAAGAAAATTATTATTCCAAGTATTTTCGATGGAACAATAATTTTGGAGATATCCGCAGAGTCTATGTAGGAGGTACACTGCATATTCCATTTACAAACACAACGGTGAGTGTGGGGGTGGAAAACCTGCAGAATTTTATCTATTACAATCAGGATAAACAGATTGCACAGAAAGGTGATAACGTACAATTGTTGACGGTACGTGTAGATGAAAACCTACGCTTGGGAATATTCAATTGGAACAACCAGGTAGTCTATCAGACTTCGAGCGATCAGGAAGTAATTCCGGTGCCGAAGATCAGTCTTTATTCAAATATGTTTCTGTTAACGAAGATAGTCAATGAACTTACTCTTCAACTGGGTGTAGATGTACATTATCATACAAAGTATTATGCGCCGGGTTATGAACCGGCATTATTGCAATTTTACAATCAACGTGAAAAAAAGATTGGGAACTATCCTATTGCTACTGCTTATGCCAATATGCACCTGAAACAGACCCGTTTCTTCGTAATGTATTATAATCTTGCTTCTCAATTCATGAATCCGAAAGAATATTTTTCGCTACCCGGTTACCCTGTCAATCCTCCTTTATTCAGGATGGGTGTTTCGGTGAATTTACACAATTAAATCTTATAGAGTTTGCAATACCAAAAACGTTTATATCTCTATCTCTTGTTGCTGATAGTTGCTATAGCAGCTATGATACTATTATGGAAGGTAATGAAGGGTTCCCCCGAGAATCTGCTTTCTCCCCGTGATTATGATGAAATAATAGCGTCGGGTGAGTTAAACGTTGTGACTGATTACAATAGTATAGGGTTATATGTATCAGGAGATACCCTTCAGGGTTTTCAGAGAGAGATGCTTCTTGCACTTGAAAAGGGGTGGGGGATAAAGATAAACCTCTTCCTTGAGAATGGCCTTGAGGAGAATATGGAAGGTCTGAGGAGAGGGCGCTATGACCTGATAGCACGCAATATTCCGGTGAATGTACAGCTAAAGGATTCTTTAGCTTTTACCATTCCACTTACGCTAAACAAGTTGGTGCTGGTACAACGAAAGCCGGAATATAACGACAGTATCGGGCCAATTCGTCAGCATCTGGATCTGGCAAAACAAACGATCCACGTTTCAGGAGATTCTCCTGCTATCCTGCGATTGAATAACCTCTCCCATGAAATAGGGGATACAATATTTATTGTAAAGGATTATACCTATGAAACAGAACAATTGGTGATGATGGTAGCGGCGGGTGATATTGATTTTACGGTATGTGATGAGAAAATGGCCATGTATCTGTCAAAATTATTACCGGAAATAGATATTGAGACTGATATCAGTTTCACTCAACTGGAGTCATGGGCATTACGGAAAGAGTCGCCGGTATTACTGGACAGCCTGAATAGCTGGCTTTACCGGTTTAAGGCAACTACGGCCTTTAAACAGATTTACGAGAAATATTATTGATTGAAAAAGGGTGCAATCACGCAAGTGATACACCCCTTTCCCTTCATCAAATCTTACTCAATATCAGGATATTTAACGCTGTCCCCCTCGCCCTGCAGGGCGTGAACTACGCATCTCTTTCTGACGGTCGGCTCGATACTGCTTCCATTGTTCTAACTTTTCCTTTCCGATAATTGCTTCCAGTTCGGCGTCATTTTCGGCTATTGCCTTTTCACGTAATGCCTGCATTTCTTCGCGTTGTTTGGCACGATCATTTATTTTTTCGTCCCTGTCGGCCCTCTGTTTTGCTATCTGTCCGGCCCGTTCAGCATCCTGTTTTTCAAATAAAGCTTCTACTTTTGCTTTTTCATCTGCTGTCAGATTCAATTGTTTGGACATATTCTCTGCACGATCTTTTGCAGTCCATCTCATTCCGCTACGGACTTCCCGCCTGTTGTCCCTCCTGCTTTTTCCGGTGTCCTGGGCTTCGAGGGTAAAACTCAAAGTAAATATGGCAACCAATGCCATCAATACAATCTTCTTCATAATCTTTACATTTTTAAAGTGAATAAAAATATGATTTGTCCTTATGACTTTCGAAGGTAAGCAAAAGTTTAAAGGAAAAATAGTCTTTTGTGTTTTTTAAGTGGCATATATACAGGGTTATATAGATTTATTTGTAAGGTTTTTCCGATAAAAAACGGGGTTCATCGATAAAAATAGCTTGTTTATCTATTCCTTTATTATTTTTATTTTTTCTCTTATTTTCGGCGAATAAGTGTATATTTGCATTTAAGTCTTCTAACTTTAATTCGAGAGTTGTGGTGAAAAAATATAAAGCAGATAACGGATTGGGTAATCTTTTCTGGGGAATTACGTTGCTTTTACTGCTGGGATTTCTTTTTTATAGGCTCAGGCAGGGGGAAGTAATCTGGACGGATACCCTTTATATCTTCTTTGGGATTATTTTTATTCTATCAACCACAATAAAAGAATATGTCATCACTGAATTGAATTTTTTGGAAACCCATTTTGTGTTGAGTTTATTCTCAAAGAATAAGCGGATAGCTATCGGAGATATCATAGGGCTGCAGAAGCTGAAAAAAAATTATCTCCGCATTGATAAGGTCCGCGGTTTTGAAGTACTAAGAGTAAAGAAATCTGATATGGATGCCTTGATTGCCGAATTGAAAGAGCGGAACCCGAGGATCAGGATTGCAGGAGAGGAGGAATAGCCTCTAAAACATCTCTTCCCGCGGATATTTCTCTTCCACTTTGCTGAAAAGCCATGAGGCAACCGTTCCCACAATAAAGAGCAGCAAACTCAGGAGAAGCGCTCCCCAAAAACTGAGTCCTGCCATGGCCAGCTGTTCGGCCGTAAATGCCGGAAATACTACAGTGGGAAAAATAGCCAGTGAGGAGCCGACTACCATTCCCAGGATAAAATGGTACATGCCGGAGTAATATCTTTTGAAAAGCCATGAGGCCAACTTGGCGAAAAGTAGTACGCAGATAATAAATCCGATAATCAAGGGGATGATTACTCCGAAATCGAAATCCTTGATGCCGATAGCCATCTTGTCATAAAGTCCGAAGTAGATAAGAAAATTAGAAGGGCTCATCCCCGGAACTATTAACCCCAGTCCCATCAGCAACCCCGATCCAAGCCATACCATCAGATTGGGAGTGACCTCGGTAAGTTGTTGCCCGCCGACCAGCATGAGGGCAAACAACGCAATTGTGGTGATGATAAGAATCCCTATATCGGATGATTTTCGTCCCTGTTTTCCGGCGGTCCTATAGAGAGAAGGGAAAGTACCTGCCACAAATCCCACGAAAAGGGAGACAAACAAAGCGGCATATTTGCCGAATGCTTTTTCCACCACTACGGCAAAAATTACGATGCCAATAGCAGCACCGATAGCTACGGGAAGAAAGTAAAGCACGTTCTTCAGAAACTTTTGTCGTATATCGGCCAAGAACCTGATCAGTGGATCATAGATGCCGAAAATCACAGCTAATACACCTCCCGACAATCCGGGCAGGATAAATCCAATACCCACGAGAACTCCTTTCAGGAGGCGAATAAACCAGTCGGTAATGGGGTTGATTTGTTCCTTCATTATTTTTTATATTTCAAACTGCAAAGATATAAATTTATCTTTTAAGAATGTCCCCAGTATGTGGTAGATTGCTTCTAAACTGACTTCAGTAAAAGATATATTTATTTTTTACCAAACAGTGCCCCAAAGATACTGCGGGTAATAGTTTTTCCCAGTTCATTGCTGATTTGCCTTTGGGTGCTCTTTCCTACCTGGCTGAGAAGATCGCCAATGAAACCCTGGTCTGCTTTTCGTTGCCGGGCAGCGGCACGTTTTGCTTTCTCTTCTTCCAATGCGGCCTTTTGTGTTTCTTTCTGCAGACGGACACGTTCTTTCTCTTTTGCCGCAAGGCGTCGTTCTTCTTCGAGCAGCTCCTGTTTTTTTGAGAGTATCTCAAAAGCGGATTCCCGGTCGATAAAATTCTCATATACTCCATAAATAAGCGAACTGCGTATGAGTTGCTCTCTTTCTTCCGATGTGAGGGGACCTATCTGCCCCTGCGGCGGGAGTATATTGACACGTTCCACCATTTGGGGAGCACCTTTTTCATCGAGGAATGATACCAATGCTTCACCGGTATTGAGTTGAGTAATAGCTTCTACAGTATCGAAAGCCGGATTGGCCCGGAAAGTATTTGCCGCTACCCGCACTGCTTTCTGGTCATTGGGTGTGTAAGCCCGCAGTGCATGTTGCACACGGTTGCCGAGTTGTCCGAGAATAGTCTGAGGGATATCTGCCGGATTTTGTGTACAAAAATAGATCCCTACTCCTTTGGATCGGATCAGACGGACGATTTGTTCCACTTTTTCGAGTAGTGCGGAAGGCATATCATTAAAGAGGAGGTGTGCTTCATCGAAGAAGAAGACCAGCTTCGGCTTATCTAGGTCGCCTACTTCAGGAAGTGATTCGTAAAGATCATTGAGTAACCACAATAGAAAGGTGGTATATACACGAGGAGACTTCATCAGTTTATCGGCTGCAAGGATATTGATCACTCCTTTCCCCTGTTCCGTCTGAATGAAATCGGTAATTTCCAGGTCCGGCTCGCCGAAGAATTTATCAGCCCCTTCATTTTCAATTCGTATCAGTCCGCGTTGAATGGCGCCGATGCTTGCCGGCGAGATATTGCCGTACCTGGTAGTGAATTGTGCCCGGTTATCACCGATATATTGCAACATCTTCTGAAGATCTTTGAGATCGATTAACAACAGGTCATTATCATCAGCTATCCTGAAAGCCATGGTGAGGATGGCTCCTTGGGTTTCGTTCAGGTCCAGGAGGCGTTCCAGTAATAATGGTCCCATAGAAGTGACGGTAGTACGTACCGGATGCCCCTGTTCGCCGAATACGTCCCAAAAGCGTACGGGGAACGGCTTGAATTCAAATCCGTTTTCTTGTAAATTATATTGATTGACCCGCTTGGCTACACTTTCCTTATTGCCTCCTGCCTTTGCCACACCGGATAAATCACCTTTCATATCGGCCGCAAAAACAGGGACCCCCATTTCACTGAAAGTTTCAGACAGGGTTTGTAAAGTGACTGTCTTTCCGGTGCCGGTAGCACCGGTAATAAGACCATGGCGGTTTGCCATCTTAGGGATCAGGCATACTTCCGCATCATCATTAATGGCTATAAAAGCACGTTTACTGTTGTCGAACATAGAGGTATATTGGTTGATTTTGTAAGTAGGACAAAGTTAACGAAATAATTGAAATGGAAGAATGAAATTCAGATGTCGGGTAAAATTTTATTGTAATAAGAATATGATTTATCTTTACAATATAGAATACAATAAAATAAACATTATTCGATTCATATCAATATCATTTATATTACGTTGCGCCACCACGATGGTTTTTCCATGTTCGGTACCAAACAACCGGCTTATAATATTGTGGATGCTACACCGTTCAGACGGGATATTATCAAAGAGATTGCCGATGAATGCCACCGGTAAGGTGTCAGATTGCACTTTCACTGTTCGATACTATGCCGGAAGAGACTGATTTTGTAGTGGAGTTGGAATTACGATAAGTTTTTTTGCCTGTCACAAATTTATACATGTAACAAAGGTGATCGCCAACAGGAATCCCGACAGTGATGTGAGTTTCAGATAAGGATCCAGTGCCTGGCCATTTTTTTTGTATACATCTACCAGTATTCGGAAAAGAAAGAGATACACGAGCATATAAAGATACCGGTACCATGGTGCCGGCTCATATAGGATGTTGTAACCGAGAAAACAGAGAAATGAAGTAATCGTCAATCCTGCATGGTATATTTTTGCCCTGTGGATACCCAATTTTACGGCAAGGGTGGTCTTTTCCGATGCCTTGTCGTTTTCAATATCCCTCATATTGTTGATATTTAATATCATAGTGCTGATAATCCCAATTCCGATGGAGGGAAGTACGGATTGGAACCCGAAAGAATGGGTATGAAGGAAATAGGTACCTATTACCGGTACGGGGCCGAAGAAAATGAAAGCCAAAAGATCACCCCAGCCTTTATATCCATAGGCATACTTTCCCAGTGTGTAGAAAAGAGCCGCAAGGATGCTGATGCCTCCGATCACTATCAAAAGGATAGCGGACAGACGAGTGATATAAGCTACCGTGCTCATTACAAGAATGACGCCTGTAACCATGCATATAATAGAGAAGGAGGCAATCGCTTTTTTCATCTCCCGGGCAGAGATTTTTCCGCTTTGCAAGGTGCGGGCCGGTCCTTCCCTCCTGCCGGTAGTATCAGTTCCTTTCTGAAAATCACCCAGGTCATTGGACAGATTCGCCAATATCTGGATGGATACGGCTAATAAGAGGGTAAACCCGAAAGTAGCCATACTGAAACTCCCTTCGTGCAAGGCCAGTCCGCTACCCAGGACGACGGTAGCTATACCCAGGAACAGTGTACGCAGCCGGAAAGCGGAAATCCAGTTTTTTACTGTTGACATGGGTGAGTTAATATGCCCTTGCAAAGATTACCCGTTGGGCGGATGGTTTTCCGGTAACCATACACTTACCCGGAGTTTTATCGCCCTCAAGGGGAATACAACGGATAGTAGCTTTGGTCTCATTCTTGATAAGCTCTTCTGTCTCGGATGTTCCATCCCAGTGGCAAAGAAGGAATCCTCCCTTTTCTATTTCTTCCTTGAATTCTTCATAAGAATTCACTTCGCGGGTCTGTGATGTACGCAGGTCGAACGCTTTTTTATAGATATTTTCCTGCATTTCGTCAAGTAACGCTTTGATATGGTGTTCAATATTGTCACACGACAATGTTTCTTTGGTGAGGGTGTCACGACGGGCTACTTCGATGGTGTTATTCTCCAGGTCACGCCCACCCATAGCAAGGCGTACAGGTACCCCTTTGAGTTCATATTCCGAGAATTTCCATCCCGGTTTCTTATTATCGGCATTGTCATATTTTACGCTAATGCCAAGGGCTTTCAGGCGTTGTATGATGGCTGCCACTTTTTCATCTATCTGTTGTAATTGTTCACTGTTTTTGTAGATAGGAATGATTACTACCTGATAAGGTGCCAGTCTGGGAGGAAGTACCAATCCATTGTCGTCGGAGTGTGACATGATTAAGGCGCCCATCAGGCGGGTGGAAACCCCCCAGGAGGTGGCCCATACATAATCGCGGCTTCCGTTTTGATCGGTGAACTGCACATCGAATGCTTTGGCGAAGTTTTGTCCCAGAAAGTGGGAAGTCCCCGATTGGAGTGCCTTTCCGTCCTGCATCAACGCTTCAATAGTATAAGTATCGACGGCGCCCGCAAACCGTTCCGATTCCGACTTTAATCCTTTTACGACCGGCATAGCCATGTATTTTTCTGCAAATTCGGCATAGACATTGATCATCTGTTGTGCCTCTGCGATAGCTTCCTCCTTGGTGGCGTGTGCGGTATGACCTTCCTGCCAGAGGAATTCAGCCGTACGGAGAAAGAGGCGGGTACGCATTTCCCAGCGTACCACATTGGCCCATTGGTTGACCAAGATGGGCAGGTCGCGGTAGGACTGTATCCAGTTTTTATAAGTACTCCATATAATGGTTTCCGAAGTGGGGCGAACGATCAGTTCCTCTTCGAGTTTTGCTTCCGGATCTACAATTACTCCACTTCCGTCAGGCGCATTTTTCAGGCGGTAATGCGTTACTACTGCACATTCCTTGGCAAATCCCTCTACGTGGTCGGCTTCACGGCTAAGAAAAGATTTAGGAATGAACAATGGGAAATATGCATTTACGTGTCCGGTTTCCTTGAACATATCATCCAGTTGACGTTGCATTTTCTCCCATATCGCATATCCATAGGGTTTGATTACCATACAACCGCGTACGGCGGAATTCTCTGCCAGTTCAGCTTTGATCACCAAATCGAGATACCACTGGGAGTAATCTTTACTGCGGGGCGTAAGCTCCTTCAATTCTTTAGCCATCTTAATCCAATATTTTGTTTGCGGGTGCAAAGATAATGATTTAATGTGATAGTTTGATAGTTTGATGATTTACTGATTTGATGATTAGATAAACTCTCGGGAAAATTGTACCTTTGACGATCATTTGACCGTGATTGAATAGATATTTATCAACTGACGAAATGAACAAGGATTATTATCAAAGGAAAATAGAGGAAAATACGGTAGTGCTGGATAAGGTAAAATTGCGCTTAAAAGTTATCCCATACCTGAAATTGTTATTTTTTCTGGCGGGTGTTTTTCTCGTATTTGCAACCTATCGGTTAGGGTGGGACAGAACGTCCTGTTTGATAGCAGCAGCTCTTTCATTGGTAATTTTCTTTTTACTCTACAAGTGGGATGAATTCTATCTTCAAAAGAGAACTTATTTCATGGCTCTACAAAATGTATACACCGATGAAATCAAATTTTTAGAGGGTGATTATACTCCTTTTGATAACGGAGAGCAATTTATCAATAAAAAACATCCCTATTCCTATGATTTGGATATTTTTGGACAGAATTCCATTTATCACATGATCAACAGGACGGTTACCCATGAAGCAGGAACTATTCTGGCTGAAAAGCTAAGTACAATTCCTGGCAGTGAAAGGATAGTTGTTGGGAGGCAGGAGGCACTGGGCGAGTTGGTCGGTAAAGATGATTTCCGGCATCGGTTTATGGCTGTATGTAAGGCCTTTGATGAAGAGAAGAACAATTATAAATTGATAACCGGTCATGAGAGTAATAATGCTTTTTTGACTTCTAAAACAGGGCTTGTACTTATTTATATTTCCATCACGATTACGCTGGTAACAGGAGTGATGGCCTGGCTGGGATACCTGCCCTGGTCGCTATTTATCATATTCTTTCTGATACAACTGTTCTTCCCTATGATATTTGGCAAAGTATTGAGTAAAGTAGGCAGTGATATAGGATTTCTGCATAAAAATACGATGATTCATGCTGACTTATTGGAAATCATTCACAAGGAAACTTTTGCGGTCAGTGAAAACAAGACATTAAAAGAGGACCTGTTCGGCACCTATAATTCCCGTGAAGCATTCAAGGATCTTTCGCTATTGTTGAAGAAATTCGATCAGCGGCATAATGCCTATATCCTTGTACTTCTCAATGGATTCTTTTTGAGGGATTTGTTCTTGTTGCGGCAATTTTACCGTTGGAAGAATAATTATCTGGCACATCTCCAATCGTGGATTGGTTTACTTGCTGAGATGGAAGCACGAGTAGCACAGGCTACTTACATGTTCAATCTACCGGAGTTTGTACGGCCTTCCATTACGGAGCATACAGACATTCTTATGGATGCTTCAGGGTTGGGACACCCCTTTATACCGAAAGGGAAACGAGTTGATAATGATATATTGATTACCAAAAATCAATTCCTAATCATTACCGGAGCCAATATGGCCGGCAAGAGTACGTTCCTGCGCACATTGGGCGCCAACTATGTTTTGGCTGTCAATGGGATGAACGTATGTGCTTCGGAGTATAGTTTCACGCTGTTCAGCCTGTTCAGCAGTATGCGTAATACAGACGACCTTTCATCGGGAACTTCCTATTTCAAGGCTGAATTAGAGAGGATGAGGGAATTGATCAGGTATTGCCGTTCGCACCCTTATACATTGATCATCCTGGATGAGTTATTAAAAGGAACCAATTCCAAAGATAAACTTGACGGCTCGGTACTGTTCCTGAAAAAGATGACGGAACTACCGGTAACGGGGATTATCGCTACCCATGATTTGGAACTGGCAAAACTGGAAAATGAGTCTCCCGGTCTATTCCAAAATTACTGTTTTGAGATCTCCCTGTCGGAAGAGGAGCAGTATAGCTATAAAATCCAGCGGGGTGTATCGCGGAATTTGAATGCTACTTATCTTTTACAGAAAATTCTGTCAGAAGAATTATAATGTCTCTTATTCTTTTCTTGTTAAATTTCCCCGATTATAAGAAAAATAGATACCCGGCAGACCGATCAAGGCAAAGATAAGGAAGCCCCACCGCATCGCTTGCAGGAAAATGGAGTTAGGTACTTCCTCAATCGACATGCTGCCGAATAGCAGGGAGAAGATCAGGGTGACAATACTCATGCTGATGATTTGCCCGAATACCCGCATGGAGGAGGCAAGTCCTGAAGCCTGTCCGTACTGTCGCCGCTCTACCGAACTCATAATGGTGTTCATGTTGGGGGAAGAGAAAAGAGCGAATCCAATGCCTACCCATAGCAGTATGGTTACGATGATCCAGACGGGGGTATCGGCATCGAGAAAAGCGAGCATGGCCAGGCCGGTAGAGCACATGGCCATTCCTGTGGTAGCAAAATAACGAGGTTGTATCTTATCGGATAATTTCCCGACGATGGGAGAAAAAAGAGCCATCATGGCCGGTTGTGCCACGATGACCGCCCCCGCGTCGCGCGGAGAGAGTCCCTGCACTTTTTGCAGGTAGAGGCTGAGGAAAAAGACAATGGCGAAAGTGGCAGTATAGTTGATCAGTGCCGACAAGCTGGAGTAAGTAAAAAGGCGGTTGTGAGAGAAGAGCCGCGTGTCGAGCATCGGATATTTTATGCTGCTTTCATATTTCCAGAAGAGGAGAAGCAGGATTGCCCCCCCGCTTATTAGCGACCAGCCGGCCACTGAAGGAATCAGTGAAGAGCCATAAACTAGGGCGGCAAGGCCTATCATGAACAGGATAGTGCCTGTTTTATCTCCCCGGGTATCGGATTGATGGGCCTGCTCGTTGCTTTTTAAAAAGATATGGGAGATGATGATAGTGACCAGTCCGAAGATAGTCGCTATCAGAAAGAGCGCGCGCCATCCGATATGGAGGGTGATGATCCCTCCCACCAGCGGACCTAATGCCAATCCGCCATAGACTGAGGCGACGGAGATACCGAGCACCTGTCCACGTTTCTCAGCCGGAAATGAGGATACCAGAATGGCCTGTCCCGTGGTGCCGGTAAAGGCTGAGCCTATCCCTTGCAGGAAGCGCGCAGCCACTAACCAGTGTCCGTCCGGTGCCACATAGCAAATACCGGAAGCGAGAGTGAAGAGTATCAATCCCAGTTTGAATAACCGCCGGTTATTGCTCCGGTCGCCCCAACTCCCTGACGGCAGCATAAAAAGTGCCGTGGCCAGAATAAAGGCGGTAATGACCCAGCTCAGCTCAATGGCATTGAGTACCAAATCCTTTTCGATGGTAGGCAGGGCAATATTGACCGACGACACCAGGAAAGTACCCAAAAATGAAGTCACTGCCACCACTAATAATATTGAGAAATTTTCCTTCTTTCCCATAGTTTATACTTCAATTACCAACTACTAATTACCAAAAGAGCCATTAGTAAATCATCACATCAATATGTTTCCCTGATATGCTTCACCGTAATGGGTGTTTTATCAGCAGCCTTAAGCTTTGGAGATGTGATAATGATGGTTCTTTTTTCTCCCGGGAGGAGGTCGATGAAGTTATCGCTGAAGCGGGCACCCAGGATGGGAATTTCCACAAAGACGTCTTTCGCCAGTTTTTTGCTTGAGAGAGTTATTTTATATTCTCCATCGCGGTATTGCACATTGGTTTGGACTTCTGTTTCCGGTAATTCCAACTTGTTGGGCCAGTAGAAGAAATGATCCTTGGACGAGAGCACGTTTCCCTTGTCATCACTAAGGAAAGCGTGGATCATAGTATGGTTTTTTTCTGTTTCACTTACGAGATCGGCTATATTAAATGTTTTGATGATCCGGCAATCGTTGGCCTTGGCATCGACTCGTTCTGTGAATTCTTTCTGTTTTCCCGAGGAGAAATCGATCACTTGCACGGTAAGCCTGAGATTGTTGCGATCCTGCAGGAAGTCGGACATAGTGTAGTAATTTAACTTACTATCCTTCGACTCTACACCCAGGGCAAGCGGAGCCAACACGTCCCTCATGCGGTAGTGTTGTGCTTTCCAGTTATTGTAATAGTCGATACTCGACCAGGATACTACCGGCCAGTCGTCGTTGATCTGCCAGTAAAGCGCACCCATACAATAGGGCCTCCCGCGACGCATCGCTTCTACCGATTCTTCCATACCGTTGCCCTGCATTACCAGTCCGATATAGACGAAATCTTCGAAATTTTTTGGCGTATGGAAATACATGTCCATATATTGTTTAATTACTTCATTCCCGATACCGCTTTTCTGATGAATTTTCATGATATCGGAGCTGATATCGAAATCTTTTGCTTCGGCAAAAGTCCGGATCGTTTTCATTTCGGGGAACGACTGGAATCCGAATTCACTGGCAAAGCGCGGTAATCTGTCTGCCATTGCCTCAAAAGGCATCCGTCCATGCCAAAGCCCCCAGTCGTGTGCATCACTGGAAGTAAATTTCTCGGGGTTACCCCAATTGGAGTTGTAAGGCGATCCATGTATGTAACTGCGTGTTCCGTCTAATTCATTGACTAGGCCGGGTATCAATTCGCGAAATGTTTTGTTGTATCCTTCAAACCATATATCCATCACTTCCGTCGGGTAATCATTTTGCCAACCCCAATGGTTCAATCCCTCTTCTATTTCGTTGTTTCCACACCAGAAAGCCAATGAGGTATGGTTACGGAGCCGTTTGATATTATAAGTTACTTCTTGTTCCACGTTCTTTAAAAAGGAATCGTCGGAAGGGTAGGGTACACACCCGAAAATAAAATCCTGCCATACAAGTATACCTCTTTCATCGGCTTGCCGGTAGAATTCCTCATTTTCATAAATGCCGCCACCCCATACCCGTACGAAATTCATATTGGCAGCAGTAATATTGTCAAACAGTGTATTATAAAAGTCGGCATCCTGCTGTGTTGTAAAAATTTCGCCGGGGATGTAATTGGATCCTTTGGCAAAGAGGGGGATACCATTCACTTCGAAATAGAACGATTTGCCATATTGATCCGATTCCTGCACCAGGCGTATGGAACGTAACCCGGTCCGTACTGTTTTTTTTGCGATTTGCCGGTTGCCCGACACAATTTTTACCGTAAAGTCATAGAGATGCTGTTCACCCCAATGTACAGGCATCCATCTTTTGGGACGATTGATTTCCTGAGGCAGGGAAACTATATTGTTGCCGGGATATAAGGTGATGTTTTTAGATATCGGTTGACCGGTATCGCCCTGCAAACTGTATTCAATAGTCACGGTAGCTTCTATCGGATCATTGGCTACTGAATGAATTTCTATCCGGTTATCTATTTTGGCCAACTGTTCTGTAACCAAAGCCTGTTTCACGTAATAATCCTCGATGTACGCATCATTGTAGAACTTAATCGAAACCGGCTTCCATATACCCATCTGGGCGATTCGGATACCCCAGTCCCATCCGAAATGATAGGGCGCCTTACGGTTATAAATACTTAGTTTCTCCTCCCTATGGTCGTTTCCTGCCGGATAATCGTAACCAAAGGTCGCCCTTGCAGGCATCATCAGTTGTATCGGCGAATAAAATCGGATATAGAGGTGATTCTCCCCTTCTTTCAGTAAATGTTTTATCGGTATTTTATAACCGATAAACATGTTTTCTGAGCGAAAGATCCGCGATCCGTTCAGGAATACATCGGCATGGGTGTCCAGCCCTTCGAAAAAAAGCTGTGCATCGTCATATTGCAACTGACCGGCCGTTATGGTAAATGTCTTTCTGAAATCCCAGTTTTCATCCTCTACCCACTGCACCTTTTCTTCATTGGTTCCGTAAAAAGGATCGGGTAAGACTTTGTGACGTACCAGATCGTGTTGTACCGATCCCGGTACTTCGGCGGAATACCACTGGCCTTTATCCATTTGTGAGAATTCCCAGCCGTCATTCAACGGAAGAATTTCATCTTGCTGTGCAGATAGGATAAATGGCATTGTCATAAAAAACAGGAGAGAGATAAATTTTTGCATAAAAAATAAGTTTGACTTTTGATATTTTACGCAAATATAGTGATTTTGTTCTTTACTTTTAGTAGACTGTTTTACTGATATCGGAAGAAAATAGTAAATTTGTGGATAAAAAAGCGATCAAACAAATAAGATGGATAATAGCACTTTTATAGACCGCAAAGAATTTTTCCACTTGTATGGCAGGCTGTATTCCTTTCTCAGGCAGGAATGGGATATGCATAAAGTGTCTATGTTAAGGACGTTATTGCGCCAGTCTTTTAAAAAAGCGGAAGAACAACAAGATAAGGAGGCATTGTATCATCTTGGATTGTCCATGCGTACTGCTGTCATTATTATTGATGAGATCGGCCTCAAACAACCTGCCGTATGTGCAGTCTTGCTTTTTCATCCTGTGGTGAATGCTG
Organism: Proteiniphilum sp. UBA5384; assembly: GCF_002410825.1. GTDB lineage: Bacteria > Bacteroidota > Bacteroidia > Bacteroidales > Dysgonomonadaceae > Proteiniphilum. The sequence continues at coordinate 181,126 of NZ_DHOS01000067.1, read as the reverse complement.
GACAGGCACAGGCCGGAATGGAACAGCAGTTCGGTAGTGAAGTGGAAAGCATTCTGAGAGGATTGAAGAAAGTGAACCAGTTCAGTGGTAAACGTACGGCGGTAGAATCTGAGAATTATATCAAATTGTTGCTTTCACTTGCTGAAGATGTGCGGGTGATATTTATTATGATAGCGCAACAACTGCAAAGGATGCGCGATGCAAAGGAGGCGTCGCCCTCTTCCAGATTAGACCTTTCTGTGGAGTCCACTTATCTCTATGCCCCCCTTTCACACCGCTTGGGTCTTTATACCATCAAATCGGAGCTGGAAGATCTCTCGCTGAAATATACCGACCGGGAGCACTATGATTTCATTGCCCGAAAACTGAATGAGACGAAACGGTCGCGCGACCGGTATATCAATGAATTTATAGGACCTGTAAAGGAACGTCTGGATAAGACAGGATTGAAGTATGATATCAAGGGACGTACCAAATCGATTTATTCTATTCAGAATAAGTTGAAAAAACAGAAAATAGAATTCGAAAATATTTATGACCTGTTCGCTATCCGTGTGATCCTCGATTCGCCACCCGAGTTGGAGAAGGCTCATTGCTGGCAGGTCTATTCGATCGTTACCGATATGTACCAACCCAATCCCAAACGTTTGAAGGATTGGCTTTCCATCCCCAAAAGTAACGGATATGAATCGCTTCATACCACCGTGATGGGACCGGATGGGAAATGGGTAGAGGTACAGATCCGCACGAAAAGGATGGATGAGATTGCCGAAAGAGGGTTGGCGGCCCATTGGAAATACAAGGGTGTAAAAGAGGAGACGACACTGGATAACTGGCTGGGTACGATCAGGGAAGCACTCGAAGATAGCGAGACTAACCCCAACCAGAAGCTGACCGATTTTAAACTCGACTTATATGACGAAGAGATCTTCGTCTTTACCCCCAAAGGTGACTTGTTCAAGCTTCCTAAGGGAGCGACGGTGCTCGATTTCGCGTTTGGTATACATTCCAACCTGGGAGCTACCTGCGTGTCCGGCAGGGTGAATGGCAAGAACGTGCCCATCAGGTATGTATTAAAAAGTGGAGACCAGGTAGAAGTCAATACCTCTTCGCATCAGGTCCCGAAACAGGACTGGCTGAATTTTGCGGTGACATCGAAAGCGCGGACGAAAATACGCCAATTACTGAAAGAAGAGGCCGGAAAGCAGGTGGATATCGCAAAAGAGACGCTCCTTCGACGGATGAGGAACCGGAAAATAGAAGTGGATGAAGCCCGCCTGATGCAACTGATCAAAAAACTCAGGTATAAGACCGTCACTGAATTTTATGTAGATATTGCTTCAGAAAAAAATGATGTGAATTGGGTGATAGATCGTTACCTGGAACTGGAAATTAGAGAGACTGAAATCAGGGAGAGCCACACTTCGGTGAGTGCGGGTGAATTTACGCTAAAAACCCCTCTACAGGAAATTGGTGGTTCAGACGAGTTGATCATTGACCAGAACCTGACCGGAGTGGATTATAAGCTGGCGAAATGTTGCAATCCAATCTTCGGTGATGATATTTTCGGATTTGTTTCTTCCCAGGGAATCAAAATCCACCGAGTGAATTGTCCTAATGCGCATGATCTGTTCTCCCGGTTCGGTTACCGGATATTGAAAGCCCGATGGTCGGGAAAAACCAGTTCTTCTAGCTATACAATAGTGTTGAGGGTTATTGGAAATGATCAACTCAATATCGTAGCCAACCTGATGTCTATTATATCCAAAGAGGATGGGGTACAGATGCGTTCTATTACCATTGACTCCAATGACGGCCTTTTTCAGGGAAACATTACTGTAATGCTGGGCGATACATCCATGCTCGACCAGTTGATAAAAAAACTGCGCGCAGTGAAAGGAGTCAAGTCTATTTCAAGATTGAATTGATTCGTCGTCTTCCTCTACAGTAATATCGATATCTGCAATTGGATTTGATACTGTGCTCTCCGATTCAACTATATCAAGAGCCGGCAGTGTAGGTAATAATTGCTGGACGTAATCTCTCTCATAATCCTGGGGACGGAGTATCCGTCCATCATACTGAATGAGATCGATGTCGATAATCATTCTACCTAAATATTTATCTCTTGGTGTACGTCCTACAGCCCGTTCCGTTTGTTTGATCTTGTCTATGATCTCTTCCGGCGACATCTCAGTATTGGCTTTGGCAAGCACATTCCGAAAAAGGTACGCATACTTGTCGTCTTCCGGCTCTGTCAGGATGGGCTCACTGAAAATAATACCGGGAAAAAGAAATGAAAGCATCCTTTTGGCTTTGTCGATATTGGTCTTTGCGAACGTATTTGATCCTATGCTTAGTAAAATTGTGCTCATACTGATAATTTGAGTTACAAATATAGACATTTTAAATTAAAATGGATGCTGAATCGTAAAATCTATTACCTTTGTTGTATTAAACCTTGTGAAAAATGAGAAATTTTCAAATCGCATTGCTCCTGCTTTTCCTGATCTCTTTCGACCTTTTAGCACAGGAAGCCAAACCGTTGGTCTATCGGATCAACATCAGAGAGAATATTGGTAGCAATACATGGATATATTTGCAGAATGGTATGCATGAAGCAATCACAAAAGAAGCTTCAGCAGTGCTATTGCATATGAATACCTATGGAGGCAATGTGTTGGAAGCCGACTCTATGCGGACGGCTATTCTCAATGCTCCTCTTCCGGTATATGTATATATAGACAATCACGCTGCTTCGGCTGGAGCCCTTATTTCCATTGCCTGTGATAGCATTTTTATGCGGAACAGTGGCTCAATCGGTGCTGCTACAGTAGTAGAAGGAGGAACCGGGGAAAAGGCTTCCGATAAGTATCAATCTTATATGCGTGGTATTATGCGCGCTACGGCTGAGAGTCATGGTAAGACAGTGACGATACACGACGGGGATACCATTATACAATGGAGGCGTGATCCCTTGATTGCTGAAGCGATGGTAGATGAAAGGGTGGTGATACCCGGATTTGCTGATTCCACGCAGATACTTACCCTGACCGCCAGCCAGGCAATAGAATTGGGTTATTGCGAAGGTGTTGCCGAGAGTGTGCATGAAGTTATTGTAGCACATCTGGGGTATAATGATTATACCTTGGAGACCTATAATCCTACTTTTTATGACAAGATCAGAGGTTTTCTTACCAATGGAGTCGTACAGGCACTACTCATCATGTTCATTATAGGAGGAATTTATTTTGAATTACAATCGCCCGGTATAGGTTTTCCCACGGCTCTTGCCATTACTGCGGCAATACTTTATTTTACTCCCCTTTATCTGACTGGATATGCCCAGAATTGGGAAGTGTTATTGTTTGTACTGGGACTGATATTTATAGTTTTTGAGATTTTTGTAATACCCGGTTTCGGGATAACAGGTATATTAGGGATACTCTTTGTCTTTTCTGCTCTGGTGCTTGCTCTGATAGGAAATATACGGTTTAATTTCGAAGGATTACCTGCCACAGAAATGTTCAGGGCTCTGATGGTTGTGCTGGGAGGTACCGGAATGGGGTTAGTCCTGATCATATATTTATCCGGGCGGATTGGTAAGCCGGGATTTCTTCAGTTTGCGGCTCTCCATACCGACCAAGAGGGATATGTTTCGGTACCGATGGAACCTGTCTCGCTGGTGGGTAATACAGGTGTCGCAGCGACCGATCTACATCCTTCAGGGATGGTCACTATAGAGGGCAATTTTTATGATGCTATTTCATTGAAAGGTTTTATTGCCAAAGGTGATGAAGTAGTAGTGAGACGGTATGAGAATTTCCAATTATATGTGGTGAGGTATAGTGGAAAAGCGGAAAGTTGAAGAAAGGAGAAAAAATAAAACACCCCGGGAGTTCTTCTCCGGGGTGTTTTGTTTTTATTGCTCTCAATTGAGACCGGAATTTTTTGTTAGTTATATGCTGCAACCTCGTCTTCTGTATAAGCTATTCTCTTGCAAATGAAGAAAACCGCAAATGGAATTACTAACAAAAGGATCGCCCAGAGGGTATTACTTAATAAAGTTCCTCTTTTCATGTTGTTTACATAAATATGTCCCAGCAATCCTTCAATAACCAATACCAATCCGATGATTAAATTGGTATTGTTGGTGGCACCCGTAAAAAAAGGTATCACCAAAAAAGCAACGCCTATGAGCATCACTACTACCCCAATGTTTTTCGCTAATTCTTTCATGTGCGTATAATATATTATGTTTCTGATTTCGTAACGCAAATAAACACAAAATTCAACAAACAAGGAAATAATTTGAGATAAAAATGTTCTATTGAAGGGAAAAATGGATGTAAAGAGAAAAAAACTGCACTTTTTATCATTATGCGATGTTCAAAATGTATATTTTTGTAAAAAAATGAATGGCGGTGAAAAATATACTTGTTTTGCTTTATCAGTGGCTCATATTTGTGCCTGTTTTTATTTTGATTACACTTATTACTGCATTAACCGTAATGGTAATGGCTCCTGTTTTCGGAAGTAAATTCTGGGGATATTATCCTCCCAAATGGTGGTCGAGGCTGACTTGCTGGTTGGCACTCTGTCAGGTGAAAAGCAAGGGACATGAAAATCTTGATCCTCACCAGTCATATATTTTTGTACCCAACCATCAAAGTGCATTTGATATTTTCCTGGTATACGGTTTTCTGAATCAGAATATCAAGTGGATGCAGAAACAGAGTTTACGCAAGATCCCGTTTGTGGGATTTGCCTCTGAGAAAGCTGGTCATGTGTTTGTGGACGATACAAATCCCAAAGCGCGTGCAGCTTCTCTTGAAAAGGCCAAAAAACAGATCGTGAATGGGGTGTCCATGGTGATTTTTCCTGAGGGAGCACGTACCAGAAGCGGTAAGTTAGGCCGGTTTAAACGGGGTGCGTATCATGTAGCCCGTGACATGAAATTACCCGTGGTACCCCTGACTATTAATGGTGCTTTTAATGTGTTGCATAGGGATGGTTTTAAACTTCATCCGGGAAAAATGGAACTTGTCATTCATAAACCCCTGCCTACTGAATTCCTTACAGAAGAGGAAATCCCTGCATTGATAGAGGAAACAAGAGAAACTATCTATTCAGCGTTATGGGAGAAATATAAATGAAACAGGTTATATATAAAAAGAAATGGTTGTCTCACGACAACCAATCTTCATTGTTAACCTTAAATCTAATACCATGAAAAACACGTTGCAAAAATAACGGGTTCCTTTTGTTTCTCCAAACAATCCGGTAGGAAATATTTCTATTTTAAATTTATTTAGTATTTTAATTCCTGCTATTGTTACACAAAGGATATGGATTGGATTTTGTTTACATATTTTCGGAAATTGTTGTTTTTTCAGATACAGATTTAGCGAAGATAAAAGCGTTAGGCGGAGTGGATATCAGTTTTGAAACACCTGTAAAAGCCGGCAATTTCGAACTGGAATTGAGTGGCGGCACCGATTTGGAGAATTTAAGGCTGGACTGTAACCTCTTCAGTGGCCAGTTCTCCGGAGGATGTGATGTTTCGGCTTCTAAGCTCACTGCACGGAATTGTAATGCTGAATTCTCGGGTACTGCCGATGAGAATATATACGTAACAGGGCATCTCGATATAGGAGTCTCGGGTACAGCCGACGTTATTTGTTCAGGGAAGCCGGGAGATGTAACCAAAAGAGTAGACCGGAACAGTTCCTTGTCGTTTCGCTAAATATCATTCAGAACATATAAAACGACGTTTTACTGTCAGATAATTCCTAAAGCCATTTTCCTACATATTCAAGAAGGGTATGGCTTTATCTCAAACCTTACTCTTTCTGGTGCTTTTAATCATAAATTCGGTTTGCGAAGAAATTGAGCAATCCCCAGTTAATACGGTACCATCGCCTTGTGGCTCGCTGTTTCCCACCAAATTGTAGTAGGAACCTTGTACGGCCGGTATTCTCATTCAGGAAACCCACATCCATAAAATCAAAGTAACAGAAACCTTTTTCTTCAGATATCTTCATTGCCTGGTAAATGGTGAAAATGGTGGGATAAAGTAACCTGTATCGTTTTGATTTACCCCAGTCGTAAAGACAATAAACTGTTTCTTTTTTTTCAAATCCCAAGATAGCACCGCCGATAATTTTACCCTGATAACGGGTCAGCAATATCTTGCCTTTCCCTTTGGTGATATAATAACGGAAAAAGTTCTCAAAATACTGGTAAGGAGGAAACCTGCGGGATATTTTTTTATTGTTGGTGTTACGGATCAATTTATATATCTCCGGCAGATTCTCTTCGGAAGTGAGTTCTTCCATTTCAATTCCCTTTTTCCAGGCCTTGTTGACTTGGTTTTTCCTTGTTTTGGAGAGTTGATCCCATATATTTCTCTTGCGTTGGAGTGAATTGCGGATGTTAATCCACTTTGCGGAGTAGAACCCATTCTCACGAAATCCTTTATATCCAAAGATAGCATTGCCCAAATCTTCATAACGGATGACAAAAACGCGGTTACGTACTTTTTTTACCAAATGACTGATGAGTGCGTCAAATATCTCTATTTGAGATAAGTCCTTTTCGAAAAAAGCCGGTTGCTGGGAAATAAAACATCTTTTAAAGAGTTTACCCTTCAGAAAACGGTTGATCCGCACAATAACGGCAAACATGGCTGCCACCGGAACTTCATCCTTAAAAGCGACAAGCATTAACGGGGTATAGGTGGGACTGTTGCCGTACCAATCGAAGGATGAAGGGCTATGAAAAAAATTGGGTTCCTCCATCGGGGGAAGCTCTTCCTTGCGATAATATGTTTTTACATTATATCCCATTATTTATTTGAGGGTACAACCCGGATCAATACAGAACAAAAATACTAAAAAAAATTAATATTGCAATGTATTTGGCGAATGGATCAATTAATTGTTTTTGATATCTATGTTGTTTCCTTCTATTATAATCTTATGTTCTATAATTTTTATGTAATTTTGCAAATGAGCAGTATGGTAATAGTTTCATGCTGTATGCAATCTGATAATGAATAAATATCCCAATGAGAAAAATCCTGTTTTCTTTATTTTTTTTGTGGACTGTTTCCGGACTCAGTGCCCAGGAAATCCCCCTATGGCTGCGAAACAGTGCGATCTCTCCGGATGGAAAGGTTGTTGCATTCACCTATAAGGGGAATATATTCACCGTACCGGTAGCCGGCGGACGGGCGACACAGGTCACTTCCCATGCGTCCTACGATACACGCCCCGTATGGTCGCCAAAGGGTGATCAACTCGCTTTTGCTTCTAACCGGGAATCTAACTTCGATGTATATGTGGTTACATTAGAAACGGGTCATATTAAACGGGTGACTTCCCATTCTGCCAATGAATATCCTGAAGGATTCCTGAATGACAGTACCCTGCTTTTCAGCGCCTATATACAGCCGGCGCAGGAAAGCCAGCAATTTCCAATAAGTTTGTTCACCCAGATTTATGCTGTGACACTAAAAGGGGATCGCCCACGGATGATTTCTCCCACTCATATGGAAGAGATCGCACGGTACGGGCATCTCTGGCTCTATACCGACAGGAAGGGGTATGAGGATATGTGGAGAAAGCATCATACATCCTCCATTACCAGAGACGTATGGTTATTTGATAGTGAGCGGAAAACACATCGAAAACTGACCGGTTTTAAAGGTGAAAACCGGAACGGAGTATGGTCGTCTGATGGGAAAAGCTTTTATTATCTGAGTGAGCAGGACGGCACATTTAATATATATAGTGCCGGTATTGATGGTGGTGATCCGGTACAACTAACTCATTTCAAAGATCATCCCATACGTTTTCTTTCGGCTGACAATAATGACAATCTCTGCTTTTCCTTTGATGGCGAGTTATACTATATGAAGGATGGAGAAGTGCCGCGTAAGATAAATGTACAAATCGTTTCCGATAATTTTGAAAGGGAGGAAATGCCACAGACTCTTACTTCAGGTGCAAGAAGTATTGCCGTTTCGCCAAATGGAAAAGAAATCGCTTTTATTGCCCGTGGAGATGTGTTTGTCACTTCTATTGAATTCAACACAACAAAACGTATTACTGATACGGCGGAGCAGGAGCGTGATGTGGATTTCAGTCCGGATGGGCGTTCGTTGATCTATTCCTCTGAACGCAATAATACTTGGAATATTTATCGTACCGAACTGGTGCGGAAGGAGGACAAGTACTTTTGTTATGCTCGCGAGTTGAAAGAAACAAAGTTGACTCATACCGATGCCCCTTCCTTTCAGCCGCAGTTTTCTCCTGACGGTAAAGAGATTGCCTATCTGGAAGGACGGTCTGCTATTTATGTACTTAATCTGAAGAGCAAAAAATCGAGGAAAGTGATGGACGCCAGGTATAATTATTCATATAGCGATGGAGACCAGTGGTTCCAATGGTCGCCCGACAGTAAATGGATACTCTCGGATTATATCGATACCGGAGGATGGAATAATAAGGATGTGGCGCTAATAAATGCAGATGGCAGCGGAGAGGTGACAAATCTTACCCAGAGCGGTTATAACGATGTACGCGCCAAATGGATGCTGGGAGGGAAGGCGATATTATTTTTTTCCGACCGTGCCGGATATCGTAGCCATGGCAGTTGGGGTGCACATCGTGATGCTTACCTGATGTTCCTCACTCCAGATGCTTATGATGAATTTCGGATGGACAAAGAAGAACGTGCCCTGAAGCAAGAGATGGAAAAAGAGGCGAAGGATAACGGTAAGAAGTCTGGATCCAAAGGAAAAAAGGAAGACAAGAAATCAAAAGATGAATCAAATGTAGGGAAGGACTCTATAAAAACGGTGGAGCCGCTTACTTTTGATCTTGACAATCGTCGCCACAGGATAATACGTCTCACGCGTCATTCTTCCAGTTTATCGGACGCTTATCTCAATAAAGAAGGCTCCAAGCTCTATTATCTGGCCAGTTTTGAAAAAGGTGTGGACCTGTGGGAGCAGAATTTTCTTGAAAATACTACCAAGCTATTAGCTAAAGATGTTGGATCTGGATTGTTGCTTCCGGATAAGGAGGAAAAGAAACTTTACCTTGTATCACAGGGTAAGATCAAGAAGATAGAAGAAGGGAAGGTGACTGATGTATCATTTTCGGCTCCCTTTAACTATCGGGGTGCCGCGGAAAGGAGTTATATTTTTGATCATGCATGGAAGCAGGTGAAAGATAAATTTTACGATAAGGAGTTACACGGTGTGGACTGGAAGATGTATGGAGATTCATACCGCCGGTTCCTTCCTCATATCGATAATAATTTCGATTTTGCAGAGATGTTGTCGGAAATGCTGGGTGAATTGAACGCATCACATACCGGAGCCCGCTACTCGGCTCCCCGGAGTAGTTGGCAGACGGCTACATTGGGTGTGTTCTGGGATGATACTCATCAAGGAGACGGACAGAAAATTAAAGAGATTATGAAAGGGAGCCCGTTGATTAAAGCAGATTCAAAACTCAAACCGGGAGTGATTGTGGAGAAAATTGACGGTGAAAAAATAGAAGCCGGAAAAACTTGGTGGCACCTACTCAATGGTAAAGCCGGAAAGCATGTGATAATCACTGCCTATGTACCCGGTGAAGGAGCCCGTTTTGAAGAAATTGTAAAACCTATTACTTCCGCAGAGGAAAATGAGTTACTATACAACCGCTGGGTAGAACAAAGGGAGGAACTGACTGAGAAGTATTCCGGCGGTCGTATTGGCTATGTACATATCCGGGGAATGAATAGTAGCAGCTTCAGGGATGTTTATCAGAACCTGCTCGGAAAATACAGGAATAAGGAGGCTGTGGTGGTGGATACCCGTTTTAATGGTGGAGGTTGGTTGCATGACGACCTGGCTACCCTTTTGAGTGGAAAAGAATATCAACGGTTTATGCCGCGGGGTGAATATATTGGTAGCGATCCTTTCAATAAATGGAATAAACCTTCTATCGTATTGATGGGAGAGAGTAATTATTCCAATGCACACGGCTTCCCCTGGGTCTATAAAGAATTGGGCATTGGCAAGCTGGTGGGTGCTCCGGTACCGGGGACAATGACTGCTGTATGGTGGGAGACACAGATCGATCCCTCGCTAGTGTTCGGTATTCCCCAGGTAACCGTGGTAGATATGAGAGGTAGTGTGATGGAAAATAATCAATTAGAACCCGATATAGAGATATATAATACCGCGGAATCATTGCTCAGTGAGGATGATTTGCAACTAAAGCGCGCCGTGGAGGAACTTTTAAAAAGTGAAAAGTGAAAAATGAAAAGAGGGGGCTAAGTATTTAATCGTATCATTATCTGCCGGTCAGATTAAATTGATAATTGAAATTAGTAATTAAATAAAGTCTATGGCTAAAAAAATTCTTGTAACAGGAGGAACCGGATATATCGGTTCACATACCGTAGTTGAATTGCAACAGGCGGGGTATGATGTAGTAATTGTTGATAATCTGTCCAATTCCAATGCGGACGTGTTGGAGGGCATTACCCGTATAACCGGTAAACGTCCGGTTTTCGATAAGTTGGATTGTACCGATTTTGCAGCGATGAAAGCATTGTTTAAGAAGTATTCATTTGACGGTATTATTCATTTCGCTGCCAGTAAGGCAGTGGGTGAGTCGGTAGAGAAACCATTGATGTACTATCGCAATAATCTGGTATCGTTGATCAATTTACTGGAGCTGATGCCTCAATATGGTGTGAAAGGAATTGTGTTTTCTTCTTCATGTACAGTTTACGGAGAACCCGACCAGAATCCTATCAATGAGGACGCTCCTGTTAAACCGGCAACATCACCCTATGGCAATACCAAACAGGTCAATGAAGAGATTATTCGCGATTTTATTCATTCAGGTGCTCCCATTAAAAGCATTATCCTCCGTTATTTTAATCCTATCGGCGCTCATCCGTCGGCAGAAATTGGCGAATTGCCTTTGGGTGTACCGCAGAACTTAGTGCCTTATATCACCCAGACAGGTATCGGTATCCGTCAACAGCTGAGTGTCTTTGGAGATGATTATAATACGCCCGATGGTTCCTGTATCCGCGATTTTATCAATGTGGTGGATCTGGCGAAAGCCCATGTGATTGCCGTTGAACGGATGCTGGAGAATAAGTCGGACGATAAAGTGGAAATCTTTAATCTGGGAACCGGAACCGGCTTGTCTGTGCTGGAGTTGATTAAGGTATTCGAAAAAGTGTCTGGAAAGCCGTTAAATTACAAAATTGTAGGACGCAGAAAAGGTGACATCGAGCAGATCTGGGCTCAACCCGATAAAGCCAATAACGTGTTAGGTTGGAAAGCGATAGAAACTATTGAAGATACCATGGCTTCTGCCTGGAAATGGCAACAGCATCTATGCGAAAAAGTGGTGAAATAGTTTAGAAATAATATTCCACTACCAGATAGAATTGTTCACTGCCGTCGGTTGGTTGATCGAATTCGATCTTATTTTCGCGGGCCAACCAGCCAATGGCAGTGTAAACCTCTTTCTCCGATAATCCGGAGGCTTTACAAAGCTTCGTGATGCTCCACTTTTGATAATCATTCAGCAGGTTCCAGATAATACCTGCATTTATTCCAATCTTTTTCTTGTCCATAGTGGTGCTTGTTTAAAAGATTTAAATATTCTATAAGTGCGCATACTAATCTGCGTCTATCTTTCAAACGTTTTTAAGAGAGTTTTTGTTCTCACTGGAGAGTGTTTTTAAAGAGAGAAGAAGATAATCAGATAAAGGAAGACGGCCGGGATGGCTATCAATAGGCTATCGATCCGGTCAAGTATGCCTCCATGCCCGGGAATAAGATCTCCTGCATCTTTCACGTTGTAGGTCCGCTTGATAAGCGATTCAAACAGATCTCCCACGGTACCGGATAGCGATACTATCACCGCAAATCCTATCCAGAAGGTGACGGAAAAACCCGTATACACATGGGCGAATATCAAAGACGCAAGTATGGTGAAAAAGATGCCCGCAATAAATCCCTCTACAGATTTCTTCGGAGAGATATGTACTATTAATTTGTGCTTTCCTATCAGGGAACCTATAAAATAGGCGGCTGTATCATTGACCCATAGGAAAATGAACAGTGCCAACACCAGAACCGAATCATATCCGGAACCGGCAATATCGGCCGGAAGTGAATAGGAGATAAGCATGAGCAGGCTCAACGGCATGGTAATGTAAACCTGCCCGAAAACTGAGTAGATAATACCATGGAAAATATCATCCCGTCGGATAAAGATGGCCGATGCAATCAGTATCAGCAGGTATAGAAGAATGAATATCGGCATTAGAGAAGTAAAAATTCCTTCCAAATGAAGGAAAACCGATAAGAAGATAATAACCCCAAGCAGGATATTAAATATTTTACTGATGGCATGTGAAGTATCTTTTTCTACCATCCGGTAAAATTCAAACAGACCAAAAACAAGGATAGTACCAAAAACGGCAAGAAATGAATACCGTCCCCCCAGTATTCCTAAAAGAATGACCAGGATATAAATGGTGCCGGCTCCTGCACGGGTAAGAATATCTTTTATGTTCATCCTTTTTCTTTTGCCTCAGGTTCATCCGTAGCATTTTCCCCGGATTTTTCAGCCTCTAAGTCGATATCGTGCTCTATCAGAATATTATACCAGGAGATTATTTTTTTTATGTCGCCGGCATACACACTCTCTTTACTGTAATCGGGCAATATTTCTCCCAGAAAGGTGAATAGTTCTTTTCCGGAAGGTTTACTTCCCAGGGAAACTTGTTTGCCGCCTTCCTTTTCTTTTATTGTTTTTAATACTTCTCGCAATGGAGTGTCTCCCGACTGCGTATAAATGGATACATCGCTTAAGGCTACCACTTTTTCCTGTGCATATACCGGTACTCGTTTTCCATCGCCGAGCAATTCTACGATATTCATATTCTTATTTGTGGAGATAAGTCTGTACAAGCCGGGACGGCCGGTGATAGATAATATTTCGGACAACATAATTAATTTCTTGTTTTACAATCGGGTTTAATTTTGACGGTGCAAAAATACGGAGTCCATGCCATATTCGCAAATTTTTTCTGAAAAAGGAAATTTGTTTCGGAAAAATAACTTACTTTCGTGGAATGTGTGTAGTACGGGAGATCATAATACTTTCGACTATAATGTGTTTTGTACGATAAAAATAATGAGATAAGGATGATGAGAAAAATAATTATAGCGAGTATGGCAGCTGTTTTACTGGTTTCATGTATGGGGAACCACTCCGGAAAAAGAAACGATAAGAATGCTGTAGAAGAAGGTCGGTCTGCAATGGAGACAACAGGTGGAGACCTGTTCTTATTGGCGGGTACCTATACTTCCGCAGAGGGAAGTAAAGGGATTTACCTGTATCGTTTTAATACCGATACCGGTAGTTCCGATTCCATTAGTATGGTGGAGGTGGACAACCCGTCGTATCTGACCCTCAGCCCTGATGAAAAATATATTTATGCCGTGACTGAAAGGAACGAACCTAACAGTACCGTGCATGCTTTTTCTTTCGATAAGCGGACCGGAAAGATAGAATTGCTCAATTCTGTCCCTGTGAACAGTAGCTCTCCATGTTATATTACTATAGATGGTAAAGGTAAAAATGTACATACGGCGAATTATGGAGGGGGTACTATTACCTCATTTCAGGTGAAGGAGAATGGTATGTTTGCTTCTACAGTATCGATAATGCATTTTAAAGGATCGGGACCTGACTCGATTCGTCAGGAAAAGCCACACTTGCACAGTGTAAGGTATTCACCGGACGGACAATACCTTTTTGCTTCCGATTTGGGGAGTGATAAGCTTTACAGGTTCATTGTGAACGATACTCCTTTTGAAGGGCAGCCGGGACTGTTGGAGAATAGCTTGAAAGAGTTTGGTGTGCCGGCAGGCACAGGACCGCGTCATTTCGATTTTCATCCTGACGGAGGGAGGTTTCTCTATTTGTTGGGTGAATTGTCAGGGGAAGTGATTGTATATGATTATTCTTTTGGCGAGTTAATTCAAAAACAGGTTATTGCAGCCGATACGACGGGAGCAGGAGGGAGTGCCGATATCCATGTTTCACCCGACGGGCGTTTCCTCTATGCATCAAACCGATTACAGGCAGATGGAATTGCCATCTTTGCCATTGATCCAAGCGAAGGGACACTCACCAAAGCCGGATATCAATTGACGGCTGAGCATCCACGTAATTTTATCATTACTCCTAATGGAAAGTTCCTTTTGGTGGCAGGAAGGGATGACAATATGATACAGGTCTTTCGTATTGATTCCGAAACGGGATTGTTAACCGATACCCATCAGGATATTTATCTCGATAAACCGGTCTGCTTGAAGTTCGCGGGACAATTGACAATTAAGAACTGAGAACTTCATGATTGTAGTGCCGATAAATCTAATAGTGGCGCAAGAAAATCTTTGTTTATAGCTCTTGCAACCGGGCAATTTCTTCGATATTGAAAGGAGTAGACTGATAAACGAAATAATTCAACCAGTTTATATATAGCAAGTTGGCATGGGAACGCCATTGTACCAGTGGTGGTTGCTCCGGATCGTTATTCCTGTAATAGTTTAGGGGTAAAGCTACTGACTCCATCCCCTTCTCTTTATCGCGCATATATTCCTTATGCAGGGTGAGAGGTGAATATTCAGAATGGCCGGTTACGTAAAACTCCCTTCCGCCACGTGAAGAGACAATATACACACCTGCTTCATCCGACTCTGAATGGATAGTCAATTCGGGATACTGCTCGATTTCATCGGCAAGGAGAGTGGTATGCCTACTGTGAGGTGCGTAAAATTCATCGTCGAATCCCCGGAACAGCGGGAATGACGGATCGTTGATCCTGTGTCTAAAAACGCCGAAGAGTTTTTTCGCCAGTGGGTGCTTGTTAACGCCGTAAAAATGATACAATGCAGCTTGTGCGCCCCAGCAGATATAAAAGGTAGAGGTAACATGTGTCCGTGCCCAGTCCAGAATCTGTGTAAACTCTTTCCAGTACCTGACTTCTTCAAAAGCCAGTGTTTCTACCGGCGCGCCGGTGATAATCATGCCGTCATAATAGGTGTTCTTTATTTTTGAGAATTTAGTGTAAAACGACATGAGATGTTCTATGGGAGTATTTTTGGGTGTATGTGTAGATAATCCTAGAAATTCAATTTCAACCTGAAGGGGGGAGTTCGAAAGAAGGCGTATCAGGTCGGTTTCGGTGGTGACTTTTACCGGCATGAGGTTGAGTATCAGTATTCTTAATGGGCGGATATCTTGTGTGGATGCGCGCAGGTCGTCCATCACAAAAATATGCTCCTTTTTTAATATCTCAATCGCGGGTAATTTATCGGGTAAATTGACGGGCATAACTATTTACAAAGTAAATTTGAATAACTATTGAAGCACAATATCTTCTTTTTTGACCTTCACTTCACAATAGTGGCACTGAAGTTCTACATTCTCTTTATCGGTCACATGGAACCGGGTTTTCATCGGCTCATTGTTAGTGATACATTTAGGATTGTTACACTTCATGATCTCGATGATCTCGTCGGGCAGGATTACCTTTTTCTTCTCTACCACCTCAAAATTACGGATGATATTCAAGTTCACATTGGGTGCAACCAAAGCAATGCGGTTAAGTTCATCTTCACGAAAGAATTTATCCGATACTTTGATAATCCCTTTGGATCCCATTTTGCTGCTCTTCAAATTATTACCTATTGTTATCCGGTTTTGCAGCTTTTGCAATTGAAGCAATGAAACCACTTTAAAAACGGCATCGACGGGTATATGGTCAATGGCCGTACCATTTTCCAATGCTGCAACCTGTAGTTCTTTTCCCATAGAATTCTTTAAATTACCAATTACACCTAATTACTTTATCTCTTAACCTCCTATTTTCATTAAATCACAGATAATAGCCTGGCGTGTATACATACCGTTCTTTGCCTGTTGAAAATAATAAGCCTTTGGATTGGCATCCACGTCCTGGTTAATCTCTTTCACGCGGGGGAGCGGGTGCAGTACTTTCAGGTTCTCTTTTGAATCGTCCAGCATGCGGTTATGCAGGATATATATATTCTTTACTTTTTCGTATTCCATAAGGTCGGTAAAGCGTTCTTTCTGTACCCGGGTCATGTATAGGATGTCGGCGCTATTAATTGCTTCGGGGGAGAATTCAGTAAATTCCTTGTAGGGAATCTGGTGGTTCTCACAGAATGTTTTATACTTGTCGGGGATATGTAATTCTTCAGGAGCCACAAAATTGAACCTAGGCCTGAAGTGCGAAAGTCCCTGTATAAGCGAATGCACAGCACGTCCATATTTCAGATCACCCACAATGGTGATGGTGAGATCTTCGAGTGTTCCTTGCGTTTCGTAGATGGTGAACAGGTCGAGCATTGTCTGGGTAGGATGCTGGTTAGACCCGTCACCGGCATTGATGACCGGTATGGGTGATATCTCGGAGGCATAACGGGCCGATCCTTCCAGGTGGTGACGCATGATGATAAGGTCGGCATAATTGCTTACCATCATAATGGTGTCCTTGAGTGACTCTCCCTTAGTGGAACTACTGGTGGCTGCATCGGAAAAACCGATAATACGTCCGCGCAACCGATTGACTGCAGTTTCGAAACTAAGCCGGGTGCGGGTAGACGGCTCAAAGAAAAGTGTGGCACACACTTTCCCTTGTAACAGATTACGGTTGGGATTCTGCTTGAACAGTGACGCACTTTTAATGATACGATAGATATCATCCTTGTCGTAATCGTCGATATTGACTAAACTTTTGATTCCCATTTTTTAGAATTTATACGGGCGGGTTCTTTTTGGCAAAAATAGGGGATTTCGGGATAATATGGGAGAAATTAAAGGAAAATTTATACTTCCAGATCGATATCGAATAGTTCATGCCAGGGCAATCCCTGTTTGTTAAGTTGCTCCATGAACGGATCGGGGTTGAACTCTTCCACATTGTATACACCCGGTTTCTTCCAGATACCCTGCATAAACATCATGGCACCGATGGTAGCCGGTACACCGGTAGTGTAGCTCACGCCCTGGGCGCCGGTTTCCTTGTAGGCTGCTTCGTGGCTGCAGTTGTTATAGACGTAATAAGTACGCTCCTTACCGTCTTTAATACCCCGTATACGGCATCCGATAGATGTCTCTCCTGTGTAGTTCTCTCCCAGTTCACCGGGATCGGGAAGCACCGCTTTCAAGAACTGGATAGGGACGATCTTTTGTCCGTTGTATTCCACTTCGTCGATACGTGCCATGCCGATATTTTGGATCACCCGCAGATGAGTGAGATACTCCTGGCCGAAGGTCATCCAGAAGCGGGCCCGCTTAAGGGTGGGGAAGTTCTTCACTAATGACTCCAACTCTTCGTGGTAGATCACATATGATTCTTTAGGACCGATTTCCGGATAGTTGAGAGGCTGATGAATTTCATGCGGCTTGGTTTCTATCCATTGCCCATTTTCCCAATATTTACCTTTTTGTGTCACCTCCCGGATATTGATCTCGGGATTGAAGTTAGTGGCGAAAGCCTTTCCGTGATCACCCGCATTACAATCCACGATATCGAGATAATGCATCTCGTCGAAATGGTGTTTGGCGGCATAAGCCGTATAAATACTTGTCACGCCGGGGTCGAACCCGCAACCAAGGATAGCGGTCAGCCCCGCTTTTTCGAACTTTTCCTTGTATGCCCATTGCCACTTATATTCGAATTTGGCCTCGTCCTTCGGTTCGTAATTGGCCGTGTCCAGGTAGTTCACGCCACATTCCAGGCAGGCATCCATGATGGTCAGGTCTTGATAGGGCAACGCTACATTGATCACCAATTCCGGTTTATATTCATTGAATAGTTTTACCAGCTCCGGTATGCTGTCAGCATCCACCTGTGCCGTCTGAATGGTTACACCCGTACGGCGTTTCACATCCTCGGCGATGGTATCGCATTTACTTCTGGTACGGCTTGCCAGCATAATTTCGGTGAACACGTCACTGTTTTGCGCCACTTTGTTGGCTACTACTGTTCCCACGCCACCGGCGCCGATAATCAGTACTTTTCCCATATTCTTAGTCAATTGTTTAGATATATGATAGATTTGAAGGCAGCCGCTTCACTTAATGATAGGTGCACGGACTGCTTTCACAAATGTACAATTATTCTTTGAAAGATGATATACTTTGGGTGATAAACGATGAAAATGAAAAAAAGGGATGGCATGAAAATTAAGGAAATCGGGGGCCTAAAATTAAATTATAGGTTTTGACAATTTAGTTAAAAATTATACCTTTGTCCACTATGTGTTACATATGCTCGCTTATACATATTTAAAAATATATACTCCGATGAACGAAGAAAATATTCAACAAATCTCGCGCTCGACCAATGCAATCAGCGACTGGTCTATTGAATTACTTAAAAACATGGGTGTTGGAGATAGCTGGGTCAAGTATATCAACCTTGTCATCTTACTGGTTGTATTGATAGCCTTGGTTTTTGTGGTGCAATACCTTACTCGTATTATCCTTCAGAATTTGCTGGATCGTTTTGGAAAAATAACACGTGCCGAATTCCTGAAAAATCTTTCCAAGAGACGTTTCTCACATTATCTGGCAATGGTGATTCCTTACAGCCTGATAAAGGGCTCTATTCCCATTATTTTCGATCAATTCCCCAAAACAATGATTTTTGCCAATAAATTGATCGACATTTTCTTGATATTCTATGTGATATGGCTTCTGATGTCCGTCCTGAATGCTTTCTTCGACACTCTTTCCAAGAGACCGAGACTGAGGGATAAACCCCTGGAAAGCTATGCGCAGGTGATAAAAATTGTATTGTATTGCATTGGTTTTATTATCTTGTTCTCTATCCTTACCGGACAAAATCCGACGCATATACTTACCGGTCTGGGAGCCCTTTCCGCTGTGCTGATGCTGGTATTCAAAGATCCTATCCTGGGGTTTGTGGCCAGTATCCAGGTTTCGGCCAATGACATGGTACGTATTGGTGACTGGATCACCATGCCCAAGTATGATGCCGATGGTGATGTGTTTGAGATTTCACTTACGACCGTGAAAATCCGGAATTTCGACAAGACCGTTACCACTATTCCTCCGTATTCATTGGTATCGGAATCGTTCCAGAACTGGCGTGGCATGGTGGAAACCGGAGGAAGGCGGTTAAAACGTTCCGTTTTTGTGAAACAATCCACTATCCGCTTCATGGAAGATGAGGAGTTGAAAGAATTGGAAAGAATAGGACTTATTACAGATTATATCCGTACCAGAAGTGAAGAAATCAATGAATATAATCGAGAAAACGACGCTGATAAGTCGCTTCCTATCAATGGACGGAATCTGACCAATATGGGACTCTTTCGGCAGTATATTCTTTCTTATCTGAAGAATCATCCTCATGTGCATAAGGAATTACTGATATTAGTCCGTCAGTTACAACCCACCTCAAAAGGGCTTCCTCTCGAACTCTATTTTTTTACTGCTACTACCGAGTGGCTTAAATATGAAAATATATGTTCCGATGTGCTTGACCATGTGACAGCAGCCGCTAAGTATTTCGACCTACAACTTTATGAGGATATTTCCAATCCGGTCATCAGCCGGATACCCGAAACTGAAGCAAATTAAAATGGTTTGCCGGTTAGTGGTTTATTTAGAAAAAATCATGTACTTTTGTACTTTCTAAGAAAAAAATGGAATTTAAAAAAAAGTTGTAAGGTTATCAAGTTAACTAAGAATAATTTGTAATGAGTAAGCTTTATAGTGTTTTTACGGGTACGGGCAGCTATGTTCCTGCCAAGCAGATAAAGAATGAGTTTTTCCATAATTATGAGTTTTATGACTCTACCGGGGAAAAATTGGCCACTCCTAATGAAGAGATCACTCGTAAATTTGAAGAGATTACCACTATTGCCGAAAGGCGGTATGCTGCGGATAATGAGACTACTTCCGATTTAGCTTTAATTGCCGCCCGGAGAGCTTTAGAATCAGCGGGAATAGATAAGGAAGAACTCGATTACATTATTTTTGCCCATAACTTCGGGGAAACAACGGTGGAGAATATGCGTATAGACGTGTTGCCGACGATGGCTGCCCGTCTGAAGCAAAAATTGGGTATTGCCAATCCCTCCGCTGTGGCGTATGATATTTTGTTTGGCTGTCCGGGATGGGTACAGGCGGTGATTCAAGCCGATTATTATCTGCGCTCGGGAGATGCGAAAAAAATCTTAGTGGTAGGTGCTGACGTGCTGTCGCGCATATCCGACCCGCATGACCGCGATAGCATGATCTATGCTGATGGTGCGGGTGCTGCCATTCTGGAGGCGAGGGAAAGTGATTCACCCATAGGTATAATCGGACATAACTCGCGCAGTGATGCGTTAGATTATGTGAATATGCTTCACATGGGATATTCTTATAAACCGGAATTGGCGGAGAAAAAAGATTATTACCTCAAGATGAATGGCCGTCGTCTCTATCAATATGCCCTTGAAAATGTACCTAAAACGATCAAGGCGGGACTAGACAAATTGAATTTACCTATTGATAAGGTGAGCAAGGTGTTGATTCATCAGGCGAACGGGAAAATGGATGATGCCATTCTGAAGCGTTTGTTTCAGCTCTATGATTTAAAAGAGGTGCCTGAGCATGTTATGCCGATGACTATATCCTGGTTAGGGAACTCATCGGTAGCTACCGTCCCTACGTTATTGGATATGGTTATGCGTGGAGAGATGGATAATCATGCATTGAGGAGCGGTGACAATATTGTGCTGGCTTCGGTAGGAGCGGGTATGAATATCAATAGCATTGTGTACCGCATTCCCTAAGATAGTTTTTCCCTTATTTTTATAAAAATACCATAACTAACTCAGGTTTATTCAGGTCTGGGTAGTTACTTATTTACAAGTCTGCATCTAATGCTGATTGAATATTATTGTTGTTTGAAGGGACAGGATGATATCTATCAGTTCGTCCTTATCCTTCGCCTCGAGTTGTTTTCTTGTAAATATCCTCATCTGTTATTTTAAGATGGAAATCCGTTACGTTGTTACCTTACGAGCCGCGTAAAAAAAATGATGCAGGTAGCCGTTCTATCCGTTTAACGGCACCCGAAGCTTTTCCATTTTATAGGATCTACTGAGTATAACCCAGGTATCGGTTTGTGCTCTGTTATCTAACTATTGTTCATCGGCTTCAGAATCGGATTCTTCTATAGGAATAATTTCCGGTTTGTTTTCTCCTTTTAGATAATTGGGCAAGTTCATTCCGGCCATATTGAAGAGGTCGTCGAGTGGGGGAATGGTCTTCATCAACCCGGAGAGGAAGTTGGCGGTGGATCCTTTGCCGTCCTGATTGTTACCGGAATCCCAAACGGTTACCTTGTCGATCTTGAGGTTCTTCACCGCTTCTACCTGTGTCTTGATTAGTTCAGGCAGTTTTTCGATCATCAGCAGCTGATAGGCTTTGTCGGGATCACCTCCTGCCGCCGAAACCACATCTTTGTATCCCTGCGCCTGTTTGTTCAATATCTCGAATAGGCCGCGTGCTTCGGCATCCATCTTGGCAAAGATGGCATCAGCTTCTCCTTTGGCCTGTACACGGATGCGTTCGGCTTCGGCCTGAGCGTCGATGATGGCTTTTTGCTTGGCTATTTCAGCAGGTACTACTATATTGGCAGTCTCTGTAGAACGTTCGCGCTCCGCACGGGCATTTTCCGCTTTCTGTTCGGCAGAATAGGCCTCTTCCAACGCTTTTGCTTGTTGTACTTTTTCAGCTGCTACGGCAAGGCGTGCCGCTTCGGCTTCTTTTTCCCGGCGTGCAGCATCGGATTGGGCAATGGTGATCTTTGCCGTATTTTCTCCTTCTACCGCAGTGGCATTGGCTTCCGAGGTTTTGATACGAGTTAGCTTGTCGGCTTCGGCTTTACCGATCGCCTCGTCCTTACGGGCAGCGGCAATGCTCACTTCACGGTCTTTATCGGCTATGGCCTTACCGGTTTCTCCAATTTTTTCCTGTTCCGCCACACTTATCTTGGCTTCATTGATGGCCTTGGCGGCAGCTTCCTTTCCTAATGCCTCGATGTAACCCGACTCGTCTTTGATATCGGTTACATTCACATTGATCAGTTTTAATCCTACCTTCTTTAACTCCGAGTCGACTGTTTTGGAGATGGCTTCGAGGAACTTATCACGGTCGGAGTTGATCTCTTCGATAGACATCGTGGCAATCACCAGACGGAGTTGTCCGAAAAGGATATCGGAAGCCAGTTCCCTGATTTTGTCCGGGGTAAGTCCGAGTAACCTTTCTGCGGCGGTGTTCATTAGTTCCGGTTCGGATGAGATGGCGATGGTGAAACGGGATGGGACGTCTACCCTGATATTCTGGCGACTCAGTGCATTGGTGAGGTTGGCCTCTATCGATAATGGCTTGAGGTCGAGATAGGCATAGTCTTGGATAACAGGCCAGATGAAAGCACCTCCACCATGGATACAACGTGCGGATGATCCGCCGGTACGTCCGTAGACGACCAATATTTTATCGGAAGGACATCTTTTAAAGCGTGATGCCAGCGCAAGAATGGTCACAAAGATGACGACAGCAAGTACAATAATTAAAAACATGGGCGATGATAGTGTTTCGGGTGACATATATTTAAATTTTTTCAACTATTAGAATATTGTTATTTTCAATTTTGACAATTTTTACCGTGGATTGGGAATAGATGGGTTCTTTCTCGTCGGTAAGGGCATCCAGTTCCCGCAGCGATCCCCCTACGCTGATCAATATTTTACCTTTTCCCATACGGTTGGCCGGGATAGTCAGATATACTTCGGCTGTTTTATGAAGTGCCTTTTCCATCTTGAACGAATTATCTTCGGCCAGTCGCAGGAATATCTTGACCGTGATGAAAAAGATAGCAACGAACAGGATGCCTGTAATTACGGCCACTGAAATAAGCAGTGTTTTATTTGGTATAAGGGTGTAAAATGTGATTCCTCCCCATCCGAAGCCAAGTAAGAAATTGATGAGGTTCCGAAGTGAGAACAGTTGAAAAGGAGCGTCTCCATCACTCAGGTCACCTTCGAAATCGGCTTCTACTCCATCCATGGAATCCCCTCCCACAAACGTAAGGATTGTCTGAATTATAAAAATCACAGTAACAGGAGCTGCGATATACCAAAAGATTCGCAGCAAGGGTTCGGCATTTTGTAGGATATTCATAAAATTCAATTTCATTAAATGTTTTCTATGCACGGTAAAACAAATAGATCTGTTCCGATCTTGCTTGACGAAAACGATGAGTTTTTACATAACCCAAAGATATGAAATGAATTTTAAATAGAAAAGTAAATTTTAATAAAGTTTTAACTTAAATGGTACCCTTGACTGTGGAGTTCAGAGGCACGAAAGAGGGTATATTTTTTATTATCAAGCGGATAATCCCAGCATCCCAGGCTGTGGTATATATCGCCTCCGAAGCCTGATTTGAATTTATATAAACCATATAACGGATGTTCGGGGTCGGGGGAAGGGGAAATGCCGAACATATCGTATTCGGTACAACCCACCTGTTGGGACTTGAGGATTGCTTCCCATTGAAGTGCATAGGTAGCCATCAGATTGCGATGTTCCGATGAAGAGGCACCATAAAGATAAGATCCTCTGTTCCCTGTGATGACCAAAAACATGGCTGCGAGTGGTTTACCGTTGTACTCTGCGATCAGCAGGCTCACGTCGGCTGGCGAACTGGTATTGTCCGCTCGGGCATCAAGTACTGCCCGAAAGTATTTTATGTCGTTCAACAGTAGATGGTTACGGGTAGCGGTCTCTTTATAGAGTTCATACCAGATATCCATTCCTTCCATCCCCATCGATCTTACCGTTATCCCTTTTCGATGTGCTAATCTAATATTGTAGCGGGTTTTTGGCTTCATTCTTCCAAGAAGAGTTTCGCTGTCCCGTGTCAAGTCTAAATAGATAGTGTTGGCCGGTAAAATATTAGAGTAGGCTTTTTTGAAATTCCAGTTATGTGTATTGAAATTGAAACGAAGTTCTTGGGAGTGGCTTTCGGGTTCACCTTTCCATATCCCGTTTTCGTCGAAATGATCTTTCTCTCTGGCCCAATACGATTCCCAACAAAGATCGTAGCGGATAAGTATGCAATTTATAGGCAACACCGATCGGAGCGATTCGGAGAGTTCTTCAAGGAACATGCCTTGGAACTCGTCGGTTGGTTCAATTTCCGGACCATAAGGCACATATGCCACGCAATGATTCCGGTCGATTTGCTGAAGCACAACCAGCAGGTCAGATTGTATATATGACTGATCTACCAGTTTAGGAAAAAGATCGGACCTTTGGGCTGTAAAATTAATGGCAAGGGTGTTAACTCCCAGTGATGTTTTGACCTCCGACCAGAAAGCTGTTTGCTGTAAAATAGGTGTGGCATATAACTCTTCAGTCCCTTTGAGACAGACGTTCGTCAGCATATCTTCTTTATTTTCAGTAAAGCTAATTGTTGAACTTGCAAAGGTAGGCAAAATAAATGAGGTCCTCCTATTTATTTTGATTTGCTGAAGCGAGTTATTTCATCCAGCATCAAGGGGAAAGCGGGATATGCCATGTCATGGCCATATCCATCCAGTTCGAGCAAACGGGTATGCTGATGTCCCGCCACTTTCATCATGCGGGCGAGATAGGCGTTCTCTTCGTAACGGCCCAGAAGTTCCAGCTCGCGGTCACCGGTGATCAGTAGCATGGGAGGGGCGTCGGCACGTACGTGGAATAGCGGTGCATATTTGTCTATAACCGGTTGTTTGTCGGGTATGTTATTCTCCGCACGTATGGTGAAATGGGTGATAGCCTGTCCGCTAAAGGGAATCAGGCCGGCGATACTGTTGGCATCAACACCATGGGGGGCAAGGTATTGTTTATCCAGACCGACCATCATGGCCAGGTATCCACCGGCAGAATGTCCCGATACAAATACCCGTGACGCATCGCCTCCATATTTTCCGATATTTTTAAAAACCCATGCCACTGCCGCTGCCGCATCCTCGATATAAGCGGGTGCCTTCACTCTCGGAGCAAGGCGATAGTTCACCCCAATAATGCACAGCCCTTTGTCTTTTAATGCTTGGGGAAGTTCTTTACTGCCACCTGTAAGGCCGCCACCGTGAAACCAGACTACGGTGGTGAAATCTTTTTTATTTATGGGATAGTAGATATCAAGTACACATCGTTCAGTAATATAACTGTCTTGCGTGCGCACTTCTCCCGGGTAATAGGGGATATTGGAGACTGTTTTGTATTCTATGTCCTGTGCCATCGCAGATGTGAATACAACGATTAGAAGCAGGAGAGTTGGAATTCGGAGCATAATTGTAAAATTAAGAACTGATAATTAACTGTTAAGGGTAGAAAATGAATGATTAGGAATGATAACTGTTGATGGCATTTTTGACTGAGCCATGGAGGAGGAGCAGATTCTTGGCCTGCTCGTAGGATAGTCCCAGTTCATCGATGATCATACGGGTACCTCTATCCACCAGCTTTTGGTTGGTGAGTTGCATATTGACCATGCGGTTGCCTTTTACCCTGCCAAGCTTGATCATGGTGCTCGTAGTAATCATGTTCAGCACCATTTTCTGGGCTGTACCCGCTTTCATCCGTGTACTGCCTGTCACATATTCAGGTCCGACGATGGGCTCTATCTTTATCTCCGCCTCGGCGGCTACGGGAGAACCAGGGTTGCAACAGATGGCTGCCGTAAGGATACCTTCTTTTCGTGCACGACGTAACGCTCCTATCACATAAGGAGTAGTACCCGAGGCGGCAATGCCTACCAGCACGTCATTCTGGTTGATATCGCATGCTGTGAGCTCCTCCCATGCTTTCTCAAGGTTATCTTCGGCAGCTTCGACCGGTTTGCGTAATGCGACATCTCCTCCGGCAATCAGTCCAATCACATACGTGTCGGGCATACCGAAAGTAGGTGGAATTTCGGAGGCATCGAGCACACCAAGCCTGCCGCTCGTACCGGCACCGATATAAAAAAGACGTCCTCCACGTTGCATCCTTGCCACTATCCCTGTGACTAGTTTCTCAATTTCAGGAATGGTTTTTTGCACGGCCAGTGCTACTTTCCGGTCTTCTCGGTTGATCTCGGTGAGGATTTCAAGAACTGGTTTTTGTTCCAGATTGTCATAAAATGACGATTGTTCTGTTATTTTGATGAAAGACATATTGTTGTTTTGATAATGTGTTGATTCGTTGATTTGTTGGTTATATGGTCATTTTCAATTGATTAGTGATTGTAGTAATCAATCAGCCCCGACATGGGGGATTGAACAATTGTCCCTACTTCAATTCCTTTTTCTGTAGCGACTTGTTTCAAGGGGGTGGAAAAATACCATGCGATAGAACCCACAAAATTAACTTTATTCTTTTGATAATCATACTGCATCACGTTCCTTTCAAAAAAAGCAGAAAAGCTGCGTGTAACGATCAGTCGGATAGTAGGGTCGCCAATATGTGTGAGAAGGAATGGGCAGAGACTTGCCAAAAAACGATTCGGGAAAGGTTGCCGGTAAACTTTTTCTATGATGATTGCGGGGGTAAGTCCATACTCTTCGAGTAACATCTCCTTCAGCCCTTTAGTGAGTTGATTTTTCAGCGCATCACTCACCAGATTTTTCCCCAATACGGCACCGCTTCCTTCATCACCCAAAATAAAACCGAGTGGTGAAATTTGTTTCACGATCTCTTCACCGTTCCATTGACAGGAATTACTACCGGTTCCCAGAATACAGGCAATCCCGGTATTACGCCCGCAAAGACTATGAGTCGCTGCTATCAAGTCACTGTGAACCCGTATGTTATCGATGGGGAATGATTCGTGAATAGCATCCCTTACCAATCCCGTTTTTTCCGGAATACATCCGGCTCCGTAGAAATAGACCGCGTCGATCCTGACACCTTTTAGTATAGGGTATACATGCGTCCTGATCTTCCGGGCGATCTCATCTCCCGTCTGGAATACGGGGCTAATACCTTCCCCGGAAAAACGATGTATTATCTTTCCATTTTTTGTAAAACACCAGTCCGTTTTCGTGGCGCCACTGTCGGCAATTAAAATTTCTTTTTCCGAAGTTATCATAATTTATCTCAATGATAGGCTTATATTTTAATGTAAATATTGCGTTTGTAAAGAATATAGCCGAAGAGCCAGCAGGTAGTAACAAACAGGAGCGCATATAGCAATGAACCGAAATAATTACCCGCCCAGGGGCGCAGTAATATCTCATAGACAAACCCCTTGATAGAAATGGCTTTTCCCTGCACCGTGAACCTGATGTTAGAGAGCAGGATCGCGAATACTCCG
The DNA here is from genome assembly GCF_002410825.1 of Proteiniphilum sp. UBA5384. GTDB lineage: Bacteria > Bacteroidota > Bacteroidia > Bacteroidales > Dysgonomonadaceae > Proteiniphilum. The sequence goes on along the minus strand of NZ_DHOS01000067.1, from coordinate 153,628 downwards.
GCAAAAATATACACGATAAGCGGATTGACACCGAATGCGTGAAAGAACCGGCTCCACCGCTCTTTTTTATTGATATCGATGATCCAGATCAGTAGGCCCAGCAGCTGGGCGGCAAATCCAGTGGTGGTGAGGACGAAGGTAGGGCTCCATATTTTCTTGTTGATCGGACAGCCATACTGCAGCAGTAATCCGGCAAAGGAGAGGATGGTACCCCAGATCAGCAACTTCTCCACACGGGTATGATTCTCTTTATTGTCAACAATTAATTTGCCGAATAGGAATCCGATCAGTACGTGGGCGATAGAGGGAAGCGTACTAAGCAACCCCTCGGGATCAAATGCAATCCATTCACCTGAAGGAGTCGTATCTTTATACATGTGGTCGGGTCCCCATAATGCACGGTCAATCACCGCAATGATGTTCTGTTCCGACATTTCGAATCCTTTTCCAAATTGCAGGATCAGGAAATAGCTTATTAACAACAAGGCTGTTACCCACGGCAGATATTTACTTTTCACGAATAGGACGATCATGGCTGCGAAACCATAAGCCAACCCCAATCGCTGCAGTACACCTAATATACGGAGGGTATCAAAATGGGAGGCCGCTTGAATGAAAGGCTCTCCTGAGGCCAGTCCCCTACACAGTTGTCCAAACCATCCCAATGCCAGACCGATTACAAAAATAAGAACGGTACGCCGTATAATTTTCCAGATGGCCACTTTCGACGGTTCGAAATGGAATTTCCGTAACGACATAAAGGTGGATACACCCATAATAAACATAAAAAACGGAAATACCAGATCGGTAGGGGTGAGTCCGTGCCAATGGGCGTGACGGAGGGGGGCATAGACTGCACTCCATGAACCGGGGTTGTTGACCATAATCATGCCGGCGATAGTGATTCCCCGGAGGATGTCGAGCGAGAGTAAACGGCCGCTCTGTAGGGAAGGATCAATTGTGTTCATATATTTTAAAACTACTGATTGCTGATTATTAACTGACAATTGACAATTTTTATCGGCGCAGCTATTATCGCGTGAAGCATACTATTTGTAAAGGTAATATTTCTTTGATAATTTTTTGAAAGTTTCCTCATCTTTTGTCCAGTAGGATTGGATATCTGCAAAACGATGATTTTTGGAAAATTCAAGACGGATAAAATCGCTGCCACTCACTTTGTCGAACATGTTAAACCTATTTTCAGGAGCGTGATCGAACACTTTCTTGTCAGGATAGAGTGCTGCGGCTACCTCCATTACATGAAACTGGATATCTGACAGACGCGCTTTTTGAAAATCGGTGAGGTATATTTGTACTCCCTGAAAGTTGTTTCCTTGTCCAACCGCATAATATGGTTTTAGATGGATAGGACGAAAAATAACTCCCGACAGCCGTTTCGCGTTGAGTCCCCGGGCAAATTCTTCGGCATTGATCCAGTTGGCGGCAAACATCTCAAAAGGCAATGTATAACCTACACCGATGGATATATAGCCCAGTTCGCCTAATATTCCCGAAACAGGATAAAAATAGGCTGAATGGGCGAAAGGTATATGAGGTGAGGTAGGAACCCAGGGTAAGCCTGTTTCTTCGAAGTTCATTTTACGACGCCACTTTTTCATCTTTATCACCGTCAATTTACAAGGCTGTGCAATCATCTTTTCGCCGATAAGCATTTCGGCCAGTTCACCACAAGTCAGGCCGTATACATACGGGATTCTAAGTTGGCTTACGAAAGAGAAGAATCCTTCTTCTACCAGGTTTCCTTCTACTTTGAGTCCTCCCAACGGATTCGGCCGGTCGAGTACCACGAATTCGATATCGTTTTCTGCTGCTGCCTGCATCGCCAGGTACATGGTTGAGATGTAAGTATAGGAGCGACATCCGATATCCTGGATATCATAAACAAGTACATCTACTCCTTCCAGCATCTCTTGGGTAGGCTTCCGGGTGGCTCCGTAGAGTGAATGGACGGGTACTCCGGTATTGGGATCGGTAAATGATTCGATCTTATCTCCGGCGTGTACATCTCCCCGTACGCCATGTTCAGGACCGTAAAGGGCAATCAGTTGCACGTTGGGAGCTTCATGCAGAATATCGATGGTCGACTTCAAGTGGTTATCGACTCCCGTTGGATTGGTTATCAATCCCACCCGTTTTCCTTGCAACACTTTAAAATTGGACTCTTTCAACACTTCGATTCCCGTCTTTATGTTTATCTTTTGTGCGGAAGAGGTCAAATGGATAAGCAGGCCGAATGCTATAAACAGTAAAAATTTATTCATATTATTATTAGCTTCATCAACACTATTCGTCCCGATTTATCGGGATCAGTAAATTATCATATCAGTAAATCATCACCTTGTCACATCAGTTTTTCGCTTTTCCGAATTCCTTGTCAATCTTTAAAAAGGGAATAAGTACAAGTGTCGGGATAATGGCTATCACGATGAAGATAAAGAAATTCACGTAGCCCAACTGTTCCTGGATCCAGCCGGCAATCATGCCCGGGAGCATCATTCCCAGTGCCATAAATCCCGTGCAGATAGAATAATGTGCTGTCTTATGTTCACCTTGGGAGAAATAGATCAGGAAAAGCATATAAGCTGTGAATCCGAAGCCATAACCGAACTGTTCGGTGGCTACCGCCAGATTTACCCAAATAAAATTCTCAGGTTGGTATATTGCCAACAAAAGGTAGGCGATGTTAGGAAGTGTAATGGTCAGTGCCATAGGCCATATCCAGTATTTTAATCCCTTTCTGGAAGCTACTATCCCTCCTACAATGCCGCCTAACGTAAGTGCTAACACTCCTACTGTTCCATACGCTATACCTGCATCCTGAGTGCTTAATCCCAGACCTCCCTGCTCACGTCCGTCCAGCAGAAATGGGTAAGTAAGTTTCACCAGCATGGCTTCAGCCAGTCTGTATAGCAGCATAAAGGCAATAGCCACTCCAATTCCCTTTTTCGTGAAAAAGGTTTTGATTGTATTGCCGAATTCGATCAGAATGTCATTTGGAGTATGTGCCATTTTTCCCGTGTCGCTCGCAGGATGTGGCAATACAAAGCGATGCCACGCAAAGAACGCGATAAATAGTCCGGCCAGGATGAAAAAAGTGATACTCCATGCATAAGAGATGTTGCCGGTACTTGTCTCGAGGAAGCCAGCCAGAATAATCAGTAATCCTTGTCCGGTAATGGAGGCCAGACGGTAAAAGGTGCTACGGATACCGACAAAGAACGACTGTTGTGAATCGTCCAGTGCAAGCATATAAAAGCCGTCGGCTGCAATATCATGCGTGGCGGAGCTGAAAGCCATCAGCCAGAAGAAAGCAAGTGATGCTTGCAGGAAGAAAGGGGTGGGGAGGGTAAAGGCGATACCTGCGAATCCGGCGCCTATGAGCAACTGCATAGACACGATCCACCACCTTTTGGTTTTCAGGATATCCACAAACGGGCTCCAGACCGGTTTGATAACCCATGGAAGGTAGAGCCAGCTGCTGTATAGGGCTATCTCTGTATTCGATAACCCAAATCGTTTGTACATGACAACTGAAATGACCATAACTGCCACATAAGGTAATCCTTCGGCAAAGTACAAGGTAGGTATCCATGTCCAGGGATTGCGTGTTGTTTTCATCGCTATATAATTACCAATTAGATATTACTTTTTGTCGTTTTTGATTTGCCATGATAATATTTTCCTTTTCAATATAATTCATATCTCATAATTAGTCATTAGTCATCAATAATTTTTTACTGTTTCCGATTGAGGAAAATAATGCGTCAGTATTTTAAGATAACCCTGTCCCTTTTTGGCCATAATGGCGGCTCCTATCTGACATAATCCAACGCCATGGCCCCATCCTGCACCAGTGAATATGAATTTCTGAGGAATTCCCATGTCATCTTCATCTTCGGTATCCACGACGAATGCTGAACTGTAGAGGTGAGACTTCGATAAGATGCGTCGGATTTCCAGTTCTTTCCCTATTGTCATCACCCTTTCTGTACCAATGATTTTCAGTCGGATAATACGACCTGAAGCACCCCTTTCGAGTGCTTGCAGGGCAATAATTTCTCCGAAATCGATTCCTGAACGCTCCCTGATAATAGAGGAAAACTCTTTCTGGGTATAGGTTGTCTTCCATCGGTAGAAATCAGCTGTTTCCCGGTCATAATCATTCAATACCTGTCTTAATACAATTACATCCTGTGTATTACAGAAGGCTGGAGGAGAGGTGCGGATCCATTCTTCGGCATTTTCCTCGATGGTCAGGTCGGGTAGGAGCGAATCTTCGGTATTATCTGGTCTTGCCTGTAGATAAGGATGTGGCACAGGTTCCCATACATTTTCGAATGTCTCCATTATGCCACCGCAACATTTAGAAAAGCGGGCATCACAAATGGTGCCGTTATAGTGGAGTACTTCTCCCCGAGTCTCCCTGATTACTTTCTTTACCAGATCAGTGGACTGACGGGTAATTCCCTGATAACGCTGACAATGGTCGTCGGCGCAAACGTCAAACCGCTCATGGTTTTCCCGGTCGTACCAGCGAAATATCTCTGTAGGCGTTTCAAATGAAGTCCGGTAGCCGATTACGGAGCTTTCAAGAGTTTGACTCTTTTGGATTTGTGCCAGTAGCCAACTTCTAGAGATGACGGCATGTGCTTTGAGTAACTCCTCTGAACTGGTAGCGCTCATTTCGGATGAGATTACGCTGGTAAGATAATCTTCCAATGCAACGATATTAATTGCCGAAATACTGTTGTTTTCCACAATAAATTTCAGGCTACCCAAAAATTGTTGGTTTTCTTTTCGTTCCCAATGGAACTGTACTCCGATAATCACGTTCATTAATCCGAAAGCATTCTGGTGTATGTCTCCGGCTTCGAAAATAAGTTCATCAAACGTTTCTCCATTAAAAAGAATCTTTCCGTTTGCCACCTCAACCGAATAATCACCCGGTTGCATTTCTTTTCCATGCAACTTATAACCGGTGGACAGTAAAAAATCAATTTTCTGTTGTCTCAATAATATTCCTACCTGAATCAATGGTTCACTCATTTTATTTATAACAGTTTTCGTCCATTTTCACTCTTTACTCTCCACTCTCCATTTTTCACTTTTCACTTGCTAATATTTTTCCTTGCCAATAGTTCCCATGTCCTGATCCTGTCTTTATAAAGGTCATGCGCATTCATTTTCACCACATCAAGTGAGGCATCGCTATTGTCTTCCCATCGACGGCAGAGGTAAAGCACGTCATAAATACGCCCAATTTGATAGTGGCGTGAGATATTCAATCCCAAGGCGTAATCTTCACCGTAACTGGTGTTGGGTACCTTGATATTACGCAGTACAGGTGTATAGAAAGCGCGGGGTGCACCCAGCCCATTGATGCGCAGTGCGTTATTCCGACCGTTATCGGGTGTCCATTCGCGGTGGTCGATGACGCCCGGCGGAATCTCTTCCATATCAAAGTTGGTCATTCGGTAAGTGCCGACCACCATGGCGCATTGCTGTTCATAGAAAGCATCAACTATTTTTTGCAGCGTATCTTTCCTGCTATAGACATCGTCGCTGTCGAGTTGTACGGCAAACTTACCGCATTTAGGGTGATGCACACCCAGATTCCAGCATCCGCCGATACCCAGGTCGTCCCTTTCAGGGATAATATGTATTAATCGTTTATTTTCTTTGAATTTATCAATAGCGTCCGAAGTGCCGTCAGTAGAGTAATTATCCACTACAATAAGGTTGAAGGGGAAATTGGTCTTTTGTCTCAACACAGAGTCAATAGCATCCTTAATAGTCTTGACGCGGTTGCGTACCGGAATGATGACCGAAGCTTCATATTCGAAATGGTGTTGATTGAATTCGATCTCCTTAAATTGAGGTGTCAGATAGGCTCCTATCTGTTTGAGATGTTGAGTACATGCCAGTTCCATCTCGATCTGCACCTGACGGTTTTTGGGGTCCACGTAATCGAATATCTTTTCGCCCGAGGCGCGTGTGTCTTCTTCTATTTCAGAATAAAGATATTCATTGATGTGTACCAGGGGATGGTGTTGTGATACTTTGAGCCGCAGGTCATACAGTCCCGCAAATTGGTAGTTTTCATCCATCCTTGCCGCGGCTTCTTTTAAAGTATCGGCATTGTAAAGCAATAATGATCCGAAATTAAAATCATCGCGCAGGCTTCCCTCCTGATAATCAATGACAGGATGATTCTTCTTTTCGCCGTTGGTGATTGCATAGTAATCGGCATAGACCATCCCTGCGCGGGTGTCTTCGGCAATACGGGTCATTCGTTCGAGGGCGAAATACCCTGGTTTCAGTACGGACGGTTTCTGAAAGATGAGCGAGTAACCGGTAGTGGATCTATCTGCGATTTTTTTGACCGTCTCCGTGCTTTGTAATTTATCGATAACGATTTTGTCACAACCTTCCGTAGTTGCGACCGTTTCATCGGGTGTAAGCAGAAAAATTTCTTGTATCAGTTCCGATTGTTTTAGTACCTCTATAGTTTTTCTTGCTTGTTCCGGTTGCGTAAAAAGAATAAAAGCGTTTATTTGTCCCATTTAATTACCAATTATTAATTACCAGTTATCACCGCATCATCACATCAACCAGCCCTTTTACCAATTGGTTACGATCCTCCCGGCTTTTGACGGCCTCAATGGGAAATCCCAGAATGGCTGTGCTATATTGTTCTCCTTTATATAGGATGCCGGCGCTTAAATTGTTTTCGGAATAACGAAAGACGGTAAAAGCATTCTTATCTGCCGGTTCAATGGCATCGGGATGTTCCACCACATAACTCTCACTGTTGAGGGTGTGATAGTAGGTCCAGTTTCCTTGGAGGGCAGGGAAGGGTGAAGATACAGCCTTGATTTGTCCGGTGACAGCTCCATAGTTATTTCTCCATTTGTACTTGAGAATATTTTGCGCCCATTTCCTATCTTCTGTAGTAGCGTGTGGATTATCCCATAGGTCGGTTCCTACAAAGGCACCACTGATGATGATGTTTCCACCAGTATTACAGTAATCGGTGATTATCTCCTGGTTTGGTTTGGAGAAGGTTTTAAAGCGTGGAGGTTTAGCTCCCCGTGCTACCGTCCATTCCCGCTGTTTTCCCAGTATCCAATCCACAACCTTATAGGATTGTAAAGATACGGCTTTCTTTTCAATGGCAGCCGCGGATGAGGAGACAAATGAATACCCAGCTTCGGCAAAGGCTTGCCCATGAATAAAGGGATAATCGAAAGTGTTTCCGGCAATTGCGGTGGTTTCGTAATTCGCATCGCTGTCTCCGAATCCGGAAGAGTCGTCGTCCATCCAGGGGATTATCCTGCGGAATTCATGCATCTGACCGATAAAATGGTGGTCGGCGATATAAGGAACGCCATTGTCTTCATTTCCAAAAAATCCGGCGATGCTATCTTCGGAAGTGGTAAAACTGAATGGAGCCGATATCCTTGTAAACCCGTTGACAATTATTGCTTCTCCTTGTTGATGTGTCTTCCGGCAGACAGAGAGGATCTCCGAAGGGAAACTGATTCCTCCGTCGTTTACTGCTACCACTTTAAAGCTGTAGATGCTATCTTTCTGAATGGATATGCGGCAGTTATTGTTATTTATCATAATCCCGTTATCAAATCCCCCAGTGTTGAGACGTGTATAGATGATATACCGGGAAGGAGTTGCTGATGGTTCTGCCGCATCATAGGTCGGTTGCCATTTTAATTCTACTTCGTTATCACCTGAGAAACGGGTACTGAATTCTTTAACCGGTAGTGGTTGTACTATATATGGACGGTTGTATTGGGTTGCCAGGAACTTGAGCATTCCCTTATAAATAGACCGGCTTACCATAAACCGGAAGGAAGGATCCAGCCCGTAGCGCATATCAGCAAAGTTCTGATGTGATAGCAACTCCAACAACATAGTGGGTACGTTTGGCATTCGTGCTTCGGCATAGGAGCGGTTCCAGAGATGACGACGCGTCCAATCGGGCTCGAAATTACTTCTGATATCCTTTACGATTTCATCCATTACCAGTTCGGAAAGATCGCGCGAAGCCCACCTTGATTTTCCGTTTTCAAACAGTTCGTTGTTGAAATGTGTCATATAGATACCGAGTGTACCGACGATAGTATCACCCCAGAAAGTGCCTGCATCGGTATGAAATGCGAAAGCCAAGTCCAAAGGGATATGGAGGCCTTCTTCCCCGGGAAGTGCTGATGAACCTCCCGCCAACCAGTTAACCCATGCACCGCGTGACGCATAGTCATCGATATAATCGTCCTTCCCGTCGGTACGGTTGTATACACTGTCGGGTATGCCTGCCCACTGCATCCAATAACGCGCTCCTTCGGTATAACGTGGGTAACCGCTTATCTCGGATCTTCCTATATTTCCCATTCCTCCGCCTATCTTTACTGCATCGGCAGTGATAATCCTGCCGGCACGACTACTCCTGTTGGAAAGTGTTATTTTATGGTTATCACCTTTGTAGAACTGAAAATAACCTAAAAATATCCAGGTGCCGCCACCCATTTGCTGGTTGACATGAAAATCGGTTTTTCCTCCGGCATGGTATACGCTATAAAGTGCGTCCTCACTACTGCTTTTCAGTGTTTGATAGGAGATATAAACACCATATTTTCCCTCTTCTGGAATGTCAGGTCGCCATTCGGCGAGGCTTTCCTCTCCCCTGTGTATGGTTTTAACCTGTCTGGCACCCCCCATCAGAAAGGGGTTCTCTCCATCCCGATAGATCTCTTTGGAATGGCTAAAACCGGGTAAATAGGCATTTCTCCACTTTTCCTTTCCATTGGTTTCACTGTATTGAGAATTGCCGTATCTTTGAGATTGTTGGTCATTATCAATGATCAGTTCTACCTTGTTGTAATCCCGTTCACGCGGCATCAGTACATTGGCACCTGCATTTTCAAGCATTGGCACCAGAAAGGGTAATACATAGCTTTGGGTATATAGATCTTCCACTGTCCGGAAAATGCGTGCCCGTTGCCATTCCCATCGTCCGAGCTTTTGTTCATAGTACCAGCCGTGACTTTGCCACAGCGCGATATGGTTATTCTGTAGTCCTTTTTCGAAATCTTCTACCGGAGAAGAAATATTGGTGACAAGTGGTTTCTTTACCTTATGTGCGATCATCCGATTCTTGTCTTTCTGCTTATCGCGGAAATAATTAGGAACCAGATGGCTGATCTCCTGTCCGTCGGAGAAAATACTTATAGTGTATTTTTTTTGTATTGAGGGAAGATGGTAGCGCACGCTATCGTATATTTGAAAGACAGTATTCTCCCGCATGGGAAGGTAGGAAAGTGACAGGTTGGTGTGAAGCTCTATGTTTTTTCCCCTTTCGTTGATGGCGATGCTGTCCACCGTCACTTTTCCCGGGCGTAGCAGCGTTTCCCGATAGATATTGGTTAGTGATTTATTCAACTTCTGTTTCAAGGAATTTTCCACAGTATCCTGAGAAAAAGCAGAATAATAAACGGCCAGTAGAAGCAGTATAAAAAAGGATTTTCTCATGCGATCATTTTTTGTATCTGTAGTCTTGTGCAAAAATAGGAAGAAAGAATGAATTGTTTATAATATTTCATTTATACTTCTCCACTCATATCCCCTGTTTTTTAACTCTTTTATCAGGTCCTCCAGTCGATTATACAATTTGTCGGTCCGTTTAGGATCGGTACCAATATGGATAAGGAGGACAAAACCATTTAATCCGTTTTTCTCTTCATATTGCAGGATATTATTGTAAATTGTTTCCGACGAGAGGTAATTCTTCATGTCGGGTATAGTATAATCGGCATTGGAGGTGGTACCGGGCGTGAAATTGATTATTTGTACACCCCTACTTTTTGCCCAATCACTGATTTCCTGATTATACCATTCATAGGGTGGTATAAAATAGCGTGGCAATTGAATCTTTAATCCTATTTCATCCATAGTCTTATAGTTGTTAAGAAGGTCTTTCTCAAAATCAGACCGTGAAACTAGGGTAGAATCACGCTTTTGCCAATCGGCATACAAAAGATGCTTATCGGAATGAGGTCCGAGATAATGTCCGTCTTTCTGAAGATCCCGGGTAATGGTAGGATATTTTCTGTAGAAATCACCGGTAAGGAAAAAAGAAGCATTTACATTATTTTTTTTCAATACTTTTCGTATGATATTGGCTCCGTCGGCATATTCATGTCCGGTAAAAACAAGCGATACTTGCTTTTTTGACCTGTCACCACGAACAATACCTCTTGCAACTCTTTCCACTTTCTTTGCTTGTGCACTCAGATAGCCGAAGTAATAAGTGAGCGAAGCGGTACCGTCCATCGTCGGCTCATTGGTGGAATAGTCGGCATAATCATCGTGATATACTATATAATCTGATTGAAAATCGGCATATTTATCCTCATTGGCAAGGTAGATGCCTATTAAATTACTGAAAATAGAATTGTAGATAGGCCCATCTACCATACCTCCTGTTACCGGTATTTGGAGGAGATGTGTAAATGCCGAATGGGGATCTTCGGGGGTGTCGCCCTGTTCGGGATACCCCACGATCATGGAGGTGCCCCATGGATTGCATCCTAGCAGCCAGTCTCGCAAGGCGGTTTCAATTTCAAGGAATGAATCGTCCCCCGTAATTTCGTGATATAACCTGCATTGGGTGATAAAACCGACGGTCAGATTATTGGAACACCATATAAAGGGTATTCCATTCAGGAAAGCATCACCCTCAGCACGATCTTTTACACGCTGTAATCCGGTTTTCATATTCCTGATAAATTCTTTTTGAGCATATGGGTCATTATGCTGCGTTGCCAGATGGTAATTTCCCAGATTCACGAACGGGTACCATTGATAGTGCCGAGCCGAATCGGCACCCATCCAGGGGGTGACAGGTTCCCACCTGCCATATTGGACGGCTTGTATTAAATACTCTTTTTCTCCCGAGACATTGTACATTTCCATAGCGGCCAACTGCATATCATCCGCCCAGTTGTCTTCTTCGTAGAAATAAGGTGCTCCTCCCGGTGCGGTTTGAGAAACTCCGGGATTTTCTGTTCCTTTCTTATAAGCATTTTTGGCTTTTTGTGCCAGTATGTAGGAAAATTCAGGGTAATAAGGCGATAGCAATTGAGCGCCCAATGAAAATGAAGAGGCATACTTTCCTAAGGTAGAGGCCATGCCGGTGCTTCTGTTTTTATGCTTGAACAACCCCTGTGGTTTGGGGCTGATAAAATAGACGGGGCGTTCTTTTCCCGCTCCCCAACCATAATCGACCTTCTGTTCATTGGGCAATGTGAATCCCGCATGATCCCGGTCGTCGGCCAGTTGATTGAAATAGGTATCGGCGTCGGGATTCATTTTCACCAACCAGTCTAATCCCCATTTGGCTTCATCAAGGATATCGGGAATGCCGTTCGCACCTTCATGACCATTGGCATCATAGTGATCGTCGAATGATTCGGGATACCGGCTGTATGCGAAAAGCATCTGGTAGACAGCATTGGCAGATGTGGTCACGTATTGCAGGTAATCAGACGCATCATGCCATCCGCCGACAGCATTGAAATATAATCCATCACGTTTGCCTTCGGGATCGCCCACAGAGATTGCGTCGTGGGTGTGGCAGGAGTCTCTCAGGAACGGATTGTATCCGCACCGTTGTTGGCGCATATATTGTAATGGGATATCTGCTGCCCCGGCGTATATATCGTTACCTATGCGAAACGGGGCGGATTGAGCTTTACCTGTTTTCACGATGTAGGTTCCTTGCCTTTTAAGTGAAGAGAAGTCAAGTCGTGCCGATGATTCGAATGCCGGTTGTTTTCCGGTAGGACGAATATCCACTTCCGATCCTGTAAAGACGGTCTCTTTCGTGGTCGGGTCTATTACCTGAAATTCGTCGATGACATTGTTTTCCTTGCTGATCCAAACGGCTACTTTCACGTCGTCTTCCAGGTAACCGACCTGGTTGACACGTACCCATGATGTTTGGGAATAGCCTTCCAACATTACCAAAAACAGCGCCAATATTAGATTTACTCGTTTCATACGGGCTTTTGAATAGTCACGACAAAGATATTAAATATAACTGTGTTATATCCCATTTTTTACTATTTCTGATGGGTCACTCTCTTTATTGTCTGTGTTGATATTTGTCACGCAATAGGACCCGTTGGCGGTCACCGGCAAGCTCGTCTGGTCTGTGATCGTCAAAACAATCCCCTCTTTTTTGATGTCAGGAAAATGATAGACGACAGATCTCACGTTTCCCTGCTTGTTCCATATTAACTGTCCGTTTTCGATTTTCACGTTTTGAGGCTTCGTCGGGGTGGGGGCGACTTCACGTCCCAGAAACGGGATTACCGTCGGAGTTTTATAGATTTCAGCCAATTTACTGGTAATACCGATTGGGTTAGAAAGTATAAATCTGGCGCTATACATGGCATTTCCCATCACCTTTTTGTTTCTGCGTGTCAGGTCGAATTGGCGTTGCAATTCGAGAGTCGACTGGAAGGCGGCAGGATATTGACTGTCACCGAATTTATAGAGCGCATGGCCTATCATGGGGGTCGCAGTGTGGTTATATTGTGTCCACCAACTTAATCTACTTTGAAAATCGTTATAGGGGTTGCCTACTTCCTGGTATAACTGCGGCATCACCACATCTATCCATCCTTCCTTACACCATTTGGCCACATCGGCAAACAGGGTGTTTAAACTATAATCGGGACTGGCAGCGGGGGAGATGGTGAATATAACTTCCGGCTTATTGGCTACAATTACGTCGTGTACGCCCTTGATAGCGAGATCCACATTGGCCCTTCTGAAATTTTCTATAGTGCTGTAGGTTGCTCCGTATTTCTGATAGTCGTCCGCATCGGAAACCATTGTTCCGGCAGACGAAGGATCGGGATAGAAATAATCATCGAAATGAATTCCATCCACATCATATTTTGTGATCATGTCCTTCACAATGTCGGACAACCGTTGCCTTACTTCGGGCAAAGCCGGGTTGTATATCTGTATCTTTTCGTGACTGACCACCCATTCGGGTTTCACGGAAGGATGCAATGCCGGGTAAGCAGTGCCGTTATTGGCACGGGTGGCGACGCGGTAAGGATTCATCCACGCATGGAACTCCATACCCCTTTTGTGCGCCTCGTCAATCAGGAATTCCAGTACATCGTATCCCGGGTCTCTTCCTCTTTCTCCGGTGATGGACACGCTCCATGGCTCGTAAGGAGAGTTATAGAAGGCATCCCCCATCGGTTTCACCTGGAAGATAACGGTGTTTATGTGTAACTCTTTGAACTTGTCGAGATATTGTATGTATTGGCTCTTTTGCGCCTCCATGCCGTATTGAGTCATGGGCCAATCCAGTCCCCAGGCAGTGGTGATCCACACCGACCGCATTTCCTTTTTGGGGAATATCAGTTCATTGTCGGGTTTGGAATTCGGATTATCGGGCGTTTTGTCACCGGGAATATCATCCTTACTACAAGAGATCACATACGCCGAAAGTAATGACAATATATAATAATAGATTTTTCTTTTCATTGCCGTGAGATTTTAATATGGAGATGAAGAATTACTTTGGCGGTGCAATGCCGCCAAAGTAATTTTTACTCAGGGTAAGTCTGATTCATCCTTAATCGTCGAGTGTTTTCTTCGGGAACTCCACAATTACAAATCCTGCGTCATTAGATGCCCCGTATAGCATCAGTTTATCATCGTTCCCCTCCTCATCTTTGGTGACATACCAGCCTGTCTGGGTAGAAGGAGAAGCGTTTGTAGGACCAAGGAGAGAATATTGGAGAAGGGGTGTTTTGGTACCGGCCTCAAATATTTCCAACGCCTCGGTGATGGTTGCTCCCCGGGTAATATCATAGACATACATTACTACGGGATCACTGCCGCCACGTGCTGCTGTAACCGTCAACAGATAACGTTCTTCGTTAAAATAGACGACCCTGGGATCAGATGCCCTGAGCGGAATGGAGCTATTGGCCATTTTATACGCTACGTCGGCATTTGCAGTTGTGACCATGATAGGGGCTTCGTGGCCCGTAAGCAGGTACTGGTCACTATTTCCGATACGGTTCATATTCATGAAGCCTCCCAGCCCGGGTTGAGTGGGCAATATCGCAGGATCGGAAATTTCAGTAAAGTTGCTCACTTTCAATCGTAGTATTTGTGTGACTGCATTGTCTCCAAAATAGATATAACCATTTCCGTCCTCATCTACATTTACCGAGAGGTTGTCGCCGTGGCGTGCTCCCGCACCGGGTATCGTATTCTTGTCGATATTGGCAATTACCTGCGGTGCTTCGGAAGGATCTGTCCAATGATAAATTTTTAACGGTGAAGCAAGGCCGCCTGAGAGATTGGCAATATAGGTATGTCCATTTATCTGCGCACCTAAATTCACGGTGAATGTCCCTAAAGTTACCCCCGTCATATTTAACGGGATAGGTTTGATTTCGCCATTCTTCAGATCATTTACATCCAGGAGATGCGATCCCATGGCATTCCGTGTAACGATTAGTACATGCTTACCGTCAAATCCCGATCCTCTGGTCAATGAACCGGTGAAAACAGGATAGAGCGGTTCTCCCAATTCATTGTTCGTATAGTCGATAACTTGCTCTTTCTTAAAATCAGCACCGAACACCGGCACGTTGAGCCTGAGTTCTACAGAGTATTCACGAAACCTGGGTGCATTGATTACTTTTATCACAATATCATTGGCATCCTGCCCTTCTTCAAAATGGAAACTGTAAGTTTCCTTATCCAATGTGGCACCCTCCGACAGTTCAGCTTCAAAGCGTATGGCAGACACATCCGTCTCAGGGTCTACCCGCGGGAATGAAACTTTTTTTGTCACTTCATTTACTGTTCCCTCCACAACCGTAGTTCCTTCCACTCCGGCATTGAGTATCTTGATGGATTTCAACACAACATAATTGGTTGATTCTACGTTTTCCGGAAAATCTTCGCCACATGAGAGCATGAATAGGATGAGCAAGAGGACGAAAAACAATCCGCTTTTTGGTATATTATTGATTCTTTTCATTGTTTGATCCATTTTAAAGTGTGATTAATTTTGTGGCCATCCTTCGGTCTGTTGTAAAACATATCCTTTGCTGGCATAATCATCGATTTGTGTTTTCCCTACCGGCGACAGGTAAGGATTGACATTTAACTGGTTCAGGAAAGGCTGGCGTCCGTTGGTAATTACATCCTTATAAAAACCCACCATTTCGGCATTATTGGTACCGTTATAGGAAACTACCGAACCATCGGCTTTTGTCACCGAAAATTTTTGTGCGTTAGTACTGGTCAGCTGCTCGCTCATCTCCGTCGGGAAGTTTACCCAGGCACCGGTCAGCAACTCCGGTTTCGTGTCAGTATCCATATACTCGAGTTTATACCAGCGTTTTAAATCCATTAGACGCGCATTCTCAAAGATGAACTCCATCCGCCGTTCTCGCCTGATTTCCCATATCAGCGATGATACGGTTGGATCTTTATCAGGATCGTCAGGGAGGGCATCAAGTTGCATGGCAGCTGTTTTTTGCACTCCTTTTGCTTCAGCTTCCGGGGCCAATGGCCTGTTGCGTATCCGGTTGACGGAATTGTCCAGGTCGGCTTGTGTGACAGTCGTACCCCCTATGGTTGCCCATTCTGCTTTCGCCTCAATCCAGTTGAGTAATATTTCTGCATAACGCAGGACCGGCGCATCGGTATACGAATCGCCACTCAACTCTTCGGGAGTTGTACCCTGTTCTTCCGTTTGTTTTACTCCGTATCTGGGGAAAAATTTTATTGGAAACAAGAAAGACCCTTTTGCGCTGACGGTGGGTTTATCATAAAAGGTACCCTCGAAACGGGAATCTCTTGTTTTTACGAGTTTGCTGATTCTGAAATCTTTTGCCTCGTCAATAGCAGAGTTTTGCCACACCTTCCCATCGATACATATAAACGCCTTCAACAGGTCCGTTGTGCCTCCATAGTTGATGGAGTTGAGTGGATTATTGTAATGGGCTACAGTATGGGTGACATTTACGGCTTTATCATAATGACGATAAAGGACACATTCTTTGTTGCCTTTCAGGTTATTGGATGTGAAAAGTGTACGGAAGTCGGTATCAATGGCGTACTTCCCGCTGTTCATCACAAATTCTGCTGCCTCAATCGCAAAGGAAAGGAATTTTTCAGCCTGTGCGTTATTCTTATAATAGTACTTTTGCCATGTGCCTTCGTATAAGGCAATACGGGAAATATATCCCGCCACAATATATTTGTTCACAGATTGGTCACCGTCGTTGAGCCGCACATTGTCGAATGCAAATTTCAGGTCATCATATACTGCATCCATCACATCATTGCGTGGCGTGCGGGGTTTATAAAGGTCGTCCTTATCGGTATCACTTACAACGTGATCATAGTAAGGTATGTCTCCGTAGGCAAAAACCAGTTCTGAATACCTCAATCCCCTGAAAAAGCGGCCGATCCCCATCCAGTGGTTATAGGCTTCTGCCGACAGGATATTTTCCATCCGGTTTCCAACCCTGTCGATCATAATATTGATAGACCGCAATGTGGTCATACTCCAAACGGCACTGTTAGGCACGGCACGGGTGAAATTGCCCTGGTTACCCCGTTGCACCACGTCATCGGTAAAGACGGATACGTCGGTACTGTAACCCACAAAAAAAGTGGGGTAAAATTTATTGGCATACAGCCTTACTTTCTGTTCGGAAGTCCATGCCGTTTCGTCATTATCCAGTGTCAATGGAGGACGGTCGAGAAAATCTTCACATCCCGTGATTAACAGGGTAATCAAATATAAAGCGATAGTTATAATTATATTTTTCATATGATTCTATTTTTATAATCCGATTTGTACACCTATAGAAGCTGACCTGAACGAGGGGTTTCCGGTTCCGGTACGATCACTGTTGTAACCACTATCCCTTAGCATGGAATGGCCGGAAATCGTTTCCGGGTCAATAGGGAGTCCACGCAATTTGTCGAACGTAAAGAAATTCTCAATCGAGACATAAAAACGCGCACTGGATAGATGTATGTTTTGGGTGATATTCTTGGGTAGGGTATAACCGAGAGTGATATTTTTAATCTTCAGATATGCCATGTTCAGCAAGTAACGGCTTTGTTTTCTCATTACGAATCCTTCATTGGCTCCGTTCAGGTTCCAAGCGCGGGGATAAAAAGCATCGGTACGGTCAGGCCGCCAGTAATTTTCTGCAATGGCTTTTGGCATGGCCCCCTCTTTCGAGAAATAACCGGGAATGGCGAGTTGCCCAGATCCCCATATTTTTCTTTTTCCTACGCCTTGAAAGAAGATGGATGCATCGAAGTCCTTATAGTCAATTCCCAACCTCAAACCATATTCATACCGTGGCGTAAAGTTGCCGATCACCACTTGGTCACCCGGGTCGCCGAAAGTATTTTTTCCTTCGGTAATATATCCGTCACCGTTCACATCCACGAATTTTACATCTCCGGGACTTACTAGCAGTACTTGGTTCCCATCCTCAAAAGCCGTTTGGTACACAGGATTGTTGCCTGCTAACTGGTTGGTGCGTTTTGAGGTTCCTTCCCAGATGATCACGGTTTGCATGATATTTCCGTTTTCATCATAAAGAAAATCATCCTTTTGATAAAGCCGGTCAGTTACGTATCCATATATGTCACCATACCGTTTTCCGGTAGTAAAAGTATTGTGTATACTCCTGTTTTCCCAAGGAGTGTTCCAGTCGGCTCCCTTGGTTATATCGGTAATAGCGTCCGAAATATTGGCATTTACACGGAGGGTGATGCCGTTGTTGAACCGGTGATGGAAATCAGCGGCTATTTCCCATCCTTTGGTACGTAAATTACCAAAGTTGCCTTGCGGTGCATTAGCTCCATAAGTAGCAGGTAATGATTCACCGGGGATAATCATATTTTTGGTGTCGCGTTGGAACCATTCAAAAACAAATCCCAGTTTGTCATTGAATAGGCGTAGGTCAAGGCCTAAATTCAGGGTTTCGATATCTTGCCAGGTAATTACTTCCGAAATAGGAGTGGGTGTTCCCAGTTGAAAGAAATTCTTACCTTCACCGGTAAGCCAGTTGTTCTTTCCTAAACTCATGGTAGGCATATAGAGGCTGTTTGATACAGACTGGTCTCCAATAGAACCCCATGAAGCTCTCAGTTTGGCAAAGCTTAGAATTGGATCCAATGGTTTCATGAACTCTTCGTTTGTGATGATCCATCCGCCAGAAAAAGAAGGGTACCATTTCCAACGTATATCTGACGGGAATTTGGAGGTGGCATCGTAGCGAAGGTTTGCTTCCAACAGATATTTATCCATCAGGGAATAGTTGGTGCGTCCGAAGAATCCTACTTGCGAATCCCAGTTTGCGTCGCCCCCTACGGTTTCTTTACCCACTGTGAAAGCGAACTGGGGATTGTTGCTATCTAACAGCTCAGACCTGTTTGAAGAGTGGTTATTCCACTTATAAGAGACGATGTTAGATCCTAACATAAATTTAAACTTGTGTAAATCCTTCAAGTTCAAATTGTAAGTGGAAAAGATGTTGTAGGTATGCTTGTCTGATAGAAAGGAATTTTGATAATAATAGCTCTCTTCGTCAGTTACATAATTCGAGGTGTAGAACCGATAACCAGGCATGCCTTCGTCTGTTGTAACCTGTCCTGTTTCATCCACATATACCCGGTCTCCATTTTCGTCTCTCCATTCAACCGGTGCATACCAGTGTTCAAGGGCAGTGGCTACCGGAAGAGACATGGTAAATGGTTTCATTTCCGAGGTGTAGGCATAATCAGCCTCTATATTCCAGTTACTGGTTATGTCGATAGTCGTTCCTGCGGTCAGGTTTATATACCTGTCTCTTTTGATTACATCATTTGTATTCTTTGTATCCCAATAGGGGTCATGGATTTGTTGTCCGTGTTCGGTAGTGGCGATAGGGAAAAGCCGGCTCCATCTGTATAGATAAAGCCATGGGTCGGCAGCAAAAGCCCAGGCACTTGATGAATTGGGATACCGTTTGGTCGCGTCCGAATAGCGGGCGCCTCCTCGGATAGTGATGAAATCCGCTACTTTGGTAGAAACGTTTATATTTCCGGTGAACCTCTTGTAATCGTCGTGATTAGCCGGTTTCATCATTCCTTCCTGTCCCAGGTAACCGATGCTCAAATTATAACTTGTATCATTGCGCCTTCCATTCAGCGAAAGATTATGGTTCTGTGAAAAGGCGGAGTTTTTGATCATGGCTTCCACCGGATCATAGATCCTGTATCCATATTTCTCGCCGTTCTCGAAGATCCAATCCCGGCCATATAATACAGGATCAGAATTCTTGACGGTTGAACCGTACAGGCGCTGCCATTCCTTCATTTTTTCAAGGCTTTCGTCGTTCACACGCCAGAAACCGCCGGCCGGTCCGCCGGATTTCATGTTTTTATGTGCATCTAACGTATATTCCAATCCCTCTATTCCGGCCAGTTCTATATCTTTAAAAGGTTTTTGCCACGACAGGTTGGTGGAATAGGTGATATTGGTCGTTTCAGTCTTGGCTCCCTTTTTCATAGTGATAAGGACTACACCAAACGCTGCTTTGGCTCCATATATAGAACTGGCAGCAGCATCTTTCAGCACCGTAATGGCTTCAATATCGTTCGGGTTGATATATTGGATGCTTGGTATCTCCACGTTGTCCACCAAAATAAGAGGGTCGCTTGATCCGGAAATGGAGGCTATCTGGCCACGAATTTTCATCACCGGGTCGGAACCTACTTCCCCGCTGGGCACGACTATTGAAAGTCCGGGAACCGTACCTTGCAATCCACGTCCCAAATCTGGAAGAGGACGGCTACCCATTGTTTCTTCCACATTGACTGTAGAAATGGCACCGGTGAGGTTTTCCTTCTTTTGAATTCCATATCCCACTACCACCACTTCGTCCAACGCTTTTGAGTCTTCCTGTAACACAACGTTGAAACTTGTCTTTCCGGTTGTATTGACTATTTGGAACAAATAACCGATATAGGTGATGCGTATGGTGGCATTGTCGGCCACCTTCAGCGTGAACCCGCCGTTGATGTCAGTGATGGTGCCATTAGAGGTGCCTTCTTCCACGATATTGGCACCTATGATGGATTCGCCGTTCGAATCCGTTACCGTTCCCGTAATTGTTTTACCGGTTTGTTGTACCTCCTTGATGGTGGTTTTCTCTTCTTCCTTGTTCTTCTCGTCAGTGGTACCGGGTTTTCTGGAAATGGTGATTTGCCTGTTGACGATGGAGTAGGTAAGGTCTGTATTCCTCAACAACAAATCCAATATTTCGTCCATGGATTTGCTTTTGAGGGAAACATTTACGTTTTTAGACAGACCATTCTCTATATTATCCATAAAGAGAAAGAGATAGTCACTGCTTTTTTCTAATTCACGGAATGCATCTTTTAACGTGACATTTTTCAGCTCGGCACTGACCGTTTTGGACTGAGAGTAGATGTTCTCAGCTGATACTGAAAAGATGCAAAGGATTGTGATTAAAAAATAGATTTTCATGATTTTTAAAAACTTGCCGTTTATTTTCTTGGCAAATAATTCACAGTTATACTTTTCTTGCATATCTTTGTGTTGAATTTTAATTTGTTACCAATAAATTAGATTCACTTCGTAAATTTTGTGCCAACAAAATTTACACTTTGGTCGAATAATGTTGCCGCATTATTCGACTTTTTTCATTTTTTATTCTTTATCTTTCATAGGCATACATCATTTTTTTAGTAAATAATACTGATTTTCTGGTTATTTCCTGATGGATATGGTGGTATCATCTTGTTTATCACATTGTAAATAAGTCATCTTTGAAAAAGCTTGCAAAACATCATCTAAACTCTCCGAAAGGAATAATTTTCCGGAGCAGGTCTGGTTATTCATATCCAAATCTCGGGCATATCGGAACTCAACATTATAATACCTTCCTATTTTTTTCAATACCTCGTTGAGGGGGGACTTGTTAAATTGCATATAACCGTTTGTCCAACCGGTATAATCGGAGACATCCACTTTTCTACGGAGGATTGCTCCGTTTTCGATCTCTGCCATTTCACTGGGATTTAACAGTAAGGTGCTGTTTTCACTTCTTACTTCCACGGAGCCATTTACCAATACAACCGATTCCCTTCTATCTTCGGCATAAGAGGACACGTTGAAGGATGTGCCGTATACGAGGATCTGAGAGTGGGGAGTATGGATCACGAAAGGTGTTTTATTTTTTTTTACATCGATGAATATCTCTCCTTCTACCCTGATCTCTCTTTTTTTTCCGGAGAATGAGGTAGGAAATTCCATTTTTGTGCCGGAATTCAAATATATTTTTGAGCCATCGGCCAATATCAATGTCGATCTCTTCCCATAGGGAACCACAAGTGTGTTTGTACGGTTATCATTCAAATCGATTTCTTTCTTTGCAAAAGGATTCTGAATAACCGCACTGTGTTTTTTTTCGGATAAGTTCAGGGTGGAGTTGTTGTCTATTTCCAGCATGTCGCTGCCGGTAAAAAGTTGAATATTGCTATTGTCCATCACTTCACCTATGGATGATAACTGTTGAGTCATATTCCCGGGCTTTTCATACAACATAAAGAGGGTGGATAGTATTGTCAGGAGCAATACTGCGGCAGCGGAAGAGGTGAAGATAATCCTTAGTCTCCGCTTCTTTTCTTTTTTGATCCGATTTTTTAGTACCTGTAATAAAGACGTATCTGTGGTTTGCAACGAGTCTTGTTCGTCACGTATCTGTTCGAATACTTCAATCGCTTTATTGAATGCTTTTCTGTGCTCTTCGTTTTTTCTTATAAAATTTTCCCAAAAGGCATTCAGTTCCTTTGTAGGGTGAATCCTCCAGTATACGAAAAGGTCATCGCTTAAGAAGTCCTTATAATTCATCTCAGGCTCTTTTTATTCAAGTTATAATAAAAAGACTGGGTATGGGAGAGAATTAGGACAATATTAATAAAGATTAACTAAGTATGGTTAAATATGGAATACTTTCCAGCATTGGGAATAAGTTTTCATAAAAGAATAACAGGGCAATTTATCAATGAATTGCCCTGTCAAGTGTTTGTAAATTAGTTTCTTTACCCTCTATTATTTAAGGGCGGCCTGTATATAGCCAAAATATTCATCGTCGGTAGTACAATCCCACCAGACGGGACAACTCCAGATATATTTCTCCAAAGCATTGGCATTGGCCTCTTTTGCATTGGTGGAATTATATTTCAATTCAAGTGTGTCGGGTAACCTCCACCGGCGCATCCAATAGGTAAGGTCGGTTTTGGATGAACCGATGATTTCGGCTTGTCCCGCAAATAACGGACTGCGGTCATAGCCGGGATACACAACGCCAAAATTGTCAATATTCCCGGCACTGTAATTGAAACGGCGCATGTCGTTCCAGTTTTCGATGCTACAACCCATGGCGAGGTATTTTTGTAACATGATGTCAGCCATAGTAAGGCTGCCGGCGTCCTGACAAACAGCGTCACCGGAAAGGTATGTCATAATGGCACTTTCGTCCATAGGCCACATATCCGGATTTGAATGTCCGGCAGATTTCCATTCGGTCAGTTTCTCCTGCATCATGTCGATATGGGCTTTGATTCCATCCTGATATGCTTTATGCGCATTGCTTTTATCTCCTTTTCGCATATAAACTTCGGCCTTGATAAAGCACATTTCGTGGTAAGTCAATATCTCCTGGTCCGAATTTGGGCGAACCTGGAACGACCCGGTGGACCCCACCGCCCCCTGAGATTTGGATTGTGATGTAAAGTACCAGTTCATATCCAGTTCTCCCAGGTCTGCATTCCCGGTCTGTACTGAATTCGTACGTAAATTGACATACACGGTATCACCTGCATATTTGTAATTTGTGCTGTTCACATACACCGATCCGGCTTTATAAGTAACGGTTACGTCATTTCCGTTGACTGTATAGGGTTTCCCGGCTAATGCAGCAATAAATGCTGTACGGTCGGCATTATCCTCAATAGTATATTTAATTTCCTTGTCGACGTCTGCGTAAGTCGCAATCTGTATAGAGGTGGCTCCTCCGGCAATTAGACGGGTGGCATCACCATAGATATCCACACCTTCAGAGCGAAGCCATTTAAACTCCCGTACCTTATTGCTGGCATCTAACTTAATATTACTCATTGATGCTGGCACAATCTTGGTCATACGGGGGTCTTCCACTCCCGAACCCCGCATGTTTGTTAGCAAATCATAGTAATATTTGGTAATACGCTGGTTGCTGCCATAAGCGGCATAATCCCAGTTCCCATTGGTCATGATCGGGTCAAAGTACAGGTAATCAAGCACGTCTGAAGCACTATTGTAACAACGGGCAAAGGTGTTGTCGGCGTTGGATTGGGGACCTCTGGACAGACAATCCAGGATAGCCTCTGGGTTATATAAATCTGTTTTCTTGGAGAGTTTCAGCAGATAACGGGCCTTCAATCCATAGCAGAGTTTCAGCCATTTATTTACATCGCCCTCATTCCATAAATCTCCCGACGAAAGGCTTTCAGCGGTTGTTTCCTGGGTTCGGTTCAATAGTTCAATCGCTTCATCCAGTTTGGCGATACAGCCGTTGAAAACTGTTTTTCCATTATCATAAGCCGGACTTGGTGAAGATCCCAATGCTTCTGTATAGGGGATCTCGCCATAGAGATCCAGCATTTCCATAAATCCCAATGCATGCATCACATTGGCAGCTGCCATATAATGGTAAGCTCCTTCTTCCTGCGCTTTATTATAGAGGTCGTTTAGGTTGGCAGCTGACGAAACGAACCATGTCTGATAGGATGTGGTCGTTGATCCCGGTTGACAAGCCCAGGTAACACCCAAATGATTGTTATTGGTGTTATTACTGTAATAGATTCCCGCTTGGCATGCGGTGCGCATATTGGTGGCTCCTGCGGAATACATATAAAATTTCTGGATCCAAGGTAACCTGTTTGATACCACGGCACTTTTGTTATTGGGAGAGTCGGGATCATTATTTACATCCAGCCAATCATTGCATGACGTGGTGTATAATACTACACATACCAATGCAATGCAATATTTTAGATTTTTCATAATTTCTTGTTTTTTCATTATTAAAATGTGACATTTACACCAAAAGTGAAACTGGAAGTTGCAGGGACACTGCAATAATCTATTCCGGTGGCTCCGGAGCCACCTGTTCCCCCGGCTGTACTTACTTCCGGATCCATACCTTTGTAGTTTGTCAATGTGAACAGGTTGGTCCCTGTTACGGTTACGGCAAGTCCTTTGATAACACTCTGATTCTTGATCATCTTTGTGAAATCATAACTAATAGCCATTGAACGCAACTTTAACCAGTTGACGGAGGTGATAAAGTGATATGAATTTGAAGCATAATTATCCCAGTACTTTTGTATCATGGCTTTACCCGAATAGGTGGTGCCACTGATCGTATATTGCTGGTCGATATGATAAGTCTGGTTGAGATCCTCTCCTGTTTCACTGTTTACCCCTGTCACGGTTACATATTCACGACCGTTTTCCAGAGTTCTTTTAGACAATCCATTGGTGACCATGTAGTATTCCGTACCGTTGTATACGTCGCCCCCAATACGCAGATCGAGCAGGAAAGAGAATGTCAGGTCCTTATACCTGAAAGAATTATTGAGCCCTCCAATAAATTTAGGTTCCCTGTTGCCTACCACTTCGCTTGTACTACTTGCTACTTTATAGAGTCCTGTGGTTGGATCTATCTGGTAACGGCCACCGATAATCTCCTCTTTTTGATCGCCTTCCCCTTTCGTTTCGTACGCATACCGTGATCCTATCAAGGCAAGGAAATTACCTCCGTTGGGAATGGAGGCCGCCTTGATAGTGCCGAATTGCGCATCGGTGGGATAGAATATTTCCACACCAGCCAGGAATTCACCCAGCCTCCCACGGTTATAGGAAGTATTTAAAGTGATATCCCATTCAAAATCAGGTGTTATAATCGGTTTACCCGTAATCGAAATTTCCATTCCCTTGTTAATGACAGAACCGGAATTAATGGATGACATGATATATCCATTGGCGTTTGAGAGACGTGGAGAGGCTATCTGATTGGTCGTCTTGCTATGGTAATAAGTATAATCCAGTCCAATTCGTCCATTCAGGAATCTGAATTCTCCTCCCACTTCCCAAGCTCTTTGTATTTCCGGTTTCAAATAAGCGTTTCCGCTTACATACTGATTACCTACACCCACAAATGAACCAAATGAGAAAGGATCGGTGAGGTAGGTAAGGGTTGCGTAGGAATTGGCATCTTTACCTACTTGAGCCCAACTGGTACGGATCTTCCCGAATGACAGGATATCGTTTTTTGGTATTACTTCGGTAAATACAAATGATCCGCTGACAGAGGGATAAAAATAAGAACGATTATCGATAGGAAGAGTGGATGACCAGTCATTCCGTCCTGTAAGGGTGAGGTAAGCCATATTTTTGTAGGATGCACGGAATTCTCCGTAGAGGCCTACCAGACGTTTTTTGACGGTAGCATCGGTAAAAAACTGGTTCTCTTTTGAAATATTAGAGAAGCTGATGGTTCCCGCTGTAATAAAATTATACCCCCAGTGGGTTTGATTTAACCGTTCTGTGCTTTCAGTCGTATTTCCCAACAAGAGATTGAAATCAAAATCATTAAACGCCTTATGGAAATTGGTCATGATATTGGTGGTGATAAATGTATAATTATAGTCACTTTTACTCAAGCGGCCATTTTGATATATTTCCTTCACCACTGACCCGGGGGCCATGTATGTATAGGCATTTGTCGTATATTGATCGTATCCTACACGTGCTGATACATTCCACCAGTCTGTAATCTCCATAGATCCTCCCAGTGATCCGGTAAAACGATCGGTTTTATCCGTCATCTTATTCTTATTGATAATCCAGTAGGGATTCTCTTTATCATCGGACAGATCCCAGCGGCCTTCAAACAAACGGTATTTAGAGCCGTCCTCGTTTAAATATTTCGACATATCTTCGGTCAATGGCCAACTATAAAGGGCCGTCATCGTACCGTTTCCACCTCCATCCCACAATCCTGCAGAAGTCAGTGTCTTGTTTGTATTGGCAATTGAATAGGCAGCATTGGCATTGACGGTGAGGCGCCCATATTTTTGTTCTCCATTGAAGCGAAATGTAGTTTTGTCGTATCCGGTTTCAGGTACAATCCCTTTCTGGTCATAATTAGAAGCCGACAGGTAGAAAGAACTGTTGCTGTTGCCGCTGGAGATGCTTATATTGTTATCGTATACAATTGCATTTTTAAAAAAATTCCTGATATTATCATATAGGGAAGTGGCGGCATCGATTCTCTCTCCCCATGATTTATAGGTAAGATCATTGAATACGCCGTTATTTTCATAATATCCGCGACCAAATTCTTTTTGAGTTTCAGGTAATTTGGTGGACCATGAAGAACTTAATTTACTGGATACGTCAATCTTTACCCTACCTTCCGTTCCTTTCTTTGTAGTGATAATTATTACCCCATCCGCTGCTCGTGAACCATACAGAGCAGCAGCTGCTGCCCCTTTCAATACCGACATTGTTTCAATATCCTCAGGGTTGATATCCATTACACGGTTGGAAAATGTGGTATTACTGCGTGTCATCCCGTCGGTAGCACTATTTCCGACCACTGTGGTTGAGTTATCATAAATAATACCATCAACCACGAACAATGGTTGATTCTCGCGACCTTCTGATGTGGAGTTTCCTCCGCGGATAATAATATTTGCCCCTGCCCCCGCTGCACCACTGCTTTGGGTGATATTTACCCCCGGAATTTTGCCTGCCAAGGAATTGACAACATTGGTATTTTTATTTTTCATCAACTCTCCCGCATCCAGATCAGAAACGGCATAACCCAATGCCTTCCGTTCCCTTTTAATACCCATGGCGGTTATCACTATTTCCTCCAAGGCCCGGGTGTCTTCGATTAATGTTATATCGAAATGAGTCCTCTCTGTGCTATGGATCGTCTGGGGCAAGTAGCCAATATAAGAGATTCGGACGGCAGCATTATTACCTACCTGCAGGGTGAACTTACCATCAATATCGGTGACAGTCCCGTTGGACGAAGCATCTTCTTCTATGATATTGGCACCAATAATGGGTTGCCCATGCACATCCTTTACTGTCCCCGTAATTGTTTTTCCGGTTTGTTCAGGAGCTCCGGCATCGATCTTGTTTTTTTCTAATCCGTAAGATGGATCTGTCAGCATCACTTCTTTTAGTTCAGCGCTTTCTGTTCTGGATTCAGGATATATATTTGCTGCCGTAGCAGAAAAAACAGAGAAAAAAGCGGCTAAAACACAATATTGCATGATTGTTGAAAAAATGTTATTTATTTTTATAAAAAATAACTTGGGTGGATTCTTTACTTGCATACCTTCGTTTTTTAATTTGTTACCAATAAATTACGAATCACTTCGTAACCGAACAGCACTCTGATTGAATGATTCGCCGTATTAGACGGCATTTTTTGTACTTTTACTTTTTTCCATAGGCATAAGTAGTTAAGTTTGAATAAAAGGTCGTCGCATAAAAAGTCACTGAGATATATTATGTGGCTTTATTTTGCATCAAAAGTATCAAAAAAAGAATAAAATGGGGTAATATTAATAAATATTAACCATGTTTTATTGAAGGAAAGAGAAAAGAAAAATGGGGAAAGAAATTTTAAGGCGTTGGGTCTCTCTCATTTTTTGTATGGCTCTATGTATCGATTTCCTGATGGTATCCGGTTTCATTTCCAGTAAAATGGCTATTTCATCAAAAGAAAGGTTAAGTTGATAATGGTAATAGATTATTTTTCTTTGTTTAGGTGGCAATGCATTTAGCGAATGCTTGATTTTATCTTCTAAATGCAACTCTGTCTCTTTTTCGATAATTCTTTCTACTACACTATCTTCACTTTCCACAATTATTTCATTATAATTTATATGGTTGATTTTAGTTTCCACATTGTAGAGATCTAATAACCGGTTTTTGAGGCAGTGAAGGAGGTAGGATTCTATATTCCTGATATGGGTTAATTGGGTATGGCAAGTGTATATTTTGTAAAAGACATCCTGGATGGCGTCTTTGCATATCTCTTTATCGAAACCGATTTTGAGGCCGTATGCCAGGAGTTCATTGAAATAAAGGCAATAAAGCTCCGAAAAAGCATTTTCGTCACCTTGCAGAAATTCTTGCCAACTGTCTGCGCGCATTTTTCTACTTTCTTTTTATATAGTGCAGGAATGAGTAGTCATATAGATTTTTTTCGTCTGATTTATGCATTTCACTGTAAATTAACTTCCACTGCCGGGGACTGATTTCCGGGAAAAAAGTGTCCGCATCTCCGAATGTGTGATGAATACGGGTGAGATAAAGCTGATCGGCAAGATGGAGCGATGAACGGTAAAGTTGTCCCCCTCCTATAATGAAAACAGTTTCTTCTTCTTTGCAATATGTCATTGCTTCATCTATAGAGCGGACTACAATACAACCAGGATAATTTTCCGCAGAATGGGAGGTGACCACTATATTGGTGCGGTTGGGTAGTGCTCCTTTGGGCAGTGATTCATAGGTCTTTCTTCCCATGACAATGCAGTGACCTGTGGTGATCTCCTTAAAATGTTTGAGATCGGCGGGAAGGTGACAAAGTAAGCCTCCGTTACGTCCGATAGCATTCTGCTCATCGAGTGCGACGATAATGGCAATATGGATTGTTTCCCTGCTTATCATACACTCACAGTACCTTTAATATGCGGATATGGGTCATAATCCATCAGTTTGAAATCTTCGAAACGAAAATCGAAGATATTCTTTATCTCAGGGTTGATATTCATCCGGGGCAGCACTCTGGGAGCACGCGTAAGTTGAAGGTTCACCTGTTCCAGATGATTCAGATAGATATGCGCATCCCCCAGAGTATGGATGAAATCTCCTTCTTCCAATCCGGTCACTTGCGCCATCATTTTTAGTAGCAATGCATAAGAAGCAATATTGAACGGTACACCCAGGAAGATATCTGCGCTACGTTGATATAGTTGCAGGCTCAGTTTGCCATCCGCCACATAAAACTGGAAGAAAGCGTGGCAGGGTGGGAGGTTCATATTGGGGATGTCTGCCACGTTCCATGAACTAACAATAATACGACGTGAGTCGGGATTGTTTTTAATGGCATTGACTACCTGCGATATCTGGTCGATATGCCCGCCATTATAATCGGGCCAGGAACGCCATTGGTATCCGTAGATATGACCCAGGTTTCCATTTTCGTCCGCCCATTCGTTCCAGATACGTACGCCATTATCATTCAAGTACTTCACGTTGGTATCCCCATTCAGAAACCAAAGCAATTCATGAATGATCGATTTGAGATGTAATTTTTTTGTGGTGAGCACCGGAAAACCTTCACTCATCCTATACCGGCTCTGATGTCCGAATATACTGATAGTACCTGTTCCGGTACGGTCCTCTTTTTTGACGCCTTCGTCCAGTACCTGTTGTAATAAGTCGAGATATTGTTTCATTATTTTAAGAATAAAAAGCCAAGATGCAAGAATCAAGACATATAATTTTCACCCAATTTATCTGGGTGGACAAAAATAATGTTTTTTTTTACAGCAGACAATTCGATATATCAAATTGGTAAAATTGGAGATATGAGGTTTTATTCCTCATCTCCTTAATTGTCAAAACCAAAATTGCATAGAAATTGTTTAAATAGATGTATTTTTGGGGAAATTATTTTTTATACTTATTCAAAATGGATCTATCAGAATTATTGAAGAGCACGGCGGGGCAATCCATCGTGAAAAATGTAGCCGGTCAATTGGGCATGAGTCAAAATGAAGCCTCGAGCGTGGTCAGTTTAGCTATACCGGCAATACTGGAGGGGATGACCAAAAATGTACAATCGAGGGACGGTGCGGAGAACCTGAACAAGGCGCTTGAATCGAAGCACGACGGCTCGCTGTTGGATAACCTTTCCGGTATCTTCGGAGGACGTACACAGGAATTGCAGCAGGACGGCAATGGTATATTAAACCATGTGTTCGGGAGTAATCTTGCGGGGGTAGAACAGGGTATCTCCCAGAAGACAGGTCTTAGTAAGAATAAGATAGGACCATTGTTGGCTATTCTGGCTCCCATCGTAATGGCATATCTGGGTAAACAGAAAAGGCAGACCAATACCGGCGCTGGTGGTTTGGGTGATCTTTTGGGTAGTCTTATAGGAGGTGCCCAACAGAAAGCCAAATCCGGAGGAGGCCTTGTGGATATGCTGGGTAGCGCACTCGACAAAGATGGCGATGGTAATCCTTTAAATGATATCCTTGGAGGATTCCTGGGTAAAAGATAGTGAAAACTGAGCTGCTTACTCGAGTTATGAGCAGCACTATACCAGGCATGGAGGAGGAATAGGTTAAACTTTTTCTCCTTTTTACTGTTTTAAGTTAAACGTAAAGACCATTTTGACGTCATAGATTGCAAAGAAATTTTATTGATTAAAAAATACTGAATTATGAAAAGAAAATTTTTATTCTCCTCTGTTGCTGCATTCCTTATACTTTTTGTGGGTTACGGATGTTCGGATGATTCCCTGTCGGATTGGGATGTGCAACGAATGATTGACAATTCATTGGATGGCCAATGGCAAATCGTTAATGTTAAAATAAATGGTCCGGATTGGATATGGTCTGAAGATGAATTTAAAGGGGGCTATAAGGCTACGGTGAACTTACCTGAATTGGATGAAAAAATCTTTGATGAAGGAGCGGTAATTGCTTATTATAAATTCAATAGTGATGCTAAAACCACTTTACCTTATGCGAAAGTAGGCAAAATGAATGATGGAGGTACTTATACCGAAACTTATAGTTGTTATTTTCAATTAGAAAATCCATCTTCTGTGGCAACATTTTACTTAGAATCTACTGATATGGGAACTTATGATCCCTATCCTCCCACAGCGGAATTTCAGATTATATTGATTTGGTAATGTTGAGTGTTGACTGACTACCGGCTTTCCTCTGTATGAAATATGGGCATCAATATTTTGAAGTTATTTTGTACTGTCTGTTTTATGTAATTTTTTGTAGATATTTTATTTAAAATGCCTATTTTTGTCTTCAAGCCAAGAAATAATAATTAAAAAATAAATCTACATGAGGCGGAATTTATGTAAAACAGTGATTATTTCATTGTGTGTAGTGACTGTGTTATTGGGAGGATATTCCTGTTCCGATGATGATCCTTATTATCCGGATGATTATCTGACTGAGGCACAAGTAAGGAGAATGATTGAAGAGGCATTAAGGCAGAATAACGAGCAACTTAATTTTACGGAATGGAAAATTGTGAATATCACAACGGAGGATGGTCATTGGAGTTGGGATGATAGGGACAAACGTTATAAAGCCGTATATGAATTAGCCGGACTGAATGAAAACATTTATAAAAACGGTGCTGTGTTGGGATATGTTTTTATTGGGGAGCAGAATATAAATGAAGTACAAAGGTTACTTCCCTATGTGCAATCTTATGGTGATGCGGATCCGTTTTATACCGAGACGATCAGTTTTGATATACAATATAAAAAAGATGGTGTAGAAAAACCGTCTGTTGCATTTTATATTCAGTCTTCAGACTTGTTCGGAAGTGAAGAAATGGCAGAATTTCTTCCCAGTTATAATTTTAGGCTCGTATTGATTTGGTAATCATATAAATAGTGGTAATGCATCCGCTACGATAAAGGAACTACCGCCGATGAAAATGAGATCATTTTTATCGGCGTTTTCTTTCGCGGCATTTATTGCTTCGGCCACGGCGGTGTAACAGTTACCTTTTAATCCATAGGTTTCAGCATGACTTGCCAGCGTTTTTTCATCCATAGCACGTTCTACCGAAGCTTGGGTGAAATAATATGCAGCATTCTTGGGCAATAGGTTTAGTACGGCTTTCACATCCTTATCGTTGGCCATGCCAAATACGATATGAAGTCTCTTGAATTTTTCTGATTGCAGTTGTTCTGCCACATAGCGTATCCCATGTGCATTATGCGCAATATCACATATAATTCTCGGAGAGGCTTGTAGTTGTTGCCATCGTCCTAATAATCCGGTAATAAGGGTTACGTTGGCGAACCCGTTATATACGGCCTCTTTTGGAATTTCATAGCCGGTTTCGAGGAGTACTTCCACCGCCGTCAAGACCGTCCGGGCGTTTTTGTCCTGCGCCGGCCCTTTTAATTCGGCCTTTACATCAAGATACCCGTCGGCGTTGAACAACCATTCACCTTCGCCCCTCTCCGCTTTAAAATTATTCATATAGAGCTCTGCGAAGACAATAGGGGCACTTACAGATTGTGCCTTATCAATAAAAACCTGTGTTACGTCGGTACTTCCCATTTCTCCAATTACCACAGGGGTGTATGGTTTTATAATTCCTGCTTTTTCGGCAGCAATCTTGGGTAACGTATTACCCAGCTGCTTCATATGATCGAGGCCGATATTGGTAATGATACTGAGGTCGGGAGAAATGATATTGGTACTGTCGAGCCGCCCGCCCAGTCCTACCTCAATTACAGCCACATCTACTTCTTGTTGAGCAAAATAGAGAAAAGCCATTTCCATCGTCAGTTCAAAAAATGAAGGCATGACCGGCTCAAATTGCTCTTTGTGTTTTTCCACGAACTCCATCACAAATCCGCGGGGAATCATTTCTCCGTTAATCCTGATCCGTTCACGGAAGTCAATCAGATGAGGTGAAGTATATAGCCCTACCTTATAACCCGATTCCTGAAGTATGGCTGCCAGTAAATGAGAAGTGGAGCCTTTCCCGTTGGTGCCTCCCACATGAATGGTTCTGTATTGTTGATGAGGGTGATTGAATATTCTATCCAATGCAAGGCTGTTGTCAAGCCCCGGTTTATACGCCTTATCGCCGATTCTCTGGTATTCAGGCATCTGGTGGTAGAGGTAGTCAAGCGTTTCGTTGTAAGTCATGAGTCGGTTTACTGATTTGTTGATTTACTGATCCCGACGGACCGGGACAGGTAGTAATGATTGAACGATTCAACAATCAATACAATGAGGGTGGAACCACTCTTGTGATGCACCCTCATTGTATTGATTATCTTCCTTTGGACTAATGCTTCGATTAATTCTTCAAAGGCAGTACTGAGTATTGCCTTGAGTAACGCAGTTGCTGATCTATATAGTTTTCGTTATAGGATACAGTTACATCGGTTACTTTTCCTTTGTCGTCCGTCACAAGTTTATAGACCGGATTCACAAACCCCTTGTAAGGAGCGATATCCAATGCTTCGTAGCGTGCCAGCACTTCCTTATGCAGGTTGGCATTTACTTTTACTGCATATTTTTCTACTAAGTTCTTGCCGGCTTCGTAATCGCCTTCGGACTTGATCCGCTGTATTTCGGCCAGTAACTCGCCAAAAAGGATGCGCAGTTTGTTGTAATCGTTGACCACTATATATGTTTTGCCGTCACGTTGTTGCATTTCCACTACATTATCGGCTTTTCCGTTCTCGATCACCCAGTTGGAGATCAATGCCCGATTGCGCATATGTGCCTCTTCAATATCCTTACCCGATTCTATACGGGTGAGCTGGGTCATGGCTCCATTCAAAATATAATGGTAATAGGATGTCTTGTATGCTTCATTGTCCGGTAAAAGTCCCAGTTCCACCAATTTGGGGTCAGCCAGATAATAGAGGGCGAAAAGGTCGGCTCTTGTCTCTTCCAATGTGGAACCATGTTCCTTGAGAGCATTGCCATCCACTCCCGGCAGCAGTTTACCTGATCCATGTCCGAGACATTCATGCAAATCGGTATGCAGATTGTCAGTCACTACACCGAACTGTTTGGCTTGCTCACGTTCAGTATCACTCCACATGAATTCTTCATTGAATCCATTCCCTTCGGCTGCTTTATCGTAAGCAAAGGTAATATTGTCGATAGTCACCGATTTGGAACCATGGTCATGCCTGATCCAATCAGCATTCGGCAGGTTGATACCGATGGGGGTAGCAGGATAGCAGTCGCCCCCCAGCATGGCAGCTGTAATAACCTTAGCTGATATCCCTTTGACTTTTTCTTTCCTGAAGCGATTGTCAATGGGGGAGTTATCCTCAAACCACTGAGCATTCTCGCTGATGATTCTGGTGCGTTCAGATGCTTCCAGGCTCTTGAAGTTTACCATCGATTCCCATGTAGCTTTCATACCGAGCGGATCGGCATAATTTTCGATAAAACCATTGATAAAGTCCACCCGGGAAATGGTATCGGTCACCCATTTCACCGAATAGTCATCGAATGTTTTCAGGTCACCTGTGCGGTAATAAGAAACCAGAGAGTTGATTACTTCTTTCTGATGATCGTTCTCTGCTATGGCGGCAGCCTTCTCCAACCATCCTATGATACGTTCGATGGCTTTGCCGTACATCCCGTCCTGCTTCCATACCTGTTCTGTGACTACTCCATCAACTTTTACTACTTTACTGTTCAATCCATATGATACCGGTGTCCGGTCGTTGGGATCTTTCATGGCGTTATAAAAATCCTCTACCTCTTTTTGGCTAACGCCTTCATAGAAATTCACAGCAGAATTGGCGACAATGTCAATACCGGCTGATTGGTTCATACGCTTGGGCATCACCTTGGGATCGAACATCACCGGAAGGATTTCGTTGAGCGTTTCATCGGCTGCCATGCCGTCACGGAAAGGCATACGGCCCGGATCTACTCCCTTGACGATGGAAACAAAATATTCCTGTGGAAATTCAGGCAAGATCTTGTCTTCGGAATAGTGATGGTGAATGCCGTTGGCCATCCAAATCCGTTTCAGGTATATCTCGAAATGTTTCCAGTTTTCGGACGACTTGTCACCCATATAATTTTCATAAACCCCTTCACAAACCCTACGGATAGTCAGGTTATAACGGTTGTGTTGGTCCCAGAGGATATCACGCCCTTCAAGGGCAGCCTGGGATAAATAGTAGATCAATTCTTTCTGTTGCAGCGACAGGCTGTTGAACCCCGGCACGGGATAGCGCAGTATTTCGATATCTGCAAACCGATCTACCTTATATTCGAAAGTAGTGTAGTCGATCCCGTCGTCAACCGGTACCTGTTTATCTGCTCTATTGCCATTGTTACAGGCTACCAGCAGAGATAGGGCAGTGGACATAAGTACTGTTTTTTTCATATTTCAGTAGATATTCGATAGTTATTCAGTTGTAACGCACGAAGTGCGAATAACTATTGAATTTAGTTTGTTTTGAATTTGTAAGTGACGGAAGCCAGCTCTTGGTTGGCTTTGGTAATTTTATTTTTCAGGCTTATTTTATAGTCTGCCAATTTCTGCTGAGCCGATTCATCACCCGTAGCGATCATCTGCAAAGCGAGGATTGCTGCATTTAGGGCACCGTTGATTCCTACCGTCGCTACCGGGATGCCGGGGGGCATTTGTACGATAGCAAGTAAGGCATCCATTCCTTCGAGTGATGAATTAATGGGTACACCAATTACGGGGAGAGTGGTCATGGAGGCGATTACTCCGGGAAGATGGGCCGCCATGCCGGCCGCTGCGATGATTACCTTGATACCTCTGTCTTTTGCCCCTTTCGCAAATTGTTCTACTTCTCCGGGGGTTCTGTGAGCAGAGAGAGCGTTCATCTCGAACGGAATCTCCATGTCATTCAGGAATTGGGCGGCCTTTTCCATTACAGGCAGATCGGAGGTACTGCCCATAATAATGCTTACTAATGGATTCATATAAAATGATTTGCTGATTGTTGATGTGCCGATTTGTTGATGAAGTAAACCCTCAAATTATCACATCATTACACCAATTTTACTTTCCTATAAATTCTTTGTATTCAGCAGCAGACATCAGGCCCGATAATTCATCGGCATTTTGGATTGCTATTTTGATAATCCAACCGTCACCAAATGCGTCACTGTTCACCAATTCTGGTGCATCTTCCAGGGCTGCATTCACTTCCAGTATTTCTCCCGCTATGGGCATCATCAGGTCGGATACGGTTTTTACGGCTTCGATACTTCCAAAAACTTCTCCTTGACTCAGGGTTTCACCTTCAGACGTTACATCTACATAGACAATTTCACCCAATTCTCCCTGGGCAAAATCGGTAATTCCTACATATGCTTCGTCGCCTTCGACTCTTACCCATTCATGATCGGAAGAGTACTTTACATTTTCAGGAAAATTCATCATGATTCAAATTTTAAAAAATATTATTTGTATAATGCTATTAAAAACGTTCACTTGATTTCATCCATCTATTAACTTTCTCATTTTCCCTTTTCTTATTCCGCGGTAAATATACGATTTAATTCTCTTCTGTCAAAGCTCAAATCGGGGACTTTTTTCGATAAGCCGGAGTGATCAGCCCCGTGTTCCCATCCATACGAAAACGAATGAAAGTATAAATCCCAGGAAAAAACCCGCAATCACTTGAGCCAATGTATGACGTTTGAGGATAAGCCTCGATGTACCTACCAGCCCTGCGATAATAAATAATCCCATAAACATAAAATAGGGATTGGAATGTTCTACGAAATAGCTTACCGACATGGCACCCCCAATGAGTCCTCCCACGCCGAACATATGTGCGCTAATCTTCCATTTTAATGTAATGATAATGGCAACTGCCATTATTGCCACTGACGAGATTGGAATCATTAAAAACCATAGAGGCATATGCATCTTGTAATAAAACCATATCATTACCGAATAGGAAATCAGTGTGATGAGATAGGGGTAGATGCGTTCACTACGCACTTTGAGTGATAAATCGGAAATAATCCCCATCTTATATAGTAGAAAAATGAGGATAGACGGTATAGCAAATGAGAAAAGGAATACCGGAGTGAGTATCAGCCAAAACTGGTCTAAATAGGTTACTCCGAAGTAAGTATATACAAAAAGGAGCATGATCCCGTATGTCGGCATCAGCAGGGGTTGAAAGACCGTGGAGATCAGGTGTGCGATATACTTCATCCTTTTCCTGTTTTAGAATTGGCAAAGTTATATTTTTTTTCTTAATCGAGCCACAGGAATGTTTAATTGTTCTCGATATTTTGCTACAGTACGCCGGGCAATCACATATCCTTTTTCGTTGAGTATCTTTGTAAGCTGATCATCGGTAAGTGGTTTTATGGGATTTTCATTGTCAATACTTTCTTTGAGGATCAGTTTCACTTCCCTCGATGAGATATCTTCTCCACTATTGGTCTGCATCGCTTCCGAAAAAAAGAACTTAAGCGGATAGATCCCGGTGTTGGTCTGTACATACTTGCTATTGCTTACACGGGATATAGTAGAGATATCGAATCCGGTCCTTTCGGCTACATCTTTCAGAATCATTGGCTTGAGTTTTGTTTCATCTTCCGTGAGGAAAAAATCATATTGCAGGCTTACGATCGCTTCCATAGTTCGCTGCAGGGTGTTCTGGCGTTGTTTTACCGCATCAATAAACCATTTGGCAGAATCTACTTTCTGCTTCATGAAAAGGATAGCTTGCTTGTCGTCGTTCGACATGCTCTCGCGGTTCTCATTATACCCTTTAAGCATCTCTGAGAAAGATCGGTTCACCTGTAAACTGGGGACGTTGCTGTTATTGAGTTGAATGGATATTTCTCCGTTATAGGAGTCCACGATAAAATCGGGAGTGATATTGTTCATGGCAGTTTGTAAAGTGCCACCCAATGCATTTCCCGGCTTGGGGTTCAGAGAGGTGATTTCACGGATGGCCTTTCGCAATTCATCTTCTGTAATATCCATCTGGCGGATAATTTTATCATAATGCTTCCGGCTGAATTCCTCGAAATAGTTTGAAAGAATCTCTCGTGCGTGTTTCACCGCTTGAGAAAGTTCAGACCGTCCTAATTGCAGTAAAAGACACTCCCGCAAATTGCGGGCACCCACACCTGCCGGTTCCATATCCTGAATTTCATACAATACATCTTCCATCTGTAATGGAGACACATCAATTTGTTGTTGAAACAACAAATCGTCAGAAATAGATTGCAGATCGCGTTGTAGATAACCGTTTTCGTCCAGACTCCCAATGATATATTCCGCCACTAGTTGTCGTTGGCCATCAAGATTTAATAATCCAATCTGCTCAAGAAGTGAGTCACTTAACGATTTGTCATCGTAGTAGCTGATTTCTACTATGTTGGTGCTGATCTTGTGATCGCTTCCATTCAGTCGATAATCAGGTATATCATCTTCGGAGGAATAATCTCCCAATATGATTTCCTCCTGCGATAAGACATCCTCCGTAGTTTCACTGCTGTCATTTCCATCGTCCACGGGACGGGAATCCGACACTTCCAGGGCGGGATTATCTTCTATCTCTTGTTTTATGCGGTCTTCTACCTCCAAAGAGTTCAGTTCTACCAGTTTTATCACCTGCATCTGTAAGGGTGAAAGACGCTGTGTTTGTTTTAGTTCCTGTTGTTGTTTCAGAGCCATAAACGCAGTTGAATAGTCTATTGTGGGGCAAAGATAATGATTTCTATTCCATAAAACAATCATCGTAACCCGCTTGACATGTAAGCGGTACAAGGGCGTATGAATCATATTCATCGTAGGCAGGACCCGGTTTTCCGTTAATGACGATAATACGGTCAAGACGTATCTGGTCGCCGTTCTTAAAGAAAAGAAAATAGCCTTCTTCACGTTTATCTTCAATACTGATGATTTTTCCCTGTGATTCTTCCAGTTCTGGTTCATTGGAAAAAGCAAAATATATCACCCTCGATTCATCTTTTTCCATTTCCGACTCAAAAAGTTCAAAATAACCGGGATCGACAGGCATGTATTTTGGATTCATATTATTATTCTGTTTTATTATTATCTGGGATATGGATATAAAACAACTACTTTTACATTTAGGTTCATCCATATTGAGATGTATATCCTGTCGAATAAATAATCAATGAAATGTAAAAAATTAAAACTTTTTACTACCTTTGAAAGGTAGATAATGTATAAAACGGAGATTACAATGATATTCAAGTTCCTAATCCTGTCCGATGAAGTAGATAACTTCAAGAGAGAAATTAAAATAGATGGAGATGCTACCTTTCTTGAGTTGTATAATGCAATTATAGCAAGTACCGGTTTTAGCAAAAAGGAGATGGCCTCGTTTTTTCTTTGTGATGAGAAATGGCGTAAGAGGCAGGAAATCACCCTTGTAGAGATGGATACTTATTCAGATGAAGATTCTTATATAATGGAAGAGTGTATCTTGAGCGATTATCTGGATGATGAAAAACAAAAACTGCTGTTTGTGTTTGATTATTTTAATGAACGTGCATTGTTTATTGAATTATCGGAACTTATTCCTGGCAAGAACCTGAAGACCCCCGTCTGCACTCTTTCCGTTGGGGAAGCGCCCGACCAGATTGCAGATATAGAAGATATAAAATCAGATACCCTATCATTGGATATGGGCGAATCTTTTTATGGCGATGAAAAATTCGAAATGGAAGAATTGGATAGGGAGGGGTTTGACGGATTAGATGACACTCCGGCAGAACCGGATACGAATGATTTTTATTAACAATGAACACGCTCCTCGTGTTGATTGGCCCCACGGGTGTAGGAAAGACAGATTGGGGTTTGTGTATAGCCGAAGCATTGGGATGCCCCATTTTGTCAGCCGATTCCCGTCAGATTTATCGGGGAATGACCATTGGTACGGCTGCCCCTACTGCCGCACAGATGCGGCGGGTAACTCATTATTTTGTAGGAACACTTTCTCCGGGAGATTATTATAGTGCCAGTGAATATGAGCAGGAAGCCCTTTCTTTGCTCGGGGAATTACATAAGCAATATCCGGTGGTGGTGATGACGGGTGGATCCATGATGTATGTCGATGCTGTGTGCAAAGGAATCGACGATATTCCTACTATTGATGAAATGCTACGAAAAGAGTTACAGGAACTTTACGATAATGAAGGTCTTGACCCTATACGTCGGCAATTGAAAATTCTCGATCCGGTTTTTTATGATGAGGTAGACCTGAAAAATCCCAAACGGGTAATCCATGCATTGGAAGTATGCCTGATGGCCGGAAAACCATATTCGTCTCTTCGTACTAACCCGAAAAAGAAACGTCCGTTCCGGATTATAAAGGTTGGTTTCACCCGTGATCGGGAAGAACTGTATAAACGGATCAACAGCCGTGTCGATCAGATGATTGAGGAGGGACTGTTAGAGGAGGCAAGGAACTTCTACCCGAAACGTCATTTGAATTCACTTAATACGGTAGGCTATAAAGAACTTTTCGACTATTT
The DNA here is from genome assembly GCF_002410825.1 of Proteiniphilum sp. UBA5384. Classification (GTDB taxonomy): domain Bacteria; phylum Bacteroidota; class Bacteroidia; order Bacteroidales; family Dysgonomonadaceae; genus Proteiniphilum. Next base: position 113,092 of record NZ_DHOS01000067.1, on the reverse strand, counting down.
CGACGGGAAATATACGCTGGAATTTGCCATAGAGAAGATTAAGCAGCATACCCGCAATTATGCTCGGAAACAACTTACATGGTTCAAAAAAGATAAAGAAACAACTTGGATCAACCTGACGAATAAAAATGGAGATATGGTAAAAGAGATATGTAACTTATCGGAAAATTATAGTTCCTGATTAAGTACCGGTTTTTTTGAAGATAGTTTCTGTATAATTTTTCTTGGAGTTATTGGTTTATTCGGAAAATTATACTACTTTTGCAACGCTTTTCGGCAAAGAGAAAAATTCTTCCTTAGCTCAGTTGGTTAGAGCATCTGACTGTTAATCAGAGGGTCCTTGGTTCAAGTCCAAGAGGAAGAGCGGAAAAGGTAAAAGTGTAAATAATTTAATTCTTCCTTAGCTCAGTTGGTTAGAGCATCTGACTGTTAATCAGAGGGTCCTTGGTTCAAGTCCAAGAGGAAGAGCGGAAAACGGGTCAAAAGGCTCGTTTTTTTGTTATATATATTTTTAGTAGGAAAGTGAAAGGTTCTAACAGTCTTCACTCTCTCGTAAGAAACAAAATTAAAACCCAATTGTTTCATCCCATTTTTTGAACGGGGAAAACGTTCCGGGATGCTTTATTCTGAAAATATGAAAAAAATATTAATAGCATACCGTCTGAAGCCGGAGGGGCTAAAAGAGCTGGAAGGGAAATATGATGTTACCCTGCCTGTTGATAAATCGTACTTTACTAAAGAAGAGGTAATGGGTTTGATCCCTGATTATGAGGTATTTGTGCCCAACTTTGGCTTTTATACCGATAAGGAGATGATGGACAGGGCAGTGAAACTGGAGTTGATTTCCAATTATGGGGTAGGCTTTAACAATATAGATGTGGATTATGCCACGAAAAAGGGAATTGTGGTAACTAATACGCCCGATAGCACACGTGAGCCAACAGCAGAGTTTACGTTCGCACTATTGATGGCTGCCGGTCGCCGTATTGGTTATTACGACCGGAAATTACGTACTCCCGAGGGAGTGAGTTGGGGTATGTATGCCGAAAGTAGTTTACCCGTGTATGGAAAAATATTGGGTATCATTGGCATGGGTAGGATCGGGCAATCATTGGCACGCCGTGCCGAGGCATCGGGCATGGAAATCATTTATCATAACCGTCATCGTTTGGATGAAACAATCGAGCAGCGATATAAGGCCCGGTATATGTCACAGGAAGCACTCCTCACAGCGGCCGATTATATCTCTCTGAATGCACCTTATACATCCCAGACACATCATATGATTGGAGAACGGCAATTCAATATGATGAAACCTACTGCTGTCTTTATCAATACTGCGCGTGGCAGTATGGTGGATGAAAAAGCTTTGGCGAAAGCGTTGAAAGAAAACAGGATTTGGGCTGCCGGACTGGATGTGTTCGAGAATGAACCGCATATCCTTCCGGAATTGCTGGAGCTTGATAATGTGGTGCTTGCACCTCATGCTGCCACCAAAACTATAGAGGATCGGATCAAGATGTCGGTGGAAATGACACGGAATATTGTGGGATTTTATGAAGGGACCTGCTCCGTATCAAGGGTGAATTGAGAGGGGAGAGGATTATAAGTAATGGTACAGACACACACTTTATTGAACGGTTTACGTATTATCCACCGTTCTTTCCCATCCGACATATCTTATTGCGGTATTGCAGTGAATACCGGAACCCGGGATGAATTTCCCGGGGAGCACGGTATGGCCCATTTTGTGGAGCACATGCTCTTTAAGGGTACACAAAAGCGCAGGGCACACCATATTGTCAACCGGATGGAGGATGTGGGAGGAGAGCTCAACGCATACACGGCAAAGGAAGAGACATTTATTTATGCCGCTTTCCCGGGTGAATATTTATCCCGGGCGGTGGAATTGTTGGGCGATATTGTTTTTCATTCCCAATTTCCGTCGCGGCAAATAGAGAAGGAGCGGGAAGTGATCATCGATGAGATTCTGTCATACGACGATTCTCCTTCGGAATTAATCTATGATGATTTTGAAAATATGGTATTTGCCGGACACGATTTGGGGCACTATATACTGGGTAATCCGGAAACGCTGCAATCATTCAATACCGTAAATATAAAACGTTTTACTGAGAGGCAATACCGCCCGGATAACATGGTTTTTTTCTCTTTTGGAAAAACTCCCTTTTCAAAGGTGGTACGTTTGACGGAAAAATATTTTTCATCCGCGTCTAACCCGTCCAACGGAGCATTACCCCTCAAACAACGTACATCTCCAGGTATCCTTGTTCCTGCAAGGCAAGAGATGCGGAAAGACACTTCCCAGTCGCATGTGGTAACGGGTTGGAGGACTTTCAATATGCACCATCCCGATAAGTATGTATTGTATATGATCAATCATATATTGGGTGGAGGAAGCCTGAACAGCCGGTTCAATGTATCGCTCAGGGAAAAACACGGACTGGTCTACCATGTGGAGTCAAACCTGACATTGTATTCCGATACCGGTCTGTTCACTGTGTACTTTGCCTGCGACCCCAAGTTCAAAGAAAGATGCCTGCGGCTGATCCAGAAAGAAATAGAGAAGATCATGCAGGACGAATTGACGCCTACGCAATTGATGCGGGCCAAACGGCAATGGAAGGGACAGATGGGAATTGCTGCGGAGAATCATGAAAACAGTGCGTTGGCGATGGGAAAGGCCTTTCTGCATTTCAACCGCTATACGCCGTTGAACGATCTCTTCCCCAAAATCGACCGGATCACAGCGCGGGAGATCAGGGAAGTTGCCAATGAAATCTTCCCAACATCTCCTTTTGAGTTGAGTTATGTATGATCAGATGTAATTTATCATATTTTGGTGATTGATTGGATAGCAAAAATAATGAATAAATATGAAAGAGAATTGTTGTAGAGTGTTCTCTCCCACAATTTTTACATTTGATACATTATGTGATCAAACAATTTGGGGCTGTCGGATGTTATATGCTGTAGTATTTAAACCATTTTTGAAAGATGTAGTCTGAATGCAAACGAAGACATGATCTTCCAATAACGAACTAACTAATTAAAATTTTAACTAAAAAAATGAAATTATGAAGAAAATGACATTCTCGCTGATCGTGGCAATGCTTGTTGCTGTAACGTCAGTAAGTGCACAGCAGCTATATCTTGGCGTAAAAGGAGGTGTAAACTTGTCAAACTTTAGTGGTGACCTTGACAATGCAGATGCAAAAGTTGGGTTCAACATAGGATTGGCTGCCGATTATGAATTTATGTTCAACCATGCCATCCAGACAGGATTATTTTTCACAACGAAAGGTGCGAAATACGAAGGGGATCTTGGTGATGTATCCGGAAAGCTTACGATGAACCCCATGTATCTGCAACTTCCGGTACATTATGCTTATAAGTTGGATGTTGCTCCCGGCACCCGTCTTGTTTTCCATGCCGGTCCTTACATGGCAGTGGGTGTAGGCGGAAAAGTAAAGGTTAAAGCAAGCGGTTCCTCTGCTGAAGTCAGTGATGATTTTTTCCAGGATGGCGCTTTCAAACGTTTTGATGCCGGTTTAGGTCTTGGCGTGGGTGCCGAATTCGGTCCGCTTTTGGTGGATCTGGGTTGGGATATGGGATTGACAAATATCTCCGATATCAGTGGTGTGGATGCCAAAAACCAGAATGCTTACCTCACTGTAGGATATAGATTCTGATCATAAGCAGAAAACAGATTATATAAGCGGATGGCTCCCCAAAGGAGTCATCTTTTTTTATTGGCCGCCCGGCATGAGCGGTAAATTGAAAATGTGTAATGAAAATTGTGACTTTAGTCGTGATTTATTTATATATTTGACTCATCAATATAAATGGAGTGACTATGAAAAAAGTTAAAGTTACAATAGACATCTCTTCGCCTGAAGGAAGGCAGATCGTTGAAGAATTGAAGCAATCTCCAGATATTGTCTCATTCGAAAGTAACCTGTCCATAATGGAAGAACCTGTAAAAATATATAAGCCGAAGGAGGTTTTGAAAAAGGATATTCCCGATGAATATATTGAAAGCGAATTATTCTGGGCATTAGTAGAAAAGAGAAATTTCTGTATAGATAATGGAATCATATAGCCATCTATATCAATAAGAGTATGTCGAATTATTTAACTATCGAAGAACAAGATTGATAAATTTAAAACCGATGAAAAAATATTGCCTTGTAATTATTCTTCTTTTCGGAACCTTTTTATCATATTCGCAGACGGCCCTGCAGCGTTTAGTCAACGACCCGGCGCTAAAGCACGCTTCGCTGGGAGTATCCATGGTTGATTTAGAAAGCGGCCAGCGTATCGTTTCGTACGATGCAGGGAAATCACTTACTCCGGCATCCATTCTTAAATTGATCACTACCGCCACAGTCCTGGAGACATTGGGAGATAATTACCGTTATAAGACCGAACTGGCACTCGATGCCGATGATCCGTCGCGTATCTTGGTTTTCGGTGTCGGAGATCCTACGCTGGGAAGCGAGGCGTTCGGGGAAAATAAGAATGCTTTTTTTATCCATTGTGCCGATGCCCTTGGAAAGTCACTTCCCAAAGACAGGGAGTATTCCATTTACGTGGTGGATAACCTCTTCGGGTATGACGGCATTGCACCCGGATGGACTTGGATAGATATGGGAAACTATTATGCCGCGGGGGCTTATGGTATCAGTGTTTTCGATAATAGTTACCGGTTGTTTTTTAATACGGTCGATAGAAATAATTGTCCGCGGATCCTTCGTACAGAACCGGAGATCAAAGGGATTACCTTCCGGAATTCGCTTTCACTGAATAATAGCGGGCAGGATAACGGATATATTTATGGCGTTCCTTTCTCTTACGACAGGGAGGTGAGGGGTAATATCCCGGGCGGTAGGACGGAATTCAGTATCAAGGGCGATATTCCCGATCCGGGTATGTTGCTGGGTGAAACACTGGCTGACTATCTTTCCCGTGCGGGTTTCAGGATCGAGAAGATTGAAACCGCACGTAACGACTATCTCTCGGGAGTTTGTAGGGCGGAACGCAGGAAAACAGGTTATCGTGCCGGAAAAGTGGTCTTCACGCAGACATCTCCTCCCTTGAAAGAGATCATCCGGGAGGTAAATGTGGAGAGTAATAATCATTATGCGGAACATCTGATCCGTACCTTGGGGCGCTACAGCAAAGGAGATATCTACGCCGATCCGTTAGAGGCCGGCATTGAATATGTAGAAGAGTTTTGGAAAGGAAAAGGGATTGCCACCTCCTCATTGCAGATGTATGATGGTTGCGGACTGGCACCACAGAATGCAATAGCACCGCAGTTCCTGACAGACTTATTGGTATATATGTACAACCGAAGCGATTATTCCAATGCTTTTCTTCAATCATTGCCCAAGGCAGGGCAGGAGGGGACAGTCCGTAGTTTTCTCCGGAACACGAAACTAAACGGGAAAGTTTTCGTGAAGAGCGGCAGCATCGGAGGGGTACAGTGTTTTGCGGGTTACCTGCTCGATGGAAATAAAAAATATGCGTTTGCCGTGATGGTGAACAAGTTCAATGGTACACGTCCCCAGGTCAGGAGTGCTATCGAGCAGTTTTTGACTGAAACATCCCTATAAATAGGGGCATTTCGAGAAAAAAATCCCAATTTTAAGGGATTGAAATCATTGTGCTGAGGCAGTAATTTTGTAAAAAATGCATGTACAAGATGAAATCTCAGAATCAAACCTCCATATTCAATTTATTAAGGGGCTATATGGGAAAGAAAGGAATTTTGATGCCTTTTTCCATTACGCTCTCGGTTTTGGGAAACCTGGTAGGGATATTGCCGTTCGTATGCGTATGGCTGATTATCCGCCTGTTATTCACGGAAGGAACCGCTGCCTCGGGCAATGAAATTGTCCGGTACGCCTGGTGGGCTTTCGGTTTTTCCATTCTCTTCATCCTGTTTTATTTTACCGCGTTGATGTTGTCGCATCTGGCCGCCTTCCGCCTCGAACGGAACCTGCGCTATTCGGCCATGGAGAAAGCGGTGCGTATGCCGCTGGGCTTTTTTACAAAGAACAGCAGCGGAAAGATGCGTAAAGTGATCGATGACAACGCCGGCATTGTGCATACATTTGTCGCACATCAATTGCCGGACCTGGCCGGAGGCCTCGCCGTGTTTGTCGCCACCCTTGTATTGATGTTCGTTTTCGATTGGCGGCTGGGATTTGCCTGCCTGGTTCCACTGGTGATTGCCTTTGCCCAGTTTTATATGATGATGGGGAAGAATTATGCCGCCACCATGGGGCAGTATATGACCTCGCTCGAAGCGATGAATACCGAAGCGGTGGAGTACGTGCGCGGAGTCCCTGTGGTAAAGGTATTCCAGCAAACGGTCTATTCGTTCAAGCGGTTTTATGACAGTATCATGGATTATAACAAGTGGGTGAAGGAATACGCTGCATCCATGAGGAGATCGATGTCGATCTATACCGTGGCCATCAACGGTTTTGCCTTCCTGCTCGTTCCCGTGGCAATTATCCTGGTAGGTGTCGGTGGTAACTGGCAAGAGGTCACCCTGAACTTGATATTTTATGTGTTGGTCACCCCTTTCTTCGGGCAATGTATCATGAAGTTGATGTACGTGCTCGATGGGTATCGCCAGGCGGGTGAAGCCGTGAAGAGGATCGAAGCGCTGACCGATGAAAAACAGCAGCTTGTGACCTTGCAACCGCCGACCCCAATGCCTTCCAGATACGATATCCGTTTCAACGACGTCTCTTTCCGTTACGAGGGGGCAGTGAAAGATGCGCTCTCCCATATCGACCTGACCATTCCACAAGGGAAGACTGTCGCATTGGTAGGTGCTTCCGGAAGCGGAAAGACGACCCTGGCACGGCTTGCCGCCCGTTTCTGGGATACCGGAAATGGCGTGGTATCGATCGGGGGCGTCAATGTAAAACGGATCTATCCTTCAGCGCTAATGAAGCATATATCGTTTGTTTTTCAAAATACCGAACTCTTCAAAACCACCGTCCGTGAGAATATTCTCTATGGCAATCCCGGTGCGGCACAGGCCGATGTCGACCGGGCTATCGACCTGGCACAATGCCGGGAAATCATCGATAAATTGCCGCATGGGCTCGACACAAAGATCGGGACGGAAGGGATTTACCTTTCAGGCGGTGAACAGCAGCGTATTGCCCTGGCAAGGGCTTTCCTGAAGGATGCGCCTATTATCCTTCTCGATGAAGCGACCGCTTTTGCCGATCCCGAAAATGAACGGGAGATTCAACTGGCCTTGGCGCGGCTGATGCAAGGCAAGACGGTGGTGATGATTGCCCACCGCCTCACCTCGGTCACCGATGCCGATAATATCGTGGTGATGGAGGAAGGACGCATTGCCGAACAGGGAACGCATGCGCAATTACTGCAAAAGGAGGGGCTTTATTGCCGTATGTGGAAAGAATACCAACAATCAGTCGAATGGGACATCAGAAAGGAGGCAAAGCATGCTTAAATATATACAGAAACGGTTTGCCATGAGCGAACAGGGGGCGCGTGATTTTATCAAGGGAGTGGTGTGGACCACGTTGCAGAACATTTCATTCATGTTGCCGGTAATGCTGGTGTATCTTTTCCTGCAGCACTTCTTGTCGCCCTATTTGAACGGGCAGGAGGCAGCCTCCTCTTCTATATGGCCCTACATTGCTTTCAGCGTGGTGGCCATCGCCATCATTTATGTCATTGCTGTTTTTCAATATAACAACACGTATGTGAGTGTTTATAACGAGAGTGCCGTGCGCCGCATATCGCTTGCCGAAAAACTGCGTAAACTGCCGCTTTCTTTCTTCGGGGAGAAAAACCTCTCCGACCTTACTTCTACGATCATGCAGGACGCTGCCGACCTGGAACATACCTTTTCTCATGCCATCCCGCAGTTGGTGGGGTCGTTTATCACGTTGCTGTTGGCGATGGTGGGACTTGGCTTTATGAATTGGCAACTGGCGCTTGCCGTCTTCTGGGTAGTTCCCGTAGCCCTGGCGATACTATGGATCACCAAGAAGATGCAAACGAAAGAACATCGGGCGAGTTACCGGCAGAAACGCGCGGTGACCGAAAAGATCCAGGAAGGGATACAGCAGGTACAGGAGATCAAGTCTTATGGACAGGAAGAAACATATCTTCGTGAATTGTCGGTCGAGCAGGAACGGTTTGAAAAGGGGCAAATCAAAGGTGAATTGCTGGTCGGGGTAATCATCAACACCGTACATGCCCTTATCAAGTTGGGTATCCCCACGCTGATATTGGTCGGTACGACCCTGCTGATCGCCGGAAAAGTTGATTTCCTGACTTACCTCTTCTTCCTGATTCTCTCTTCGGTGATTTTCAACCCGCTGCTGAATGCATTGGAACATGGAGCGGTGCTGTTCTTCCTTGATATTCGTATCAAGCGGATGAATGAAATTATGGACCTTCCCGTACAAACCGGAGCCGCCGATTATCAGGTGGACGATTATACCATCCGTTTCGACCATGTCGGTTTTTCGTATAAGGACGATGAAGAAGATGTTTTACAGGATGTGTCGTTTGAGGCCCGCCAGGGTGAAGTCACCGCATTGATCGGTCCTTCCGGCGGAGGTAAAAGCACAGTGGCCAAACTGGCTGCCCGTTTCTGGGATGTAAACAGCGGCTCTGTCACCTTGGGTGGCACGGACATCACCACCATTGATCCCGAAGCTCTGCTGGAAAATTATTCGATTGTTTTTCAGGATGTGGTGCTCTTTAACGGTACGGTAATGGACAATATCCGCATCGGGAAGAAAGACGCGAGTGACGGTGAGGTATTATGTGCGGCGCATGCTGCCCTGTGCGATGACTTTGTACACGATCTTCCGGATGGATACCGCACCATTATCGGTGAGAATGGCAGCAGGCTTTCGGGGGGTGAGCGTCAACGGATCTCCATTGCCCGCGCACTGCTGAAAGATGCGCCTATCGTGTTGCTGGATGAAGCTACTGCTTCGGTGGATGCCGAAAATGAAACCAGGATACAGGCCGCTATCTCGGAACTCGTCAGGAATCGTACGGTATTGATCATCGCCCACCGCATGCGTACCGTGGCCAATGCCGATAAGATCGTCGTGCTGAAGGATGGACGGATTATTGAACAGGGGACAGCTCAGGAACTACTGACGAAATCCAACGGGATATACAAGACTATGAAAGAAATGCAAAGTGTATAGTGTGTGACAACAATAATTTCACAAAAAACGGCGCTCTCTGTATAGCAAGTTATTATATAATGCCGACCAGTTCAATTTCAAAAACCAGAGTGGTGTATGCCGGAATGTTTCCCGATGTGTTTTCAGAAGCGCCATAACCTAAATTCCAAGGTATCCATATTTCCCATTTATCGCCCTCCTGCATATGTTGCAGTGCAGTGGTAAATCCATCTATAAAACTATTTACTCCTAACGTATATGGAACGTTACTATTTGTTGCACTAAAGATTTTTTTGTTATAGATAGTTTGTCCCCGATTGTCAGTGTAAGTATCATCTTTGGTCCAATCATATTTAAACCAGCCGGTATAAAGCACTTTCACTTTGTCGGTAAAGTAAGGTGTTTCCCCATTTCCGGATTTAATCTCTTTATACATGATATAGCCATTCTTCGATTGAGAGTCAATTCTTTTATAGCCTTGTACCGTGGAGGCGATAATATTGGCAAATTGTGTTTCGTTAGCCAATTTCCATTGATCATCGAACGTCTCGGTCTTGTCGTCGCAAGCGGCAAAAAGGATAATTGCACAGAAGCTGAAAATCAGTGATAGTAGTTTCTTCATTGTTGTAATTTTTATACTGACAGTTGTTTCAACAAATATCTCATATCGGTTTTTTCGACGATAATACGCTGAAGCGAATCAATAGAGATTCTTTCCTGCTCCATTGTATCACGATAACGGATGGTTACCGTGTTATCTTCGAGCGTCTGGTGGTCGATAGTGGCGCAGAAAGGAGTGCCGATGGCATCCTGGCGGCGGTAGCGCTTGCCGATACTGTCTTTTTCGTCGTATTGACAAGCGAAGCTGAATTTGAGGTTATCCATCACTTCACGTGCTTTTTCAGCCAGACCATCCTTTTTTACCAGTGGAAGTATGGCCAGTTTAACCGGTGCAAGAGCTGGGGGAAGCTTCAGCAACACACGGATTTCTCCACCTTCCAGTGTTTCTTCGTGATAAGAGCCGGCAATGATTGAAAGAAACATCCTGTCTACCCCGATGGAAGTTTCCACTACATAGGGCACATACGATTTTCCCTGTTCCGGGTCGAAGTATTGTATCTTTTTACCGGAATATTTTTCGTGTTGGCTCAGGTCGAAATCGGTGCGGGAGTGAATTCCCTCCACCTCCTTAAAGCCGAACGGCATCTCAAACTCTATGTCGGTGGCGGCATTGGCATAGTGTGCCAGCTTGTCATGGTCGTGGAACCGGTATTTGTCCGCACCGAATCCCAACGCCTGGTGCCATTTCATGCGAAGCTGTTTCCAATGCTCAAACCATTTTAATTCTTCACCGGGAGCCACAAAGAATTGCATCTCCATCTGTTCGAATTCGCGCATGCGGAAGATGAACTGACGGGCCACGATTTCGTTGCGAAACGCTTTCCCTATTTGAGCGATACCAAACGGTATCTTCATACGTCCCGTTTTTTGCACATTCAGGAAGTTCACGAAGATGCCCTGTGCCGTTTCGGGACGAAGGTAGACCTTCATTGCTCCGTCGGCGGTAGAGCCCATCTCGGTGGAAAACATCAGGTTGAACTGGCGCACTTCCGTCCAGTTGCACGTGCCGCTGATGGGGCACACGATCTCGCAATCGATGATGATCTGTCGAAGCTCTTCCAGATTATTGTCGTTTAGCGCTTTGGCGAAACGGGTATGGATTTCGTCCCGTTTCTGCCGGTTTTCCAATATACGTGGATTGGTCTCGCGGAACATCGCTTCGTCGAACTGTTCGCCGAACCGTTTCGCCGCTTTCTGTACCTCTTTTTCTATTTTTTCATCGAATTTGGCCAAGTGGTCTTCTATCAGCACGTCGGCACGATACCGTTTTTTACTGTCTTTGTTGTCGATGAGCGGATCATTGAAAGCATCCACATGTCCCGATGCTTTCCAGATGGTAGGATGCATGAAAATGGCAGAATCGATCCCCACCACATTTTCGTGCAGCAGCACCATGCTGTCCCACCAGTATTTCTTGAGGTTGTTCTTGAGTTCCACACCCGTCTGCCCGTAATCATATACGGCGCTTAACCCATCATAAATCTCACTCGACTGAAATACGAACCCGTATTCTTTACAATGCGATACCAGTTTCTTAAAAACGTCGTCCTGTGCCATAAATATAAATTCAATTTCGACCTGCAAAGTAAGCTTTTTTTTTTCATATTTTTGCTATCATTCTTCTTAAAGATAAATAATGGTGCGCTTAGAGCCGGATGCTACAAAGAAAAATAGTACCTTTGCCATCGTTATGAGGGAAAGAGAGTTTATCAGTCAATTACTAATTACTAATTACCAATTACCAATTATTAAATCCAAAGTAGTCTTGGTTCCGGTTTTTAGTTTTTCACTATTTTACAACAATCTTCAAAAATTATAGAGATAATATGGCAGGAGGAATGAAATCATTGGCAAAGGAGACTTTCTTCTACGGAGTGGGAAGTGTCCTGCCCAGACTCCTTAGCTGGTTTTTATCGCTCTATTGGGCTTTTGCACTGCCGAAGATTTCTGATATCGGTGTGTTAGGTAATTTTTACGCCTGGGTAGCACTTTTGCAGGTGATACTCACTTATGGTATGGAGACCGGTTTCTTCCGTTATGCCAATAAAGAGGAGAATCCCGAAAGAGTTTTCACCACCACTTTCATCAGTATTGCTTCCACTACGTTGCTTTTCTTTGTGGCGGCACTTTTATTATTAGAACCGGCCGCTTTTGTACTGGGTGGTGTAGCCATGAAACCACATTACCTGTTAATGTTGGTAATTATTCTCTGTTTCGACGTGTTGGGTGCTATCCCTTTCGCAAATCTACGCTTCAAAAAACGGCCTATTCGTTTTGCAGCGATCAAGATAGCTAATGTGGTGTTGACTATTATATTCAACCTCTTTTTCTTTCTGGCTTGTCCTTGGCTGCAAACACTGTTTCCTGATATCTTTTCCTGGTTCGATATTAACCATGGGGTAGATTATATACTGATTTCTAACCTCACCGCATCGGTTATTCAATTTCTGATGGTATCGCCTGAACTGAAAATCAAGTTCACATTTGATCGTGTATTATTACGCCAGATACTAAGATATTCGTTTCCCATGCTTATATTGGGCATAGCGGGCATATTGAACCAGACTGTGGCTCAAATTGTTTTTCCCTGGATCTATCCGGATAAAGCTGTGGCATTTACCGAATTGGGTATTTATACGCAAAATATTAAGATCGCAGTGATCATGGTGATGTTTACCCAGGCTTTTCGTTATGCCTTTGAACCCTTCATCTTCGCGAAGAACAAAGGTGCTGCTGATGATCGTCAGTCATTCAGTGATGCGACCAAGTATTTTATTATTTTTGGGCTACTGATCTTTTTAGTGACAACCGGTTATATCGATATAATCAAGAAATTGATCCCCGAAGGCTATTATGAGGGATTAAAGATAGTGCCTATTGTTCTTTTGGCAGATCTATTCTCGGGTGTTTATTTTAATCTCTCGTTGTGGTATAAGCTTACGGACCAGACCCGGTGGGGGGCATATATATCTATCATTGGTTTTGTGATTACTATAGCGATCAATATCCTTTTTGTTCCCCGGTTCGGTTATATGGCTTGCGCATGGGCATTGCTTATAGCCAGCCTGGTCATGATGCTGGCTTCCTATTTCTTGGGACAAAAAAATTATCCTATTCCTTATAATCTCAAATCGGCAGGATCCTTTTTCATCTTGTCCATGATTCTTTTTGCGGGAATCACACTGGTGTATACCTATGTGCCGAACGTGTGGTTGCGGTTACTGGTCAATACGCTGTTAATCGCGGTGTATATCTTTGTGGTTGTTAAAAAGGAACTGCCTTTGCGGGCATTGCCGGTGGTGGGGAAATGGTTTAATTGATTTACTGATGTGATGATTTACGGAATAAAAATATGATGATAATATTTACGATAATTAGAATTTAAAGGGTTTATAAATATTTATAATTAAAATAAGCGTCTGTCTGAAATGAAAGGCAGGCAGCTAAGTGCAAAAAAGTAATTTATGAAGAAACTAGTTTTGTTGGTCGCAATATTTCTTGCGGCGGTAATGGTGAGAGCCGATGAGGGCATGTGGTTGCTCAAAGAGTTAAACAGGGAGAGTATTGCCCGCATGAAAGAGTTGGGATTTACGTTTCCAGTGGATCAATTATATGATGAGGACAAACCGTCGTTGAAAGATGCAGTAGTAATCTTTGGCGGTGGATGTACCGGTGTGGCAGTTTCTGATCAGGGACTGATATTTACCAACCACCATTGTGGTTACGGAGCCATTCAGAAGTTGAGTGCGGTGGAGCATGACTATCTGAAGGACGGGTTTGTTGCAAAGTCGCAAGGAGAAGAATTACCTGCCGATGGGCTTACTGTTTCCTTCCTGAAGTCGATGACGGATGTGACGGAGCGGTTATTGTCCCAGGTGCCTTCTGTCCTTAGTGAAATACAACGTGAGCGGGCTATTGATTCTCTCTCCACGGTGATGATGGAAGAGTATGAAAATGATCCTTTTACCAGTGTCAGGATAATTCCTTTTTACTCACGTAATAAATATTATCTGGTGCAATACGATCAATTTCGTGACGTACGACTTGTCACCACCCCGCCTTCTTCTGTGGGAAAATTCGGAGGAGATACCGACAATTGGATGTGGCCACGCCATACGGGCGATTTCTCTGTATTCCGTGTATATGCCGATAAAGACAATCGCCCTGCTGCTTACAGCAGCGAAAATGTACCCTATCAACCCAAATATGTGGTTCCGGTATCGCTCAAGGGTGTTACTGATGGTGATTATTCGATGACGGTGGGATATCCGGGCAGTACGCAACGCTATATGTCCTCCTGGGGTATCCGTCAGCGGATGGAATCGGAAAACAAACCCCGGATAGAAGTGAGGGGGGCCAAACAAGATATCTGGTGGGATGCTATGACTAAGAACGATACAATTCGTATCAAATATGCCAATAAATATGCCGGCAGCTCCAATTACTGGAAAAATTCCATGGGGATGAATGAAGCACTGACCAATCTTGCAGTGATTCCTGAAAAAGAGAAGCTAGAGAAAAGATTACAGGAGTGGATTAATCGGAGTCCGGTACGCAAGGCCAGGTATGGTAACATGCTTCCCATGCTGGAAGAAGCTTATACGGATTCAAACGATATGGCTCTTTATACTACCTATTTTCTGGAAACATTCAATAACGGAATTGAACTGATTCGCTTTGCTAATACCATCCTGCAATTCGATAGCAATGGTGCCGAAGCAGATAAGCAGGAGTTTATCAATGAACGGTTTATCGAATCATATAAGAATTATGAACCGGCTCTCGACAGGAAAGTGCTTCCTGTATTAATGAAACTTTATGCTGAACGTGTTCCGGAGAAATATCATCCCGATATCTACCAAAAAGTAAAAGAGGAGTTTGGTGGAGATTATGAACAATATGCTGGATGGTTGTTCGCCAATACGCGGTTTACTACGTTGGAAGACTTGCTGGAATTGCTCAAAACAGCCGATACGCAATCGCTTACACAGGACCCGGCGATGCAACTGGCACTGTCTACAGCTGATATGGGATATGAACTGTCGGGACAGATGATGTCCGCCTATGAGAAGATGCTTAAAGGAGAAAGAGAATTTATGGCTGCATTGATGGAGATGGATGCCGACAAGACTTTTTATCCCGATGCTACCTTTACCCAACGGATGAGTTATGGAACCGTGAGCGGATACCAACCCCGAGATGCTGTATGGTATAATTACTATACTACATCAAAAGGTATATTGGAAAAACAAAAACCGGGTGATCCCGAGTTCAATGTGCAGGACTATATCTTAGACGCCATCCGTTCCGGAGATTTCGGTGGGTATGCTGATCCGGAAGGTGTGTTGAGAGTTAATTTCCTATCGAATAACGATATCACCGGTGGTAATTCGGGGAGCCCGGTGCTGAACGGAAATGCAGAGCTGATCGGACTGGCATTCGACGGAAACTGGGAATCACTGAGTGGCGATATCCTCTTTGAACCGGAAATGCAACGTATGATCAGCGTGGATATCCGTTACGTACTGTATGTCATCGACAAGGTGATGGGTGCATCCAATGTGATCGACGAGCTGAAGCTGGTAAAAAGGTGAAAAAGTGCCTTCCTGTTTCTGATTTTTCTACAATAAATTCCTGTTTTTACCCGTAAAAACAGGAATTTATTGTATTTTAGCTCCTTTAAATATGTTCATTACAAATCCATGAGAACAGAAGATGGTTTATTCACGTGAAGTGCATGCTGTTTGGGATGAAGAAAACAACAAATGGTTGTTTTCCGTTTTGGATATTGTTGCCGTGCTCACAAGCCAAAACGATTATATAAAAACACGAAACTACTGGAAATATCTCAAAGCCAAACTGAAAAAAGAGGGAAACGAACTGGGTAGTGTCACTCCCCAATTGAAATTGAAAGCACCTGACGGAAAAAGAGACTATCAAACGTTCTCGATTATGATGGAGTGATGATACAAAGTTCCGTAAACAGTGCCGGGTTAAAGTCATTGCTAAAAGATGCCCTCACGGATGAAATCCACAGTCGTGAAATGTTCATGAAGGGAATTGACTATTCCTATTATTATGAAGAAAATGAGTGAAGAAAGAGTGCTTTGATGATTACAAAATAGGAACAACTTTTATTATGGTAATTAATAGAAAGCCAAAAAACGTCATTACAGTGACAATTTTTACGTAAAAATTGTCACTGTAATGATTTATTTCTATTTTTGTCCAAAATAAAAAGAAGTAGTGAAACCAATAAAACGATTATTACAAGACAGGATAGCGGTCAGGATAGAACCCAATAGGGCTATTCTTATCTTTGGGGCAAGAAGAGTAGGGAAAACTGTGTTGATGCGGCAGTTAATAGATAGATTTGAAGGGAAAGTAATGCTACTCAATGGAGAAGATTACGATACATTGGCCCTTTTGAAAGAACGATCTATTGCCAATTACAGACATATTTTGGAAGGTGTGGATTTATTGGCTATAGATGAAGCACAACATATACCCGATATTGGATCAAAACTAAAGCTTATTGTTGATGAGGTTGAAGGTATTCGTGTGATTGCAAGTGGATCTTCTTCATTCGATTTACTCAATAAGGCCGGAGAGCCGTTAGTGGGAAGAAGTACAAAATTTCATCTAACTCCACTCTCACAAAGAGAAATAGCATCAGTTGAAACAGCATTGGAAACCCGCCGGAATCTTGAGTCGCGTTTAATCTATGGAGCTTACCCCGAAGTGGTGACATTGGATAGTTTTGAGCGTAAGAGTGATTATTTGCGTGATATTGTAGATGCTTACCTGCTGAAAGATATTTTGGCAATTGATGGATTGAAGAATTCGGGAAAAATGAAAGACCTTTTACGCCTGATTGCTTTTCAACTCGGGAATGAAGTCTCTTATGACGAACTGGGTAAACAGCTTGGTATGAGTAAGAATACCGTTGAAAAATACCTCGACCTGCTTTCCAAGGTGTTTGTCATTTTTCGTCTTGGAGCCTACGCCCGTAATCTACGCAAAGAGGTGACAAAAGCAGGTAAATGGTATTTTACCGATAATGGCATTCGTAATGCTATTATTGGCAATTTTAACCCTCTCTCGATTCGACAAGATGCAGGTTCGTTATGGGAAAATTATCTGATAAGCGAACGCATCAAGGCTAATTATAATCAGGGCTTGGGTAAAGAATTTTTTTTCTGGAGAACGTATGATCAACAAGAGATAGATCTTATAGAGGAAGGCGCAGGTTCCCTTACCGCATTTGAATTCAAAAGGGGAGATAAAAAACCGAAGATACCGGATATTTTTAAAAAGACATATCCTGACGCTACTTACGATATTATCAATAGGGATAATTATCTGGATTTTGTATAAGCTCTGTTCAGATGATTTTTTCAAAAGTAATCGATAAGGCTAAAGAATCCTGCATAGATGCAGGTGAATCGATTTTTAACCATTTTCCTGACATCAGGAAAATGGTTAGGATTGGTTCAGGTGCTGAAAGAGAAATTAACCAGATATAGGTAAATGGGTAATTAATTCGACTTAGCTGCAATTTGGGTTAAGCATCGAGAGAAATGCGGATAAAGTTGTACCTCATCAAGAAAACTAACGTATTGTTTGCATTGTTCAGTTTTCCACCGGCCACTATTTTACGCCTTGAGTAGGAGAACGAAACAATAATCCAGATATAATTTCAGTTGTCGAGTCATTCTCGATAACTCATAATTGACTACTTTCCAAAATTTGTTTCAAAATCGTCTAAACGATTGAATGTTTATTACTATCTTTAACCCATTGTTGCATTTTGTTTGTATCAATAATAAAAATACAACTTTTTTTGGTGAAGCAAAAAGGGAGTAATCCTTTTTTACTAAATTTTATTCAGTCTGTAGTAGGCGTTAAATAATCACTATTGATGAAAAATCGCACATTTCGTCGCAAATTATATAATTCTATAGAACAAACGAAGAGGATATGAAAATATTTAATGTAATAATATCAAGGATTGTGGAGGTTTGCCTTATTAAAATGCCATCTAGTGGTTATTAAATTTCAACTTGTTTATGTCAACCAATAAGAATGCTCAATTTACGCTACCAGATACTTGATCGTTGCTTTAGCAATTTTCAACGTTATATGAAATTGGGGATCTTCTTGATGAGGTCAACGAACGGCTTTGTGATTTATACGGGAGTGATGCGATGATTAAAGAGCGGCAATTGCGAGAGGATATTAGATTTATGAGAGAGCGGCACGTATATGATGCCCCAATCAAAGCATATTCATATAACGGTAAACGTTGTTATTATCGGTATAAAGACGAGGACTTCTCTATATTTAAAAACGAATTATCATCCGAAGAATTGACAAATTTGCGTTCTACTTTGGAGATGTCGGGACGATATCGTGGCATTCCAAATTATGCATGGTTGGAAGAAGTTGTTTCGAATTTGGAATATCGTTTTGGGGTAAGACCAAACAGTGAAAATGTTGTCTCCTTTGAACAGAATGAAAAACTCAAAGGACTTGAATATCTCTCCGATATTATTGACGCTACTGTAAATCATCAGTCTTTGGAAATACGATATGTGACTTTTAAGGGGAAAGAGATTCTCAGTGTAGTACATCCATATCATGTAAAACAGTTCAATAACAGGTGGTTTCTTTTTGGACTGGAAGAGGGTGAGAATGATGTTTATATATCAAATAAGGCATTGGATCGTATCCGGAAAATTTCTACTTCAGATAAAGAATTCATCAAAAATACATTCATAGATTTTCTACTTTTTTTGATGATATAGTAGGAGTAACTCATCCTAAGGAGGAGATAATCAAAGAGACTGTTATTTTACAATTTGATGCAGACCGTTTCCCGTATGTGCTGAATAAACCCATACATCATTCCCAAAAGGTATTGAGTGAAAAAGAATATATAGTAAGTATCGAGGTGTGCCCAAACAAGGAACTTGAAGCACTTATTTTTTCGTATGGTCCACAAGTAGAGGTACTGTCTCCCGAATGGTTTAGAACACAACTTTATAAGAAAATAGAAGAAAATCTGAAAAAATATTTAACTGTGCAGAAAGGCTGCATTGATGATAAAGAACTTTGCAGTGTTGTAACAGAAAGTGATCATAATTATGAATGTTAATTTTTGCTTATGGCACGTTTTGTTGATTCGTATACCGAAGAAGAAAAACTTTACTTTGTTGATTAAATGATAAACTTGTCAAAGAACTTATTGAGTTTGCGGCTATTGCCGCATAACTATACTTTAAAAAAATAACGAACGATTGTAATATGGTTTACGGATAATAAAACTCGTTGTATCTTTGTAGGAGATATTAGAGGTTTAGAGAAGTATTTAGCATTTTATAGTAATTGATAAATTTTAAATCAGATGAAAAAAGTGAGTTGTCTAATACTGTTGATTTTCTTTTTAATTTCTTGCGAAAAAGATAAGGGGACTGAGTTCCCTGTTAGCAAAAATTATAGCTTGACGGGAAAAATAGAAAAGGGGCCTTTTGTGAAAGGTTCCAAGGTGTCAATACAAGAGCTTGACCAGAATATGGTTCCAACGGGGAAATTATTTACATCTACGATTAATACAGATGATGGCTCTTTTGAGTTGAAAGGTGTCGAACTCGCTTCGCCGTTTGTAGAACTGATTGCTGACGGTTATTTTTATAATGAAACATCCGGCGATTTATCCAAGGGACAAATAACATTATCCGGATTAGCCGATTTAACGGAGCAATCCACAGTCAATGTAAATATTTTGACTCATCTTGCAAAGAGCCGTATCTCTTTTTTGATGGAAAATGAAAACTTGTCATTGAAATCTGCGCAGGATAAATCTCAAGGAGAATTGTTGTCCATGTTTGGACTTCAAGAAAATAATGATAAATCATTTACAGAAGTATCTATTACGGATGGAACAAATATGGCAGCTTCACAAATTTTGATCTCGTCGGTATTGTTGAAGAATAGGTCTGAAGCCCAATTTACCGAATTTATTACAAATCTGTCAAGTTCTTTTAAAACAACAGGATCTTTTTCGTCTGAAATAAAAGAAGAATTATGGGCAACGAGTGTCAATTTAGATATTGATTACATTTCAAGAAAATTAGTCGAACGATATGCTTCGATAAATAAAGACATAAAAGTATTGGATCTTTCCTATTTTATCGACTGGGATAAAGATGGTATCGCAGGAAATGAATTAGGTGATATAAATGAAGAAAAAGTATTGTCATTTGAAATAGATACATTGAGAATAGGCAAAGAGGGAGGAGATTTTACAATCAACATACAATCCAATATTCCATTTACTAATTCCTCTAATGCCACATCCGAAGAGTATTTTGATGGAATTTACACTCCGATAAAAATTTTATCGTCGAAGCTGCAAGAAAAAGAGCTGATATTAAAAATAGCACCTGCTAACGGAGCTTTCATTTCCGGTACTACTTTTACCATTCACAGCTATGACGGAAAACTTAGCGCCAGCATAGTTATACAGCAAGAAGGGGATATGGATAAAATTTCTGAGAACAAAAGATTGTCTGAAATTTTCGAATCGATCATGGATAATGCTTTTCTAGCGTTGGATTATAATTATACAGCTGAAGTACTTTATACCCATGCAACCAATCAGCCAAGCAACAATGAATGGGCTCAATTTTACAATAATCAAATATCTCCATCTTCTTCTATCTTAAGGAGTATGTGGGAAAAAAATTACCAGCTCATAAATCGATTGAATTCCCTTATTAATTTTGAAGAACTTCCAAAGGAACTAGAAGCCCAGTGTATTACTTTGAGATCAATAGCTTTTTATCAGATGGTCATATTATGGGAGAATATAGTGTATGTGGAGAATGTTGATTTAAGCAATATCGATCTTCCTCAGATAAGCAAGAATGAATCTCTTCAAAAAATCCGCACTGATTTAAATGAATGTTTGGATTTCTTATTATCATCGAAAAGTAAAGATTCTCAACTTATGCCTGTTTCGCGATTCATCGCAGAAGGTATCCTTGCCAAAGTGCTCATAAACGAGAAAAAATACCAACAAGCGCTGGATTTGTTGGAAAAGAATATCAATAGTGCTTTGTATGCGCTTGCAGCGAGCAATTCAAACATATTCGAAAAAGGAAACGTTGAAGATATATACTCTGTTCGAATCCAAGGCGAAAGTAATTTCAAAAAAGCATATTCGCAAGCGGAGATATTTCCGATCCTGAGATACACCGAAATATTATTACTGGCGTCAGAGTGTTCTTTTCATTTGGGATTAAATGGGCAAGCACTTAAATATTTGAACCAAGTAGAAAAGCGAAGTGGAGTTACTCCATCCTCAACAATAACACTTGAAGGAATACAAGAACGTTGGAGAGATGAATTACAGGGAAATTTTTCCTATTTCGACTTCCTAAAAAGAAACGGAATGGCTATAGAGAAATTGAATCTACAGTCTTATAGAGACTTATTTCCTATTCCGGACGTCGAATTAATGATGAACCCTAACTTGAGACAAAATCCCGGGTATTGATACTTGGTTATGTGGTTCGACTATATTAGAAACGAAGACTCTGTTGCACCGGAATATTACAACGTCCAACCTTTAAATCTTTTGCTGGATGAATCTAAATATATAATTTTGTGGCTTCTAAACAATGGTGATGATGAACATCAAATAGTAGTGGAAATCGTATGGAGAGTTATTATTATCCCATCATTTCAATATCGATTTTCGTTTTGCTTCTCCTTTTCCTTTGCTGGCTATTTTGGCCGCAAAAAGGATTATGGGCAAAATTAAAAAGATTAAATACCGATAGTCAACGTGTGCTGTTGGAGGATGCGCTAAAGTATTTGTATGACTGCGAGTACAAGGGCTCGGAATGTAAACCGGAAAACCTCTCGGACAATCTGGGCATATCCAAAGAGAAGTTGCATAAATTGTTGAAGCGGCTTCAATCGTTGGATTTGATTTCTTCGGCAAACGGGAGCTATAGCCTGACGGAAACCGGGCGTTCTTATGCCTTGCGTGTCATCCGGATGCACCGGGTCTGGGAGCGTTACCTCGCCGATGAGACCGGATTGCCGCATACCGAATGGCATACCCAAGCCGATTATCTCGAGCACACCTTGACCGGGGAAGATGTGGAGAAACTGGCTGCCCGTATCGGTAATCCGGCTTTTGACCCGCATGGAGACCCCATTCCTTCTGCTACGGGGGAGTTGCCTGTCCATAAAGGTCAGCCCTTAAGCGAGTTAAAAGAGGGTGATGTGGCACGCATCATCCATATAGAAGATGAACCGGTAGAAATTTATCAACAACTGGCAGCAGAGGGGCTTTATCCCGGATTGCAAATTTATGTCCTGAAAACGGAGAAAGACAGGATAATCTTCGCCGCTGATGGAGAAGAGCGTGTATTGATACCCCGGTTCGCGGAAGCGGTAACGGTAGAAATTGTGGTCGGGGAAAATGTGGCTTCAGTAAAACAGGAACGGCTGTCGTCGCTTAAAGTAGGAGAAAAGGCCGAAGTGGTGGGGATCTCACTTAATTTCCAGGGGCAACAGCGCCGCCGGTTGATGGACCTGGGGCTTGTCCCGGGACAGCGGATTTCTGCCATCATCCAGAGCGCCTCGGGTGATCCCGTAGGGTATCGGGTGATGGGAACCACTATCGGGATCCGGCGAAGCCAGGCCGACCAGATTTTCATCAGGAACAAAGAAAAGGATGATTATGGAAGCAAAAAATAGTTGTGAAGCTTGTCCCGTATATCACAAGGAAAACTTGACCCGTTTGGGGGTAGATCTGGAAAATGCCGATTATGTGATCACGCTTGCCGGTAATCCCAACACGGGTAAAAGTACGGTTTTCAACAACCTCACCGGACTGAGGCAGCATACCGGCAACTGGCCGGGGAAAACGGTCACCCGTGCCGAAGGAGCATACTCTTATAATGAAAAAAGATACAAGGTGGTCGATTTACCGGGTACCTATTCGTTACTCTCCACGAGTGTGGATGAGGAGGTGGCCCGTGACTTCATATTGTTTGGGCGGCCCAACGTCACGGTCATTGTGGCCGACGCCACGCGCCTCGAACGGAATTTGAACCTCACCCTCCAGATCCTTGAAATAACCGACCGGGCCGTGCTCTGCGTCAACCTGATGGATGAAGCCCGCCGGAACCATATTGAAATAAATATCCGTGCGCTTTCCCGTGAATTGGGAATTCCCGTGATTGCCGCCTCGGCGCGGAGCAAGCAAGGAATGCAAGAGCTCCTGTCTGCTATTGAGGAGGTGGCTTCGGGGAAATATACCTGCAAGCCCCGCCGGATAAAAAGCCAGCCGGCCAACCTGAAGCATGCGATATCGGTGATTGCCGAAAAGATAAACGGGGTTTTTCCCGACCTTCCCAATGTGAACTGGGTCGCCCTGCGCCTTCTCGAAGGCGACCAAAGTATTATCGATGCCATCCGGTCGGGCGATCTGGGTTCGCTGAAGCAGGATTTGCCTTCTACCGTTTCAGAAGAAGAGAGGGATTTGAAGGCAGGGTTGGCTTCACAGGAAAGAGTTACATCACAGGAAAGAGTTACATCACAGGGAAGAGTTACATCGCGGGAAGGAACTGCATCACAACAAGGACAAAATACTTTGAAAGAGCGGGAAGAGGTATTGTCCGTCGCCAACGCGGAGCGGTGGGATCTTGGGCTGAACTTCCACGATACCGTCATCGAGACCATTTACTCCGAAGCATCGGCAGTCGCCCAAAAAACAGTCTCTCTGTCGGGAAACAAACCGCCTTACAGCCTCGATTTGAAGATCGACAAGATAGTAACGGGCAAATGGACGGGATTTCCCATCATGTTCCTGCTGCTGGCCGGCGTTTTCTGGATCACTATTTCGGGCGCCAATTACCCTTCGGGTTTGTTGTTTTCCCTATTGGTGGACAAGCTGCACCCCCTGCTGAACGAATGGGCGCAGGCTGCCCATTTTCCCTGGTGGCTGAGCGGCGTCCTGATCGACGGTGCCTACTTGTCAATGGCCTGGGTCATATCCGTCATGCTGCCGCCAATGGCCATCTTTTTCCCGCTTTTCACTTTGCTGGAAGATTTTGGATACCTTCCGCGGGTAGCATTCAATATGGATAGCCTGTTCCGTAAAGCGGGGGCACATGGCAAGCAGGCGCTGACCATGAGTATGGGGTTCGGCTGCAACGCCGCCGGAGTGGTGGCGGCACGTGTGATCGACAGTCCTAGAGAGCGACTAATTGCCATTATCACCAACAATTTCTCCCTCTGCAACGGACGGTGGCCGACCCAAATTCTTATCGCTACCATTTTTATCGGTGCCGCTGTGCCTGCGGCCATGGCCGGCGTTGTTTCCGCTGCCGCTGTAGTGGGTGTCGCCCTATTGGGAATTTTTCTGAGCCTTGTCGTGTCGTGGGGACTGAGCAAAACGGTGTTGAAAGGGGAAGCCTCCACTTTCAGCCTGGAACTTCCTCCATACCGTCCTCCGCGGATATGGCAGACCTTGTATACTTCGCTTATCGACCGTACACTTTTCGTATTATGGCGGGCTATGGTCTTCGCCGTGCCGGCCGGAATTGTCATCTGGTTGGTAGCCAATGTCACTATTAGCGGGGTCAGCCTGGCGGAATATTTCATCGACTGGTCCAATCCATTCGCGCTTATTTTCGGATTAAACGGCATTATCCTGTTGGCGTATATTATCGCCGTACCGGCCAATGAAATCGTGATTCCCACCATATTGATGCTTACCGTCCTGATGACCGGAATTACCGGTGTGGGAGCAGGAGCGGGCGTGATGATCGACAATGCTTCCATCGGCCAGACAGGGGATATCCTGCGCGCCGGGGGATGGACCACTCTCACGGCCGTGAATCTTATGTTGTTCAGCCTGCTGCACAACCCCTGTTCCACCACTATCTTCACGATATACAAGGAAACCAGAAGCGTGAAATGGACGATGGTTTCCACCTTCTTGCCATTGGCTTTAGGATTTACCATTTGTTTCCTCACCACACACATCTGGTTTTTGATACATCCCTTATCCTGACAAATTATAGCTAACAGGCTTTTATCATCATAAACTCCCCAAAAGTAGTGCCTTTCCGTCAAAAAAATCCCAATTTTGAGGGATTGAAAACTTCCTGTAGAGGCTGTATTTTTGTTGCGAATAAATTGGAGTTTCAATATGGTAGCTGATTGGAAAATGAGGAAAATAGAGATATTTGAAAATGAAAGGGCGACGGGCTATGATCAGTTTGTGGAAAGGTGGATACCCAACTACCATTATTTCATGGGTCATCTTCCTGATTTATTGAGTGATGCCTATCCGAAAGAATTACTGGTTGTTGGTTGTGGAACGGGTAATGAAATCATGTGTTTTGTCAATTCACCGGAACGATGGCAGATTACGGGAATAGATCCCTCGCCGGGCATGATCATTCAGGCACGTGAAAAATTAAAAAACCGCGATAACGTAAAGCTAATCGAGGGTTTGGTTACAGACCTTGCTATCGACAAAAAATATAATGCCGCTACACTTTTGTTGGTTCTACATTTTATTGAAGACAATGGCAATAAACTGCAAATTCTGAAAGGTATTGCTGATAGATTAATGCCTGGAGCTAAGTTCGTAATACTCGACATCACCGGTGATAAAAAACAGATCAGGGATAATTTAGAAGTCCTTAAACTTCTTTTGCCGCAAGGGTTGAACGAGCAGGAAATCAGCGAACGTCTCAATAGAATTGAAAATAAATTTCATACCGTATCCGAAGA
The DNA here is from genome assembly GCF_002410825.1 of Proteiniphilum sp. UBA5384. Lineage (GTDB taxonomy): Bacteria > Bacteroidota > Bacteroidia > Bacteroidales > Dysgonomonadaceae > Proteiniphilum. Next base: position 87,416 of record NZ_DHOS01000067.1, on the reverse strand, counting down.
ACGCTTGTCGGAACTATTGCAGGAAGCCGGATTCGAGAAACCGCTACGCTTTTTCCAATCTTCGATATATATGGGTTGGATAACACACAAAAAGCCAAATCCGGATTTACATGGGGGATCGACGATATAGTATCTGGTGAAAATGTATCTGAAAATACGGTTATTACTCCTTATCTTATTAATGATTCCGGTTGTTTTATCTGCTCAACAGGTCAAAACAGCCCATGGAAAGGTGTATGCCATATTTGATAAGGAAAGCCAGCCGCTACCTGATGCCAATATTTCCATACTTGAAGCAAAAGACTCCACATTGGTCATAGGCGGGATTGCCAAAAGCGACGGATATTTCAATGTAAGGTTTGCTGCCGCAAAGAATAAACAATATCTTATGAGGGTTTCTTACACCGGTATGGAACCCGCTTATATTGAGATTGGAGTAAATGAAATTACTGTCGATGCCGGAACCATTTTCCTGAGGGAGGGAGTGGAGTTAGCTGAATTTGTAATTACCGCTCCGCTCCGCGAGATTGTACAAGTGGGTGATACCACGGTAATCAATGCCGAAGCATTTCAAACGCCTGAAGGGTCCTATCTGGAGGAACTCGTGAAACGCATTCCGGGCCTGGAATATGACCAAAGGAACAAGTCCCTGCGCTACAATGGTAAAGATATCTCTTCCATCAATGTGAACGGGGAGGAATTTTTCTCCGGTAACAACCGGATGGCGCTGGAAAACCTGCCGGTGGAACTTATCAGTAAAATAAAAGTGTATGATAAGAGAAACCCGTTGGAAAAGATTACCGGTATCCGTTCGGGTGGTGAAAATTACGTGTTGGATATCCAGACCAAGGGTGAACTCAGCGGCACTATGCTGGGATCGGTCAAGGCCGGCCGGGGGAACAACAGAAAAAAGGAGTCGGAACTGATAGGCAACTATTTCAAGCAAAATGGAGAAAATATCTCCCTGATAGCCAACTCGGGTAATCGGGAGATGACATCGCGGTACAAGGACAATATTCAACACATGGTAGGAGCCAATTTTACCGTTAAACCTGCAAAAAAGATATCTATCAATGGCAATGCCACATATACCAACAACCGTGATGGCAACCAGTCAACCGGAGTTACCGAGCAATACCTTTCCTCCGGAAACCGTTATCAGTTATCTTCCGATGAGAATATCAACAAACAGAATGCGTTTGGTGCTTATGCAGGATTGATTTGGGAAATCGATGATAAAACATATTTCAATGTATTTGGTAATTTTAATTATATGGAAGGGGAAGGCTCAAACAGGATCCGTCAGGCACTGTTTGACGCCGATCCCCAGGCTGACCTGAAGGATCCATTTGCAGAGATCGACCATCTTTCAGATAACGTGAAGATTAATGATAACACGATGCATTCGCTTTCTTCTAATCGGATGAAGACATATTCTATTAGTGCTAACTTAACGCGTAGGATTAACTCGAAAGGGAGCAATATCAGCCTTGTTTTTCAAAATGCCAATAATAGTGGAGATAATGGAAGTGTGATGAATTCATCCATCACCTATTACCGTTTACAAAACGAAACAGGAAAAGACTCTATTTTAAATCGTGTCCAGTCGCACCTCAGCCCGTCAGGAAACAGAAATCAAAGTATAGGCCTGATGTTTACGCATCCCGTTACTGAAAAATTCAATGTACAGTTATCCTATAACCTGGTTCGTAATATACAGGAGAGCGACCGGAACACTTATGATTTATCCGGCTTTATCGATGATGAAGCAGACAATATTCAACGGGGTAAACTTCCACCTGGATATGAGTCGGATTATATCGACAGTTTGAGTAATCGAAGTAATAGTCGAACACTTGCCCATGAACTCGCATTGCGTATGCATTATTCAAATGAAAGATGGGATTTGAATACCGGATTTACTGTCCGTCCGGAGCGAAGGAGCATCGATCAGAAGACCGGATTGTTGCAAGCTGATACCGCAAACAATATAATGGGAATAGAACCGTTGGTAATGGTAAACTGGAAGAAGAAGAAATACCGGATAGGTTTCAACTATCAGGGAAATACCGGTCAGCCTGCATTGAACGATTTGCTATCACTAACCGACAATAGCGATCCGCTCAATATAACAAGGGGGAATCCCGACTTGAAAACTACATATAGTCAATCAGTCCGTTTGGATTTTACTGATAATGGCCGGAATTTTTCAGCCATACTAAATTGGCAGAATACCATCAATAGTATAACACATACCGTAATCTACAATCTACATACAGGAGGACGTGAGAGCTATCCGGTCAATATAAACGGAAATTGGAGTGGAAATGGTATGTTGCGTTATATGAAACGTCTTAGTAAGTTTAGGATTGTTGCCCAGACTGGTAGTTCATATAACCAAAATATAAACCTTGTCAATGAAGGGCGAAGCGAACAACCTGAAAGAAGCATTACCCGAAGTACGGGATTTAATGCCAACTTACGACTTTCATATTTACCAAAATGGGGAAGCTTTGAAACTGTGGGCAACTGGCGTTTTCTGCATTCACTTAACAATTTACGACAGACTGATAACTATACTCGCAACTACACCATAACCATTAATAGCTTAGCCAATTTACCCGGTAATCTTCAGATAACAAGTGATGCCACTTATATTTTTCGTAATGGAACAAATATCGGGAGAGGAGATCATCAGTTAGTCTGGAATACCGGTGTTTCTTGGAGATTCATGAAAAAGAAACAAGGCGAACTGTCAGCTTACTGGTCCGATATACTCAGCAAGAAAAAAGAATATGAACGAAGCGTTACAGCCGAGGGTTTCCATGAACATTACACACCCCATGTTAGTAGCTATTTCATTATATCTTTCAAATATAATTTCAATATCATTCTCCAGAAGTAGATACCTTCGTCTTCCTCCCTATTTGTTAGTATTTTTTTGGTAAAAAAACCTCATTTTTAGGGATTGTGGAGCTACTATTTTAAGGCTATTTTTGTAATGTATTTATATGATTACACTTAAAAACATTAATTCAAAAGATGAACAAGATAACTATTTTTTTTGTAATGGCTTTAGTCGCCTTGGGATTGAACTTCACAGCGTGTGACAAAGATGATCCGATTAAATTTGAAGATGTTGAAGTAAAGAATGCCGAGTTGAAAGCCGTGCTGGTCAAGCAGGGATTCACCTTTAACGCAGCAGGACAATTGGTCCTTGATGAAAAGGCGCAGAATACCATAAAATTAGATCTTTCGGGTACTAAAATTAGTGACTTATCCGGTCTGGATGTTTTCCCTAAACTTATTGAAGTCGATCTTTCCGACAACGGTTATGGCTCGGCGTTCGATTTTTCTTTACTTCCTTCACAGATTACTGCAATTGATTTGACGGGTAATAATATATATGAGTTTGACAAATTGATAACTGTGAAAATTGAAGAGAATGGTGATGAGTCCATTACACCTTTACGAAGTATTACTAAACTCTACCTGCCGGAAACGGCAAAAGATAATATTGATGTACTGATGCGCTTCTATCGCGAAAATAAATCAAAAATAGAAGACGGTACCATTGATATGAAGATGGCAGATGATAAAGGCACACTTCAAAAATATACTACATTAAGAAATATTCCCGATCAAGGTTTGAGAGCTTATCTAAAAGAGACGTTTTCCGATATGTTCACCGGTGATCAGATTGATATCAATAAAAGATTTGGGAATGCCCAAAAAACTTCCATCGTCAATATTGCTTTCATGAGTGTTAGTAGCTTTGAAGGGCTGCAATACATTACCAATCACCCTTATTGGGAAGGAATGGGTATTGGTATCTTATCGTCGGAAAAGGTTAAAACACCTCGTATCAAAATAGGTAAACATACTACTACAATATATTTTTCCAATCTTGACGCTTCTGCAGGTATAGACTTCTCTGAAGCGGATATGCTGAAGTTTATCCATTTGGAAGGTATAGATGGTATTGAAAGTATAGACCTTGGCGCTTCACCGATATGGGGTCAGGGAAATACCGATATTGAAGGTGATAACTCTATTGGTAGTCGTGTGAATGCAATTGATTGCCCGTCATTGAAAGAAATAATATTACCGGCTAAAGACAAGCTTTATGCTTATCAAATGGATCTCGAATGTTTACCGGCGTTGGAAAGTATTGATCTAAGCAAGATTCAGATGTTATACGGATTTTTTATGGGGGATTTGCCTACGAAATGCAAAATAACTTATCCTAATTTGACTGATAACTATCAACCTTGGGATGAACCTCTACCAACGTATTTTGTTTGTTCGGAATCCACCTATAACAGATCGGAGACAACAGCTTTTATTAATAAATACTACGATAAAGCGAATAAAGTATCTAAAAGCCCTGGTATAGTACCTACTTTTCAGGGTTTAAATTGCCCAAAAAACACAGCGATCGAATGGGAAAATAAATAATCTTCTTCGAGGACTGTCTTATTCTTATCTTTGTTTATTCACTTATTAAATTTTTCGCAATATGAAAAAATTAATTTTTAGCCTTGCCGTTATAATGGCAAGTGTTGGCTGGATTAATGCAGCCAACGGGAGTGATGGGCCCTCAGTTGTCGTTTCTCCGATGACTGTTCCTTCTAATTTTGTGGGTTCCTATACGGGACTACTGCATAATATTATAATGAACGGAAATGACGATTATGAGGATCGGGAGATGACTTTCAAGGTTATTTCCGCAGATAAATTGCAAGGTACGCTGCCTCAGATAGGTAGTATGCCGGGAACCATTACGATAGATTTACCGATATCGGTAGCAACGAATGGTAATATGACAACTACCGCCGGGTCAGGACAAGTCGGAACTCTAAAGTTAAATATATTCCCTTATTTAACAATACCTTTATATCTTGATGGAACTAATGCAACTGCATTTACCGGTGCATCAATTGATCCGGTAACAAAAGAAATGAACTTTACGTTGAAAGTAAAAGGTGAATATCTTGGTATATCAATGTATCCGGCACAGGTTAGCTTTACAAGCTCAATTTTTACACCGTAATAGATTATGATGGCAAATAAGCAAATACTTGGTTTAATTATTTGCCTTTTTGTGGTGGCTTCTGGATTTATTTCTTGTGAGAGTGACGAGAAAATAACCCAGGAGCCGCCTTCAGATGAGTATCTGGAAAAGGCAAAAGAGATATTGAATGGAGATATAGTACTGTCAACCAAAGCGACTTTGAATGGAGTGGACAAGACACTGCTTGAAACCGGTTGTCCTACCATGTTCAATTTCTCATGGCGTAATGACGGTAAGATGGTATTGACATTGAAAGATTTTACCGTTGGAAAGATGCCCATGGTAATTACTTTTAGATGTGCGACTACTGTTATGCAACTCAATTCGTGGGAGAAAGACGAATACACTGGTGCCGGTTGGATTAAATTCCAGGGAAAAGATGGAAATGTAACCACCGTGGGAGAGAATGCGGCGGATAATATGGAAGGGAGTGGTGCGCGTGTGGATGGTTATCTGAACGTCAATACACAACAGATAGAGTTTATTGTGGACTACAATGTGATGATTGTCCGCTCCGAGTGCTTCCTGCAAACCATTGACAAAACCCGGATTAACCGTTTTGAAGAGGAATTTGAACAATTTGAAAAAGACTTGCAAAAGAAAAAGGAAGAGTTGGGTATAGGTTGATAATTCGTTTAAGGGTAGAGGAATTATCAATAGAAATATATAGAAAATGATCATAAAAATAGAAACCGGAAGAAAAATATTCTCCCTGTTCCTGTTGCTGTTTGTCTGTTTGAATGTGATGGCAGACCGTACCGTCAGGTTGACCATCCTTGAAAAAGGGACACGACAGCCGGTTATCGCCGCCAATGTGGAGTATGCAGGTAACGAGAAGATGGAAAAGTCCTCCTTTACCGTTACCGATATAAATGGAATTGTCACATTCACAATACCGCAAACGGGAGTATGCCATTACCGTATTTCGTCGATGGGTTTTGTCCCGCTTACGGGAATAATCGACCGGGGGACGAAGGAGCTGACTCTTTACCTTGATCAGGATGTGATGGGATTGAATGAGATAGTGGTGACGGGATCTCGTACGGCACGGCCGATGAAGTTGTCACCCGTGGCCACGCAGGTGCTCAGCGGACAGTCGCTGGTGAATGCCGGTTACGGCAACCTGCAACAGGCATTACAACAGGAAACGCCGGGATTGAACATACAGAAAGTGGGGTTCGGCAACGAAATATCGATGCAGGGGCTGGATGCCCGCCATGTGCTGTTCCTGATGGACGGCGAACGCATGACGGGTGACATGGCGGGCAACCTCGATTATGAGCGCTTCAACCTGCACGCACTGGACCGTATCGAGATCGTGAAAGGGGCGAGCAGCACATTATATGGATCACGCGCTGCCGGCGCCGTGATCAACCTGATTACCAAAAAAGCGACGAAACCTCTGCGTGTAGAAGCGGGAGTGCGCTACGGGCAGATGAATGAGCGCAATTACAAGGATATATCGAAAAAGGATTTTCAGTATATGTTCGAGAAGAATGTCGACCGGCCCAACCTGCAAAGTTGGGTGTCGGCAGGAGCCAGATCCGGAAAATTCACCTCGCAGACCGATGTGTGGTACAGTGTAAGCGATGGTTTTTACCTTTATCAGGAAGAGAACGACCGGAAAGTGTATACCAAGGAGGCAAATCCCTTCCTCGATGAGGATATCATTATAAGAAGTTACATGCCCCGTCCTCCTATGGGGATCGAGGGCAGCGAACATGTCTCCGCGTCGCAGAAGCTCTATTGGGATCCATCGGACAGACTGACGATGCAGGTATATGGAAGCTTGTTCTTCATGAATACATACGATATGATACAGGACCTGGTATTCTCGCAGTCGCGCGATTTCACGGGAGGTGCGAAGGCAACCTACAAGATAAAGGACTGGTTCTCGGTGACAGCCGGATTGCATACCGATTTTTATGACCGTTTCAAACGTCACGAACGTCGCGACGAACGCCAGAAAGTGTATAAATCCCGCATATTGCAACCGAGACTGACCATCACCAGCCACTATTTCGAGGGGCATGACCTTATCTTCGGTGTCGAGCACTTCACTGATGACCTCACCAGCGACCGTTTCGTCAACCGGGAAATGACCACGCGCTCACTGAAAGAAACAGAGTATTTCCTTCAGGACGAGTGGACCATCAATCCCCGATGGATGATATCCACAGGTGTGCGTACCAACTTTTCACGGGTTTTCGGCTTTATGGGTATGCCCAAGATTGCCGCCAAGTATTCACCCGATGAACAATGGAGTTTCCGTGCCAACTATTCCATGGGTTACCGCTCACCCTCCATCAAGGAACTGTTTTTCAACTGGGACCACCTGGGCATGTTCCAGATCAAGGGGAACGAATACCTGCAACCGGAGAAAAATAATTACATTTCCCTCGGTTCGGAATACAGCAACGACCGGTTGTTCCTTTCGGGTACTTTATACGGAAACTACTTCCGTGACAAGATCGAAGGTGTTTGGCGGATTTATGACATGCAATACAATTTCGAATATATGAACCTCAGCCGGCAACGACTGTTGGGGGGTGAAGTGCTGGCACGATGGCGTATGTTCGACTTCATGACACTCAATGCAACTTATTCTTACGTGGATGTGAGCAAGCGGGACGGCGTGCAGATAAGTACGTCCTCCCCCCATGCTGCCACGGCCGGACTTGAATACCGGTTAAGGAAACCACGTTACCGGTTGACGGGTAACTTCAACATGTCGTTTATGGGAGAAAAGACATTCGACGTGCAGGACCGGGTATATGTGGAATCGGAAGGGCGTACCCGTGATGCCTATTTCCGTTGCGAACTTCCGGCTTATGCCTTGTTCAACGCATCGGTATCGCAGACTTTTAACAATATGGTGAAAGTGACATTGGGCGTGGATAATATCTTTAATTATCAACCCAAGACACTCGGTTCGGGTGTGACCATGTTCAATATCCCTGCCACAGCGGGAGCACGTGCCCACCTGCAAGTGGAATTGATGATTGAGGAAATGATTAGGGTTTTTAAGAAGTGAAGAAGACAAATGTGATGAATAGTAAGATAAAGTCAAACAGATTGATACATATTTTTCGGTATTTACATGGTCGGATGGTATTGACAGCCGTCTGCGGAATAATCTCCGTTTCCTTGCTGATCACCGGATGTGTGGATTATGGTGCCGAAGAATTCACGGGAAAAATATTGCCCCGCGTGTCGGGTTATACCACCGGAGTGACCAATGACTGGCTCTACTTCAACCTCCGTACGGGTGAGGTCTTCAACCGGACGATGCCTAACCGGGATATCTCCGAAGGAGACCAGAAAGAACGTACCGACTGGGACCTGGCTTTCTGCGGCTACCGTCTGCGCACCAATAGTGGTACCAGCGGGATAGGGCAGGGTGGTGCCATCGATCTCGGATATGGAACTTATGACAAATGGACGAGCGTATCGCAACTGCCTGCGAATGCCGAATGGATCGTGGATACCGATACCGACGTGTATGTAACCATGTCGCAGAACGACTGGAACAAATACCTTATCGAGCATAATCTCGATTTTAAGGACAACCCCTGGTTCGACCCCAACAACGGGCCTCAAAAGACTTTAACCAGTGCCAATAGATTATTAGCCAACTCTATGGAATTTTCTGGTCCGCCTCCCGTCTATTTGCCGTCGTTCCACACTTATGTGGTACGTTCAGCAGACGGGGGACGTTATTTTAAACTTCAGATAATCAGCTGGTACAATACGAATACTGAAATTGGCGATACGGGTGGCCAGATAAGTTATTATTGCGATGAACTGCAACCGTAGGTATATTGAACAATAAATAAGAGAAATAATCGCTATTAACAGATTTAAAAATAATGAACACTACATCAAAAAAATCAAATTACTGGTTTATAACCTTGGTTTCCTTTTTCACAGTATTGTTCGTGATGCCACTGGGTCATGCATTGATGATTACAATGGAGCATCTGATGGACAGGACTACGATGCATTACTCGGCTTTTGCCATGGGTGCCGTGGGATTGTTCATGGTTATACGCGGTGTATTCACTAAAGGAGATACCCGGCAAACGTTATGGGGGCTTTTTGGAGGGCTTCTCTTCTGGACCGGTTGGGTGGAATTCCTCTTTATGTATTACGCCCACCGCTACGGGGTACAACCTGAAATTGTAAATGGAGAGGTGGTTACCAAACCCGAATACCTGATACTGCCTGCCACCTTTGGGCTATGGGCGATGATTATGACACTATACCTGTTCAGCGCACGTACCGGATGCAATTTCATCAATTGGTGGCAGAAAAGGTTTTTCAGGAATAAGAGGGATATCATCGTGGCAAAACCAATGACACGCCACGTGTCCATCATCACCTTCATGGAGTTGATCATGATCCTGTGGACTTCTTACCTGTTGCTGATGTTCTGTTATGACCCTCTTCTGCTTGGCGATCATCATCCGGTTACATTCCTGGTCGGCTTAGGGTGTTTTATCGGATCAATTTTCATGTTCATCAAACAGTTGAAAATCGGGGCATGGGGTGCCAACATACGTTTTGCAATCGCTACGGTCATTGTTTTCTGGACACCGGTGGAGATATTGGGAAGGGTCAATTTCTTCAGTGAAATATGGACTGACCCGATGGAACATACAACAGAGATGATCATCCTCCTTATAGCTTTTACCTTCCTCGTTGTGTACTTGTGGTATATAGCAGCCAAAAAGAAGAAGGTAAACAGAAATACGATAAATGAAAGAGAGAAAAAATAAGTCATCACTTTCGGGCTGTACCGCTTGGATAAGTATAATTGCCGATGGCAAGATCTTTCTTCGCAGGTCAATTGGGGCAATTTGTCTCTATCATAACCTTTACAGGAACAATCACAGACCCCGGGTTGGCTTAGGTGTGTTGAGCGTTTTTATTTCATTTCTTGAATTGGTCTATTTGCTTTGGAATTTGAAATCAAGACTGCATAGTCCAAAAAATCAGTGGTGTCCGTCTTAACCATATCCACAACCTGCATTAACGAGTTTTCCTGATTTCCCTGAATGTTGATAACTTCTAAAAGATATTTTGATGTGTCTTTGTAACTTACTATTTTGTCGATACCAACAACGGTTAGCCTTTTGGCTTTTGGTAAGCTGTCATTAAGTACGTGCGACTTTCACCGCATACAGCTCCGATAATTCAAAATTTAGTTCTCATAAAGCTAAATCGGCTCATCCGCTCCTTTGCAGGCAGCGATTTCCGATAAAGTTCCCTTTCGGGAGGTACGTGTGCGGCTGCTTTTGTGCTTTCGCTTCAAGAAGTAGGTATCCCAAGTGGGGTCATATGGATTGGCATCACACTTCACTTTTACATGTCGCCTGATGGGTATGTCTGCCAGCTTCATAAGTGTAAACAAAGATAGTAGAATTTTCAGATTCGGTTTTATATCAAATCACATTAATCATAGCTGTATTTTCTACTGATGATTTTATATTATTTATCCGGGTATTCTCCCTGTAATGGGGAGAAGTACCCGGATAAAGCATATATTTTCCCGTCAAAAATCTAATACGTGGTAACCCTACAGATTGCCGAACCTGAAACCAACGTTGATGGTACGTGGCGCCGAGGGGCCGTAAATATAACTGGCATCCCGGTAAAGACCCTTGTCGTAGTCCTTCTGTAACCGGTTGAAGATATTCTTCACGCCGCCAAAGAACTCCAAAGTAGTTTCTTTTCCCAGATGGAAATCATAGGAGAGCAGCAGGTCTGCCACAACAAAACTGCGGGTTCTTTTTAGCATTTCACCTTCAATAATATCTCCATTTTTGATAGCTGCCAGCACCTTTTCCCGTTCAGCACCTTCAAAATCGTCGACATTAAGACCAAAATGCGGCACATCCATCGGTCCTGTGTAGTTGAGCGAGAAGGAGGTGTTGAAGTGGTGTGTCGGCTTCCAGATAAAAGTAGCATATCCGTACTGGCCCGGCGTTCTCATAAAATTCTTCGAGACACTTTCGTCCCCATCTCCCCAGGCCTGTGCCGTCTTGTAGCGGCTGGACTGGAAAGTAAAACCAAGCTGTGTCTCCACGCTGGTGGAGAAGAGCGATTTCAGTTCGAGGTTCACCCCGGCCACATAAGCGCCATCTTCGGCATTCACCCTCTCGTAATAGAATCCGCGCGATTCGTCATTCTCATCAATCAGCGCATACTCATTGGAGAAAGGATCATTCAGCGAGGTGTAAAATCCTTCCACCAGAAAATCGTGATAGGTGCTTCCCCAGACGAATACCGAGTTGAAAGAGGCGGTAAACGCGTTGGAAGTCTCCTGTTTCAGGTCGGGGGAGTTACGTGTCTCCACACGGGTGGCATTTACCAGGTCGATATGGAGGTCCTCATTGAAGATCTGCGGGGCACGGTAACCCCTGGCGTATCCCGCACGGAAACGCAAATCGGGGGTAATCTTATATAACACACTGGCGCGCGGCACCAGCACTCCGCCTTTGGGGTCATCGCTTACGCTTTCCGTATCTTTGATACGATAGTAGTCATAACGTAATCCTAACGAGAGGTTCACCTTGTTCGATTTCCAATCATGTTGCACAAATGTCCCCAACGTATTTACAGTCTGGTCGGCGAGGGTAGTGTTCGCCTCTCCACCTGCACCCAACTTCACGTCCTTTAGCCTGTCATTGGTGTTGTCAATCCCGAAGACAGTGGAGGATGGGGCAAACAAAAACCAGTCGCTGTTCAGGTTGTAATGGGCACCCACCGAAGAGGTCAGCCCCTTGGTATCTCCATAAGCGTTGGGATCCTGTTCGGCGCCATAATAGGAAGCCCGTGCCACATGCTGGGCCGACACATAAAGGTTCAGCTTGTCATATTTATTGTTGGTAAAGAGGTCATAGGAGAGGTTTCCTCCCGAGATAAGGTGTTCGAGTTGTTCCGCCACATCGGCCTCGTGCGGCAAATGATCGAGCATGTTACCGCCCCTGCGGTATTCGCTGATCCGGTACCCGTCGAGCGAGATCTTGCTCTTGCTGCCTGGCTTATGGAACGCGTTGAAGCCGAAGGTGGTGTTCTCCATCTCCACCATCTCGCTAAAGCCGTCGCCATTGGCATCATACGCCCCGCGGTTCCGCAACATGGTGTAGATATACCCTCCCGTTTTGCGGTTGTCGCTGATTACGGACGCGTTCACGTTCAGCTGTGCGTCAGTCCTCGTATTGGAGCCTTTACGTCCACCCACGTTAATCGTTCCAATCCTGCTTTCCACATTGAAAGAATTTCTGGACGGCTCCCGGGTGATGATGTTGACCGTTCCGGCAATGGCATTTCCCCCGAAGAGGGCCGAGCCGCCGCCGCGCACTACTTCCATCCGTTCCACCATATTGGTGGGGATCAGTTCGAGTCCATATACACCCGCCAATCCGCTGAATACCGGTCGGCTGTTCAATAATATTTGCGTATAAGGCCCTTCTAACCCGTTCATCCGGAGCTGGGTGAACCCGCAGTTCTGGCAGTTGGTTTCCGTCCGGAGTCCCGGAGTAAAGGAAAGCCCCTCGGCGATGTTCACCGACTGGGTCTGCACCATCAACTGCGGGGAGATGGATGAGACCACTACCGGCGCTTCGGCACGGTTGGTCTGGTTCCGGTCGGCGGTTACCACCACCGTTTCCAACTGGAGCGGATCCTCCTCAATAATAAATTTGATCTCCTCGGTAGTATTGGCTTTCGTAGTCACTTTTCGGGTAACGCTCTTGTAACCTACGCCGCTGACACGCACCGTCAATTCTCCTGTCGGCAGGTCGATTAACTGGAAGTGTCCGGTAGCATCAGTTGAAGTGCCGATGGTTGTTCCATCAATCGATACTGTCACGTAAGGGACATGTTCCCCTTTGCTCTGCACGTCGCCCACAATATTGGCGTCCGTGCCTCTTTTTGCTTGCGCCCTTCCCGCAATAACAGCGGTAAAAATGATTATAGCAATTATTATAATTTTTCTCATAAGTTTATTCAATGTTTGAGTCTCCTCCGAAAATCCCATTTTGTCAATTTTACCCATTTTATAGGGAATGGTGGAGGAGGATTAAAAAAACGGGTAATATTTTCCGTGTATCTAAAGCAATCCTGTTCTCGATATGCCATAGCGAAAAACAAATTCATCGGCGATACGGTACAGTCAGTAACCGTTTCTCCGGAAAGAAGAAAAATGATTTAATTTTTGAAAGTTATCAATTTATCCCGTCGGGAATAGGCGGGGAACGCCCTCTTGGTTTTGCGTAGTATTTGAGATGTAGTGACGGGTAAATATAAGGGAAAACTCTTTTATAGCCAATTCTGAAGACAGAGGCGGACAACGTAACCAAAACAAAGAAGAGAAACTGGAGTTGCGCTAAAACAAACAATTCCGCGGCAGTGTGATGGTGTGCTGTGATAGGAATCGGTGCCTTGTCCTGGCTCTTTTTATACGGGTGGGCGTGCAGGATGACCTGTCCATCGGGCAAACGGTGCGCATGCAGGAAAACGGCATTGTTCAGGATAGACAAGCCGAGCGCTACGATTAACAATCGCGCGACCTGTTTTGATAGGCTATTCCTGAATACCGTTTTCACTTTATTCGATGATATTTGAAATTCTGAAAATGTAAAAATATAAAATCAGACTGACCGGACAAAATAAAAAAACAGTACAGTTCAAAATTTTGGTACGTTTACTTCCTAAATGGCATATACAAAAAACCCCAGTGACAATTATTTGCCAGTGGGGGTTTTTGTATATCCTCATGTAGTGTCAGAGGTTCAAAGTATCCCTGTCGAACTTCTCATACCGGGGTGGTGAGGGTGCATAGTCATCATCATCCCAGAGACTGCTGGTGATCATTAGATCAGCGCTGTACCGGTTGCAGGCAATAGGAATGTTATGTACCCGGCATTGGCGAAGCAACATCATGATATCCGCTTCGTGGGGTTGCGGATTGAGGTCGTCTATCAGAAAAACAGCCAGGTCTATCTCCTTTCGTACTACCATGGCTGCGATTTCTGCATCGCCACCCATCGGTCCCGAATTCATGATGGTGAAGTCAGGATACACGCCCTTTTCATATAAAGCCTCACGTACTAATGTGCCGGTGGTGCCGGTACATACGAGGTGATGTTGCGACAAAAAGTCGGCATTATACATCACCCATTCCACCATATCGGCTTTACGGTGGTCATGTGCCACCAAAGCTATTGTCAGTTTTCGTTTCATTTTTTAGACTTTTAGAACCAAGCATCAAGACTATTGGAGATGTCAGATGTTGGATTTGGTATATTAAATTCCCAATTCCTCACGAATAGCGCTGATCTTACGGTTTGCCGTCTCTTCAGCCTCTTCCAGCGCTTCTCTTGTTTTTGCAAAACCCCCCTTCACTTCGATATAGAACTTGATCTTGGGTTCTGTTCCCGAAGGACGGATGGAGAGTTTGGTACCTTCTTCTGTAAAGTATTGCAACACATTAGAGGTAGTTGGCATTTCCAATGATATATGCTCACCGCGAAGATGATCTACCGCTTCGAGTTTGGCAAAGTCTTTCACCAGTGTGACGGGTGATTCTCCCAGAGATGTCAATGGGTTCATCCGGAAATTCTTCATCATTGCTTCTATTTCGTCGGCGCCTTCCTTTCCTTTACGTACGAGGGAGATACCCACTTCTTTGGAGTATCCGTATTCAAGATAGATGTCCTGCAGCAATTCATACATAGTTTTTCCGTTGTCACGTGCCCAGGCCGCTATCTCGGCAAAAAGGGTACAGGCCGATACGGAGTCCTTGTCGCGTACAAAATCGCCTGCAAGGAAACCGTAACTTTCTTCTCCACCACCAATATATTTCTTTATTCCTTCGTTCTGGCGGATGATTTTTGCAATCCACTTGAAACCGGTATAGCAATCGAATAGTTCGATACCTTTTTTGTTGGCGATTTCTTTGACCAGTTCGGTAGTAACGATAGTCTTTACCACATATTCCTTGCCGGTAAGCAATTGGAGTTCGTCCCGGCGAGTCATCAGATAGTAAAGGCAGATTAACATTGTTTGGTTCCCATTCACCAGGATGAAATTTCCGTTCTTATCACGAATAGCCGTTCCGATACGGTCTGCATCGGGATCGGATGCCATCACTAAATCGGCTCCGGTCTGGATGGCTTTTTTAATGGCCAGATCGAGTGCCGCCGGTTCTTCGGGATTAGGAGAGACCACTGTGGGGAAATCACCGCTTATCACATCCTGTTCGGGAACAGTGATGATATTCGTGAAACCCACTGCTTTCAAGGCATCGGGCACCAGCGTACTTCCTGTGCCATGGATCGGGGTATAGACAATTTTCAGGTCGTTATGACGAGCAATCGCGTCAGGAGAGAGTACCAGTTTCTTCACTTCATCAATGAAGGCCTTGTCCATATCTTTTCCGATAATTTCGATCAGACTCTTATTCCCCTCGAAGTGGATGTCGTCCACCGATTTGATACGGTTGACCTCGGCGATAATATTCTTATCGTGTGGAGCAAGCACCTGGGCTCCGTCGTCCCAATAAGCCTTGTAGCCATTGTACTCTTTGGGGTTATGAGAAGCGGTGATCATGATCCCGCTCTGGCAACCCAACCTCCTGATGGCATAGGATACTTCAGGGGTGGGACGCAGGTTTTCAAAAAGATAGACCTTGATGCCATTGGCACTGAAAATATCGGCGGATATTTCAGCGAATTTACGGCTGTTATTACGACAGTCATGTCCAATCACTACCTTAATCTGATCCAGATTGGCAAATTCTTTTTTGAGGTAGTTTGAAAGACCTTGGGTGGCTGAGCCTACCGTATAGATATTCATCCGGTTGGTGCCGGCACCCATAATACCGCGCAGACCACCTGTCCCGAATTCAAGATCTTTATAAAATGCATCGACTAATTGTGTGTTATCGTCATTGTCGAGCATTTGCTGTACTTCTTCTTTCGTCTTGGCATCGTAATTTCCTTTAATCCAGGATTTTGCCTTGTCGGTGACTTGGGCTAATAACGTTTCTTCTTCCATGTTAAAACAGTCTTATTAATTGTTTATTTAATAGGATGTACTTTGTATTTGTCGCCTGTTTGGTCGACTATCTTCTTGTAATATTCATTTGAATATCCCGGGCGTAGAGGCGAAGCCGGCTCCCCATAAGGGTTGCGTTTGAACTGCCCATCCTCCTCTCTTTTGATTACACCGTCTACATATTTAACCATGAGATACTCACCCAGTTTTTTCCACTCTGCTACGCCTTCTTTGACGAGGTTATTGGTGTATTGTGTCAGATAATGAACAGATTGAGAGGGAGATTGTTCATGAAGTATTGCAGCTTCTTTTTCCACGTCAGGCTGTGCAATCCTGAATTGTTCTTCGAGTTTCGATTGCACCTTTTTCATATCAATGCTCATATCGCTATACCGGGTGTAGACCATATTGGAAACCCAATTATGGATCCAAAAAGCGGATGTCCATGAGAAAGTGAGTAAGTCTCCGTTCCCTACCGACATTTCGAGGGGTGTTTCGATATGGCCGCAGTAGAACGGATAGTAGACCGTTTGTGCCGCATCATCGATACCGAACCAGAGGATACCACCTATTTCATTGGGTAACCACGAACGCATTTGTGCCACAAAAGAGAAACCTGTCTGTTGTGTGGCAATAGGGCGTTCATTACAATATTCCACGGAATCGACTTCGAAAGAGAGCGGACTCCACCGGTAAGGAGAATTAAATGGTCCGGCACCTACATCAAAGCGCCAGTCGAGTTCGGTTCCTTCATAATGGTCGCGCATCATCTCCTGTATATCCTGTGCGCTCAACTTTCTGTCGGGCTTGATATAGAGTGGCATCGGATCTGTGGTTTTCCCCTGTGCATAAGTTACATATTTGGCCATATCTTTGTTTATTTTATTAAAGAACGACCAAACTCGCGCTTCACAGTAGCGTAATGCGCCAAAATCGAGGGGTGCGTATGCCTTGGCAAAACTAAAATCGGCATCTGTGCCGTTGAAATATCCTTTTTCCCGGGCGAAAGAAATCACATCGGACGAATAAATGCAATTATCAGGATCATTTAGGGGAAATTGTTGGATGCGTGACTGGTTGGCATGGGCTGATACACAGTCGTCAGGAATACGTATGGCTACCCATACAGCACCTCTCTTTCCCGGTCCTTTCCCGATCATTTCCATCACCCATACTTCATTCGGATCGGCTATAGAAAACGATTCTCCAGAACTGTAATAACCGTGTTCCTTTACGAGATCTGTCATTATAGTGATGGCTTCACGGGCATTTGAAGCACGTTGCAATGTAATATAAATAAGGCTTCCATAGTCCATGATGCCCGTAGAATCGGATAATTCGCTCCGTCCGCCAAAGGTTGTTTCTCCAATAGCAAGTTGGTGTTCATTCATATTGCCGATCACGTTGTAGGTCTGCAATACCTGTGGTATTTCGCCCATGTATTTTCCCGAATCCCACTCATAGACTTTCAACATTTCACCTGGACCGTATTGTTGGGCGGGCCAGTGGTACAATTCTCCGTACAACGCATAAGAGTCGGCGGCATAGGAAATAAGTGTGGATCCATCTATGGAAGCTTTCTTCCCGACCAGTAAGTTTGTACAGGGAAAGGATGTGAAGGTTACGAATAACAACGCAATTGCGGTAATAATTTTGTTCATATGATTCGATAATATTTTAGAATAACACTCAACCCGGATTCTTAAAGTGAGCGTAAAGATACTTTATTTTGTTCAATCATGCCAAAGAGTGGTATGGTTATTTTGTATTTATTTCCCTGCAATGGTTCGCGTAATTGGAAAAAAGAGATATTTTTGTATATTTAAAAAACGATACCTAAGTGGTTAGGTTTGTATTATGAATAAATATATGAAGAGATTCGGAACGAATAGGATATTGGGACTTAGTTTCTATCAGATCATGATTCTGGTTATATTGATTGCGATGTTATTTTTTTTTAGTGACAGCAGTGTGACCAAAAGGATCAGATACGAGTCCAGGATTAAAGATCTTGAAAACCAGATTGAATTTTACCGTCGACAAGCCGAAACGGACAAGGAGAAACTGGATGAATTACAATCCAATAAAGAGGACCTGGAAAAGTTTGCGCGGGAAAATTATCTGATGAAGAAGGAAAATGAAGAGGTCTTTATCATTAAAGAGGATAAGTGAAGGTATATTTTGACGGAAAAGTTTAAAAAAAGTAATATATTTGTAAGTTCATAATCGAATTTTGGTTGATATTTCTCAAATAGCGGTGTAATGTTTTCTTTAAAAGATATTTTATTTCGGATTTCCGGTATTCTGATTTTGGTTTCAGCGATGCTATATCTGTTTTTTCCCGACATAGCACCATGGGTAATGGCGGTTTCGGTAGCAGTTTTTACTATCATTACATTCACCAATCCCTATCCGGGAGAGAGCATTCGCGGTAAGAGGCTGTTTAATTTTCAGTTATTTTCGTGTATATTGATGATGATAGCGACTTATCTTATGTTCAGGGAGCGCAATGAATGGGTGCTGGTTATGATCGTAGGTGCTGTTTTTCTATTGTATGCAGCCTTTATGATTCCTCGTGAACTGGAAAAAGAAAAAAATAAACCATAAATTTAGTATATTTACTTAATATTCTATTATGGACATGCACAAAAACATATTGGTAATTGACGACAACCTCACCATTTGTCTGATGTTAAAATCGTGGCTGATAAAGAAAGGGTTCACGGTGGAGACGGCCTCCAGTGTTGTTGAAGCAAAACGGAAGGTGAAAGAGCAGCCATTTGATTTAATACTGAGTGATATAAGAATGCCTGATACAGATGGTTTCGGGTTTCTGGCATGGGTGAAAAAATATGATTCTGACATTCTTGTAATTATGATGACCGGCTATGCAGATATCGAGTCGGCTGTCGAGTCAATGAAGTCGGGGGCGGTGGATTATATTTCCAAACCCATTGAACCGGAACAACTCTTCAAAAAGATCGATGAAGCGTTTGCTCTTCAGGAAAATATGTTGAAACAAAGCCGCTTCCCCGATGATTTCGTTAAATTTCCAGGGGAAGAGTATAGCCTGCTTTACAAGGAACTTGATACGACAGCAGAAAATAATAGACATCGGTTGATTATTGGTGATAGCGGAACTGGAAAATTATCAGTGGTAAAATATATTTACGAAAAAGGAATACATAACTCCAAGCCCCTGGTGATTGTGGATAATGAAAAGTCATCCAACGGTTCCGAGGACAAATCTCCCCTTATGCATAAATTCAATGAAGCAAAGGGTGGGCTTTTATTTATCCGGCAATTGGCACATCTCGATATCAACGAGCAGGATGAATTGCTGAGCATTCTCACGAAACAAAAAAAGGATGATAATTTTGTACAGATAATCATGAGTTCGGAGATGCATAAGGAGGAGTTGCAAAAACATCTTATTCCCAAACTCTATCACCTGATTGAAACGGATTGCATCATATTGCCGACGCTGGAAGGGAAAAAGGAAGTAATCCATTTTCTTGCCGGTCATTTTCTGCAATTTGCCAATTCCACACTCAATAAACAAATAAAAAATATAGATCCTGTGATACAGGAGCGGTTGGTTGATTATGCCTGGCCGGGAAATATACAGGAAATGAAGAATTGCCTCATAAAGGCGGCTTTGATGACGGAAGGTACGACCATACCTGCCTCTATTGCCACAGATCTTTTTGAGAATGGAATAAGAAATGAAGATCGAAGGCTCCTGTTAAATCCCATACAAGGGCTTCGTAAAGAATATTACGAGAAAGAAAAGATCATGGAAGCTTTGGAATTGGCCAAGGGCAATAAAACAATGGCTGCGTCTATCCTTAATATCGATAGGAAAACGCTTTACAATAAGATCAAGCTTTATAATGTCCTTACTAATAGCTGAAAGACTGTATGCAATCATCAGAAAAAGGAAAGAGTGGATCATTAAAGATTAAATTTACCGTTATTATCGGTTATATACTTGTGGTGATAGTAATGGCATTTGCGTTGGTGAGCCTTTATCGCAATCTGGTTGATTACTCCAATAAAAGGGTAAGTAGTGAAGATTTTTCGGAATTACTCATCGTAGGAAATACCCTTTCCATGCTTTACGGGATTGAAAGTGAGCAAAATCTGATGAGTGCAGAAAATGCCGGACAATATTTTCTCAAATATGATTCCATATCTCCAAAAATCAAGGCCAATCTCAATGAGTTGAAACAGGTGGCAGATGATACTCTGAGGATAGCCAAACTGGATACCATAGCCTTATTGGTGGACCAGAAAAGGGTAAATCTGCAGGAAATCGCTGTGTTGCTTGATTCTATCAGCCGTGCCCCAAGAATTGTGGTGAGGAGGGAGAGTAGTTTTGTACCCAAGAAGTTGAATCAGGAAATTACCAAATACCTCGAAAGTAAAAATTTGAATAAGGCTGATCTCAACCAGAGTGATACCAGTGTCGTTGTTGGTACCCGAAGAGGCTTCATGGAACGAGTCCGGGATGTGTTTGTGGCTCGCACAGATTCTACCTATGTGATTCAGAAGCAGTCAGTTGTGTCTGATAACGATCTTAAGCTAATTGTAGATACGATCGTCAATAAGGTGCGCTATTCGGAGAGGGTTGATCTGGAAAGGCAAAGACAATTCCAATTAGCGTTGCTCTACCGACGGGAGATGATGAGCGAAGCCAATCAGATGCTTACCTCCCGCATTGATGAGTTGCTGAAAGGAATCGAGAACGAGGAATTGGAGAAATCGATCTGGCTCCTTAAAGAAAAGGAACAAACTCTCTCCAATTCACAATATACAATGTTTGTGGCCTTTTGTATGGCAGTGTGTATAGCCTTCTTTTTTGCCCTCTTGTTTTTAGTGGATATCAATAAAAGCCAGCGCTACAGACGGCAACTAGAAGCGTCAAACAAACGTATTTCTGATTTGCTCGACTCGCGTGAGAAATTGATGCTTACCATTTCCCATGATATCAAGGCGCCCATGAGCTCAATCCTGGGATTCATTGAGTTGATGGATACTCATGGCGACCGCAAAAACGAGAATTACCTGAATAATATGAAACAATCAGGTGAACATATTCTGGAACTTGCGTCTGCCTTATTGGATTATCATAAACTGGACGAAGGTAACTGGCAATTAAAAGAATCGAATTTTAATTTGTCTACCCTAATTGATAATACTGCTTCGGGATTTGAGCCGCTGGCCGGACGAAAAGGACTTCAGTATATAATTAAAAATGATTTGCCGCCACAAATGGTTGTCTATAGTGATTTCTATATGATACGGCAGATCATAAACAATATTATCTCCAACGCCGTGAAATATACCCAGGAAGGTAGTGTGGTGGTTAGAGCCGGATTAGAGTCCGGAGAGTCACCTGAGCGGCTCCTGTTTTCAGTGACGGATACAGGGAAGGGAATCGATGATGTTGACCAGCAGTGGATCTTTCAGGAGTTCAGTCAGCTGGATAATCCTATCGGGGAAGAAGGAAGCGGCTTGGGTTTGGCTATTACCAAAGGATTTATAGAGGCATTGAATGGATCCATTCGTCTCAATTCCATGAAAGGAAAAGGATCGGAATTTATAGTGGAGATACCCTTGCAGGATGCACAAGAGGAGGATAACCAAACTCCGGTTGATCATCCCGGATCGGGGCAACAAAATTTGGAAGGTATCTCCGTGCTTTTGGTCGATGATGATCCTGTGCAATTGACGATGACTTCGGAAATGCTTGCCATGAAGAAAGTAAAAGTGGTTACAGAGATGAATCCTGACAAGGTGTTACCCCTTCTTCAATCGGCATCCTTCGATATTATGTTTGTAGATATCCAAATGCCTGGAACCGATGGCTTGATGCTGGTTGAAAAAATTCGACGTACCGGAGGAAGACAGATGCGGAATGTTCCGATCATCGGATTATCCGCCAGGGAAGATATATCCAGGGAAAAGATGAAATCTTCAGGATTCACCGGCTTCCTTAATAAACCATTCACTCCCGGACGGTTGTATAGTACCATTTACGATTATGTCAAGAGGGGAGATACTATGGAAGATGCTTTGTCGGATCAAAAGCAGTCTTTCGGAGAAAAAGGCGCTATGGCGCTGATTGAGTTTGTAAAAGAGGATAAACCAACGTCGCATGCTATTCTACAATCGTTTATAGATGAAACTACTGAAAGCCGGAACCATTTGCAAAAAGCACTGCAGAAAAATGATTTAAAACAAGTGCAGGCAATTGCCCATAAAACATTACCCCTGTTCCGGTTAATGGGTAACAAACGTCTTGTATCTCTTATTGAGAGACTGGAAAAGGGAGAGACTATTTCGAATGAAGAAAAAGATATTGTCCTGCATGATATTGATGCCCACTTGAGGGAAGCTATGTTCCTTAAGAGGAAGACAGACGAAGAGTAAGATGGCACAAAATTCAAATACCGAAAAATATAAACGATACTTGCTGCTGGAAAAAGGGCTCTCTGCCAATACCATTGATGCTTATATGACCGACCTGCAGAAACTGGTTGACTTTATGAATGCCGGGAATTTATTGGATGAGTCGATTCAAACGGCACAACTGGAGGAATTTCTTGCGGAAATGCATGATAAAAATATTTCCCCACGTTCTATTGCCCGTATCATCTCAGGAATGAAATCCTATTTTCGTTTTCTCCTCCTGGAGAAGATACGCTCCGATGATCCGGCCGAGTTGCTGGAGGCTCCGAAGATCGGATTGAAACTTCCGGTAGTCCTTTCGGTAGAAGAAATTGATTCTCTATTAGCCGTTATCGATGTGTCCACCCCAGAGGGTACCCGAAACTATGCCATTATTGAAACCCTATATAGTTGCGGTTTGCGTATATCAGAACTGACAAATCTCCGTTTTTCCGATCTCTTTTTCGATGAAGGGTTTATACGTGTGGAAGGGAAGGGGAGTAAACAACGGTTGGTTCCCATTTCAAATGTAGCAGTACAAAAGATCAGGGATTGGCTCTGCTACCGGAATCAAATCCATATCCAGAAGGGATATGAGGATATCCTTTTTGTCAGTTCGAGAGGTAAGGCGATCTCACGGGTTACAGTATTTTACTATATTAAACGGTATGCAGAAGAGGTGGGATTAAAGAAAGAGATCAGTCCTCATGTATTCCGCCATTCATTTGCGACCCATCTTCTTGAAAGAGGTGCTAATATAAGGGTAATCCAGGAAATGCTGGGACATGAAAAAATTACTACTACAGAGATTTATACGCATATAGACCGCCATTTCCTGCGTCAGGAAATCATTGAGCATCATCCGAGAAACCGGTAAATTGATGTGATGATTTGTTGATTTCTATAAATCGGGACGAGTAGGGATGATTTGATGGCTGGAAATATGAAATTTGAATTTTGAGTCTGAATTCTTGAAAATTTATCAGGAAAACAGCCGATGCACCGGGATAATTTTATATATTTGCTGAAAAAATAAATAAACAAATTTTTAATCATATGAAGTTTGTAGTATCGAGTGCCGCATTATTGAGCCACTTGCAGGCGATAAGCAGAGTTATTAATTCTAAAAACACGTTACCTATTCTCGACTGTTTTTTGCTGGATCTGAAAGGCAATACACTATCCCTTACTGCTGCCGATAACGAAACCCGACTAGAGACGACGGTAGAGGTGAATAGTGCAGAAGGAGAAGGGAGCCTTGCTATCAATGCCCGGAACCTGCTTGATCCGCTCCGGGAACTGCCGGATCAGCCGCTCACGTTCGATATTAACGACGAAACGCTGGAGATTTTTCTCTATTATCACAATGGTAAATATAACTTTGTCGGTTTAAAGGGTGATGAATATCCTGAGCCGAAACCGCTTAAAGAGTCATTCATGACATTGAAAGTAGAGGCAGATACACTCTTTTCGGGAATCAACCGGACTGTTTTCGCTACTGCCGATGATGAGTTGCGACCGGTTATGAACGGTATCTATTTCGATATCACTACGGAAGACCTTACTTTCGTAGCGTCGGATGGACATAAACTGGTGCGTGTTACTACTACCGAAACAAAAGGTGAAGGACGCTCATCGTTCATCTTGCCAAAAAAACCGGCAAACCTGCTGAAATCGATTCTTCCAAGAGAATCAGGAGAAGTTGAGATCAGATTCGATGAAAATAACGCATATATCGCCATGTCGTCTTATAAGATGGTATGTCGTTTTGTGGAAGGACGTTATCCGAACTATAATTCGGTGATTCCGCAAAATAATCCCAACTCGTTCATCCTGGACCGGTTGACACTTCTGAATGCCCTCAAACGCGTAGCTGTATTCTCCAATCCGGCCAGCAACTTGGTAAAATTCCAACTATCAGAAGATAAAATCGTGGTTACAGCCCAGGATATCGACTTTCTGACTACGGCAGAAGAAACTATTCCCTGTACGTATCAGGGAAGTGTAATGAACATTGGTTTTAAAGCCTCATTCTTGATTGATATTCTCGATAATATACCTTCGTCCGATATACGTATGGAACTATCCGACCCATCACGTGCCGGTTTGATCCTACCTGTTGAGAAAGAAGAAAATGAAGATATGCTGACACTGCTGATGCCGATGATGTTGAATGATTAATGACAATTTGATGGAGTTAAACCTAAAAAATCCTCTGGTTTTCTTCGACTTGGAGACAACCGGAATTAACATTACTCACGATCGCATCGTAGAGATTTCATTTCTGAAAGTATTTCCTAATGGAAAGGAAGAGATCAAATCACGGCGTATTAACCCTGAAATGCCAATCCCGCCACAGGCCACATCTATTCACGGCATAACCGATGATGATGTGAAAGATTGTCCTACATTCAGACAAATGGCTCGATCATTGGCCGACCAATTGGAGGGATGCGATCTGGCCGGATTTAATTCGAGCCGGTTCGATGTGCCGATGCTGGCGGAAGAATTTCTTCGCGCCGGTGTGGACTTCGATATGAGCAAACGTAAATTTGTAGATGTGCAGATTATCTTCCATAAAAAGGAACAACGAACATTGGAGGCGGCGTATGCTTTCTATTGTGATAAAAAATTGGAGAATGCCCACTCGGCTGAGGCTGACACTCTGGCCACTTATGAAGTACTGAAATCGCAACTCGACAGATATCCTGATCTGCAGAATGATATAGAGTCACTCTCGAAGGAATATTGTAGTTTTAACAGTAATGTGGATTTTGCCGGACGGTTTGTATATGACGAGAAAGGTATAGAAGTTTTTAACTTCGGAAAACATAAGGGAAAACCGGTGGAGGAGGTCCTTAAAACCGAACCGAGTTATTATGCATGGATGATGGATGGGGACTTTCCTCTCAATACTAAACAAGCACTTACAAAAATTAGATTGAGGGCGTTGAACGGATAATTGTTGCCGGGCTTCTCCATTTTCATTGGTTATTCGTTCGCTTCGCTCACGTTATTTGTGCTTCGCACGTAATGCAATCGAATCATGCCCCGTTTCTTTATTACACTTTCTTATAATGGCAAGAATTATGTGGGTTGGCAAATCCAACCCAACGGAAAAAGTGTGCAGCAAATGCTACAAGAGGCATTTGCTCTCATTTTACGGCAAGACGTGGCAGTGGTGGGGGCGGGAAGGACTGATGCAGGGGTGCATGCCCGTGAGATGATAGCTCATTTCGATTGGAATGGCGATGTTTTTTCTCCCGGCGACTTGATGTATAAAATCAATAATTTTCTACCCAAAGATATTTCCCTTTCAGCGATAAAGCCGGTGCGTCCGGATGCTCATGCACGTTTTAGTGCAATTTCGCGTACTTATAAATATTATGCGACAACGGTGAAAGATCCGTTCATCCATGAATATACATACCGATTATTTTTTCAACCTGATATCGGACGAATGAATGCTCTATGTGAAGTGTTGAAGGAATATAACGATTTCACCAGTTTCAGCAGGTTACATACCGATGTAAAGACTAATAACTGTCATATTGAATATGCCCGATGGGAACAAAAAGGAAATCTTTATGAATTTACCATCCGTGCCGACCGTTTTTTAAGAAATATGGTACGTGCTATCGTGGGAACATTGCTGCAAGCGGGTAGGGGACGACTCGATGAACAGGGGTTCCGGCATATTATTGAAGCGGCAAACCGCAGTGTGGCGGGTGATTCTGCTCCGGGGCATGCCCTTTTTCTGGAAAAAGTAATCTATCCCGAGGATATATGGTTGTAATCACGGTCTTTTCAAATCATTTGTGACATAAAAAAGTGAGTCTTGTAACAATAGTGCAAGACTCACTTTTTTATTTGGATATAGAAAATGGATCTGGAAAACTTGATCGATTCCCGATTTTTGTTTCCCGATAATCAATCATTCATTGAAATAAGGAATTCTTCATTACTGGAAGTACGCCTTAAGCGGTTTAGCAGGAATTCCATCGCTTCCACCGAATTCATATCCGACAGGAAGTTGCGGAGTACCCACATGCGATTGAGGGTTTCCTGCGATAGGAGCAGGTCGTCACGACGCGTGCTTGAAGCAATGATATCCACCGAAGGGAACATTCTTTTGTTGGAGAGTTTACGGTCGAGTTGTAACTCCATATTACCGGTCCCCTTAAATTCTTCGAAGATCACATCGTCCATCTTGGAGCCGGTTTCGGTAAGTGCAGTGGCGATAATGGTAAGTGAACCGCCATGCTCGATATTACGGGCAGCGCCGAAAAAACGTTTCGGTTTGTGCAAAGCGTTGGCATCCACACCCCCGGAGAGTACTTTTCCCGAAGCTGGCTGCACGGTATTGTAAGCACGTGCCAAACGGGTGATGGAGTCGAGTAATATTACGACATCATGGCCACACTCCACCAACCGACGTGCTTTGTTCAATACGATCTCGGCGATCTTCACGTGACGATCGGCCGGTTCATCAAACGTAGAAGCGATTACTTCGGCATTCACACTACGTTCCATATCTGTTACCTCTTCCGGCCGCTCATCGATTAACAGGATAATCATATATACTTCCGGATGATTATCGGCAATTGCATTGGCAATATCTTTCAACAGCATCGTTTTCCCGGTTTTGGGTTGCGCTACAATCAACCCCCGCTGTCCTTTTCCTATAGGGGAGAAGAGGTCAACCACACGGCAGGATAAACTGTCGTTATGCCCTTTGGTCAGATTGAATTTCTCATTAGGGAAAAGAGGTTTCAGGTGATCGAAAGGTACCCGGTCCCGTACATCGTCGGGGTTTCGTCCGTTGATGTTATCAACCTTTACCAGCGGGAAGAATTTTTCACCCTCTTTAGGGGGACGGATAGGACCTTCTACTACATCCCCCGTTTTTAGTCCGAAGAGGCGAATTTGCGATTGGGAGACATAAATATCATCCGGTGACGACATATAATTGTAATCGGAGGAACGAAGAAAACCATAACCATCGGGCATGATCTCCAATACACCGGCAGCATTGAGGATTCCGTCAAAGTCGTATGCTGAATCTTTTTCTTTTTGTTGCGGAACCGATGTCTGACCTTGTACCGGATTGGATTGTGGCTGCGTTTTGTTTTGTTGTGCAGTGGGTTGCTTGGGTTGTAATGGTGACGGTGATATAAGATCCATCATGGAAACCCTTCCTCCTGCGAGGGGGACTTCTTTCACCGGTATGACCTCTTTCTCTTCCGGAGTTTCTTCTGCAACTACAGGGGGTAATGTAACCGGTGCGGGTGCAACTGTTTTCTCTTCATTCCGGTGTTTGGACGAACGGAATACTAACTGTATAGGTTTCTCAGGAGCCTTCTGTGTGACCTCATTTTCCGATTTCTTTTCGGATGTATCGGCTTTCTTCGCAGCAATTTTTACATCCTTCTCCGGACTATTTTTTTTATTGACCGGTTTCGTTTCAGGGGAAACTTTGGGAGTTTCTTCATTTTTAACCGCCGGGGTTTTCACATCTTCCTCTGCGGCAGTTTCTTTTTTTACTAATTTAGGCTTCTCTACAAACTGAATAGGCTGCTGTTTATTTTGAGGCCGAGCCAGATCTTCTTTCTTCTCCGCATCCTTTCCTGTTTCTTTGGGTTCTTCCTTCCTGGCAACATTCTTGTTTCTCTGGTTATTTGTTTTGTTGTCAGACCCTTTTCTTGATGCATGCCCCTGTTGAGTTCCATTTTCAGTACCCAGCTTTTTTGTTTCGGCAATAGCCTGTTCATCAAGAATTTTATAAATGAGTTCCTCCTTTTTATAAGCATCGGGACGTCTTATTCCCATCTCTTTGGCAAGAACCCGTAATTCGGTTGTAAGCTTTTCATTAAGCTCAATAATGTTATAGGCCATGTAAATGTCTAAAATTCGTTATGGTTTTTGAATAAATATTTTTGTTAAATAATTCTCTGTCCGGCTTCATTGATGAATGTATTGATTTCATTCTTTATGAATAAAACGGGTAGATATAATTGGTTTCGAAAATGAATCTAAAATAATGAAATTGAATTTTCCGTTTTTATTTTTTGATGATAATCATTCCAAGGAACTATTGGATAGCCGTAATAGAGTGAATCCTCTTACTTTGCCGAATATAAATATAACGGAATGAAATTCAAAAAATCTAATAAAGAAAAAGTTTAATTAAAAAACAGCAGTTACGAGTAAAATTACTGTTGTAAGAATTGAAGACAAAGGTAATCTTTTTTTTACAAACAGGAAATTAAGTGACAGTTTTTTTTTGATCCAGGCAAAATAAATCTGTAAAAACGATATAAATATCCTTTTTCCTAAAAATCGTCCATATTTATTTGGTTCGTATTGTTGAGTCGCCTTTCAATTTCATTTCTGTAAAGTAATGACCTTCTCCTTTCGAGAGAGTTGGGAGCGGTAGATTCAATAAACAGGTCATTGGCAATAATAGCCCATTCCAATGCTTGTTGCATATCATCAGACATCTCATAAGCCAAGGCAATATTATTGGCAGCTTTGGCCTTGTCTAATTTTTTAGAGCGGCTATTATAGACCGATTTCCATTTCTCAATTGCATTGAGCCAATCTGATCCTTTAGCGTAGGCCTCACCTTCCCGCATTGATGAATTAGAATGAGTATAATACCATCGGTCCTGCATCTCCCAATGAGGTGCAAATACATAAGTCATTTTCTCTGCTGCCTTTATAGCCAGTTGCTTTATAGCCTCTTCCCGGGAAGGGAGCATGATGTCGGCATAAGCTCTCCCGTCCTGGATATCAAATCCATCCCAGTGGATGCTGTCACTATATTGTACAGCCGGAACCTTTCCATCCATTGTAGGTAGATAGATACGGAGGACAGAGTGTATTTTCCCGGTCATGGAAGCGTAGTTATAACCTTGTTGCCGGAAATGATTCCTCTTTTTGGTTTCGATGATTAGTTTGTCGAGGGAAATAATAGCATCGGCACCGGTTTCCTGCCGTATCTTATTCATTGTCTCGGGATCCAGAGGTGTTTCGCGGAAGAAATCTTTATCGCTCCTCAAGGGCTTGTTATAATATAGTACCTGATGGAAATAATCTTCTTCATTCAGGAATTGGGCCAATGCTTCGGTATAGAAAATAGCAGCACTGTCGGATGCTGCTTGTACCCTTTCAGGTTGTGTGTGACCTATCGGTATGCTATCATGTCCCACATCATTTGGTTGCTGCACCACATTATTGACAATTGTTAATGAGAATATGTTAGAGGGAAGATTTACCCGTGCCGGTTCACGTGTTTCCACTGCGAAGTATTGAATTCCCCCACAGCTACTCAATAAAGCCATCAGAAAAATTATCAGGAATGGAGTCGCTTTTTGCATACGATTAAAATTTACAACAAAGTTATCAAAATTCATCCATATTTTCGATAATAAGAATGATTTCCTTATAAAGATTTATTTTTGAGGGTTTGGTTTAATACACAATTATGATTTTTATAAAATTGGCTATGGTATGAACAGGCTGCTAAATTTTATGTATATTTGCAGTGCTAATTCAAAATACTTTTTCTATTAAGGGCGGAATTCTGATAAATAAGGTTCTGTCCAATGGTTTAACGAAAAAGACTATTATCCGAAAGAGACAAACTAATCTAATTGAATATGACATTTAACATTATTGTGTTGGC
>NZ_DHOS01000067.1:0-56992 GCF_002410825.1 Proteiniphilum sp. UBA5384 | reverse complement strand
CATTTAACATTATTGTGTTGGCTAAGCAAGTTCCCGATACGAGAAACGTGGGAAAAGATGCGATGAAGGCTGACGGGACAGTGAACAGAGCGGCCTTGCCCGCCATTTTTAATCCAGAGGATTTGAACGCGATGGAACAGGCATTGGATATCAAGGATCGGTTTCCCGGTTCGAAGATTACCGTGCTGACAATGGGACCCGGTCGTGCAGCTGAGGTTTTACGCGAAGGGTTGTTTCGCGGAGCTGATGATGGAGTACTATTGACCGACAGGGCTTTTGCCGGTGCGGATACCTTGGCTACTTCATATGCCTTGGCTATGGCGATCCGCAAGATAGGGAAGTTCGATATTATTGTCTCCGGACGTCAGGCTATTGACGGTGATACGGCACAAGTCGGGCCTCAGGTGGCTGAAAAGTTGGGAATTCCGCAAATCACCTATGCAGAGAATATTGAAAAGATTAAAAACGGTAAGATAACTGTGAAACGCCGATTGGCAAACGGAGTGGAAGTGGTGGAATGCCCACTCCCGACGCTTATTACCGTGAACGGATCCGCACGCGCATGCCGTCCCCGCAATGCGAAGTTGCTGTTGAAGTACAAACATGCCAAAACGGTGACCGAACGTCAGACAGAAAATATCGATTATATCGATATCTATAACAGCCGCCCCTATCTGAATCTGATAGAGTGGAGTGTAGCTGATGTAGAAGCCGATCCTGTGCAATGCGGACTTTCCGGCTCTCCTACTAAAGTGAAGAAGATAGAGAACGTGGTGTTTCAGGCCAAAGAGAGTCGACACCTCACTGACGACGATGTCGATATCGAAGAATTGATGAAGGAACTGATAGATAATCACACGATTGGATAACATAAGAAGGAACAACATGAACAACTTATTTGTATATTTGGAAATAGAGGATGGGGTAGTAGCCGATGTGAGCCTCGAACTACTCACCAAAGGACGTTCACTTGCCGGTCAGCTAAATTGTAAACTCGAAGCCATTGCCGCTGCTTCTGCCGCCGACCTCGAAAAAATAGAAGAACAGGCATTCCCTTATGGAGTGGATGTGCTGCATATTTTTAAGGACGACCGTTTGTCACCATATACTACACTACCGCATACTTCCATTTTGGCAGAACTTTTCAGGAAAGAACAGCCACAGATATGCCTGATGGGTGCCACCATCATTGGACGCGACTTGGGCCCTCGTGTCTCATCCCTTTTGGGAAGCGGGCTTACCGCCGACTGTACTTCCCTCGAGATAGGGGATCACGAAGACCGGAAAGCAGGAAAGACCTATGAAAATTTGCTTTACCAGATACGGCCCGCATTCGGGGGAAACATCGTGGCTTGGATCATTAATCCCGATTGCCGCCCACAGATGGCTACCGTACGTGAAGGGGTGATGAAGAAAGAGATTTTCGACCCTTATTATAAAGGTAAGACAGTGGAACATAATGTGACTGATTATGTGAAAGAGAAAGATTTTATAGTTTCCATTATCGATCGCCATATCGAAAAATCGAAAGTGAATATCAAAAATTCACCTATCATCGTTTCCGGTGGATATGGTGTGGGATCAAAAGAGAACTTCCAACTGCTTTACCAACTTGCCGATGTCTTGGGTGCCGAAGTAGGTGCTTCACGTGCCGCCGTAGATGCCGGCTTCGCTGAGCATGAACGTCAGGTGGGACAAACAGGGGTTACTGTCCGTCCTAAAGTATATATAGCTTGTGGTATATCGGGACAGATACAACATATCGCCGGTATGCAGGACAGCTCTATCATCATTTCTATCAACAATGATCCAACCGCTCCAATCAACTCAATCGCCGATTATGTGATTACCGGAGAGATCGAGAAGGTGATTCCGAAGATGATCAAGTATTATAAGAAGAATTCGAAATAACAACATACCTAAAACGAAATGGCAAACTTTTATACAGATACACCGCAATTCCGTCATTATCTTCAGCATCCGCTGATGAAACGGATTGTGGAATTGAAAGAGAGGAACTACGCAGACCGTGAGACTTATGATTATGCCCCGATGGATTTTGAGGACGCTATGGACAGCTACGACAAAGTATTGGAAGTGGTGGGTGAGATCTGCGGTGATATTATAGAACCGAATTCAGAAACGGTAGACCAGAGCGGTCCTACCGTGCATGATGGACGTGTGACTTATGCAGCAGCCACGCAGGAGAACCTCGATGCGCTCAATAAGGCGGAACTGATGGGGATGGGACTTGCCCGTAAATATGGCGGCCTCAACTTTCCGATGGTGCCCTATATGATGAGTGCCGATATTGTCAGCCGCGCCGACGCCAGCTTCCAGAATATCTGGATGCTGCAGGACTGTGGTGAGACTATCTATGAATTTGCCGATCCGGCGCAGAGGGATAAATACCTGCCTCGTATCG
Source organism: Proteiniphilum sp. UBA5384 (assembly GCF_002410825.1). GTDB lineage: Bacteria > Bacteroidota > Bacteroidia > Bacteroidales > Dysgonomonadaceae > Proteiniphilum. Next base: position 54,567 of record NZ_DHOS01000067.1, on the reverse strand, counting down.
TGAAAGGTGAAACCATGTCGATGGACCTTACCGAACCCGATGCCGGATCGGATTTGCAGGCGGTGATGCTGAAAGCAAGCTATAACGAAAAGGAGAATCAGTGGTACCTGAATGGCGTGAAGCGATTCATTACCAATGGTGATGCCGATATTCACCTGGTGCTTGCCCGCTCTGAAGAGGGAACCAAGGATGCCCGTGGCTTGTCGATGTTTATCTACGACAAGAAAAGTGGAGGTGTGAATGTACGCCGTATCGAAAATAAGATGGGAATCAAGGGAGCGCCTACTTGCGAACTGGTGTTCAAGAATGCCAAAGCGGAATTGGTCGGGACACGCCGTATGGGGCTCATCAAGTACGTGATGTCGTTGATGAACGGGGCCCGTCTGGGAATCATGGCACAGTCGGTAGGACTTTCTGAAGCGGCTACTCGTGAGGCTTATGACTATGCTTTGGAGCGCCGTCAGTTTGGCAAGGCCATTATCGAGTTCCCTCCGGTGTATGAAATGCTGGCCAATATGCGTGCCAAGACCGATGCGTCACGCGCATTGCTTTATGAAACCTGCCGTTTCGTAGACATGTACAAAACACTGGAAGATATCAGCCGGGAACGTAAACTGACTCCGGAAGAACGGGATGAGATGAAACATTTCTCCCGCTTGGCTGATGCTTTTACTCCCCTTGGTAAGGGAATGAGCAGCGAGTATGCCAATCAAAATGCGTATGATTCTATCCAGGTCCATGGCGGTTCGGGATTTATGAAAGATTACAAGTGCGAGCGGCTCTATCGCGATGCACGCATCACCAATATTTACGAAGGGACTACCCAGTTGCAGGTGGTAGCCGCTATTCGTCACGTCACCACCGGCACTTATCTGCAGCAGATCAAGGAATACGCTGCGATGCCTATAGTCCCCGAACTAGAATCGTTGAAACGTGATCTGGCTAACATGGCGGAGACTTATGAGAAAATGGTGGAAGCGGTTACTTCTGCCAAAGATGTCGATTATCTCGATTTCCATGCGCGCCGCCTCGTGGAGAGTGCCGCCCATATTATTATGGGACATCTTCTCTTGCAGGATGCCAATAGAGACCAGGAACTGTTCCGTCGCAGCGCGGAAGTGTATGTCCATTATGGTGAGATAGAAGTGATGAAGAATTGGAATTTCATATCCAAGTCGCGTATCGAAGATTTGGGTTATTATAAACCGGTTCTTGGCGAGTAGTTACTTGCTTTTTCCGGATATTGATACAGCGGGAGAAACTTAATTTTCCCGCTTTTGCTGTCTAAGATAGCGGCAAAGGATGACCTTTTTTTAGTTAAAGTTAGGTCGCATTGCGCTAATAATCAAAATAATATGGAATTATTTTTTTCTATTAGGTAGAATATGGAGAAGTCTCTTGTAAAAGAGATGATTGTTGAGTGCCAGAATATGGTTAAAGAGATAAAACTGGTGCATCGTTTTAGTTAAAATTTCATCTATATAACTGTATATAGAATGATCGGAGTAAATTTGTAGAATTGACAGGGAAATAAGATTGTCCACTGCGCATATAATAAAAATAAAGATTATGAAGAATAAATTTTTGATTATTATCGCTTTTTCTATCAGTTTGATTGCTTATACAAGCTGCGATGATAATAAAGACGATGGCTCCAGAGGGTTTATGAGCAATGCCACGATTATAGGTGATTCCAAAAGAGGATACGCCTGCTATCTGGATGGCGGCGGTCTGGTGATTTCCTATGATGCAAGATTGGCAAATGTCGAGAGAGGATATTTCAGTTTCAGTTATATGGAGGATGATTGGACGACATCCGTTGACGGCACGCAGTTTATCAATAATGCCCATGTCAATCCATGGACAGTATATGATGTGATTCGTCCCGTTGATAAAGATGAATTTGAAGGCGATCTTATTGCTGATAAAGAAGTACCATCGTTGCTGGGGATGGGATATGGTTATCGGGGTTATTTCAATTTGCATGGAGGTGTTGGCACAGTGAACTTGGTGAATGGAGAAAAGGTTCCTGCTACATTGAATTTGGTGTACGATTCCAATGAACAAACTCCTGATACTCTTAAGTTAAAGCTTTACTGTAATCTGAATATCCCTTCCAATTGGTCAAAGACCACTCCTGATTATAGTGCTGTGTCATGTGATATTTCGGGTCTTGCAACACTTCAATCCTGGAATGATACAGTTACGATTCAGATCAGGACAAGTGATGAAAAAGAACATTATGCCAAAATCAGTAAGGCGGACTTTATGAAGCCGGGAAATTAAAACCTTTCATATTTCATTATAATAGTTTCTTCAATGCTTCCAGATTTTCCGGTGAAATGGCCTGCTTTCCTTCGGGAGTATAGAGTGAATCGATCCTTGGAGCGTATGCTTCATATACCTTGTGCTTCACGATCTTCATGGTGGAGTTCATGAACCCGTTCTGTTCGGAGAAAGGCTCTTCAATCACTGCAAAGGCAGAAGGAATCCAGCGATGAGGAAATAAACCGTCGTGTTTGCCGCCACTCCTATACTCATTAATCTCTTTTTCTATCAGAAGCGCCGCTTGTTCCGGACCGGCATTTATCTTTTTCAATGCTGCCGCATTGGGAACGATCAGCGCGGAGGTATAAGGACTTTGGTTGTTGTACAACACACATTGTTCAATGATGGGAGAGGTGGAGGTAATAGACTCTTCAATCCCTTCGGGTGAGAATTTTTCACCGTCATCACTGATCAGCAACGATTTGGTACGTCCGAGCACATAGAGAAATCCATCTTTATCGATATATCCCATATCACCGGTTCTGAGCCACCCGTTCACAATAGTTTCGGCTGTTGCCTGCGGGTTTTTCCAATATCCCTTCATCACATTTCCTCCACGGACAATAATTTCACCCTTCTCACCAATGGGCAACTCTTGCAAGTTATCATCCACAATTTTGATATCCATATTGGGAACCGGTTTACCTGATGACCCCAGTTTATGCGCATATTGACTGTTTGCCGATATAATGGGTGTGGCTTCCGATAATCCATACCCCTGGTACATCGGGATGCCAATCGCATAAAAAAACCGCTGCAACTCGATATCGAGGAGTGCCCCGCCTCCGATGAAGAATTCCATATTGCCGGCGAATGATTGTCGTATCTTGGCGAAAATCAATTTATCATAAATGGAGAGCATCAAGCGTCCGCGTCCTCCCTTGTTAAATCCTTCTTTGTTATAAGCATAAGCGGTTTTGAGTGCTTGCTTAAATAAAGAAGCAGTGATTTTGCCTTTTTTCTCAATCTCGGCCTCTATACTTTTTCTGAAATTGGAAGCAAGGGCGGGAACACTCATCAATAAATGAGGGTTAATGGCTTTAAGACTTTTAGGTACGTTCCGCAGTATCTCCATGGCGGTCTTTCCCATAGCGACAGAAGCGATGGAAGCCCCGCATTTCATGAAGGTGTATATGCCGGCGGTATGGCCGAAGGAGTGATCCCAGGGTAATATCAGCAACGTGCGGAAATAAGGAGGAATACCATGGAGGATACCCACTGCCTGTTCGGCATTGCATACGTAATTGCCATGGGTGAGCATGATCCCTTTCGGATTGGCGGTCGTACCTGACGTGTAGGATATATTGGCCAGTGAATCGGGTGCCACACCTTTCATTCTCTCTTTTAAAGCGGAAGGATTGGTCTCCATGAATTTTTTTCCGGCTTCAATCACTCCCTCAAATAAAAATTCATCTTTCTCGGGATTATCATCCGGGTCAAGTAATATATAATGCTTTACGGTGGGGAACAGGTTCTTTATCGGACGCAACTTGGCTATTTGCTGGTCGGAGGCCAGTATGGCTACACATTCGGAATGATTGATCCGGAAACTCAAATCCTGCGCGGATTGTAGTTTTACCGACAATGGTACACTGACAGCGTCGGCATGGAGGATACCCAGTTCACCGATTACCCAATTATTTTTTCCTTCTGAAATAAGAGCTACACGGTCGCCCGACTCAATCCCCAATGACAGTAGGCCGGCGGCGAATTGCAGCGTTCGCTCTTCTACTTGCTTGTAGCTTAAAGAGGTGTATTGTGTGCCTTTTCTCGCTTCGTATAAATAAGGGTTTTCACCGTATTTTTCTACAGCTTCTTTCAGCAAATTTAAAATGGTCTTGTTTCCCATATGTGTGTGCTTCTTGACTATAACTGTTTCATAGTCATTTTTATTGATCGCTATTATTAAATATTGTAGAGATGAGTGATAGAATTATCAGCTTATAAAAATACAAATATAGTAACATTTTCGATTTAAATTATTCCATCTTCTATTTGGTAGTTGTATCTTTTTTGCTTTTCTTTGCTTTCATAAATTATTCGTTTGCAAAGTAGGATAATTCAAATTATCTTAATGCAAGCATTTTCAGGAACAAACATTAAAATTATTTGCCTATAAGTCCTCTTTACTCAATTGAACGAACATAACAATTAAGAAGTAAAGTAATGGAAACTTTCTGCATGATGACCGATGAAGAATTGGTCGTTTCGTATGCCGATGGCAATAATTATGCGTTTGATCTGCTCCTCAACCGGCATAAGCAATCTCTTTACACTTATATTTATTACACGGTCCGCGATCAGGGGCTGGCTGAAGACATCTTTCAAGATACCTTCTTCAAGGCCATCACCAATATCAGGCAGGGTGGGTACACTGAGACCGGAAAATTCAAGGCATGGATCATGCGGATTGCCCGTAATTTGATCATCGATTATTTCCGTCAGAGAAAAAACGAGAACACCGTCTCCAATGATGACTACGAGTTCGACCTGTTCAATAATTCTTCCCTGTGTGATGATACCGTGGAGATGAAAATGGTGAAAGCTCAGGTACTCAGCGATGTGAAAAGGCTGATTGATTTTTTACCGGACGAGCAACGTGAAGTGTTACAGATGCGGTATTATGGGGATTTGAGTTTCAAGGAGATCGCGGAAGTCACAGGAGTGAGTATCAATACTGCCCTTGGACGTATGCGTTACGCCATTCTCAACATGCGTAAACTGGCCGTTGACCATAAAATGATCTTGACAATCAATTGATGGGTGATTATTTTTTTCCCGGTCTGAAGAGCAGTTCCAGTTTGGGCTGAGGCCGCATTTTGCCAGAGAACATATCACGTACCCAGATCATACCTCCTTCCACGCCCATGGTAGGCTTGAACCAATACTCTGCTGAGCCGCCATAATAAGGCGCATTCATCATCGGAAGCATGGGGCCGGACTGGTTATTGCGCTTCATGACAGGCATACCCCCGTAGGCATTCAGATACCAGTCGTCATTAATCCGATAACGGCCGTGCAGGTCGAGCATCACTGCCGACTGGTTAACATTGTACTGATTGCCAGCGGTCTTTAAATAGGTTGCTCCTCCATCAAACATCAGGTTACGATTCACCTGGTAGCTTGCGTTCATGCCAATATTCCAGAACGGTATCTCGTCGAAATTGGAGTTGTAACCTCCACTGATGCCCATCATCAACGCCGGATCAATCATATAGCGGGCCCCCGCGTCCAATATATAGTAATATCCTTTGCCGAACATGGGAGTCTCCACCATGCCGAGGGTGGTCGAAGAATGCAGCAGAAGATTAGGGGTTGGCATCATGCTGGCAATGGCTGTCCTGCTCTTGCTATTGATAAAATCGGACATGGCACCGTCCCAATAAATGGGAGGAAATATTCCTTCTTCATCTGTATGTTGCGGTGATAGTGTAAATTTTTGATAGGGAGTGAACTGCGGCATAAAATTCTCCATCGGGTTCAGTCGGGGCAGTCTTAACGGAAGTTGTCCGGATTGAAGGGAGTCGGGGAGTGAGGGTAAATCTCCCGAAACGCCGGTTTTCAGTTCCAGGCTATCTTGTTTCACCGGAATTTCCTGTGCAAAAATCCTCACCTGGGTGAAGAGGAGAACTATTAGAAGCGAGATATAAAGGCGTTTCATACAGCTTATGGTGTTAAGAGTTATCCTGTGTAAACAAAAGTACATGAAAATTAAGGCATTTCCAAGTGCATGAAATGAAAAATTGTTATACTAACATTCTTTTACTCAAGATTCACAAATATTGTTAGACGAATCATTTAGTAGCACATCGTACGACGTATGAAACTTTAATTTTCCTTTGCTTCTTATTTTGTCAGTTTGCTGCAGGGGAATTCAATCTCTTGTCTCTCCGGTAAGCAAAATAAAATACCTGTGGCAATACAGTAAAAGAAAGTATCATGCATATTACTATTCCGCCGACAATCATAATTGCCAAAGGCTTTTGAATTTCGGAACCCATACCTGAAGATAAGGCAGCAGGCAACAATCCCATTGACCCCATCAATGCAATCATTAAAACAGGGCGTATCCTTATGTTTACCGCTTCATCTATCGCCAATCTTAGGTTTCGTGAATTTTGCATGCGCTGTTTCATGAAGGAGATGAGTAATATGCTGTCAATGGCTGTAATACCGAAAAGAATGATAAATCCCACGCCTGCTGATATGCCAAACACCGTCCCTGTCACCCAAAGTGATATAAAGCCGCCGATAAAAGCGTAAGGCATAGCACTCGCGGCTATCAGCGTGTCTTTTACTGTCCCGAAGTGGAGATATAGAAGGAACAGGATCAGGACAAGCACTGAGGGTACAATCACCATAAGCCGTTTTGTGGCACGCTGCTGGCTTTCGAATTCACCTGCCCATTCCATTTTATTTTTAGCTCCCAATTCCACTTTTTCACTCACTTTTTTTTGTGCTTCGGCAATGGTGGAGCCCATATCCCTGTCACGAATGCTGAATCCTACCCCCACATAGCGACTGCTACCATCGCGGTAAATAAAAGTGGGCCCCGTAATGAAGTCGATGTCCGCAATTTCTTTCAATGGAACGTACTTCCCGTCCATCGTGGGAATTAATATATTGCCGATTTTGTCTTCATTGTCGCGGTATTCCTTTTGGAAACGCAGTCGCACGTCAAAGATACGCTCTCCCTCATAGAACTGCGTGGCGGCTTTCCCGCCGATTGCCATCTCCGTCACCGACTGTGCATCGGCCATCGAGACGGCATAACGGGCCATTTTCGCCTCGTCCAGTTTTATCTGTAATTCGGGTAGGCCGATACTTCGGAAGACATTGACATCTTCCACGCCCCTGACCTGCTTGATCGTTGTCGCTGTTTGGTCAGCCAATGCCTCCAGCTGTTGAAGGTCTTCTCCGAAGATCTTGATGACAAGGGAGCTTTTTACCCCAGCCACATATTCTTCTACATTATCCTGTATCGGCTGACTGAAGCCAAGTATGACACCCGGATAGATATCTATCGCCTCTTTTATTTCCGTGATAAGGTCTTCTTTCTTTATTTTCCGTTTCCATTCCTTGTCGGGTTTCAGCTGAGTGTGAAATTCAATATTGAAAAAACCCGTCGCATCAGTCCCGTCGTTAGGCCTTCCCGTTTGCGATAGCACAAACTGCACTTCATCAAAAGAGCGTATCTTCTGTTTCATCTGTTTGGTTATTTCCACCGATTCGTCGAGATTGACACTGTTGGGGAGGGTTGCCCGGATGTAAATAGCTCCTTCGTTCATACTTGGTATAAATTCCGTTCCCCAAAATAAAAAGCGGACGATACACAGGAGCAATAAAACGCAAAAAGCAGCGATGGCACCTTTCCTGTATCGGCAGCTAAAGGTATAGATGGATTGTATAATGTGGATAAAAAACCTGCTGATTGCATTTGTCCTCTCTTTGACAGGTTTATTGAGCATTATTTTACACATTACAGGGACATAAGTTAATGACAGCGTCAATGAGCCTAAAAGCGCATACCCCAATGTGAAAGCCAGAGGAGAAAACATCTTCCCTTCCACTTTTTGAAAAGAGAAGATGGGGAATAGAGCCACGACCAGAATGATTTGGGCAAAGAAGATATGTGAAGCCACACTTCCCGCACTTTTTTTGATTAGTCCCGATTTCGCGCTATTCATATAACGGCTTCCCAACTTCTCGGAGCGTTTGACCACTGCTACAAAGATTACTTCCACAATCACCAATGTCCCTTCCAGCAATAATCCGAAGTCGAGCGAACCCATTGAGATCAGGTTTGCGGGAAGCCCTTGTATCCGTAACATGATAATGGCAAACAGGAATGAAAGCGGAATAACCGTTGCGACAATGAGCGTTGTGCGCCAGTTGAACAGAAAGATGAATACTACGATAGAGACAAGTACGACGCCCTCCAAAAGATTTTTCAATACCGTGTTGACGGTAGCATCGACTAAGGTTGTACGGTCTAGAAAGGGTTCTATCTTTACATTCTCAGGCAGGATATGTTCATTCAGTTCCGTTATTTTCTCTTTCAGGTGTTTGATAACCTCTCCCGGATTTTGCCCGCGAAGCATTACCACGATCCCCTGTACCAAATCGTTTTCATTATCAAGACCCACCTGCCCCAAGCGAGGTTTGGACGATATATCCACCGTGGCCACCTGTTTCACCCGGATGGGAGTGCTACCTCTGACCTCAATCAGGATGTTTTCAATGTCTTCGATGCTTTCCAGCAGCCCGACTCCCCGCACTACGAAAGCTTGGCTTCCTTTCTGTATAATGTCTCCTCCCACGTTGATATTGCTGTTTGAAACGGCTTCATAGACATCTAAAGGAGAAAGGTTGTAGTTGGCCAATTCGGTTGGGTTTACTTTTATTTCGAAAATCTTGTCCTCGCCGCCGAAGGTATTGATACTTGCCACCCCGGGCACGGAAAGCAATTCCCGTTCGATGACCCATTCGTTAATTGCCGTGACTTCGCGTATCGGCAGGTCACTTTTGATCACATAACGGTATATTTCACCTGTGGCACCTGACGGCGGCTCAATGGAGGCTTCGGCTCCCTCGGGCAGATCGAGGTCTTGCATCCGGTTGGATGAATATTGCTGTGCGAAAAAATCATCGACACCATCTTCAAAAATAACAGTAACGACCGACAAGCCGAAGAGGGACGTGGAACGTACTTCTGTCTTGCGCGGAATGGTGTTCATTTCCCGCATGATGGGCAGGGTCACGAATTTCTCCACCTCCTCGGCACTACGTCCAGGCCATTGGGTGATTACCCGTACCCGTGTGTTAGTGACGTCGGGATAAGCTTCTATCGGTGTGTTGATAAAGCAGACGATTCCGGCAACCAACAGTATGGCAGTAAGGAACAGAATAAGGACATGGTTTCTGAGTGAGAAGGCGATGATATTTTCAACAAATTTGTGCATGGCTATTTTTCGTTAAGTCCTGAATAAATAAGCAATTGGCCACTCACAACCACCTCGTCGCCCTCCGAAATGCCGCTATGCACGTAAGAGATGTTTTCATTGTGACCCTGTAATTGCACTTCTTTTATTTGAAAATCATCCCCGTCACTTTTTATCACGACGAAATGGCGGTTGTCATCAAAAATCAGTGCGTCAGACGGAATGGCGATAACCCGTTCGTCCGTTTCATTTCTTAGATATACTACGACCGGCATTTCCGGTTTCAGTTTCAGGTCTTGATTAGGCATGGTAATCCTTGCTTTCAGGACTTTGTCGTCGGGATCGAACACTTGTGAAAGTCTGTCTATTTTGCCATCAAAAACTTCTCCGGGATAGGATAGGGTGGTGAAATTAACTTCCATCCCTTCTTTTACGAATTGCAGGTTTCCGGCATATACATTGGCCATCACCCACACCTCACTCAGATCGGCGATGGTAAACAACGCCTCGTCGCCTGATGATATAGTACTGCCTGAAGAGACTCTTTTAGAGACGATATAACCCGAAGCGGGAGCTTTGAGTGAAAAAACGCCACCCCCTTTATCCGAGCCAAAGAGGCACATGTCGTTTTGGATCCTTGCCAATGTGGCTTGGGTTTGCTTGAGTTTAGACTCGGCCTCCATCAACTCCCTCTCGGAAAGCATATTGTCGTTGAACATCTCCCGGGCGGTTTTTACTTCTCTTTCCACCACATTGATTTCTGCCTGTAACGAGACAAGTTCAGATTGCAAGGCTGATAAATCTGCACTGCGGACATCTAAAAGCGTTTCCCCTTTCCCTACCTTGTCGCCCATCGAGAAATAGACTTTCTCTACTATTCCTCCGATCAATGGAAAATAATGGACTACTTTGTCGGGATCGTACTCTACCTTCCCATTGAGGGTTAGTGTCTCTTTCTGACGACCGGCAGCAGCTTTTACCGTTTTTACGGTCGAAAGGAAATCGGGATTGATTACCGGGCGGTCTCCTGCATTTTCTGTACGGTCCCCCGTGCAGGAATTGGATAGGAAAATAAGTGGTGTGAGCGTGAGCAACACAAATTTTTTTACTGTCATAAAGCTTTGTCTATTGTATGTCGGATCCTGTAGCATATTGAAGTTCGCTGAACGAAACGTACCTGTTTTTACGTGCTGTAAGCAGTGTTTGCTTATTACTGCGGTACGATTCCATAAAGTCGATATATTCCAGCATGCTGATATTTTTGTTGAGCAGGTTTTTGGTGTATAGCTCGAACATCTTGTCCAGTTCGGTCAATAGTTCGTTGTCCGCAATTTTTTGGTGAAAATTGTATGCCTGGACGTAATTGGTAAAGGCTTCCGTAATTTCGTGCAGGACGGTATTCTGCTGTTGCTGAACAAGATAACGGCTTTGGTAAAGGCCAATCTTGGCCGCTTTTATATTGCCTTGATTCCTGTTCAGAAAAGGGAGGTCGAAACTGAAGCCCACACCCGCAAAATCTTTCCAGATACCTCCGTAGCGGTCGTAACTAACGTTTAACGTAATGTCGGGGATGCGTTGCGATTTTTCGTAAATCAATGATTTTTCATAGAAATGGGTTTGTAGCTCACTCCGTTTCAGGTCGGGACGTGACTCGAAAGCGATTTCGAATAAAGAGGCCAACTGCATCGGATCGGGATCGGGCATGTTCTCTTCACCCGGTTTAATCTCAATCCGTATGAAAGGAGAAATATTCAACAGGGACTTGAGCTCTTTCTGTTGTGCATTGAAATCGACTTCCGTCTCGTTCATTTCCTTTTCCAACTCCAACAAGCCGGACTGCAGCCTGAGCAGTTCGGTCTTTGCTATGTTTCCCTGCGCCACCTGTTTCTTATAAGCGGCGATCAATTGTTCCAGCGATTTTTGCTGGGTGGATAATACTTCACGGTACGATTGCAGGTATGCTGCTTCTCCAATTAGCTTTCTCAGTTCCGCTTTTAATCCTCTCAATATCTCTTCAAACTCCTCAATGGCTATTTCTTTGGTTACTTCCGTCTGTTTTACGAGTTTGCTCCGTTTGCGGGCGGTCCGGATAATTTGATTGAGCTCTACGCTGAACTGAACGTTTTTAGGAAAGGAGCCCATCTCCAACTCTTTCCTTTGCCTGTCGCTTCCCCAAAAATTTACCGATCCGATCGACAGTTCGGGATTATCCCAAAGTTTAGCTTGTGCTATTTCAGCATCGGCGAGGCTGATATTCATCTTTTCGGCTATCAGTTGCAGGTTTTGTTCGAGAAACAGGGTCTCGATCTGTGAGGGTGTATATCGCTTTACCTCCTCTTGCTGAGCGAAAGTATCGAATGGGAGAAATATCAATAGAAAACTTAAAAGGAATAATTGCGGGATTATTTTCATTTTTTCATCTTTACCGTTATGCTATCTATATAATCTGAAAATTTTCGGCAAAGGTAGATTTCTGAAATTAGAAGCCCATTAAAGAGAGATTAGAATTAGATTAGAAACTGTTTTTCCAGATGATCGAGATAGTGGTACCTCTGTTTTCGGTGGAGGTGATCTCCATAACGGCTCCCGAAAGCGTTAAGATTTTGTGCGCGAGTGATAATCCGATTCCCGCCCCTTTATATCCATGTGTGTTCCGCCCCCGGTAGAAAGTATCGAAAATTTTTTCCTTTTCATCGGAAGGTATGCCTATTCCCTTGTCACTGACTGTGATTTGAAATTCCGATTTGGTTTTGAAGGCACGGACAGTGACTGTCTCCTCAGAATATTTGCAAGCGTTATCTATGATATTTTGTAATGCCACAAACAACAAATGGTTATTGGATTTGATATAAAAGGGGGTAGTATTTCTTACGAGCGAAATACGTCCTTTGTATTTCGAGTATTCAAAATGATGCACTACGGATTGTAGTTCATCCACCAGATTAAGCTGCTCCCTTCCCGATTCTGAAATATCCAAGTCGGTCTGAGCCAATTGGAACAGGTTGTTCACCAGTATATTTAATCGCTCCATCTCGCTCTCTATCCGACGGAGGGATATTTTGTATTCGTCAGGAGTAAATTCCTTGAGTTGCATTACCTCACACTCTCCCATAATGGCCGTGAGGGGGTTTTTCAGTTCATGAGAGGCGTTGGCGATAAATGTTTTTTGTGAGTTAAAGCTTATCTCCAGCCGTTCTATCATCCGGTTGAAATAATTAATGGTTTGTGCCAACTCGTCGTTCCCGTTCCTTTGTGCCAGACGTAGATGCAGTGCTTTGGGGGTTATTTCCTGCATACGGTTAACCATTTCCTGTAACGGTTTGGTAATTATTTTGGCATTCCACCAGAGTAATCCGAAAATAATCACACTGCTTACGACTAATATGACGATCAATATTTTCTTCAAAGAGCTTATTAAATACTCTCCCTGGAGATTTCTGGCAGTAACTATGATAATGAAATTACCTTCGTTATCGGGATAATATATGCCAACCCCGCTTTGGTTATCCAGCTCGAATTTTACCTGATAATTCTGGAACAGGCCCTTCACTTGCCGATCGGTAAGAAAGGTCTCAAGTTCCTTTGTGGCCTGCTGCCGGTCATTGGCAATGATCACCCTCTCAGATGTCTCAGGCAATAGGCTTTGGTAGGCGTCGATAATTTTTTGATAAGCATGTTGATTTAGTTCGTCTTTTTCAAAATGCTTCTGGGCTGTGATCAATGCCTTGTCGAATAAAAGCGTGTAGTAATTATTGTCAATATTTTTTGATGTGAGCAGATAAACAAAAATAAATACAATTACCAGTATTCCCACTGTAATTGAGGTATATAACAGAGCTAATTTTGTTTTTATCTTCATTCCTCTTTCAAAATATATCCCAAGCCGATCACGGTATGGATTAATTTGGATGTTCCGTCGGGTTGAATTTTATTCCGGATGTAATTGACATATACATCCACAATATTGGTATTGGTATCGAAATTCATATCCCACACATTTTCAAGTAGGGTCTGACGTGAAAGTACCCTGTTGGGATTTTGCATAAAATATTTCAGTAATAAATACTCTTTCGCGGTAAGATGAACTGTATTACCACTTCTATAAGCCTGCTTTGTGTTCAGATCAAGCGTTAAATCAGAAAATTGTAGTAATCCATTATCCTGTTTTTCCGGATTTATATTCGATCGGCGTAATAACGCCTTGATCCGGGCTTCCAGCTCTGACAGTTTAAATGGCTTTGTGATATAATCATCGGCGCCGGCATTAAGTCCATTCACTATATCTTCAGTTGTTGACAGGGCGGTAAGCAAAATGATGGGAGTGGAATAGCCAAATTTTTGTCGGTAAGCCTTGCAAAGCTCCAGACCCGACATGAAGGGCATCATGATATCAACAATAATTAAATTGTAAACGATAGCCTGCAGCTTTTCCCACGCCTGTAAACCATCCCCACATACTTCGGTTGTATATCCGCTGATATTTAATCCCCGTTCTATAAATGAACTAATATTTTGTTCGTCTTCAATAATTAAAATTTTCATCAGAAAAATATCTCCATAATGCAAATACCCGCCCGAGACATAAAAAAAGAGACCGACTCAATATAAGTGAGACAGTCCCTTTGTATATGGTAGGAGTTCAAATCGTTCTGTACCGAACAGTGCAGAAACTGAAAATGTGTTCAATTGCCGAGAAAATCCCAAATGCTGTAGAGATTGAAACTGCCTAAAAAGTCAATTTGATAATTTCTACAGGGGCGTATACTTCAGAATGCGGATACTTCAAAAAACATCTGAAACAGATTTTACGCTGCTAAAGCTGCTCTGAGAAGTTTTTATATCATCCAATTCGATAACATTTCATCGTTTGATATAATTTTCTCCGGATTGTGAAGCAGAATCAGTCATACGAATGTAATCTTGTATTTCAACCCTTCAATTTTTTACCATCGATACTTTTCCGGTTTGGAGAAGGACGATGTAGTAAAAATCAATACTTGAGACCGGATTTAATTCCTATTCCCTGAATTTACAAACTCTTGTATTTGCTTCGGTATTTCCGGCTTGCCTGTGAAGGTTTACCTTAACCAAAATAGAATACAAAAGTAGTCACAAATTCTGCCTATGCCTGAAGAGGAATCATCCGTCTGAGTCGGTCGCTATTTTGCAATCATTTCCTTAAATATACAGATTAAACTGCTATCAAGGGGATCGCGTAACGAAAAACTTCAGGTTCATCCGATAGAAACATTGAATGTCTCACACGTTATGAACAAAGAGAAAAACAAACGGATTTGCCGATCTCCTGAATGAAACTCTTCCCGTTGTGTACAAAATGTCAATGAACTCCTATGTATGTCTTGTGTACGAATTCGTACTTTATCTCTCAATGTTGTTTTGCAAATATAACATACCGGCCAAATAAATTGCAAATATTTTTGGTCGTTTTTATGAACAACTTATCAACAGGTTGTGAACAATAGACTCTATGTTAATACTGGAGCGGGACTTTGAGACGGGGGATAAGGAGATGGGAGACTTTGAAATTGGGAGATGGGAGAGATTTAGTTTTAATGATGCGTGGATGTGAATTGTAGCCCCACGATGGAGATAATCAGTGTACTGAGAAAAAAGATCCTCCAGAAATTGGCCGGTTCCCTGAATACCAAAATGCCCAGAACGACCGTTCCCACGGCACCAATACCGGCCCAGACAGCATATGCAGTTCCCGTCGGGATAGGGTGTGTGCCACCCATCGATTTGAACAGCAGGAACATACTCAGGCTCACACTGGCAAGAAATATGACGAGCCATGACCATATCTCTTTGTCTGACGCCTGTTGCATTTTTCCCAGACTCATCGCAAAAATCGATTCAAATAAGCCCCCGATAATCAGGATTATCCAATTAAAACTCATTATTCACTAAATATTTGGCTTCAAAGATAATGAAAGTTTGCTGGATATTTGGAATTGCCGGCAAGATTCTATTTATTCAAACCGGATGGACTTGGCGGGGGTAATCCTGGCAACCAGATAGGAGGGACCGATCATCATCAATAAAGAAACAATAAGTGTTCCGATATTAAGAAGAATAATATAGAGGGGATTAAGATCGATTGGCACGGCGGATAGGTAATAGGTGGCTGGGTCAAGGGTGAGCAGTTGAAATTGCTCTTGAATTAAACAGAAAATCAATGCGATAATATTACCCCATAACATTCCTTGTCCGATCAGGAAAGCGGAAAGATACAAGAAGACCTTACGGATACTAAAATCTCTTGCACCCATCGACTTGAGCATACCAATCATATTGGTCCGTTCCAGAATAATGATAAGCAGCCCGGAAATCATTGTGAAGCCCGATACCACCAACATAAGGATAATAATGACCCACACATTCATATCGA
Organism: Proteiniphilum sp. UBA5384; assembly: GCF_002410825.1. Taxonomy (GTDB): domain Bacteria; phylum Bacteroidota; class Bacteroidia; order Bacteroidales; family Dysgonomonadaceae; genus Proteiniphilum. The sequence continues at coordinate 38,889 of NZ_DHOS01000067.1, read as the reverse complement.
GCAGATTGAGCCAGTTGAAGATCATGGGATTGATATCCTTGATAGAACGGGTATAAAGAGAATTACCAAAGCGGTCTTTGTAGGATGACATATCGAAGAAAAGATCCTGTGCTACACGGTCAAGATTATCATAATCGTGTACCAGTACTTCAATCCCGCTCACCATATCGCTCTCCCAGCCGTTGAGGTTGGCAAGTACTTTTTTTTCCACGATTATATAGAGCTTATCGTAATCCTCAAAATTGGTACTGTAGATACCACTGATATGAAAACGGCGGGCACGCACGGGTTCCTGCACAAAATAACAGGTAAAACTGTCGCCGGTCTTCAGTCGGAGTTTGTCGGCAATTACGTTCGAGATGATGGCTTGATTGCCGGCAGTGGTATCATCGGGATGAATAATGGTTCCTTCTGTCAGGTTTTTCCTGAAAAAATCCCAATTATACTCTTCTGATACTCCTTTTAATACCACACCCATAAAATCATCATCCGTTTTGATAATAGAAGGTTTGGTGATGAATTCCTGGAAGTGAAGGATATCGGAGTTGGCTTTTAATTTATTGGCAAGGGTATCGGAAAAGGAAATGGGCGTATGTTCATAAGAAGAGCTGCTCTCGAACGCTGTAATTTGGATATGTGAACCGAAACCAACCACTTTGGCCCGTACTTCCTTCTTAAAGCCAACGATGATACATACTGCCACAATCATTACAGCCAACCCCAGCGCGATGCCGGCAATGGCTATCTTGATGGCAGGTGGTGAAACCTGTTTGTCGTTCTTCTTATCGCCTTTATAAATTCGCCTCGCTATAAAGAGCTCCGCATTCATGTTCTGTTAGTATATGGATATGCTTCCAGTGCTTTTTCAAGCACGGTGAGCGCATTGTTTAAATCGTCTTTATTGAGCACATAGGCAATACGGACTTCATTCCTGCCCAGACCGGGAGTAACGTAAAAGCCGGAGGCAGGCGCCATGAAAACGGTTTGTCCCTCATATCGAAAATCGGAGAGACACCACGAACAGAAAGCATCGGCATCTTCAAGGGGAAGCCTCGCCAGCGTATAAAAAGCACCCTGCGGCATGGGCGAATAAACCCCCGGAATTTTATTCAGCCGTTCTATCAGGAAATCGCGGCGACTCTTATACTCCTCGAAATTGCGTTGCGTGTAATCACCGTTTTCCTGTAATGAAGCATTGGCGGCGATCTGTCCTATAAGCGGAGGGCTTAAACGGGCCTGGCAAAACTTCATAACGGTATCGTGTACTTTGCGGTTTTTGGTGATAAGCGCTCCAATACGAATACCACATTCGCTGTACCGTTTGGAAACCGAATCGATCAGCACCACATTCTCTTCTACTTCTTTCAGGTGACAGGCCGATATATATGGCGTGTCGTTGTATATAAATTCTCTGTATACCTCATCGGAAAAAAGATAAAGGTCATGTTTCTTCACCAGTTGCCTGATCTGTTCCATCTCCCGGGGGGTATAGACATAGCCGGTGGGGTTGTTGGGGTTACAGATAAGTATTCCTTTGGTACGCTCGTTGATTAACTTTTCAAACTCTTCAACCGGCGGGAGAGCAAACCCCGATTCCATGGTAGAGGGGATCGTGCGGATAATCGCTCCGGCAGAGATGGCAAAAGCCATGTAATTGGCATAAGCCGGTTCAGGAACGATAATCTCGTCATCAGGGTTAAGGCAGGCCATAAAGGCATAGAGCACTGCTTCTGATCCGCCTGCGGTTATTATAATCTCTTCGGGAGCAAGATCAATATCAAACTGCTTGTAATATCCCACCAGATTTTTTCTGTAAAAACGGTAACCATCGCTGGGACTATATTCCAATGTGATACGGTCGATGTGCCGGATGGCCTCAATGGCAGATGCGGGAGAAGGAAGATCGGGCTGGCCGATATTCAGATGGTAAACCTTGATTCCCTCTGCTTTGGCCGAATCAGAAAGCGGAGCCAGCTTTCGTATGGGTGAGGGGGGCATATCAATCCCCCGTTGTGATATCTGAGGCATATTTATTTGTGTTGAGTGTAACCTTGTATAAATCTTTTTTCCTTTAACACGATAGGGGCAAAGGTAGTAAAAAAAATGGTTGATGTGATGATTTATTGATCCCGATAAATCGGGACGAGTAGTAATGATTGTATGAAACCGATGAAAGTGGAGAAAGAGCAGCGCTTCTCACTGACTTTTCGAATGATTAACATTTATATCACGGCGTTGTAAGTCATATGAAAAGGATTATGCCTAATTTTGCATCTTTCAATTAAAAAGGATAAGAGATAATAATTGTATGCGGAAAAATAACACAATCTTGGGAATGGTCTTTGTACTTGCGGTCGGGTTGGCCTCTTGTGGAGGACAAAAAAATGATGGTCAGGAAAAATTCAGAAAAGGATGGACATTAACATGGGAAGACAATTTTGACAAGGGGGCCGGATTGGCTCACTGGTCGAAAATTTCACGGACGAAACAAATCATGAATAAATACATGAGCAATAACGATGCGCTTTATGTTTTGGAAGATGGACTACTTGTACTCAGGGGGGTAGAAAATGTGGGAGAAAATGCGGAAGTACCTTTCCTTACAGGAGGAATTACCCGGGAAGGGGTAAAACGAAACAGTGTGAACAGGATTGAGGTAAGGGCTCGCATGAATCCGGTTACGGGAGCAGTGCCATTTATTACCTTGCTGCCTTCAGATATTACCGAAAATATTTCCATTGAAATTATGGAACGGTATGGATATGATGAGTTTATTTATCAATCGGTTACTTCGGAATACACCACTACCCAGGGAATGCCTGATAACCCTCCTTCCAGCGCATTAGTCGGAATAAATCCGAATCAATACCATATTTATGGTGTAGAGACCTATCCCGACAGTGTCGTATTCTTTGTCGATAATAACCGTACAAAAAAATATCCCCGCATATTGACCGATATACCGGGGCAGTTCCCATTCAATGACCTGGATCTCGATCTTTTTATCGGTGTCAGGCTGAACAAAGAGGTCAATGCGGAAGAGTTACCGGTGGATCTGTTTATCGACTGGGTACGGTATTACGAGCCGGAAACGAATAATTAAAAAGCCGTTCTTCGGCCAGTTTTTCAAATCTCGTACCCTTACGTCCGTAATTGGCATAGGGGTAGATACTGATGCCACCACGCGGAGTGAATATACCGGTCACTTCAATATATTTGGGATCCATAAGCCGGATTAGGTCTTTCAGGATAATATTTACACAATCTTCATGAAATGCACCGTGATTACGGAAACTGAAAAGATAGAGTTTGAGGCTTTTGCTTTCGACCATCTTCACATCGGGAATATAATCGATGCGGATAGTGGCAAAATCGGGTTGTCCCGTGATAGGGCAGAGGCTGGTGAATTCGGGACAATCGAATGTAACCCAATAGTCATTTCCGGGATGCTTGTTCTCGAACGCTTCCAGCACCTCCGGCGCATAATCCTGCCTGTATTCTGTTTTGCCACCCAGATGGCTCAATCCTTCGTACTGCATACCGTTTTTTTGTTTTTGAGAGATTTTATAATTTGTTTCCTCGTTCCACAAGATAGTCCTGTAGACCTTTATTCCTTAGTCGGCAGGCCGGGCAGTGACCGCAACCCTCGGCCAATACACCGTTATAGCAGGTGAGGGTTTCATTTTTTACCATATCAAATACGCCCAGTTCATCAGCCAGATGCCATACTTCCTTTTTATTACGCCACATAAGCGGCGTATGGATTACAAACTGTTTATCCATGGCGAGGTTAAGAGTGGCGTTGGCAGATCGGATAAAAGTATCCCGGCAATCGGGATAACCACTATAATCGGCTTCTGAAACGCCGGTCACCAGATGTCGGATCCCTTTTGCATAGGCTATTGTAGCGGCAAAAGTGAGGAATAGCAGGTTCCGACCCGGCACAAAGGTGTTGGGATAAGAATCAGCCGGCTTCTCTTCATCCATTTGTACCGTGAAATCGGTAAGCGAGTTGGGGGCTAATCGGGAGATAATGCTTGCGTCCAATACCTGAAAAGGAGTGTCGGACATATCTGCAATCCGGCGCGCATTCTCTACTTCCTGGGAGTGACGTTGTCCGTAAGTAAAGCAAAGCGCAAAAGTGTTCCTGAAGTGTTGTTTTGCCCAATAGAGGCATGTAGTGGAGTCCTGACCACCGGAAAAGAGGACAAGAGCATCCTGTTCTTTATAATCTTTCATTCTTCTTTGTTTTTTATGTGGTTTCCTAAGCTACACAGAAAAGCGGCAAAAGATACTCATGTCGCACTTTCACTACAAAAGTACGAAAAAATTGTAAAGAAAACAGTTCAATCAATCGAAAATTCAGCTACCATCGAAGGCTGAGTTCAAATTAACAGTATTGAGATCATACAGCGCCTTACGTTTTATCGGATTATAGGCAAGCCAAGGTAAGATGTCAGACTTAACAAATATGTAACATTTTTGTAACCGCATTGTAACATTGCTATCGTACATTTGTGTCAAATATCCGAACAAGATAATTCATTTATTGATGCAACGAATATATCTGTTTATACTTCTTGTCGTTTTACTCATATCTTGTAACAACAATTCTGCCCATGTTCATAGCGGTAGTTCAGAAGCCACCTTGTCCGGTGCCGGTGCCACTTTTCCCTATCCTTTTTATAATATAGTTTTTCGGGATTATATGCGTTTGAATGGCAAGGTGACAGTCAATTATGGAGCCATTGGTAGTGGTGGGGGAATCCGCAGCTTACGTGACCGTTCGGTTGACTTCGGTGCAAGTGACGCCTTCCTGAATAACAAAGAAATCGCATCAATGAGTGGGGAAGTGATTCATATACCTACTTGCATGGGCGCGGTGGTAATGGCATATACGCTCGAAGGGGTGGATAGCCTCCGACTCACGGGACCTCTTATCGCCGATATCTATCTGGGGAAAATCAGGAAATGGAATGACTCCAGACTAAAAGCCGTGAATCCGGGCGTGTCATTCCCCGACTTGGATATCACACCGGTGTATCGATCCGACGGCAGCGGTACTACTTATAACTTTTCAGAATACCTGTCGATAGTAAGCCCTGAATGGAACACCATCATGGGAAAGGGAAAAGCTTTGAAATGGGAAGCGGGTATCGCGGCAAAAGGAAATCCCGGTGTGGCGGGTATTGTACAGCAGACTGAAGGTGCCATCGGATATATCGGCTCTGAATATGCGCTTACGCTGAAACTTCCGGTAGCTAAGCTTAAAAATAGGGTGGGGAACTATGTGGATGCTACCCTTGAAACTATTTCTGCTGCTGCGAATGTAGAGCTACCCGATGATATACGGGCTACTATTACCGACTCAGATGATCCCGGTGCTTATCCTATCAGCCTATTTACCTGGATTCTTGTGTATAAAGATCAGCAATATGGAAACCGAACTAAAAAAGAGGCGGAAGCACTTGTGAGTCTTCTGGATTATATAATCAGCGACGAAGGACAAAAAGTGGCTGTACAAATAAATTATGCGCCGCTTTCGATACAGGCGGTGGAAAAGACAAGAAAGTTGATGGAGGAGATTCATTACGGGGAGGAAGTAATTAATGTACCAATGTAATTAATCTCGATAAGTAGGGTCAAGTAATGTCAATATGACAATGGATCAGATTGGATGCTTGGTTAACAGATGATTAGTAATTTGTAATTTATAGTTTGTGAAAGATAAAATATTCCGGATACTATTATTTGCAGCGGCATTGGCGATCCTGTTTTTATCGGCAGGGATTATTTACGCACTGGTGAACCGTTCTTTGGAAGTATTCGGAGAATATGGCATCTGGGGATTTGTGGCGAATGCGGAATGGGATCCCCGTCCGGTCACGGAAGAGTATGGAGCATTCTCTTTTATTATGGGAACGTTTTATACGGCATTCTTTTCCCTTTTGCTTTGTATCCCTTTCGCATTGTCAGTGGCACTGTTGAATGGTGAATACTTCAGAGGTAGTAAACTATCTTCCTTCGTCCGTTCCATTGTCGATTTGTTGGCCGGTATTCCTTCCATTGTGTATGGTTTGTGGGGGTTCTATACGGTTCGCCCTATCATTATTGAAATGGGGATAAATGCGCAGGGTTTTGGGATTTTTCTTTCTTCAGTCGTACTGGCTATTATGATTATTCCTTATGCTTCGTCGTTGAGTACCGAATTCTTGTCTATGGTTCCCAACAAACTGAAAGAGGGGGCTTATAGTCTTGGCGCCACACGTTTAGAGGTGGTACGACATATTAACCTGCCCACGGCGGCATCAGGGATACTGGCCTCATTCATTTTGGCATTAGGACGTGCATTGGGCGAAACCATGGCGGTGACTATGTTGATCGGGAATACCAACAAGATACCACAAGGCTTACGTGATACGGGAAATACCATGGCGAGCGTGATTGCCAACCAATTTGGTGAAGCTGATGGTTTGAAACTCAGTGCACTGATCGCTATCGGCCTGCTGCTGTTTATCATTACAGCACTTATCAATTTGGTAGCTAAGATGGTAATGAAAAAATTAGCAAGGGTATGAGTCGAAATAAAACAACATACATGGGATGGCGGAAAGGAAAAGATAAAATAGCCTTTGTGCTGGTTTGCCTCTTTTCATTGATAGCTATGTTTCCCTTGTTCTTTATCCTATGGGAGGTTGCCTCAAAAGGATATAAGAATTTCAACCTCCGCCTTTTTACCGAGGTAACCCCTTCATCAATGGACGCCATGCTGGCAAAGATGAACGGAGAGCCTATTCCCGGTGGAATATTGAACGGAATCACAGGAACGATACTAATTGTGGGTATGGCCATTCTCTTCTCTGTATTTTTGGGCCTGTTCATTGGGATTTATCTTGCCGATAACCGGGGAAAAAAGCTTGCAGCGGTAGTGAGTTATCTGACCGACCTGTTACAGGGAATGCCCTCCATCGTGATTGGTATTATCGCTTATGCGTGGATTGTGAAACCATTAGGAGGTTATTCGGCCTTGGCGGGTAGCGTGGCACTCACTATTATGATGTTACCCATGATTGTACGCTCTACCGAAGAGACCTTGAAAATGTTACCCCCGGCTTATAAAGAGGCGGGACTTGCTTTGGGCTCTTCTTATACGAATGTGGTATTCAGGATATTGATTCCTTCCGGATTCGGGGGGATCTTTACAGGGATACTTCTTGCTGTATCGCGCGTGATGGGAGAGACTGCACCGTTGATGCTGACTGCCCTCGGTGCATCCGTTGTGAACTGGAAAGTGATGGAACCTACCAGCGCTGTTCCTCTGCTGATCTGGGATTTCTATAATGATCCCAACCTGGTAGATCTGATTTGGTCGTCATCACTCCTCTTATTAATCGTTATATTCCTGTTAAACTGGATCGCCAAAATTGTAGCACGCAAATGGAAAATATAAATAATATAAGCAAGGAAAATCCTGTCCTTCAATTGAAGGAGGTATCGGTTTCCTATTCTCCCGGTAGTTTTGCGGTGAACAGAGTAACTGCCGATATTTATCCCAATACGATTACAGCGATCATGGGACCGTCGGGGTGCGGAAAAAGTACACTCTTACGTGCCATCAACCGTATGCATGATCTCTATCCCCATATTAAGACTACCGGCGAGATCTTTTTAAAAGGAAGGAATATATTGGCAATGGATCCGATGGAAGTACGCCGTATGGCCGGTATGGTATTTCAACAGCCCAACCCTTTTCCTACGATGAGTATTTATGATAACGTGCTGGCAGGTTACACACTCAACGGAATCCGATTAAAAAAGAGTGAGAAAGAAGAAATTGTAGCACAGAGCCTGCAGAGTGTAGGATTGTGGGGCGAGGTGAAGGATGTAATGACTAAAAGGGGATCGTTCCTCTCCGGAGGACAGCAACAACGACTTTGTATAGCCCGTGCACTTGCATTGAATCCGGAAGTGTTGTTGATGGACGAACCTACTTCGGCACTCGATCCGATCTCGACGAACAAGATTGAAGAATTGTTATTACAATTGCAAAAAGATTTCACCATTATTATAGTGACGCATAATATGTCACAGGCTGCGCGTATATCAGACAAATCCATGTTCATGTACTTGGGGGAGTTGGTGGAACATGGAAATACGACGCAGATGTTTACCAAGCCCAGGAATAAACGTACTGAAGAATACCTGACGGGTGTATTTGGATAATAAAACAGGAAAATGACTAACGTTAGGCGCCGTTGTTGTGCCAGGATAAATAAAAACAATTATTTTTGCCGTGGGAAGGTCGGTGATTATCCTGTTTCTATGTATTAATATAAACAAGAAAAACGATGAATAGCGGGAATGAAAAGGGCGATGCCCCCTATGTGAAGGGGATAAAAGATAACTACATAGATCAGTTGCATGGCGATTTTCAATTGATCTCTGAAATGGTATTGACGCAAATAAAATTGGCATCAGATCTGGTACACGATAACCGGAATAAGGAAATTATCCCTCAATTGAACCGGAATGAGAAGATTATCAATTCGTTGGATGTGACTATCAAGGAAAAGGTGATTAACGCAATCATGCTTTTTACACCCCGTGCCTCCGACCTGCGCCGGTTGATGGCCTATCATGATATGACTATATCGATGGAACGGGTGGGTGACCTGATCGAAAATATCGCTTTTGCATTGGAAGAAATTGACTTCTCACTGACAGGTTTTGAAAAATATAAAAAGCCGATCGATAAGATGTTTGTGCAAACCGACAAGATGATGAAGAATGCTCTTTTCGCCTTTACCGGCGTAAGTAACGAAATGGCTTATGACACAATACAGATGGATGACAAAGTAGATAAACTGGAAAAAAAAATTGAACGTAGGCTGGCGGAAGATTTTCACAACGAAGTACAAAGTACACAGTCACTGGTCAATATTATGAATCTGAATAGTATATCTTATTATCTGGAACGAATTGGTGATAAGGCGGTTGACATAGCCGAATCGGCGGTCTATGTGATTGAAGGGAGAGACATACGTCATGTGAAGGAGTCAAAAAAGACGGCTAACGGAGGAAAGTCGGGAGGTGAATAGGATGAAAGAAATGAAGGCAAGGATCCTTGTGGTCGATGACGAAAAAGATATTTGTGATATCCTGCAATTCAATCTGGAGAGCGAAGGATATATCGTAGATGTGGCTAATTCGGGAGAGGAGGCTCTGAAGATGATTACCGATATACACCGGCTTATCATACTCGATGTGATGATGGGAGGCATATCCGGGTTTAAAGTGGCCGGAAAATTACGTGAATCGGGGAACTTTGTACCCATCATTTTCCTTACCGCCAAAAACAGGGAAAATGATATGCTGACAGGTTTTTCATTAGGAGGAGATGATTATATTGCCAAACCGTTCTCTGTAAAAGAAGTGCTTGTACGTGTCAAAGCATTGCTCAAACGTGTCTCACTCTCCACAGTTCCTCCGGCAGAACCTGTGGAAACAAACTGGAAATATAAAGAATTGAATATTGATCTGTCCGGTACCCGCGTGACTATCGGGGGTAACGAGGTGGCTCTCACGAAAAAAGAATTTGAAATACTTTCACTGTTGGCACGGACTTCACCCAGTGTCCTTACCCGTGAGGAAATACTGAACAATGTATGGGGGATGAATGAGTTTGTTCTCGATCGTACAGTTGATGTGCATATCACCCGTTTGAGAAAAAAGTTGGGAGATTATGGCTCTATTATTGTGAACCGTTCCGGCTTCGGCTATTATTTGAATATCGACTCCGGTATTTGAGTGAAAAAGTGGAGAGGTGAATGCAAAAAATAAAATCTCTGGAAAAAATGCGACGGAAAATATCTTTTAAAACACGTATTGTGCTCATATTCACAGTAATTATTGCCCTTTTTACTGCAGGAATCATTTTGTTTGAGCAGCAACAATTCAAAAATGAGCGTACGCACAATCTGGAAAGGACACTCGAGAATAATGCCGATATTATACATCGATATATACATGTCAATAATATCGACCCGGGAAAAGAGCCTGCACAGATCAGTCAATTATTGCACTATATGCCTTCGGATATACGGCTTACTCTGATAAGTTGGGAAGGAGAAGTCCTTTATGATAATTCATTGGATGCTAGTCAGATGGAGAATCATCTTCAACGTTCCGAAATCCGGAAGTCAATTGGTTTTGGTGAAGGTGCCAATATTCGTGTATCTACCAGTAACAATATCAAATACCTTTATTACTCTAAAAAATACAATGAAGGTTATTTCATCCGGCTGGCAATGCCATACAATATACAACTGCAATCGTTCATCAATTCCGGCAGCTCGTTTATCATCTATATTCTCCTCTTTTTCGTGTTGTGTATATTGATGATGCTTTATTTTTCCAACCGGTTTTCAAGATCGTTGAAGGAGCTAAAGGAATTCTCGCTCAATGTGAAGAACGGCTCAAATATACCTGCTGATTTTGCTTTTGCCGATGATGAGGTAGGGGAAGTGAGTGCTGATATTGTCGAAAATTATAATCTGTTGCAGGAAAACCGACGAAGACTGGCCGCAGAGCGTGAAAAGCTGCTGCAACATTTTCAGCTTTCGGAAGAGGGAATTGCTATCTTTTCGAGAGATCGCCGGGAGATTTATGCCAACTCTCATTTCCTGCAATTCCTGAATATGATATTAGACAGTCCTACATTGGAGACTGAACTGATTTTCGACAATCCTGTTTTTGAGGAATTTGTTGCTTTTCTCAATGTAAAACCCAGGGAAGGGAATATTTTTTCTAAACGGATAGAAAAAAGTGGCAGGCAATTTAATGTGCGGATTATTATTTTTGAGGATGAGAGTTTTGAATTCTATATCAGTGATATCACTAAATCTGAAAAGACGCGCCTGCTTAAACAAGAGATGACCAATAATATCGCACATGAACTTCGTACGCCGGTTACCAGTATTCGCGGTTATCTTGAAACAATCCTTACTCTTTATGATGATAAGGGCGATAACAGGGAACGTATCCGCGGTTTTCTCGACAGGGCTTATTTGCAGACTATCCGCCTTTCGGAACTGATACAGGATATCAGTATGCTGACCAAGATCGAAGAAGCATCCGACAGGTTCGAATTGGAACAGGTGAACATCAGTGAATTGCTGGATGAGCTAAAAAATGATCTGTCCGATAAGATCCGGGAGAAAGATAATACATTCAAAATAGAGGTGAATAACAACGTGGTGATTTACGGTAGCCGCACTCTTCTTTATTCTATCTTCCGGAATCTGACTGAAAACTCCCTTTCCTATGGTGGCGAAAATATAGAGATTGTGGTGCGTTGTTACAATGAAAATGAGGATAGTTATTTCTTTGAGTTCTACGATACCGGTATAGGCGTTGATGAAAAGCACCTGGTGCGTATCTTTGAGCGTTTTTACAGGGTGAATGAAGGACGGACTCGTAATACCGGCGGTTCGGGGTTGGGACTCTCCATTGTCAGGAACGCCATATTGTTCCATAAAGGAAGTATAGTGGCAAAGAATCGCCCCGAAGGGGGATTACAATTCCTGATGACTTTCCCGAAGATCATACAATAAACATAAAAGAGGCTGTTTCGCAAGGGACAGCCTCTTTTATTCTCATATATTCAACTGATTAATTGACAGTGTTGGCAACCGTACTGTCATTATTGGGAGTTCTTGCGTCCGACTTTGGAACCTTGATATCCAATACCACCTTATAATTCCCTCCTGTAGTAGGTTGAATGTCACGTACAATATAAATTCCAAATCTGTTGTTGAATTTTACTTTATGTCCCCAGCCAATAACACCGACAGCGTTTTTGGCCAACTTATCGCTAAGCACTCTATCGGCTCCCCAGGGATATGCATAAGTTTTGCTGTAAAAATCAATTAAACTTGTGAGGGAATTCACGTCGGTCACACCATCGTAATGTTCCGGTTTTGTCGCGTCAGCTGACCCCTCTCTCCATCCACCTATCATTAAATAGGTTAACTTGGAGAAACCTTGGGTATAAGGCGCAATACGATCCTTATAATTGGCATCCTTAACGCCGATATAGGCCGAGTAAAGTTTTATCTCATCGGGTTTATCAATAACTACCGTGAAATCCATCATCTGGGATTTTGTCTTGGCTTCTTCCTGGGTGAAAGCGACCATGTTTTTATCGGCATAGGCAGAGAACCAGTTTTTCTTGCCGGTCCCGATTTCCGTGGTAAGTTCAACCCCTTTGTATTCCATAATTTCATTGGATGGATCATAGCCGGGATTGTCTATTACCACGTTTTGTCCGCTTACGTTGGCCACTTCGCTCCTGATATCATGATCGACATATTTTATGTCAAATTTTATTGTATATTCTCCTCCGGGGAGAGAAGTGACTTCTTTGATGTACAGTAGTGAGTATTGCTCATTCTGACCGATTCTCGGACCCCATCCTTGAATAAGAACCCGATCCTCTCCGCTTATCTGACTTTGTAAGTTGTGGCTGGTCATCCTGTCCGATGCGTTGAAATTATATTTATCCGTCTTTGTCAATTCAGCTATTTTGTTGATCAATTCTTCGGTAGTATTTATCTCATTGAACAGTGATGTGGTGTACAACTTATTCATATTGGTGGTCATCGTCAATTTTTCGAACCCTTTGATATAAGGTAGGACATATCTCATATAATCACCCCCATGCTGCCATCCTATAATGGATGGATGCAACCGTAGGTTTGTACCATGTTTCAGAAGCACAAAATCCATCATCTGCGATTGCTCTGCGGCTTCTTCAATAGTAAATGTATGCTCTCCTTCGCTGTTTGTTGCATAAGCGGCAAACCAGTTCTTCTTATCCGGTCCTATCTCTGTCGTCAATTCAACGTCTTCAAGATGGATCAGTTTTGGGGGTGGTAGTCTGGATACCACAAGGTACATCACATCTTGTGACGGATCTATCGAGGCATTCTCATCCCCGCTGATCAGAATCATTTGTACGGGTAATAAATAAGTAATGTCATCCTGCATTCCTGTAGAAGTCAGGGAAATATTTACGTGAGATGAAACATTACTATATTTGGGAAATATAAATTCAGCCACCTCAATGGAATAAGCACTGGGAGGGAGTTCCAGATAATTGGTTTGATGTTTTTTATTATACTCCTCTATCAGGTTGGATTTGGCCTCTACGCCAACAACAATCCCAAAGGCACTGGATTGATCTATTTGGGCTTGCAGTGTGATCCTGTTCTGCTTGGCGGGATCCACAACGACTTCTATCTCATTGCCTTCATCCGTTGCGATCAGTGATACCTTCTTTTGCCCTGTCTCATATATATTCTTATCATCATTACAGCCTATGATTGTACTGATCAGTACTATACCAAGGATGAAGTTTAATATTGTATTTCTGTTCATATGATTCTTCTGTTTTATATTAAGGCGCACCTATTATTCCCTTCCTATAATCTTTACGTCTACAATGACAGGTAAGTGGTCTGATGCAGTTGCCGGATTTCCTGATTTGAGGAATCTTATTACCTCTGCATGTAATACTTCACATTTTACCCCATTGTTGTATTGAAATATATAATCGATACAGCTGCTGGGATTATGTGAAGGGAATGTGGGTTGTGTACCGGAAAGCAGGATCCAGTTTTCTTTGAAAAGTGCTATTGTTTCACTATCCGGCTTGGCATTGAGGTCGCCTCCCAGGAAGACCGGCTTGTCCGATTCTTTATACTGCTCCTCTATAGCCGTAGTAATGGTTCTTACCTGATCGATCTGGGCTACTGAACTCACATGATCCAGATGGGTTGTAGCAATTACGTAATCTTCCATCTCCATCACCACCAATACGCGTGGTTCCGCCCCCACACCAATAGGAAGGGGGACTGAAAATTTCCTTACCGCTTTTTCTTTGGTCGCAATCCCTTCTCCATAGTCGCCAGCAGAGTAAGGCATGGCACTGCCAAATTCAAAATCCCAATTACCCAGGGCTTGCGCAAATATCTCGAGTTGGTAGTCGCCTCTTGACCGGGTGGTGTTTTTATCCAATTCGTTGATACATACAGCATCAGCTTCTTTTTCGTTCACCATATTGGCAATAGTTTGGTAGTTGTAAGGGTTACCCTTGTCATACACAAACCGGAGCACGTTATAAGTCATTAACCGGATGGCGCCTTCCGGCTTTTTTACATTCTTGATATGGGGCGGTATTTCGAAATCCATATCTTTGTCACTGTTACCGCAAGCGCTAAAGCACACAAGTGCTGATAGCGCTGAAAGAATATAGAATCTTATATTATTTCTCATTGCATTACTTTATTTATATGTTGTTATTAAAATTCCAACCCGTCATTCCATCCGGGGTTTTGTTTCAGGTTCCCATTCGTTAATTGTCTTTCGTCGGTAGGTATGGGATATAAATAATCCCTCTCTTCGTTCCATTTTGCCACAAAGTTTTCATAGGGAGATATATATCCACTCTCTCCATTGGAAAGGAAAGTTTCTTCGTCCACCTTTCGTCCGAGGACACCGGCGGGAATGGTTGGTTGAGATCCTTTGTAAAAGTATACATCGTCTTTCCCATCGCCATCCAGGTCATAGAGTCCAAGACCGGGTATATATATTCCGTAATAATCAGATTCGAAGGTTTTACCCTCTTTCCATCTCATCATGTCGTAGTAGCGGAATCCTTCCATAATAAGTTCGATGGTCCGTTCTCTCCTTATTTCCAGGATAACTCCCTGGTTCTGCCCTTTTACCTGCGGGTAACCTGTTTTGGTATCCATCAGATAAGGGTCGGGATTTGTATTGGCTTCAGCCATATCCAGTGCCGGCATGCCTACACGAGCCCTGAGTTGGCCTATTGTTTTATCCAAATCACCTTGGGTGAGTGTGCCCAATTCGGCTTTTGCTTCTGCGAGATTCAGATATACCTCGGCTGTCCGGAAGATAGGCAAGTCACATTCGCTCTCGGTATTGGGTCCGTCATATTTAGTTTCCATTACATATTTGATGGGTTGATAACCTGTTACACTGGTTAGCAAATCCGGAGCAAGTGAGGTCGTTCCTCCGATACGTGTGTATCCCGGTGTTCTGATGGTTTGTGACAAACGGGGATCGCGATCTTTAGTCTCTTCTGCGAAACTGTAAGTTTCATAGCCATCTTTATCCGTGAAACGGGATCCATCTGTCATTAAATAGCTGTTCACCATCCGTTTGGTGAGCCCCGGCCTGCCGTAAGTAGAGCCCAACGTATAAAAGTTGGCGTTGTGAGCCTGGCCTAACGACTTATTGTAATTCCTTGCCAGGATAATTTCTTCTCCGCGGGCATTCAATGATGCAAACAAATCTCTGTATACTGTTTTAGTATCTCCTTTATAAAGTCCGTAGCCACTCTGGTTGATAAAATCTTCACTTGCTTTCACAGCCTGTTCCAGATAATATTCGTATCCAACGCCTTCTATCGTCAGTTCGTGATATTTTCTGAATGTCCCTTCAAAAAGACAAACTCTTGATTTTAAGGAAAGTGCAGTCCATTTGGTAATCTTATACAATTCTTTTTGAGCGGGAAGATATTGAATGGCAAAATCGAGGTCTTCCATCATTTTAGCCATGATAAATTCACGTGAGTCTTGGGGTTTCTTCAGTTCCGGATCGTTTGAAGCCAATTGAGTGTCGTACCATGGTACATCTCCAAAACGTTTCACTTTTTCGAAATAGAAATAAGCCCTGAAAAAACGCGCAACCGCATTATATTTATTTCGTACATCCCGATCGGGACAATTGACCGAATATTCCAATAAGGTATTGATATCCCGCAATTGTGTCCATGTCCAACCGCTTCCTGATCCGGGAATAATACGGGTTCCTTTGAGTTCGTCGCTCATATCGCTCTTTGCAATATGATCCACCCCCTCCCTTATAATGGCTGCTTCATCCGGAAGTTGTGTGTAAAATTTATTGCTGAACATTTGCAATTCATTCTCATTCCTGAAGTAATTTTCAGGAATCTTCCTGTCCTTTGGCATTACATCCAACGCATCGTTACATGATGCTACACTCAGTATCAGTGCAAGTGTGAATATAGAGAGTGGCAGTCGATTTTTAATCAATGTTTTCATACGATTATTTTATTTTTTATTTTGCTGTAATGGAACTTGCGATAATTATGAACTGGGTTGAAATCATTTTATGCTCGTTTCATCTTTACAATCGTTTTTTAGTTAGAAGCTTATATCAATTCCCACAGTATATGTTTTTGACCAGGGATAATTCCGTGCGAGATTGCTTTCGTCTCCATAAATACTGTTCGTTACTACCGATTCGGGGTCAATGTAATCTGATTTAAGTCCGGGGGACCAGGTTACCAGATTCTCTCCGGTAATGTATATCCTCATGTTCTCGATTTTTGCTGCTTTTGTCCACCTTTTGGGCAAAGTATATCCAATCGTAAGATTTTTTAACCGGAGGTAAGCCAGACTTTGAAGATATCTGTCATTCACTGCAGTAAGTTGCCTTTTGCTTCCTTGAAGCGCCGTATATCCTCTGGGGCGGGGGAAGTATGCACCGGGGTTTTCCTCAGTCCAGAATTGTGTGTGGAAGTTTTTGGGTATGTAAGTCGCATAGGGACGGGCATACATGTGCCAGAACGCCATAGTATTGGGTTCCGGATACCAGTCCCTCTTACCTATTCCTTGAAAGAACGCTGAAAAATCCATACCATACCACGACGCATTAAATGTAGCGCCATAATGATACCTTGGTTCTGAATTACCAATAATAACCTGGTCTCTCGGGTTATTCACCGAAGTCCCCGGCAGGATTATGTTATCTCCATCAAGATCCAGGAACTTAAGATCACCACCTCTTGGCTTTCCTTCCGGTCCCGGGGATTGAAGGATGATTTCGTTTACATAACTTTGATCTACTACAGAAGTATATTGGGCAGCCTCTTCATCCGAAGCGAACAGTCCTCCGACCCTGTAACCCCAGATTTCTCCCAGGCGTTTTCCTTTATAATGTTTTTTAGCAAAAGATTTATCAGGATTGTCATACTTAGTAATAAAACTAATATAATCATTAAATGTCAGTGTAACTCCATAGGATAGTTTTTCGCCCAATACCGTGTGGGAATCCCGCCAACTGAGGGTCAGTTCATATCCCCTGGAGCGGAGGTCGGCCGAATTGGCACGTGGTGCAGAAGCACCGTATACTCCTGGTAATGCAACGCTTTCCCCGAGCATATCTTTGGTATCCCTGATATAAAAATCACCCGTGAAATTCAGCCTGTTCCTTAGGGTTGACATGTCTACTCCCGCATTGTAGTGTATGGCTTTCTCCCAAGTTAAATCAGCAGTGGTGGGGGCGCCGATTTTGGCCTGTACGGGTTTGTTATCACCACCAAACAGATAATTATTCTGGGTTTCGATAGTAATCAACCTTAAATGATCATAATAACCCACTTGCTGATTTCCCAATGTTCCGTAAGAGAGTCTTATTTTCACATCTTCGAGCCATTTTTTAGCTCCTCCAAAAAATTCTTCTTCACTGATTCTCCATCCGGCTGATGCCGAAGGACTGAATGCCCACCTGTTATCCCGTCTAAAGCGTGAGGTGCCGTCATATCTCCCGCTGAATTCAAAAAGATATTTACCGTCATAATTGTAGTTCAATCGTCCGAAGAAACCCATGATAGAGAATTCGTTATAACCACCGCCTACTTCAGTACGCTTGTTGCCGTCTGCATCCTGTCCTACAAGGTTCAGGTCACTTAACGAATCATCCGTCAGGTTCCACCCCGTTGCTTTGAGGTCCTTGTAGGTCTGTTTTTCCCAGTTATAACCCAACATCAATTGAAAATTATTCTTCTCTGCCAATGATTTGGTATATGTGCTGAAGGCGTTGAAAGCATAATAGTTATGGGTGTTTATCCTTTCATAAAGCTTATCCTCAAAACGTCCGGTAGTTAATGTTTCTTTTACTCCCGGATACTTGGAATAAACCCCATTGGTTTGCCGGTTCATAAATCCTTGGCTATTATACCGGTAATTAAAATTAGTTTTTAATTGCAATCCTTCAATAGGGCGATAGGTGTATTCACCGATTAAAGATGTCTGATCCCTTTTATCTTCATTCTTATTCCCCGGATTTTTCAGTACAAGGGGTAGTCCGTCCATGACTACATATCTCGATAAAGAGGTTGAATATACCATCGATCCATCCGGATTTTCCGGGACGATACTGGCGAGACCATGCACTTTGTCCAGTGAGAAGGCTGTGTTTACCCCTCCCACACCGGGGTACTTGTACGAATTATTCAAATAGCTGACATTGGTAGAGAAGTCCATTTTTTCGTTGATCTTGAAGTTCATCTTAGCCCTGAAGTCAAATTTTCTATACCTGTCGGTATTGGTTTTCATGATACCATCGGATTGATGATAGCCTATTGATACAAAATAAGAAGCAGTTTCCGTTCCTCCTCTTAATGATATATTGTGATTCATTGAAGGGCGTGTTCTGTTATATAGGTAACCATACCAATCGGTATTGCCATAATAGGTGTAGGAGTCGCGACCATCGCGTTGGTCTATTACTACCCATGGTCTTTCTGGATTCTCTACTTTATCGTTTCTTCTAATCCACAATTCGTTATAATCGTCTTCATTGTATAAAGTATAGGAATTACCTGCATAGGATCTCCAAAACAGATCATTTAAATAGACAGAATAATATCCTCTGGTTTCATAATCGGTGGAGGTGGTGTTTTTTGACCAACCAAACTGTCCATTATATTTTATCTGGGTCTTTCCTGTTTCACCGGCTTTGGTAGTCACAAGAATTACACCAAAAGCTGCTCTTGCTCCATATATTGCTGAAGCCGAAGCATCTTTTAACACAGATATGCTCTCAATATCATTGGCGTTAATGGTTTCAAGATCACCTTCTATACCGTCAACAATCACAAGGGGATTTCCTTTATTAATAGAGTTTACTCCCCTGATATTGATTCCTGATCCGGCACCCGGGCGTCCCGACGTAGGAGTGATGGTCAGACCGGGCACCTTTCCCTGAATCATTTGACTTACAGAATAACCCGACCTGTCGCTTAAAGTGTTACCATCAAGGGAGGCTACGGCTCCGGTCAAATTAATTTTTCGTTGTGTGCCATATCCAACTACGACTACCTCCTCAAGCAATTCGGAATCTTCGTTGAGTACAATGTCGATCAAATTCCGTCCATTACGGGGAGTTTCCCGAGTAGTGTATCCGATATAAGAGAATACGATCACTACGTCGGCAGGGACGGATAAAGAATATCGTCCGTCTATATCAGTCACGGTACCGTTCGAAGTACCTTTTTCTACAATATTTACACCGATAAGGGGTTCGTTCTGAATATCCGTCACACGTCCGGAAAGCACAGATACCTGTTGTATTTCTTCAGGTTCGGGCTTCGCCTGTCTGTTACGGATTACAAGATAGTGATTATTGTTTCTTTTTTCATAAGTAAATTCTGACTGTCCCAGTGATTTATAGAGCCATTCTTCCATATTGTTGGTCTCGGCATTGAATGCCGGTGCATTTTCATTCTGAATTTCAGTGGCATTGTACGATACCGACTGTCCGGTAGCCTTTCCTATTTCATTGAGCCGTTCCAGCCTGTGCAGCATCGACTCAGCCGGAAAACTGGCGATATTCTGTATCATGGCAGACAAATTTCCAATGCCTACCCAGCATAATAGTGCGACTGAGAGAATAATCCTTCGCATTTTATCCATTTTTATTCCCATAATTTTTGTCTTATTTAATCAATTCAACTCTGTTATTATCTTTCTTATAATGAACATTATATAATTTGCAGATGGTGGTGAGTACTTCTTCTTGTGGTGTATCCATGGTAAATGAGGTCACTATCTTTTCGTTTTCACTTACGGCCTGATTGTAGATCAGGTCAATATTAAAAGCTTGCTTTAACCTGAAAGCCACTTCTCGGATAGTGGCCTGGTCCAACATAATTGTTCTTGACCGCCATGCTGATATGTTTGCGGCATCTGTTTTGCTGGAAATGAGTTCATTGCCTTGTTTAATAGAGACTTTATAATTGGGATCCAGAATAATGTTCTCTTTCTCATCATATACCTGAACGCGCCCCGTATTGACCGATATTACCTGTTCTTCCAGTTGAGCATATGTTCTTATGTTGAAGGAAGTACCTAATACCTGTGTGCTGACTCCATGGGGGATATGAACAATAAAAGGCCTGTTTACTTCTTTTTTTACTTCGAAAAATGCTTCCCCTTCATCCAGCCATATTTCACGGGTATGTGCATTAAATCTTCCCTGCCGCAGGCTGACGGTAGTGCCCTGATTGAGGAAAATGGCGGAGCCGTCGGGTAGTACGATCTTTTTCATTTCATTGCCGGTAATAAATTGTCTCTCAATTACCGGGAGTTCGTTTTGTGCCGTTGTGGTATTTATACGTGAAGAATCTTTCGTAAATGGTGATGTCAATACGATGAGAAGCAAAGTTATTGCAGCAGCGCTGCTCCCTATAATTAAAAGAGCATGGCGTACACTCTTTTTCGAGAAAGAAGGGGATGTCCCAATTTTTCTCATGATTTCTTTCCGGTTTCTGGCGATAGCTTTCTTTAATTCCTTGTCAGTTAATTCTCTTACGCCTCCTGCCGGCTCATAGGATTCCTTCAATAACTCAATGACATTTTTCTCCTTTTGGGTCGCTTCGTTGTTATGAATGTGTCGAAGAAAATATTTTAGTAAAATTTTCTCTTCATAGTGTCGCAAATTTTTTTCAGGCGATTTATTTTTACTCATTTTCATTTTCAGGTGCATTCCAATTATTACTTTTTAACGCCGGCTGTAGCAAACTGATATATGCAGATCTTATAAATTTAGGCAGATACTCCCTCTCTCTATATATATTAAATAATTTAATTACTATTTTTCCCTGGATTTTTAGTTAATAAAAATTAATTAATGATTGTGTTTATGTCATAATCCTTATCATTGTGGTAATTTCAGGTCAAAATATTTTCAATGAGTGAAAAATAATGGCATTTTTGTAATTTTTTCTTAGTAAAAACTTAATAGGGTTCATCTTCTTTTTTATAGATGAAATATGTTTCTTTGTACAATGGAATAAGATATGTGAATGGAAAGTAAATGATGATGAGAGATACGGATTATTCATTGCTTAAATTAATTTCTGAAAAGGATCGAAAGGCCTTTGCTTTGTTCTATGAGCGTTACATTAAACTAATCTATAAGTTTGTTTATGAAGCATTGAAAGATCAGGAACGTACTGATGATCTTATTCAGGAATTTTGGATGAAAGTGTGGGTAGATCCTTCTTTTCTGAGATGTAATCAAGAGGGGTCTGTACAGTCCTATATGTTACAGAACCTTCGTTTCAGGGTGATGAATGTATATCGGGAAACATTAAAAAATATGATTTCCATAGATCAATTGGAAGAAACTATGGAATTGGATTATAACAATATTACTGCCGGTCTGGATGAACGGGAATTGTTAGTGGTAATCCGTGAAGCATTGGATAAACAGCCTTATGTGGTGCGGAAGACCTTCTGGTTACGGATCAATGATTGGTCGGTTGAAGAAACTGCAAAAGTATTGGCAGTAAGTAAGAAAACAGTATACAATAAGTATTCGGAGTCGTTGTCGGTTGTGAGATCACATCTGAAAAACAATTATCCTGAAATGATCGAGGATTTCAACTCGGCGATAAAAGGCGAAAAAATATTTTCTATGCGGACTCTTTTTTTCTGAAGCATTTGCGTACTTCTTTCGTAATTGGCCTTAACGTTGTATCTTTGTCGGATGCCGATCACTGTTTTCGACACATTATACATTCAATCACCAATATACGATCAAAATAAAATAAACAATATGAAATTTATCGGAGCTCATATCAGCGCAGGGGGTGGAGTAGAAAACGCACCGCTTAATGCATATGCCATCGGGGCAAAGGCATTTGCATTCTTTACTAAAAATCAACGCCAGTGGTTTGCCTCTCCTTATACACAGCAAAATATCGATCTCTTCAAGTCGCGTTGCGGGGAATTGGGTTATTCTCCCGATCACATCCTGCCACATGCCAGTTACCTGATTAATCTGGGACATCCGGAAGAGGACGGGCTGAATAAATCGAGGAATGCTTTCAATGATGAAATGAAACGATGCGAGCAGTTGGGTATTAACCGGTTGAACTTTCATCCGGGAAGCCACTTGCACAAGATACCGATTGATGCTTGTCTCGACAGGATTGCCGAATCAATAGATATCGCACTCGAAAAGACCCGTGGCGTGACGGCCGTCATAGAGAATACCGCCGGCCAGGGAACTAATCTCGGGTATACTTTCGAACAAATAGCCCATATTATTGACAAAGTGGAAGACAAAAGCAGGGTAGGGGTATGCCTCGACACGGCACATACGCTTGCTGCCGGTTATGAGATCAGGACGGAAGAGGGGTATGATGGAACAATGAGTCAGTTTGATCGGATAGTGGGATTCCGTTATTTGAAAGGAATACATATCAACGACTCGAAAAAGGAACTGGGATCGCGGGTGGATCGCCATGACAGTCTTGGAAAAGGATTGATGACTATGGATCTTTTTTCTTTTATTGTGAATGATTCCCGGCTTGACGACATGCCCCTCATCCTTGAGACGCCCGTCGAGTCGCTCTGGCCCGAGGAAATTAAATTACTTTATTCGCTGCAGAAATAAGTGTTCCTCATCATTTCAGGACGGGAAGAACCGGGCAGTTTGCCGGCTCCTTACCTATTCAGTGCTTGAATCGTGTTTTTTACCACTTCTGAGCAGGTAATCTGCTGCTCGTATTCCTTGATTACTACCGCTGTACCTCCCATTTTTATATGAGAATTGCGGTAGATCATCCCGCTTTCAATGGGTTTTCTTGCAGAAAGATGGAATTCCCGGGCACCGGTCTCTTTTGCAATGGTGGTTATATTGTGCATATTGATACCACTTCCGGGCATGATGATAATGCGGTCTCCAGAACGTTGTACCAATTCTTTCAGGAGTGGAATCCCTTGCTCTGCATCAGGCTGTTGTCCAGAAGTGAGTATCCTATGGCACCCTAAAGAGATAATCTTTTCCATACTATCGAATGGATCACGACACATATCGAATGCGCGGTGGAAGGTGACACTCATACCTCCTGCGGCATTGACTAACTCCCGGTTTCGGACCATATCTATTTCGCCATCTGCCGTGAGACAACCTATTACAATACCATCTGCACCCAGTTGACGGGACATTTCAATATCTTTTAGCATAATCTTATGCTCGAGGGGGGAATAGAGAAAATCACCCCCCCGGGGGCGGATAATCACATTCAACTTGATATTCGCTAATTTCCTCGCCATGACAATATTGCCGTATGAGGGGGTAGTGCCCCCTTCGGGAATGGCTGCACATAATTCTACCCTGTAAGCACCTCCCTTTTGTGCCTCTATACAACTGGCGACAGAATTAGCACAAATTTCTAATTTATAACCCATCCTTAAAAATATAATGTAATACTATTCCTGGTTCTCAAATATAACCCAAAGATATAAAATTAAATTATAATGCTGTTACAGAAACGATTTGGGACGTTAAGAAGAATAAAAAATAACTAAAAACAAAAGAAGGATTCAAATGTATAGATGAAAATAATGAAATATCAATATCTTCAATGAAAATAAGAGCACTTTTTTTCTTGTCGATTGTTAGATATATATTAACAAACTAAAAAATAATAGTTATGAATACAACAACAGTAAAAGAACCCAAGACAAAGACCAACACAGGAAATAAAGAACTCGGAGCGTTTATAGGAGAACTCTATTCGTTTAATAACAGTTTAAAACTGTATCATTGGCATGTGTCAGGAAAAGGAAGTTACGCTCAGCATATCGCATTGGATCAAGCGTTGGCGGTTTTACCTGACTGCCTTGACCGGCTTACCGAAACCACTTATGCGTTGAAAGGTGATTTGAACGTCGTAATCCCGCAGACCTCCATTCCGGGTGATATAGTAAAACATGCCTCGGGATTCTATGATTATGTGGAGTCAAAACGTGAATTATTCAGTGAAGACTTTTCTGAATCGATTATAGATGATATTCAAGAAGCTATTCAGCAGCTCCTTTACAGGCTTATTAGATTACAATAACCAAAACCGTAAAGATGAAAAGTGGAGGGAGCTGTCTCAAAACGAGGCAGCTTTCTTTTTATCATCACGCTACACATGGGCTTCCCTCGTGATTCCACTGCAATATTCTATATTAACCTCACGGGTCCCAGCATTCCCATGCGATGCCATTGCTGACGCCTGGTCCAGTTCTGACCGACCTTATTATCTTCTGACGATTTTAAATAATTACCTACCGTAGTGATAATCTTTACCTGAAGAGTAAGGTCCTTTTTTCCGGCCAGATGTTCAGGTATGCGATACAGATGTCTCCCGTACCATTTAGTCCCGATTTTTTCACCTCCTATACTTACCTCCGAAATACCGACAACAAGGCCTAAATCGATGTAATTATACGGTGAGATGCTGCCTTCCATCTTTTTTTCGTAGAATATATCTCCGGCAAAAGAATGGGTATCTTCCTGTTTCGACCAATCTATCATCTCTACAATATTCCGTTCCTCTATACTTCCGTTAATATGCTCCATCCGTACATTCCAGTTTTTTAATTCTTTGTAATCTCTTCTCTCCTTCGGATATTCCGGTAACTTTTTACCTTTATCGTATTTCTCAAATACAAGTAGTTTAGAGCCTGCAGGCTCTATTTCAAAGGATACCGTTGTCGTATTATTCTTCGAGACCCCCGGACAGATAAATCGTTCACCTGTTTCAGGGTCCCATAACCACACAGTCTTTCCTTTGTATGGGAAAGCCAATGTGAGAGGGAAGCTTTTTGATATGTGACAGTTGGCAAAAAAGAAAATCTCTTTTCCATCTACCATATGACGGATCTGACTTATAAATGGATTGGGATTCTCGATCTTCACATAGGGAACAATGCCGCACTGTTGTTGCATCATCCTGAACCATGCATGCATATCATCTTCAGGAGCAGGAATATGGTAAATTTGCGAAGGATAGTTATGCTTCATCGAAGATATGATATCGCTGACTTCCTTATCTCTCTGTTGGTAATCTTTTAATCCGGTCGATTTATAAGGTTCTTTGGCCACGAAAATTAATTTACCGCCACCTTCTACAAAACGTTCCAACGCTTTTGCCGTTTCAGGCTGCATCGACTCCACTTCTAAAAGGATAAGGGTATGATATTTTCTGCTGTTGTATTGAAGGAATCCGTTTTTCGTCACACTTTGTTGTATTACGCTCTCGCAGGTGTAATCGCAACTACATCCATTTTGGTGGATTGCTTCCCATACCCTATATTGGTACTTGGGATAATGAAGAGACGGAAATGGATCACGTTGTGGACCATAAATAGTCCACATATCAGCCAAGGGGTGCATAACGGCAATGTCAGCGTAAGGCTCTGTTTCCTGCAATAAGATAGAAAGTCGTGTTTTATATGCCGACCATAGCTTGAAGTAAGGCCACCACGTATTACGTTCGTTGAAAAACGTGCCATAACGTACCCAGCCGGGGAAGGGGGCCTCTACCGGACTATAATTAAAACCATGTAGAATAGAATGCGTTACTCCTGATAAATTACTCTGATCACCCCCTAATTTAACAGTCTGCAAGGGTACATTAAAAACATCATCCGTATTGGTGACTTCTTCACAACTAATAATCTTCTTTCCTGACAAACGTGTTGCCGACGCTACAAATTTGTTCACATTGGTATAGGCTGTCCGGCCGATAAACTTTCTCTCTTCGTCTGTGCCTGCCTGAAAAAGCCATGTCTCACATTCAGGAATGTCGACATACAACGATCCTTCTAACGGATGAAATTCGCGGCCATAAGGTTGCATCCTCGATTGGAAGCCATGCTTATTGCACCACGCTGTATAGGGCTTCACAAAGTTATCACGAATAATTTCCATACAAGTCACATAGAAATCATATTTAACTCTGGCTACCTCTTCTTTTGCTTCTCCGGTCAATTCAGTTACTGCACCACCCTCCACTGCATGCCCCATATGGCCTACTTTATATAAAATAAAAGGGAGATAAGGTGTGACGTCGTACCCTCTACGCGTGATATACTGTTCTTTAAAATCTTTGCACCAGTTTGCTCCTTCCAATTCCATACTGTCGCAAAACAGGGCCCTGAATCCTTTTAATCCTTTCAGGGCAGGAAACAGATTGTCAGACATGCGGTTCAGGAAAGTCTCAACTGCTTCCCGGTCAAAATGATTCAACACCGGTCCGGCTGCTCCCGGTGAACCGTTTATGACAGCCTGAAAGCCGGATATCTTTACCAGAATATACAATATGTGTTCCCCTTCAGGAATTTCAAAATTAAGTGAATCTGCATTCTGATCAATGGGGATCTCCGAGGGAGCAACAAAACGGTCTAATTTTGTAGGAGCCAGATAAGCCGAATAAATCTCGTAAGAGGGTTTATCATAGGGCGAATGAATAACAGGGGTAGCTTCTTTAAATATATCCTTCGCAAGTAACTTTTGCACTCCGGCACCTTTCACATGGTAACTGACAATGGTCATCAACTGGCTTCGTTCTTCCGTTTGTAAGAATTCCCCTCCGAAAGGCCAACCTGAACCTACAATAATATCACACACAATACCACGTTCTTCAGCTCCTTTTAATGCCGCTTTTACCATTTCTATCCACTCCGGGCTGAGCCAGCGTAAGGAAGGAATACCCAAATCATCACCCCCCGGAAAAGCTATTGGGTTTATTTCCACACCTCCTATACCGGCTTCTTTCATTATATCCAACTCTCTCAATATTTCTTTTGCCGTAAGTTTATTACCATTCCACCACCATCGCACAAAGGGTTTGGCTGTTACAGGGGGATCTTGAAATAGATCATACAAATTATCTTTCACCTCTGTCGAGTTTTCATAAGCAAATAAAGAGGATGGATTTACAAGAGGAAGCGCGGTTAGGGCTAATCCGGATTTTATAAATGAACGTCTGGAAAAGGAATACTTATTTTTATCCATGTTGCTTTTAAATTATGTTTAGCGTGTAATCATATAATGTAAAAAGACGCAATTTACGCCTTTTTGAGCAAGAAGAACTCTGTTTTTTGTTCTTTTTTCCTTACGATCTGCTCTAAAATAATTCGAATAATTAATGAATAATCTATTTAAATAAGTTATAACTTTGTAATTTTCAATTGAAAAATTATGGGATATAATGATTCAGGCATAGATTTTAAATATCTATTAGTCAATGAAAAGGATAAGAAGTTTGGACTAACGGTCGATTCAGTTGGGTTCCAAACAATCCTTCCCCATACACCCTATCCTCCCACCAAACATCCTAAAAGCCATTTTTTCAGACCTGATAGAGGTCGTATTTTATCATCATACCACATCGTATATATCAGTAAAGGCAAAGGTTCATTTTCCTCCGACACAACCGGAAAAACAGATATCACCAAAGGCCAGGTTATTCTTCTGTTTCCGGGGCAGTGGCACACTTACAATCCCTCGGAAGAATATGGCTGGGACGAATATTATATTGGGTTTACCGGAAAGATTATAGACAACATTGTTACCCATGATTTTATTTCCCCTGCGAATCAGATCCTCAACGTAGGGGTAAATGGAGATTTGGTAAATTTATATACTACTGCCATAAAAGCAGCAAAAGAGGATAAAAGAGCCAGCCAGCAATATTTGGCCGGTATTGCCCTTAATATATTGGGGACTGTTTTATCATTGAGTCAAAATAAGAACTTCCGGTCAAAAGAATCAATCCAAAAGATTGAACTAGCCAAAATCATCATGATTGAACATCTCAATGAAAATATCAATATGAGAGAGATTGCGGTGAGTTTAGGTATCAGCTATTCAGCATTCAGAAAGGTATTTAAAGAATACACAGGTTATGCTCCATTACAGTTTTTTCATGAATTAAAATTGAGGAGAGCAAAAAAATTACTGACAGAGACTTCTAAACCGCTCAAAAAGATTGCCGATGAACTAGGCTTTGGCACTTATGATTACTTTCTATCCTTCTTCGAAAAAAGAACAGGCCAGTCACCCTCTAACTACAGAAAATAGCTGATTATTAGAAGTTTATTTGGGTAGGTGACAATCAATCTTTATATTATGTAATTTAACACAAAAGCAGCACATCACGCTGTTTTTAAATCATTTTTTGCATCTATGCGCAATTAGGCCTATCTATCTTTGCTATGTGTTTAAATTTCTAATATTTCCCCAAATAAATAAATATTAGAGGTAGGGTTCTGTTTCCCGTTATTGCACATTAATATTCTAATATAAAGATGTTTACATATAAATAAATTCGTTCTTCAATACCAACTCTTCTGTAATATTTTAGGTGAAATTCAATTATTAATACAAATGGAAGTTTAAGATGAAAAAGAAGCTAAATTTTTTGCTGTGTGTTTTGCTATTTTTCCCTTTCTATTTATCTGCACAAGAGAAGCAGGTAAGCGGGAAAGTGATAGAATCGGCAACAGGCGAACCTTTGCCGGGTGCCACGGTTCAGATTGAAAATTCAACCCGGGGAGTTACTACCGATATCGATGGAACTTTTGAGATAAGGGCTGCCCCCTCTAATAAACTGGTATTCTCTTTCCTCGGATTGGAATCTCAAACCATCGCAGTAGGATCACAAACATACATTGAGGTAGTCATGAGCCAAGCTACAAGTGAACTTGATGAGGTCACAATTGTAGCTTTCGGGAAGCAAAAGAAAGAGAGTGTAATTGGATCTATTACAACAGTAAGACCGGATGATTTAAAAGTACCTTCAAGCAATTTAACAACCGCCTTAGCAGGACGTATGTCTGGTTTAATAGCTTATCAGAGAAGCGGTGAACCGGGTCTGGACAATGCCGAATTCTTCATTCGCGGAGTAACGACTTTTGGATACAAAAAAGATCCTTTGATCCTTATAGATAATAATGAATCGTCCAGTACAGAATTGGCAAGAATGCAACCGGACGATATCGCGAGTTTCTCGATATTGAAAGATGCGACGGCAACAGCTCTTTACGGTTCAAGAGGGGCTAACGGCGTAATCCTCGTTTCTACTAAAGAAGGCCGGGAAGGAAAAGCAAAAATAAATATCAGATTTGAAGAAGCCTTCTCACAGCCCACTAAAATGGTTGAAATGGCGGATCCTATTACTTATATGAAATTACATAACGAAGCTATCAGGACAAGAGATCCCCTTGGCAAATTGATGTATTCGGAGCATAAAATACAAAATACCATAGACGGCACCAATCCCTATGTGTATCCGGCAACCGATTGGTATGACATGTTATTTAAGGATTATTCCAATAATCACCGTCTGAATCTTAACGTGTCCGGGGGAGGTGAAATTGCCCGTTATTATCTTGCAGGTAGTATTATTAACGATAATGGCGTTTTAAATGTTGACAAGAAAAATAATTTCAATAATAATGTCAAGTTGAATCGATACATGCTACGGTCGAACGTAAACATCAATATCACTCCTACAACAGAGGCTATCGTACGCCTATCCGGAGCCTTTGACGACTATAAAGGACCTCCCGAAGGCGGACAACGTATTTTTCAAATGGTAATGCATACAAATCCCGTGTTGTTTCCTCCTTATTATACTCCTGACGCGGCAAATGAATATACGGAACACGTATTGTTCGGAAATTATGACAACATGCAATATTATAACCCTTATGCCGAAATGGTGAAAGGATACAAGGAATACTCGGAAAGCCAGATGAGTGCCCAAATTGAGCTAAAACAAGATCTTACTCTCATCACAGAAGGACTTTCATTCAGGGCCATGTTTAATACAAACAGATATGCTTATTTCGACGTGGTAAGGCAATACACTCCGTTTTACTATACCGTCGGAAGTTATAATAAGGAAAAAAACACATATACCCTTTCTCCCCTCAATGAAGAACAAGGAACAGATTATCTCTCATATAACGAAGGTCCAAAAAATGTACATGCAGTAACTTACTTCGAGAGTGCCCTGACCTGGAACCGTGAGTTTGATAAAATACACGATGTGGGGGCACTTTTAGTATATACCATACGCAATGAACTGGTTGGCAATGCAGGAGATCTGCAAAAATCCCTTCCCTATCGGAACATGAATCTTGCCGGCAGATTCACCTACAGTTATGATTCCCGGTATTTGTTTGAAGGTAATTTCGGATACAATGGCTCGGAGCGTTTTTCAAAAGCAGAACGTTTTGGATTTTTCCCTTCTGCCGGTATCGGATGGAATGTCTCAAACGAAACTTTTTATGGGGATGGATTACGAAAAATAGTTAGCAGCCTTAAATTAAAGTCTACATACGGGTTATCAGGTAATGATGCTATAGGTGATGCCAATGACAGATTCTTTTACCTCTCCAATGTGAATATGAATAGTGACAGCCATCGTTCTTCATTTGGAACATTTGGAAATAGTGGAGGTTTGACTAAAAGTGGTATATCTGTGAGTCGATATGCGAATGATCTAATTACCTGGGAAACTTCTAGGAAGTTCAATGTCTCGGCGGAAATTGGCTTGTTTGAAAAAATAGATATCCAAGCAGAATACTTCAAGGAAGATCGAGACAATATACTGATGAACAGGGCTTTCATTCCTTCCACTATGGGCCTCCAGGCTCCATCTCGCTCAAACGTTGGAGAGGCCGCAGCCCATGGGATTGATATTTCTATCAACCTGAATCATTCTTTCAATAAAAATGCATGGATAAGCGGTATTGCAAATTTCACTTATGCCACAAGCGAATTTAAAGTATATGAAGAACCCGATTACCCCAATGCACCCTGGAGATCTCGTATAGGTTATCCATTGACTCAAACCTGGGGTTATATTGCGGAACGTTTGTTTGTAGATGAAGAAGAAGTGCGTAATTCTCCGGCACAGTTCGGAAATTATAAAGCCGGGGATATCAAATATAAGGATTTGAACGGCGATGGCAAGATTACAGAATTGGATATGGCGCCAATAGGTTATCCCACGACTCCTGAAATAACATACGGATTCGGATTGTCATCCGGATATAAAAAGTTCGACTTCTCCTTCTTTTTCCAGGGAAATGCACGGACTTCATTTTGGTTGGCAACCTACAATGATTTTAATAATGGTGTGGTTGATGTAACTCCTTTCATTGGCGGCCAACAGGGATTACTAAAAGCAATTGCAGATAGTCACTGGTCAGAAACAAACAGGGATATGTATGCTATGTGGCCACGTCTTTCGCCCACTCCTATAGAGAACAATAACAAGACCTCAACATGGTTAATGCGGGATGGAACTTTTCTTCGTCTGAAATCCGTTGAATTGGGTTATACATTACCCAATCATATTGCGTCCAAAGCCCATATGTCAAATCTACGCATATATATAAGTGGTACAAATCTACTGACATTCAGCAAATTCAAGCTGTGGGATCCGGAAATGGGAGGCAATGGCTTAGGCTATCCGGTTCAGAGAGTAGCGAATGTAGGTATCCAGCTAAGTTTTTAAATTTTTAAAATGAAATAAAAATGAAAACGAAAAGAATAAAAGATATACTGGTTTATATTCTAATAGCATTTACCGTATTGTCCTGCGATTATCTGGATGTTGTCCCCGACAATGTCGCAACAATAGATTATGCATTTAAAAATAGTATTGCTGCGGAAAAATATTTATACGGGTGTTACAGCTACAGACCAGCCATTGGAGACATACAAAATGATCCTGCGATGACCGGTTCCGATGAAACAACACAAAGATACGTTCAGTCAGAACTGGGAACAAGATTTGTCACATGGGGTGGAACAAGGATAACACGCGGACTTCAGAACACTAATGATCCTATAATGAATACATGGGATGGTAATCGCTCATTATGGGTAGGTATTCGTGACTGCAATATCTTTCTTGAAAATATCGGTAATGTGAGGGATTTGATGGAGCATAATCGAAGAAGATGGATTGCAGAAGTTAAATTCTTAAAAGCCTATTATCATTACTCTTTAATGAAGAGATATGGACCTATCCCCATTGTGGATGTAAATCTTCCCGTCTCAGCAAATGTACAGGATGTACAAGTTTATAGAGAACCTGTTGAGGATGTTGTAAACTATATCACAGGGCTGATAGAGGAGGCTATGGTTGATCTTCCTGAAGCAAAAGAAATAGTAGAAGGAACCGAAGCTGGAAGAGTTGATCAATTAGTTGCCATGACGTTAAAAGCGGAGGTTCTGCTCTTTGCTGCAAGTCCATTATTTAACGGTAACACTGATTTCTCTGGAATGAAGGATAATAAGGACCGTCAATTATTTCCTCAGAATTATGATCCAAATAAATGGAAAATAGCTGCTGATGCCTGTCTCGAAGCTATAGAGGCCAGCCATGCCCAGGGAAAGAGGCTGTATAACCAAGTTGAGCCATTATTAATCAATGAGCCGGAAGTATTGAAATTGCAAACAAACTACAGACAGGCAATTTGTGATAGATGGAATTCAGAATTAATATGGGGTGGAACTAATAATGATTGTGGAATTCTGGCAAGAGATGCTTCAACGAGAATTATCCGAATGAGTCCTACTACTTTAACTACTGTTACAAGTGAGTGGTCGCCTACTCTGGGATTGGTTAACAGGTATTATTCATCTAACGGTGTTCCTATAGAGGAAGATAAAGATTGGCAAGCGAAAGGTTGGTATCAGAATAGATATTCCATTCGTTCGGAGCCTTCTTCCGGGGATGAGGTATACTATATAAAAGAAGGTGAAAAGACTGTTTATCTGCATTATAATAGGGAACCTCGTTTTTATGCAAGCATTGCTTTTGATAAAGGTATTTATCTGGGAGCAGGATATAACATGTTCAAAGATGCTAAGCATTGTGAATTCATGGATACTCAGATATCTGGTTTCCAGGCCGGGGAAGCGAACTCTATTACAGGATATGGTGCAAAAAAAATGAGTCATTTCAAAAATACGCAACAGTATGATAGGACCACGTGGGAATATTATCCATTTCCAATATATCGGTTGGCTGACCTGTATCTCATGTATGCTGAAGCTCTCAATGAAGCTGATGGTCCCGCCGAAGAGATATTCAAATATATGGATATGATCCGTGCCCGTGCAGGATTGGAGGGAATAGTTGATTCATGGACAAAATATTCTACCAACCCGGAAAAAGTCAACACAAAAGATGGCCGGAGAAACATCATACACAGAGAAAGATCCATAGAACTGGCCTTTGAAGGAAAACGTTTCTGGGACATACGCAGATGGAAAGAGATCGATATTTATAATTCGGATCCTTTAGGATGGAATATCATGGGGGGGACTCCGGAAGATTTTTATGTCATCCTTCCTTTAAGAAACGAATCAGTGAGATTTACTGTAAAAGATTATTTTTGGCCGATAAAAGAGTCCAATTTGTTTGTGAATAAGAATCTCGTCCAAAACTACGGTTGGTAAATTAATTAAGCACATACTATAATTATAAAGATATGAAATTGAAAAAAATTATTCTATCTGGATTTTTAGGGACAATATTTCTTTATTCGTGCGGAAATGAAGAGACTGTGGGTCAACAACCTATAGACAATGTTCCACCAGGAATAGTAACGAATGTAAGTGTGAAAAGCATTGCAGGAGGAGCAGTTTTTCGTTATACACTTCCTGCAGATGAGGATTTATTATATATTAAAGCAGTTTACTCTATCAATGAAGAAACAGAAGTAGAAAGTAAAGCTTCTGCTTTTGTGGATTCACTGGTCGTACAAGGTTTTGGAGATACTATCCAATATCAAGTAAAATTAATTGCAGTGGATAAAAGCCGGAATGAATCGCCGGCTCATATAGAAATGATAAAGCCACTCACTCCTAATATTATTTCGATCTCGAAAACATTGTCCATAGTACCTGATTTCGGGGGATTACTGGCCATCTGGAAAAATCCCGGCAGGGCGGATATTTCCGTTAATATCGAAGTATTGGATGATAACAAAGAGTATGTCCCTAAAGAAATATTTTATAGCTCCACAATCAATGGAAAAGGTACAATCAGAGGTATGGATACCATTCCCTCCTATTTTCGCACTTATCTTCAGGATCATTGGGGAAATAAAAGTACTTTCAGATACGATACAATCACTCCTATCTACGAAACGGAATTTGATAAATTGAAATTTGCTAAAGTAACCACAGCAGGAGATATCCCCCCATATAATTCGAATTACGATATCCATAGAATATGGGATGGAAACAATGGAGGAGACCCGTGCTATAGTTCTCCGGCCGGAACGGGTATATGGCCTCAATCTGTCTCTTTTGATTTGGGAGTAACAGGAAAGATTAGTCGTTTACGGCTGTTTCAAAGAACATCGAATACGAATTACATTTTTCACGAGGGGAATTTGAGAAACTTTGAAGTATGGGGATGTGTAGCCTATAACCCTGCAGAATCAGGCTGGGAACAATGGACCAAGTTAATGGATTGTGAATCTATTAAACCCTCAGGGTTACCTCTTGGACAACTGTCCATTGAAGATGAAGAACAGGCTCGAAACGGAGAGGATTTTATAAATGACCCCAATAACCCGCCGGTCCGCTATATAAGAATATTAGCAAAACGGACCTGGGCCAATGGTGCAAATTTTCAAATCGGCGAGGTGGAAATATATGGGGATAACCGACCGTCCGTCTTACAATAATAAAAAATATTCATAGCTTACAAATTACAATACATATGAAGAATTTAATGAAGGCAATTTATACTGCGATAGGGATATTTCTATTGGTCTCCTGTTCAGACATGAACGAACTAAGTGATAAGTTCTTAAAAGACGGTGAGATCACCTATGCAGTTCTACCCGATTCTGTTACCATTGGAGCTGGGAAAGAACGTTTACAATTTGAAATATTCATACAAACGAATAGGGTAAAAACAACACGTATTTATTGGAATAACTATACCGATTCAGTAGATGTGGAAATAGAAAATAAAGACGGTGTCTTCTATAAAATCATAGAAAACCTGCCTGAGCAAAGTTATGTGTTTAATTTGGTGAATATAGATCAGTATGGGAATAGATCTTTACCTTATGAAGTGTCAGGACGAACTTTAGGAGAAAAATACGAAAGTACCATGATCGATAGACGGATTACCTCCATTCGCACAAATAGTTCCGGAAACAGAATCTTGATATGGGGAAACGTAGATGAATCATCAGATGCCAAATATACAGAAGTATCCTATATTAACAATGAGAACGAAAATGTTATTTTACAGGTACCTCTCTCTGACGAAAGGTCTGTTATAACAGACCTCAAGCCTGGGAATATGCCGAAGTATCGAACAATATATATACCTGATGAAATGGCTTTTGAAGTGTTCTATACTGATTTCAAAGAAACCACTCTTACATACGACGGTGACTACTCAATGATAAAATCTGAAATTATCATCTTAGGATATTCAAACCAGCATGATTCGGGTGACAATGCAGCAAAAAATGTGCTGGATGATAATTATAATAATAGATGGCACACACTGGTCTCGGCTAATTACCCGCACTGGATGGTATTTGATTTAGGTGGAGATGTACCTTTTAGTAGATTTTCGATATGGCCTTCCATATTCGGTTTAAATGCAGGAGAAACCTATGACGTAAGACTGCCTGATAAATTTTCCCTTTGGGGAAGGAATGACGCCCCAAACGGAAATCTGATTGATGAGATGGGTTGGACTAAGTTAGGAGAGTATTATTATGAAAATAGGGGCGGCGAACAAACATTTGTTATTGAGAACCCTATACCTGTCAGATATTTAAAAATGTATGCACCCAGCGGTTTAAATGGAACAAATATAATGTCTATCGGAGAATTTGATATTTATTCTAAATAATTCATATTGCCTGCAGGAAATAATTCTTTCAGGTGCCAAATATTTTATTATCAGAAAAAAAGAAGCCTTTTCATAGCGTCATCTTACAAATTAAAAAATCCAAGCATCTTAAATTGAAATTTATGGAAAATAAAAATAGAAAAAATTCAACGTTGGTTTTTGTAAAATACGAATACATCTATTTATTATTAACAGTATTTCTCGGTGTGCATCTTAACTGCAACAGCCACTCCTCTGAAATTGGGATACCGGGGGAATCATTTTCAGACTCTCCACGGATTATCAACATAATCAATTTTATCCGGCAGACCGATTATAGGATCGAAAACTCGGAAAATCTGTTGTTTGAAGCTGTGGAAAATCAGATTAAACTGGTTAATGAATATAATTTTCCGGCAACATTCCTCTTCCAGTATGATGCATTGATCAATCCTGCATACCAGAAGCTGATGAAAACTCAGTTGAGTCCCAATTGCGAAATCGGGGCATGGTGGGAGATTACACAACCCCATGTAGAAGCTGCGGGAATAAAATGGCGTGGGGAGCACTCTTGGGTGTCTCATGCAAATATTGCTTTTACAACAGGCTATACCCCCGAAGAGAGGGAAAAACTGGTTGATGTTTATATGTCTAAATTTAAAGACATCTACGGAGAATATCCCAGATCGGTTGGGTCATGGTTTATTGATGCCCATACACTGGCGTATATGGTTGAAAAATACAAAATTGTGGCTTCTTCTAATTGTAAAGACCAGGTAGGGACCGATGGATATACGCTGTGGGGCGGCTATTGGAACCAGGCCTATTATCCCAGCCGATACAATGCCTACATGCCCGCACAAACAGAAGAGAACCAAATACCGGTTCCTATATTCCGAATGCTGGGAAGTGATCCGATTTATCAATATGAAACAGGCGTAGGGACAA
Organism: Proteiniphilum sp. UBA5384; assembly: GCF_002410825.1. Classification (GTDB taxonomy): domain Bacteria; phylum Bacteroidota; class Bacteroidia; order Bacteroidales; family Dysgonomonadaceae; genus Proteiniphilum. Next base: position 1,868 of record NZ_DHOS01000067.1, on the reverse strand, counting down.
ATGCCCAAGGCGTGATCTCGCTTGAACCGGTTTACAGGGAGTCCGGGAAAAACAGGGAATGGGTAAAATATTTCCTCGAATCAATCACCAATCAACCGAGTCTCGCTTTTAATTATGCGCAGGCAGGCCAGGAAAATTCGTTCACATGGAGTAACATGGAAGAAGGATTAAAAATGCAGTTCCCCTTATTCGAATCTTTACGTAAAAAGGGGAAAATCAAGATCGAAACACTGGAGAGCACGGGCAAATGGTTCAAAGACCACTTTACGGTGACCCCTGCAACAGCCGTTACCACTTTAACAGATATCAAAAAGGAAGGGAACAAAACAGTCTGGTTCAACAGCCGTTTTTATCGTGCGAGTCTGCTATGGGAGAAAGATGGTTTCTGTTTCAGGGATATCCATTTGTTTGACGAAAATCTTCAATCGGACTATCTGACTACACCGGGAACAGGCAATCAATTTTTCTATCAAACACTGCCGGTTATTGATCGTTTCTACTGGAGCACTCCTGAAGAAAAAAACGGACTTCGAATTATGCAACTGGAGGATGATGGCACTTTGAAAGAGGTCATACTGGAAGATCCTGTCGTGACTGAACCTGCAATGGACGTGCTCTGTGTATCGGCATCGGACGGCAAGGGTAATCGATTTGAAATTGTATTTTATGAAAATAAAATCGATATATCATACCAGGGAGACAAAAAAGACTTTACATGGATGATGGCGCTAAAAGTCCCGGAAAGCAGGAAAGACCGGCTCCCTTTTGAATCGTTTGAGGGGACTGTACTGAGAGCTAAATTCAAAGGATTTCCTTATAAGGTCATCTGTGAACAGGGATTCATTCAAAAGGGGGATAAGGCTGAATATGATCTCAAAATGGTACCGAACAAACATAAGCTGGTGATTAACTGCACAAACAGATAATAGGAAGAATAATGATTGATTTTTTTGTCGAAAAATAATGCAGTTACGCAATAAATATAATCAAACAACAACATAATGAGATTAGAATTCATTTTTTTACTCTTCATCTGTCCTGTTTTTCTGTTTTCACAAGAAATAATAAAGAATGAAGATGGTAGTGTGTCCATTATTGCTGATACGATGATATATCTCGATTCATCAGGGAACCATTTAGATAAAAATCTATATCAAGACTCTTTGAAGACAGGAAAATACGATGTATCATTTATGAAGATACCCGGTGGTATAGGGATTCAATTAAAGAAAAGATATTCGGAGGAAAGATATCCGGAATTGCAGTTAGGCAAAGAGTTCCCTCCGCTGGAACTAGTAGATATAAATCAGAATAAAATAAAACTGCTTATCCCCTTCGGTCAAGTAAGAAATAATAGCTAATTTTGTAAGATGAAAGAAGAACAATATCCAAAAGACTTTCAGGAATTTCTTGCTCAGTTCAAAGATGAGGATTCCTGTTATAGCTATTTGTTTGAGATGCGGTGGCCGGATGGTTTTAGATGTTCCAAATGTAATGGAGCCAAGTATTGGCTGACCGCTCAAAATCTGATTCATTGTTCTGTCTGCGGCTATCAAACCTCAATTACTTCGGGAACAATATTTCATGGAACAAGGAAGCCTTTATTATTATGGTTTCATATTATATGGTGGGTTGTTGCCCAAAAGACAGGAACCAGCGCATACAATTTGATGGATTTTATGGGTTTTGGTTCATATGAGACAGCATGGTCATGGCTTCAAAAACTTCGCAGGGCAATGGTGAGACCGGGGCGAGACCAATTAACAGGAACTGTGGAAATAGATGAAACTTATATTGGAGGAGCGGAGATCGGTAATGGCAAGCAAGGCCGTGGTGCTGAAACTAAAACATTAGTAGCTGTTGCCACC
>NZ_DHOS01000011.1:38398-57071 GCF_002410825.1 Proteiniphilum sp. UBA5384 | reverse complement strand
GAGCGGAAGACGGGACTCGAACCCGCGACCCTAACCTTGGCAAGGTTATGCTCTACCAACTGAGCTACTTCCGCAATAGTATTTAATAGTTCCCTGAATCTCTTTTCTGGGGTTTCCTTGCCAAGGTTAGTTTCCTCTTCCTTTTGGGGCAAGGTTATGCTTATATTTTTTGCGACTGCAAATGTAAATATGTTTCTCCGTATTTCAAAGGAATAAGGAGAATTTTTGCATACGCTTTTTCAATTTCCTAATTGATTACCCTATAACTGCCGTCCTGCAACTGAATAACAGTATATCTTTGCAAAGGTTCTGAAGAGGGTCCCGACTCCACATTGCCAATACCAAACATTGTTACATAAACTGAACCACATGAATTACATCTGACCTTACCGGCATAGCCATTCCCGTCGTAATCAGGGGATACTACCGCCTGCCGACTATCTTCATGGGGGCAGCAAAGGTCAAAAGCATACAAATTACCTCTCGCGTCGGTAATAACCAGCACGCCGGCATAACCAAAACGATCACTATTGAGACGACGATGCTCCTCTGTAAAGATTTTATAGCAGTCCGGATTTTTTAATTCGGAATCATAGCTCATCAGTTCAACCCTGAAATTCACCGGGCCATACGGAATAGTCTGGCGGGGGACTTCACTCCCACAGGAAACACCCAGAAAAATAATCAAAAAGAAAATGCTAATTCGTTCCATACATCACAGCGTAACTCCATCGAGGATACTATCTACTTGCTCTAATTCCTGTCGTGGGAAAGATATGTTTTCCAAATGGGAATTTCCTGTTCAAAGGCACGAATAATCATTTCACAGGCTGTCTCATAATCATCGGCAAATCCGAAGTTGTAACAGAGTCCCAGTGATATCTCAGTAAGTTGTATGCCGCTGTTTCCACAATAAGAATACCCCATAATGCCTGTTTTTTTATATTTGAAAATAATCACTGCATTTTTTTTTCAAGTTCTGCGTCGGTAATCACACTGACCACCGTCTGTCCGTCAGGTGTGTAAGTAGGTAAAGGAGAAGCGAATAATTGACTGACAATAAGCAGCATCTCCTCCGATGTCAACGTATTTCCATAAGGAATAGCCGTCATGAGCGCAAGTGAGAGTGCGATCGATTCCCGGATCTCCGATTTTACATCACTCCCCGTTTCCATACTTTTACCGATCATCGAACGGATTAACATTGCGGAATCAGCATTCTCAATTTCCGAAGGGACAGCCTGAACAGCAAAGCTGTTATTCCCCAGGTCGCTCAATTCAAAGCCAAGCGCCTCTAGATCGTCCATAATGGATGGCAAGGCAGCTGCCTCGGAAGCGGACAGATCTAATATTTCAGGGAACAATACCCGTTGCGAGACACCTTTTTTACTCTTAATCTGTTCAAGATACTTATCAAACAGAATACGCACATGTGCCCTGTGCTGATCGATAATCATCAGGCCCGATTTTACCGAAGTGAGTATGTACTTCTGTTTATACTGATAGTGTTCCGGAAAAAGTTCTGTTTCGGGTAGGTTCCGGTCGCTTCCCGCCGGTCTGAACAATGTGACATTATCGCTCTCCCCCTCTAAGTGCAGTTCTTTTTCCTTCTCAAACCCTTTGTAAAGTTGTTCCCAGCCAAAAGCGGGCACTGATTGCTTTGAAGTTTCGGAGCGGTGATTGTGAAAAGGGTTATAAGCAGGGTCTATATTCACCTTCGGCATTGAAGGAGAATGTGAGGGATTATAGATAGGTATTTCGGGGGCATCGTCACGGTCGAAGTCGATAGTCGGAATCGCATTGAATTTCCCTAGAGACTCTTTTACGGTTACCATGAGTATCTGCCAGAGGGCCTGTTCATTTTCGAACTTCACCTCAGTCTTGGTAGGATGTATATTTACATCAATCGTATCGGGATTAACCTCAAAATAGATGTAATAACCCGGCTTCTCACTGGCACCGATAAGTGGTTCAAATGCCATGGCGACAGCCCTATGAAAATAGGGATGCCGGATATACCTGTTATTTACAAAAAAGAACTGGTTCACCTTCCCTTTCCTGGCAAATTCAGGACGGGTCACATAGCCATGTATTTTCCCGAGAGTGGTTTCTTCATTGATTTCAATCAGTTGCTGATTGGTATTTTTTCCTTCTATCTGAACAATACGCTGCCTCAATCCCGTTTTTGGCAGATGAAGCGTTTCAATACCATTCTCGATAAGGGTAAATTCCACTTCCGGATTCACCAATACAATCCGCTCAAACTCCGTAAAAATATTGCGTCGTTCCGTTTCGTTTGATTTCAGGAATTTTCTTCTGGCCGGCACATTGAAAAAAATATTCTTTACAGTAATAGAAGTTCCGGTACCAGCAGCAATCATTTCTTGTTTTTCTACCGTCGAACCGGAGATGACCAGTAACGATCCCAATTCATCTTCTTCACGTCGGCTCTTCACCTCGATATGGGAGATTGCGGCAATAGAAGGGAGGGCTTCACCACGGAACCCCATTGTGGTGAGTGAAAATAGGTCGTCAGCATTTTTAATCTTGGAAGTGGCATGACGCTCAAAGGCCATCCGCAGATCGGTAGCTGACATTCCTTTCCCGTCATCAATCACCTGGATAAAGGTACGTCCGGCATCTTTTACGCTAAGGGTAATATGGGTAGCGCCGGCATCAAGCGAGTTCTCAATCAATTCCTTTACTACCGATGCAGGGCGCTGTATTACCTCACCCGCTGCAATTTGATTTGCAATAGAATCAGGAAGGAGATGGATAATATCTGGCATAGTAATACTTCTACTTTCTAACGTAATAACCAGAAAACAAAAAGTACAAAGAGAATCACCAATATAATGATGAGTAATCCGTTATTCGTAAAGAAAGTACTTTTCCCCGAACTTTGCCTATCCTTCCTTTTTTTAAGATGATGAGTCTGGGAAATGAATTCGGTTTTAAAATCTTTTCTTTCTATTGGTTTTTCCTCCGGCAGTACCCTCATCTCCCTTTTGACTCTCAGAATCCGGTCCTGCAAGTTCTTCTGCCGTTCCTCCTCTTCGGGATTATAGAGGATAGGAGTATAATTGAATTTACGCGGCTTCCGGTTATGATAAAAAAAGAAAACACCCATAATAAACTGCTGTTTGGTTTATACAAATATAGTGAAAGCCGAAGGAAAAGCCAAACTTGTTTGCATTTTTTCCGAGGCTCATTTTATATTATGACCGGTTAGAGCGTGATATCTTCTCTACGGAAGCGTCCCGAAGAGGGTGCAATGGCATCGGAGCTACGTTTCTCATTTCTCCGGAATATATCGCCGGGACCTGTAGGACGTAAATAATCGAGCCAGACAAATCCCTTGAGGCGGCTCTCTTCCTGTTTCAATAACGGCAAAGGGGTAGTAACGGCCGTGGTAGCCGACCATGTTTTCATTTTTTTTATTTTTTCATCTTCAATATCCATCGACAAATAAGCGCTTTCCATCTTATTTAACCCGATGATGGTACTGTCTTCCTGTTCAATATAATATAACGATGTAGCATCTCCTTCTACCAGCACCTGATGAACGGCACCATCGCGGAAGAAGGCAGTCATATCCCTACCACTCAACTGATTATATTGCTCTTCGACTCTTCTATCCTGAATAGCCAATGCATAATCTCTCACGATGGCTTTTTCTATGGTGGAATCGTTCAGGAAGATATCAATCCGGTTACCCAAAACCTGATTGTTTTCATTCCATATTATAGGTGTAGCAATCATGTCAGGCTTTCCAATCATATATAGAATAGAATCCGCTGAAGCATAATGCAACGAGTCACATACCCCCTGAATGTCAGACCGATAAAAACGCACATTATAGAAAGCTTTGATATCCCGGTGTATTGAATCGGTCTTCATAATAAGGGTATCTCCATGCACAAAGAGACTGTCACCTTGGGAGTAATCGATTGCATATGCCATATCGGTAGCCATCCCATACTCCGTCTTTTCCTCATAATAGCCATAATTTCCCCGAAGAATGGCCTTTTGCGCCTTGTCTTCAAGGAACATATCACCAAAAACCTCTCCTATACCGGTCTGACGGTTATAGAGGATGGTATCGCCAATAAGCACCTTCATGCCGTCGTTACTGTAAACCTCTGAACGGTCCAGCAATTTGGAGTCATCTGTGACAGTATTATACCACCCCTTGCTCGTATGGACGTACCCACTGTCCGACACAATACGGGAAGGCCCCAGGATGTCCACAAATTTTGATTCTGTATTATATTTGAGGGTATCGGCATAAATGGTATAATCCTCATTGACCAGTTTCACACTATCGCTGAACAGCGCTTCGTTGGTATCGGGACTATACTGTCCCCAGAAGGAGGTCAGTTCGTTTCTTTCATCCACCAGCATACCACCGTCGAAATAATACCCGAGATTGGTGGCTCGATCATAATCGAGGCTGTCTGTAAAGAGCGTCGTCGTACGGTCTTCCATCCGTATATTTTCCCGGAGACGGGCAAGACGGGTATTTCCATCATAGTGCAAGTAGTCGCCATATACAAAGATAGTGTCACCCTGCTCCATCCTCACATTGCTGAACGCCTCAAAAAAATTCTCCTGCTGATAAAGGTAAGCACTGTCGCAATACATAAATGCTCCCTCGTGAAAGAAAATCACATTTCCCGTAAGTATCTCCGCACTAAAACCACTCCTTTTACTCCAAAGATCGGCCTGCCTCATCTCTACGATTTCCGGCGCTTTTTCTGTACCGGATTTTAGCGGTACAGGCTGCTGGCTATAGGCCGAAGCTATAAAAAATAAAAACAACCCGGAAAGGAATATACTTCTTCCGAAAGATTGCGAACGGAGTCGTTTCATCGCAGTAAAAAAACAATTATTTCAGCCAATCTTTATATTTATACTCGCATCCCTGCCATTGCGGATCTATCCGAACATAAGTTTTCCTTATCTTCTCCTGGAGCCATTCATCCACAAGCGTTTGCTGCCTGTCACTCTCCGCCATCTGTTTGACGATCTGATAATCGTTATTGATATTGGCTTTATGACCTTCATTCCTCTCCGTGATTTTGATGATAGCCGCTACCTGGCGCCCTTTGTCATTCATCATAATAAACGGCTGGGATACCTCTCCTTTCTCCATCTCACCTGCTATTTTAGCTATATCCTGGTTGAGTTCGTTCAATGCGAAACGGGGTGTGCCACTGTTATGCCCCCTGTTATTATTCACCATGATACCCTTGTTGTTCCGGGTATCTTTATCGGCGGAAAGGTAGGTAGCCGCATCCTCAAATGTAATTTTCTTATCCATAATGCCGGTCCTGATGGAATCAAGACGTACCAATGCCGTGTCAAGCGACTCCTGCGGTGCCTTGGGTTTTAATAATATATGACGGAAATTTCCCATGTCGCCCCGCCGCTCAATTAACTGAATAATATGAAATCCATATTCAGACTCCACCACATTCGATACTTTAGCGGGATCACTTAAAGCAAAAGCAGTATTGGCAAATTCCGGGACGAACCCCGAACGGTTATTGAAACCCAGTTCTCCTCCTCTCATAGCTGATCCCGGGTCTTCAGAATGAAGCAAGGCCAAGGTCGACATGGTACTTTTGCCACTGGTTATCTGCTCCGTATATTCACGTAATCTCGCTTTTACTCTATCAATCTCAGACAAAGGAATTTCAGGCTCCACTGTAACAATCTGTACTTCCAATGTAGTAGGAATAAAAGGCAGGCTGTCCTGTGGAAGGGAGTTATAATATTTACGGATTTCAGATGGCGTCAACTGTACGTGCCCAAAATGTTTTTGTTGCACTCCTTCCACAAGTTGCTGCTCACGAATCTGGTCCCTCATATCCTCCCTGATAGTTGCCAGGTTTTTGCCATAATACTCCTCCAATCTTTCTACAGAACCCACTGAAGCTATATACTCGTTGACCAGATATTCAAGGGTGCGACTCACTTGCGACTCCTGCACAGTGATACTATCTAGTTTCGCCTGGTCAAGAAATAGTTTTCTGATAGCCAGTTGCTCGGGAATAAAACAATAGGGATCTCCTTCAATACGCTGATTCTGCATCAGTACCTCCTTACGATACTCCTCCACCTCCGACTTAAGAATGGCTTCATCTCCTACTACCCATACGATCTCGTCAATCACATTGTTCTGAGCTGTCAAACAGGGAGTAAGCGACAGCACTATAAGAAAAAATAATATCTTCACTGAGTAATTCATATGATTAATGTGCTAATATGCCAATATGCTAATGTGCCAATGGACAATTTGCCAATTGATTTATACGGATTTCAATCCTATATTCCAATTCTGACTTGTAAAAGTAATGATAATCCACTTAGCAGCAAAATAGTTCCATGGTTAAAAGTAGTTATAAACGATTGACACCAGAGAACAAGCAGAGACGCCCGATGAGCGTCTCTGCAAAACATACAACTGACCGTTTATCCTTCAATAGCTGCCTGTGCCGCCGCCAGGCGTGCGATAGGTACACGGAACGGCGAGCAGGATACATAGTTGAGCCCTACGGTATGGCAGAACTTCACCGATGAAGGTTCGCCCCCATGTTCACCGCAAATTCCACATTTGAGGGTAGGCCTGACTTCACGTCCTTTCTGTACAGCCATACTTACAAGCTGTCCTACACCATTCTGGTCGAGTACGGCAAACGGATCATGCTTCAGGATTCCCTTGTCGATATACATAGGCAGGAATTTAGCTACATCATCACGGCTATAACCAAATGTCATCTGCGTAAGGTCATTGGTCCCGAAAGAGAAGAAATCGGCTTCTTTCGCTATCTTGTGGGCCGTAAGTGCGGCACGGGGAATTTCTATCATTGTCCCAATCTTATATTCCACAGAGTCGCTCTTTTCTGCAAATACTTTTTGGATAGTATTCTCAATGATATCTTTCTGTGCTTTGAACTCATGAACAATGCCGGTAAGAGGTACCATGATTTCAGGACAAGCAGTGATACCCTCTTTTTTCAATTCGATGGCTACCTCCATAATAGCACGCGCCTGCATCTCGGTAATTTCCGGATAAAGGTTTCCCAGTCGGCAACCACGCAAACCAAGCATTGGATTTGATTCAAGCAGGCCTTCTACCCTTTCGTGAATATCCTTGTAGGAGATGCCCATTACTCTGGCCATTTCCATCTGTCCCTTTTCATCATGGGGAACAAACTCATGCAATGGAGGGTCGAGCAGTCGTACGGTAACGGGCAATCCATCCATCGCCCTGAAAATTCCAGAAAAGTCTTTTTTCTGTAAGGGAAGCAGTTTTTCCAATGCTTTTCGGCGTCCTTCTTCATCTTTGGCGAGAATCATCTCGCGCATGGGAATAATCTTATTTTCTTCGAAGAACATATGTTCGGTACGACACAACCCAATGCCTCTTGCACCGAAGTTCCGGGCCACTGTGGCATCATGCGGTGTGTCGGCATTGGTTCTCACATCCATCCGCGCATATTTGTCAGCGATTTCCATCAATTCATTGAAATCGGCATCCAATTCAGCATCCTGGGTTTCTATTCTGCCTTCATAAACAAGACCGGTAGAGCCATCCAAAGAAATCCAATCGCCCTCTTTCAGCTCCTTACCGTTAATAGTCATGGCACGCTCTTTATAACTGATTACCACATTATTGGCAGCTGAAACACAACATTTACCCATTCCCCTTGCCACTACAGCTGCATGGGAAGTCATCCCTCCACGTGCAGTAAGGATACCTTGTGCAGTAGCCATGCCGCGTAAATCTTCGGGTGATGTTTCAATACGGCAAAGGATTACTTTCTTACCCTGTTTACTCCACTCCTCGGCCTCATCGGCATGGAACACGATCTGACCGGCAGCCGCTCCCGGTGAAGCCGGCAGACCATTGGTCAAAGGCTTGGCCTGGGCAAGCGATTTCTTGTTGAAAACAGGGTGGAGCAACTCGTCCAACTTCTCGGCATCACACCGTATCAGCGCCGTTTTTTCGTCAATATACTCCTGATGAAGCATATCAATGGCAATCTTGACCATCGCCGCACCGGTACGTTTCCCGCTACGGGTCTGCAATAACCAGAGTTTACCGTCCTGTATGGTGAATTCTAGGTCTTGCATATCCTTGAAATAATCTTCCAGTTTTTGTTGCACTTCGATCAGTGCTTTTGCACATTCGGGGAGTGCCTCCTCGAGTGAAGGATATTTTGCCGCACGCTCCTCTTCGGAGATACCTTGCAATTTAGCCCAGCGGCGGGATCCCTCAATAGTGATTTGCTGCGGAGTGCGTACTCCTGCCACCACGTCCTCACCCTGTGCATCGACCAGGTACTCACCGTTGAAGATATCCTCCCCGGTGGCAGCATCACGGGTAAAAGCAACGCCTGTAGCAGACGTCTTACCCATATTGCCATATACCATCGCCTGGACGTTGACGGCCGTACCCCACTCTTCGGGGATATTGTTCATCTTACGGTAAAGTATTGCGCGTTCATTCATCCAACTGTCGAACACGGCACATACGGCTCCCCACAACTGATCCCACGGATTCACAGGGAAATCATTACCCGTATTTTCTTTTACGGCTGCTTTAAACTTCCTGACAAGTTCTTTCAGGTCGTCCGTGGTGAGATCGGTATCCAGTTCTATTCCTTTCGATTCCTTCACCTCTTCCATGATTTCCTCAAAAGGATCGATATCCTCCTTGCTCTGGGGTTTCATACCCAATACTACATCTCCGTACATCTGTACAAAACGGCGATAGGAATCCCATGCAAAACGTTCATTACCCGATTTCCGGGCAATTCCTTCCACGGCATCGTCATTCAGACCGAGGTTCAATACGGTATCCATCATTCCCGGCATGGATACACGCGAACCGGAACGAACAGATACCAGACAAGGATTTTCCTTATCTCCGAATTTTGTACCTGTCAGCTTCTCAATTTGGGCTACAGCTTGCTCAACTTCTCCTTTAAGGAGACCTACCACATAATCTCTACCCAATTCATTATATTCCGTACAGACCTCTGTGGTAATGGTAAATCCCGGAGGAACGGGGACACCAATCAAATTCATTTCAGCAAGGTTTGCTCCTTTTCCTCCGAGCAGGTTTTTCATATCCGCCCGCCCTTCGGCCTCTCCGTTTCCAAAGGTATAAACTCTCTTTTTTTCCATTTGATGTTAAAATAATGACACGTTAAATGTTAAATTATATTATTATCTTTGTTTTATCCAGCAAATATAAGAATTTATCTAAAATATAAGTCATTATGACATATTACTTTTCTCTATAAAGTATTTTATTCCATTCCTTTTATGGTCTTCGACTCTATTCTCTTTACGGAATCCGATTCCACTCTTTCTATGGAATCCAACTTCACTTTTCCTATAGAATCCGGTTCCGCTCTTTTTACGGAATCCGGCTCCGGGAAGGTTATAGAATCGGCCCTCAAGGTTTTTTCTCTGGAATCTATTTCCAAACTATCCGATGCTGAAGAAGTGGAGGGAATATCTCCTAAATATATATTGTACAACTGGATAGGAGGTACTTTTCCCAAATCTTGCAGATGAATAAAACCGCTTATACCGGTAATGGTATCGCCTGGAATATATTTCGATGCGGAAAATTCGTATGTTTTATTTTCAGTTATTCCTTTAAGCCTATAAATAGTAGTATCGGAATAGGTCAACTCGAGTACCGATATAAAAGGAGCGTCAAACCGGGAAGGGATCCCTATCACTTTGAATGAGAACATGAAATCATCGCCTGTGATCTTGGAGGAGATTTCGGTGGAATCTAATCGGAATCTGAATCCTTTTCTTATACCGGGTCTCGAATAGTCATACATCGGCGGCAGGTAGGAGAGCGGCAACAGTGAGGGATCCTGGAACGACCGGCTTTGCTGGGCTATCAGCAGGTCAACTTCTTGTCGCGAGCGCTGCAGCCGGGATTTTACAGAATCATTCATTTTCAGATAGATATCAATTTTATCGGAATACCACGATAAAGAACTGTCCCATTGTGCCGGCGTAATTTTATGCGCTTTGAATACCCTGTTGATATATGCTTCTTTTTTCTCGGGAGTGTCAAAATTTTGATAGTCGTTTTCCATGGTGGCTTCAGCGATATATATATCGTACATCAACCGCTCCATCTGTTTTCTGTTCAACACCTCTTTCGGCCGGTTCTGACAAGAGTAGGCCAGACCGCCTATCAGGATGAATAAAAACAAATATAAAACGCTTTTTTTATTCTTCACCACCAATTTTCTGATCTAGTTTTTCTTTTTCCAACCTTTCACGCTCACTTTTGGAGAGCAATGAAAAGGATAATGTCTTCCTGTAAAAAAGTAATATCAGGATGACCCCAACGGTAATCGCCGAATCGGCAATATTAAAGATAAACCGGAAGAAAAGAAACTCTTTTCCTCCCACAAACGGTATCCAATCGGGGTAAGTACCGCTGATCAATGGGAAGTAGAGCATATCCACCACCCTTCCGTGAAGCAATGAAGCATACCCTTCACCCCAAGGGACCAACGACGCCACATGTCCCGGATAACTTGCCTCAAAAATAACGCCGTAGAAAATACTATCTATTATATTTCCGGACGCACCGGCCAGAATCAATGCCACACAGGCAATGAATCCTGCACGGTAATTCTGCCTGATCAACCGCCCCAGATATATCACGATAAAAACAACAGCAATGATACGGAAAAGCGAGAGAAACAATTTTCCTCCCGCTTCAATACCAAAAGCCATACCGTTATTTTCTACAAAATAGATCTTGAACCAACTGAAAACATTAATGATATCATATAATCCCATATGGGTTTTGACCCATATCTTGGAAAGTTGATCAATAAGGAGTACCGCCAAAACAACAGCAATGGCGACCCATCTATTCCGTGTGCTACTCCTCATTTCTTCTTTTGCGATTTGGCCTCGATACTCAATGTAGCATGAGGGACTGCACGAAGACGTTCTTTGGGGATCAATTTACCGGTCTCACGGCATATACCATAGGTTCCGTTTTCAATACGTACCAAGGCAGCCTGCAGATTTTGGATAAATTTCATCTGGCGCTGAGCCAATCGTCCGGCCTCCTCTTTTGAGAGTGTTGAAGCACCTTCTTCCAGCACCTTATAAGTGGGGGAGGTATCCACCGTATCGTTTCCATCCGCATTAGTTACTGCAGCACGATAATTTTCATACTCCTGCTTGGCTACCTGCAACTTTTCATTGATGATAGCACGGAATTCTTCTAATTCCTCGTCCGAATATCTTGTTTTCTCGCTCATAATAGTTCGTTGTTTATTGTACAAAGATAAACATATTTCATGTAATTCTCAACTGTTCCTTATTACGCTGACAGTAAGCGGTATATCATCGATATCAATTTCATTTTCAAGCCTTTCAGGCACAATAATGATTTCATCTGCCAATACCTGATTTTTGATATAACCGGCATTACGGGTGATCGCCTCATCAAAAGCAGAATCAGACGAAAGCTTCACAATAATACGATCGGTAATTTCAAAATCTTTTGCTTTCCGCAGGTTCTGTATCCTGTTCACCAATTCACGGGCGATCCCTTCTTCTTTCAACTCTTCAGTAAGGGTGACATCCAGTGCCACCGTCAACCGTCCTTCATTGGCTACCAACCATCCCGGTATATCTTCAGAGATGATTTCCACATCGTCGAGAGTCACCACTGCCTCTTGTCCCCCGACAGTTATACTAAGTTCCGCATTCTTTTCCAGCTCCTGTATCTCCTCCGACGTCATCTCCTGTATCCTGGGAGCCAGCTGTTTCATTATTTTCCCGTAACGGGGACCCAGTTTCTTGAAATCGGGTTTCACTCGTTTCACCAATATCTCACTGGCAGTGTCAACGAACTGCAATTCTTTCACATTCACCTCGTTAAGGATCAGCGATTCCACCGCCTTCATATTTTTCCTCTGCTCTTCATCCACTACGGGAATCATAATCCGGGAGAGAGGCTGCCGCACTTTAATATTCACCTTCCTCCTGAGTGACAATACGATAGACGATGTTGTCTGGGCAAGGTACATCTGCTCTTCAAGCTGTTTATCGATGAGAGACTCCTTCCACAGCGGAAAATCGGACAGATGCACCGATTCAAAGTGTTCGCTGCCGGTTGCCGATGTCAGATCGAGATAAAGTCTGTCGGCATAAAAGGGAGCGATGGGCGCCATCAGTTTTGATACAGCCACCAGGCATTGATACAATGTCTGGTAGGCCGACAACTTGTCATCGGTCATTTCCCCTCCCCAGAAACGCTTGCGGTTAAGACGTACGTACCAGTTGCTGAGATGATCATTGACGAAATCAGCGATAGCACGTCCGGCCCGGGTGGGTTCATAGGTGTCATAGCTTTGATCGACTTCTTTGATTAACGAATGAAGCATCGACAATATCCAGCGGTCGATCTCAGGCCGTTTGTCGAAAGCAATTTGCCGGTATTGGTCATGAAAGTCGTCCACATTGGCATATAACACGAAGAACGAATAGGTGTTATAAAGCGTGCCGAAAAATTTACGGCGTGCCTCTTCTATCCCTTCCATATCGAATTTCAGGTTCTCCCATGGAGCGGCATTTGTGATCATATACCACCGCAACGGATCGGAGCCATATTTTTCTATGGTTTCAAAAGGATCTACTGCATTGCCCAACCGTTTCGACATCTTATTACCGTTCTTATCAAGCACTAACCCATTGGATACCACATTTTTAAAGGCCACACTCCCCTTTACCATCGCTGCAATGGCATGCAAAGTGTAGAACCACCCGCGGGTCTGGTCCACCCCCTCCGCGATAAAGTCGGCAGGAAAAACTTTCCGGAACTCATCTTCCGGGATATGAGGATAAAATACCTGCGCAAAAGGCATGGCTCCACTGTCGAACCATACATCTATCAAATCCGTCTCACGGCGCATGGGTTTGCCGCTCCCGGAAACCAGTATTATATCATCCACATAAGGACGGTGCAGGTCTATCTTGTCATAGTCCGGGTCGTCGTTTAAGTCCAGGCCCTTCCAAGGCAATTCTTTCATCACCCCTGCCTCCATTGCCTTGCGTATCTCCTCAAAGAGTTCTTTTAGCGAACCGATACATTTTTCTTCCTTACCGTCTTCGGTACGCCATACCGGGAGAGGTGTACCCCAATAACGGCTACGGCTCAGGTTCCAATCCTGCAGGTTTTCGAGCCATTTGCCGAAACGCCCGGTACCGGTAGACTGAGGCTTCCAATTGATAGTGTTGTTGAGCTCTATCATCTTGTCGCGACAGGCCGTTGTACGCACAAACCAGCTATCCAGCGGATAGTATAATACCGGCTTATCAGTCCTCCAGCAGTGCGGATAGTTGTGTACCTGTTTCTCTATACGGAATGCCCGGTTTTGCTGTTTCAGCATCACCGAAAGATCCACATCAAGCGTGGCATCCTCATCAGTCAGTGAATCATCATAAGCATTCTTTACATATCTGCCGGCATATTCACCATAAAGTTCCCTGTCTACATTTTGTACCACAAAACCGGGATCAAGGTCTTCAATGCGGAAATATTTCCCCGTAAGATCTACCATGGGGCGGATATTTCCCTCTTTATCGGTCAGGGTCAGACCGGGCACATCATACTCTTTCCCCACTTTTGCGTCATCTGCACCAAACGTAGGCGCGACGTGCACGATACCGGTACCGTCCTCGGTGGTTACAAAATCACCTGTCACCACTTTCAAGCCGTTCTCCGACACCTTCACCCAGGGGATGAGTTGTTCGTATGCTATACCGACCAAATCAGTGCCTTTCCACTCTTTATCGAGCACTCGGAAAGGAATATTCTTATCGCCCGGCCTATAGTCCTCGAGCGGAAGTTCACTATTTTTCGCAGGGAAATAAGTATTCAGCAAGCTTTTGGCCAATATGGCTGTCATCGGACTGCCGCTATATGGATTATAGGTCTGGACCGCCACATAGTCGATTCTGGGGCCTACTGCCAATAACACGTTGGAAGGCAGTGTCCACGGCGTAGTGGTCCATGCCAGAAAGAAAGGTTCCCCAAACTCTGTCCATTCCGGCAAAGGGTTCTTTATCAAGAATTGGGCCGTACAGGTCGTATCCTTCACATCGCGGTAGCAACCCGGCTGGTTCAGTTCGTGTGTACTGAGACCGGTACCGGCGGCAGGCGAGTAGGGCTGTATGGTATATCCCTTATAGAGATATCCTTTATTATATAATTCCTTCAGTAAATACCAGAGACTTTCGATATAATGATTATCATAGGTGATATAGGGATCGCTCATATCAACCCAATAGCCCATTTTCCGGGTGAGATCTTCCCACTCCCGGGTATATTTCATCACTTCAGTGCGGCATGCCGCATTATATTCTTCAACCGATATTTTTTTTCCGATATCTTCTTTGGTAATGCCAAGCGATTTTTCCACGCCCAG
This sequence comes from Proteiniphilum sp. UBA5384, assembly GCF_002410825.1. GTDB lineage: Bacteria > Bacteroidota > Bacteroidia > Bacteroidales > Dysgonomonadaceae > Proteiniphilum. The sequence continues at coordinate 42,570 of NZ_DHOS01000011.1, read as the reverse complement.
TTCCACTGGAAGGCCATGTGTATCCCATCCGGCCTTCCGGTTTACCAGAAAGCCTTTCATTGTTTTATACCGACAGAAAATATCTTTAATGGAACGTGCAATCACATGATGGATACCCGGCATCCCGTTAGCCGAGGGAGGCCCTTCGTAAAACACGAACGGCATATGTCCCTGCCGCGTTTCCAGACTTTTCCTGAAAACCTCTTTCTCATCCCAGGCTTTCAACATCTCTTTATTTATCTTCGAGAGGTCTAAATGGTTATATTCCGGAAATTTCTTATTCATTGTCACTGAAATTTATACCACACAAAAATTAAGGTGCAAAGGTAGTAATAATATTACAATCGTATTTGCGTTTTAGCGTTCAAAATGATAATTTTGTAAAATGATAATCACCTTGTCACATTTAACTGAAAATTAAAATAGAATCAAAATGAGTAAAAGAATTTTAGGTCGATGGGTTTTTGCGATATTATTGATTATGTCATTTGGGTGCTCTTCTTTAAATGAAATGACCGTAGCTTCATACAATGTGCGCAACGACAATAAGGGGGATGTTGAAAGAGGAAATGACTGGAGGAACAGGTATCCTGTCATTACGCAGATTATCCTTTATAATGATATCGAAATCTTCGGCGCCCAGGAGGTGCTGGATCATATGTTACACAATATGCTCGACAACCTGCCCGGATACAGCTATATCGGAGTGGGACGTGATGACGGGGATAAAAAAGGAGAATATGCCCCTATTTTTTATAAGACCGACCGCTTTGAGTTGCTACGTTCCGGGGATTTCTGGTTGTCTGAAAACACTGATTATCCCAATAAGGGATGGGATGCCGCACTTCCGCGTATCTGCACCTGGGGAGAATTTAAAGACAAAAAGAGCAAACTGCGCTTCTATTTTTTCAACCTCCATATGGACCACGTAGGAGTGGTTGCCCGTGATGAAAGTTCAAAACTCGTACTACGCAAGATCAGGGAGATGTGTGGCGAAGAGCCTGTTATACTTACCGGCGATTTCAATGTAGACCAGACAAATAATAACTATCAGATCCTCTCCGGATCGGGTATATTAAAAGACTCCTATGAAGCCGCACAATTCCGTTTCGCGCTCAATGGCACTTTCAATGCTTTCGATCCCAATTTAAAGACTGACAGCCGTATAGACCATATATTTGTTTCACCCTCTTTTAACGTGGAAAAATATGGCATCCTCACCGATACCTATCGCATACAATTGAGTGACAGTATTATCAAAAAAGGTGATTTTCCGAAAGAAGTAAGCCTGAAGGATTATATCGCACGTACACCATCGGATCACTTTCCGGTAAAAGTGAACCTTTCATTCAAAAAATAAAAAACAATATGAGAACTACTTGGTTATTATCTTTCTTTTACCTTCCTCTCTTTCTTTTCGCCCAAGGTGTGCAAATAACAAACGGTCCTTATATTCAACAGGTGGGAGAGAACGAAGCGACTATCGTCTGGACAACCAATAACGATGCTGTATCATGGCTCGAACTGGCTCCTGCCGGGAATGACAGTTTCTATGCCTCCGAGAGGGCCAAGTATTACGATACTTCCCACGGCAATCGTGTAATAGGTAAATTACACCGTATAACGGTGAAAGGTCTTTCTCCCGGAACTGAGTACCGGTACAGGATTTTCTCAAAGGAAGTAACCGGCTACGCAGGCCATCAGGTATTATTCGGCACGATTGCGTCATCCAATGTATTCAGGAATAAGCCTTTATCCTTCACAACTTTGGATAAGAATAAAAATACATTTTCCTTCCGTGTGGTCAACGACATACACGGTAAAAACGATAATTTACGGGCAATGCTGCATGATGTGACTAAAAAAAACACCGATCTGGTGATCTTTAACGGGGATATGATTTCCACCCTCAATGATGAAAAAGAAATATTCACCGGTTTTATGGATACGGCTGTAGAACTTTTCGCCAAGGAAATCCCTATATATTATACGCGGGGAAACCATGAAACCAGAGGGAGGGCAAACACCAGGCTCTACGACTATTTCCCCAGCAACAACGGACATTTTTATTATACTTTTCGACAGGGGCCTGCTTTCTTCCTGGTAATCGACAGTGGTGAAGATAAACCCGACTCTGATATCGAATATTCCGAATTGGCACAATTCGATAACTACAGGGATCAACAAAAAGAGTGGATTGAAACAGTCATTGCCACACCAGAATTTCAATCGGCCCCCTTCCGGATTGTCATCATGCACATTCCACCGACCGGCACAACATGGCATGGTTCGCAGGATATCACACTGAAATTCATACCTTTGCTGAACAATGCCAATATCGACATAATGTTGTGCGGACATACGCATGAGTATCAATACATCGACAAAGGGGAAGCCCCAAACCTTCGGTTTCCCGTGCTTATCAATGACGATGAAACTTATCTCGATATAGCAGTGGATTCCCGTATTGAAATAAAACAGAAAGACATGGAGGGAAAAACTCTACATTCACATATTATCAAGAAATAAGAAAATTAAAGCGGGAAAATCCCGCAAAGGGTACATTGCAAAAAGCCCCGACTCAATGAGAAGTCGGGGCTTATTTATCAATAGACAGAACTGTTCAAAGGAGTTTCTCTAACGCCTTTTTAATACGCCCTATTGCTTCGGTAATATTTCCATCGGAAGTAGCATATGACAAACGAATACATCCCGGAGCACCAAAAGCGTCACCTCCTACGCAGGCAACATGGGCCTCTTCCAGGAGATACATAGCCAGGTCTGAGGCTGTATGTATCGTTCTTCCATTATATGACCGTTCTAAATAATATGAGCACTCGGGAAAAATATAAAAAGCACCCATCGGGTTATTCACTTTCAATCCCGGAATTTGCCCCAGCAGATCCACAATAAGGTCCCTCCTCCGTTCAAAAGCCGTACGCATTTCACTTACACAGGACTGATCCCCGGTATAAGCTGCCACGGCTGCTTTTTGCGAGATCGATGACGGTCCAGAGGTATATTGTCCCTGCAACATGCTGCAAGCCGAGGCAATCCATTGGGCTGAGGCACTCCATCCGATACGCCATCCAGTCATGGCATATCCTTTCGAGACCCCGTTTACCACTACCACACGATCACGGATGGTGGCAAATTGTGCTATCGACTCATGTTGTCCGACATAATTGATGTGTTCATATATCTCATCCGCAATCACATACACGTTGGGATATTTTTCCAATACTGCCGTGAATGCTTTCAATTCATCTTTAGTATATACACTTCCTGTCGGGTTCGAGGGTGAGCATAGAATCAAAGCTTTCGTCTTCGGGGTAATGGCCTCTTCCAGCTGCTGGGGAGTAATTTTAAAATCCTGTGCGATACCGGTATAAATAAATACCGTTTTTCCTTCCGCTAATTTTACCATCTCCGGGTAACTTACCCAGTAGGGAGCAGGAATAATCACCTCTTCACCCTTATCTACAATAGAAAGGATTACATTACACAACGACTGTTTTGCTCCTCCCGAGACGACGATCTGTGCCGGAGTATATTCCAGTTCATTTTCAACTTCCAATTTCTCGCAGATGGCCTTCTTCAGGTCAGGGAAACCGGCCACCGGTGAATAAAATGAAAAATTATCGTCAATTGCTTTTTTAGCTGCCTCCTTTATATGTTTGGGAGTAGTAAAATCGGGTTCACCCACACTCATGTTAATTACATCAATGCCCCGGGCTTTCAGTTCACTGCTCTTCTGCGCCATCGCAAAAGTTTCAGAAGGCGATAAAGCGGCCAATCGTGCTGATAATAAATCCTTCATAAATTGTAATAATGATTATTTTGTTAGATAACGAGAGCAAAGATACAAAAAAAAGGCTGCATAAAGCAACCTCCGCGATATATAATAATTGGAATAAATTTTCAAAATAAAGCTTTCGTAATCCCTTTTGGATTACTCAGCTTCAGACAAATGTCCGTTTCATCAGCTTGCCATACGCAAGCCGGCCCTCAAATTTCTAAGTCTGTTCATCCTGTTTACACGGTATGCGGCAGACCCGTTTGAGATGTTCTGCTCCAGATACTTTATCTGAGACAGAATTTCTTCTTTAGTTAGGCTTTTGATAGTCATAATTTTCTTCTATTTAAAAGTTATGATTTATCGGCAACCGTTT
>NZ_DHOS01000011.1:0-38341 GCF_002410825.1 Proteiniphilum sp. UBA5384 | reverse complement strand
TCTGCTCCAGATACTTTATCTGAGACAGAATTTCTTCTTTAGTTAGGCTTTTGATAGTCATAATTTTCTTCTATTTAAAAGTTATGATTTATCGGCAACCGTTTTATAGAATATTTTCGCTAAACCAAATAGGCAGAGATAAGCTTGTTGATACAATGCCATGGCCATGAAAACACCTAATCTAATTGAAAGCCCTTGTCAGTAAATTAATTAATAACCTAAAAGTGATTCCAAATAACTCGCTTGCCATTTAAATCACTGCAAAGATACAACAAAAAACATGTTATACAACATATTTTTGATAGATTTTTGTATAATGGAATAGAATAAGTCTATAAACAGAAGAGTAAAGTGGTAATTCGTGGCAAATTTTGTTAAATCAATTATCCTGATGCAAGGTTTCCCTACTTTCAGGATTTAATGTTATAGAATGAGAGAAAAATAGAAACTGTATCACAATTTATTAATATTAAAGTTATGAAGATCATAAAACCACTTTTATTGACAGGAGGTATTCTGGGTTTCCTCCTTTTATTTCAATCATGCCTGGACGATGATTCGGACAACACCTACTGGCCAAGCGCCCTTGTGACCGTCAAGTCGGCGGACAATGACGCCGTCTATTTCCAATTGGATGACAAAACCACGTTACTGCCTGTGAACCTGACGAAACATCCCTACGATTCCAAAGAGGTCCGCGCATTGGTAAATTACAAGGAAGTCAATGATGCCAGCGGGATATACGACAGAGCCGTCCAAGTAAACTGGATCGACAGTATCCGCACAAAACCGATGGTGCCTGATTTGGGAGACGAAAACGATACTGAATATGGAAATGACCCGATAGAAATCATCAATGACTGGGTGACAATTGTGGAAGACGGCTACCTGACCTTGCGCTTCAGTACAATATGGGGAGGGTACAGGAATAAGATCCATTATATCAACCTCCTTGAAAGCCCCGATCCTGAGAAACCCTATGAAGTAGAACTCAGGCATGATGCTTCCGGTGACGTACATGGAAGGATGGGTGATGCTTTGATAGCATTTAAACTGGATAAACTACCTGATACGGGTGGAAAAACAGTGAAATTGAAACTAAAATGGAACTCATTCAGTGGAGAGAAATCGGTAGAATTTAATTATAACTCCCGCGCTTCATCACCTGCCGGATCTGACATGGCATCCAAAAGAAGTGAGATTAACGTTGAGTAGCGACGAATATAATGGATCCCATAAAGTCAAAACAACGGGGCATCTAACTGAATATAAAATAAAAATCTTTTTTTACGCTCAGAATAATGAGGAGGTTGTACCTTTGTGAAATGGTACAACCTTTGGTTTAGAAAGTTTTTGAGGCCAATGCTAGAGGAGAAAGATAAGGAGCAAGAACTATTGAAAAAGATCTTATCTGGCGATATCATTGCTATGAAAGAGTTCTATAATAATTATTCTGGGTATCTTACCACAGTATGCTCTCGTTATATCTCTAACAGGGCCGATGTAAAGGATATTTTACAAGAAAGTTTCATAAAAATATTCAAGTCAATATCCAAGTTCACATATAAAGGAGCAGGATCATTAAAAGCATGGAGTGGCCGTATCGTGGTCAATGAATCATTAAAGTTTCTCAAAGAGAATGAGAGGTTGAATATTATCAATAGTCCGATATGGGATTTACCGGACATCAGTGAAGAAGAAGCTGACCTTGAACAAATTCCGGCATCCGTCATATTGGAAATGATCCGCGCTCTTCCGACAGGATACAGGACAGTGTTCAACCTGTATATTTTTGAAGAGAAAAGCCATAAAGAAATTGCATCGATATTGAACATTACAGAAAACACCTCGGCATCACAGTTACACAGAGCCAAAAGCTTATTAATGAAGCAGATTAATGAATACAAGTCTTTAAAAGAATGAAGTCATGAATAATCAATGGTCCGATAATCTGCGTAGAAAAATGGAAGTTCATGAAGAACCTTCTCCCAACGGATTATGGGAAGATATTGAGCAGATAGTCTCCAAAGGAGTTTCTCTTCAAGGCGGGAAACGCCCTGTTCAATCTCTTCCCGGGCAAAATACGATGCTCTTATGGGGCAAACGGATTGGTGCGGTAGCCGCTATCCTGGTAGTCCTGTTTTTTATTGGAGATTTTTTTCTCAAAGAAAACACCCCACACTCTCCTGTAACTATCCAAGGGCCTGATGAAACGAGACACAAGCGGGAGAACAGCCTATCCATAGATCAGAACAACAAGGAAATCCTCTTCACAGAAGCGGCAAAAGGGCAGCATGAATATCTTGCTCCTGAAAACAATACCGTAACTTTCTCAGCATTGCCCCCTGCAACATCTGTAGACAAAAAAAAGAATGATTCCCCTCAGGATAAGAAAAAGGACGAGATTAATAAGGAAGGGGACGAGCCCAACAAGAGTGACCTAAGCGAACACCCCGAAAAAAAATCCGACATAGCAGAAAAAAACACCGATATATATTCCGCATCAAGAGACCGGAATCACGATTATCAGATGCCGGAATCCACCACTCATTATCCGATCATTACACGGCAGAACAAAACTGCAAGATGGCAAACAAGTCTTTACACATCAAATACCTCTTCAGGCTCTTCAAAGACATACAATGGTTACAGAAGTTTTTTGTCGGAAAAGATTACTGTAAAAGAAGGAAATGCATCGCCTCTTTTAATAAAAAATCCGTATGAAGGGATTATGATTGCCAATAAACAGAATATGGTCTATACAGATGCGAAACATCGGCAGCCCGTGACAATAGGAGCCTCCATAAAATATAATTTCGACGACAAATGGAGTATTACAAGCGGATTAACGTACACCTTGTTATCTTCCGAAATCCGTTCTGGCAGCGACAATTATTATTATTTTAGTGAGCAAACCCTACACAATATTGGCATTCCACTGGACATTCATTATAATCTCTGGAGGGGTAGAAATGCATCCATTTATCTGTCAGGAGGAGGTATGATGGAAAAGAATGTTGCCGGCAAGTTAGTTACGGATTATGTCGTAAACGGCAAACTCGACTCCACAGAAAAAGATCACATATCCCTAAACCGGTTGCAATGGTCGGTCAACACCTCGGCAGGTGTTGAATACAATCTTTTTTCAAAGATAGGGCTGTATGCAGAGCCAGGGATAACCTATTATTTTGAGAATGGGGACGGAATAGAGACAATATATAAGGAGAAGCCTCTCAATTTTAATCTTAGGGTGGGTCTTCGTTTTTCATTGAGCGAATAGTCTCTTGGATGGAAAAATCCATATCGATATTACCCTTTATAAGTCCCGGCCGACGGGGTCATTCTTATTTTAGTTTATTTATTTTTCCCTACCTTCATTTTGTGCACACTTTCACCCGTCAGTTCAATCTGGTGTGCCGAGTGCACGATCCTGTCGAGGATGGTATCTGCCACTGTTGGATACCGGTACCTGAGAGGTAACCAGGATGGATTTTCTTCCGTGACGGTCTTCAATGATATCCAGCGGGATTGCCCGTTCTTTAGCGTCAAGGGGCACCAGAAAGAGGTCGTCAAGGATGAGCAACGGGAATCATTCTATCTTTCGGAGTTCGGCCCCGATTATTCCTTTAGCTTTTGCTACTCTCAGAGCATCCAGTAGTTTTGACGCATTTGCATAGAAGATACGTATACCGGATTTGCAGGCCTGGTATCCCAATGCAGTAGACAGGAAACTTTTGCCGGTACCGGATGAGCCGGTGATGAACAGGTTCTGAGCCTTCCGGATGAACTTGAGGGAGCCAGGCATTCCATCTGGTTGCGGGACAGTTCAAAGGCACCGCTTATGCCTTTTATTCCCATTGCGTAGCAACGGAGAACATTTTTTAATTTTATCATTGTATTCTCGGTTTTATACCGTCGGCCAGAACGGATCTGAAATTACATAAAAAATGGCTGAGAGGGTCAGTGCCGACTGGGGAGCGGGGTCACTACGCTATGGATTTTCCACCTTGTACTTAAATTGAAATTTACAGACTAAAGAAAAAGCATTTATAGTGGGCAATTACTACATTCCACCTTACATTTGCAGATTAACACATCTTTTTTCTTTAACACTATTAAAACAAATCATATGAATAATTCAAATCCAACGGGAACTGGATGTCCCGTATTACCCCTTTTCAGGGAAATCGCCCACAACATGAAAGAAAAAGGCAACCGGCATACAGCTGCGAATTATGAAAGTTTTATCAATAAACTGGCCCTATTTTTAGATGAGGAACAAGAATTGTTCCCTTTACACAAAATCAATAAAGAGTGGATTAATCACTATATCCAGTGGCTTCATGACAAGCACCCTCAAAAAACCCAAACCGTGGATTTTTATTTCAGAGGACTACGAACTTTGTACAACAAGGCGGTCAGGAAAGAGGGTGTAGGTGAAATCCCTATCATGAATCCATTCTGTGGTTTACATATAAAAAAAACACCGGTCCCTAAGCGAGCTCTTCCGGCGAAAATACTGAAACGACTGCTCGACCCCGAATTAAAAACACGACTGACCGAAAGCCGAACAAAATCACTCGACATCTTACTCTTCAGCCTCTATTGCAGGGGAATGGTCTTTCACGACATGTACAACCTCACTTGGGATATGGTCTCTAACGACTGGCAAGCCCAGTACTGCCGGAGCAAAACCGGCCGGTACATACGTCTCTATATTCCTTGAGAAGGGCAGGAAATCATGCTACACTATCAACAACCGGGTAACCTATATGTATTCCCTTTCCTCAGGGAAAAAGCAAACGGACGTTTTCTCTGCGAAAAATCAGCGTTACGACGTGTCAACAGACATCTTAATGGAATAGGCAAGCTACTGGATCTTCCCTGCAAACTCACCACCTATGTCATACGCCACACCTGGGCCACATTGATGCTCGAAGCCGGAAAACCCGTCGAGGTAATCAGCCAGTCATTGGGGCACACATCCATAAAAACTACCCAAATTTATCTCTCTTCAATTTCAACCGCAAAGATTGACAACGATGTGAACGATATGCTGAACCGCTTCGTCCGTCAAAACAAACATAAACGCAAAAAAGGTGGATACAGGGCAAAAAATCTTTCACCCGTATATCAGGAATCGGAAATTATAAAACAAATGAAAAATAATCCGGAAATCAAAAAGACTTTTTCTATAAAAGAAAGAGACTTTTTTAAAACCACACACTATCTGGCGCAAAGGTACTTATATTTTTTTAAAAACAAACGAAACATATCATAATTGCCCCTATTGTGTATTTTTTCCACATATTTCTCTTTCTCTCTTATTACAAATTTCATCCTGAGCGACTGTTTATTAGCCATATATACTAAAACACACATATATTTAAACTGAATATATTTTCAAAATTTTGTCTCTTTCTTTTATAGAAAGAGATAAAAAATATTTTAAGAAATAAAAAAAAACGGTTATCAGGTAAATAGGCAAATAAAAATGGACGTGAATGGAAAAATAAGGGAAGAAGAGGAGAGCAAGTACCTACTTACCGATGTGGCATCCTGCATCTTCACCTTTTCCAACGGGATGAAAAGCAAAATAACTACATCTCCCGACAAAGAGGTCGTTCTCCTGAAACTGTTTCCTCGCACATCAAAATCAAAACGGTTTGAAGATAGCATCCTTAGTAACTATCTATTCTCCAAGACCATAACAGAATTATCAAAAATGTGTGGATATGACTGTTTAAAGACATTTACACGCCATTTCAAAAAATGTTTTGGGGAAACGCCTTACAAATGGATGCTCGACCGTAAAATGGAAGAGATACAACCGCTTGTACTTAAGTCGGACTTCACCATTACCGAGATATCCAGAATGTATGGTTTCAACAACGTATCGCATTTAGTGAGCAAATACACCAAGAAATTCGGTGTTTCTCCACAAAAAGACAGACTTTCTAAAAAAGCGATATGACCATCACTCTTGTGAATATCCTCATAAAGGTACACTGCTTAAAACAAGCAAATTAGCATATTAATTAATAAATACATTATGCATAAGATCAGTCAGAAGTTTTTTCTGCTCATTTTGGCGCTGGCGGCATCCCTTCCGGGAGCTTTCGCGCAAAAGGTGGCTATTAAAAACAATCTTCTCTATGATGCCACCGCCACTCCCAACCTGGCTCTGGAAATGGCATTGAGCCGCAAGATGACCCTTGAATTGGGCGCCGGCGTAAACCCTTTCACCTTTTCCGACAACAAGAAGTTCAAGCACTGGCTGGTGCAGCCCGAGCTGCGCTGGTGGAGCTGCGACGTGTTCAACGGGCATTTCTTTGGAGTGCACGCCCACGGGGCACAGTTCAACGTGGGCGGGTGGGACATCCCTATCGGGAGGCTCGACAAATTCAAGGACAACCGCTACGAAGGCTACCTCTACGGGGGCGGAATCAGTTACGGTTACCAGTGGCTGCTTAGCCCCCGCTGGAACCTGGAGGCCGGCATCGGCGGCGGTTATGCGCGCATCCATTACGACAAGTTCCCCTGCGCCAAATGCGGTACCAAGCAGGACGATGGCAAATACAACTACTGGGGCGTGACCAAGGCGGCCATATCATTAATTTACATCATCAAATAAGAGAGTGGAAATGAAGACAAAGAATATCATATATCTTATCATCGCATTCTTTACGGCTGTCCCGGGGGTTTATGCCCAGGACGCGCAACTATCAGGTATCACCATAGAGAACGAAACAGCGGTAAAGCAAGGCGACCGGGTCTCCGTCTCGTTCGACATCACGTTCGACGCGCTCAAGGTGAAACGCAACAACATGCTGGTACTCACACCCCTGCTCAAATCCAACAGGAACAGCCACGAAAGCCTCATCCTCGCCCCCGTGGTGGTCGCCGGAAAGAAACGCGTCAAGGTGCTGCGCCGCAAAAGCGCGCTGGGTGAACCGCTTACGTTGGGAGGCACTCCTGTGGAGGTGGTGACCCGCAAGAACCGCACGGGGCAATCGGTGCATTACAATATAGCTATTCCCTACCGCGCCTGGATGCAGGACGCCTCGCTCTCATTGGTGCATGAGGTGTCGGGCTGTGCCGACTGCAACACCCTGCTCGGCGAGCAGTTGCTGGTGGACAACCTCTTTCCCGCACCCTACCAACCGGTGTACCGCCTCACCTATATCATGCCCGAAGTAGAGGATAAGGTACGGAGCGACCGGCATACCGCCACCTTCAACTTCGTGGTGGACCGCTGGGAACTGCGCCGCGACTATAAGGACAACGCCGCCAAGTTCAACGAGGTGGATAAGGTGGTGAACGATATCCGCAATAACCCCGACCTAGAGATTACCGAGTTCACCATCGACGGCTACGCCTCACCCGAGGGAAGCGCGCCACACAACAGGATGTTGGCGGAGAACCGCGCCAAGTCGTTTGCCGACTACCTGGTATCCAAATTCAACATCGGCCGCAACCGTTTCACGGTATCCGGCCATGGCGAGGACTGGGAAGGACTGCGCGAAGCGGTATCCGGCTCCAACATAGCCGACCGCCAGGCGATCCTCGGCATCATCGACCGGATATCCAATCCCGACGTGCGTGACGCCGAACTGAAGAAACTCTCGGGCGGGGAGACCTATCGCACGCTGCTCAACAGCTACTACCCGCCGCTGCGCCGTACCGAATACATGGTGGCCTACAACGTGCGCGGTTTCGACGTGGACGAGGCGAAAGAAATCATCAAGACCAATCCCAAGCTGTTAAGCCTGAACGAAATGTATCTGCTGGCACAGAGTTACCCAGTGGAAAGCACGGAGTTCAGTGAGGTGTTCGACATTGCCGTGCGGCTCTATCCCGACAGCGACATCGCCATCCTCAACTCCGCCTCGGCCGATATCGAGGGAGGCAATATGGACGGTGCCATTACAAGGATGAACAAGATCAGCGACAACCCTAAGGTGTGGAATAACCTCGGCGTGGCGTATGCCCGCAAGGGCGACTTCAACAAGGCGAAGGAATATTTTGAAAAAGCTACCGCAGAAGGTGACAACGACGCCCGCGCCAACCTGGAGGAGCTGCGTAAGGTGACTGTAAACGATTAAACAACAGAGAGATTACAATAACAATTTAAAAAACCAATTTTATTCATTATTAATTTTCAGAACATGAGAAAATTTAGCAAATTATTTTTAGCGACCGTGGTAGCCCTCGGAATGGGGTTCACGGCATGTAACAGCGACGATGTGCCTACGGCTCCGTCATCTGTGGATGGTGATTCCTGGGCAAGCATCACGGTCAAGTTTCCCGCCGGAGCAACCTTGAAAGCATCGTTGCCGGGTGATTACAATGAAAAGGGAACCTATACGGGACGGGACGTGATTGAAACGGTAGATGTGTTTCTGGTAAACGCCGGAACCGGAACAGTGAACTACAACTCGTTTACCAAAAGTTCTTTTGAAAGCATTAATACTGATGGAGTATTGAAACCCAACCTGGCGTTGACCGCCACCGCAGGGGAGAATATCAAGGTATATGCAGTCATCAACGGGAATGGCGATATCTTAAACACGTTGAAGGGAGCCGGAGCTGCAGGTTTTGCCGCAGCATTTGCCGGTGAGGCAACCAAGAACGCGGCAGACGTGGCCACGTTCATTAGCGCAGACAAGAAAGAAAAAATCATGATGACCAACGACAAGGACGACTATACCATAAATGTAGTGTCCGGAATCACGAAAGATGATGCTATAGCAGGTACTGCTAACCATGTGCAGGTAAACGTGGACCGCGTGGTATCGCGTGCCATGTTGACGGTTGAAACTGCTGCAGATTCAAAGTGGCCGGTAAAAGCTACAATTGGTGGCACCGAAACAGAGATCGCTACCGTCACCGGCGTTACTTATGCCGTTGGACAGAGCAACAAAAAATTCTATATTATGAAAAAGAGCGATTATCAGGTACCTGCTCCGGTGTATACTTACACACCCGGTGCAGATTGGGCAACCGAAGCGAATACGATGTTTGATTATAGCGGCCTTGCCAGTTTCACCGAGGTGACGCAATACACCTATGAAGCGGCTTTGACCGGACTTCCCGACCTTCTCGACGCGGAAGCGACCAGTAAATTCGTATTGCCGGTAAACCATGCGGTGGATAAAACACCTACAGAAGCAAGAACTTCTTACAAAAAAGGAAACACTTCCTATATGGAGATCCGTGCAACGTTTGTTCCACTGAAAATTGATGGTAATGATTATGACGGTGAACCAAAAACCGTTTACTTAGGTGCCAATGACAGCAAGTTTTATAGCACAAGGGAATTGGCCGAAGCTGAAGGACAACAAGCCACCGAATACAAAGACGGTGTGATGAAGTATGTGATCTGGTTGAATCCCAATAGTCTGGTGGCAACTCCTGATGAACCCAACCCGATGGTTTCGCCCACTGTCCGCAATCAAGTTTACCATGCCCATATTAACGCTTTCACCGCCATGGGCGTGCCCAACAACCCGTTGAACCCCGGTCAGCCCGGCGATCCCGATGATCCTGACAATCCCGAAATACCCGGCGATCCCGATGATCCAAACAATCCGAAAAATCCTATCGATCCCGAAGATCCATTGAAGACCGATGTCACCTACCTTTCCGTATCGGTAAAAGTACTGCCTTGGACAATGCACTCCTATGGCATCAACTTAGGTGAAGACATCTATTGATAAGAGATTATTTCCACATTATCCGGAGGAAGAAATTCCTCTTCCTCCGGATTTTTTTAAGCAAACAACAATTTTTTTTCAAAAACGCAACGAATGATGAATGTACGAAACAAGATATTGATAACGCTGTTCGCGTTGGGAACAATTTTCTGGGGTTGCGACTCTCTGATCTATGATGATCTGGCCGATTGTCCCCAAGGTGTATATGTGAAATTCTACTCAATGACACCTTGTGCCACAGATTCAACGTTCTTGGGGAGCGTACCCTCGCTCACCCTGTTCGCGTTTGATGAAAATGACAGGCTGGTTACTTCCGTCACGCAAAGCAATGTAACGTTGAGCCGCGACTATGAAGTGCTGATGCCCGTATCCGACGGCAGTTTCACTTTTATCGGCTGGGCAGGCGTCAACGACAAGTTCACGGTTTCATCGTTTACCAACGGCACCACCACCAAAAAGGATGTAATGCTCAAGTTGAACGCCACTTCCGGTGTGGCGGCCAGTCTGGAGGACTCTCAATTGTGGCAGGGCGAAAGCCCCGCCGTGTACCTGCCCGACCCGGCGAAGTACGGCACACTCTACAAGCACACCTCCATCAATCTGAGGGAAATAACCAACCGGGTAAAAGTAATTGCCGAGTTCGACAAACTCACAATGAAAGATTATGACACGAAAGCGCTTCATGTGGAAGTCTCATCGGCCAACGGCACATTACGGATAGACGGATCGATGCCGATCAACGAAACCGCGTTGACCTATCCCTTTGCCGGACCGGCGTATGCCGACAACCTGGTCACCTGGGACTACTCCACGCTGGCATTGAAAACAGGCTATAACAATAAATTGCATATTTTTTATACCGGCAACAAGGAAGAAGGTGAGACAGTCTTCAACGGCGACCTGATTGCCATGATCCTGTTAGCGGCACAAAACGGGAAAGCAAACCTCGACTGCGACAATGATTTCACCATCAAAGTGCTTATCAAGGATTATTGCGTGGAATGCTGGGAAAACAATCCCGCTTTCAGCTGTTCCATCTATGTGAACGACTGGCTGATACACAGCTACCAAACAGACTTGTAATTTGGAGGTTTTTCCGGATTCCCTCCCGGGAGAGAATGGATTGGAAACTGTAAACGACGAAAAAAAATAGAATATGAGTAATAGATCAATATATAGTATTATCCTGCTTCTGGCTGTCATACTGCCGTTTACCGCCTGCGAATCATTTATTCATGACCAGCCGGGTGAAGAGCCAACAGGTGAAGCAGCAAAGGTCTACCTCTCGGTGAGCATACAGGCCGCGCGCACAGGCGGACTAAGGACGATCAACGAGTATGCGAATTTCGAAGACCGTGTCCACGACCTTGCCTTGCTCGTCTTTGATGCCGGCTCCGGGGAAAAAGTAGGCCAGTTTTTTGGAGAAGGCATAGCCAAAGAGAGGACCAACTATACTTTCACTGTGGAACTGACACCCGGGCAACGCGATTTCTATTTTGTGGCGAATATGCCCATGGCAGATTTAAAAGATATGGATACCAAAAACAAGATGGATACCTATCTGAAAACCTTTACAGAGGGGACTTTCAATCGTGACTTGGATACCGCTCTCTATGTGGGTGCGACCGACACGGAAGGCTTCCCCATGTCACGGGTGTATACCAACCAGGAGGTGACACGGGGCGGAACTGCCATGCAACCCAAACCTTTCTTGCCGGTACCTGTAGCGGGGCAACCTGTCGAGGATGTGGTAAGGCTGATCCGTGTGGTAGCCAAGCTGGAGGTCGATTTTGAAGAAAATATCGACAAGATTGCGAATGTCTATTACAAGAACGCGTTCCGGCAGTTCAGCCTGATGGCACCGGAAGCACTGTCTTATACGCCTGTAGTCTATTATACGGTCTCTCCCCCAAATTCAAAAGGTAATCCACTCAAGCCTATGGGTAATACTTTTGTATATTATATGCCCGAAGCACTGATGGATAACCCCGTATGGAGCGCGACCGGACACCAGCCGGTGAACTATTTTGTCATCGAGACCGTCGATGGCACACTCTTCAATATTCCGATCATCACCAATAATCAATTGGATATACCCGATGGCAACTATATGAAATTTGCCACCGGCAATGCAACCACGCAACCCGACTATAATATTTACCGCAACCACCATTACTATTATACGGTGACTAATCTGGAAAATATCGAAATCAACTACGAGGTAAACCCGTGGAACCAGGTCACAAAAAAACTCTATATGGGCTATGGCTATTACGTGGAGGTGGATGAGGAGACCGGGACAGCAAAAATAACCAACACGGTAGATGCGTGTGCTCCTCACAAAGTGAGGTTAGTAGGAAAGAATGGCACGAAGATCAATGGGGCAGATACCTATACTTTTGAGGATGACACCCCCGGGGCGTCATCTCCTGAACTTGATTTGACCGGGATGCCTCAATCCGGCGCATATCTGGAAGTCTATTATAATCAGGAAGAGGGCGACACTCATCCGGTACACACTTTTAGCAAATAAGAACCTGTGAAGATGAAAAAAACAGCATATATATCCGCCGCCTTGTCATTGAGCCTGCTCTTTGCCGCATGCAACAGCGGGCAGGAGATACCGCAACCGGCCGGTCAACAGGTGGAAATAGTGTTCAGTATGGATAACTATACAAAAGTGGTCACCTCCACGAAGAGTGTGTCTACCTCACAGACCCGTGCGAGCGAAGCGGTGGGATCCGAAAAAGAGAACATAATCACAGATTTGAACCTGTTCTTGTTTGACACGAACGGCCAAAATCCAAAATCCTATTATTTCGACACCTCTACAACAACCTCCGGGACATGGACACATAGTACCGCTGACAGGAAAGGCAACATAAAACTCAACCTTACGCAGGCCGAAGCCGGTAAACGGCGCGTCTACATTGTGGCCAACTATGGTTCGGTATTGAGTCCATCAACTATCGACGATTTAAAAGGAGTGTCCCGTTCAACCGATACCCCCTGGTCTACCACCCTTGCCACACCGATATTGATGTCGGGGGACAAAGAACATAATTTTATCACGAACCGTGTACTGGGTGGCGACACTGACGAGCCTGTCCATCTGACCCGTGTTCTCGCCAAGCTGGAATTGAACATCAAACTTAAGAAGGAACATCAAAGTAAACCCGTCATTCAAGAGGGCGTTCCCAATGAACTGGTTCCCAAGCACCAGTACCATTACGCTTTTTTGAATTTTGAAAAGGAAACCCATCTATTGAGTCTCAACAACAAAACGACCAATAATCTGGCTCACGAGGTGCTTGATCCAATCATACTCAAAGAGGTTGACAGCCGCCTTTGGAAACAATGGACTGCTGATGTCAACGGAATAACATCTTATACAACAAACGGGGATGGTGAAGTGATACACATGACGCTGACCACTTATCTGAATGAAAGGGCATTCCCCGATCCCCGCTCTTTTATCGGGTTATGGATACCTTACAATGGTGCGGTGCCTCCGCCGGAATTCGGCCCCGACCTTACCGGAATATATCTCCCGCAATTGAAACGCAACCACTGGTATGTGTATGATGTGGAGATTTAGAGGTAATATTCAAACTTAAACTGGTGATACACCCGATGTCAAATCTTAATAAAAAAACAGGAAAATATACAACAACGATGAATAAATTTCATACTCGTGTATTCTTAATGGTAATAATGGGACTTTTTTTCTTTGCAACGCAAGGGAATGCCCAGTTCACCATCACCGAAAACTTCAAAGGAAATAACGTAGGAAGTAATATTATTATGGGAGGAAATCCGGAAGCTTATCTCACTTCGGGAAAAGATGATCCGGTGAATGATGGTTGGCTGCGTTTAACCAAAGACGCCGGAAACCAGCGTGGATATGCTTATATCGACAACTCTTTCCCAAGTACATTCGGAATATATGTGGAGTTTGAGTATAAGACATGGCGCAGCCATAGTAGCTCGGCGGATGGTATCTGTATTTTTCTTTTTGACGCGGATACACCTGAATTCAGAATCGGAGCTTTTGGAGGATCGTTGGGGTATGCTCCAAGCACAAATAATGGTGGAGTTCCCGGACTTGCCGGCGCTTATTTGGGCGTGGGATTTGACGAATGGGGTAATTTTGGAACCAATCAGGAAGGAAAAGACGGAACAACAGATGCAAGAACTACAAATACCGTAACTATGAGAGGTCCGGAAAAACCTACGATTACAACTAAAAATCCATATAGACTTTTGAAAAGTGTAAAAAGTAATGATTTCGGAGGTAATATAGCTTATGACAACACAATCCAGAGCCGCCCAACTGATAACCAATTTTATAGAAGGGTACGAATTTACATAGAACCGGAAGACGGCCAATACCGGCTAAGAGTACAATGGACAACTACACCCAATGGAGCGTTTACTCAACTCATGGATTATCTTACCGAGGATGTGCCTCCCGAAAATCTGAAATTAGGCTTTTCCGCTTCTACCGGAGGATTTGTAAATTATCACGAAATCCGCAATGTTTTGATCACCACTCCCGGAGATGTGCTTGTACAAAAAGAAGTTGATAAGGTAAACGTGCCCCAGAACGGAGAATTAACCTACACGGTAAATGTAATCAATAACTCCACCTCCACCTTGCCTGACCTGATATTGAACGATGTGATAAAGGACAGCAACGGCAATGACATTGCGCATGGTGGTAAATTCAGCATTTCCACCGTCACATTCAATAACAAGGGAAATATGGACAACACGGCTGTTGGTTTTGAAAGCGGCATACCCCGTACGTGGACATCGAACAATTTAGAAGCGACCATGACCTTGGCTCCCTCCAGTTCCGCCTCCTTCATCATAAAAGGAACGCTCAACGGAATCCCCGATGGTGGAAGAATCATTAACACGGTGGATATAACCCCTCCCGATATTCCGGATTTGAATGATGACATAACGAACAACCACTCCGAGGTGAGCACTACGGTGTATAACCCGGCACTGGACTTGAAAATAGAGAAAGTAGCCGATAACCACGGTGCCGCCAAATCGGACGGGAATACATTTACGATCATCGTAACCAATAACAGTAGCAATAATAAAACTAATGGCGAAATCGTTACCGTAACTGATGTTATTCCGGCAGGGTTGACGGTAACCGACTATACCGGAAAATCCGGAGGCAGCCTTGTAGCCAATGGATGGACGGCTTCCGTCAACGGAAGTACTTATACTTTTACCCGCAGCGATGCCTTGAATGGATTACTTGCCTATTCACCCATCATTATCAAGGTAACAGCAAACACACCGACTACCCAATTGAATAAATGGACAAATACGGCAAGGGTTAACTACATCAACGATACAAATCCGGAGAACAATGAGGCTTCCGCCATCTTGAAATGGTACAACTATTGGTATGGCACAACGGATAACGATTGGGCTAAATCTGAGAATTGGACAGCAAATTTTGTCCCTAGTCCCGGAGATGATATTGAATTTGCCACGGATACAAATAATAACCCGGATGGTTACGGAAACGGACAGGGCGAAGCCGATAAAGATTTGCATCTGGATACCGATCGCATTATTGGTGATCTTATTAATGATTCCAATATGGATTTGTGGGTTACAACAAATAATGCACTCACAATCAATGGTGCTGTAAAAGATGGGAATCCCTCTACCGGAACCATTATAGTGAAAGCCGACCCGGAAAACGCGAAGACAAACGGCACACTGATTTTTACTGATCCGGGCAATAACCAAGATGTGCAGGCTACCGTGGAGTTCTATAACGGGGCTTATGAGTGTGAAGATTGCGGTTTCTACCGCAACAGTTGGCAATACTTCGGTATTCCGGTGCAAACATCCACCATTACACCTCCGTTCACCGGCAACCATACCGTGAACAAGTGGACTGAACCAGCCAATGGGAACAAGTGGATCGGGGCCGAAGTACCCCTGAAAGCATTCGAAGGATATGAAATAACCCGCAAGGATAATACCATACCTACCACCGACAACGCTATCCACACGTTCAAAGGGACACTCAACGTATTCAATATCAAGCATGACGTTCCGCTATCTTACACGGGCACGGTGAACTACGCCGGAATGAACTTGGTGGGCAACTCGTTCACCGCAGCCATTCCCATCAATCAAGCCGCATTGCAGTTTTCGGGAAATGTCGACAAGACGGTCTACCTGTTCAATACCGGCACACGTGACCAATGGCGCAAACTCAATGGCGCCGTAACGGAGGGAGTGGCTTCGGGAAGCTACATATCTGTTCCCATCAATGTTGCCGGAGCAGAAATGCTACCAACAATGATACCCTCCACCCATGCCTTTATGGTGCAGGTCCGTGAGAATGCCACACTCACCCTCAACTATTCCACATTAGTAAAAAACCAAACGGTGACAAACCCAAATGGACAGCAGGTCGCTACCCGCTCCGCACAGGTGGGGACTGAAACCACAGAACAACAACTTCCGTCACTAGTGATGGATGTGATCGGCGAACAATCTGCCGACCGGGTGTGGATTTTCGCCAAGAAAGGGACCACCTATGGTTTCGATAATGGATGGGACGG
This sequence comes from Proteiniphilum sp. UBA5384, assembly GCF_002410825.1. Classification (GTDB taxonomy): domain Bacteria; phylum Bacteroidota; class Bacteroidia; order Bacteroidales; family Dysgonomonadaceae; genus Proteiniphilum. The sequence goes on along the minus strand of NZ_DHOS01000011.1, from coordinate 22,017 downwards.
ACGCAAGATGAAAGAAAGCAGTATCACGCAACTCTACGTGATGGATGACACCGAAAAGGATCACTTCCAAGTGGCCACCGTACCGGGACTGGACAACCTATCACTCGGCTTCACAGCCTACACAGACGGGAAATACACCATTGAGTTCGCCCTGTCTGACCATTGGGCAACCGAAGAGATTTATCTGAACGACCTTGCCACCGGTACTCAGACACGGGTCACGAATGGCAGTTCCTACAGCTTCTCGGCGAAGAAAGGCGACTCCGGCACACGCTTCAGCCTTTCCGCCTCGGGAGGTATTCCGATGGATGATGAAGCGGCAAAGATAGAGGTAAACGCCACATCCGACGGGCACATCACCATATCAAACAATAGCAACCGCAACTGTACAGTGCTCATCTCCAACACCGCAGGACAAATACTGCAGAGATTGGAAGTAGCAGCCAACAGCGAACAGGAAATGGAGAATATCTCTGCCGGTACTTATGTGATACTCCTTGAAAACGCCGTAATCAACGACGTGAGGAAAATAGTGGTGAAGTAAGTGGAAAGGTGGTTAGTAAGTGAGTAAAATTGGTAATTAGTAATCAGAAATTGGTAATTCATAAATAGATGAAAAATAGACATGTATATTTATTGATAACGCTTCTCTCTACGGTGATAGTAAGCTGTCAGCAAGACTTGCCCGATACCGGCTTTAAGGCGGGAGACCTTGGAAAGGGAAGCGAAAGTGTGGTCACCCTCACAAGCGGTCGTACCGACGGTGTTATCAGCCTGTCGGTGGATGCCCCGGCATTGGCACGCTTTGGCGTGTGGATTGACCTCGACGGTGATGGGAAGCGAGCGGAAGACGGCACGGAAAACGTGGCGCTGTTCAACGCTTACCAAGAATATGTCGTTACCCCGGGAGTATCTGAAATCGCAATATATGGCAATATCACCTATCTGGCTGCCGTGGAAAATGAACTCACAGCGATCGACGTGTCAGGCAATCCTCATCTCACCACATTGAATGTGCCGATGAACCAATTGACAGCCGTGGATATTTCACAGAACACAATGCTGACACGTCTCGACGTCTCAAACAACAATATCCAATCGTTGAGTGTGGATGCCAACACTGAATTGGTGTCCCTCTGGTGCTTCAACAACCAGATCACGACGCTCGACTTGGCAACTAATAGCGTCCTTAAGTTCCTGAACTGCTCCGGAAACCAACTGACGGAACTCGATATCTCCGCCAACACTCAACTCACCCGACTGTTGGTGTACAACAACCAACTGACGGAACTCGATATCTCAAAAAATCCCCTGCTAAGCCGCCTTTGGGCTTTTGGCAACCCATTGGCCGACACCGAAGCCGAAAACATTATCTCAACACTGAAAAGTGCTCCCAACGGCGACCTCTGGCTGACCGAGGATCCATCGTAAAAACCTAAAGACAAGATATATTAAACCAATCAAAATTCTTACGATGATAAAAAAGATTCTACCGATAGCATGCCTTGTCCTGTTTTCAGTTTCTTGTTCCCAAACGCCAACTGACACCTATAAGAAGACAATCGCCAATTATCTGATGGGAGAAAACGGTGAAAAGGAAAATGTAAAAATAGACCTGTTTGAAATTGACGTGATAACGGACATCACGGTGGCCGACAGCATAAAGATACTGAATGAATTGACGGAGACAAAACCCTGGATGGCGGACAATTTGCAAAGTTATAAAAAACGTGACACGACCGAGGTACTGGCAAAGAGAATCAACGCCCATTTTTCCGCAAAAGCATTCACATCGAATTCTCCGGACGGGATTGCTTTCCGTTTCCTGCTCTCGCCTGATGGAAAGGAATGCTATGGAATGGAGTTTTCTCCCCTCAAAGAGCCTTTTCCCTATCAGGTGGGGCAGCGTTGACCGGACTTATGAATACTCTGATGAAAAAACGATCGTGGCTGTTCTCGCAATATTATTGATTATACTGGATTATATGGTTCTACCACAGCTTACATGCCTAAAGAAAAGGGTCAGGCAACTTCAGATATCCGTACTTCCCGCATAACGCTTTCTTATGCTGTTATCTAACTCGTCAAAAAACTCGTCCACACTCACGGCATTATACTTTTCTGAGGCTTCCAGGAAACTTTTCCCCTTTTCCTCAATCACCGTGGCAAATGGCAATGTCTTAATATGTTCAAGTAGTTGTTTTGCCTGTGTCCCATTCTCTTCTCTAATAATTATAGCCATATCGCAAGTGTTATTTTCACAAAAAAATGAGATTCTCGTAAACAGCGGCAAAATAAGAACGAATAAAATAAGTGTTTGATGGTTAGGAATGTCCGGCATTATTTCGCTATATTCTTCCGACAGGCAAAGTGGAAGAATATAGAGTAGTTAAGTAGAAGATTTGCTACTAATGTACTACCCGACTTGAATATCCGAATACGGTAGCGACAACAGCCCGAATGAAGATAATCACCTCAAAGAACGCTCGTTTTTCGGAGAATCGTCTTTCAAAAATAACCATTTTTTGTAACGGCGACAAAAAGATGGTTTTTTGATAGAATACAGGCGTTTGTTTCTCCTTGGCTCTCTATTTTTCATAACGACAAAAGCTCTGTTACAAATAACTTTACACTTAAATAACAGAGTTATGAAACAAGAATTCGCTTCCGGGCGCTAATCGCTATTGAGTACCAAATCGACTAATTTGAGTTGAGTATCGAAAAAAATACGCCGCTCCATCCTACCGCTTCGGGAGAGCATAGTGGATATACGCTTGAAAGAGTCTACCCAGGCTTTCATTTTGCAGAAATTATCATAATCATTGTCGATCAGACAATGGCTGAAATTCGTTTGAAGAAAAGCAAAAAACTGATCATGGTTTTCGGTCATGTAATAATTACATGAGACGCCGGAACTTCTCGAACAGGCATAGAAATCAATGATGTCGGGGTCTATCCCGAATTCATTGACATAATTACCGCTTAATGTCTGTTCAAGCTTGGTGAGCATATCCTTTAAAGCCTCTTTGATATCATTCTTATTCTGCTTGTCGATGATGCGCATTTTATAGAGGTTGGCCACTTCATTCAGATATGTCCAAATCAAGCCGTCATCCCAAATGTAATAAATATTCTTAAATTGGTATACGTCTTTGGTCCTTTTTTGGATGGACGAGAGATCCGAGGGGATCTTCCAACTCCTGTAATCGTTAAACTCATCTCCGCCGACAAAATAATGACCCCATTTGAAAAGCATGAACTTGGAAAGTTCGGGTGAATAGAGGAAAAATTCTACCGGAATCGAATTATAAACATTTCCCGCAACTACCGTCTCACAAGTCATTCGTTCGAGGCGGACGATGGTTTCGGTCATAATATGCAACAGTACATCCATCGAGCTTTGCATCGCGTTCTCCAAATTGAAGGGGAGCAACAATTGGTCCTTTCCGTAAGTGTTAAGTGCATCAAGCGAAATGCCGAGTTGTTTGGCAATGATACCCACCTCCCGGACGGAAAAACTCACCTTCCCGCTCAGTCTTCTGTAAGCCGATTCCTTTTCAATCCGCAGAACATCGCTGACGATATTGGTCAGAGCACTTTTTTTGGGATACTTCTCAGATAAAGTATTTAGAAATTCCTCATGCAGGTCGGGTAATTTCATACTTCAGTAATTTTTCGATATTCTGCAAATATAGCCAATCTCATTATAATAACTGCCACATTCATCAAAAAACATTGCCCGCATACGTAATATATCCGCACAGTTTGTAATTCTCGCCGAAGCTTTATCCGCATTCTTTGCGGATTTCCGTTCCCGGGTTCTTATATTCCATCACTTAATTCGGATTTTGTGAAAAATTGCAGGCTCAAGTTATCTTTTTTATACCTGCGGATCGACATACATTTGCCCTGGGAGAGCAACAACTCCCTGGCTAATAATATAAAATATGACGAGATGGAAATGGCACTAACAATTAAACGGAAAAAAGAAGCAATGCTTCTTTACATTCTACTTCCGTTATCGCTAACAGCATACGGGCAAAAAGCCTCGTTAAAAACAAATCTGCTCTATGGCGCCACCACCACGGTCAATGGCGCTTTCGAGATCGGCATCAGCAGTAAAAGCAGCATAGAACTGAGCGGGGGCTGGAATCCCTGGAAATTCGCGGATAACAAGCAACTGAGACATTACCTCGTTCAGCCTGAATTCAGGTGGTGGTTCTGCGAAACGTTCAACGGTTCTTTTATGGGAGTGCATCTGCTTGGAGGCGAATACAACGCCGGGGAAATAAAACTGCCTATGGGGATCTTCAAGTCTTTGAAAGACTACCGGTATGAAGGTTATTACTACGGAGGAGGTGCCAGTGTAGGCCATCAGTGGATACTCAACAAGCGCTGGAGTGTAGAGTCCATTCTCGGAGTGGGCTACATACGAACCCATATCGACAAGTATCCCTTCGGGAAATGCGGTAAAAAACTATCAACCGACGACAAAAACTATTTCGGGCCCACCAAAACCGGTGTTTCCCTGACGTATTATTTATGGTAAAATCTTACAACGATGAAAAAGAATATTTATTTTCTCCTGGGCTTAACGGTATTTCTTGTTCTCCCTTGTACAGCCCGTCCTCCGCACAAGGGAGAAGTATTGATTGACGCGATGAACTATGCCAAGCTAAACAAAAAAATTATCGTGAATGCCGAGATCATCTTTAACGAGGTAAGGCTGGCCCCGAACGAGATGCTTACGATCGTTCCCATCATCAGGTCTGCAGACGAAATGCACGTCATGGAATTCGGCCCTATATATATCAATGGCAGGGCTCGCGATAAAGCCAATATGCGGAGGGTTGCTTTCGGCAACATGAGCTATCCCGAAAACACCGTTGCGGTCATTAAACGTAAAAACCGGGAATCACAGTCTTTCTCCTATTCGGTCGAAACGGAGTATCAGAAGTGGATGCGCGACAGCGAATTGATTTTTCTGGAATACCGGACGGAGTGTGGCTGCAAGGATAAAGGCGGGGATATTTGGCTTGCCGGCAAAATCCATCTTCCGGCGCCCTATATTCCGCAGTTTCAACTTTCCTATCTCGTCCCGGCTGTGGAAGAAGTCAAACGACGCACAGAATCTTACTCGGCAAACTTCGATTATGCAGTCAACAGGTCGGAAATAGACCGCAACTTTAAAAATAACGCCACTGTTCTGGATCAGGCAGACCGGATCATCTCGGAAGCGAAAAATGATCCAAATATTGTACTGGACAAGATATTAATTACCGGATATGCCTCTCCCGACGGAGACACAGCACACAATATATCGCTCTCCGAAAAACGCGCCAAAGCCTTCACCAATTATCTTACCGGTAAACACAATCTGCGTGGTACCCTGATCACGACAGACTGGAAAGGGGAAGACTGGCAGGGGTTAAGCGCTCTGATAAGCCGGTCGCACGACCCTTACTGCGAGGAGATATTGCAGGTCATAAAGAATACGGCCGATATAAACAAGCGCAAGACCGCTTTAAAAAACCTGCAGGGCGGGGCTGTTTACCGTAAACTACTTGAAACAGACTTCCCGGTTCTACGACGAAACAGCTATGACATATTCTACACTGTGCGCGGACTGGACACGGACCAATCGAAAGATTTGATATTCGTAAAACCCCAGCAACTCAGCCTCAATGAGATGTTTATGGTGGCAAATAGCTATGAAAAAGGAAGCAAGGAATTCAAAAAGACTTTCGATATCGCTGCGCGTATGTATCCCGACGATCCGGTAGCCTGCTTCAACCGCTCCACTTCGGAGATCGAAACCGGATCTTATGACGACGCGATCACGGCTTTACAACAAATCGAAACGCCACAGGGGTGGAACAACCTGGCTGTCGCGCTGTTCCGCAGGGGTGATAATACACAGGTGTCATGCTACTTTGAAAAAGCATCCAAAGCCGGCTTGAAAGAAGCTGCGCATAACCTGTCCGAATATAAGAAATGGCTCGAAAGCAAAGACAATTAGACCCAAAATTACAAACATCATTTGTTGAACATTTTAAGAAGAATCATTATGAAAACAAAAACAATTTTATTCGCGACATTCGCTCTTGCCGCCGGATTGTATGCATGCAACAACAAGAACGACAACCTCTTAAATCCGGGAGGTGAAGACAACGCCCAGCCAACCCATCTGGAATTATCCTTCTCATCCTCGAATCCAAATCCGGGAACAAGGAGCACGGGAGACAATAATGCAACGGAAGTGGAAGCGGCGCTCAACACGGTAGATGTGTACATCTTCAATGCTAATACCGGTCTGATGGTTACATACCGGGAACTGACCGCATCGGATTTCACTCAGCAGCCCTCGGGGGCTACTAACGAAGATATCTGGAGAGCCAATACGTCAATCGGCACGACCACCGGCAAGAAAACCGTATTCGTCGGGGTTAATTTGCCCAGGACATTTGCCGGCGGGCTGCAAAACAAATCCCTTGCCGTTTTCAACGATGCCGTACATTCGCTTACCATGGACGAACTGGTGACGGGAAGCGGCCTGGCCATGTTCAGTTCCAGTGTGAAAACCACTGAACTCAGGCCTATGGGAGATCCGGATTATGTAAACCAAAATGTACTGAAGATCCCCGTGAAAAGGCTCGTAGCCAAAGTTACCGTCGAGAAGGCACCAAACATGACGGTCAATGCCCCCGGAGATATCGGGGACCTGACTTTCGCGATAAACAATGTGAATAAAAAGTTTTACCTACTTCCCAAACTCGATGGTTCCGACCCCAACTACCAGCCCAATTCTTGGAATCCCCTCGAATTCGTAAATGCGGCGAACACTCCGGGAATTTCCGGCGACGGATATATCGCGGTCAATGCCGCCAACAGCGGGGTCAGGGATCTCAATGCCCTTTATGCCACGGAAAACAGTTCGGTCAACCACTGGAAAGAGGAAATCACCAGGGTGACAGTACGAACCACTTTTACACCTCATGTAATAACACGAAAGAACGGAGCGAATTTCGAACAGGTGCCCAATCCGAATTCGACGCCGGAAACATTCTGGACCGTAATCCTTCCGAACGGCTATCAGGAATTCTTCTTGGCCGAAAGCCACGCCACCGACTATGCGGCGGTCAATCCGGGCAGTTTTAAATCCGCCCCTTACATAAACGGATACTGCTATTACGATATGTTTTTGAACCGGGACGGGAAATTCGGCGACACCAATGTACCGAACAAAAAGTGGGATGTATTCCGCAACGATTATTACCGTTGCCGTATCACCAGGATACTCGCTCCGGGCCGTCCATCAGAAAATGTGGTGGATCCCAAAACACCGCCGGAAACTGTGACCGATATAATATACGATATTCATATTTTATTCTGGAACCTTATTCAAGATGATTATGTATTGGAGCCCTGATATCGGGGTGCAGGTTTCTATTTAGCTTAAAGAAAGAGGGAGGACTCCGCACTCCTCCCTCTTTTGATCAAACGGAACAAATATTTATAACGCGCACATATGAAAACCGATGGATTTACACTGATCACACTGCTGATATTCTCATCGGCGGTATCTTCCTGCATCAGGGACAGCCTGCCGGAATGCCCGCCTGAGTCATATGGATTCCAGGTTGTCTTTACCTATGATACACCCCGGGGCGCACGCAGTTTCGATCCGGATGAACTGAAAGTGGCTTATCTCTACCTTTTCGACAGGAACGGGAATTACCTGAAAACCATCCCTTTTCAGAATCCCGAATTAAACCGGCATTATCCGTTGAACCTCGAACTTCCCGCCGGCGAATATGAATTCGTGGTGTGGTTCAATCAGTCCGAGATATTCAACGTCTCGTCTTATAATTCGAACGAAACTTTGGGCGATCCACTCCGCCATGACGATATCCTGGCTTTGAATATTCCACCGGAGGGCTATATAACTTCCGTCATACCACTTATCCTTTACGGTAATATGGAGAACATCCCCATAACCGGCGACAGGCTGCAGACCGTAGAAATACCTCTGGAGCAAAACACCAATACGATCAACGTGACGGTAAAAGGTCTGCCTCAAACAGGACACCGGTATTTCCATACCATCACCGACCATAACGGCAGCGAAACTTTTCTCAATAAACCGGCTAGAGGGCGGGATTTCAGCTACGTCGCCCCCATGAGTGTGAAAAGCGAAGCGCCAGATCTGTTCTCGTCCCTGAGGGTACTGAAATTATACGAGGAAAACCACCCCAGGCTTATGCTGTGGGACCAGACCGACAGAAGGGAACTATATCCGGGCAACAGTGGCCTGCCCGACGATCTGATCAGACTGATACTGGATAAATATCCGGATGTGGATTTCCTGACCACGCACCTTTTCGAGGTCATACTGGTCTACAATACCGATATGAGCGTCACTGTCGACATCCGCTGTTGGAATGACCTTGATACGAACTATGAAATAGAACCCGATTGACGGATGGTGTATCATGTCATATTATAAAATTGAAGAAAAGATGAAAATTCCATATAATAATCTGTCGATTGCCTTATTGGCCTTATTTCTGGCAGGATGCGTCAAAGAAACAGATGATCCGGCCGGACACGCAAACACCGGCGAAGTGGAAGCCGGCTTCCATATATTCCTGCCGGCAGACGATCCGTCCATAACGAACCCCGTATCGGCGATGACCCGTAGCGCAACGCAGGAAAATACGATTCGCACCATAGATATCCTGGCATTCAGGATCAACGCCGACAATACCGAATATTTCGACTATTACGCCGAAGGCAAGCCCGCTTCAGGCGCGGGAACCTCCAAGCAGACATTCCGAGCCTCCATAAGGGTGAAGGAGTATAAACAGCGTTTTGTGGTCATCGCCAATGCCCGTGACGAGGTAATGAAACTGATCGGCTCGGTGGAATGGCGGAAGGCTCCCAAAGACGGAATGCTCAGAATGCTGGAATTTACCAACAGGGCTTCCGACCATCGATGGAACGCCTCTGACATACCCTTCCCAATGTGGGGAGAAACGTCGACTCCCCTGCTGATCACGCCCTTCACCTCCGCAATAGACGACATACTCATGTTGCGCATGGTGGCCCGGATAGATGTGGCCGTAGCAAAAGACGATCCGGTTTCAGGCAGGAAACCGAGGGAGCACTTTAAGCTGGCAGAAGTCTATCTCTACAATATCAAGGACAATGGACACATCGTTCCGGACAGGAACGCGCTGGCATCTTCCTCTCCCGGGAACCTGATCGTAGATAAGCCGACCGTTCCCACGGATCCGGGCAACTGGGCGGGGCCGATCCTGTACACGACCGGCGACGAGGTTTCACTGACCGGCGAAATGTATATCCTCGAAGCAAAAGCAACCGTGTTCTCCCAAAACCGGCTCGACGCCACGGGGCTTGTGATAGGCGGATACTACAGCAGCGACGGGGTAGTGTGGGATACCGAACGCTCGTATTACAGGCTGGATATGACTACGACCGACAAGACGCGGAGCCGCGACATTTTGCGGAACCATAACTATCGGCTTCGTATCGTGGAGGTAACCGGCCCCGGGAGTCCCACCCCCAGGATCGCCTGGGAGTCGGCGACCCCCATGGATCTGATGGTTGCCGAATGGAATATACAGACCGTGTCGGGCGATATACTGTCGAGGAGGTTGAATACCTCGTCGGCCAGAGCCGTTATCACCGGGATGACCGCTTCCAGAATCTATTTCTGGAGCGATCAGCCGACTGTCATGATCGACGAAGAAGGGGATCTTGGAGGATCGGGGCGGGCCGGAAAAATCCCTTTCAGGGTCAATGATTTTTTCGATGACCTTGCCGGTGCGGTCAACACCTCGATGTTCCATTATGATCCTCTCTCGGGCGAAGGATATATGGATATCGCTACTATCAGTGCCAAACAGGTAAACAATGATGTCCGCCATATCTACCTGAACGCAAACGGACTCAGACGGGAGATTACCGTCAGCACCCGGGTCGCCTATCAACCCAGGCCGTTCAATGAATTCCCATGGGTGGGGACGTTCCACCGCAGCGACGAAGTGGGAGAACGTGTCATTTATTCCGACCACACGGGGGCGTGGAGCGCTCAGGTGGACGATCCGATGGGCGGCGGATCGTTCGTGATCCTAAGTAAAGTACCGGGCAATAATAAAGACCTCGGAACCGAATCTCCCGGCAACGCCGAAGATTATCCCGTGCGCGACGGCGTCAAATCGGTCGAGGGAAACGGGCGCATCTACTTCCGGGTCGGCATGGCATCCACATACACCCCGACCCCGACAGCTCCGGCACGCTATGCCACCATTACCGTAAATTATTCGGACGGGGGCGCCACCGCCAAAATCTATGTCCGCCAGGGTGAAGGGGCCGACTATGTGATGCGGAACGGGGATCCTCCTGTGGCGGGGGGAGATACCGAACTGACCCGGACGCGCACCCTGGCAAAGAAATTCTCCCCTTACAACCTGACGGACCCGCAGAGAGGTGTCGGCCGGGTGGGCAACGCCACCGGCACGAAATACGTATTTACCGATTACCCTACCCAGGGGGGCTACTACTTCCAATGGGGTAGGACATACGCCTGGGATCCGAGGACGGTAAAAGCGGTTAATTGGAACTGGAACAACATTGGGGGAAACTGGGACAACAATAAAAGGCTGTGGGAGACCTGTCCTGCGGGCTACCGCCGTCCAAATGACGGAAGTACGGCAACGGCCGGAACCGGCATGGCAAATGATTCGGAAATAAGGCAATCCCTCTTCTCCAATCCGCGTAACGGCTGGGAGGGAGTTCCTGCCAATAACGCACTGTGGGGATACTATGCCGATGGTTTCTTCGACCGCCGGCCGATACGGACGAGTATTACCGATGTTCCCGCTTCGGCAACAGGTGCGGACGCCGAATTGGCCTATCTGGGGCGGTTATTTTTCAACCCTTACACCCATGCTTCTGTATTTCTCCCTGCGGCGGGGGTTCGTAAAGACCCTAATAATAACCCCGGCCCTTTAGGCGCGCTGTCTTATGCCGGAAGTATGTGCGTAATCTGGAGCGCCACCTATAGCAGTTCGACCGATGCCTCGTATTTAAGCAATAACAGATTGTTTGCCCATCTATGGAGGGCAGGACAGCGCAACGGCATATCGATCCGGTGTATAAAAGACGAGTAATATTCTTAAAAATCTACAGTGATGAAAAAGAAGATAACAATCAAATGGTTTTTGCTGCCGAGCATTACGCTGTTGTCTCTGGCAGCTTGCAGCGAACAATACCTATCCGGGGATGCGATTCCTGAAATACCTGCGGACGGCGTGATCGAGGTTGGGCTATTCCTGAATGCCGGGGAGTTTGAAAAACCGGTTACCCGCACCCGGACGAGCGATGAGAATGATCCCATGGGTACGATGCCCTGGGTGCTGGTATTCAGAGGGGATACGGACAATGCGGTTTTTTTCGAAGCTTCCCGCGCGCTGATCTCGCACGGAAAGCCGGCCGTTCCGCTCACAAAAACCACAAACCGGTCGCGGCTACTGATCATCGCCAATCCTCCCGACACATTTTTTGACGGAGTGACAGACGGTCTGCATTTCAATAAAACAGGTATCGAAAATGTTTTATCGGGCAAAACTTATGCACAGGCTCTGGCGGTACTCAATACCACGAAACTCGGTTCGCCGCAGCTCTTAAACCCTTACGAGGGCAGCTATATCCCCATGAGCGCATCGGTCGGGCTGAACGGTATCGATGGGCAGACCACCATCGGTTCGCCCGGTGGGAAAGTGTCCCTTATCCGGGTCGCGGCCAAAGTTACGGTAGAAAGTACCACCGCGAACTTCAACATGGAAGGATTTACGGTTACGGGTGCCAAACAGTACGGAAGATTCATTCAACCCGCGCCCTCTCTGCCGCCGGGAAATACAGTGGATTATGCCGTCCCGTACTCGACCGAACCCCTCTATGTCTACGAGTCTGCCGCCGGCGAAACTTCCGTAATCGTCAAGGGGCGGTATCATTCCGAAACCTGTTATTACCGCCTGGCATTTCAGGACGACAACGGCAGTGCGATTAGCATCGCGCGAAACAAGTGGTATCAATTTAAGATAAAAGAAGTAACGATACCCGGATACGGAACCGCCGGGGAAGCTCTCACCGCGCCTCCGTCCAATATCGTCGCCGAACTGACGGTGATCGATCAGAACGCGATGGAGATTACCGATAACGGGCAATTTTATCTGGGGTTGAGCAATTCCGGGATGATCGTTTATTCGAATACCGCGCAAAGCAATCTGACGGCCGTAACCATTATTACGAATGCCCCTGCGGGAACGCCGGCACTGACGGAAATCCTTTCCGTCAGTCCGGCACACTCGATGTCGATCTCCTCGGGAAGCATAGCTCCTACCGGGGCTGATTACAATACGGAGGTGAAAATCGCCATAAGTAACGTGTTCTCCGCCGGCATCCTGAAAATAACCGTAGGCAATTTGATCCGAACCATAAAGGTGGAGCGTAAACCGGTCATCCCGTGGCCAGGAAGTACGATAGCTTTCGGACCGGGGTATGTATCGGCAAGGATAGCAGAGCAGGGGACAGGAAGCTCCGGGTGGCTCACATTGTCGGTAGACGGCAGTGAATACGTAAACACCGAAGTAGTGCGTGCCGATGGTCCGGGTACGGTTTACCTGAAGATCGGCAGGAATGAACCCGGAAATCTTTCCCGCGGTGGCGGAGTCGCATATGTGGGCCGCAAAGATTCGGAAGGTCATTTAAAATTACACATCGACCAGCTTGCCGGCATACCGAGATAAAATGGATATCTTCGGGTTGTTCCTGTACGCTTTCACGCGATGAGAAGTATTGATCAATAAAGAGAATTATGAAGATCGGTTGCATGCCATTGCACAAAAGACCTATGTAACATCTCCCCATAAGTTTGTAGAAACGGGCTAGAGAGGAATTGATTTCTCCATTTCCGGGAGAACAACCGATTTATTCCCGTTACGGGTCACCCGGTAATGTGGAGTGATCATAAAAAAGCACCCAAATTGAGCGCTTTCGTATACAATTTCGTGTGTCGTATACACAAAACATTGACTTTCAATGCTAACTATGGAAACGGGGGTTATAAACCTATGCCTCCAAACTATTCAGGGTCAATGTTTTATTTCCATTCTAAATATTATGGGGTACGGCTAAGAGCGTGAAAAAAAATGTCAGTTCCTGACCTACTTTTGTCGCCATAATACTCGGGTATCAAAGATACTATTCTTTTTCCAAAAAACAATACTTTTACTGTCAACATTAAAATTGGGGAATAGGCAATCACTAATGGGTTGAAATTTCGTTCCATTGATACGGTCGGAGCTAAATAGCAAGAAACCATATTATCTGATCTTTATCTTGTCAAGTGTGCAAATGAATATGTAAATTTCCTTCTGTTAATACCAACATAAGCAGGAAAAGGTTATTTTCGTCTATCTTGTCTTTCAAATTAGCACGCAATAGTTCTATAAAACGTGCTTTCTGCTTTTTCAACGTGCTTTCTGCAATACATAACTGTTTTGCTACTTCGGTGTTTTTCAACCCCTTCTCGAAACTCAGCTCAAAAATACGCTTGTATTTTTCAGGCAGGGCATCTATTGCTTCGTAGAGCAGCGTGAGGGTTTCCTGCTCGATTAAGTAGAGCGAGAAGTCCTCGTCTATACTCTGCTCTTGTGTGGTCAGATAGTTGTTTTTTGCTTGACCTTTGCGAAGGATGCTTATTGCACTATTGCGGACACAGGAATAGAGAAAAACTTTCCATTGTATGGTGGAAGAGAATGAATGGTGTCTGTTATATGCTTGGAAAATTGCATCTTGCACACAATCTTCTGAAAGAAAGGAGAACTCCTCCCCCAGCAAACGAAACGTATATATAAGCAGCTCAGGATACATTTTCTCATAGAAAGAGCTAATCTCCCCTTTTTTGAAATCTGAAAATATCTGTTCGTAATTCGGCATGAAACCTCTTCGTTTATCATACAAAAGTAAATATTATTATGGATAATCAATTTTTTTTTATTGAAATTTACAATCTGGTTATCCGAAATGAGGAGCTTTGCGTCTTTAATATATATAACGTCATAAAATAAAGAAAAGAATACAATTATGAAACACTTAAAATGGTATTGTCTTCCACTCATAGCAAGCCTATTGCTAACTTCACTGCAAATGCAAGCGCAACTTTTGAAAGGCTACATTCAAATGGACAGTATTCCGGATATGCAGTTGGCCTACACACCCGACGGCGACATCCTTAATATGATTTATAGAGAAATCCAACCGGAAGCGGACGGCAGTTTCAATATTGATCTGCCTCTGCCCAACGGCATGTTAGATGTAAACATCTATGTGGAGAACGACATTTTTGGAGCGCACTTGGAAGAGGGGAAGTGCACCGTCATTCGATTGTATCCCTTTGGGCCGGAAGGTCATTACAGCAGCGATTTCGATGGAGACAACATTGAGCCGAGCCGCTTCTATAATGCCTATTCGCAAGCTTTTGATATCATGAAGTATTTCTCGCCCGATCCGGCAGATAGCAAGCCTATTACCGAATATCAGCGCATCTTGGAAGAAGAATATGCCGCCCTGAAGAAACTGTTGCCTACTATTGAAGACGAGGCGTTGAGAAATCACTATGCCAAACTGTCGGAAGGCATGTACACCTGGACTAAAATACGCATATTGATGGATCAAGCGGAGAATGAGGAAAGAGATATCATGGAATATAAAGAATATAGCGATTTGGTAAAAGACATCGACCCGAATAATGAGGACAATATCTCTACCAACCTAACTTATGCCTGGTTGGGGGGACAACATAAATTACCGAACGACTATAACGCCGACCAGACAGACTACTATATAGAAAGCATGCAAATAGTGGAGCGTAATGTGACAAATCCTAAAGCCCGCTTTATATTGACACGCTACATTGCCCATAACTACTTCACCTATGAAGGAGGTCAAGGCGACGTGAAACGATTTTGGGAACATTATAAGGATTTTGCTAAAGATTATCCCGAACTGTTAGCCGGCTACGAGATAAAACTTAATTCCATTACGGGAATAGTGCCTGGAAGTGAAATTCCTTACGATCCGGTCTTGACTCGATCCGATGGGACTACGTGTAAGTTGTCCGACCTCTCCGGTGCTTTTCTCTACATAGACATCTGGGCTACATGGTGTTCTCCTTGCCTTAAAGAAATTCCATATTTAAAGAAAGTAGCAGAACACTTCGAAGGAAATGAACAGATAAACATTATCGGCATTTCCATAGACGAGAATCACAATGCATGGTTGAGAAGAGTAGAAAGAGATCAACACAGTTGGGAACAGTTTATCCTCATACCGGAAGAATGCAAAGAATTTATGACGCGTTGGGGTATCGGACAAATCCCCCGTTTTATTATGCTGGACAAAGAAGGAAAAATTTTCTCTGTAGACGCGATGAGGCCTTCAGACGAAAATTTGATACGGAGCATAGAAGAACAGTTATAAAAAGGAAATTGATTATGATTGACGAACAAGGTGAATATATTCCTCTTTTGATATTCAGGCAAATCATAGGGGAAATAACTTTGGAGGAAAAAGAACAATTAGACCTTTGGCGCAAAGAAGACGACAAGCATGAAGAGTTGTATCAGCGCCTACAGGATATTGCCGCTTTGGAGAGAGGATATCATCAACGGAAAGCGATAAACACCCGTCGTCCCGAAGAGGATATGAAGAACCGCATTCGGAAAAAGAATAGTCATGTAATCGGGCAGAGATGGGCGCGCTGGAGCATCGCAGCTGCTGTTATAACTGTGATTTTTATTGGCGGCATCCAACTGTGGAGAGGACGTACGATCCCGTCTGACGATAGCTTTGCCACTGTTGTCCAAAAGATTGAAACGGATAGCATCAGGCCGGGAGAGACCAAAGCTATTCTTACGCAAGCGGACGGACAGAAAATCGTATTGGGAGCAGATGAAACAGAAAATCGCCGAATCATGGAAGCTCAACGCTCTATTGCGTCTACACACATAGCGTCCAATCGCACACTAAGCTTAGACGTACCCCGTGGAGGCGAGCTAAGGATTGTACTGGAAGACAGTACGATGGTATGGCTGAACTCCGAATCAAGACTAACTTATCCTGAATCATTTTCCGGCGATGAACGCTGTGTGACAGTGACCGGCGAAGCCTACTTTAAGGTGGCGCACGATGAGCAACGTCCATTCTACGTGGAGACTGATGGGCAATTGGTGCGCGTATATGGTACAGAATTCAACATCCGCTCCTACAGCGAAGATAAAGAAGTCAGCACTACACTCGTATCCGGCAGAATTGGCTTGCGTAAAGCAGACGGACAGGGTGGAGAGCTAATGCTATCGCCAGGACATCAGATGCTATTCGATAAGGCAGACGAAACGCTTTCCGTCAGGTCTGTCAATACAGATGTAGTTACCAGTTGGCGACACGGCCGCTTTGTCTTTGAGGGGCAGAGCCTAGAACAAATATTACAGGATTTGGGCCGTTGGTACTCATTCAACTATCATTTTGAAAACGATAATTTGCGTAAGATCATCTTCATGGGCAGCATACCGCGCTATGCCGACTTCAGCACGGCTCTTGCTATCCTGGAAAAGAGCGGTGGGCTGCGGTTTGAAACTCAGGGTACTACTGTATGCGTTTACCCGAGATAAATAGTTCAAGACTAAATAATCACATATAAACCACTTTTATGATATTAAAGAAAAGTCTATTATTACTCTTTGGCATGGCATGGCTACTAATGCCGATGCAAGTTTTCTCACAAGAGTTGTATGACATCTCTTACCAGTCGAAGACGTTGGAGCAGGTCATATCCGACTTGCGGAAAAAGATAGGCTATGAGTTCGTCTACCAGAAGCAGATTCTGAGCGAAGCGCCTTCCATTACCTGTACCTATCATCAAGTAACATTAGAGCAGATCTTGGACCGTATTTTCTACAATGATGCCGAATTGGATTATGAGATAGTAGAGAAGACCATTATCCTTAGCAAACCCAAAACGGAACAAGCCTACTTCAAGCGTTTGATAACTGGTGTTATTGTCGATGAGGAGGGTGAAGCCCTTCCCGGAGCCAATATTATGCTTTTGGGTACCAATACAGGAGCCATAAGCGACATTGATGGGCAGTTCTCCCTCATCATAGAAGGGCGTGATCCCATGCTGCGTACAACCTATATAGGAATGAAAACGCAGGATATACGCCTCAGTCGGCAAAAAGAGAACTTTATCGTTATTCAGATGCAGCATAGCACGCAGTTGATAGACGAAGTAGTCGTCACAGGCTATCAGAACCTGAAGCGCGAGACAGCCACCGGCTCTTATAATACGCTATCTTCGAAGGATATGGAAAATCGCTATATGGGTTCTGTGGTAGGCAATTTGGAGGGTAAGATTCCCGGTTTGGTGAGCTATAGCAATGGACAGAACGGCGATGGAGAATCATCGCTTGTCATTCGTGGTGCAGGCTCTTTCCATGCCAACACAAATCCATTGATAGTGGTAGACGGGCTGCCGATAGAAGGCTCCATCGAGACTGTCAACCCTTATGAAATAGATAATATCACCGTGCTGAAAGATGCTTCGGCAGCCTCTATCTATGGCGCTAGAGCCTCTAATGGAGTCATCGTTATTACCACCAAACGAGCGCAAGGCGAAAAGTTGATAGTGAACTTCAACTCAGACCTGACTATCAGCGAGAGGCAGAGCTATGACAACTTCCGTTGGGCCAGTGCCGCCGAGATGATAGAGCTGGAAAGGTACAACTTCGACTATATCCGCGGTGCAGAAGACCAAACAGCGTTTGACGGGCTGTTGAACTATTACAACAACCGCCGCCAAGCGCTTAGCCCCATCAGCCGTTTGCTGGCGGCTAATTACTTGGGCGAAATAAGCGATGCCGACCTAAATGCGAAGCTTAACAGGCTGGGCAGAAACAACTACCATCAAGAATGGAAGGACGAAATGGAACGCACACAAGTGCTCCAACAATACAATCTGTCTCTGCGCACGCAAGGCAAGGCGTTGGCATCAACGATCGTACTCAATTATAAAGGAGACAATTTTGGAATGGTAAATGTCCATAACAATACCCTCACCTTTTCTTACCGAGGAGACTTGAAAGCGACCAGTTGGTTGGATCTAGCCTTTGGCGCAAACATCATCAATGAACGTGCTAA
Source organism: Proteiniphilum sp. UBA5384 (assembly GCF_002410825.1). Classification (GTDB taxonomy): domain Bacteria; phylum Bacteroidota; class Bacteroidia; order Bacteroidales; family Dysgonomonadaceae; genus Proteiniphilum. Next base: position 3,735 of record NZ_DHOS01000011.1, on the reverse strand, counting down.
AACGCGTGTCTCCGAACCTTGGGGCTATGGCAACATCTATTCTTTCCAACCTTACGAGAGCCTTTACAATGAAGACGGCTCTCGTTCCCACCTCGAAGCAGACATCTATCCGGGGGAAGAGAGCCTGAGCAATACGATATATGGTTTTAAGCCTGTAACCTATAATCTACTGGACGAAGTGGGGCGGAATTTCGAGAAGACCCGTCGCACCAACATCCGCTCCTTCCTGCACGCCAACACTACAATCTTGCCTGAATGGCGTGTCAGCGTCCAGTTCCAATACGAAGACATCTACTACAAGAGCAACTCATACCGTGAAGCCGATTCCTATGCCATGAGATACCTCTACAATCTCTATACAACAGAAAGCGTAACCACGGAATATGACGAGGATTACGACGAATACATCACAACCAGAGTGGTGAAACACCACATTCCCGATGGTGGCCGATTAGATACGCAGACATCCGAAGGCGCTTACTATACTTTCCGTGCGCAAACGGATTACAATAAGATCTTTTCTGAAAAGCACGAGGTGGAGGCGGCGGCTGGATTCGAATTTCGCGAATCGCAAATCAAAACATACGGGAGCATTTTGATGGGATACGACGAACAAACACAAACCAACAGCAATGGGCTGATGAATTACGGCCTTTTGAAAGAGATGAATGGGCAAGCCTCTGCCTTGGGGGCCAACTACACCCTTAGAGGCGCCCCTTCGGGAGACGATTTTACTACAAGCGACGTGTTGCACCGTTTCTATTCCCTGTACGCCATAGGAGGCTACACGTATGATCGCTGATATACCGCTTCCTTCTCCTATCGGGTGGATAAAACCGATCTATTCGGAACAGACCCGGAATTTCGCGGGCGCCCCCTATGGTCGGTGGGAGTAAGCTGGAATTTGCATAACGAGAGCTTCGTTAAGGCTTGCAAATGGATAGATGCACTGAAACTGCGTGCCAGCTATGGATTGACGGGCAATATCGACCAAACCGTATCTTCATATCTTACGGCTACCATCGGTGTCAATTCAATAACAGGCGACAAAATGGCTACGTTAAACACGCCTCCTAACGACCATCTACGTTGGGAAAAGACTGCCTCGCTGAACTTCGGACTTGATTTCTCGCTCTGGCGCAATCGGCTGAGCGGATCTATCGATTGGTACAATAAAAAAGGCACAGACCTGTTGACCACGACTGATCTCGATCCCACTACCGGTTGGAGCCAACTGACCATCAACAACGGCGAAGCCTTGAACCGAGGTGTGGAATTGCAACTGAACGGTATCATCTTGCGACCTGTCAACCGAAATAGTTTAGGCATCCGCGCATTGTTGAATTTCACCTATAATAAGAATGAAGTTACGAAAGTGAATCATCAACCTACCTCAGGCTCAGAAGCGCTCCTATACTACACCCTGCACGAAGGCTATCCAATCCATTCGCTTTTCGCCTACCGATTTGCAGGGATGGTGAACGAAGATAATATCCAGTACTTTAGTTGGGTGGGGGCTGATGGGCAGATTCATACTTCGGATATCAACAGCGAAGAGTTCACAGTGGATGACATCGTCTATTGTGGAGAGCTTGATCCAAAATACATGGCCGGCTTTACTCCGGAAATCAGTTATGCTGGCTTCACACTTTCTGCAATGATCTCTTACTATGGCGGCCATTATATGAGAGCGCGGGTTGAAGATTGGTCGAGCGATGGCAATCAGTATGGCTACTACCAACCGGGTGAAGTCGACGCCTTCCCTTCAGCGTACTTAAATTACTGGCGCAACGAAGACAAAACTCTTTATCCTGCCAACGGCTATCTGGGCGGACAGAATATAGTGGGAGATTACCGCTATATAGATACCAGCGTAGTGCCAGCCGACTATATTAAACTGCGCAACATCGTATTGGGCTATGAATTTCCTCGCAAGTTGTGCCAGCAAATAGGGGTGAACACCTTGCGCATGCGTATTCAAGCAAATAATTTGGCAACCTGGACGCGGAACAACTTAGGCGTAGACCCTGAAGCAAATAATCCCACCACCGGCATCAATCTGCTAAGCACGCCACGTAGCTACACCATGAGTTTATCCATCAATTTCTAATCATTAAATACGAAAGACTAAAATGGAAAAGATAAAATATGCCGTCATCTTGATCGCTTTCATGGTTGGGTTTATGGCTTGCGACGATCAATTGGACATCATCCCAAAAGGAAAGACCACCCTGGAAAGTGTAACCGACTTAGAGATGCTACTCAATCGGGAGTATATATTCAATACGGATGCCTGTGTCGATCTCGGCATGATTTGCAATGAATCGTTGGGGCAGATGTCATCTGTCCCCGAAATGCTCTCGCTCACCAACACGCTGAGTTACGCCTATCTGAGCTACGATGAGACAGTAGACCGCGTCACATTGGCACAAGACGATGGCCGCTATGCCGCCGCCTATAGCTATATCAACTACATGAACATTGTTATAGATAAGATGCCTGAAGCCGAGGGAGATGAATCCATCAAGCCTGCTCTCGTAGCCGAGGCCCGCATTATACGAGCCTATATCCATTGGCTGTTGGTAAATATCCATGCCACTCAGTACGAGGAAAGCACAGCTTCCACAGATGGAGGAATCGCCTATTGCGATAATACCGATGTGTCGGAGCAGAAAACCAAGTTGACGGTGGAAGAAACCTATCGCCGTATTTTAGAAGACTGCTCGGATGAGGTCATCAATCTTCTTCCTGCAAGCGACGGAGACAACGTGCTTCGTGCCGATCGGGCTTTCGGTAATGCAGTACGTGCCAAAGTGTTGATGCAGATGAAACGCTACGATGAAGCTTTACCTTATGCGCTTCAAGCATTGAGTTTGAACGGCAAAATAGAAGATCGTAGTATCATCATGGAAACTTATGCTTGGACATTGCAACCAACTATAGCCAACAACTACGTGTATATGCGAGGAGGCATCCCGGCATGCCCTACCTTGGAAATCCTCTCTCGCGAAAGCTCTGTGATGTTCGAAGAGGGTGATTATGTGGCAGATTACGAAGGAGGCTGGAACGAGATGTTCGGTATGATGTTTTCTGGCATAGAAGGTTGCAAGATGTATTTTGGTTGGGGCACTCAAGCTAATTCGTATGGGATTAACAGCGATCGTATGTATTACACCGCTGCCGAATGCTATATACGCACAGGCGAAATCAGAAAAGGACTGGAGTTAGTAGACCGTGTTCGGAATTATCGTGTAGAGGATTACCAATCCTATACTGAACTATACGATACGCAGCCGCTAAGCGAAGAGGATGCAATATCTTTGATGCAAAAATCTAAATGGGTAGAATGCATAGGCTCCTACGAAAACTTCTTCGACTGCAAGCGTTGGAATAGCGAGACGAAATATAGCCGTACTATCACCCGTGATTTAGGAGAATACGGAAGCTATTTTATCTCCCCAAACTCACCTCTATGGATACTGCCTTTCCCGGCTAATGCAACGAGATATAACAAATCCTTGACACAAAATTTCACAAACTGATATATACCTGAGAAAATAGGACCATACCGACAAACAAACCCTGCAAGTCCAATTACTTGCAGGGTTTGTCTTAGTTTTGCCTTTGGCTTTCCGCGGAAGCGGGGGGATTCGAACCCCCGGTACCGTTACCCGTACGGCCGGTTAGCAAACTGCTGGTTTCAGCCACTCACCCACACTTCCCGGGGGTTTGGCG
>NZ_DHOS01000051.1 GCF_002410825.1 Proteiniphilum sp. UBA5384 | reverse complement strand
GGCGTTAGAAGAAGTGGTTGTTGTTGGTTATGGTTCCCAAAGCAAGAAAACCCTTACCGGCGCTATATCAGTAATAGAATTTGACCAGATAGAGACCACCGGCTTAACTTCCATATCTCATGGACTAGCCGGTAAAGCAGCCGGGTTGAGAGTCAATCAGGTGTCAGCACAGCCGGGAGGAGGCGCAAAACTTAAGATCAGGGGTGAGGCTGCCGGTGGAGCCGGAAGTGATCCCCTGATTGTTATTGATGGATTCCCCGTAGGTTCCACAGGTGGTAATATGGATACTGAAGTGGGGCAAGGTTTTGGCCAGCTGGGGAATATAGATAATATTCTGGGGTCGCTCAATCCGGATGATATCGAATCCATTTCTGTATTAAAAGATGCGGCATCTACAGCTATATACGGGGCCCGTGCAGGTCACGGGGTTATCCTTATTACCACAAAGAGAGGGAGTAACCAGAAAGTGCAGACGACCTATTCCGGGCAGGCTTCAGTACAGGCCATGAGTGAAAAATTCCAAATACTGGGAGTGCAGGAGTTCATGGATATGCGGAACAGGCAATACTATGAGAATTATCTTGCAAATAACGGATTGGGAATCTATGCGGATTACATTAAACCCAATGAAAATCCCCCTGTATTCGTTCCTCATTATACAAATGATCAGATTTTAAGAGCTCAGAAAACCAATTGGCTCGATCTGGTAACCCGTACCGGATTTATGCAACAGCATAATATTCAGGTGGCAGGGGGTAGTAATCAGAGTAGATATCTGGTTTCACTGAACTATATGAAGCAAGCCGGTATAATTAAGAGAAATGACGTGCAACGTGTTTCCGGGCGTATAAATTTCGACCAGGATTTCGGTAAATATGTTACAGCCGGTTTAACGATGACATATTCTCAGAATAAGTTTGACAATGTTCCTTTGGGTTCCCATTCAGGAGAATATGCGGGTATTATAGCTTCTGCCGTAAGAGCCAATCCGGCCAATCCTGTGTATGACGATAACGGGAATTACTATCTGGACCCGTTGCGCTCTTTCGCTCCCAACCCGGTGTCATTACTTGAATATAAAGATTTGTCGATAAATGATCGTTTGCTGGCTAATACACATGTGACATTAAAACCGATAGAAGGGTTGGAGGTAAAGGGCCAGTTAGGAGTTGACAGGCGTTTCCAGAAGCGTTCTTCTTATATCCCTAAAACAACTGTGGAGGGACAACGTAACAATGGTTCCGGACGGATTGCACAAAGCGATGCCGCAGACTATCTTTTAGACCTGAATGCGACATACACCAGGGATTTTGATGAACACAAAATAAAAGGTTTGGTTGGATATGCGTTCCAGGAATATAACGGTGAGAGTTTAAACGGCATGGCAAGGGACTTTCTTACAGATGCATTCTGGTATCATAATTTAGGAGCGGGCTCCAGTGAGCGGCAGTCAGTCGGTTCAGGAGCATACAAACGTTCAATCGCTTCGTATTTCGGTCGTGTTAATTATAATTATAAAGACCGTTATCTGGTGGAAGCTACTTTACGTGCGGACGGTTCATCTAACTTTACTCCTGAGAAAAGATGGGGATATTTCCCTTCTGCATCGTTAGGATGGATATTTACAGAGGAAGATTTTATGAGAAATACAGGTTCCTGGTTATCTAATGGTAAATTCCGTATTTCACATGGTGCTACAGGGAATGAGAATGTAAGCTATGGACTTCAAAATACCTATTCGATCAATTGGAGAAACTTTGTTTTTGGTGATTCTGAACACAAAGGGGCCTATGTAAGCGCTATGGGGAATAAAGACCTTACCTGGGAAACGACTACAGAGTTTAATGTGGGACTGGATCTCGGATTTCTGAACAGAAGGATACAGGTTACAGCGGAGTACTTTAACAGGCAGGTAAGCGACATGTTGCAATGGGGTAAACCGATACCTTCCTATAACGAGGTCACCTCGATAGTGGCTAATGCCGGCAAAGTAGAAAGCCAGGGATATGAATTGACATTCAATACGGTTAATATCGCCAATAAGGATTGGAAGTGGAATACGACTTTGACACTGTCCCATTATAAAGATAAATGGAAAGAGCGTCCTGCATTTATCGCGATGAAGCCATACCAATCGAATAACGATCCGTTCAATGCCTGGTGGACCTACGAAGCGGTAGGGATCATGCGCCCGGGTGATCCTGTACCTGATGCCCAAAAGGATCTGCTACCGGGAATGGTCATCCTGAAAGATCAAAATGATGATGGTGTGATAAATGATGAAGATATGGTATACCAGGGAAGCGGGGCGCCAAGATTATATTTTGGATTCAACAATGAAGTGAAATATAAAAATTTTGACTTCTCCATTTATTTCTATGGTGAATCCGGCCAGGCCAAAGGAGCAAGCTATCTGGAACAATGGACGTTTATGGATACGAATCAGGCAATCAATGTTTCCGCATGGGCGAACAAGTCTTTCAGCAGCACGAACCTGAATGCTGATCATCCCACTTTTCTGAAACAAGGGACATACGGCTGGGGTGATTATTATGTAAGCAAAATTTATTACATACGTTGCGGCAGCATCACTTTAGGATATACGGTTCCGGTGAAGTTGTTACAAAATGTGCGGGTCTATGCCAATATAAACAACCCTTTTGTGATTACAAACTGGAAAGGGTTGGATCCTGAAACCGATAACGGGCCTTATCCTTATCCTAATATCAGATCGTTAGGCATGGGAGTAAATATAACATTCTAAATAAAATAATCGTATGAAGAAAATATTAAATAAGTTTATCGTAGTGATTTCTGTGGCAGTTATGTTAACAGGTTGTCAACTCGATAGCGGCCTTTACAGTGAGATAGGGGAGGGTATGGGATTCCCGAGTAATGCGGAGGACGCAACTGCCCTTGTTACGGGAACATGTTATACCATATTTTCCCCATGGGGTATTTTTTATCCTGATGCAGGTTATTTTACCAACTCGGAAATGGTCACAGACATAGGTGAGAACTCATGGGGATGGACTACCGTATATAATTCGTATGAAGCGGATGACTGGCATATTGACTCAGGTTCCAGAAGTCAATACCGTTCATATAATTATATCTCTATGATGACAATGTCCATCCATAAGATCTCAAATATTGAGATGAACGAAAACCTGAAAGAGCGGCTTATTGCAGAACTCAAGTGTGGCAGAGGATTTCTTGCATTTATCCTTTATGATTTGTATGGTCCTATTCAGATTGCTGATCTGGAAACATTGCTGTCGCCCAGGGATGAGAAACTGATACCCAGAAGAACGGATGCGGAAATGCATGAGTTTATTGAGACGAACCTGTTGGAAGCGGCTGAAGTATTGCCTTACAGTTATGGCTCTTCCGATTATGGGCGTTTCACCAAAGGGTTGGCAAACACTGTCCTGTTGAAATTTTACATGCTTACCAAACAATGGGAAAAAGCGGAAGCCATAGGCCGTGAATTGACAAAGCCTGAATATGGTTATAAATTAGTGGAAGACTATAATTCGTTATTTGACCTGGCTACCGAAAAAAATACGGAAACCATTTTTGCCGCAACTGCGAAAGCCGGTGTAATAGAACATAAATGGCATGCCCATGCTTTGCCGTCGGATTATCCGTCTCCTTCAGGAAGAACGATCACCAAATGGGGTGGATTTAAGGTCGCCTGGCCGTTCTACGAAACTTATGAGCCAAATGATAAGCGATTGGGAAGGCTTGTAGGGGAATATACCGGGACTGAAGGTGTATTGCATAACAAGAAGAATGACAGGGATAGCGGAATACAAGGCGCTCTGTACAAAGGCGCTGTCCCCCAGAAATTTGGTATGGAAGGGGTTGTAGGGGAAAACTGTGAAATAGATATACCTATCTATCGCTATGCGGACGTGATAACCTTGTTGGCAGAAGCTATTGTCCGGAATGCTGATAATGTAAGCCAGGAAGCTATTAACCACCTGAATGCTGTGCGTAACCGGGCGGGATTAAACTCCTGGACAATGGCGGATTTTTCGAATGTGGAAACTTTCCTGGACAAATTGTTATTAGAACGCGGTCATGAGTTTTATTACGAAGGCGTACGCCGCCAGGATTTGATCAGGCATGGTAAATTCATTGAAGCTGCCATTAAAAAAGCAGAATATGAAGGGCAGCCTACCGGAAAAATCACAACAATGGAAGGCGGAAAGTATAAATATGAGAGATTCCCGATACCTCCCGGTATTATATATGAGTCCCAGGGCCTTGTAGAACAAAATCCGGGTTATTAATTAAAAAAAATTAATACAATGAAGAAATATAGTATATATTTAATGATAACCGCTGTGTTATATATATTCTCTTCCTGCCAGGAAGATTATGGTTACAGGGTTGAAGTGCCCGTATCGGATATAACATTGGCATCACCGGAGAAAAATGCCGAAATAGACCTCAATGAAATGTCTATTGACGAATATACATTCTCTTGGAATGAGACTATTGAAGGAGGAACCACTCTTGTTTTAAGTGGCAGCGATGTTTTACTGGATCCTGTTTATTTTAAGGCCGGAGAGGCCAAATCCTATTCAATTAAGGCAGAATTGCTGGATCAGATCACCTCTGGATTTGGTATTGAAAACGGAAAAACAGGAACAATATACTGGGCAGTAAAACCGACTGACCATATTGGAATTGCAGCCCTGGAGATCAGGCCCTTGAATGTGAAACGGCTTATATCCAGATTGCTCCTTCCGGAGAATCAGAAACCTGTAGCATTAGACGGCGACAGGCCAGCACTGCCGGTTAGTTTTGCCTGGGATACAGAAGGAGAAGATCCGGCTACAGCATATTCTATTGTTTTCTCGAATAATAATGAGATGACGGGAGAGGTGGTAACCTACAATGTGGGTGCCGTAAACAGCGCGGGTATTACCAATAGTCAGCTGCAGGATGTATTTATCAAATATTCAAGCCATCCGTTCAAATCAATGCGTTTGTATTGGAACATCAAGAAGACAGAAGAGAATGAATATTTATCCCGTTCTTCTTCTTCGATAGAGGTGAATCCGATGATGATCTACAAAGATGTGCGCGGCGATGAGGAAATTACCTATAAGGTGGCTAAAATTTCATACAGGGACGGACGGGTACAATACTGGCTGGCAGAAAACCTGCGTACCAGAAAATATCCCGATGGGTCGGATATCGAGGAAGCTAACTATATGTTTGCACCGTCCAACCGTTATACGGAGGAGCAGGTAAAAGCCTTCGGAGGATATTATCGTCCTAATCCGTCCATGTTCCAGAAACTTCCGGCTGCAGGTTGGAGAGTGCCGACTATTACGGAATGCAGGGAATTATATGAAGAGGCGCTTGCACAGGAAGGCACCTATAATGTATTGAGAGATCCTGTATTCTATAATTACGAACCTACACAGTCAGATCCTAAAGTCAACAAGTGGAAACTGGGACTGGTGACCGCAGGTCAACAGCAAGGGGAGGACAAATCAATAACCAATACTACATTCTCATATATGATGGCCACAGGGATCGGGGAGAATACCCACCGTGCGGCTATGCTCGACCATTTTGCCATTTGGGAAGTGTGGGCCGTAGGAGCGAATGTAAGGCTCATATATGACAAATAAGTAGAGGTATTATTCAAATTAAAAAGAGATAAACGATGCGTCATATTACATTATTTTCAATTTTAATTATATGCATGTCGATGTTGTCGGTACTGTCCTGTGCCGACGACAAGACGACATTCCCGGTATGGGAGTATGAAGGGGAACGCGGAGAAGATCCTGAAAACCCCGGAGAACCGGAAGAGGTCGGTCCGCTTACCAGTATAAAAGCTATCCGTAATCCTGAAAGAGGTTATAACCTGGAAAGTAACTATTTCTCCCATAATCTTCGGAACCCCTGGCACAATGTGTCTTTTCCCAGTCTTTGGATTCCAGAGATAGCAACAATGAACAATGCGTTGCCGGATAGCCTTACGCTGACCCAGCTTACATTTTACCTGAGCGATTTTGTAGGGAAAGATATTTCCCAGGGGGCTTTTGATAACATGCAGCGGGTATTTGACGATGCCAGGGAATTGGGATATAAGATACATATTGTTTTTGCTTATGACTATGATCCGTATGCTACGGATGCGGAATTTGAAGATGTTTTTCGTCATCTGGAACAATTGAACCCTTTTATCCGGGATAATATAGGAATTATAGATCTTTGGAGAATGGGTTTTATTGGAGCATGGGGTGAAGGGAACCAGTCTCTGATGAGTACTGACTGGGATAATAAAACCAAGCTGGTAAAAGGTATCCTTGATGCTTATCCTGACAGGTTTATGGCCCTTCGCTATCCGAGTCATCTGGCAAGATTTATAGAGCGTGGGTTGGGTGATGAGTATGTGAAACGGGTAGGATACACCAATGATTATTTCACTGCTTCGGAACATCCGGCAGCTCCCGGCAATGATTACACGTTTGGGTCGGCAGATTATGCCCAGGTCATGGAGAAAGGACCTTATGTGAAAGTGGTCGGAGAAATTCCCTACGATGAAGATACCCAATGGGGATTAGATTTTCTTATATCGGTCCCGAATTCAATTCGTGCATTGAAAGAGCATCATTACAGCGCATTTGACGTAACTCAGAACAATGCATTGAATTTTGCGAACTGGAAAAGATACGAATTGACACCTGCTGCCCTGAAAGAGATGAATGTGCTTTTCGATGAAAGTTATTTCCGTAACGATGAAGGAAAATTAGTGGCCCGTTCGGCATACCAGTTTGTCAGGGATCATTTGGGATACCGGTTGTATATGGATAAGGAAGACAGTAAGCTTGAAGTGACGGGAGGAGAGCTCAATTATGATATAACAGTCTATAATACGGGATTCTCCACTATCCTTAATCCCCGCCCGATCAAGCTTGTTTTTGTTGACGGACAGGATCACATAACCCAGATCGTGGATTTGGATGATGTGGATCCGAGAACGTGGCAACCATGTGATCCCCGGTTGAATGATTTTAAACAGATATACCACAATATCAAAGGTAACGTATCTGTTTCTTTGTCCGGAAAATACAAAGTCGGTTTATGGATGCCCGACCCGACAGATGAACTGGAAGAGATCGCTGATTTCTCCATCATATTCGCTAATACGGAAATCATCCACACTCAAAAGCATAGGATAAGTGTAATAGGTGAGGTTAATTTTTAATGTATTTCTTATAAAACGGCACACAGATTTTTCAAGGAATCTCTTGTATGTGTGTCGTTTTATTTTAAAAAAACTACTATATAGGATTATGAAACCGGGATGATTATTTAATCATCAAGGGTGCCATACACCGATAAGAAAAATGAAATAATCATATGAGATTTGAGTTTATATCCATATTTATTTTTTATCTGCTGTTTATTCCCGGTGAATCCACTGCCCGGAATCAGAAAAATACAACGGCAGCCAAAGATATTGTGAAGATTGCCCCGTTACGCAATCCTGACAGGGGTTTTCATTTGGAGTCAAACTATTTTGCCCATGATATGACGAATCCATTCAGAAAAAACGAAATATTTCCAAATGGATTTATTGAAGCCCGGGAAAAGGTTTTTGATGCTGAATCCGAGAATCTGACATTATTACAATTGTATGTTTATCTTACCGAATGGGTGGATAAAGATATTTCACAGGAAGGATTGGAAAACATACAAGTCATATTCGATGAGTTGAAAAAACACGGGTATAAAGCTATCTTGAGATTTGCTTATAATTGGAAAGGTCTGGATGCTTCGGGTGGTGAATCGGAAAAGTGGATCTTACGGCATATAGATCAGCTGGAACCTTTACTGGAAAAAAACAGGGGGTTAATAGCCACGATACAGATCGGATTTTTAGGAGCATGGGGAGAATGGCATACCACCCCTTTACAGAACGACTTTACCGCAAAAAGTAATATTGTAAACGCCTTGTTAAAAGTATATCCGGAACCCTACAGTATTCAGATCAGGACCCCCGATCATAAGAACAGGCTGAATTTAGACAATGAAAAAGATAAAACACGTATTTCATACGCCAATGATTATTTTACGGCTGGCGAGCATAGCCACGCCCCGGGAAATGATTTCGTCCCGGGTAGTCAGTGGTACAGGCAGATTGAGAGAGAGTCGCCTTGGTTCTTTATGAGCGGGGAGATTCCCTACGACGAAAACACCGAATGGGGTTTGGCAGCACTCATCGATCCGGAAACTACACTCAGGATACTAAGAGACCATCACTACTCGGCCTTTGACCTCACTCAGAATTATCAATTGAATATCAAATCATGGAAAAATATAAAAGTATATCCGGGACTACTTGTAAAAAACAATATATTATTTTCGGAAGATTATTTCATGGATGAAAAAGGGAACAGAGTGAATAGGTCGTTCTTCAACTTTGTGAGGGACCATCTTGGCTATCGGCTCAATTTAACCGGCTCTTCCCTGAAAACAAAAAGCAAAAAGCTATTGTACGACCTGGAATTTACAAATACAGGTTTTGCAGCGCCGGTTAATTCTAAACCTGTTTACCTGGTGTTTATTGATGAGAGTAACAATGTAAAAAGAGAGGTAAGGATCAATGCTGATCCCCGGGATTGGCAACCCTATGATTTCAATAAGCAATCATACCAACCTTTAAGACATCGTTTGACAGGTGATATCCCTGTCGATCTGGCAGGAAAATACAGGGTCGGAATCTGGATGCCGGACCCGGATAAATCTTTACAATACAATGGTGTGTACGACGTAAAATGGGTTTCCAATAAGAATCTGTCACAATGGTATGATAATGATGGAAAATATGCGGTAAATATCATTGGAGAAGTTGTCTTGTAGCATCCAATCTGAATTATACGGAAAATATAAAAAAGTTTAGAAACTGTTTAAAGGCGAAGATATCTTTATCACCCTCTTTCGTAAGCAATTGGAACAGTTTCTTAGTGAATCAATAGAAAATGGAGGAGTTATGAAAAAGCGTACAGGATTTATTTTATTCATTCTTTTTTCTGTAATCTTATCTGTTCATGCTCAGTTACAAAAGGAGCAAAGAACGATACTGTACCCGGCTGGGGGAGAACAAGGACTTGTACAAATAGACCCGGGGAAATCCTTTGAACAGGAAGTTGTCTTTGAGAACCATGATTACCCGGTGAGACGTATCCTGCGTGTAGTAGGGGGAGTAAAGATGCCTGGTAAATTTGCTCCTCGCGGAGAAGAGTTTTTCCGGCAGCAGGAATACCTGATAGATGAAAATTTAGATTCAATCCACACTTATAAAGATCGTTATTCTCTTTATTTCAAGGGAGATGACGATCCTTTCGAACGCCATGCATATAACCGTATCACCGGTGTCAATTTTGATAAAAAAGGGGTCGATTTAGAGATCGCGTATAAACGTAAAAATCTGAAAACATCACCTAGAGGGGATTTTGGTATCGAGTTACAGATATACAATAAAAAAGAAGGGAGGCATGCCGATGAAATTTATGATAAAGCTGATTCTGTCATCTTTATACCGATCCCACAGGGAAGCGGAAACTTTAAATTATTAAAGAAAAATATTCAACTGCCGCCCAATGTGGCTACTATATTAGTACGTTTAGGGGGAACCAACTTCAGTGGCGAATGCTGGCTCGAAGCGCCTGAATTGTATGTAGACGGGAAAAATATAGTTGAATCCCCGTTTATTCAGAATGAAAGGAGGCCTGATGATTATAATTATTGGGTAGGGATAAATCTTGCCACCCGCAGTTGGCCGAAATGGAAGCTCGAATTCAAAGGAAAAACAATATTCGAAGGCAACATATTCGACCGCGCTTCGGATATTGCAGATTTCTATATCACCCTTCCAAAAGATATCACAGGTAAGGGAAACCTTAAGTTGACACTGGAAAAGGAACCAAACCGTGTCTCATTTCCTTATGAACTAAGGTCACTTCAATTATTGGAAGAAAGTGCACAGGATTTCGAGATTGTTTCAGTCCCCCGTTTTGTAACCGTCGGAGATACGACGGCCTTCCTGATCGAGACAAACAAGCCTGACGTAGCATTGACAGTATCTTCTTCAAACCGGAATATCCATCTGATCGACCCACATGTTACGTTCACAGATCCGGGACTACATGCTGTCCGGTTTTCAGCAATCAATCCGGATATCCGGGTCTCTATTGAATTTACAGACGGCACACTAAAAAAAACCGGTGTTGTCGAACAACTGATTGTAAAGAAGAAAGATAATATTTACCTCTCCTCCGGCGATGAAGTCCATATCGATAAAGAGTATGAACCCTATAATCAGTTCTTTAAATGGTATATACAAAACCGCCTCGGCAACTGGTACCATTTCAGGCCATCCTATCAATGGAGCGGAGTGAGAATAACCGATGAAAATATAATCAAACACTATACCTCTTTACTGAACAAAATGCATATCCCTTATGCATGGCAGGTAGAAGGGCGTACATTGGCAGCCACAAAGATCAATCCTTCGCTGGCCGCCCTCCAATCTCCTGTGTTCAGAGGTAAACAGGCGCATGAAAATGATGGCGGATATTACTACTGGCAACATTTTCTGTATAACGGGTTACATTCCGATATGGCCGCAAGGACAAGACCATACGGGGGAATATTTGCAAAACACAGGCCTATCTATACCGACCATGGGATTTTTATACATTACGATCCTTATGGTGTAAAAGATATGGCCGACGGAGCGGATAAGCTGATCGCGAATTTCAGCTATTCCCGTGGTGAAAGTACCCGTCATACCGGCCCTTCCACGATGTTCCGCTATCTTTACCGGGCCGGATACGAATGGCTCGGGGCAGAACAGATGTACGGGCCTGAAGATATTATTATGTCGGCTTTACGGGGAGCTTCAAGAGCTTATGGCAAGAAGGACTTCGGGTCGCTTCACGCCGTACAATGGGGGTCAAAACCTTTTACCGATCCGGAACATTCCCTGCGCTTTTATCTGTCTCTGGCAGTGGCGTATATGCATGGTTCATCCCATATTAACACGGAAGAGGGGTTATGGACGGATGAGTATTCAAATGACAGGTACACAAAAGCTGGTAAAGAACACCTGTACGCGCAGCATCAGATGTTGGATTATATAGAGACACATTCCCGTCAGGGAAGCCTGCATACGAAGATTGCCGTTATCCAGGGCAGGAACGATGCATGGAAGTCATTCGGGCGTACTTCAATCTGGTCGCAGAAAGGAGATAAATGGGCGTTCAACAAGGCGATGGAAAGTTTTGATCTGCTGAAAGTGTTTTATCCTGAAAATAATGTGGATTATTGCAGTACCGACGGTTTGTTTACTTCCACTCCATACGGGCCTGTGGATATTCTGCCGGTCGAGGCTTCCAATGACGTGATGAACCAATACAAAGCGCTGATCTTTTTAGGCTGGAATACTTTTGATAATACCGACTTTATACGTCTTAAAAAGTTTGTTGAGCGGGGAGGGACTCTGCTTTTGGGTGCCGTCCATATGAACAGTGAACTGCAACCGGACCTTCCTGCAAAATTCCCTGAAGACGATACTGTAATAAAAACATTGCTCGGCATTGATTACAAAACATATAAAGAAAAAACCGTAATTCCGTTGGGTAAAGGCCGGGTCATATATTATCCTGAAAATGTCTATCCCGCTGATAATTTAATAAGGAAACATTACATCGAAGAGATGAAAGACATTGCGTCAGGAATCACATCTGAAGAGTTGGAAAAAGGATGGATCAAAGCCTCTCCCCATATTAATTTCTCGGTATGGGATACGGGGAGCATGAGGACATTGTATTTACTGAATGTAGACTGGAAAAGTGATGATATCTCCCATCCGGCGGACTTTGTACTGAATAATAAAGTGTTCACCGTGGATGTGGATAGGTATACGATTACCTCTATTTGTTGTGCTGATAATATAGCCGCAACAATGAGGTCCAATACATCAGATATTCTGGCTTTTGAAAAAAAAGATGATAAATGGATTATCACTTGCCAGACCACAGAGAATGACCAGTTAACAATTTTTAACGGCATATCGGGTACATATGAGAAGATAATAATTAAATCCCCAGGCATACACATATTGGAACTTTGAGTTCACAATTTCCTTGTTACTAAAACAAAGTTATAGCCAAAACTTTATAGCCTCTACTAGTGTTACGTTAGTTCAGAACTGACGGATACAACCGTTTGAGTTTTATCCGAGCCTGTTCGTTTGTAAACTGCCATCGGAAATGTATACGACCATTTCG
>NZ_DHOS01000053.1 GCF_002410825.1 Proteiniphilum sp. UBA5384 | reverse complement strand
GGCGCGACAGATATGCTTTCATTATTCGTTGATTTAATAGTTTCTGCAAAAATATCACATAATCATTACATAAAGATACTTCTTATTCTAAAATGACAAGAAAAACCTTATTCAATAACCTGAGTTTTGAATTAACGTCCCTCCACTTTTGTCAATTTCTGTGCGAGGTATAGGCAACCGGTGGTGTTGTTCATAATATGCTACCGGCGCAACCACTTTTACAGTATAACTCTTCTCTCCGTTCGCGGCTTTCTTAATCTGCATCCCCAGGATTTGTTTTATGGATACCTCTTCAAGGATTTTCCATCTTCTGACATCGAAGAACCGATGTCCTTCAAAAGCCAGTTCAATTCTTCTCTCATGACGTATCTTATCTCTTAAATCGGGCCCTGAAGAGTCAACAGGAGGCATACCTGCCCTTGCCCGAATCCGGTTGATATATTTTCTTGCGGCATCTTCATCTCCCAATTCAAATTTAGCTTCGGCATAATTCAAAAGAATTTCCCCATAGCGAAAATATATCCAAGGATTGGTGCTTAGATCATCGGTTCTTAAATTTACCGATTTAGAAGGATTGATAAATTTATAAAGGTAATATCCTGTCATGGTAGCATTCCACGGCACCACGCTACTTAGGGGAGAATCGATTCCACCGTCAAAAGTTTCGATCTCATGATTCTGAAAAATGCATCCGTCATAAAGTATGGAAGCATAAAATCTCGGATCTCTGTTCAGGTAAGGATTGTTTGGGTCGTATCCTGAAGCGGGATTCACGATGATGTTGTTCGAAGCATCAAGGCTGTACGGGAATTCACCGTTCACCATTTCATAATCCATCACAAGATTTTCAGTAGGATGATTATGACCGCCCCCGTATAGACTATTCGTACCGGACACTCCATTTATATTGTGATTGAGAGACTTGGTGAAATATCTTGCAAATATTATTTCATCATTATCCTCTAAAAACAGATTCTTATAATCGGGGTATAGTGTGTACTTTTTATCTAAGAGAACTTGTGCCGCTTGTGCCGCTTTTTCCCATTTAGCACGGTCATTGGATGGATTATTTAGTGGGCTTGCAGCATACAGAAGAACACGGGATTTCAGCGCTAAAGCAGCATCGGGTGTCACCCTCCCCTTTTTAATCTCACTATTGCCCAACAACAAAGCGGCTTCGTCCAATTCTTTTACGATAAAATCCACCACTTTATCGTAACTATCCCTCGCCACTGTCGTGTAATCATCGTCAAGCGCGAATACGTGTGTGACCAACGGCACATCCCCGTATCTCCACAATAATTCCGAATATAAATATGCCCGTATAAATTTCATTTCACCTTTCAGTCGATCCCTGATTTCCTCCTCAAAATCGGAAGACTCAATCTCTTCAAAAAATTCATTGATATCCCTTATCCTTGCATAAGCATACCCCCATTTATTGACATAAGGTGTAGTTGTTGTCCCCAATGTTGAAATATTGTCCGAAGTCAATTCTCCTCGCTGAACAGTCCATGCTCCTCCGTTATTGTGTACATCGTGCAATTCATCCGTTAGAGAACCCCATAAAGCCTCACTAAATCCGTGCTGAAGGCTGTTATACATACCGTTCACGTAAGACTCCACCAGCGCCTCGTTGGCCCATATCCCCGTTATCCTGTCTTTAGGCTCGATGTCGAGGATATCATGGCAACCTGTAAAAACCACCAAGGTAATCAGTATACTCAGATATTTTATTTTTTTCATTGTGTCGTAAAGTTAAAATGTAAAATTAATACCTATGTTGTAGACCCTCTGCTGGGGATAATACCATGGAGAAGGCACTTCCGGGTCATACCCGATCTCTTTCATATGATCATAAATCAGTAAGAGATTGTTCCCACTCAGGTAGACCCTGCAGTTTTGTAGTCCAAACCTCTTTATCCAGTTAGCAGGCAGATTATAACCGAGCTCCACATTTTTCAGCCTCAGGAATCCGGCATCCATAAGCCAATGAGTGGAAGGTTGCGTGTTCTCTCCCCTGCTCTCGGAACTCCTTGGCATCGTGGCATCCCTGTTTTCGGGCGTCCAGTGGTTCTTCACACGCCATTGGTAGTAATTCCCTGCTCCTTTACTCAGAGAAGTGGTCCAGTTCGTGGTGTTTAAAAAATTAGCATTTTCCTGACCCTGCAAAAGTACCGATAGATTGAAATTCCTATAAATGATCCCGGCATTTAATCCGAATATTATTTCAGGATCAGCAGTCTCATTGATTCGTATCCTATCGTATGAATTTATCTCCCCGTCTTTATTCACATCCTCAT
Organism: Proteiniphilum sp. UBA5384; assembly: GCF_002410825.1. Classification (GTDB taxonomy): domain Bacteria; phylum Bacteroidota; class Bacteroidia; order Bacteroidales; family Dysgonomonadaceae; genus Proteiniphilum. The sequence goes on along the minus strand of NZ_DHOS01000053.1, from coordinate 3,808 downwards.
ATTTGATATCACCCGGTTGGGCTCCCAATAGATGCGGATAGCTTTCAATCTCTGCCTGGTCTTTGAATATACCGATGGATCTATACAGCAATCTTGATCCTAAAGGCCTCCCTGTCGCCAATTGGTACTCTTCCGCCATCGGCGCTTCATCCGTGAAGATAACCTTATTCCTTGCGAAAGAGAAGTTACCGGAAATAAAATATTGGACACCTTTATATTGGGAATTGTAACTGATTTCAAGATCTATCCCCCTGTTACGGACAATCCCGATATTCTCGTCCGGCAATTGTAGGCCGGTATATTCCGGAATTACAGCTGATCGTTTAGTCAGTATATTGGATCTCTCCGAATTGAAAATATTGATTTCACCGCGCAATGCGTTCCAAAGATAAAAATCTATTCCGAAGTTGAATGTATTCGCAATCTCCCAGGTGATATTGGGATTAGGAACATTTAATGCATTAAGGCCGTTTACATCCACATCGCCGATCACGTAATTACTGCCAAATCCGTAGGCCGCCAAGTATTGGTACGCCGGAATATTATCATTTCCCATTTTTCCGTAGGATGCTTTCAATTTTAAGTAGGAGATAAAATCGACTTTATCCATGAATGCCTCTTCCGAAACATTCCACCCGGCTGAAACACCTGGAAAGAAACCGAACCTTTTGTCGCGCGGGAAGTTCTGGGAGCCGTCATACCTGAATGTAAACTGCAATAAATATTTCCGGGCATAATTGTAACTTAATCTCCCGAAATAGTTGATACGTGCCGATTCTCCTGCTGATCCGTTGTTATTCATATAGTTTCTGTCGCTGGTTCCGGCAAATAATTCGTGTATTTTGGTAGATACGAAGCGGCTCCGGGAACCGAGCAGGTAGTCGTAACTGCCGGTCATCTGTTCATACCCTACCAGACCAGCAAAACTATGTTGATTCCATTGCTTTTCGTAGTTCAGCATGGCATTCCATAAAAACATACTGTTGTTTCCGGTATCCACGCTTAAACTCGGGTCATCCGCTCCGAATCCGGTTCTTCCCCGGGTATATTCACCCGTATCTTCATCCCGGTAATAGACAAAACTCGGTTCATACCAGACTTTGTTGAAGTTGTTACTGAAATCATAATTGAAACTTCCGTTAAGGAATAATCCTTCAACCCAGGGAGCATTGATTCGGTAAGTGAGCGTGGATTGAAGCATTTTACTCTTTGACTTCCTGTATCCCTCGTTAGCACTTACTCTATTGATCAGGTTGTCGTTATCTCGACCGGGAGCCGGATAATCCGTGCCCGGCCATAAGGGAAACCAGGTAGGATGGTACAAGAAAATATGTGGATATATATCGTTGTAGTTGTAAGGCCTGATGCCATCCAACACTGTTCCTCTCAGATTTAGCCCGATCGAGGCAAGTTCTGAAATATTGGCATCGATTTTCGATTGCAGGTTATACTGCTCATGTTCGGTGATACCGTATTTATAATGTCCGTCCTGAAATGTTCTTCCCAGCGAGATCCTATATGTCATCTTCTCATTACCTCCATCCACTGAAAGATCCATACGGTTTTGCGGGGTGAATTTCTTCGTGATATAAGAGTACCAGTCTGTACTTGGATAGTACGGATCTGTACCGTTTCTATACAGTTCCAATTCACTGTCACTAAAAATAGCCGGCCTCCCGTGCAGCACTTCTATTTCGTTCTGGATGGATGCGAAAGTATAAGCGTCAGTCATTTGAGGAACCCTTGTGTCTTGTTGAAAACCGGCATTGTACGTAAAGTTGAAAGCAGGTTTGCCTGCCCGTCCGCGTCTAGTCTCCACAAGTATCACCCCGTTGGCGGCACGTGCCCCGTAGATGGCAGCCGTAGCATCTTTCAGTACGGTTATATTTTCAATATCGTTGGGGTTGAGCCTTTCCAACCCATCCCTCGGAACCCCGTCTATGATGATCAGAGGAGCATTGTTCCCCAGCGTATTTTTTCCACGAATAAAGATAGTCGGATTATCCAATCCTGGTTCTCCGCTTCGCGTGTTTACGGTAACCCCTGCCATTGTCCCGGCCAAGGAATTCAGGACGTTGGAAACCGGTATTTCCCGGATCTGATCCCCTTTTACGGAGGCAACCGAACCGGTCAGTTCTTTCGTCTTTTGCGTGCCGTAACCAATCACCACCACTTCTTCCAAAGCCTCCACATCCTCTTGCAATACAATATCAAGCGTTGCCCTGCCCTCAAGAGGTATCGTTTGTGAAACCATTCCCACATAAGATATCTCCAATACCGCATCCGCAGGCACATTCGATAAAATAAAATTTCCACCCGAGTCGGTCACGGTACCGGTGGAAGTTCCCCGTATCATTACAGATACTCCAATCAATGACTCTCCCTTGGTATCGTTGACTACTCCTTTCACTGTCACTGTTTGCGCAGATAAACACACAGAGAATGTCCATATCAAGAGAAGCATAATCCCTTTTGTTAAACTTAAAATTACCTGTTTCATTCCTGGTCTTTGCTTTAGATTAATTGATAAATTATTCGATATTATGTATCCCATAAAATCTTTATGTGTCATAGTATATGTTAATGTTTACAAGCCGGCTATTAATTCGATCCGTTACAAACGGCAAATACCTTGTCGGCGTCTATTGAAAAATCAAACGGATATTTCCGGCCAATGCCGGCTGAGAGAGAAGAGAGTTTGCAGATAACTGAAACCCGGTGCGGTAATGGGCAATCGTACAGGCAAAGAATGTATATGCGGGATAAAAAAAGAGGCGTGGACGATTGTCGCTATTCCTTACTACAGGCTCCGCAAGGGCCTTAACACGAGAATAAGACAATGTCCACGCCCTTATTGCTAAGGGCGCTTCCATTCTTTGGCCTCGTGTTTGAATTTTGCGGATTCGTAGTAAAGACCAAAAAAGCGCTTATATTAGTTTGTGCCGTTTTTTTACAACACAAAGATAATAATTCGTTTTAATCTGTTATGTTTTCATAGGCTTACTTTTTAACAATTCGATGATTCTTTATTTATATGTACGAGAGAATTTGATTCACTATCAACTTCAACCTTTTTTTTAACAATTAATCAACTCATCATAAGATGTTTGTTGTCGTCAACAACAATTTACCGTTTTTTTAAAACTATTCAGTAACAAAGGAATAAAGATTCTTTGTGAATAACGGAACAAAACAGGAGTATAATTATGCAATTCTCCGATATAATTATACGTATCTCACCAAAAGTCGCTATTTTTGTTTTGCAACTCCGAAAACAAACAACAAAAATGGAAACAAAAGAACGGACTTTAAAAAACACACATCACGGACACGCTATCAAGCGTATCCGGCATACCTTAGGGATCAAACAGGAAGTCCTGGCGGATATGATGGGAACCACCCAGGCGCGAATCTCTAACTACGAACAGAAGAAAGAACTGGAAGATGAGATGATTAATAGATTTGCCAAAGCACTGAATGTTGTCCCCGAACTGATCAGGGAACTGGAAGAAGACCCGGTAACGGTGATTATTGAGAATAACACCTTTGAGAAAGGAAGCGGCGCCGCATACTACAATGTAATCAACAACAACCCCGACCCTGTTGACCGTTTTATCGAATTGTCCAATGAGAAAACCGCCCTCTACGAACGGATGCTTGAACTGGAAAAAGAAAAAAACGCTCTTCTGGAACAGTTGTTAAAGGAGCGACCCTAAGATTCCCATTTCACTCTTTCCGACCACCCGGAAAGGCGGTGGGCTTCCCATCGCGAATGCCTCACAGCAAACTATCTTTTACACAACGCTTC
>NZ_DHOS01000054.1 GCF_002410825.1 Proteiniphilum sp. UBA5384 | reverse complement strand
CCAAGATTTGGGGGTAATTATATTAAAGGTTATTCCTGTTTGGTTGGGATCATGTTTCCTGACTACAGTCCCGTCTTTTGCAATAAGATCGTATGTAATGAAAGCTGGTCCGCCATCACCATTTTCGTTCTCAAAGGTACGTCCGTATACTAAAATATAGGGAGATAATTCCCCTACTTTAATTTCAAATTCATAACCACTATATACGACCTGTTCTTTATCGTATATCCATGAATCGAAGGTATAGAATTTAATTGTATACGACTCTTCTGTCAAATCGTCTGTTAAGGTGTAGTACACTCTTATCTTTTTGTAATCATTTGATTCGGGATCATCCTCATCTCCCGGAGGCATAGCTAAAAATTCAATCGATGATAACTGTAAGAATGTAAACGTTCCATTTGGTTCCACAGTAATTTCTCTATCAATAACTAAATATCCATCATCTACCTTTCTTAATTGTAATATGCCCGTTAATGATTCTGTCAATACATAATTGATATTACCCTGCTCGGTATTTAATTCAAATCCATTAAACGTAGCCTTATATTTATCACGTTCTTCATGTGTAGCCCATTTTATATCCAAACTGAATTTAGTGTACTTATCTTCAGAGTAAGTATCTATCTTATTCCCAAGTTTAATAAACTGGATATTTTTATTGCTTGTCAAAGTCAACTCTTCCGTATAAACTGGTTCTTTATTTCCTTTTTCAAAAACCGTTAGTTTTCCGGTTGGATCTGCTCTATTTATATAATATATACTTTTTATTGTATCGCTATTAAACAGGATATCATAATTACTTCTGATGTTCGCGGGCGAAACGAAATCAGCACTTAATGTATAAAATCCATCAATTTCGCTAATTAAGTCTTCTTCGCTATTACAACTCACAACAGAAAATAAAACAAGAGCAATTGCTATATAATTTATTATTTTTTTCATAATTTGTCTCATTTTAGAATTTATAACTTGCGCTTAATGAAAGGTTGATTCCTTTCTTTATCCGGCTCATAACATAATCCCCTTTATTGTAATTCATGTCACCTGTTAAATCCATGTAAATGGCTCCCGATTTTCCTGTTTCCGGATCGGGATTTTCAGCAGTATATTCTATTATCCGGGTATTTCGATATACGATGATATCCTGATTAAAAATGTCGGAAATATTGAATTTTAATTCCAGACGTTGGTCCTTCATCAAACGGGTTGAAAATTGCAGATCCAATACATCTCGCGAATTTTCATACTGGTCATATTTTGTTTCTTCTCCGGCATAGACCAGCTTTCTTCCGTTACGGTTATAATTGATGGCAGCACCGATAATGTTTTCTTCATATGCAAGCCCTAAATTAAGGGTATAGGGGCTCAAACCCTGTAAAGGACGATCACGGTCGAAGTCAGGATTAGAATCTTCTATATTCGGATTTAATAATTTTTCCTGATTATACTTTACATTGGCTTCCATCCATGTGTAGTTACCTGTAAAATAAAGATGCCGTAGTGCCGGGGAAATAAAACCTAATCCTTTTCGCCAGTTGAATTCCATGCCTTTAGCCGTGGAATTGTCCAGGTTCATATTGTACATTTCAAAATTCTGCATATCGCTTAGCATACGCATAACCATCTCCACCGGTTTGATGAATTTCTTATGGAAGTAGCTGACGGATAATACTTCTCCCGGACGTGGATACCATTCTACCCGGACATCGTAATTATGGATACGGCTTTGCTCAATACCTGAACCGTTTATTACCCATACACGGTCATCTACGTTATAGTAGCTGGATTGGGATAACTCCCTGAAATCGGGACGGGCAAGGGTTTTGCTATATGAAGCCCGGGCATTCAATTCAGGTGTCATGCTGTAGATTAGGGTTGCCGCAGGTAGCCAGTCTGTTTTTTTGATAACGGTTGTACTATCTATCATCCCTCCGCCTATTGTTTTTTCCAACATCTCAGTCGTTACATGCATGTCTGTTTTCTCCATCCGTAGGCCACCAACCAAGCGTAATTTTCTCAAAAAACTGAAGTCGCCCATCAGATAGCCGGAATGGATATCTTGTCCCCCCTCATAATAGTCGGCCTTGGTTCCTTGCATCCCGGAAAGCTCATATATTAACGGATTCCCTCCAAAATGTTCCGAAGCAAAATACTCATCTATAGGCAGTCCTATATCTCCCTGATTGGGAGCATTATAATCTCTCATTGCTTTCAAATATTGTTGCTCGAAATTAGCTTTGCGAAATGCTCCCATGTATCCTATCTTTATGCTTTGACGATTGCCTTGTATAATGAAAGGATGTTCAAGGCTCGCTCCAATATTTTTCTTTGTCTCATGTAGCTTGCTGTACATGATATGCCCACTCCCCACATTAAAGCTATTGCCGTAATTTGTAGACCACCCCCAATCAATTAAGCTAACCTGATTTGCGGATTCACTTACGATAGAGCCCTGAACCATCCGGTCATCGGGATTGGTTCGGGTAATATCGTTGTAAGAAGCATTCCAAGACGCAATTAACTTGCCTGCGAAAAGATTGTGTTTACCATCCAACTGCGTTTGCCAAAGACTGCTTACCAAGGGTACGCTGTATTGCTCCACCAGACTATAATTTTCATAATATTTGTGGATATAACGTTGTTGGTTGGTATGATTGAATCGATTGTTAAACAGGTTACGCCATGTAATGCTGTGCCCACCCATCCGCCAACCGGTATTCAGCACAGCTCCAATACTTGTGGCTGCCTTATAACGGTATGAACCTTTGTCCGATGGCTTAAAGATGCTGTCACGGGTAATCATATTCGCTTCCAGGATTTCCTCCGTATTCTCTTCATGCCTGTAAGTCAAGGCTGCGACAACTCCCAGAGAGCTTCTCCCTAGGTTGAAAGGAAGCCCTGCAGTAAGACTGTAATTCTGCATTGGTGCAGCTTTATATCTACCAAAACCATAGGTGTTTTTTTGTCCTGCATTAATGATATTCTGTGCGGTAGCGGCTTCATCCCCTCCTGAATACCATTTTCGTTTGTCAATTTCACCAAAGAACCAGTCGGAGCCGAAGCGTTTAGTACTGTAAAAATCTTTTCCCGTACTGATCGTGTTCATCCCTGTCCCGGTACCTAAACTAAGGAATTTTTCATCTGGAACGGCTAATGTGTTTACTTCGACGAGTCCTCCTGTAAATTCACCCGGCATGTCAGGAGTAAAGGTTTTGCTGATAGTCACGTTATCCACCAGACCGGAAGGAATCACATCGAAAGCAAAGTTACGGCGGTTAGGCTCGGTGCTGGGCAGCGAACTGCCGTTTAGCTGTACATTATTATAGCGTTCACTCATACCACGCACAGTTACATATTTACCGTTATCGATAGTAACTCCTGATACACGTTTCAGAACTTGTGCCACATTATTGTCACTGGTCTTTTTGATCATATCGGCACTGACTCCGTCGCTCATAGCCGCTATGTTTTTTTGCTTGGCATAGAGTCCATTTGCCGAGGCCTGTCCATAGGTCGCCGTTACCACCACTTCGCCCAGCTGCTGTGTAGCCTCTTTCAGAACCACGTCCAGAGGGGTGGTTTTGCCTGCCACGATCTTTACATCGTTTACTTGCAGGGTTTCGTACGACATGAAACTAATCAGGATAGTGGTCGTTCCTGCCGGAAGTTGAGTCAAAGTGTATTTGCCGTCGGCGTCAGTGGCTGTACCGGTCGTTGTTCCTTTCACCACCACCGTTGCCCCGATAACGGGGATTCCTTTTTCGTCAAGAACTACGCCGGAGAGGATACCTTTGCCGGAGGCTTCTTGTTGTGATTCATTTGTTTTCTTTACTATGACATACGAAGTTTCCGCAGTCTTTTTATAGGTAAAATCGGTAGAGGCAAGCGTTTTATCCAGAACTCCATTAATGTCATGTGCATTTACTGTAAGTTCCGGCACGGAAATATCTTTTTGTCCGGGATTGTACATCACATTGACTTTGTAGTCTTTAGATAGCTTGATAACCCGTGCAGCCAGCGTTTCATGTGGGTATGTTTTTGTTCCCGGACCTTGTGCCCACATACTGGCAGGGCAAAACAAGAGGCCAATAACAAGCAGGCTGAATACCCACCGGATTGAATTGAATTTCTGTTCCATTGATAAAATTTAAAATTTGATGATAAAAAACTATTATCTATTTGTTAATTAATTGTTTAAGTCGATGAATATCCTTATCCCCAGGCACAGGGAAATAACTGTCCCATTCGTGGAATGAGAAAAATATTTTCAATTTATGGGAGGAATAATCTTTTTACCTATATATAGTCACCCTTTCAGGGCTGATCTTCTTATATTTTACATTGTAAAGCAAACAGACCATATCCATTACCTGTGCGAAACCCGCATTTTTTTCAAACGAGACGACGACCCTTTCGTTTCGCAACACATCATTGTCCAATATGATTTCTATATCATACAGTTGCCTGACCCTTAATAAAAACTCGTCAATACCGGCATTTTGCAGTACGAGCCTGCTATCCATCCATGCACCCGCATCCTCCCAACTAATGGTAGATTCATGCACACTTCCGTCGGATTTCGCATAAACGAGTTGCCGGTTAGGTGTAAGCGTTGCAATAATCCTGTCATTCTCCTGCACTTCCACTTTACCTGTCCTCACGGCAATGCTCATCTCGGAAAGCTCTTCATATGCTTTCACATTAAAACTGGTACCTCTTACGACGGTTTGCAGGTTTTCATTATGAATAATAAATAATTTTTCGGGATTCCTGGCTACGTCGAAATAAGCCTCCCCTTCGATCCACACTTCCCGCTTTTTCCTGTTGAACGCCTGTTCATCATAGCTGACCTTACTGCCCTTATTAATTGATAGCGAGGTACCGTCAGGGAGTGTTGCGTGCCTTATCCCGTCTTCTGCCGATAAGATGATCATGTTATTACTCCCTTCATTGTTGGCCACCGGCTCTTTTTTGCTGCCTTTGCCAATATCGCCGAAATATATCACGGAGAATGCCGTTATAAGGAGCACCGCAGCCACTGCCGCATATTTATAAAGGGGAGCAAGGAGAATACGCCTTTCTCTCTCCACTTTCTCCGATTTGCGGGGCTCCAATTTAGGAAAAACCCCGTCCGTGATACGCTGACACCCCCTGTCGAGTATCTCATCGGTGACTTCGATCCGTTCGGGCAAATCTTCCGGATTCCATTTTTCAAGGCTTTCACGAGACTTTTCATCAAGGGTATATTTATCATACCTGTCGAATAATCTTGTAATCCTCACCAATGCCTCCCAATAACTTCCGTCTTCTTTCTTCATTCAATATATTGTTATATGATGGCTGTCTTCTTTTTTACGGGGCATGACATCTACCCCTCTATATAGATATACAAAACTCAACCGCTTTTTCGGGCAACGAAAATGTTACATTTTCCATTCAAAGCTGTTACACCAAGTATATATAGTTGAAAAACAATATTATATGATTTGAAAATATTTTTCTCTTTCATCAAATAATTTTTTATTTATGATAGTTTAACAACGAAAATTCCGCATTTAACCGTCTTGTAATATCATTCTTGTACTTTTGCGTCGAAATTGCAAGCATTAGAACCAGAGAATTGGGATATGTCCGATAAAGAATTGTTAGACGCCATATCAACAAAGGACAAATTGGCCTTTGAAGTATTTTATGCAAGATATAACCGTTTGTTATATAAATGGGCATATACCCGTGTAGCTGATATTGAACTGACGGAGGATTGTTTGCAAAACTTCTGGCTTTCGGTCTGGGAGGAGCCTGAAAAAATAAAAACGGATGAACAGGGTTTGGCAAAGCAATTTCTTCTGCGTCGTTTTACCCACCGGATACTGAACAGCATCAAAAAAGAGATGGCAGGTGCTTTCGAGCATTATCCCCTTTCTGATGAAGCAAAGGACAGTCAACCTTACTGCCATGTGGAGGAAGAATTGAATGTCCAGGAAATTCATTCATTAATAGACCGTTTGCTTCAGGAGCTTCCTGAAACGCTCAAGGAGGTGTGTACCCTGCGTTGGCGAAGGGATTATTCGACAAAGGAAATTGCCGTAGAACTAAAGATTGATGAAAGGACTGCCTCTTACAAGGTAAAGGACGGACTTGCCATATTAAAGAAATCACTGAAAAAATGGTATGGAGATAATGAGCCTACCATTAAGGTATTGAGGGATACTTCTTCCTCTGTTATTTATATTATTTTTTTTGCCGATAAAATTGTTTGAAATATCCAATAATTCTCCCGGCTCCATTACTCAAAATTCATGGATATGTCTGATCAGGAAAAGTATGACCAAATATTTGAAGCCAACCGTAAATGGATAGAAAAGAATAAGATAGAAAATCCCGGATTTTTTGAACTGTTAGCTGCGGAACAACATCCTGATTTCCTGTACATCGGCTGTTCCGACAGCCGGGTGCATCCGAACCAGGTGATGGGATTGAAGCCGGGAGAGGTCTTTATCCACCGTAATATCGCGAATATGGTGAACTCCATCGACCTGAGCGCACTTTCAGTCATTAATTATGGTGTGGAGCATCTCAAAGTAAAATATATCATTATCTGCGGCCATTACGGTTGCGGGGGCATACAAGCGGCCATGCAGAATCTGGATTATGGGATCCTTAATCCCTGGTTACGGAGTATACGGGATGTATATCGTCTCCATCAAACAGCGCTCAACACCATTGAAGATACGGAAGCCAGGTACCGGCGTTTCGTTGAAATCAATGTCTATGAACAATGCCGTAATGTATTAAAAATGGCTGAAATACAAAAGTCCTACTACAAAAACGGATATCCCAAAGTGGCCGGATGGGTGTTCGATATGGAAGATGCCCGGCTCCATGATCTCCATTTCGATTTTGAAGGAGAGCTTGCAAAAATCAAGGAGATCTATGATATTACGGGGAAATTGTAATCCCCCGATAACGCTTATCTTTGTGCCATGAAAGAAGAAGATCAAAATAAAAACATATTATCCGGTCTGGGGATTGAGAGCTTGAATGAGATGCAGGAAGCAGCCCGCCATGCCATCATCAAGGAACGGAATGTGCTGTTATTATCCCCCACCGGCTCAGGGAAAACACTGGCTTTTCTCCTGCCTGTGCTTCAGTTACTGGATGAAAGCATCGCAAAAGTACAATGCCTGATTGTCGTACCCTCACGGGAATTGGCCCTTCAGATTGAGCAGGTATGGAAAAAGATGGGAACAAAATTCAAGGTAAACGTTTGTTATGGCGGACATGCTATGGATACCGAACTGAAAAACCTGAGCAGTCCCCCGGCGTTGCTGATCGGCACACCGGGGCGGTTGACCGACCATCTGGAAAGGAAATCGTTCGATACCGGCTCCATCAAAACCTTGGTGCTGGATGAATTCGACAAATCCCTCCAGTTGGGTTTCCGGGATGAAATGGATACAATCATCAGCCAATTGCCGCGCTTACAAAAGAGAGTCCTGCTTTCAGCCACATCCGACATAGAGATTCCGGATTTTGTAAAAATGGAATCGCCTGTGACGCTTGACTATACAGAAGAGGAGAAAAACGAGGCCCTTTCGGTCAGGCTTGTCTTGTCCCCGGAAAAGGACAAGATCGATACTTTGTTCCATCTTCTCTGCTCCCTCAATTCAGAACCGGCACTGATCTTTTGCAATCACAGGGAAGTCACCGAACGTATCAGCGGTTTATTGCACAGGAAAGGAATCGAGACCGGCTATTACCACGGCGGCATGGACCAGGACGACAGGGAGAGGATCCTTGTACGGTTCAGGAACGGAAGTCTGCATTACCTGGTGACTACCGATCTGGCAGCCAGGGGGCTGGATATCCCCGAGATGAAGCATGTAATCCATTATCATCTTCCGGTCAAGGAGAGTGAATTCGTTCATCGTAACGGACGTACTGCGCGGATGCATGCTTCGGGAACCGCCTATATTATACAATTCAAAGAAGATAAGCTGCCCGATTATATTTCCGGTACTTTGGATGTCTTACCGGTTGCAGCAGACAATCCCCTACCCGATCCCCCCGAATACCAAACGATTTATGTAAGTGGAAGCAAGAAGAACAAACTGAATAAAAGTGACATTGTCGGTTTCTTTTTGCAAAAAGGAAAACTCGACAAATCCGACCTGGGGCTGATTGAAGTGAAAGACTTTGTTTCTTTTGTTGCCGTCCGTGCATCCGTCGTAAAAACGCTGCTGACGAATATCCGGGATGAAAAAATGAAAGGGAAGAAGTATAAGATTGAAGTGGCCAGATAGGGCGGTCTGTCCAGCAATGGGCTTCATACACATCGCCGATCACTCCCGATTGTACCCACTCGGCCACCTGACGGCGTCGATCGATTTTTCCATCCGGTCAAACATTATTCTCCAGTCCTTGAACTGTCGGGCATCAGGATAGTCTTTGAACGTCTTGGCGGCATATCTCCAGTCGACATCACAGAGTGCCACAATATTCCCTGTCTTCATGTTCGCCAGGTTACGGCATCCCATTCCTCCCACTCCGATCCCGGCGATATTCAGTTTGTCACTGGGAGAAGTGTATCTTCTTGCTTTGCCCAAAATAGTATTGGGTACAATGGTAAGGCCTGCAGCCCCCCATGGCTGCGGTCTTTAAAAATTTTCTACGTGAATAACTCATATAAACTATTTTTTTTGCAACAATTCAAAAACGGTCAGTACGGGACGATGGTCTGAGGTGACTAAGTCCGGCACGACTTGTGTCTCCTTCACTTGTAAAGCGTCATTACCCCGATAAAATATGTAGTCGATTTTAACTGTTGGCTTTGGACTCGGAAAAGTGAACTCTTTACTGGTTGAATCGAACCATTCTTCTTTGAGTGTGGCTATTGAAGAAGCGGAAGGGGCAGCATTAAAGTCCCCGCCAAGTATTATTATTTCGTCATCATCCGATACAAAAAGTTCATTTATTTTTCTAGCCTGCAAAATTCGTCGGGCTTCACTTTCATGGCAAAAATGTGTACAAATGAAGGACAATGTGTTTTCCTCATTCAAATGCAATTTAACTTTCAAAGCTCCCCGGTCTTCCAATTTAGCTGGATCGGTATTGGGTAGTTCTGTATATTCCGAACTTTCAATTGGAAATTTTGAAAGAATAGCAATGCCATAATCACCTCCACTACGATCTACTGTTTTTCCAAAAATCACATACATTCCGGTAAGTTCCGACAGCACTTTTGGTTGATCGATCTGGTTTGTCCGGTCTGTAAATCGGTCAACTTCCTGAAGGGCCACAATATCCGGGTTTAGGTCTTTGATGACTTTGGCTGTTTTTTCGAGATTCAGCTTATTGTCCATATCAATTCCTATATGGATATTATACGTCAAAACACGTAGCTCAACGGCACTATATTGTCGCGCCGGTATGGCAACTTGATTCTTGAAAGTTATGCTATCTTTTGCATACACAATAATTTTTCCTTCACGCTCCGATTGAGAGGATGGCAATGGTGTAGCCTTGAACGAGCAAATTTGTTTTCCCTTAGTTTTTGGCTTTTCTGATGTCATTTCGATCCAATCGGGTAAAACGAAATCAATAAGCACATTACTGTTTATTTCTAACGAGAAAGTAAGCCCTTTGTTTTCATTCACAAGAACTTGTTCTTCTTTTACCGTAAGTTCAGATTTTACGGCTGTTTGTCTTACTAATATATACTTTTTTTTCCCTTTTGATTCAACCTCAATATGAGCAATACGCTCTTCATTTAATTGATCATATTTTTCAACTGTTACTTTAAGATTTTGTTCTTTATCGGGTATAATTTCAACTGAACACCATGATTTGTCTGATGAAGCTGTAAATTCCGTATTGCTGAATACCTGGACTGTTTTAAAAGATGCTTCGGGCCAAAAGACCAGTTCTTCAGAAGAAATAGTGAAGTTCAAAAATGACTCATCTGATTTTCCTTGGCAGGAAAAGTAAGTACAAACCAGTAAAACCCATAAAATGGCCAAAATATAATTTATCCTTCTCATATTATTAACGTTTTATATTGGGGTTTCAGATGGAATTTGCCTATAATCAATCATATTTTTGGTTATGAACAATTATTATGCCTGTTCCATCTGAATAATCAATAGTCTATTTTTTATACCCCAATGCTTAATCAGACAATTAAAACAGGTTATCTTTGATTTCAAGCCTTAACTCTTCCCTCATCTCAAATGTATCGGTCCCTTGCTTATAAGAATAATGCAATAAGAAAGCATGATATCGTTTATAGCCATCGTCATCGACACGGTAAATATTAGGATATTCCGTATCTCCATCAATCTGGGTCACTTGAAGCTCTTTTACGGGAGTTATAGTAACCCGGTTATCTTCACCAATTTCAAGATACATGCCATTTGCCTCAATTTTATCCAAATCAGATTCGAATGCGACATTACTCACCATCACTCTTACTTTATTACGGCTGATGGGATCCATTCGTTTGGTGCCGGGTAATTGTGTGGTATTCCGGATGGCGCGCATCGTATAATTTGTAATTGATTCTTGTGTGGCCCACTTATTCTTTATGAGTACCCTATAAAGCACATAGTCTTTATCCGGATTTACTTCATAGGTGGAATTGGATATCTTCAACGGAATAAAATAGATAGAATCAGGAGATAAACCTTCAGGGCGAACACTGATCTTCATTCGACCAGAATAATCACCAGCAGGGATGTTGATCTCATAGGAGTCTATTGTATACATTTCTTCAGGCAACATTTTGGCATACTTCGAAATGTCGACATCATAATTATTGATATTGAATTTTTCAATGACCTCTGTGTTTAAAGACAAAGAGAGGTATATCATCTCATCAGAAGGGTGTGTTCCCCCACAAGATGCTCCCACATATCCGGTTGATTCGGGGTCATATAAATCATGCACAACCGGGAAAACATTATAATCTTCGTTACTGACTAAAGCTATCACTTTTTTGAACTGTTCTTTTTTATAGACGTCATCTATATCGCAAGAACTAATAGCTATGGGAACAAGAGTTATGAGAAATAACTCGAGATACAATATATTTTTCATTATTCTGTGTGTTATATTTATCTGGGATTTATACAATGCTTGATTATTACCACCCGGGATTCTGATCGAATGAAGGAAGACGGCGGATTTCAGTCCGGGAAATTGGCAAGAATATCATTTTCTTATTTACAACGCGACTACCGATCCGTGACGTATTGGGAACTACTCTTTGGAAATATCCTTCATCGGAAGCGTCAACATTCATTCCTGTAATGGGTGTTCCTTCAGACTCCTCGTAAATACCCCAGCGACGTACATCATAATAGCGTCGGTTCTCATACAGGAACTCTATCATTCTTTCTTTTTCAATGAGCGCTTGCATTTCTTCCGGTGTTTCAGTCCCTTTAATTCCAGGTAATCCGGCACGAAAACGGACCTGGTTAAAAGCCTGGGCTATAGCCTGCATATCACGGCTGTAAGTCTGAGACTGGCCATCAGTATCTATCGTATGGCTTTGCGTGAGATTATTCAGTGCTTCAGCGTATGATAGAAGTATTTCCGCATACCGGATAATAGGGAAGACTTTATCCATTCTACGGGCATTCACACCCTGCCAGGCGTCCATCGGATGGATGTATTTCTTGATTACATAACCGGTAGGCGTAAAATTGACACCTCCAACATTGGGATTAGATTTTCCACTACTGGAACTATAATCGTAGGTTACTGTAAACTTGCTATTTCCTGCATCTGTAGCTGAAAGAGCCGGCCAATAACATCCACTGAATCCTATATTGGCATAGAAACGCACCTCCCGGTTTGCGTACATATTGGATACTCCCGCATTTAACTGGTAGTTTGAGAAAACCTGTTGTTTATCCATAAAACCGGTTTCTGTATAGAGATCAGATTCCTGGATCGTTGTCCCGTCTGCCATATAGAATGCATCAACCATCTTTTGAGTGACAGCCAAACCGCCCCAACCTCCACGGTCTGCAGGAAAAGCGCCCCGCATATATGATCCCAGCGAACTCGATTTATAGGCCCAGATAAACTCAGGGTTGATAGAAGCCACGCATTCACCGTCAAACATATCAGCGTATGAATGATAAGGGTCGATTCTGCCGGCTCCATTTGGGAAATCATCGGCCGGAACATTCGGAGGCAATGGAGGGGTGAATTCATCACGCTCAACCGTATAGAGCTTATAAAGCGGATTACCGCCATCACTCATCTCCATCACGCGTTTACAAGCGGCAGCGGCTATGGCCCAACGCTTTTCATCCTGATTTTGCGACACATAAAAAGCACCATCACTCTTCCGTGTCCAATTACCAAAGTAGGAACGGGCTGCCTGCCCTCCGTTAAACAGCGGGCTTGCATGCATTAACCGTAGACGGGCAACCAAAGCGTAGGCAGCACCCTTTGTCGGACGACCAAAATTGAGTATAGGCAGGGTTGTTGGCATATACTTTGCTGCCTCTTCAAATTCACTGCATATGTATTCAATTGCTTCATCATAGGTACTACGGGACTTATCGTAATATTCAAGCCCGGCATTATTCTCCACGATCTCGTCATAAAGCAAGATGGGAGGCCCATAATCCACAATGATACGATAATAGGCATAAGCACGCAAAAAACGGGTCATTCCAATGATGTTCATCCTGTCAGTCGTCCCTAACCCCGGGACTTCATCAATACGGGTAAGAATCGTATTACATTTACGGATCACTTTATACGAGGTATTCCAAGTCGTATTGAAAAAAGGACCAGGTGATTCAGCATTAATCATGCCTTGTACAAACCTCATTCCCCCGTAACTGCCGTCAGACGCAATATTAAACATAGTAAATGCCTCATCTGTGGCCAATGGCCCTGGAGTTGATTGTGTGGAGGTACTAAATATTTGTCCCTCATCGGGAAACAACTCTGCCGCACCCCACATGTATGCTTCAACATAACGCTTCTGACTGAAAATTGAATCTTGCTTAAATTCATCTGAAAAGTAACTATCTATATTGAGATAGTCACAGGAATTTAAAAGTAATATTGCAATTGTCGCCAGGAAGAGCGATATTATTTTTTTTATAGAAAGAGCTATCATATTCATCTTGTTTTACTTTTATAGATTTATATATAGTTGAATTGAATAAACCGAAGGAATTGGATATACGCGTCCATTCTTATTGGCTTGTTCCGGATCGAAAAGCTTGACCTTGTCTAAGACGAATATATTATTCCCGACAAGTTGTATGTCGACAGAAGCGACTCCTATCTTACGTAACATATCAGATTTCCAGTTATAATTCACGGTGAGTTCTTGTAATCTCAAATAACGGGCATCACCCTTCCAAAAGTCAGATAAAACTGAATTATTGGCATTTTTTCCATACTGTAAACGAGGAAAACGGGCGTTAGGGTTTTCAGCCAATTGAGGATCAATCCCATTCTCAATGGCATATTCCATTGGTATCCACCTGTTTGAAGGATTATTCGCGATAGTTAATACATTACCTGATCTACCATCGAAAAATGGAACATATCCCATGCCATTCCCATCTTGTCCCACATAGTAAAAATCGGTTTTACCGGTGCCTTTAAACAATAAGCCAAGGGTAATATTTTTATACCTGAATTCAGCGCCGAATCCATACATTAAGGAGGGATATGTATTATTCGATAGTGGAACCTTGTCCGTCGCGTCAATCTTTCCGTCCCCATTTACATCTTTATATTTTATATCACCCGGCTTTTGCCCGCTACCTAGAGCTGCTTGCGAAGGACTATACTTGACGTCATCTTCATCTTTAAATAGACCAAGCGACTGGTATCCTGATATATATCCGTTTGGAAGGCCTGATTTCTGCAAATAGGGATATTCTAAATAGGCTTCTTCCCAATTCTGCACTTTACTGTTTGAAAATGTGTAGTTACCCCTTACAGTAAATGACATTTCTTTATTGATATCATGCGTATAACTGATATTACCGTCACTCCCAAAACTTTTCATCCTGCCAACATTCCCGTATGGCATGTTAATAAGCCCTACATAGTTTGGAATTTGCATTCTCGATTGAAAAATTCCATTTCGCTGATCTGTAAAGAAATCAACTACAAATTGTAATTTATCATCAAAAAAGCGGCCCTCAATACCGATATCGGTTTTAATGGCTCTTTCCCATTTCAGGTTATCCGCACCAATCCAACTTTCATTGATTGTTTCCACTGCATTGCCATCCCAAATGCTATTGCTTCCTAATCCCACCATTGTCAGGTAAGGAAAACGCCGCGAAGTAATCCGGTCATTTCCAACAGTACCATATGATCCTCTAATTTTAAAAAAATTCACCCATGGCATTTTCTCCTTTACAAATTTATAGCTTGTGGGCACCCAGCCTAATGCCAGGGAAGGGAAAAAACCATATTGTTTACCCGGCTGGAAATTTTCAGAACCAGTGAATCCAAAATTAAAGTCCATCATATAAGTATCCCGGAAACTATATGTCAACCGGCTTGAGATTCCCTGGTATCGTACGGGGATAGCTGCCAGACTCGATGTGGATTTGTCTGTATATTTTTCATCGCTTATATAATAATAGACAAGTCCCGAAACCCGGTGGTCATCCGAAAACAAGCGGTCATAGTTCAACGTTCCTTCAAAATGATATTTACGGTATTGATTCGTAGTCTTGTTGTAACTTGCGGCTTGTGGCGCGACACTCTGGCGCATGATTAAACTCCCATCGTGGTGACGTCCCAAAGCCTCATAAAGGGCGGGCTGGATATACCGCCGTTCATAAAAATAATTCTGCACATCATAAGCTCCTTGTACCTTGAATTTCAACCCATCCACAATGTGGGAGAGGTCTTGATTAACGGCCAATGTCGTTTTTCCCTTGTAGTTCTGTGTGGATGATTTGCCGGTATAATTCAGCAAGACATAAGGCGAGGCAAGGTCATTATTTCCGGCGGCAGGATACATGCCGTTTGAATATATGGTTGGAAATGCCAGGGGATTGAGTTGCGATTGGGCATACCACAAATAATCTGTATTGGCGATGCCCGGGTCATTCCGGATAGACAGATATCCATCCGTACCGAAATACAACACGGTAGACTCTCCAAGATTCATGTCAATGTTTGCACGGTAATTATAGGTGTTATATCCCACGTTCGACGAGTAAACACTGCTTTTATCTTGCTTATATGCCGCCGTTTCATCTGAGATACTGCCGCTTAAGAAATAACGTGCCACCTGACTCCCACCTTGCGCACTCAGGTAATAAGTCTGCTTGAATGAATTCGGATTCAATATCTCATCTTGCCAGAGGACATCCGGATAAAGGTCGGGGTCAAGATTGTATTCAATCTTTTCCATATCCAACGGGCTATACAATGCGGCGTCCCCACGAATCACATTCGCCTCATTCGCCAATTTCGCATAGTCATAAGCCCGGAGATATTTTGGCATCCGGGTAAGATGGGAGAGAGACCAATTTGAACGCGCTGTAATATTTAATTTGCCTCCCTGCCCGCGTTTGGTGGTTATCAATACAACGCCGTTAGCTCCTCTTACGCCATATACTGCCGTAGCCGAAGCATCCTTTAAGACAGAGAAACTTTCCACATCTGCCGGATCAATTGAATTAATATCTCCTTCCAATCCGTCAATGAGTACAAGTGCCCCACTGCTTGCACCAAAAGTGCCGATTCCACGCACCCAGAACTCGGAAATGTTTTTCCCCGGTTCACCGCTGGTTTGCATCGAGATAATGCCTGCGACTTTACCGCCTAAAAGATTGGCAATAGAAGCCGAAGGGGTCTGTAAATCTTTCACATCTACCGTTGTTACTGCCGCCACTGATGAAATTT
Organism: Proteiniphilum sp. UBA5384; assembly: GCF_002410825.1. Taxonomy (GTDB): domain Bacteria; phylum Bacteroidota; class Bacteroidia; order Bacteroidales; family Dysgonomonadaceae; genus Proteiniphilum. The sequence goes on along the minus strand of NZ_DHOS01000054.1, from coordinate 2,627 downwards.
TCCGTTGGATGCCATGGGCAACTACCACCACTTCATCCATTTGTTCGGAAGATGGTCTTAGATGTATTTTCAATTTTTTCTCCTCGGTGGTTACCAAATATTCCACATTTTCGTAACCGATATACGAGATAACGATAATATCGTTTTTTCTTGCTTTAATGGAAAAATTCCCATCTATATCGGTGCTGGTACCGATACCCACTTTTTCCTTGAGATACACACTGGCTCCGGGAGCTGGAATTCCGGTTTCATCCAAAACCGTACCTTCCATTATGAATTGTTGCCTATCCTGAGCCGTAATAGTGAAACACACCAGCAACATAAGGGCGATTAAATATCTTTTCATTTTTTATTATACTAATGGATTATTCTATAGCCAATTTTCTTACACGAGAATTTCCGTAATCAGCAACATATACTGTTCCCTCACCGTCTACACCTACCCCTTGCGGGTTATTGAAGAGAGCGTCCTCTTTGCTCCCATTCTTCCAACCTGCCACCCCGGGAATGCCAACCACAGTTTCCACTATATGATCGGGACGAATGCGACGTATGCAATGGTTGCTTTTATCTGCAATATAAAGATTACCGTCAGGGTCAAAATAAATCTGATAGGGTGCATTGAACAAGGCTTGAGAAAGCTCCCCGTCCCTATGCCCCGAACCGGCGGCATTCAACCGTTTAAAAGAACTTGGATCCCGGATATCCATGCTATAAATACCCCCCGCCATACTCCCTGAACGGACAGCAAGATAGAGCATCTCCGGATGTAAAGGATCGAAGGTTACCCCTTCACTGGTTCCTGCCGCCGTCATGTAAACGATATCCGTATCCATGGTTTTGGGATTGATCTTTACAATCTGACCGTCGTAAAAACGGGTATACACACATCCGTCCAATTCACAAAATCCCATAGAGTGTTTCCATGGATTAACGGGAAGAGCATGGCCATTCAGGTTTCTCCATATGATATTCTTCATCCTCGGAGCCCAATACTCCTTGGGGTCACAGGTGTAGAAGCCTGTAATGGAGTGTTCCGATGGAATATAGATAATACCGGTCTTTTTATCTGGACAAAGTGCATCCGGAATAATTAAAGCTGAATTTCCCATTATCAGGGAGGTCGCCAATCCTTCCATTTCATTGATACGGATAATGCCGTACTGGTTATTTGCCGATTCTCTTGAAGAGGCAAAAATATTTCCTTCATTATCAACGCATATATAGGCAGGTCGAAGCGTTGATTCAGATAAGGCTCCCCCCTGGTAAGCCGGAGTGCCGTTTCCTACGACATCGCTGACGGATACCGACATTCTATAATAAAAATTCCGGCTATAAATCACCGAATCATTCCCCACTACCACCGATACGGAACATGTGTCACCAGGCATACGAGGTACCATCACCAACATACGATCTCCTACCGTTTTAATGACGGAGGCTTTTTTCTTATTGAAATAAACCTTCACCAATGAAGGATCATTGCCAAAATTGCTTCCTTGCAATATGACTGACTCACTGATTCTTCCGGAATCAGGATGAAACGTTGTTAACTCCACAGGTTTGGACGGGTCGTATTCAATTGCACTACCCAGGTCTTCTTTTTTATTATCACAAGAAATTAAAATAGAAGAAGACATTATAAACAAACCTATTATCTGCAAATAAATAAAGATAAGACGTCTTTTTGTTTTCATTATTATTAAAGATTTTTTAAACAAATAAGATTGATAATTTCATGATTTTCAAGATGAAAAATGGATTACACAAATATTTTTTTTAGCATCATGATGTACTATGTTTCTGGTTTAATCCGTTACAAATGGCAAATACCCTGTCGGTATTTATACAAAATAAAATCAGTATTTCCGGCTAATGCCGGTTGAGAGAAGAAAGAGTTTTCAGGTAACTGAACCCCGGTTCGGTATCAGACAATCGTGCGATGAAGTATAGATTATTGAATATTGAATAAGACTCCCGGTAATCAGATATTCAACGTCTTATTCGATATGGCTCTAAAGTATATGTATGGATATAAAAAAGAGGCGCGGACGATTGTCTATTCCTTACTACAGGCTCAGCAAGTGCCTTCCCAAGAAAATATGACAATGTCCACGCCCTTATTGCTAAGGGCGCTTCCATTCTTTGATCTCTTGGTTTGAATTTTGCTGATTCGTAGTAAAGATCAAAAAAGCGCTATATTATTTCGTATCGTGATTTACGATGGAAAGACAACTGCCTATGAATGATCATCAGAAGGCACTGATTCTATTCCTGTCATAAATGCGCTACAAAGATAATAATTCGTTTTAAATTCTATGTTTTCATACACATTTTGTTTTAAGTTTTAGAAATCTTTCGTAACTTTGTTTCTCTTAATCAGCGTGAAGTGAGAGTAATTGTTTTAACTTGGAAAGCCATCTTTCCGATAGATAGCCATAATTTGACAATGCAAATGAATAAAAAAATAATGTAAATTTACGCTTTATTTAAATGTTTCGCACAAGCGTATGCAGAAAACTTACAATTGTAAGGCGCGTTGTACAAGGAGACATACAAGTTGTATAACTTCTTATAAAATTATCTTCATCTTCTATTTTCTATTTATCTTTCCTCTAAAAATCCCC
>NZ_DHOS01000013.1:12815-13188 GCF_002410825.1 Proteiniphilum sp. UBA5384 | reverse complement strand
CGGAAGTCCGTTCACTCATGAAAAAGGAAGGACTGGAAGACCTGGTAGAGGTGGAACACTATTTCCTGCAGCGCATGGCAGACTCCGTGAAGGTCCTGGGCAAGACAGTGATCGGATGGGATGAAGTGGTCACTGCCGGACTTCCGGCAAACAACACACGGGTGATGTGGTGGAGACACGATCAGCCCCAGCTGCTGGAAAAAGCCCTCACCATGGGTTACGGCACCATACTCTGCCCGAGGATACCTCTTTATTTCGATTTTGTACAGCACGAATCCCATACCTCGGGACGTAAATGGGATAGCGCCTTTGCTCCTATTGAAAGTGTCTACGAGTTTCCCAGCCTCAAACTGACCGGCGGAGTTTCTTTTTG
>NZ_DHOS01000013.1:0-12772 GCF_002410825.1 Proteiniphilum sp. UBA5384 | reverse complement strand
CACCATACTCTGCCCGAGGATACCCCTTTATTTCGATTTTGTACAGCATGAATCCCATACCTCGGGACGTAAATGGGATGGCGCCTTTGCTCCTATTGAAAGCGTCTACGAGTTTCCCAGTCTCAGGCTGACCGGCGGAGTTTCTTTTTGTTCACCCCATGTGATGGGAATTCAGGCCAATGTCTGGACTGAAGTAATTCATAGTAAGGAAAGATTTCAGTTTATGGTCTTTCCACGTATCGCAGCCCTGGCCGAGGCAGCCTGGAGTAACGATGCAGTAAAAGACTTCCGGCATTTCGACAGGCGGATGGAGAAAATGACAGACCTCTACAGAAAGAGCGGCATCGCATTCTTTGACTACAGGAATCCGGGAGTAAGCCCGGAGATAATGGGACCGGAAAAATAAAAACACAATGAATCATTCCAATGAAAAAAACAAAAATCCTGACCACCGTGATTCTGTGTCTTGTTTTTGCAAGCACACACGCACAACAGAACGTAAATTACGATGAATCGCAAGTACCTGCGTACATCCTTCCTGAACTTTTGAAGTGTCGGAACGGAGAAATGGTCACCACGGCAGAGCAGTGGGAAAAGCAGAGAAGACCGGAACTGATGGAACTCTTTGCCTCCAAAATGTATGGTCGCACTCCTGCCGGGGACATCGATATCTCATACGAGATATTGACAGACAACCCCGATGCGCTGAGTGGCAAAGCAACAAGCAGACAGGTCAAGTTTACCTTTTCGAACGGAAATAAAAAAACGGAAGCCATCCTGTTGATGTATATCCCGAATATGCGAAAAGGAAAAGTTCCGGTGTTTGTAGGATACAATTTCAAGGGAAACCACAGCACTACCACAGACACAACAATTCTCCACTCCCCCGCCTTCCGTCTGGTGAAAGAGCCGGGTCACCCGGATTGGGAGAGAGGGAATCAGGCGAACCGGTGGAGTTACGACATGATAATCGACCGGGGATATGCTGTTGCCACCATGTGTTATCATGACATCTTCCCCGATAAGCCGGAATTAAAAGAGTACAGCGTGGTCTCTCTTTTTCCGGGATACGATCCTGACAAAACAGCTCCCGAAGAGTGGCAGGCTATCGGCGCATGGGCCTGGGGGTCCAGCCGGATTATCGATTTCCTGGAAACACAGGAAGAGATAGACACGAACAAAATAGCCATCATGGGACACTCCCGCCAGGGGAAGGCTGCGCTTTGGGCCGGTGCTCAGGATGAACGTTTTCGTATCGTTATATCCAATAATTCCGGTTGTGGCGGAGCAGCACTCTTCAGGAGAAAATTCGGGGAAACTGCCGAGATCATCAACAAAGCATTTCCTCATTGGTTCTGTGAAAGTTTCCGTCAATACAACAACAAGGAGGAATTGTTGCCGGTCGACCAGCATCAGTTGCTCGCCCTGATTGCACCACGCAAGGTATACGTGGCGAGTGCTGAAGAAGATCTGTGGGCCGATCCGAGAGGTGAATTTTTAGCCGCATATCATGCCGGCCCGGTATACCGGCTATACGGATTAGAAACTATTGGGTCGGATGAAATGCCGGCATTGCATACACCCATCACTGGTGATATCGGATATCACATCAGGGCCGGTAAACATGATGTGAAGGAGTACGACTGGAAACGATACCTGGACTTTGCCGATGCCCATTTTTCGAAAAATTCGGTAACCCGCCCTAGCTTTAAATAAAAGGATACATCGACCATCTTGAGCAGTATTGATCCCTTTACGACCCCGGTACCCGAAAGAATCATTGCCGATGCCGGTTACCGTTGCGAGAGAAGCTGCCACTGCCACCTTGTAGCTACTGTAAACAATGATACAAACTTCATTTTTTCAGGAAGAGACAAAAAAGTCAAAATTTCAAATCTTATTATTTTTTCGCTTACTTTGTAATCCGATTAATTATAGTAGATTTTATAAAACAGGTGAAAACAGGAATGGACCTTGCCTCTCTCTACAATCTGTATGTGAATGATTTATTTATCTATGGATGTTACCTCGGCTTTGAAAGGGAGGTTGTAAAAGATGCCATTCACGATGTCTTCGTAAAGCTCACAGCTGATGAAGACTTGTTAAGGCATATCAGTCACATCAAATTCTATCTTTTCAAATCACTTAAGAACAGACTACTGGACATTCACAAAGAAGTCAGAAGGGAAGTAACACTGGGAAATGTAGTTCCTCTCGAGGAGATGCCATTCAATATCATGATAAATGTGGAAGACCTGATAATTGAAAGGGAAGAACAGATACAGATAAAGAACGAGATCGAGCAAATGCTCAATGCGCTTACCGACAGGCAGCGCGAAATTATTTATCTCCGCTATGTACAGGAATACGACTACAAACAAATTGCCGAACTCCTGCAAATCAGTGTTCACGGCTGCCGCAAACTGGTGTCGAAAGCGATACTAAGCCTGAGAGAAAGATTCAGTGTCTTTTTAATTCTTTGAGACTATTCTTTTTTTAGACGATGTACATTTACGACCAGAAGGCCATCGTCCCGCTTTTTCTCACACCAGAAATGTTAAAATTATAAGATTTTATCAAAATAAGGGGATAAATAAAATTCAAAATCGTTTTCATACAAACAACGGAATTTTAAAAACGACATTTCCCAAGTATAAATAATAACCGGAATGGAGAGGAACAATATTTGTAACAGTTATACGGATCTTTTAAAAGACCAACGATTCCTTCAATGGCAGTTGATGTCTGATGAGACAATGAACAGTTATTGGAAAGAATTCTTCTTTCAACATCCCGAGTTAAAAAACGAATTACTACAAGCCATCCACTACCTGAAAAAAGAGGGCTTGAATAAAAGTAGTTTAAATGACGATGAACGTATGGCACTGTTTGAAAGAATTCAAATAAGTGTAAACCGGAAAAAAAAGAAAAAAATTTTCACATTGATAGGGTATGCATCAGCAGTAGCCGTAGTTGCGCTAATCATACTCGGAATTAAGCTGTTTTCTTTGACTCCGGAGTCTCTTGTTAGACCCGACAAAGAGATTATTATCGGAGAAGTATTGAATAATAAGGATATTCAGCTGATTACAAGTGGAAAAACTATATCATTCGATAACGATGTGGAGGTCAGCTTAAATGATGAAGGGACAGTTGAGGTCACCCAGCGTGATAATGATGTCACCCGGTTAGCTGTGAATCATGACCAGATCAATTCATTGATTGTACCTTTCGGGAAACGATCTACGCTTAGGCTTGCGGATGGTACCAAAGTGTGGCTGAATTCAGGATCGGTGCTTGAATTTCCAACACAATTTTCTGGAAAAAACAGAGAAATAAAACTTGCCTCCGGAGAGATGTATATTGAAGTAGCACATGACAAAGAGAAACCTTTCTATGTTCACACGCCAGATTTCAAACTGAGAGTGTACGGGACCAAATTCAATCTCTCAAACTATGACAACTCTCCCGGTTCTGTAGTATTGGTGGAGGGAAGTGTCAGCGTACAATCGGGTACGGAAGAAATGTTTCTGAATCCGAATGAACAACTACTCATTTCCAGGGGGAAAGCTCCCGAACGTCAGACTGTAGACGTGACCCATTATATCAGCTGGAAAGACGGATACCTTTTGTTAGAGAATACACCGATGACAGATGTCCTGGATAAAGTAGAAAGATACTATAATCTTTCCTTTAATTATGAGCAGGATGTAAATTTGAAAAAACGCACCTGTTCCGGCAAGATTTATCTCTCGGAAAATCTAGATAACGTGATGACCACCATTACCCTGCTAAGTGCCACACAATTTAAAAAAGAAAATAACCGAATATATATTAGTCATGCAACGGAATAAAATATGACAGCCTATGATAAAATAAAATAAAACGAAAACAATAAAAGACCGGATGATACTGCGAATATCATCCGGGCTGAGTAATTTAATTTTCTTAGTCCAATAATAATTAAATTGTACAAAAATATGAATAAATACATTATTGCGGATAAAACTCATCGCAATACATTTAAACAGACGTTAAGAATCATGAAAACAACCCTGTTTTTCTTACTTTGCAGCCTCATGTTTTCTCAGGCAGCAACCAGTTACTCCCAGGTTTTTAACTTCAACCTGAGATCAACCTCCATCAGGGAGGTATGCAGGGAAATTGAACAAAACAGCGACTATATCTTCGTTTTTTCGGACAACAGTGAAAAAATGATTAACAAGAAGATCGACCTGAAAGCAGAATCGGAAAATGTAGCCGACCTACTGCACAATCTGCTTTCCGACACGGGGCTTACATACAAGATACTGGACAAGCAAATCGTAGTCTATGCATTGAAAGAAGAGGCCACAAAAGCGACTGTGGCACCTGCAACCACTATTTTCCAGCAGCCTGTAAAAAAACAGATATCCGGTAATGTGACCGATGCCAGAGGAGAATCCATCATTGGAGCAAACGTGGTGGAAATTGGCACTACGAATGGTACCGTGACAGATATCGACGGGAACTTCTCAATGATGGTAGATAATAATGCATCCATCAGGATATCTTATATTGGATATTTGGAACAAACCATCGGGACAACAGGAACTACACGATTCAATATTATCCTGCGGGAAGATACCAAAGCCCTGGATGAACTGGTTGTAATTGGCTACGGTACCCGGCAACGCAAAAGCATCACGGGTGCTGTTGACCAGGTAAATTCCAAGATGTTTGAAGACAGGCCGGTGAGTAATGCAATGCAAGCTTTGCAGGGAGCATCAGCGAACCTGATCATTCAACAGAAGAACATGAACCCAAATGACAATAACCTTAGCATCAACATTAGAGGTGTCAGCACAATGGGGAACAACGATCCACTGATTGTCATTGACGGGCTAATTTCCTCGTCAAACACTCTCAACAGCATCAATCAGAATGACATAGAAAACGTATCGGTTCTGAAGGATGCCGGTAGTGCAGCTATCTACGGTTCACGCTCTGCAAATGGTGTAATACTGGTTACTACCAAGAAAGGCTCAAAAATGAATAAGCCGGTAGTCCGTCTGAACGGCCTGGTGGGTTATCAGGATCCGGACATTTTGTACCAACCCGTAGAAGGATGGCAGAATGCCATGTACCGTAATCAGGCAAACATGAATGCAGGTAGTGCCCCGGTCTATACACCGGCACAAATCAGGGACCTTTATGAGCATCGCAGTGAAGAGTACTGGTATTTCAATAAAATCATGCAAAAGGGGTTACAGCAGAATTATAACCTGAATGTCTCCGGAGGTAATGAGAATACCACTTATATGGTTTCAGCCGGCTACCTGAATCAGGAGAGCAACTTCGTGGGAGGATTCGGTCTGGAGAGGTATAACTTCCGATCTAATCTCACAACAGAGTATAATCGCTTTAAAATAACTTCACTGATGGCATATAACCGCAGAAATGAGAGGACCATTGCCGGCGGAACGGGGAACACCATTATCAACTCTTCACGTATACCTCCCTATTATTACTACCAATTTGAGCAGGACGGAAAATATCTGATCAATGATATTATCGGCGATGACAATACAATGGCAAAATTAAAAGAGGGCGGATATGAGAAAAAGGATGAAGACAATTTTATAGGTAGCCTGAACGTTGATTACAGTCTTGGTGCCGGCCTGACAGCAAAAGGACTGGTTGGACTTGACCTCACACAGCACCACCGGTTCAGGAGAGACATCATGGTACCCCTTTATTCCCGTAACAATTTGGAAACACCGGTAGTAAACATCAATCCGAACCGACTGACGGAAGATTACAATAACAAACGATATACCCTCAGCACTCAATTTCTACTGGATTATGAGCGTACCTTCAACGACGTTCATAATGTAACGGGGCTGTTGGGTACCTCCAATGAATCTTATACCTACAAGGCCAGCCGCATCGCATGGAAATTCACGGATCCCGATCTGGGATTACCTACCACCGATGAAGCTGAACAGGATACAGGTAACTTTACTTCCAACGGTGCCGAGGGAAACAATCCGGCCACCAATCAAACCAGCATCACCTCTCTCTTTGGGCGCTTGGGGTATAACTATTTAGACAAATACTACGGAGACTTTTCGTTTCGTTATGATGGTTCGTCCAAGTTTGCCAAAGAAAACAGATGGGGCTTTTTCCCTTCCTTTTCCGGGGCATGGAGAGTGTCGGAGGAATATTTTATGGAAAACTACCGGGACAATGTGGGCGACTTGAAATTAAGGGTCTCATATGGCGTATTGGGGAATCAAAATGTGGCCAACTACTCCTATCAAACAGTATATCAAATGTATACTAACACCTATGTATTCAACAATGAAGCGGTCCCGGGAACAGGATTTACCTATGGAAATCCGAACTTGACGTGGGAAAAATCAGGAAATTTAAACATCGGCGTGGATGCAGGTTTTTTTAATAACAACCTTTTTGTATCACTCGATTATTTTAGCAAACGGACATGGGATATTTTGTTGGCTCCGGAAGTATCTACCCTGTTTGGCAGCTCTGCAGCCAATGAAAACGCAGGAGAGATGAAGAATCATGGATGGGAGGCTACAATTAATTACCGCTTACAGTCCGGTGCATTCAGTCATAATTTCAATCTTAATTTCTCAGATTCTAAAAATAAAATCACTGATTTTGGAGGAAAAGAACGGATTGACAAGAGCGACCAGATGTATAAAATAATCCGTGAAGGTGAGGCGCTCGGTTCATATTTCGGCTACAAAACCGACGGATATTTCCAGAGTACCGAGGAGATCACAAACAGCGCGCTACCTGTGGGAGCGATTGTGCAACCAGGTGATGTCAAGTATGTGGACCAAAACAAAGACAACGTGATCGACGAGAAAGATCGTGTGGTTCTGGGCAATGCATTTCCGAGATATACCTTTGGTTTTACGTATGATCTACAATATAGGAACTTTGATTTCAACCTACTTCTTCAGGGGGTTGGAAAAAGAGACATGTATATACGCGGGGAACTCATTGAACCATTCCACTCCAACTATTCCTATGCTATTTATAAACACCAACTCGACTTTTGGACACCAACAAATCCCAATGCCAGATGGCCCAGATTAATTGCTCCAAGTTCACCTTCGAGCAGCAATAACTGGGGAAGAGCCGGGACCGATATATATCTGCTGAATGGCGCTTATTTGCGTATAAAAAATATTCAATTGGGATATACTTTGCCGAAGCAACTCACAAACAGGATAGGTATTCAGAAATTACGCGTCAGCGCAAATGCACAAAATCCGTTAACACTGACCAAAAATTCGTTCATCGACCCTGAATCGTCCGAGTTTGGCAATAACATGGGAGGTATAGGTGGTGTGGGTGCCAACAGTGCACGAAACTACCCAACACTTGTCTATTACGGATTTGGATTAGATATTGAATTTTAATATTTATTTTTTATGAAATCACAAAACCTACAATATATTATCATCATTTTTACTATGGCCGTTGCTTTCCTGTCCTGTAACGACCTGGATCTGGCGCCGACCAACAAATTCACAGACGCCAATTACTGGACATCCACCGACAAGGCGGCTGCAGTACTCAACATGGCTTACAGTCAAATGTTTGGTGCCAATTACTTTTTCGCCAATGAGCGGCTTACAGATAACCTTTACGAAGGAAGAGGAAATACCGATGAGAAAATAATCACTTCGGGACAGGCTGATGCAGCATTAGGCCGTTTTGCCAATGAGTGGAAGAACTGTTATGAAGGAATCAAGACCTGCCATATTTTCCTCGACAACGTGGATCTGGTTCCGAACATGGATCCCGGAACTAAGGAACGAATGAAAGCAGAAATCCGATTCATCCGTGCAAGTTTGTTTTTCCGGTTAACCAATCATTACGGCGATGTTCCTTTTTTTGATTACAACATAACACTGCAGGAAGCAAACAGCATTGAAAGGACAGCTAAAACTGAAGTAATTAATTTTGTAAGGGAAGAATTGAATGCTATTGTCGGTCAGCTTCCTAAAAAAGGAGAATATGGAGATAAAGATAAAGGGAGAATCACACAAGGTGCCGCGATGACCTTGCTGGCACGTACCTACCTCTATGAAAACGATTGGGCAAACGTGGCCTCTGTCACCGGTAAAATCATCAACGGTAACTACGGCCAATATCAATTATTTCCCAGCTACGAGGAACTCTTTCTGCCCGAAAATGAACAAAATGATGAGGTCATACTCGATATGGGCTATACCCTTAGCCTGAGGACATGGTCTGAAATGTACGATGCCATCCCGCTGACTGTGGGGGGACGTATCAATGCTTTTGCCCCCACACAAGAACTGGTAGATGATTACGTGATGAAGAACGGAAAGACCATCCATGAAAGTGGTTCCGGGTACAGCGAAGACGAGCCCTATCTGAACAGAGATCCCCGCTTTGACGCGACCATTGTCTATCATGGTTACCAATGGAAGAAAGCCAACGGATCTACCTCGACCATTTACATCAAACCGGGATCCTCAAAAAGTGCGGGTGTATCCAATCTGGACGAATATGCAGGTCCAGGACAGAACTCAACCGCCACGGGATATTATATCAGAAAATATTACGATCCCACAGCGCCGGAAGGAATGGCAGCGGGATTGAATCTAATTTTAATGCGCTATGCAGACGTGTTGCTGATGTATGCCGAAGCGAAAAATGAATTGGGAGAATTCAATGAAACGGTATGGAATCAGACCATCCGTTCCTTACGGCAACGTGCCGGATTTAGTGATGCCTCAGCGCTCAATTACCCGACCGGTAACCTGCGGGATCTTATTCGCCGCGAACGCCGCTGTGAGTTGGCAATTGAAGGGCTGCGCATCTTTGACATCCGCCGTTGGGGAACCATCGAAACGGTGATGAATGGGACTCCCAGAGGAGCCAAGTTTGCTGCAGGAAATACCCAGTACATTACGCTGGATCAAAGAAGGTTCAACAAGGAGAGAGATTACTTATTTGCTATTCCTCAATCACAACGCGATATTAATAAGAATCTTACTCAGAATCCGGAATATTAACAGACTTATGGCACATATCTAAAACAGCATAAAATGAAAACAATATATACCAAACTGATTATATTCTCTTCCCTGGTGTTCGGTTTTTTAGCATGCAGCAGCGATGGTGAAGTCAGAGATATGGGTGTCACCCCTGTCAAAACGCTGTACGAACCGACCGATGGAAGAACACTGGTACTCCAGTCTTCCGCATCAGCCATGCTCTATTTCGAATGGGAACCGGCCAGAGCAGAAGATAGCGGTGCAGTACTCTATGAAATCGCTTTCGATAAAGCCAACGGAGATTTTTCCGATCCTTTATCTATTATCGCAGCCGATAACAATGGGGGCAGCAATCACGCAACCATAACCCACAAACAACTGAACCAGATTGCAGCACTGGCGGGTATTGAGTCGGCCGCTCAGGGTACGCTCAAATGGACCGTATATGCCTCCAAAGGGATTAATCCGGTAAAAGCGGAGCAGGAACGTACCATCACAGTAACACGTCTGGCTGGATTTGCCAATATCCCCGAACAGTTATTCATTACCGGAACAGCAACTGAAGCTGGCAATGATCTTTCCAAAGCAATTCGGATGAAGAAAATAAATGATGGCGAATTTGAGGTATACACACGTTTAACGCAGGGTCAGTCATTTCAATTCACTAATGCTTCCACGGGAACACCCGTCGTCTATTCACTGAGTGGCGAGAAAATTATTGAAGGGGGGACCTCCACTGTTTCTAAAACAGGTATCTACAAATATTACCTGGATTTCAATATCGGTGCATTTACCGTCAAGGAGATCACCAAAGTCAATCTCTTCTTATGCTGGTCGCAAAGAAAGATAGAACTGCCCTATAAGGGTTTCGGCGTATGGGAACTGACCAACCACACCATCACTGGCCTAACCGGCAATGACAATAATGACGACCGCTATAAATTCAGGATGGAAAGTTCTGCTGGTGAAACAGAGTGGAGAGCGCCTTCCAATGACAGCAAACCAACCGGGAACGAAGCTTATTATTATATGGTGGAAAAAAACAACGTACAGCAGTGGACCGACGGACAAATTTGGAAAAGCCCTTCTACCACGGGATGGAGTGATAAAACATACGACTTTATGTTTTCTTTAAATTCCGGAAAGCCCTATACCCACAACTTAATTATCAAATAATAAAAGCATCATGAAAAAAATAACCACTTACTGGATATTGATCATATCACTGCATGTTCTTTTCACCGGATGCGGTGATTCCATGGGAGAAACCGATCTGACACTTACAGAAGTAAAGACGTTGATTGAACCGATGAACGAAAAAAGTATTGAACTTCTGCCCGCAGCTTCTGCTTCTGTCTATTTTGAGTGGGAACACGCAAAAATTGACGGTGGTCCTGCCATCTATCAAATCGCTTTTGACAGGACAGATGGTAATTTTTCAAATCCCCTTTATGTAGCCTATTCCGGAAATAACGGATTTAATAACAATATTACACTTTCACACAAACAGCTTAACAAAATCATGGGAATGGCAGGCGTAGAACCTTCAAGCACAGGAACCATCAAATGGACTGTATTCTCATCGAAAGGCACCCACGCAGCTAAAGCGACGCAGGAGAACAGTCTGACAATTACCCGCCTGGCCGGTTTTGCCGAAGAGGATATCCCGGTAGATCTTTTTGTAACTGGCGAAGCTTCTGAAGGAGGTACAGACCCGGTAAAAGCACATAAGATGAAGGCAGTATCCACCGGCGAGTTCGAAGTGTATACCAAACTGAAGGCGGGAAAACCATTTTATTTTGTAAATGCTGTTTCCGGTACACCAAACAGATTTTCCATCGCAGATGATCTGGTCAAAAAAGAAGGCACATCAACTGTTTCATCCGAGGGAATTTATCGGATTACTCTTGACTTTAATACCGGAGCAAGTACCGTCACGCAGGTTACGCGGGTTGCCTTCTACTTCAGTCCGGAAGGAAAGATACTTTTCGATATTCCCTATATAGGTTACGGAGTTTTCCAGACAAGGGAAACAGTTACTTTTAAACAAGAAGGATGGGGACGTGATGAACGGTATAAATTCAGAATGTTTGTGAAGGAAGATGCAGGAGCTGGAGAGGAGAAAGAACTCGAATGGGGTACGCTGAATCAAACCGACTCGCGTCCGACAGCCTCAAGCCCTGAATCCTACTACTATCTCAAGCTGATGAACCCAACCAGATGGGACAACAAATGGAAACTGATGGGCGACTTTGATAATAACCCCGGAATATACACTATTTATCTGCAGGCGGATAAGCCGTATACCCACTCGATCACCAAACCATAAATAAAATTCATTATATTATAAAGAGAGTAAGAGTGAAATAGTTTAGACAAAAAAACGAATTTCATTCTTGCTTTCTTTGTTAATTGCATCAAGAAAAACTATTTTTATGGGTGAATGTATAGCTTTTCAGACTGCACTCTGAAAATAAGAAAACAATTAACGCCCGATTGGGTAAAAACAAAGGAAATAGTAAATATGAACAATAAATATCTTATACTTCTCCTGGCGATGATCCCTTGCTTGTTCGCGTGTGAAAGTGAAAATATTCCAAATTCGGGAGATGACGATGGAAACAAAGAAACCATTGACTGGAACAAGGCTGCTAATAACGGATGTGACGCATTAATAACCTCTTTTTGGAATACAAATGGTCAGTATTTCAATACCAATAACAACGGCAATACCACATTTCAGTACTGGCCAAATGCGCATGCACTCGATGTCCTGATCGACGCCTACACAAGAACGAATGACGCCACCTACAAAAGTTATTTCGACAAATGGTTTACTGGCGTGAAGGTGCGCAACGGAAACACCTGGGAAAATGACTTTTACGACGACATGGAATGGAATGCACTGGCGCTATTGCGTGCATGGAAGGCCACCGGCGATGTACGATACAAGAATGCATCACTCGAACTCTGGGGCTATATCAAACAGGGATGGAACGATCAGGCTGAAGGAGGTATCACCTGGAAAAAAGGAATGGAGTATAGTAAAAATGCCTGTTCCAATGGTCCAGCAGCTATTTTGGCGGCTCGGCTCTATCAGGAGTTTGGGAATACGGAAGACCGGGAATGGGCAGTAAAGATTTACAACTGGCTGAAGACAACACTGGTAAATACCAACAACGGGATGGTGTACGATAATATCGACGCACGTACCGGAGTAATCAAAAAGGAGTGGATCTTCACTTATAACCAGGGTACTTATATCGGTGCCGCCGTGGAACTGCACAAAATATTCAACGAAAAAGCATATTTGAACGACGCTGTACTGGCGGCAGACTATACCATCAGCAGCCTGGTAGACAATTCCATACTCAAGAGTGAAGGAAACGGAGACGGGGGCCTTTTCAAAGGTATCTTCGTCCGTTATTTCACTCAGCTGATACAGCAGGAAAGACTCGATGCAGCTGCACAAAAACGATACCTGCAGTTTATGAAACTCAATGCGGAAACCTTGTGGAATCAGGGTACCCAAAAACCGGGCACCTTCTTTGGTCCCAACTGGAGGGTAAAACCCGGAACAACAGTCGGATTAACCGAACAACTCAGCGGCTGCATGTTGATAGAAAGCGCAGCTTTATTAGATAAAAAAGGACTCTTATGAAACAGTTTTACACCCTCCTCCTGATGGTATTTGTGAGCATTGGCTGCACTACGGACAAACAACT
>NZ_DHOS01000047.1:72021-192989 GCF_002410825.1 Proteiniphilum sp. UBA5384 | reverse complement strand
ATAAATTCAAAACAGGTTCTAAAATGCAAATGTACTCAAAATATTGTAAAATTATCAACACCCATGTAAAATAATTTTACAAATCCAATAATTTATTATATTGTCAATCTATTCATATACAGTATGATAATTGTTTTGGCACGGTATTGGTTGGTATATTCTAAACAAGAAAGCATCCAATCAATATGAATAAAATTTTTCCCATATTGCTGTTTTTAGTGGTTGCAGGCACCTGGTTGCAGGCACAGGAAAGACAATGGACGTTGGACGATTGCATACGGTATGCGGTAGAAAACAGTCCGAAAATCAACAAGCAAAACGCACAAAATGCTATATACCAGCAAGATTACATGAGTGCTATCGGCCGACTGCTTCCATCGCTAAGTGTCAATACGAATGCCTATTTCAACTTCGGGCGTGGAATCGATTACGATACAAATACCTACATCGATATTAACTCTTTCAGCAATGCCTATTCGCTCTATTCCAGCCTGACACTCTTCGATGGTTTGTCGAATATTTACAGGGTTAGAATGCAAAAAGCCAGTAAACTCGCCGGAAAACAGCAGCTGGAGCAAGAGCGGGAAATGGTAGCGTATGATACCATGGAGTCTTTTTTCAATGTCTTGTATTACAAACGGATGGTACAGCTGGCAGAGGAGCAGGCAGAAGAGAGCGCCAATAACATGAAGCAGGCCAAACGGATGGAAGAGCTGGGGATGAAAGCCAAACCCGACGTGGCGGAAATGGCGGCGAAAGAAGCAGCAGATATCTATAATCTTACACGTCAAAAAAACTTGCTGACCATCGGTATCATACTGCTCAAAGAGAGAATGAATTTTCCGATAGAGGATGAATTGGATATCACGGATGAGCAATCCGACGTGTTGATCGTCAAATCGGGAGAAACGGTGTCGGCCATTTATGAAACAGCCAGGGTGATCAATCCCAGGGCACTGTCTGCCGAGTCGGCATTGAAAGTACAGCAAATGAACAAACGTGTAGCCATGGGGGGCTTTTCCCCGGTCATCTCGATGGAGGCAGGTATATCCTCAGGGTTTGCAAGGTACCTCAACGGAAGTGATTATGAACCCTTTTGGGATCAGCTCAAAAACAAACGGGGGAGTTATGTGGGATTTACATTGTCCGTGCCCCTGTTCACCGGTTTCTCAAAAACGACCAATTATAAGCGGAGTAAGGCGCAGGTGATTATTGCCGAGAGCGAATTTCAGGAAACCCTCCGCACGCTCTACAGTGAGATTGAGCAGTCCGTGGCGGATATGAATGGCCAGGCGGATGCTTACCGGCAGGCTGTGAAACAGCGGGAAGCGATGGAGACCGCACATGAAGCCAATCAAAGGAAGTACGAAGAGGGATTGATCAGCCCACTTGAGTTGCATACCAGTGCCAATCGGGTAGTAGAAGCAAAAGCCGAAGAAATGAATGCGGAATTGCAATACCGGCTCAAAGCGCGGTTGGTGCGGTATTACAACGGAGAATCATTTGTGGAAGGGGGAAAGTGATTAGGTGATTAAGTGGAAAGGTGCTTATTAGTTTTTAGTTGAAAAAATTATGGATATTTTAGTTGAAAAGAAAAAGGGATTGAAGAAGAAACACCTCCCCTACATCCTTGGAGGAGTGGCATTTTTGATAGCTGTTATATGGCTTATCTTCGGCAATCACGCATCGAAATTGAATGTGGAGGGTAACCGCATTTCTATTCAGTCTGCCACACGGGGTGAGTTTAACGACTATATACGCGTCAGCGGGCAGGTACAACCGATCAGTACCATACAGTTGAGTGCCATTGAAGGCGGTATGGTGGAGGCCAAACTGGTGGAAGAGGGAGCAGATGTAAAAAGGGGGGAACCAATTGTCCGCCTGAGTAACCCGATGCTGAGCCTGAACATTCTGGATAGTGAAGCGCAACTGGCCGAGAAACAGAATTTCCTGCGCAATACACAGGTAGCGATGGAACAGGACCGGCTCACATTGAAAAAGGAAAAACTGCAACTCGACCTTGATGTGACCCGCAAACAGCGCAAGTATGAGCAGTACAAGAAACTGTATGAAGAGGATTTGGCTTCTAAAGAAGATTACCTGCAGGCCAAAGAGGATTACGAATTCGCGGTGGATGGACGGCAACTGGTGGTGGAACGCCAAAAACAGGATTCCCTTTACCGTACCGTGCAGATCGACCAGATGGAGGAGAGCTTGCATAATATGCGCCAGAACCTGATGCTGATACGTCAGCGGAGTGAGAACCTCAATATCAAAGCGCCCGTGGACGGGCAGTTAGGTTTGCTGGATGTGGAGATCGGACAGAATATTCCTACCGGGGGACGCATCGGCCAGATCAGCGTATTGTCCGATTTCAAAGTAGAAGCGATGATCGACGAACACTATATCGACCGGGTAAGGACCGGACTCGACGCCACTTTTGAGCGGCAGGACAAAAACTTCGCGCTGCGCGTGCGCAAAGTATTCCCCGAAGTGCGCGACAAGCAGTTCAGGACAGAGTTCATGTTCGAGGGTGAACGGCCCGACAACATCCGCGCCGGACAGACCTATTATATCAGCCTGCAACTCGGACAACCGGTCGAAGCAGTCCTGATACCCCGTGGACCGTTCTATCAGACCACCGGCGGGCAGTGGATCTTCGTCGTCACACCGGACGGAAACAAAGCCGTAAAACGCAGGATCACCATCGGGCGGCAAAATCCCAACTACTACGAAGTAACCAGTGGGCTTGAACCGGGTGAAAAGGTGATCACTTCCAGCTACGAAACGTTTGGTACTGCGGAAGAATTGATTTTGAAATAGATTATAATATGTCAATGTGAATAATGAGATTAATTCCGACAGATTGGGACAGTTGAATTGGCATATTGGCAAATTAATAAATTAGCTTAGGTTCTTGATTCTTAAAAAAGAATATGAAACAAATTGTAAAAAACCTGACACATGCATTCCGCCGTTTTAAAATGGCCAATGTGTTGAATATAGTAGGGCTATCGATTTCCTTTGCCTCTTTTATCGTGATTATGATGCAGGTCAGTTATGACTACAATTTTGACAAGGGAATAAAAGGCTACGAGCATATATACCGTGTAGATATTGTACACGGGGGCGGGCAGAAGCAGGCCGTTATCTCCCGTCCATTCGCTGAGCTTATATTTAAATCATCACCCCGGATTGAAGCCGGAGCAATAAGTAATCCTTTTTTTGGAGGAGAGTTGTTTTTCGGTATCGATAAGGCCGGAGTGATTTCATACTACAAGGAAAAGAGCATATTCGTCTCCCCTTCATTTACCAATGTCTTCCATTTCGATATAGTAGAGGGAGAAAAGGATGTCTTGAATGAGCCGGATAAAGTGCTTGTGCCTAAAAGTATGGCAGAAAAACTTTTCGGAAGCGAAACAGCTTTGGACAGGCAATTAAAACTGTCCGGCAAAAATATTTATACGATAGGCGGAGTGTACAGGGATTTCCCCCGTAATTCTTCCTTACAGAACTGTATATACATTGCCATGCCTGAAAATGAGAATGTAAATAACTGGGGAAATTGGAATTATAATGTATATATCCGTCTCAATGGAAATAACCCGGTGGATACTACGTTGCTCAATGATAATTTCAGGAAGAACCTACCGGAAGATCTGAATATTGATTTCAGCAAAGGTTCGCTCCAATTCACACAATTGCCCGATTTGCATTATACGACCGACGTATTGTACGATAACTCACCGAAATCGAGTCGTCAAACTATCGCGGTACTCTTTGCCATTGCTTTTGTGATTGTGATTATCGCGGCAGTCAATTTTATGAATTTCAGCGTGGCACAGACTCCCATGCGTATCAAAGGGATCAACACCCAGAAGGTATTGGGCGCCACCGACACCGGATTGCGGTTGTCATTGTTGGCGGAGGCTATCCTGATCAGCGTATTGGCTTACTTGTTGTCACTGGCGCTTGTTTTTCTGGTTTCGCGCTCCCCTGTTGCCGATATGGTAGATATGGACATTGCTTTACGGTCATATCCTGTCCTGATCGGTATGACAGCGGCACTGGCCATACTTACCGGCATTTTGTCCGGGCTTTATCCCGCCTACTATATCACCTCTTTCCCTCCGGCAGTGGTACTTAAAGGAAGTTTTGGCTTGTCGCCTAAAGGCAGAAAACTGAGAAATATGCTGATTGGCTTTCAGTTCGTCATCTCACTGGTGTTGATGATGGTGGCAGGATTCATGTACCTCCAAAACCGGTTCATGCAAGACTCTCCTTTGGGGTACGACAAGGACGCGCTCATCGTTACCGATATAAACAATAATATCAATCAAAGCCGTGATGTCTTTACGGAGGAGTTACATTCCTTTTCGGGCATAGAAGGTGTTGCCTATGCCCAATTTTTACTGTCGAGTTCGGAACAATACATGGGCTGGGGGCGTGAATACCGAGGCAAGAACATCCAATACCAATGTCTTCCCGTTGATCCCGATTTTCTCGAAGTAATGGGAATTGATGTCGTCGAGGGCAGAGGGTTCAGGGAAAGTGATAAAGATACGGAAAACGGAGTGTATGTCTTCAACGAGAAAGCCCGCAGTGATTATGATCTGGAATTGAACCACCGGATAGATGATGCAGAGATAGTGGGTTTTATTCCCGACATAAAATTTGCTTCTTTTCGTACCGAAATGGCCCCGATGGCTTTTTATGTATGGGGAACGCAAAATTGGGGAAGATCAGCCAATTATGCCTATGTCAGGGTGAAAGCCGGAAGCAATCTCGGCGCAGCATTGCAGCATGTAAAGGAAGTTTTGGATTCCATCGACCCGGACTATCCGTTCCACGTGCGTTTTTATGACGAGGTGTTGAATCAATTGTATGAAAAAGAACAAAAAATCAGTGCATTAATCACCTTGTTCAGCCTGATTGCCATTATTCTTTCTATGGTGGGCGTCTTCGGCCTGGTGATCTTCGAAAGCGAATATCGACGTAAAGAGACCGGCATCCGAAAGGTATTGGGATCGTCCGTCGGAGAAATACTTGCCTTGCTGAACAAGACATATCTCATCACGCTTTCCGTCTGCTTTGTCATCGCAATTCCGATAGCCTCTTTTGCGGTGATTAAATGGCTTGAAAATTTTGTGTTCCGCACGCCAATCTATTGGTGGGTATTTGTATTGGCGGGACTGGCAGTTTTATTGATCACCCTTGTTACCATAAGTTGGCAAAGTTGGCGGGCAGCAACCGCCAATCCGGTGGATTCACTGAAAACAGAATAAATTAATGGGACAATATGAACAATCTGAAATTAGCATATCGCAACCTGTACCGGAAGAAGCAAAACAACCTGATAAAGATTCTCTCGTTGGGATTTGGTTTGGCCGTCGGGCTGGTACTGCTCTCAAAGGTAAGTTTTGAACGAAATTATGACGATTTCTATCCTGACGCGGATCGTATCTATCAGATATGGACTACCTTGTCCGGCAGGACAAATGATACAGGACTGGATCAATGGGGACAGGTCAGCGGCGCAATAGCTCCCGGCATGAAAGCAGAAATACCGGAAGTGGAAGCGGCAACTCGGTTTACCTATTTGACCGGGGAAAATGCCGTTTTTTCTACACCCGACAAAAAACGGTATAAAGGCACCTTTATCATGGCTGACAGCTGTTTTTTCGATTTGCTTCCCCGTCCGATGATTAGAGGGAATGCCAAAGAGGTGTTGTCGCGTCCGATGTACGCCATGGTCTCGCAATCCACTGCTGAGAAAATGGGAGGCGATGTCATTGGGAAACAGATACAATTAGAAACCTATCCCGGCAGGGAACTGACAATAGATGGGGTATTCAGCGATGTTCCTGAAAATTCCCATCAACGTTATGATGTGGTTGTTTCTCTCAACTCGATGGCCTCCTTCTACAGCTATGACGGACGGGAAAACTGGCTGGGAAACGACCGCTATCGGGGGTATGTGAAGTTGCATCCGGGAACCGATCCTGAAAAATTGGCTCCCTCCGTTCGACTGATGCAAAAGAAGCACCAGGAGATAGAGGAGATAGAGGCTAAAAACGGCTGGACTCTCACTTATGCTCTCCTCCCGTTAAAATCCATCCATAGCGATTCTCCCGAGGTCAAGAGGATGACACTACTGCTTACAATTATAGCTTTCGCACTGATTCTTACGGCTATCCTGAATTATGTACTGATTGTGATCACCGCATTGGTAGGTCGTTCCAGGGAGATAGCAGTATATAAATGTTATGGAGCTGAAAACCGGAATGTGGGTAGTTTAATAATGACCGAGACATTCCTTCACTTTGTCTTGTCCTTGCTACTTGCCGGTTTACTTGTATTCAGTTTCAGGGGAACCATTGAAGAGATGCTTTCTGCATCATTGGGTTCATTGTTCAGTCTCCGTTCTTCCCTCTATCTGGCGGTAATTGCCGTTCTTATCTTTCTGTTTACCGCATTCGCACCCGCATATATTTTATCCCGTATTCCCGTGGCAAGCATTTTTCGGGGTACAGGACAGATCCGGGCAAGATGGAAACTGGTATTACTTTCAGTGCAATTCGCGGCGGCAGCATTTCTTTTTTCGTTGTTGGTCATTGTCAGCAAACAATACAACCTGATGACCAACGATAACCCGGGTTATTCTTACGGGAACGTTTTACATGCCGGCACTTTCGGTGTACCCCGGAATACTGTCCAGACGGCTATAGATCGGTTGCGGCAATTGCCCCAGGTGGCATCAGTAGCAACGGCGAGTATGCTCCCATTCGAGAATATGTCCGGTAACAATGTAATTATACCCGGAGAGGAGCGTGAACTGTTCAATATTGCTGACATGTACTGGGCGGATGAACATTACATCCCGTTGATGGAGATACCCATTGTTGAAGGAAAAGCATTTGACGCCAAGAGTGCCCCCAATGAAGTAGTCGTCAGCCGGTCATTCAAAGAAAAAATGGAAACTATCGCCGGATGGGACGATGTGGTGGGGAAAGATATCATTATTACTGAGCATGGACTGAGCCGGATCGTGGGAGTATTTCCGGATATCCGGCTGGGGGCAATTTCCGATCAGGACACGCGTCCGTCGGTACTATTTTTCAGAAATACCCCAAGTAACAATATTATTATCAAACTTCATTCGATGAACGGAGAGAATATCGAACAAGTCTTCGATCTATTGCAGGAGACCATGCCCGAAAAGGAAATAGCGCTTTCGCCCTATGCCGACAGCCTGGTGAATATGTATTCAGGGGAACGTCAATTCCGTGATGCCATTTTTATCGGAGGATTGATTACCGTGCTTATCACTCTTATCGGGTTGATTGGTTATGTCAACAACGAGATGCTACGCCGCAGGGCTGAAATAGCTATCCGGAGAATTAATGGAGCGACTTTGAGTGACATCTTGGGGCTGTTCATGAAGAGTATCCTTGTTATCGCCCTGTCGGCCTGTGTGGTGGGAGAAGCTGCGGCAGCCCTGGTGGCTTCTAAATGGATGGAGAATTTTACTGAGAAAATCGGATTGTCTCCGTTTTTATTTATCGGATGCGGAGTCATAGTGATATTGTTTATCGAATTGATTGTGGGTATGAATTGTCTGAAGACAGCCAATCAGAATCCTGTCGATTCGCTGAAGAAAGATTGACGAAGTCAATGAGACTGATGAGGAAACAGTGGAAGTTTCGACTTTCATGTCTTTATTCTTGGCTCTTAAAAAAAATGATATGAATATTCTACGATCTTACAAACGTACCCGATTTTTCTTATGGGTAAATATTACCGGGTTGGCCATCGGGTTGGCGGTTTCTATTATGCTGATCCTGTTTGTGGTAAATGAACTGAGTTACGACAAGCATTTCGAGAACAAAGAGCGGATCGTACGCTTGATAACCGTTTGGGAGGGAAATGAGCAGACTACTCATTATGCGATCAATATGCGCAAAGCTTATACGGAACTTCCGGCGAAAATACCCGGAGTGGAAGCGGCTGTTCAACTCTATCAGAGAGGAACGTTAGAGGTCATTCAAGAGAAGGAGCGCTTTCAGAATGTCCGTACTTTATGTGTGGATCCTGAATTTTTCAAGGTATTCCGGATGAAGTTTGTGGAAGGAGATGCCCAAACGGCATTGAGTAACCCCAATTCAATTGTGTTAACACGTCGGCAGGCTGATATTATTTTTGGTGACAGCCACAGCGCGATCAACCAGATACTCAAAATCAGCGACCGGGATTATGCTGTTTCGGCAGTAGTGGAAAATCTTCCGGCCAATACTCACTTCTCATTCGATGCATTGCTTCCCATGAAGTCAATAGATGATTGGATGGGAGGTATGCCGGGATTGGAATTTCTGACCTACTATCTGGTGAGTGCGGATGCATCGCTCAGCGATGTAAGGAGTGCCATCGAAAAAGAATATTCCTCTATCACTACCGCTTTCGGAGAATCGTTCAGTGCGAAAGTTTATGGCAAAACAGATAAACTGACCGATATCTATTTACATTCCGATGGATTCAGCGGTAACATTGGCAGGATGGGAGACATGCGGTTTGTCTGGCTCTTGTCCGGTCTCGCATTGTTTATATTGTTGCTCGCTGTCAGCAACTTCATTAATCTGTTTATCGCACAGGGTGAGACCCGTATGCGCGAGATCGGTATCCGCAAAACGAACGGTGCGGCTATCAGTGATATTGTCAGGCAATTCTTTTCCGAGGTCTCCGGTATCGTATTGATTGCCTTTATCATCGGAGTGGTTCTCACGATCATACTTGCTCCCTATTTTTCGGAATTGATCCACAGGGAGATTGATATGGTCCAGTTATGGAATCCCACTTTTATCCTGTCTGCCGCCGGCCTTTTCATCGTGACCGTTGTTTCTTCGGCGTTTTATCCCGCACTGTATCTGAGCCGTTTCAGCCCGCTCGATATCCTGGGCAAAAGGATGATCCGGTTTTCAAAACGCAGGTTGATGGTGGGTGTAGTGGTTTTTCAATCCATCATTACCATCGTGCTTGTGTCGTTTATCCTGATTGTCAATAGCCAGACCAATTATCTCAAAAATATTCCCCTCGGATATAATCCTGAAAATGTAGTGACTATTCCGATGAATAATACGATTCGCAATAGTTTTGACGCGATAAGACAGGAATTGCTCTCCGTACCTGAAATAAAACAGGTAAGTGGAGCACAGCATACTTTCGGGAGGGGATGCAGCGGACAGGGTATCAGCCTGCTCGACAATAAGGAGGAAAGGCATAGCATCAATGAGTACCGGATCATGCCGGGAGTAGGTGAACTGATGGAATTGCAATTGGTCGAAGGTGATTTTTTCAAGGAAGATGCGCCCGACAGCATTTATCAAGTCGTGCTGAATGAAGCTGCTGTCAAGATGTTGGGGATGTCACCTCCGGTGGTCGGGAAATCTGTAATGTATACATGGGGTATTACTGAAATAGTCGGCGTCGCAAAAGATTTCTGTTATGCCTATCCGGCCGATAAGATTGCCCCCATCGCTTTGAGCAAAACAAATTGGGGAGGTACGATATATATCCGTTTCA
Source organism: Proteiniphilum sp. UBA5384 (assembly GCF_002410825.1). Lineage (GTDB taxonomy): Bacteria > Bacteroidota > Bacteroidia > Bacteroidales > Dysgonomonadaceae > Proteiniphilum. Next base: position 183,413 of record NZ_DHOS01000047.1, on the reverse strand, counting down.
GGGAAGGAACCGACAGGAGACATGCGCTCGAAAAAACGGCGGAAGTCTTTCATCAATTCGATCCCGACTTTATAATCAATGCCACCTGGAGTGAAGATATCTACAACCAAAAGTTTGAGACGTTCGCAACCACTTCGAGGGTAATCACACTGGCCTCGTTGCTTTCGATTTTTATCGCAATGCTGGGACTGGTAGCGATACACTTATACACCACCGTCCGCAGGACCAAGGAAATTGGGATCCGCAGGATCAACGGAGCTACCCCCGAAGCAATATTCACCTTATTGACCAGTGATATCGTCAAATGGATTGTGATTGCCGGAATCGTAGCCGTGCCTATTATCTATTATATGGCAACCCACATGCTAAATGAATACAGTAATCATACTTCATTGAACTGGACAATGTTCGTGATTCCCATATTGATCCAATGCATCATCGCCATTCTGGCTACATCGGGAGTGACGCTGTGGGTTTTGCACCAGAATCCGGTGAATGCGTTGAAGAAAGAGTAAACTCTTCCATTCTTCACTTCTAAATTCAAATTTCTAAACTTCTAAAATAAAAGCAACAATTATGATTAAGATTAACGATTTAAGAAAAGTATTCCGTACGGAAGAGGTGGAAACCATCGCGTTGAACAATATCGCCATGGAAGTAAAAGAAGGTGAATTTGTAGCCATCATGGGGCCGTCGGGTTGTGGTAAATCCACTTTGTTGAATATCCTCGGGCTGTTGGACAACCCCACGTCGGGAGAATACTGGCTCGACAGTAAGGAAGTAGGACATCTGAAAGAGAAAGAGCGTACCCAGACCCGTAAGGGTAAAATTGGTTTTGTGTTCCAGAGTTTCAACCTGATCGAAGAGATGACGGTATATGAAAATGTGGAGTTACCGCTTACCTATCTCAAAGTAAAAGCATCGGAGCGCAAGAAACGGGTGGAGGAAGTGCTTCGCCGCATGAATATCAGCCACCGTGCGGGACATTTTCCCAATCAGCTTTCGGGTGGTCAGCAGCAACGTGTCGCCATCGCCCGCGCCGTGATCGCCAACCCCAAACTGATCCTTGCCGATGAGCCGACCGGTAACCTCGACTCCAAAAACGGGAAGGATGTGATGGACCTGCTCACCGAACTGAACAGGGAAGGAACCACCATTGTGATGGTAACCCACTCGCAACACGATGCCTCGTTCGCACACCGCATCGTCAACCTGTTCGACGGACAGATCGTCACCGAAGTGCAGATGTAATTAAACGTTTCCAGCATAGATCTTTCTATCTCGCTGATGTTTGTGATTCAATGAAGAGGTAGCATAGAAATGAAAAAGTGAAGATGAAACAGTTTGTACGCGAAAACTGTCATCAGTGGGTGGGTGTTCCTGTTGTCGGTGATCTTCGCTGTGGTGGCGATGCTTACCGTTGGTTTTCAGATTTGGAAAGCGGCACGCGCCAATCCGGTGGATTCTTTAAAAGGTGAGTAAAATGAATATAACCCCAATTTTCCGTCGTTTAGTAAAGAGCAGGTCTCTGCGTATCGTCAACCTGTTGGGGTTGTCGGTGATCTTCGCCTGCCTGCTCCTGTCGTACCGGTATATCCGCAAAGAGTTGAGCTACGACCGTTTCAACGAGAATGCCGACCGTATGGTGCGGTTATCGATACAATATGACGATGAACCTTTGGACGGACGTCTCTATTTGCAAAACGTGGAATCGGAACTGGAGAAAATTGCTGAGATCGAACAATTTGTATCCATCACCAAAGTCAATACGGCTGTGTTGGCCTATGCAGGTGAACGACGCATCATGAACGACTTTTATGCGGTCTCTCCCAATTTCTTTGAAGTATTCAGCTATCCACTTGCGACAGGCGATCCTTCAAACGTGTTGAAATCGCCGGAGAGCATCCTTGTCAGTCAGTCATTGGCACAGGAACTGTTTGGTGACGAGAACCCCATAGGAAAAGAACTCTCTCTGGAAGGAAGGCGACTGGATTCAAAAACTTATTTTGTAAGTGGTGTATTCGACGATTTTCCCGAAAACTCCCATTTCCATACCGACCTGCTCTTTCACCGGCGACAAGACATACCCGAATGGACTTATGTATATCTTTTACTGAATGATATACGTAACCTTCCAAGAGTAAAAGAACAGATTGAAGCCCATTATGATGCATTCGAAAATCTAACCGAAGAGGTAACGGCCCACCTGATGCCGCTGACCGATATCCATCTCCATAGCCGGGCACAACGGGAAATGGAGCATAACGGAAATATCTATTATATCTATCTGATTGCAGGAGCCAATATCTTGTTGTTAGTAGTGGTATTGTTCAATTTATGGTTGAACCACAGCCTGCTATTCTCTTACAACAAAAGATATTACCGGCTATTGAGGCTAAATGGTGCCGACGCTTCCACTATCCTCTATAACGAATCCATACCGGCTGTCCTGATTGGTTTACTCTCTATCCTGATCGGGGGAATTGCAGCCTATTATCTGGCGCCCATACTTCATTTCCCAACGTTCCGGTTTCTCTCTTATGGAACAATCGGGCTGGCACTCTGTTTTTTGGGGCTTACGCTATTTGTGTCGCTTATCCCCGTACTGGCAAGCATTTCTTCTACGATGTTCATCAGTACACGCGATAGCCTGAACCCTTCTCGTTTCTCATTCTCCAATATCCGGTATATGCTTGTAATACAATATGCAATTGTGATATTTATCGTGATTATTTCATTCGGCATATCGAAACAGCTTAATTTGATAAAAACAACACAAGTAGGCGGCAAAACGGAGAATATCCTTGTGATGGAAGAACAGCCCGATGATGTAATCGATTATATCAGCAAAGGTACCATCTGCGGCGTAACCGATGATTTTACCTATATCAATATCTATGAAGAGTCTATTCCCCTGTTCATCATGCAGCGGCAACTGTTCCGGCATTGTTTTATGTTGAAATTCGCGCCGGACAAACAGGAAGAAGGATTGAGGATATTCGATGAAGTATGGAATAAAGTAAATCCTGATTACCCGCCCAACTATAGTTTTTTGCAGGATGTATATGGGACGGTCTACCGTAATGAATTCAATGCAGGACGGCTTGTCAACCTGTTCTCGCTATTATGCCTTGTTATCGCCAACCTGGGGCTGGTTATCTTTATGGCATTTATCGTCAAGCGGAGACGGAAGGAAATTGCCATCCGGAAAGTGAACGGAGCGCAACCCGGGCAGATCATCCGGATGCTGAATAGGAGTTTTATCTACCGCATCCTCTTCGCTTTTGTGATTGCCTCGCCGCTCGCCTGGTGGGTCATGCAACAATGGCTTGCCAACTTCGCCCACAAAACCTCACTCGACTGGTGGATATTTGCACTGGCAGGCATTGCCGTACTGTTATTTTCTGTGGTTTCCGTATCATGGCAAAGCTGGCGGGCATCCGTCCAAAATCCGGCTGAAGTGGTGAAAAGTGAGTGATGCAACGTAACTTTTTTCTTCCGTCGAGGTGAGGATTTTTAATGAGGAGTTTGACAAAGATACTGATAGACTTTATTCCCATTTCTGTTTTGCATGATTATAGCAGATAAAATTACCTGTTTACAATGAGATAAACAGATTTTCAACAGATATCAATGAGAGCTATCACACCTATCTGGACAGTGTGGATGCAGATGTTAAAAAAGGATCTATTACTCCCCTGTTGGATGACAGTGCAAAATTTCAATTTCTGGAAACAATCGATAAGGATGCTTTTTCTGCCATCTGGAGAAAGAGCTTGTCATATATCCCTTGGGAATCACAATGCAGAAAGTATCTTGAACTGAATTTTGAAGGAAAATATAAGAAATATCTGCAAGAGACAGGCAAATCTGACGATCGTTATGCCGGTATATACGAAGACTTGAATATGTCCGGTGATTTCTCCCCTGCGACTGTTGCAGAGTTTTTAAAGAATCACCAGGGACTTGATTTCACACTTTACAAGCACCGTTTATGGGCTACCGTATTCCTTCTTAGGATGGCTGAACCTCTTGAAATACCGGACGATCTCAACAGTAGGGTAGTATTATCTACGGATAAACGGGTTTATGAACTTTCTGCACTTCCCGAGAAAAGACCTATTTTAAATGCTCTTTAAAGAATATTTCCAACTTGTCGAATGGAATTACATCTACGTTGTCGTATAAATCCACGTGAACGGCATTAGGGATAATCATTAGCTCTTTTGGTTCGGAAGCATTTTTATAAGCATCTTCACTGAAATAACGTGAGTGTGCTTTTTCCCCTGCAATCAGTAACATGGGTCGTGGCGATATTTCTTTGATGTAAGTTAAAATCGGCATATTCATAAACGATAATGCATTGGTAGCATTCCACGCACCTGTCGAGTTTAGAGAGCGTTCGTGAAATCCTCTCGGTGTACGGTAATAGTCGTAGTATTCTTTTACAAATTGTGGTTCATCGCCTTTCAGCTTTTCGGGGTTTAATACTGCTCCTGCATGGAATATTCCCGCTTCTGCATCTTTCCAACGTTGCTCGCCCAATTGCTCTAATGTTTTGGTACGTTCTTCCAAAGTAACTACATCGTTATAGCCTTTTGACATTACTCTTGTCATATCGTACATGCTTGCTGTGGCTACGGCTTTTATACGCTTATCAATAGCAGTGGCGTTTAAAGCAAAGCCAGCCCAACCACAAATACCAATAATACCTATTTTATTTCTATCAACAATTTTTTGTATTCCAAGAAAATCAACTGCTGAACTGAAATCTTCGGTATTGATGTCGGGAGATGCAACGGCACGAGGTTCACCACCGCTTTCGCCTGTATAGGACGGGTCAAAAGCCAATACCACAAATCCACGTTCTGCCATTTGGTTAGCATATAGCCCCGAAGATTGTTCTTTTACAGCTCCAAAAGGCCCGCTAATAGCCAACGCAGGCAAAGCTTCGTTGCTACGACTTTTGGGACTGTATAAATCGCCTGTCAATGTTATCCCATAACGGTTGTTAAAGGTTACTTTTTGGCGTGTTACCTTATTGCTCAACTCAAAAGTATAGTGTTCTGTTTTTGCTGTTTCTTTCATATTTTCTACATTTTGATTGTTTATACTTTGTGTGCAGGACTGCCCTAAAAACAGAAGGCTTGCAACTGCTAAATTTGATAATCCTTTCATTTTTTCTGTTTTAAATGGCTTTAATGATTTTCGCGGGAATACCGCCCACAATTATATTGTCGGGAACGTCTTTTGATACTACCGCACCCGATGCTACAACCGAATTTTCGCCGATGGTAACGCCTTGCAATATGGTTGCTCCTGCACCAATCCATGCATTTTTTTTGATATGGATAGGTTTCGGTGCCAATGCGTGTCTGTTTTCGGGTTCTAATGGGTGTCCCTCTGATAATAGGCTGACTTTGGGAGCTATCAATACGTTATCTTCTATGGTAATTCCTCCCAAGTCAAGGAAGACACAATCAAAGTTTATAAATACGTTTTTGCCTATTTTTATGTTCTTCCCATAATTGAGGTATAGCGGTGTAAATACGGCAACGCTTTCGTCAATTTCTGTGCCTGTGATTTGGCTTAATAAAACCCTTATTTCTTTCGGGTTTGTGGCGTTGTTCATCTGTACCAATAATTCTTTTGTTTTGTATGATGCTTCACGCATTTTATAAGCTTCGGGGTCGTTTGGCAAAATGGTTTCGCCATTGCATAACCGTTCAAATATATCTATTTCTTGCATTACATTATTTTTTACAATGCAAAGTTAAAGACAAAGCCTTACAACAGCTTTGGCGTAAGGCTCAAATTATTTTGCTGTGAAGCTCAATTTTAAATTTCTGACGGTGGTATTCCGTATTGCTTTTTAAATGCAGTGGAAAAATGGGATGGATTTTTAAATCCGACTTCCATACAAACGTCCAGCACTTTTTTGTTTTCTTCTTTCAGCTTTATGTAAGCCATTTCCAAGCGCTTTTTTATCAGCCATTTTTGCGGAGTGAGGTTGCTTATCTTTTTGAAATCCCTTTTAAAAGTTGCCAAACTCCGCCCCGTAAATGATGCGATTTGCTCCATTGAAAGGTCCTCCATATAATTGTCATTAAGGAAATCCAAAAGGTCGATTTTCCACGGTTCGGCAAAGTCGAACAGTATTGGATAAAGCATTTCATTATTATTCAGCAAGGCATAAATTCCTTCCAATAATTTCAGATGAATAACGCCCTCCGTTGGTTTTACGTTGCTGTCAAAGTATGGGGTAAGCGACTGAAACAAACTTTCTATATCAGGGGTTTTATTTAGTTTGAAAACGTTCTTGTCGGAAATTGTTATGTCTTTCGGAATTTCCGATTTGTTCATTTTGCTGTAAAACTCACGCAACACATTGCGCTGAAATACAAGTGAAATTCCTTTGTACAGTTCCTTGCCCTTGCTGTTCTTGTACATTGTCAACCTGTGGTCACGTCTGATAAAGGCACACTCTCCTGCTTTTATGGTTATCCGTTTATTTCTGTCCTCGATAACCTGTTTGCCCGAATACAGATATAACAAAACGTGCTCGGGTTTTGAATGGACACAATGTGTACCCCTTTCGGAAAAACACGAAAGGAATATATCCGAATAGCTTATGGTCTGAAAGGCATCGTTTTGTTGTTCTGCCATAATTTTGTTGTTGCTGTTATTGAGTGGTACAAAGTTAGAAATTTTGTGTCTGCTTTAGTTTGCCGTAAGACTCAAATTATTTTGCTGTGAAGCTCAATATATTGTAGAGAAATATTCGGAGCACTCTTCTTAAGGTGAACAATACCTTAAGCGTGGATGCTTTTTTGCTGAAAATTCATTTTACAAATAGACAAAAAAGAACAGCCATCCTCCATTATATTTATCTGAATGAGTAATTTCTAAAACCCCGTTGATAACTTCTCCCGATATCTCCTCCTACCTTGGCCAATTTTCCGTATTTTTGTACACAGCTCAGAATAAAAAAATCGACCAATATATATGCATCCGTTTGTACATCTACACGTTCACTCTCAATACTCACTGCTCGACGGGCAGGCAAGTATACAGCGCCTGATTGACAAAGCCATCGGAGATGGCATGAAAGCATTGGCACTGACCGACCACGGTGCCATGTACGGCATCAAGGAATTCCTTAACTACGCAAGCAAGAAAAATGCACCGGTAAATGCCGAAATAAAAAAAATTAAAAGCGAGATCAGCGAACTGGAAAAGACCGGGAACGAGGAGAGCTTGGAGACTGGGGGACAGGGAGACGAGGCGACTAGGGCACAGGGAGACAGGGAGACAGGGAGACGGGGAGACAGGGAGAAGATCGGACAACTCCGCCAAAAGCTCACCGAAGCAGAAAATAAGCTGTTTAAGCCAATCGTGGGGTGTGAATGTTACGTGGCACGCCGCAGCCGTCACCTGCAGTCGGAGAAGATCGACGGCAGCGGATGGCATCTGGTAGTACTGGCAAAAAACCTGAAAGGATATAAGAACCTTATCAAGATGGTCTCCAAGAGTTGGACCGAAGGATTTTATTACCGTCCCCGTATCGATAAGGAACTGCTGGAGCAATACCACGAAGGGTTGATCGTATCTTCTGCCTGCCTCGGTGGGGAGATCTCCCGGAAAATAGACAGCGGACAAATCCAGGAGGCCGAAGAGGCGGTGCAATGGTTCAAAAACCTTTTCGGGGAAGACTATTATATTGAATTGCAACGGCACAAGACCGACCGGATAGATGCCGACCAGACTACCTATCCCAAACAGGAACGGGTCAACCAGGAGTTGATCCGAATCGCCCGGAAATATGATGTGAAGCTGATCGCGACCAATGATGTCCATTTCGTGAACGAAGAGGATGCAGACGCACATGACCGCCTTATCTGCCTGAGTACGGGAAAGGACTTCGATGATCCCAACCGGATGCGCTACACCAAGCAGGAGTGGCTGAAGACCACTGCCGAGATGAACCATATCTTTGCCGATATCCCTGAAGTGCTGACCAACACGCTGGAAGTAGCGGCAAAAATAGAATCTTACTCCATAGATCATGCCGCCCTGATGCCTTTCTACCCTATCGATTCCGCATTCGGAACCGAAGAGGGGTACAAACAAAAATATTCCGAAGCCGCCCTGATAGAAGAGTTCGGAGAGGCTAATTTTCATCGGTTGGGCGGCTATAATAAAGTAATCCGCATCAAGCTGGAAGCCGATTATCTGACATACCTCACGAAGGAAGGGGCAAGAAAAAGGTACGGGGAAACACTTTCCCCGGAAGTAGAGGAACGACTCGATTTCGAATTGGAGACCATCAAGACGATGGGTTTTCCCGGTTACTTCCTCATCGTGCAGGACTTTATCAGCGCTGCCAGGGCAATGGACGTGGCCGTCGGCCCGGGACGTGGGTCGGCTGCAGGGTCGGCAGTGGCTTTCTGTCTGAGAATCACCGATATAGATCCATTGAAGTACGATCTGCTCTTCGAGCGTTTCCTTAATCCTGACCGTATATCGATGCCCGATATCGATATCGATTTCGATGATGAAGGTCGTGGAAAGGTATTACGCTGGGTGACCGAAAAGTATGGCAGTGAAAAGGTAGCCCATATCATTACCTATGGTACCATGGCTACAAAATCGTCCATCAAAGATGTGGCGCGGGTACACAAACTGCCTTTGTCCGAGTCGAACCGGCTGGCTAAGCTGGTACCCGACAGGATTCCCAACGTCAAAAAAATTAACCTGAGAGCAGCTATCGAAAATGTGCCGGAGTTGCAAGAAGCCGCCCAAAGTAACGACCCTCTGGTAAAAAATACACTGAAGTATGCACAGATGCTTGAGGGCAACGTACGAAGCACGGGGGTGCATGCTTGTGGTGTAATTATCGGCCAGACCGATATATCCGATGTAGTGCCTATCAGTACGGCGGAAGACAAGGAGACAAAGGAAAAGTTGCTCGTCACACAATACGAGGGCTCTGTGATCGAGGAGACGGGATTGATCAAGATGGACTTCCTTGGCCTCAAGACACTCTCCATCATCAAGGATGCCGTAGCTATCATCGAACAGAACCGGGGGATAAAGCTAGATATCGACGCCATCGATATGAATGACGATACCACTTACAAGCTCTATTGCAGCGGACAGACCACCGGCACCTTCCAGTTTGAGTCGGCCGGCATGCAGAAATACCTCAAAGAGCTGCAGCCAAGTAAGTTTGAGGACCTGATAGCGATGAACGCCCTCTACCGCCCCGGTCCCATGGACTATATACCTTCTTTTATCGCCCGCAAACACGGCAGGGAGGAGATCGCTTATGATATTCCCGTCATGGAGAAATACCTCGATGAAACTTATGGGATTACCGTCTATCAGGAACAGGTGATGCTTCTTTCCCGTCTGCTTGCGGGGTTCACCCGCGGTCAGTCGGATGAATTGCGTAAGGCGATGGGGAAAAAACTGATCGACAAGATGACGGCGCTGAAAGAGAAATTCATCGCAGGTGGTACCAAAAACGGGTACGATGCCAAGGTACTCAACAAGATATGGAACGACTGGGAGAAATTTGCCTCGTATGCCTTCAACAAATCCCATGCCACCTGCTATTCGTGGGTAGCTTACCAAACGGCATGGCTCAAAGCCAATTACCCGTCGGAATACATGGCGGCAGTACTCTCCAACAACCTGAACAACATCACTGAAATTACCAAGTTCATGGATGAGTGCATGGCAATGGGCATCAATGTGCTGCCTCCTGACGTGAATGAATCGATGATGAAATTCTCGGTGAATGATGCGGGCGACGTCCGTTTCGGTCTGGCTGCTATCAAGAGCGTAGGTCAAAATGCGGTCAACGATATCATTGCCGAGCGCAAGCAAAACGGCCGTTATAGGGATATTTTCGATTTTGTGGAACGGGTGAACCTCTCTTCCTGCAATAAGAAGAATATTGAAGCGCTGGCGATGGCAGGAGCTTTCGACTCCTTTCCCGGCATACAGCGGGAACAGTTCGCGGCTCAGAATAGTAAGGGAGAGGAGTTTTTAGAGACCCTTGTCCGCTACGGCAATAAATACCAGCAGGATAAGATAGAAGCCATGAACTCACTGTTCGGCGACGATACTTCCTTCCAGATAGCACGCCCCGAAATACCCCAGGCCGTACGTTGGTCGGATCTGGAAAGACTGAACAAGGAGAGGGAATTGATCGGCATTTACCTCTCCGCACACCCGTTGGACGAATATGAGTTTATCCTCAAGTATGTATGTAATGCAGATACGCTGCAATTGCAGGATCTCGATTCGCTGAACGGGAAGGATATCACCTTCGGAGGGATTATTACAGCGGTACGTGAAGGGCAGACCAAAAGGGGATCGCCCTACACCATCTTCAAACTCGAAGATTATGCGGGTAAATTTGAGATCGCACTTTTCAGCGAAGACAGCGTGAATTTCGGCAGATATGCGCGCATAGGTTTATCCGTATATATCGAAGGAAGGGTACAACCCAAAAATTACCGGCCGGAAGAGATGGAAATAAAAATATCCTCTATCTCCCTCTTATCTGAAGTGAAAGATAAACTGGTATCAAAGATTACATTGCAAATACCTCTTTCAGAGATAGATGATACTTCGGTAACCGAATTATCGGCACTTGTAAAAAACAATTCCGGAAATTCATTGTTATATTTCCAAATCATTGGTGAAGAACCCCACATGAGAGTCCAGTTGTTTTCACGACCGGCGAAGATTCAAGTCAATAAAAGGTTCATCGATTACTTAAAGAGTAATTTATCTATCGATTTTAAAATCAACTAATTAATAATAAAAAAAGACAAATATGGCGCTTCAAATTACAGACGCAACCCTTGACTCAGTCCTGGATACGGACAAGCTAGTGGTCATAGATTTCTGGGCGGAGTGGTGCGGCCCCTGCAAAATGATCGGACCCATCATCGAAGAGATCGGGGAAGAATACAAAGATAAAGTGATAGTAGGTAAACTGAATGTGGATGAAAATGATGATACAACCTCAAAATACGGTATCCGCAATATTCCTACTGTGCTTTTTATTAAAAACGGAGAAGTAGTAGACAAGTTAGTAGGAGCAGGTCCCAAGACCCTGTTTACTGAAAAAATCAATAAGCTAATGTAAAGTAAATAGGTTATTTACGTTATCACTTATAAAACATCCCGGCAATTCACTTAACCGGGATGTTTTTTGTTTGGATGTCTGCTTTTGCTCTCTGACGGGTCAATATTCGTCTTCATTGAAAAAGAAATCCTCCTTGCTGGGATAATCAGGCCAGATATCTTCTATTGATTCAAATATCTCACCATCTTCTTCAATTTCCTGAAGATTCTCAATCACCTCCAGCGGAGCGCCCGAACGCTGGGCATAATCAATTAATTCATCTTTTGTAGCGGGCCAGGGAGCATCCTCCAATTTCGATGCCAATTCAAGTGTCCAATACATTGATAATATATTTAATTTGTTGTTACTGCTATTTTTCTATTTTTCCGCAAATGTATAAAAAGTTTTTATATATCGCCTTGTTCCCAAAATATTTCTTCGGATGTTTTATTGCTTTCATACCGGGCAAATACGAAAAGGTAGTCTGAAAGACGGTTCAGGAAAATCAAAACCTCTTCTGCGACCGGAAATTTTTCGGCAACCCGATACACGTTCCTCTCTGCCCTCCGCGCCACAGTTCTACATATATGGGCACGTGAGGCAGGTTCATTTCCTCCGGGTAACACAAACCGGTTCAATCGAGGTAATCTCCCGTCGATGATGTCGATCTGCTCCTCAATACGCGATATATCTTTCTCAGAGATAATACTGGCCGCTTTCGGATCCTTATTTTCTGTTTCTGTCGCCAGATAAGAGCCTACGGTAAAAAGTTTGTGCTGGATATACCGGAGAAAATCACGATGAATAGTATCATCCACTTCACAAATTAACCAGCCGATATAACTATTCAACTCATCCACTGTACCGTATGCATCAAGACGAACGTGCGTTTTACTTACCCGCATTCCCCTTACCAGGGAAGTCATCCCCTTGTCGCCGGTTTTCGTATATACTATGCTTTTTTTCATTTTTACACTTAACTATTTTTACACAAAATAATTCGCCTTTCCAAAGTCCTTCCTCAGAAAAACAACTCCTGTATCTTTCAAGTCGAACGTCATCCGGGCATTCACATCATGAACGATTTCATTCCAAAATTGTTTAGCCGATCCTCTATTTATAGGGTAAAAGACCCAAAAAGTGACTGGCTTACTCATCTCCGACAATACAGAAATATCGGGGATATCCCTATCTTTCAAATAAATAAATATAGCATCATAATGTTCACCCCTACAGTCAGCGAGGGAAGGCACCATCTTGCACTTCCGGCCGGCTTCTTCCTGCAGTCGTCCCGCCACTTCCACCTTATTCCTATCTTCTTCTACGCATGTACAATGGATATATGGTGACGGGGCAGTAAGAAACAGTGAATTCACACCTATCCCGGTATTGACTTCCAATATGTCTTTTGGGTTAAGATAATATACCAGACGAAAAGAAAAGTGATTAATCCTTCCAATTAAATAGGGATCAAGTCCGTTTTTAGAAAGGATCTCAGGGATATCTGAAAACGCATAAAAGCTATAAGGCGAATAAATAACATTGGTAATCAGATCAAAGGCAAAAGGGGAATGTACTCCATGTCCTTTCGACTGTTTTTTACGTAACAACCAGCGACACCGAGCATACAAACTCCCCCGACAAAAGGTCATGAACCTTGCTATTTTGTGAAAGCCGGACATATTCTGCCACCACTATGGCTTTTGGACAAGCGCCACCGCATAGGCGGTAATACCTTCTTCACGGCCTACAAATCCCATCTTCTCCGATGTGGTAGCTTTGATGGAAATGGCCTCTGCATCTACCTTCATCACTTCCGATAATTTCTGTTGCATTGCAGGTATATAGGGATTGAGCTTGGGCTGTTCAGCGCAGATAGTGGCATCGATATTTCCCACAGAATACCCCTTATCCCTTAATAAATCCATTGTCTTTTCCAAGAGAATCTTACTGTCCACATCGTGGAATTCGTCCGCATTATCAGGAAAGTGATATCCTATATCCCGTAAGTTGGCAGCTCCCAACAGTGCATCACAGACGGCATGGATTAGTACGTCGGCATCGGAATGGCCCAATAATCCTTTTTGGTATTCCAGTTTTATTCCTCCCATCCAGAGTGCTCTTCCTTCCTGAAGACGATGCATATCATATCCGAAACCTATCCTTATTTGCATAATTTATCGCATTAAATTTCTGATTCCCTGTATATCCAGACCGAAGGAAATACGTAATGTCTGATCCAATGGATTTGATTGCGCAGCTGATATCAGGTAAGCAGCGTCAATCTGGAAAATATCATTCCTGAAACCGGCTCCGAAAGCAAAATAACGACGATTACCCTTATATTCGTTCTCATGATAATAACCCGTCCGGAGAGCAAAGCGGTTATCATACCGGTATTCCGCTCCAACAGACCACATTACCTCCCTCAATTCTTCCTTGAATCCGCCGGGTGCATCGCCAAACGACTTAAAAATTCCCCCGATAGATGAGATATTCTGATAGTCAATTCTGCGCTGTTCAAAATCTTCATCGGTCTCATCTGCTGAAAGAAGCGGCGGTGTTGGCACCAGCAGCTTATTGATATCGAAGCTGACCGAGAGGGTATTTTTTGGGTCCAAAGGAAATCCTACCGAAGCACCCATCCGGAGATTCGCGGGAAGAAACATGCTGGTTGTCCCCCCGTCATAAGAAATTTTTGTTCCTATATTGGAAATATTAAAACCGAGCCCAAGGAGCGCTTCCGTACGCCCCATATGGAAATAAGATTCATTATAGCCGGCGATGTCTGCAGCGAAAGCATTGCCGGGGGTTGTGTCATCATCTCCGGTAGAATAATCTGCATGAATATAACGCATGGTGACAGCGGCAGAGAATGTTTCAGAAAGTCTCCTCGAATAGGCAACATCAATGGCAAATTCGTAAGGAGAAACGGTTTGCCAGAACTCATCGTTGAGGGTCCCAACCTCTGTGTCGCCCAGCGAAAAATAACGTATTGACGCGCTGATAGCATTCAGGTTCTCATTGCCGAATTTCCAATAGCCGGAGGCATAGAGCAAATTAATATCATTCACCAGTTTACTAAGCCACGGCGTATACGAAAAGGCAATACCCGCATTACCCGAAACAAACGGATACTTTGCCGCATTCCAATGTTGTGAGTAGACATCGGGCATGGTAGCCACCCCAATATCCCCCATACCTCCCCCCCTTGCGTCGGGAGCTATTTGTAGTGATGGTAACGCCACGGGGATAGGATTATAATCCTGCGCAGAGACAAAAGAATTCGATGCTGCACAAAGCGTACAACAGAAGATAGTAAAAATCACCTTGTTCATTTTGTATCGGTATGATGGTTGATTGAGTATCATTTTACTCTGAAATCCAATAGTTTTCTATCCTGGAGGTAACCCTGCAAATGATCACCAGTTGCTACCGGACCTATACCTGCCGGCGTTCCGGTGAAGATAAGATCCCCAATCTTCAATGTAAAGAATTGACTGATATAAGCAATAATTCTATCTACCGGATAAATCATCTCTTTGGTATTGCCCCGTTGAACAGTCTGATTGTTGATATCCAGGCGAAGATCCACGTTTTGAATATCTTCCATATTCCCTATGGGAATAAACTCCCCAATAACAGCAGAATTATCAAAACTTTTAGCGATCTCCCATGGCAGGCCGAACTCTTTCTGTTTTCTTTGCAAATCCCGTGCGGTAAAATCAATTCCTACGGTTACTTCACCGTAATAGCGGTGAGCAAAGCGTTCGGCAATATTCTTACCCAACCGGTTTATCTTTACCACCAACTCCGTCTCATAATGAATTTCAGAGGAGAAATCAGGCAAAAAAAACGGTTTATTTCCTTTCAGTAACGCTGTATCCGGTTTCATGAAAAGAACCGGCTCCTTACTGATAAACGTACGTTCCATCTCTTTATTGTGGGAAGCATAGTTCAATCCGACAGCAAAAATCTTCATTTCTTAAAAAATCATCCGTTCAACCGATTAAACATGACGGCAAGGTGGGCGTATAATGAGGTATTTTGAAGTACAATCCCTTCAGGAACACGTATGCGGAAAGGTGTAAAATTCCAGATAGCTTTCACCCCGCCCCGGATCATATAATCCGACACTTCCTGAGCGGCTCCGGGAGGTACGGTGAGAATGCCTATTTCTGCCTTCATCACTTTATTGCGTACAATAAATTCATCGGAGTGAAATACCGGAATATCGTGAGGATGATTAATCACAGTAGGATTCACATCATATCCGGCAATAATCTTTAACCCAAACTGCTCCAGTCCAGAGTCCGACAATAATGCCCCACCCAAGCTGCCCACTCCAAAAACTACGGCGGTATGGGTATTTGTAAATCCGAGAAACGATTCCAGTACATTGATCAGATCATCGATATCGTAGCCTACCCGGGTTTTGCCATTTATATCAACATAAGAAAGATCCTTGGCTATTTGTGAGGCGGAAACATCAATCTTTTTTGCAATGCGGGTAGAAGATACAATAGTTTCACCCTGACTTTTAAGCAACTTCACGTATGATAAATACCACGGCAACCTCCTGAGTGCCGGCTCTGGTATTTTTATGGAATATATCGGATCTGACATATCTTTTCCTCTTAATCTTTAGTAGCTCACAAAGATACATTCTTTTTAGGAAAAATAAAGAATAACTACGGATTCCTGGTTCCTTTTACATTCCGGAGGACAGCCCTGATAGTTCCTACTTTCAGCGTAGTATCTATAATTATCGGGATACGGTTCTCATCATTGGTAAGAGAGGCCTTCAAAGCATCTTTCTGATCTGTAAAAGCGTCATCGAGTATGGTCAGGGAGAGATTGATTACTTCATATTTCTTTCCGTTATTTGCTTTTACTGTTGAGATTCCCTGGTAATTGACATACATGTTCACCGACTTCTTTCCGGAAATAAACCGGATATGATGCCTGTCACCGGGCTTCATATCAGAATAATCAAGGTTACGGATATAAGGCATGACTGAAAGATAATCATAGGTACACTGGTCGGTAGTGATTACCTCGTCGAACTGCTCTTTTCCATTCCTCAACCGGAAAGTACGTATTTTCAACTGATCGCCATTATAGGTATAGGATTGCCTGTCTACAGAATAATCCTTTCCTTCAAATGCCTCCTTGGTAAACAGCAAAGGACGGAGATCCTTATCTACAAAAGAGGTAAGGGTATCATTTACCGTATATATATTACCGGCCAGACCGGAAGTATTGAGCATCATCACTATCTTATAAGCATTTTCACCACGGTAATTTGCTTCGGTCACCGAGAGGGACCCCTTACCGGCCCGTGCATTCAAAATACCCATATTCAGATAGAGATCATACTCTATATCTTCACCGCTTGCAAAAGCAGTATTGGTCAATTTACACTGTGCGTTCACCTCTATAAAAGAAAAAAACAAAAGCAGTAAAAAAAAGATTGATTTAGTTTTTTTATTGATCATAATTTCAATTTTAAGGGGAGGATGCAACAGGTGATTCAATATCGCATTCCTCCCGGTTGCTGCATCATATTGGAAGAGCTCCCGGCGCCTATACCTCCACCTGTTCCGGAAAAAGGAGGATTCTGCTGGTTTTGCTGCTGCCGTTGCCGCTCTCTTTCCTGATCCGGAGTAAGCCGCTTTTTCTCTTGCGGTTTATTTTTGGTTATCTCCTCTGGCTTCTGATTGATCACGGGCGTTGCATTGACGTTCCAATCCTGTTCATGATCAGAGAAAGCTCTTATAACCAATTTTCCGGGATAGTAAAACACCTGCTCCGGCTGCCGCCCCTCTTCATAATTACCGGTAGTCCATACACCATCGCCATTTTCATCTATTACAATACGTGCATAAATCTCACCGGGAGGCAGATCCTGAAATCTTGCCCTATTCGCTTTGACATCGCTTTTTCGAAAAGGTTTATCCGACTTGTCGAGCAGTTCCACGAAAGCCGGCTTCCCTTCAGGCAATCCGGAAATGGCGATTTCCAAATTTCCATACTGATCCAAGGGTTTCACGGTGAAGGATTGCTCATATTTATTGTTCCAAATTCCATAACGGCTGGTAACTGTCGCCGAATCGATCAGTATCTTGTATTTTCCGCCGGGTGTCCAACGAGGTCGCAGAGTAAACTTGCGGGGATTCAGGGAATCAGATTCCAGTCGGAAAGGAATAGGTTCAAACAGTGAATCGATTTCAGCCAGCAGGTGCACGTGGGTAGTGTCGAAAGCAACGACGGGATGTTCAAACTCTATCCGCACGGGATTGAACAACTCAAATGTTGATTGGACATTGGTCTTCACACTTAAAAATGTGAGCTGTTCTTCTTCCTCTTCTTTTTTCTTTTCTTTCTTTTCGGTCCCGCCCCGATCGTGCCCCTTTCGCCGCATATTAAAATTGAGTGTATCGGTGGCGATATAGTTTTTATTGAGCGAATCGGTACGGATATAATTGATTTGCATACTCAGCGAATCCTGTCGATATACCAGCGAATCAGTGATCCATAACATGAGCGTATCGTTTTTAGCACTTCGTTCAGTCACATACCAATCGTCTCCTCTCTTATCCGGTCTTAATAAGAAAAATGACGGTTTCTCTGTAGGGGCAGAGAAAAAAAGATTGATTCTATGTGCTTCAGGACGTTCATATTTTTGTAAGTATTGCCGTTGAAAATCCGAAAGGAAAGAATAAAGGACCAAATCATCCGGGGTAAAACGGGTATAATGAACTGTACGAACCGTATCAATTGTCAGGCTATCCTGAAAAATTGTGTCCTGCCGTACAGCCGGCATAGTAGATGGTATGACTATGGAATCCAGGAAGGCAATACTTTCCTGCGGGTTATCATATTTATAATCCCTGTTCAAGTCATCCAGAGCAAATACCTTATATTTTCCGGGAGCCATTCCCCTAACGGTGAATTTCCCGCGTGAATCCGTTCTGGAAATCCGCTCGAAAGGGATATGCGTAAATGCCGTATCACTGTGATTGGAATGGATGCCCACATAGATTCCCGTTACGGGTTCAAGGTTTTGAGCGGTAAGCACCTTCCCGGCAATAGATAAGGTATCAAGCCGGTCACCGGTAGAAAAGGAATAGACAAAATTTTCCAGCGGATTGCCTTCATTATTGTCTGCAATAGCATCGGTAAAATCGATAGTATAAGTTGTATTCAGCGACAGGGTATCTTTAAGTTCCACAATTGCTTTTCTCCCTGCAGAGCGGATCACTGGCATATTCTTCTGCGGAGGGGTTACGATCACCTTCTCGCTGGGCTTCTCGATCTTGATATTCTCGTCAAATTCTATCTCGATCCTGGTAGGAGAAGCATTCAGTGAATTAAAGTCGGGAGAAGCCCTTCTCACTACCGGTGGATCATAGTCCTGAGGCCCTCCGGTAGGTGCAGCCATATTCGCACAGGAATGATACAAAGCGGCAATTCCGATGAGAAGAAACAACCATATAAGAGGTCTGAAAATTCTATGTAACATTATATCTCAATGCTGTTTTCAACGCAAATGTACAATGTTTTACGCAGTATCATACCATTTTTTCATTTTTTACAACTCAAAACTCTATATCCTATTCTGCAGAAAGGACACTTCCGCAAATCACAATAAGCACTTCGAAGTTGTATAAGTGCCTGCGATTCTAAGGCATTACGGGGAATTATACCCGCCTCCCAAAAACCAGACACAATACTGTTTTTTTCCGGCTTCAACGACTCTAACAAGAGAATTGCCCTATCACAATAGTGGGTTGAACCGGTTTTTTGACCATAGGAGAATAATATGGGTGCCACTGTATTGATCAATAAAATCTGACGTGACGCATACCCTAATTGCCCGGTCGATTCGGAAGACCGCTTCCCGAAAGAATAATGGGTGTGCCAGTAGATAGAGGGAGATACTTCGAACAGCGGCATCCACTCGTTGACATTTTTCCGCTCCAACAGATGGGAGAAGAAGCGACCGGATGATTGTAATAATGCGGCCAGTTGTGCAATCCGTAATTCAGGGAAAGAATGGGGACGAATCCTCATGCGTTTGAAGAGATAACTATCCAGCGGTATCAGCGAATACTTGGTCTTCAGAAAACGATATTCATCTTGCAACTGCAGAAAATAATCATCCTCAGTCCTCAGGTCTCCAGGTCTCCTCGTCGCCCACTCCCCTCGTCGTCCACTCTCCCCAACTCCCCTATCCTCAGGTCTTCCCGTTTCCCTCTCTCGCAGTCCTCCGGTCTCCAACAGCCCTGCCTGTCCAAAAAGCAATGCCTCCACCTGTAATAGACTATCGCCATGACGACGGACATATTTAAACGGTAATGACAGAGCAAGCCGCTCAAATGCATCACCATTAATTCCAAATCCGAAATTACGGCTAAGCAGCACATAGAATACGTCATCCCACGACTGGCAAAAACGATCAAGGTGCGCATAAATGTCCTTAGTTTTCCGCTCCAGTCGCTCAATAGCCAGTTTATCAAGGAAAGAATATACAAATGTTGCCGGTAGTGAAGAAAGATAATCCTTACAGGGAAGAGAGACGTTACTGTAGAGAAGATAATCTGCATTTTTCCGTATATCTTCCGGTATTTTTAATTCGCATTGGGGAATCTGTTGGCCTCTCTCATTGACTACCGTCCTGTTCACACGTCCCGACAGGTGAAGAATCACCGAATTATATGCCTTATCAATATGATGACCATGCCGTTCCCATTCATCCGAAGCACGGTGAATCTCCACATCACCTGCCCACATTTTATCACCGATCCTTATCTTGGCATTAAAAAAATCGGGACCCGCATGCAGGTTATGCATGCCCGGATCAATCACCTCCACCCTCTGTCCATCCGTCGTCTCAAGCGAATCGGCAGGATAAAGCCTGAATTTCCATATATAATGCAATAGTTCTTCCTTGTCAGGCATAGTTATCAGGTTTATATTCCAAAAATAAAATGAATTATTCAAAATACCAAACCTTTAACTTTTCCGATATCATCGAATTATCACATCATCACACCCAATTTTCCACCATTCTCCTTCAATCATTGAGGAATTTTGACTAATTTTGTTGTTACATTACTCATTATTTTGCATTTGTCTTATGCTATCTATTGATAAAAGAAACCACATTCAGCAACTGATGCGTCAGGAGATAGTACCTTCTGTCGGGTGTACCGAACCGATTGCCGTGGCCCTTTGTGCCGCCAAGGCATGTAGTGTGCTTGGAAGAAAAGCAGAAAAGATAGAGGCATACTTGAGTGGCAACGTGTTGAAAAACGCATTGGGCGTAGGTATTCCGGGTACGGGTATGACAGGACTGCCTATTGCCATCGCTTTAGGCGCATTGACGGGCAAACCGGAAGAAGAACTCGAATTATTAAAGAATGTAACTCATGAACAGGTAGAGCAAGGAAAACGTTTCATTGAAGAGGAAAGAATAGGAATTCACCAACAGACCGGTATCACCGATAAACTATATATCAATATCCGATGCAGCGCGGCCGGGGAATCAGCTGTTGCTACTATTGCCGGCCACCATAACTATTTCACTTATATAGAGAAAAACGGGAAAGTACTGCTCGATAAGCCTGTATCAGGAAATCCGGAGGAAGATGCTGAAAACAACTTAACGCTAAACTTCCGCACAGTATATGAATATGCTGTTGAGTCTCCCCTCGAAGAACTCTCTTTCATACTGGAAGCTGCCCGGATGAACAGGAATGCATCAAGACAGGCAATGCTTCACAGCTATGGACATAATGTAGCGGGTAGTCTGAAGAACCAAAACGGACTTCATGTATTTGGTGACAACTTACATACTCGCATGATAATCTCAACTGCAGGCGCCTGCGACATGAGGATGGACGGAGGTTTGGTACCGGTAATGACCAATTCCGGCAGTGGCAACCAGGGAATAGCCGCCACTATGCCTGTCCTTACCTATGCCGAAAGTGAGTCGTGTAGCGACGAACAACTGATACGTGCGCTGACGATGAGCAGCCTGCTGATTATTTATATCAAACAGCAACTAGGCAAGCTCTCAGCCCTCTGTGGTTGTGTAGTAGCCTCTACAGGTTCCAGTTGTGGAATTACTTACTTAATGGGAGGCAGCTATGAACAAATCGTGTATGCGGCAAAAAATATGATCGCGAACATCACAGGCATGATCTGCGATGGTGCCAAACCGGGTTGTGCGCTTAAAATTGCCAGCGGAGTATCGACGGCTGCCCTATCGGCTGTGATGGCTATGGAAGACGAAGTGGTCACCTCCAAGGAAGGAATCGTCGATGAAGATATCGACCGCACCATAGAAAATCTGGCACGCATCGGCAATAGCGGGATGCAGGAAACTGATAAACTGGTGCTGGATATTATGACGAAAAAATAGGACGAAGCAATGGCTCGCCCGGGGTATTAAAACAAAGAAATTGCAATCAATAAGAGAACAGGATTTTCAGACTAAGAAAATCAGTAAATTAGTATGGGATTACGCTCTCCCCGGTATCGTGGGAACGATGGTCACAGCAATGTATAACGTAATCGGCCGTATCTTCATCGGACAGGGGGTAGGTGCCTTGGCTATTTCCGGTCTTGCCATTACATTCCCCGTGATGAATCTTGCCTCCTCCATTGGAATGTTGGTTGGCGCAGGTGCAGCAACCCGTATTTCCATCAGCCTCGGAAAACAAGACAGGATCACCGCAGAGAAGATACTCGGCATTTCATTATTGATTACGATCTTGCTCAATGCCATATTTATCACCCTTATGCTGATCTATCTCGACCCCATCCTCAGGGCATTCGGTGCCAGCGACTTTACTATCTCTTACGCACGTGACTACCTACAAATCGTCTTACTGGGGAATGTGTTCGTGAGCTTGTGCTACAACTACAATGCGATGATGCGCTCTTCGGGTTATCCAAAAAAGGCAATGATTACTATGCTGATTGGTGCTATACTGAACATCATCCTTACTCCCATCTTCCTGTATGTGTTTGATCTGGGGATAAAGGGAGTGGCTTGGGCTACGGTGATTTCCATGTTCGTCGGAATGCTGTTCGTGATGAACCATTTTACCAGAGAAAGCAGTCTGATCCGTCTCCGGTGGAAAAATATACGCTTCAACAAAAAAATCGCCGCATCCATCCTTTCGATAGGAATTTCTCCATTCAGCATGCAGGTAGCCGGATCGGCAGTAGCGGTACTGCTGAACACTTCCCTCCTGCATTACGGGGGCGATATGGCAGTAGGCGCATACGGGATCATCAACACAGTTATTATGATTTTCATGATGATCATTATGGGATTGAACCAGGGCACACAGCCTATTATCGGCTACAACTATGGAGCACGTAACTTCGGAAGAGTAAAGGAGACCCTCTTCTACTCAATGAAAGTAGCTACCATAATTACCACGGCAACCTTCCTTGTCGGCCAGTTCTTTCCCCATCTGTTCGCATCAATTTTCACCTCCGACCCGGAACTACTCTCAATTACCGAAAAAGGGCTACGGATTACTGTTGCGGCATTTCCGCTGGTAGGAATACAGATAGTAGCATCCAGTTTCTTCCAGAGCCTGGGCTATGCGGTTAAATCAATCATACAAAGCCTGAGCCGCCAGTTGATTTTCTTAGTACCCTTTATCATCATCTTTCCCCGTTTATGGGGATTAAACGGTGTATGGATCGCCATGCCCGTAGCAGACACGCTGTCCACCATCCTTTCCCTCTTTTTGTTGGCCATACAGCTGCGCCTGTTGAACAGGATGGAAGAAGAAGATAAAAGCAGAGAGTGTGTGAAGGATATACCTTTTTAATAAATTTGCAAGCCGATCGTCCTGTAATTAGGTTAAATTTGTGTAGTTTTGCAGAAAAATTAAAGAGCCGGGGCTTAGGGCTTTGGATTTGGGATGTAAGAATTGGGATGTAATCCTAACCACCTTGCCACTCCTAAAACAACGTTCTATCTCCCCCAGAGATAATTGGTAATCAGCAATTAACAATTTATAATTAATATAAATCAGTATGAAGAAAGTAGTCTTGATTCGCCACGGCGAAAGCGTATGGAACAAAGAGAATAGATTTACAGGATGGACTGATGTCGATCTTTCTGAAAAAGGAATTGCAGAAGCACATAAAGCGGGTAAGTTGCTCAAAAAAGAAGGTTTCCAATTTGAAAAAGCCTATACCTCCTATCTGAAAAGGGCTGTAAAAACATTGAACGTAGTACTTGACGAGATGGACCTGGACTGGATACCGGTAGAAAAAACCTGGCGGTTGAACGAAAAGCACTACGGTATGTTACAAGGACTCAATAAGGCAGAAACGGCAGAAAAATATGGTGATGATCAAGTACTTATCTGGCGTCGCAGCTATGATGTCCCTCCTACGCCACTTGACAGGGAAGACGAACGTTCTCCGTTTCAGGACCCTCGTTATAAAGGGGTAGACGAAAAAGACCTTCCTCTCACCGAAGCACTGAAAGATACCGTAGAACGTATTCTCCCCTACTGGAATAATACCATCGTTCCGGAAATGAAAAAATTCAACCAAGTGATCGTAGCTGCCCATGGTAACAGCCTGCGCGGCATCATCAAGCATCTGAAAAATATCTCCGACGAAGATATTGTAAGCTTGAATTTGCCCACTGCGGTTCCTTATGTTTTCGAATTCGATGATAATATGAATTTGCAAAAAGATTATTTCCTCGGCGATCCGGAAGAAATCAAAAAACTGATGGATGCCGTGGCTAACCAGGGTAAAGCCAAATAAATGACGGTTATAACTCCACATCAACCGGAAACAAAAAACAGGGCGGATTAAGTCTACCGTCTAAATAGAAAAACGGGTGCCGAAACTATTTCGATACCCGTTTTTTAATTCAATATTCACTCAAAGGATTGTCTTCAAATTTTCGGGAGTGACATTCATCGCGATGATTACTCCGTTCTCATCTATTAAATAGCTACGAAACCCCTCGTTCAGCTTTAAACCTCTATATACTTCTGAACTGGTTCCCCTTATCTCATAGAACTGAGATATATTCTCCAGCTTATCCAACATCAACGTCCTTTCCACTACATTCTTGTTTTCATCGAAAGCGACTGAAACGAATTCAATATCACTTTTATTCTTTCGCAGATAATTGTAGAGTTGAACATTGTTCGCTCTGGATTGCGCATGGTAAGTGGCCCAGAAATTGACCACTACTTTTTTGCCTTTATAATCATGCAGGTTTCGGGAATTACCTTCAGCATCCTTCAATACAATATCGGGAATCATTTCTCCAGGATAGTACCCGAAAGAAGGTAAGCCTGTTTTTACCGAACCGGCCGATAACACAAGAGTTATCACCAATACAAGGCAAAAGCTCAAATACTTCATAAAAAATTGAGTTTGGTTAGTATTCGGATAAAGCTACGGCTTCACGCAATAGTCTGAATCCCTTAACTGATAGGGCCTTTCGCTAAACACCCCATTTTTGGACTGGGCAAAATTACGTCACTTTTTTTATAAATGAATAATTTCATCAAAAAAAATCACTCTCAAATGTTAATTTTAGTTCCTTCCACCCATCAAATAATTGAATATAAATATATTACAAAAAAGAGACAATCACCTATAAATTCCGCCTATCAGTGATGTAGGGAAAAGAAGGATTCGATTAATTCAACAGAGGTATCCTTCAGTATCACTTTTTTATCCTTATCTAAGAGATAGAGCGTAGGATATGCACGTATATCGTATAGTTTTTTTCCTATGATCTCAGCCGTCTTGTCATATGCATATATCCATCTGGCCGGTATATCAGAAATGCGGGCAGTCCACTCATCCAGATTCTTATCGGGATAAAGGGCAAGCACAGTGAGCATGGTGCGTGTGGGACTATTCAATGCCAATGCGCTATTCAATTCTTTCGATTTATCGAGATGCTGCGTCACAGCAGCGCAAGTACTACAGTCCGGATCAATGAACATCAAAAGGGTATATTCACTCTTCAGGTCATATAACCGGAATGATTCTCCCGAGGAGACCGTATAAGAAAAATCATTGGCTTTTTCCCCAAGGCGGTTTTTCATACCCATTTCGAATTGAAACCCGTACCGGGAACGGATTTCGTCTGTCAATTGCGGAGATTTCGTAGCCTCTCCCAATACAGATAAATAATATTCTTCATTGCGAAAAGGAGAGTTGGGGTCGTATAAATATTTTTCGAATAATTCCATGAAATGGACAAGCATTACCGTATCAATCTGTGCCTTGCGCAATGTATATGAAAGAGAGGCATCGCTATCTTTTTTGGGCACATAGCCGAGGATATTGATATAATCCACAAAAGCCTGCTCTGTAATTTCGGGACGCCAGATAAGGCTCCTGTCTGTAAAATCGAACCTATCCCAATAATGCATTACCAGATATTTAGCCCTCTCATCAGTATCTTTAATTGTGACCGGCATCTGAGGCAACACAAACGTATCTGGTACAATGCTCTGAGGAGGAATCACCACTTCCTCCTCAGACAGCTCTGAATGCGCTTTTTTACTGGAGAGACAAGATAAACCTGTCATCAATACCATTCCTCCAAAAAGCAAAATTGAATAAATATATTTCATTCTTATTCCTAATTATAGCTCCAAAAATACATGAAAATTAAGTCATTTCCAAACAAATTCGGCATTTCACTCGGCTTTCACTATATTTCCATAATACTAGGATGCGCCTCGGAAAAGTTTGGCATTTCACTTGGCTTTCACTATATTTGTAACCTTACTTTTACAATTGCCCGATATATTTATGGATACATTTGTTGTTTCCGCAAGAAAATACAGACCTTCCACCTTCCGTTCAGTAGTGGGACAAGAAGCACTTACCACAACGCTGAAAAATGCGATTGCCGGTAATAAACTGGCACATGCCTATCTTTTCAGCGGCCCCAGAGGTGTGGGAAAGACTACCTGCGCCCGCATCTTTGCGAAAACGATCAATTGTCTCAATCCTGCAGCCGATCATGAAGCATGTAACGAGTGTGAATCGTGTGTGGCATTCAACGAACAACGCTCTTATAATATCCATGAACTGGATGCTGCTTCTAACAACGGGGTGGATGATATCCGCAATCTTATCGACCAGGTACGGGTTCCGCCGCAGATAGGTAAATACAAGGTGTATATCATCGATGAGGTACACATGCTCTCACAAGCAGCATTCAATTCTTTCCTGAAGACCCTGGAAGAACCAC
This sequence comes from Proteiniphilum sp. UBA5384, assembly GCF_002410825.1. GTDB lineage: Bacteria > Bacteroidota > Bacteroidia > Bacteroidales > Dysgonomonadaceae > Proteiniphilum. The sequence continues at coordinate 156,990 of NZ_DHOS01000047.1, read as the reverse complement.
CCGCTCATGCCATCTTTATTCTTGCAACAACTGAAAAACAAAAAATTATCCCCACCATCCTGTCGCGTTGCCAAGTATATGACTTCAACCGCATCACCATTCACGATACGGTAGCACATTTGCAATATGTGGCAGATCATGAAGGGGTAAAGACAGAACCGGAAGCATTGAATATCATTGCTCAAAAAGCCGATGGAGGAATGCGCGATGCGCTTTCTATTTTCGACCAGACAGTAAGCTATACCGGTGGAAATATCACTTACCAGGCAGTGATCGAGAACCTTAACGTACTCGATTATGAATATTATTTCAAATTATCAGATGCCATTCTTAATGCCAATGTCACTGAATGCCTACTGATATTGAACGATATCCTCAACAGGGGTTTTGAAGGCCAGTACATTATCAGCGGTATTTCTAATCATTTCCGCGACCTGTTGGTATGTAAGGACCCGGCAACGGCACAACTTTTCCAGGTGGGCGCATCCATCCGGGAACGGTACATAACGATGGCAAAAAAATGCAGCAATGAATTCCTTTACAATGCTATCGAAATTTCAAACGAATGTGACTTGAATTATCGATTAAGTAAAAATAAACGCCTGCTTGTAGAATTGGCTCTAATAAGACTGTGCCAGCTACAAAAACCGGAAGGTGCGTCCTCCGGAAAGACGGAAAAAAAAAGTCCCATTGAACCGATAACCGCTAAGGAGAGGATAACACATAAGAATCCTATACAGGAAAAAATTCCCGATAAAGAATCTGTTTCATCGCAAACCCCGGCTCAAGACAGCACGCAAAAGACAGTTGAAAATAGTACCCAAAAACCGGTAGCGGAAAGCAACGTACGGAAACCGGCAGAAAAAGCAGCGCCACTAAAAAAGAGAACCGTTTCGCTTTCCGGAATGGGTGTATCCCTTGCGTCCCTCACCAATAAGGGAGAAGAAGAAACTCCTGACACGGGTCCTGCTACATACCATATCGGAACCAACCTTTTTACCGAGAAAGAACTCGTCAATGCATGGAAAAATTATGCCCGACAATTAGAAGAAGAGAAACTTCTTAAGAATACAATGTCGCTCTATATTCCTAAAATGCTGAGTGAAACGGTGTTTGAGGTTGAGGTAAATACGGAACTAAACAAACAATATCTTACGGATCATGCCAATTCCATTCTCTCTTTTCTGAGAGAGAAACTGGACAATGGAGATATCACCATGACTATCCGCATCGCGGAAGGAAACGCCATCAAGAAAGCACTAACCTCCCACGAGATATTCGAAGAGATGGTACAAAAAAATCCTTCACTTCAAAAGCTTTCAGATGAATTTGGCTTAGAACTGAGTTAACAACCATGCTTACAGGTATGTAAGAGATAAAACCTGTAACATACCGGTTGAAAATGTTAAACGAGATTTCCCTAATGAAAATTATCTTTTCGCTTTTATATATTCTTCTCACTCTTTTTGCATGCACGGAAAATAAAAAGGGAAAAAGCCCATTCACAGCATCAGAAAATCCGGCAGACACTACAATCACTCACTACCGATTTTCCCGACCACAAGAAGAGTTTCAACCAACATCAATAAATAAAGACACAATTGTTGATGCTGATTATAGTTTTGAAGAAGCGATATCCGGTACTGGAGCACCCCGGGAAATTATTGACCAATTAGCTCTTTTTGAAGTATTTTATCTCTCCACCGATGGAAGGATTCACCGTGGACAAATCCTTTCTAACAAAATAATTGCCGGGGATATCAGGACAATTTTCAGGTTTATGATGGAAGAGGGATTTGTGGTGGAGAAAGCAATTCCTATTGTAAAATACAACTGGAACGACAGTCTATCAATGAACGACAACAACAGTTATAGCTTTTGTTACCGAAATACTTCTTATTCCAAACATGCCACAGGAATGGCTATCGACATCAACCCCCGGTTTAATCCTGTGCGCTGGAAAACAGAAAAGCGCCCCAACCAACCCGAAAGGGCAGTATCAGATACTACTGTAAACGGCACATTCCATTCTGACCACCCCGTCGTCAATAAATTCCGTAAACTTGGCTTCCGGTGGGGGCACTCGTTTACAAAATACTACGATGATCATCACTTTGAAAAGAGGTAACCATTTCTCCTCTTTATAACGCCCAGCCCTCCCTATCAAGGTTCCGGTAGCTAATCGCTTCTGCCAGATGAGATGGTTGCACCTGTTTACTGCTGTCGAGATCGGCAATAGTACGTGAGACTTTAAGTATACGGTCGTAGGCGCGGGCAGAAAGGTGTAATCTTTCCATGGCTGTTTGCAATAACTTCAATCCGGTCCGGTCAGGAAGGGCATATTCACGCAGCATCTTTCCATTCATCTGTGCATTACAAAAGACGCCGATTCTATTTTTGAACCTGCGCAATTGAATTTCCCGTGCTTTCACAACCCGTTTACAAATATCAATACTCCGTTCCGCCGGCGTATCATCGGATATCTTCCCGAAGGGAACAGGTATAATCTCAATCTGTATGTCAATCCGGTCAAGCAATGGGCCGGACACCTTGTTCAGGTATTTCTGCACCGCTCCCGGCGGACATACGCACTCCTTACCGGGATGGTTATGATATCCGCAGGGACAGGGATTCATCGCCGCCACCATCATAAATCCAGCCGGATAATCCACTGTAAACTTAGCACGTGAAATAGTGATTTTACGGTCTTCCAGCGGTTGCCGCATCACTTCGAGCACATTCCTGCTGAATTCGGGCAACTCGTCGAGAAATAAAATACCGTTATGTGCCAGGCTTATCTCGCCCGGCTGTGGATAAGAACCTCCGCCCACCATGGCTACATCACTAATGGTGTGATGGGGGGCGCGAAAAGGACGTTTAGTCATCAATGAGTTGTTGAATCCTGTCTTTCCTGCGACACTATGGATTTTGGTTGTTTCAATTGCCTCCTCCAAAGAAAATGGTGGAAGGATAGAGGGCATTCGTTTTGCCATCATCGACTTGCCGGATCCGGGCGGCCCAACCATAAGAATATTATGCCCTCCGGCAGCGGCAACTTCCAGGGCCCGTTTTACATTTTCTTGCCCTTTCACTTCGGAGAAATCAAATTCAAAGGAAGAGCGATTCTCCAAAAATTCCCTCTGAATATCTATACTGGTGAGAGGCACATTTGATTCTCCATTGAAAAACCTTACCACCTCCCGGATATTATTCACACCATAGACCTCCAGTCCTTGCACTACGGCTGCCTCCTTTGCATTTGCCCCGGGCAGGATAAATCCTTTCAGACCGTTTTCCCTCGCCATCAATGCTATAGGCAATGCCCCTCTCAAAGGGAGAATCGTTCCGTCAAGCGATAGTTCACCCATCACCAGGTAATCACCCAGCTTATCAGTGGATACGGAACCGGAAGCAGCAAGAATACCAATGGCAAGTGGCAAATCATACGCTGACCCCTCCTTGCGGATATCGGCAGGAGACATATTGACAACAATTTGCCGACGGGGAAATTTCAATCCGTTCACTTCGATCGCCGAGACGATGCGCTCATGACTCTCCTTTACGGAGGTATCGGGCAGACCTACCAACATAAATCTGATCCCTCTCGAGCAGTTCACCTCAATGGTAATGAGCGTAGCTTCGATCCCTTGTACTGCCGCTCCAAATAACTTGACCAGCATGTTACCAAGACTTTTCTTACATTCAATCTTCTTCCGTAGTAGAATTTCTGATTGCATCCGCTACTCCCTGGGCGGGAATATTGCGTACCTTGATATTCCCGTCGGGAGCGATCAGAATATTAAAAGGTATATATTGCACATTGTACGCATCCACAATATCTGCACCCCAGCTTCTCTTTTCCGGAACCACCTTCCATGGAATAGAATCATTCTCCAGGTAATCCAACGGGTAAACATCCGAATCGATGTAAATTGTGAGGAAATCTACACTATCTTTATTTACCACCTGATAAACTTCTTTCAGCAGATCGATCGTCTCACGCGACTCTATTCCTGCAGTGGAAACAAATGAAAGTAAAAGATATTTTCCGTTGAAATCATGGGAATAGATATTTTTATCATCTTTATCTTTAAGCATAAAATAAGGCATCCGCGCACCTTCAGCAGAGCGATTGATCTTTTCAGAATAAAACTTCAGCTGGGCTGCATATTCTGTTTTGCCCACATCTCCTTTCAAATAGCCCAAAACCCTCTCTAGGGCTGAAGGATTATCACTGTTCATGAAAAAATTATTAATTAGGATAAGACTGGAAAGCTTGGTTGGATTAGCCTTGACAAACTCTTCCGCCTGTGATGTCAATTCATGATTAAGCAGTTGTAACTTAGTCATTTCATCATGGCGTATCATCGACTTATTGGTAATAGTATCTGATTGAGATTCCCTACTCAGGTTCAATAACAATTGTCCCCGTTGCATAAGTAGTTCCCGGTTTTGGGTTTTAAACAAAATAAGATCATCGTTGATCTCATTTCCACTCACTTCTATTAAATCCGGCAAAAGCGCATCACCCTTCACTTTTAAGGTCTCTCCCTTATCAGCAAAAACGACGGCGGCACTCTCATAATTATTCAGATAGAGAGAAAAAGAGGTAAGGGTGTCAATTTGGTTGGTGTAACTGAACTTTCCTTTTGTATTTACGCGGACGGTATCGATAGCTAGTGTATCGGCAGAAAGATAGGTCACCAGAATATAAGGAACTTCAAGATTTGAAATCTCCCCCCTGATGATCATCCCTTCTCCATTTTTACATGATAGGACGGAATATAAAACAAGCAAGTAAATAATTATTCTAGAGCATCTTATCATATAGCTGACAACTTTTCCCCATGCTTATTATTGTTTTCTTACGACAACGCTTGCAATACAACAAAATCAAATTTTCTTCGAAAAAACAAAGATATTCCTTTTTTTTAAATATTCAATGATTTTCACATTTATTTAACAGTTTTTTCTTTTATATCATTTCGCCTTCTATTCTCATCATGATAAGTTCCATTGAAATAAAATAATTAACTTTGTGTCGCTTAAATGAGTATAGCTTATGTTTTTTTCGATCATTATTCCTCTCTATAACCGTCCCGAAGAAGTGAACGAACTTCTTATGAGTCTTTGCGAACAGACCGATAAACGATTCGAGGTAATCATCGTAGAAGATGGCTCAACCCGTAGAAGCAACATCGTGGTGGAAAAATACTGCGACAGGCTCGATCTCACCTATTTCGAAAAGCCCAATTCTGGTCCGGGCCTCACCAGAAATGCAGGTGCAATGAGAGCAAAATATGATTATTTGATTTTTTTTGATTCTGATTGTATCATCCCTCCTCATTACATTGAGACCGTCTCCGGTTTTCTCGGAGAACATTTTGCAGATGCTTATGGAGGGCCTGATGCAGCATTGCCCTCCTTCACCCCCATCCAAAAAGCAATCAATTACTCTATGACCTCTTTCCTTACTACCGGCGGCATTCGTGGAGGGAGGAGATCGATGGAAAAATTCAATCCCCGGAGTTTTAACCTGGGTGTTTCCAAAAAAGCATTTGACATGTTAGGCGGCTATGGGACAATGCGGTTCGGGGAAGACATCGATTTTAGCTTACGTCTATTGGAAAAGGACTTCAATACTACGCTTATTCCCGGAGCTTATGTCTATCATAAAAGAAGAAGCACTTTCGCCCAATTTTTCAAACAGGTATACAATTCCGGCATCGCACGAATTAATTTGCATCTTACACATCCGAGGTCACTCAAGGCTGTACATTTATTACCTTCAGTTTTTGTCGTTGGTATAGCCTTCTGCTTTCTTTTATCTCTTTTCTACCCTCCCTTTCTATTTATTCCTCTGTTTTATTCATTGTTAGTCTTTATTGACTCCTTTATAAAAAATAATTCATTCGGTGTAGCAGCTTATAGCATTATTGCAGCCTGGATTCAGCTGACAGGCTACGGCACGGGATTTCTATCCGCCGCATGGAAAAGGTTAATCCTTAAAAAAAGGGAATTCAGGGCTTTTGAAAAAAATTTTTACGATTAGATCTTCTCCCCATAAGCAAGATCTCCGGCATCTCCGATACCCGGCACGATATATGCAGACTCATTGAGAAGAGGATCAATGGCAGCAGCCCAAATAGTTGTTTTCCCTTCCGGGAAGTTAGCCCTGCAATAATCGATCGCCTGCCTACTGGCAATAATAGTGGCTATATGGATATGCGCTGGGGTTCCCCGGGTAAGCAGCGCCCTATAGGTCAATTCCATACTGCTCCCCGTGGCCAGCATCGGGTCGGCCAGAATCAGCGTCTTGCCCTCTATGGAGGGTGAAGCAATATATTCGATATGAATGTCGAACGACTGGTGACCCGTTTCTTTGTATTTCCGGTAGGCTGAGACAAAAGCGTTCTCTGCCCCATCGAAATAATTCAGTATTCCGTGATGAAACGGAAGCCCCGCCCTGAGAATAGTGGCGATTACCACCTGCTCCTCAGGTACACTCACCTCCACTACATCAAGGGGAGTAGTAACCTCAATATTTTTATAATTAAACCCTTTGCTGATTTCGTAAGCCATAATCTCCCCAATACGCTCGATGTTTCGACGGAACCGGAGACGATCATTCTGAATAGTGATATCCCTTATTTCACGGATAAAAGAGTTAAGTAAAGAATTACTGTCCGAAAAGTTATTTACTTCCATTATATGAATCGATTTTTATTTCTTCCAGTCTGCCACGCGGCAAAACAAACGGGTACCGTAACTGACTGAATAAAGTAATTATTTCCGGAAAACAAAGGTAATGATTTTCCGTATTTGACTAAACTTTTGGCATGTTTTTTTGTTGAATTGTATTGTGTGGATAAAAAAACAGCCAATTAAAGAAAAATTTCTTTAATTATTTTTCTGTTTTAAAGAATTTATGTATTTTTGCATGCCTGTTTTAGGTTCACTAAAGTGGGTCGTTTCCCCACAACGGCACCATCCAAACGAGTTTGGTTTCTGCACGTTTTGCTTAACGAAAGCGTTAGTTCACAAGCAAGTTTTATAATCATAATATTAAACCCTAATTTTATTAAGATGGCAAATTTAGATTTAAGCAAGTATGGCATCACGGGTGTGACAGAAATTGTACACAACCCATCATACGAACAGCTTTACACAGAAGAGACCAAGTCGGAACTGGAAGGTTTTGAAAAAGGTCAGGTAACCGAATTGGGCGCCGTAAACGTAATGACCGGTGTCTATACAGGCCGCTCGCCCAAGGACAAATTCTTCGTAATGGACGATGTATCGAAAGACACTATCTGGTGGACTTCCGATGAATATAAAAACGATAATAAACCCATCACTCCGGCCACATGGCAGGAACTGAAAAAAATTGCCGCCAAAGAACTCTCCGGAAAAAGACTGTTTGTGATGGATACTTTCTGCGGCACCAACGAAAATACCCGTCTGAAAATCCGCTTTATCATGGAAGTGGCATGGCAGGCTCATTTCGTTAAGAATATGTTTATCCGCCCCAACGAAGAAGAATTGGCCAATTATGGCGAACCTGATTTCGTGGTAATAAACGCATCCAAAACCGACGCCGGTGAAAACTGGAAAGAATTGGGACTGAACTCCAAAACTTTTACCGTTTTCAACCTGACCGAAAAAATGCAGTTGATTGGTGGCACATGGTATGGTGGTGAAATGAAAAAAGGTATGTTCTCTTACATGAACTACTTACTTCCGTTAAAAGGAATTGCTTCAATGCACTGCTCTGCCAACACCGACAAGGAAGGCAAGAATACAGCTGTATTCTTCGGACTCTCCGGTACCGGCAAAACAACCCTTTCAACTGACCCGAAACGTCTTTTGATTGGAGACGACGAACATGGATGGGATGATGACGGTGTATTCAACTTCGAAGGCGGTTGCTATGCAAAGGTTATCAACCTGAGCAAAGAAAACGAACCCGATATTTACAACGCCATCAAACGCGATGCATTGTTGGAAAATGTGACTGTAGATGGAAACGGCAAGATTGATTTCTCCGATAATTCGGTGACTGAAAACACCCGTGTGAGCTATCCTATCTATCATATTGAAAATATCGTGAAGCCCAAATCAAAAGGGCCCGCCGCTCAACAGGTAATCTTCCTTTCGGCTGACGCTTTCGGTGTATTGCCTCCGGTATCTATCCTTACTCCTGAACAGACCAAGTATTACTTCCTGTCAGGGTTTACCGCTAAACTGGCCGGTACGGAACGTGGTATCACTGAACCCACTCCTACTTTCTCAGCTTGCTTCGGTGCAGCATTCCTTTCGCTCCACCCCACCAAATACGCAGAAGAACTGGTGAAGAAAATGGAGAAATCGGGTGCAAAAGCCTATCTGGTCAATACCGGATGGAACGGAACCGGAAAACGTATCTCCATCAAGGATACCCGTGGTATCATCGATGCTATCCTCGACGGATCGATTGACAAAGCACCGTCCAAGAAAGTTCCTTACTTCGATTTTGAAGTACCTACCGAACTGCCCGGTGTTGATTCCAAGATCCTTGATCCTCGCGACACTTATGCCGATGCTTCGCAATGGGATACCAAAGCGAAAGACCTCGCCGCTCGCTTCATCAAGAACTTCGACAAGTTCACCGGAAATGAAGCCGGAAAAGCACTCGTTGCTTACGGCCCGAAATTGTAAATAAAAGGAAGCATTGCTTTCCTCATAATAAAAAAATCCCGCTTCAAGGAGAGTCGGGATTTTTTTATTATACAATAACCCATACACCGGCATAAAAATCCGTTCCCTGCTATTTCTCCAGTACCATAATCTCTACTTTCCGGAAATCAATCGGATGCCCTTCGCTCTGCAGGGAGATGGTACCACTGCTCAGCATCTTATCTCCATCGTTCAGGTCAATCAATAAAGGATAAGTCTCATCTCGTTCATCCAGTTGCGGCTGCGTATACTGAAGTACGGTATCACCGTTGATAATATGTTTTATCACATCATTCCCTCTCACCTCTACTTCTGCGGTAATCCACTCTTCACCATAAAAATACCCGGTAGAGGAGTTGATACAATGATCGAGAATCAACTCGCCATTCATCACAATATTGGTTCCCGGAGTACAAACATTCATATTGGTACGCTCTACCAGAGAATCACTTCCAAGTAATTGTACTTCGATGGAAGTAGGGAAATCCTGATCTATTTCCATTGATTCAGGAGTTTGCCCATGGATCATAATACCACTATTTTTATATGCCCAATCAGGTGCACCGGGACATTGAAGCCCTACTATACGATATTCCACACGGAGTTTGTAGTGAGAAAACTCATCCTGATAGAACAAATGCCCAAAGCGGTTATCAAACGAATCATAAGCGTTGTAACGAACTTTGATCATTCCATCTTCCACACGGAAGGTATTTCCAAAATTATCACCTGCTTCATACCCCGTAATTTTGGGTATCCACCCCGACAAGTCCTTACCATTAAAGAGCTGCACCCATTCGGGCTGGGATGTTTTCTTCGCACCATTACAAGAAGCTAAAAACGTGATCGAAATAACACTCAACAAGATTAAAAACCTACTATACCTCATGATTATCTGCCGTTTAAATAAATGATAAAAAACAAAGATAATCATTTTTTCATCCCATGCCTTTAAAATATTCGAAATCATACGACCACATACTATTCCGCCTATTTTTATAATCTCAAAAAACAGCGCTTTTAAACTTTCATAACATACCTATGGTTAATTTATCTTTACAGCCTCAATAAATAATTCTTTTTATCCATTTTTCCACGACTCTATTTAATTATCTATTATTAAGCATATTAGCACACTATACCCGTAAATGACGTGATCAGCAATAATTCCTTTGCGACTTGTCACAACAAAAAAAATTACGAAACTGTCGTAGAGTTTAACTCAAAAAGCGACAGAAAACGTCCATTAAAAAATCGTAATCAGCTATTTAATCCACTATTTTATGGCTACTTTTGCTTGGTAGTCCGGTGTTTTTCAACGGAACTTTCAACATACCAACCTCGTAATCAATGCGTTTGAATATAAATTGGTATCTATCCGGCTATTTTGCTGTAATTTACTCAAAACTCGTAACCTTTGGCAATGAAACATCAAACCTCTGTTCTAATTGTTAATTCCAAAGAGAAGACAAGTAAAGTCCGTCAGGTGCCCACCCACATCATTGTCCACTGGCGGAAATACGCGGCGTTTCTCTCGTTGCTTATCATCTCTTTTATTCTGGTCTCCGGCTTTCTGGTCTATCAGAACACCAGCAGATTTTATCTGGAAAGGCTGGAAAGGGCAAATTTTGTCCAGAGCCAGATTGATCTTCAGAAAGCTCTTACCGCTTTTGCAACCATTGATTCGGGGATGTACCGCATTAATTTATTCCTTCAGGACAGGGGATTGGAAGAATTGAGAATGGAAAATGCGGGGGGAATAAGCGCTGATTTTGACATCGTCCTCATTAATGAATTTGCCGATTTTTATCAAAAACAGTTGCTTGGGCTGGAGGAAACATTGAATTCCGCACCTATAGGCAAACCATCCGACGGAAATATGACCTCCGGGTTTGGGTATCGCCGTAATCCGTTCACAGGAAGGAACTCGGAGTTTCATTCCGGTATAGATTTTAAAGGCCAGGTGGGAGACAGCGTCAAAACCACCGGTAGCGGGATTGTCACTTTTGCAGGTTATAAAGGCGGATACGGACGATGTGTGATCATTGAACACGAGAAAAATCTCCAGACATTATACGCCCATCTCTGGCAAATCAATGTGAAGACAGGGGATCATGTGAACAGTGGACAACTGATCGGGTTGATGGGCAGTTCGGGAAGAAGTACAGGCCCACATTTACATTATGAAATCATTAATCACGGGAAGAGAATTGATCCTAAAAAATATGTCAGTTTTGAAAAAAAAGCAGAAAGTTATGGCTAGAGAAGAAAGAAAAAAGGATCCCGGAGTTTCAAAGTTGGATTCACTGCCTATTACCACAGTGGTAGGTAACGATATGATTTTCAACGGGGATATCCATGGAGAGGGTATTGTGCGGATCGACGGGAAAGTGGAAGGAAACATATCGTCGAAACAAGGCATTATCCTGGGGGAAAAAGCAGACGTAGAAGGCACTTTGCAAAGCGACAACATCATTATCTTCGGGCATATCAAAGGTACTGTCAAAAGTAAAGAACTTATCTTAAAAACTACCGGATGGGTGCAAGGCGATATCGTTTCAGATTTTTTAGAGGTGGAAATGGGAAGCAAATACGACGGGAACCTGAAAATCGGACAATGCGAAACGCACAACGACAACAAGCAGGACAAGGTAAAAGGAAAAAATTTTTTTGTAGCTCCGCCGGGAATCGAACCCGGATCTACGGTTTAGGAAACCGCTATTCTATCCATTGAACTACAGAGCCAAATAGAAGTGCAAAAATAGCACTTTTCCGCTTATTTGCAAAAGATATTTGCGAATGGCAAAAATAAACAATATTCTTTTTAGGTTGTTTAGTGTAAATCCATGGGGTTACTGCTCATCTATTGTGGAACTATTGTGGAACATTTATAAAAATATTACAGAAATATTACAGAAAAAAATGAATAAAATAGCCATTTTATACGGATCATCGGGCGGAAACGCGGAATCTGTGGCAAGGCAGGTGCAAGACCTGTTCGATGGTAATGCCGACTTATATAATGTGGAGTATGTCTCCATCGATGAAATAAAAGATTACTCCTATTTCGTGGTAGGAACATCCACTACCGGTATTGGTGATTTACAAGATGATTGGGAAGGCTTTCTTCCCTCTTTCGCCGGAATAGATTTCACCGGGAAAAAGGTAGCCATCTTCGCACTGGGCGACAGTGCCTCCTACTCCACCAGTTTTGCAGAATCGATGAAAGTGGTTTACGACGAGATAAGCGACAAGGCCAAAATTGTCGGTGGGGTGCCGGATGAGGGTTATACCTACGACGATTCTACCGCCGTGATCGACGGCCTATGGGTGGGACTTCCTATTGATGAGGATAACGAATACGATATGACCGAAGAGCGTCTGTCTAAATGGGTGAAAACCTTAAAGGATGAGTTTGTCTGACCAAAGGAAGGGGAATGGGCTTTCCGATCATTTACCGGAAAATGAAACAACATTTTTCCGACCGATCTTTCAGGTTTTTGTCCATTACACGGTAACATCGACAAATCGACATTGTAATAGGCGGATGCCACATTTTGAATATTATAGCTACACAATACATTGTGAGCGAGAAATTTGTAAAGAAAATAGATAATTCTGTCTTTTACTAAAGATAATGAGCAGTACAGAACACGGCTATCAGGGTGTCCCTGTCTCGAAATTAGGAAAGAGAGGCTGTTATACAGGTTATACCTGAAAACAGCCTCTCTTATCTGACTTACCCTACAGGCAAGCGGAAAAGACCGCCTGCGTTAATTATCTTGCGTCAATATCAGCAATTATCGTTGTTAAATCGATATACATTTTTGCAGTATATCCTCCCAATGTTATACGATCCGCCGGAGCCAGCTCGTATGTGCTCCAATCCGCTTCGGACGGAGTTGCGGTTTTAAAGATATGAGTGATAAGCCGTCCATCGGGTTTAATGGTGCACTCTCCGTCGTTATTGAAATTGATTTTCTGCAATTTCGGAGTACCGGCAAGGGTTCCGTCTGCCGTCAACTTGTTATCGTAATAGAAGTAATAATCCGTATTCTTAGGGCCTTTGAACGTGGGATAGGCGGTGACCGCCACATATTCTCCCGACACAGGCTCACCGGTCACCCAGTTCACAATGATCACGGGTGAGATCTTCATCTCCTTTCCCGAAAGGGTAAAGCAGTAGCAGTTATTGCGCCCCAATGCAGCATCGTTGTTCAAGGTGACTTTTTGAACATATTGGATAGGCTGTTGGAGAGGATTCCCCTTCGTACTGTATTCCACTGTCATCCCGGCCGATGTAGATACTGTTTCCGGCAGGATAAGCATACATTCCAAAACACCTGCCGTCCTTACGTTATATGGCGTGTAAACATCACTGCCTAACCGGACACGCACACTGCCTTCATCAATATCACTCCGTACAATATCCTCGAACCTAAAGTTGATCATTGCCCGTTGATGTTGCAATTGTACTGTAATTTTTTTCTCGATGGTCAACTTGCTTTTGGGCCTATACAGTAAGTCCTGAGCAAGAAAATCTGCTTTTGCCGACTGGTCCATTACCACGCTTGCTTCTTTTGAAACTGGATAGAGCCAAGCTTCAGCATCAGGATGGAAATAGTTAGGGAAAAGAAGTTGCCTGTACGGATTGGGAATCCAACCCCCTACTCCGCCATCATATTCCCCTCCATCGAAAGATCCGTCAGCATACTTTACCGACGAGGCTATATCATTATTGAATAGATGAAGATCCAACTTCCAGCTTCCTCTCGCGGTAGTAAGATTGGTGCCATGAGTAAAGGTAGGATCCTCGATGGTGTTGACGGCATACGAAACACCGCCCACGGTGGCTCTGGTCATAGCTTGTGCGGATAATTCCCTCCCGGCGGATGTCTCGGTGAGTTCTCCCAATCCCAGCACGATACCGTCGACTTGCTGCATATCATCACCGAAGCCGGGATTGTCGGATTTGTCGCAACCGGCGAGGCCCAATACCAGTACTAAGGCTGATGCATAATATATAATATGTCTCATACTTATCTCTATTTATAAACTTTCAACATTAATCGAAGACCTTGGTACCATCAGAATAGGTGGCGTTATCAGTATTCTCAAACTTTCCAATATTGGTTTTTAGAACCGACACTTTCAGGTAACGGTCAGCTTCTGCCCGCACCTTGTCAGATACCACGATGGGGACTGCGATACTGAATTGGCTACCTGCCCAATCCGTTGCAGTATCCCATTCCGGGCTGAACGTCTCACTGCTCAACAGCCACGACACGGTAACCAGCTGCGCAACGGTAGTGATATCATATTTGTCGGTGGTGGCATTCCATATCGGCAATTGATAGGGAACCGCCACATGCCCCTCAGACTGGCTGAAACCTCCGACCGTAATGGTGGCGTACAGATCGTATCCTTCGGGTGTGAGGGTTACCAAATAGTCGGTATTCTCCTTCAATATAATATGGGTGCTGTTGGGAATATAGATCAAACCGCGATAATCATTTGCCGCAGTTCCCGCAGTACCCACCGTCACTAATCCAACTCTCATTCTACCGCCATCACTGAGATTCGGACCGAATTGGATATCTGAAGGCAGAATCATCCGTGCATTCAGTGCCCCTTTTCCTACTTCTTCAGGATCCTCAGTGCCATCGCCGCAATAGGCCCAGAAACCTTTTTTACCCAATCCCTCGGGATCCGGCCGCTCATCATCCAACTCAAGAAGCAGCTCCTTGATGATCAACCCGTTTGCGTTCTGTCCCGCCAACCGGTAAGTGATCCGGCTCTGTTCATGCTTGAACAACAGCGGCACGGGAGCGGCGGTAGGCATGATATTATTCGCATCGGCTTCGGCCTTCAAACGGTTTGCCTGTTTGTAATCTACATACTTTCGCTGGTCGGTGATCACCTCTTGTCTCCCCGGAGAGCCATCTGCCGGCCATAATGCCACCAATTCGGTGATATAGGTCATATCGGGACGGAAAAAGAAGTCTCCTTCAAACGTACCTGCGGTATATTTGTAAAGATGATTGCTCTCAGGGTTGACAGCCCTATTGGTAGTCACCGTAACAGTTATCTCATCTCCATCTTCGAAAAACGAAGTACCGCCTGCCCGGGTATGAATTTCAGTTGTACCCATTTCTCTTATGGAGGGAAGCACTTTCAGTTGCACTTCGTCAGTGGACACGGTATCTATAATATCGTTCCGGCACGAGGAAAGGGTAACCGCGACACCAAGTGCCAATAAAGCATATTTCATTGATCTTATCTTCATAATCGAATTCTTATTTTTGTACATCCAAACGGGTTTCCCATACCAAAGAGGGATAGATGGAGGGAGAAGCTCCCATACTGCCCCAATAGGTACCCAACGTGCTTGCCACTACCGGCCAGTCACCTCCATACAGACCCCATGCCGGCCATCCCGAATCAAACCGGGTCACGCCGTCTTCCGTACCTTTATAATAATAAGTGAAACTCGATGTCACTGTTTGGGTAACACCCGTTGGCATCTCGTCATAACTTTGAACGTTGGCAAATCCTTTCGCCACATCTTTAGAGATAGCGACAGGCGGGTCATCTGAAGAGACCTCCTTCACATACGCTTCCGCCTCGGCAGTAGTATAGCTATTGGTAATACTGCCATTGCTGAGCAATCCGGTGAAAGCACCTACCCAAGCGTTGTTGTAAGTTTGCTTCACGGCATCATCCGCATTTACCTTTATGGTTCCACCGGAGACGTAGGAATCCTTGACAGCACCCTTATAGCCGTCGCCATCACCCACCGATCCAGCAAGGCCGCCCACGATCACGTTCTCACCTTTCACGGTAATAGTGGGATCAGACACCTTGCTTCCTTCTATCCGGCTGGTAGTGTTTATGGTAAACTCCTTCATCGCATCCGCGATCAGGGCATCGATCACTGACTGCGGCAGTCCCGGGGGAATATCCACGGTCAATCTATTTTTGATCTCCTCGATTTCCTCCGGCGTCAATGCCCGGTTCAATTTACCTACCAAGCCTCCCACATGAAGGATTTCATCCGGGCCGGCAGACGAAAAATCAATCTCGATCATCGGATCCTCGAGGCTCAGATTCTTGATTAACGAGTTACCGGTGGCGCTGCCAAACAGACCGACGTTTTTATCTGCCGGCACATTAGTAATCGTCATATTCTTCACCGCGTGCCCCCCACCGTCGTATGTCCCGGTCAATATTTGTGGCGTCCATTCAGCCACATCTTGCAGGTCGATATCACACAGCTGGTAACCTCCTCCACCTGCCGCAGCTAATGTCGCCGCGTCATAAACCAATGTTTCGGAGGTAGGGATAAACAATTCACCGGTATCCATATTATAGCCGTATCGGTACACCCTCCCTTCTTGAATATCCACATCCTCAGGGAAGAAGAGTGTCAACGCGGCACTTTGCAGCAATATCTCTCCCCTTTTGATGGTGTTATCGTTGTGATTGGTGTTATTTCCGTGATGCGGGGCGGTATTGTCATCGTTCCTCCAGGCATAGATGCTGAAACGCTGCACATATTGACCGCTGCTCACCGGGTTGGGGGCGGCAAAACCCTGCTCCACGACATCCACCCAGTTCTCCCGCTTGTCACCCGAGGTGGCATCTACCGGGTCAATCTCCGGCACTAATTTTACCACACCGTTGGTTTTGGTCGTTGCAGCGGGGAAGCTGCCCGGATCAGACGCCACCAACACCACCTGTATCTTGGTAGTATGCACCGGATAGAGCGACAGACTCATATGATACGCCGTAGTGGGGTTCACATTGGCCTGTGCCCGATAAGGAATATAATACTGGTACGCGTAATCTCCCTCGGTGATAAAATACTTCTGCTCGTCAATCTCATTTGTAAATGTATAGTCCGCCGGAGCATTGTTATAGGGATAGAAAGCCACGATGGTCATCCTGTCGTAGATATAGATGGCACTTCCATCTACCGGGACTACCTTACCTCCCTCCACTTTACACTCCATATTGCGGACGTAGGGATTGACAAGATTACCGGCGTCATAATCGTCCTGATAGTAGATATAGAGTCCGATATTTTTTTTGTCGGTAAGGTTCGGATCATTGGTAGGACGCTCCCCTCCGCTGATATTACCGGTACCACCCAGCTCTGCCAGCCGGGTGGTGCCCGTTGGCACTATATCGCCTATATAGAGGTTCAGCAGCGTGCCTTCACCCTCCACACTTGGTTCGGAAATGAGCGTATCCTCCGAACAGCTATGGAAGGCGAGCATTAACAGTGCCGTACTTAAAAAAGATATATATTTCATTGTTAGTTTCATATCATTCTATTTTGATTAAGGATTCAGTACTGCCATTGGCCAGGAAGATATCGCCGGATTCATTACAAATTTCCAAGGTGACCCGGCGTTAGTCAATGCCGTATTTAAGAGGTTCATCGCCTCGCCACGGATAGAGGACTCCGCTAGATCGGCACTGATGGCATCCACTCCGTCAACTACCAACCCATTTCCAATAGCCAGTTCATCGCTTACTTCTTGATTTTTCCGTGCCGTGCCTGTCAACCAGAAGCTGCTTTTCACGACTGGATAAGTATTCGTTAAATTTCCAATTATGCCTCCAATATACTCCGCATCTTTATATAACATCCCTGTATTGACGCAGGCGATAATATTACCACCGGCTGCAGATCCCACGATACCACCTACCTTGGTTCCACCCAGGATATTCCCGCTATTGACGCAAGCGGTAATATTATTATTATTAAATCCTGCAATTCCCCCTGCATTGGCTTGTCCGGGAGTGGGTTGAATATTAGCCTGGTTTACCACCGCTTCAATCGTTCCGTAATTTTCTCTGCACACAGATCCTATATAAGTACTTGTAGTACCTTTAATAACTCCCGAAACAATCCGGAAATTCTTTAGGGTACCATGATTTTGGTTGAACATTCCGTTCCCATCGATTTCTACATTAAGGATCTCGTTTCCATTTCCATCCAATACCGAACCGCTTGGAAAATTTTGCGGTATCAACTTAATGGTAACCCCTCCCATATCGATGGTGTTGGTTATGCCATACTTTTGATTATCCGGCTTAGACCATGAATTGAGCATCAGCGCGAATTGCAATGGCGTTGAAATCTCAAGGACATCACCGTTTATTTTCATGCCGTATTGTCCTAAATTGAGCACTTGCAATACATCTCCTGATGAAGGATTGATGGTGATACCATCCACCAACAAGCCGTCTTTGGTATAAAGGTCTGCCGTAAGGCTTTTTCCTGCCGAGAGATCAGCCGGTAGCGTCACAAAGTCGATTTTGTTGTCACTCCCGTCCATCTTTCCATTGCCAATATATTGGTACACCTTGTCGTCAGTGTCCTTATATTTCAATACCATCTGGGTAATCTGATTCTCTCCAGAGAATGAGTAGCCACTACCATCGTTTTCTAACGTAATTGTTTTGGGGTTGTAACCCCATTCGGTGCTTCCCGGCTTGGGATCCCAATCTTTCAATGTCAGTTGGATATCGACTATTTTCAGGCGATTGATCACGAATGTCAGGTCATACGCAAGCCCCGGTGAAAGAATAAAATCTGTTTCAACTCCTCCTTTATTTGCCCGGGAAAACGTAAGTGCTTTCAGGTCATCCTCTGTAGCCACGTAATCGTCAATTTTCAGATAGGAAACGATCTGGTTTGCATAAGTGGTAAGGTTCGTACCGTTGGCCACCAAATAGTGGGTCTGTGCGGTTGTACCAATATTTGTGAACTGGTATTGCGCCGATGCGTTATTCGTCGCATTTCCACCGTTGAATATATTATAGGTTCCCCTGTTCACGATTGGGCCACTCTGCAAAAATCGCATATTCATTGTTATGGGTTTGGTAACTTCCACGTCACCATCTACTTGTATCTTTACATCCACCCGTGTCATCAGGTGTTTGAAGGTGATATATTCGATAGGGTCGTCGGATTTTCCCGATTTGGATGTTGTCCCGTTAACATCCGTACCGGTACCCAACAGGTAATCGTTGGTGCGTGCGGTGCCCGCATTTAAAGTGATGTTCCCGTTCGCTGCCGCAGTTGCTCCGGTATACGCGTACAGGTTGATCGCTTTCTTCCCTAAAGGATAGTAGACGTTCCCGGTAATTTTATTCCTTCCTCCCATATCTCCTGCGTCACCAATTCCTATCGAACTATTTATAAAATAGTTCGACACGGGACTCTCCACTGTCCGGGCTGCAAGACGGAAAGTGATTCCGCTGTAAGCCGCTAAAGGATTTCCGGTAGTTATCAATAGTCCGTCCCCCGGGTCACTGGCATCTCCCAATGTCCGAGTCATCGCCCCATTCAACTGGATAGGCTCGTCACCTTCGGTCAACGGCACATTATCCAACGTGTCGGAGGAGCAAGCGACAGCCATTCCCACGATTAGGAACACGGTCATATTTTTATAGATTTGTTTCAACATATCTTCAATCTTTGCTTTTATTCAATTGTAACTGTACTTTCCCCTTTATAATCCCATTCCACCAATTGCCCTTCAAGGATTAGCTCTACATCAGGGTCCTCCGGATCGGGAGGCGTAGGGATAGCCACATATTTGACTTTGATGGTCAGTTTGGTTATTTTCCCCATCTCAAGCATAGCACCCACCCCGGCAGAAACTTCGAACTCCGAAATTTTAGCTTTCCTGGTAACCATGGTAACTGCAGTACTCTCTGTGGGTTGTAACTCCTGAACGGTGATGGTCACATAACTCTTACCTTCCGTTCCCGGCAATAACATACAACCGGTATACAACGGGAGATCAGAAGTCAAGGTTGTTGACGAGCTGATATGGGTACGCACTGTCTGTTCTGAGCCCGTGGCATCCAGCGCTGTCCACGCTTTGGGCGAGGCAAGCAGGTTGAATTCCCCGTTCTTCACTTCGGTAGAGACCTTCAGTTCGGTGATCCGTAACCGGTTGGGGTTAGGGAATTGAGCCGACGGTATCGGGTCTCCATGTTTATCCACCAGGATCACCTCGATATCAAGTTTTGCCAGCGCATGTTGGAACTCACCCAGTGAAACAGCTTTGTCCGGAGCAGCCTTGGCTGTCTCCTTGTTCCAAGGGCCTACCGGTTCGGTATAGACAAAATCAGGAAAAGCATCGGTAGTATTTGCCGTAACCTTCAAGGTGTTTGAGGTACCCACGCGGGTCACCCTGCCATCGCCACCATTATGCGGGCTATAGGCCACGAAAGCCAGATACTCAGCCGGATTATAGGGCCACCATTGAGGGGTTGCGAAAACGACCTCTTTCTCGCTGTTCAGGGGCGTATTTGTACCGTTTGCCCGGACATGATCGAGATAATAATCTGACCAATCAACAGCGGCAAGGGGAGTAGTCTCATCTGTATTTACCGCCACCACCCCTATGGATCGGCCGTTGATTGTTTCCGCCCGGGTCTGCATATCCCGTGAAGGGGATACCCTTACACTTTCTATATCCACCGTTACCGGTTGGGAGGGTGCTGAAAGGGTAATCGCCACTTTCTCCCCCTCCCCCGTATCGGGAGTATCGACGGCATCCTTGTCGCAGCCCGCAAATACGAGCAACGCACAAACAACCGCACTATATATATACTGTATTCGCTTCATATTCTACTCCTTTACACATTAGTCAATCGTGATGGTACCGTTTGTACCGGGTTGCCACTCTGCAATTTTCGCCGAAAGCTTCAACTCCGTCTTTGCCAAGGTGATATCCAAGACATGATTTTTACCCGGTTCAAAAGTGAAGTCACTTGGATATTTTGCTTCATACTCGATACCGTTGAGTGTTATTTTTACCAGTGTGGTGTTCGCATCTTTCTTCTGCGGGAGGATCAATGCCGAGTAACTCAACTCGACCATGCCGGTAGGAGGAATCGACGTAGGCGCAAAATCCTCCGGAGTATTCAAACCTGAAACGTTTCCATTGGTGATATCCACCGTTCCTTTCTGCATAAACTGGATAAGCTCCACCAAGGGATTGCCGGCAGTTATTTCACCGGGAGCAAACCCTGCGCCCGGAATGATGTTCACCGTCACCTTGCTGAGTGCATGTTCGAACGTTAAATCGACGTTGGCATTTTTATCTTTGATGACTCCGTCGGAAGCCACCTGGATATCATTTTCACGGTTGGTTGGATCACTCTTTCCGGTCATATCCACGTCGAACGTGTTATCACCGGCTGGCACATTGGTCCTTGTCCCATCGGGATAGACCGCCACGATCTTGTCGCCGGTGCCGAAATCATCCCTGTACCAAGGGGTTCCGTCTTTAGGTTCCAACTCTTTTTTACCACCCACGGTAGTCACTACATATACTTTGCTATCGACCACTTTACCGCTTCCATCGAGACGATAGAAGGTAATTTCGTCGCCATCCTCAAAACCATCCACATTCGTGGGACTTTCATCGAACGAGTAACTCAGTTCCACAGGAGTTTGATCTTCCCAGGGAGTTACCTTCACACTTACCAATACATCCGCTCCCTTGATGGTGATAAAGAGGTGGGTAATCTCACCTGCGTTATACTCCACATCGTGGTTATAGGTAACATGGTAAGTACGGTCAGTACCTGAAGGGGTAACACTACCCGGTATAGTTACCCTTACCACCTCTTGCCCTGTAGCGATTCTCTGTGGTTGCAGGTAGGTGCGGGTAGATATCTCGGTGTTATTCGGCTCGTCTAAGCGGATATCGCCTCTGTTAGTTCCCGGCACATATACGCCCTTGTCGAGGCTTCCGCCGATGGCATACCCCGGAAGGGTGATTATCGCCGCTTTCAGTTGCTCTGCCGTATAAGTATCGGAGGTTCTCAAAACAACCTGTACCTGTGATGTCGCATGTTCCATCGCAAAGTCTATCCGGGTACCTGTAGCCCCTGTGCCACCGTAGTTATCCACGGGGGTAGCCACAATATAATCTTTCGACTGGTTATAGGAGACGGTGGCGTTCACGGCATCACGCTCCATTTGGGCATAGAACTTACCGTTGTCAGGCAACTCTTCCCAGAATAAAGGATCGCCCGGTGTTGAAAATGCCCAAGTTCCGGCATTGTATTCAAAATAGCCTCTCACAGCGGAGCGGGTACCACTCTCTTCCGTGAAGAGATAAAGCTTGTCTCCATCCTCAAGGTTTTCATTTGTCGCACTACCTTTGGGAGTACCAATCTTTACTTCTGCTTCATAATCATCTCCGTCTTCCCAATCTTTCAGGCTGACCGTGATCTCCACACCCGACTTGGTAATATCCAGCCTGAGCTCATGACGCTTGCCTGCTTCATAAGTAAATGCGGGATCAGCTTTCACCTCATAGATATGTCCATTAATCACCACCTTGACGATGGTGACATCTGCCGCAATTGTCTGGGGCGGCAGGATGGCTACCCGTTCTTTAGGAGTGCCCGTTCCCTGTTTTTCGGGAGTGATATCGCCTGTTACTGCGGCGGTAGTATAAGTTACGGTAGCCGCATCAAAATCGTAAGCGTTACGATAACCCGGCAGGGTGACCGTGGCGCCGTCCAAGTCAGCCGCAGAATAGGTTCCGTCGCTTGAGCTCAGCTTGATGGTCGCTTTTGCACCCACATGCTCCATCTCGAGATGGAGACCGGTATACAAGGGCACATCCGGGGTGGCAGCCACTAAATAGTCAGCCACCTGCGCGGCGTTCAATGCAGGAGCAAAAGTGGAGGTCGCTTTGAAATCGACTGTCGGTCCTGTAAAGCTTTCCCAGTAGAGCAGTCCGCCGCTTCTTGTCCATTTGGAGCCATCAAAGGTGAATGTCCCCCCGTCGCTATAGCTTGTTTCACCCTCGTCCAGGGTATAAAGTTTCAGTTCTGCGCCATTTTCGAAACCGGCGTTGGTACCGGTGCCGGCAATGATATTCACCACGTCGTAATCTCTGGTCGGCCCGTCGATCCAATCCTCTATGCTGGCGGTGATCAGGGTAGGCGTGGTCTTCAACGTCAGGTTGAAGGTGTATTTGGTGCCTCCTGACAGATCCTGGTCGGACGGCAGTGCCGCAGTGTACACACCACCATCGGCGGTAGTCACTTCGAAAGCAACACCCGCAGCCGCTGCCCTCGGCAGCAGGATGGCTTGCCCGGTATGGGAGGGCGACAAAGGAACAATGATATCCTGCATGCTCGTCGCATCGGGTGTCAACACATCGGTCGCCAGATTATACTTTGCGGCAGTCTTCATCCCTTTCAGCACCAACTTGCTATCTGTCAAATCGATGGGGGATTCGGCAGCCAGATTAACGATAATCATGGTCATCCGGTGATGAAATACCAAATGCGCCTCCTTCTTATCCTTGCTGTTGACAGCCGTGTTATCGCTGTTCTTATGTTCGGCCGTCATCAGGTCTAATTTAGCCAGATCCGACTGTCCCGACACATCGAGGTTATACTCGGGATAAGCGGGTAACCCCGTATAAGGATAATAGGCCTTGAAGGTCACATCGCTACCGTTGATGGGGTAATACATCTTTTGCCCCTCCGATTCGGGGTTAAACGCCACGCTCCCCGATCCGGCGCTCACGGCTTGATACTCGCGGTTGGTATAAATAGGCGTGGCCGGAGTGGATGTACCCAACATGGTCACCCCGATCAGGTCGCCGGCTTCCCATTCGTTATTCGCAGCACGGGTAGTAGACCGGAGATCGGCGGAGAAAGTACCTGCCGACAGGATCACGGCATCCTTATCGTTGGTGGACGGCGAACCGAAATCTTCGGAGGTACAGCCGGTCGCCAAGAGGGCGAACAGGGCACCGCCCAACAGTGATTTATATATCTTTGAAATTGATTGTAGTCTCATATCTAATCAAATTTTTAATTTGTTGCTCGGGTGTGATTAATGTAGTTCTATATCGATGGGCCCTTCATGATTCCAGTCCACAATAGAGGCAGAGAGTTCTGCACCTGTCTTGTTCAGCGTCAGGTTCAGCGTGTTGTGCACACCTGCGGCAAACACTCTATCCGCCGGTAGTTTGGCTTGGAATATACCGTCGCCCAGTCTCACCGTCACCATCACCGTATTGCCTACGATAGTTTGCGGCATCACGAACGCCTCATAACTGGATACTACCGTTTTGCCTGTCACACTATTGGGTGTACCCAACTTCGTGGGGTTAAAAGTGGTAGTGGCAGTCCCCGTCGGAGTAGCTATACCGTTGATCGCATCAACTGTTCCCGACAGCTGGAAGTTATTCATCGCTACCGTGGCAGGCATTATTTCGGTGGATGCAAATCCCTCACCCACGATCAGGTTGATCGTGACCTTGCTCAGTACGTGTTTGAACTCGAACTCCACATCGCCATTGGCTTGTATCTCTCCCAAGTTCCTCGCTGCGACAGGAGCCGCAATCATCAGGTCGTCTTCGTGCGCGTTGGTAATTCCGCTACTCTTGGCAGTCCAGTTGAATGTGCGTTCGCCGGCGACAAGAGCGGTCGCATTGGCGGGATAGATTGCCGAAATAAGATCGCCTGTTTGGAAATCATCTCTATACCAGGGTGTTCCCACAGGGCTTAACATGCCACTGGCAGATCCACCGGTATACTGATATACATTACTGATATCCTCTACAGCGATACCACCGGCGTTCAGCTTGTAGAACTTGACTTGATCGTTGTGCTCAAACCCGGCCGATGCCTTATTGGTCACTGAGAAGAAGAGCGCTTCGTACTCCAATGCGGGCAACTCTGTCCATCCGGTCACTTCCACGCTGGCGCTCAATCCTGTTTTCTCGATGGTGATGATCAGGTTGGCCACCTTGCCTGCTTCATATACAACAGGATCTGAAGGGGCTGCTGTTAAATCCTCCGGCTTCACGGTATAGGTACGCCCATCCATCTCCACCGTCACGAGGTCTTGCGACAAACCAATTGTTTGCGGTTGCAAGTATGACGATGTGTTGTATGTTATCTCCGGGACGGCACCTGTTTTCACCGGCTTCCCGAGCAGGATGGGTCCTACCCCGGTTCCGGGGACATAGATCCCTTTATCTAATCCTCCGCCAATAGCGTAACCGGGAAGGGTTACATTGGCATTCAACAGCTTAGACTCTTCGTATGTGGTGGAACGGAGCATCACGTTCACTTTGGCCACTTGGTGCGTCATCTTGAAATTCAGCGCGGTATTGTGGGTACCTCCCTTGTTTTCGATGGGAGTAGCGGTAATATAGTCGGCGGACTGGTTATTACCCGAAGCCGCATTAAAAGCGGGGCGGGTAATGGAGGCGTAGAGATTTCCCGTGTCGGTGATATCTTCCCAGTAGAGGGGTGCCGACGGTCCTTCGTAGGTCCATGTGTCAGTCGTTTCGTTATATACAAATCGGCCTGGGAGGGTAGCACGGTTGGTGTTGTCACCCGAGAAGAGATAGAGTTGGTCTTCGTCTAACAGGTCGCCTTCGTTGTTATCGAGGTTTGCCGATCCGATACGAACTTCATACTCGCGCGTCTCCTCTATCCAAGGGCTGACCAAGGTACTCAGCTCCACTTGGGCTTTTCTCGCGTCGACCACAAAGGTGTAGTCGTATCCTTTTTCATAATCGAAGCCACCTACTTCTTCCACCTTCACCTCGTAGAGGCGTCCATCAATCTCCACTGTGAGCAGGTTATCGCCATTGGCCACGGATTGCGGCGGGAAGATGGCTACCCCGTTCTCGGGACTTATATCGCCGCGCGCAGTGCCGGGTACAAACTCTCCCTTATTGTTATAGGAACCGGCGTTCAGGTAGCCGGGCAACACAACGGTCGCACCTTCAAGATCGGCATCGGTATATGTTCCGTCGGAAGATTGCAATATGATATTCAGCCTGGAGCCCGCATGTTCCAGTTCGAGGTTGATGCCTTTAAACGGAGCCACCTCAATATCTTTCGAAATAAGGATATCGGCCATCTGGGTACTGTTCAATGCTTCTTCATAGACGGTAGCACCCCGGAATACCGCGGGTGACCCGACGATGCTTTCCCAATAGACAGGCGAAGCGGGAATCCAGTTGTTCTCTCCATCAAGGGTGAACTTTCTTAACAACGAGAAGTCAGGCGCAGCCCCTTCCTTCAGGAAGAGATCCAGTTCGTGTCCCATGTCAAACCCTTCGGTCACCCCTAATCCCGTCACTAAGTGTACCGCGTCATAGGAGCGCTCCGGACCTTCTATCCACGGCTCTATGGTAGCGGTGATCTCCACATCCGATTTCAAGCGGATATGAAACGTGTGGATATAACCGGCTTTCAACTCAAGGTCTTGGTCCATCACTGCCGTGTATATACGCCCTTCGGCAGTAGTAATTTTAAATTCCATACCTTCACCGGCGTCTCTCGGCAATACAATGGCATCCCCTTTCGCACCGGAAACCGGGATGTTTATGATGGCGTCGGGAGCACTGTTGTTGACAATCAACTCCTCGCTGACCAGGTCGTAACTGGCCTCTGTCTTCTGGGCACCCATTGTCAGTTGCACCCCGTTAAGAATGGATATGCTGTTGTTATCCACGGTGAGGTTCACCACTACTTTTGCCAACCGGTGGTAGAAGTGGAACTTCACGTTGGGATCCTGGGTAGAGGTTCCCGCAAGGTGATCGGCTGTCATCAGGTCGATGCCGGCCAGGTTGGATTGATCCTTGGTGGATACCGGAATCACCAAGTTCGAGGCAAGTTCCTTATTGTAGGGGTAATATGCCCTGAAAGTCACCTGTTCGTCACTGGTAGGGAAGTAAATTATCTGCGAGGCATCGTTGGGTGAGAATGTAATATCGTCGCCCGATGTCTTCTTGTACCCAAAGTTACGGTAGGGGCTGATCACGTCAAATGATACGGGTTTGACCATCGTCACCCCGATCACGTCACCCGGCTCCCAGGTAGTGTTCGCTGCCCGGGTTGCTGCTTTGGGTATTGCCGGATTTTGCATTCCACCCATATCGGCGGAGATACGGACAGCCACGCCATCCTCCCGTCCCGGGTTCACCACATCATTCGTACAAGCTACGGCAAACATGGCCGCAAATGTACTTACAAAGATAAATTTGAATAATGAGCTCTTCATATATTTGCTGTTTTTGTTTTCTTTTACTGATTAATTATTGGGTGTGGCATCCATCCACTTTTCGGGTCCTGACTGCCAGTCTTCTATAGTGGCTGTAAAATCGGCTCCCGCCCGTAAGACGATATGTATAAACCAAGGCTCGATTACCTTACGGGTATGAAACCCGTCGAGGTCTCCGGTAATATCATAGAGGAAACTCTTCTTGAATCCCCCCTCGTAATGGATGGTCAGCGCAAGGTTCTGTTTGGCATTGCCATCTAATCCCAACAACCGCCGGGAATCGGTATAAAATCCATCATTCTCTTTGACATCCATTGCATAGGCCGCATATCCTGTGCTCAGCGAGGGGTAACGGTTGCGTTCCCCGTCCTCGATAAAGGCATCGCGTAACTCACGGGACAGTGCGATGCCATCCACGGTAGCCGATACCGATTCCACCAAACTGCTGTTATCTCCCTCGATTTTCACTTTCAGGGTCAGCAGGCGGGTCTGGATATTAGTCGGCAAGTCGTAATTGATAATACCCCAATCGACCAGTCCTCCTTCCACGTTGAAGTCAATGGCACCTGCCACAAAATTACCTGGTTCACCGGCCGCCCCGTTTTCAGAGCTGACAGAGACCGTCGAACCAGAGTGTATCGTCACCTGGTCGGTTGCTCCTTTCACGGAGTAGGCCCTGTATTGTCCTTTCAGCAACTCGAGGGTGTTATCCGGTCCCACTTCGGTTATACGCCATTGCGCATCGGTAGGATACTTCACAGAAGTGGCTGCTTCGGACAAAAATTCATTGGTACTCTGTTGCAGTTCTACCGGGACAAGAGGGGTAATGGTATAGAGCCCCGGGCAATTTTCCGTGTCGTAATCAGATTTGATACAAGACACAAGCAGTAAAAGCAGTGTAATCCCTGCTATCTTATAGCTATTTTTTATCATTGCTTTTTTTCAATATTTTGATATATTCCATATTATTCTTACCCTCCGGTGTGGAAAGGTCTGCCTTCTGCATATACTTTTGGGCAGCCTCAATATCTCCTTGTTCCAGTGCTGCGGAAGCAGCATTCAGGTTGGCATCGGGATTATCGGGATAGGTACGCACTGCGGTTTCTATCAACTGATAATACTCCTCCGACCCACGTCCGCAGAGCAGAGCGGCATCATACATCTCACGCACACTTAATTGTGAAGGATTCTCCATGGCCACGCCACGCGCTTCCACAGCCGTATATTCCGGCAACACATACTCAATTTCGTAATTGGTATGGCGAAGTACCGGGAACCAGTTGCGGGTCATGTGGCGGAACGCTTCAGGCATCGCCTTCAATTCAGCCTCTTTCCGGTCGGGCTCGATATCCTTTCCGGCAATTTCGAGGATGCGCTCTTTTTCCTTCAACTGGGAGCTTTCGGCCAGCCGGATAAATCCTTCCCAGTTCTCCGGTGTATAGTTGGTTTCTATAATGGTTCCGGGGATTTTGAATTTCCGGATAATATAATCTTTCAATGCTTGCGTACGCCCTTTTGCGAGGTACACGTTATTATTATAAGATCCTTCGGGAGAAGCAAACCCGTGGAGGGAGAGCCTCTGTATATCGCTTGCCTCGAATCCTCTCAAGGTACTGTCTATCTTGGCCAATTCGATGGTGTTTCTCATATAATCGGGATAAATAACGATCTCGTTGATGGGGAAATCTATATAGGCTTGCCCTTGTAGCACGCGCCGTTTCACTTTCTCGGCCTCAGGCACCCTGTAAAGGATCGCCGGCAACTCGGGTGCCCGGGGTATGTCGATACCTGTCAAGGAGAGGTATGTGATATCTTCCGACTGATTCCCGCATCCACAGATATCCAGTTCCAGGATCAGTTCCGATTGATCCATCCACGGCTCGGCGGGTAAGGTAGCGCTATAGTTGATCACCTGCTCCTGCTTGTTGGTCCGCCGGAATACCCGCCCAGTCTCTTCTTCCGGTATACGATCATTACGTTCCGACAGGATCTGGCGCTTCCTGCCATATACATATACGGAAGGGAGCAACTCCTGATTACTTGTTCCACGGACGATAGGGGTGAGTGTCATCATCCGGTTCGTCTTCACTTTCAACCCTTCCGGCAGGACAAAGTCGAGATTGACATCCAATAGGTTGTTGTCCTCCAACAACTGTACATTCAGGTTCTCCACACGCACACCACCGGGGTATGATTGCCCCTGTAAAGTGACAATGGATAATAGGAGAAAACCGGTTATAAATATATTTCTCATTGCAATCATCATTTTTTAAAATACATAGATTATACTTAGTGCCGCTTTGGTGGGACCGAAATAGTGCTTGTCCTTGTCCTTCTCAAGACGCTTCCCGCAATCACCACACTGGTACTTGTCGAAATTGATATAGGCATATCCTGCCCCCACATTCGCCTCAAGATTCCAATGCTTTGAAAGCACCCATTGGTAGCCATACGAGACCCCTCCTCCGATAAATGCTCCCTCATAGCGATGCGTCCTTAATTGGGGATACATTTTGAAAGGCAGTTTCACATCTGCCCAATTGAAAAATCCGCCATGCAGGTGGACTCCCAGGAACGACCCGGCAAACTTCTCACAAAACCACCAGCGATACTCGGGCTGTACAAGCAAATGCTTGATAAGTCGTCCTCCACTTGGCTCCCATGGATTCCAATTCACGTAAAGATCCAATGTATTCTTAGGGGTCGTTGCAATCTCAACTCCCAGATTCATTGTTGTGGTGGCATCCGCTATCAAATTGGTCTTGATACCGGCTACCTGCGCATACGTACTATTACCGGCAAGTAATAGCGCTGTTGCGATAATTAACAGTTTTGGTTTACTCATACTTTTTAATAGATATATTATGTGTCATTATAATAAAAAGTTGATTCCTACCCCTATAATATGTCAGTTAATAATCCACTTTTTCAAAAATGCACAAAATGATGGCGCATTTTCTTCATTGTCTATATAATGAAATATTATTGTCTATTTTTATTGCAATTTTTATATAAAAAAGGACATGTTATTTATTAATAAGGACAATTTTATTTTCGACCATCACCTACCTCATATAGGGAATATTTCAGTTTTACAGACCTTTAACTCTCACCTAAAACTAGCTAATGGGATATCGGTACTAACAACTTGAAATTATCGGTAAAGTTCACACTATTTATAAAAAAAAGGACAATTCAAGGTACAACATACATACAACATCTCTTATTAAAGATTCCGCCTACAAGGATATCTCTCTAAATATCAAAGTATAATAGTTATCACCTTTTTTCTACCGGAAATATAGATTGAGATAAAACCCATATTTTTATTGACATAAAAAAGAGCGGATTCCGATACCAAAAGAGATAAAAATAAATTTTGAATTGAGTGGTATTAATACTATTTTTGCGAAAAGAGCACCAACATCTATGAGGCATTTCTTATTCTTTTGTTCATTATTCCTTATTTTTATCGACGCAGAAGCTGTATCCATTCACTTGGGGGAAGGAGGTATAGAAAAAGCCGACAGTTTAATTTCCACGGTGTCTGTAGAAATATCAAAAGTAAGACCGGTCAGAGCACTTGAACTCGCCACCGAAGCATTATCATTGAGCAGGGATATAAGGTATTCGAAAGGAAAAGCGATGTCCTGTTTTTATATAGGACAGGTGATGAGCTATCTGGGCAATTATCAGAAATCGCTGGAATACCTCTCACATGCGGAAGAAGAGCGCTACAGCAGAGATAATCCGATAATTCAGTCAGAAATAAGCAGGATAAAAGGGCAGGTATACTATATGCTCAATTTGGAGAATGCATCAATGAGAGAGTTCATGAAAGCCCAGGCCTATACCCGGAAGATAAAAGACAAGCAGGAAAGGGACCGTTTTACCAGTCTGGCTTATGAAAATTTGGCCATGGCTTATAGCATGATACGTGAAAAGCCGGATTCATCACTCTACTGGATGAAAAAAAATGAACAATTGCTCTCTACCATGAATGACAGTCTGTCATTCAGGAACAAGATCAACCTCTATGCCCATTTCGGCGAATATTATACGAAACAATTGCAATATGATTCGGCAACATATTACTTTCATAAGGCACATTCCATCATCCGTCAATATAATTACCCCTATTCCTCCTGGCTTTACCGGCGATGGGGCGATCTGCAAGTGGAAACAGGGAAAAGCGATTCTGCAATGGTGCTTTATCGTGAGGGACTGGATAACTTGATGTTAACCAATATAAAAAATGAATTACCGGAATTTTACACAAGCATAGCCGAGATTTACTCCCGCCGGGGTGAAGAAGACTCGGCAAGATGGTACCGGGAAAAACTGCAGCAGGTATCAACCGAATTGGGCGAGTCAAGGAATGAGGCGGCGGAGGAGGCTTTCTCGATGTTACTCGGTGAAGAGCGAAAAATGTCACACCTGAAACTGCAGGGAATCATTTCCCTGGTAGCCATATTCTTTATAATTGCTTTATTAATTTCAGGTATCATATACCGGAAACTGGTAATAAAAAGAAAAAAGAAAGAATCGGAAATCCTGGTACTGAAACAAAAACTGAGCGATGCGCTGGGGGAAGTGATTGAGTTGGCCAAAAGGAACAGCTCCGCTTTCCTGCCCCGCTTCAACGAGGTCTATCCCGAATTTTCACAAAACCTCCTCACTCATCATCCGGACCTGACCAATACCGAGTTGCGATTAAGTGCCCTTATTTACCTGAATTTCTCATCGAAGGAAATAGCCGATTGCATGTTTATTACGCATCGTTCGGTACAAACAAGCAAAAACCGGCTGAGAAAAAAACTGGGTATCCCGAGTGAAACCGACCTTTACCAATATTTCAAGTCGTTCACATCATTGGAATGAATCCCTCCTCCGCACGACCTTAGATTTTGATCGTTCCGTTTTCATCTATCAGCTCGCGAGCACCAATCACGTGCTTATTCCCTCCGTTTGTAACTCGCCCGAATTTAAAATGTCATAACTCTTTTATCTTAATATTCCGGAACCACACTTCATCACCATGATCCTGTAACAGAAGCAGGCCCTCTTCTGCATTTCCAAAATCAGGCCAATCCTTATATTTACTGTAATTTACTAATGCTTCCCACATCTGATTGTTGCGCTCATATTCAATGATCTTTATACCGTTCAACCAATGCTCCACATGATTTCCCTTGACAACCACCATGGCTGTATTGAAAACACCACTCCTGAATGGCTTATTTTCAGGAGCCGGTATCAGGTCGTAGAGCGAACCCAGCGTACGGTTCCCTTCCACACCAAGTTTTGCATCGGGGTGGTTGGCGTCGTCGAGTATCTGGAATTCACACCCGATAGCCGATCCCTCTCCTTTATTCAGGTTAGTATCTACAAAGTATTTGATACCGCTGTTAGCACCCTCGGTAATCTTGAAATCCACTTTCAGTATAAAGTTCTTGTAAGGGCGGATAGTAACAATATCGCCGCCGTTGGCGGACTCACCTCCACCGCTTTTTTGCACTTTCAGTATCCCATTATGGATTGACCATCCTTTTTCGGGAAAATGTTCCAATTTGGCTCCGCGCCACCCTTCGGTGGTCTTTCCGTCCCATAACAACTTCCATCCGTCTTTTTTCTCTTGTTCCGAAAGTGTGTTGGGATTATCCTGTGCGCATGCAGAAAAAGTTATTATCACTGCTAAGATCACTAATACTGTTTGTTTTATCATTGTTTTTTTGTTTTAAAGTGAATGAAAACGGGAAGAATCGGAAGATTCCTAAATCTTATAAAAGTCTTCCCACCCTTTCCGTGGTGGTTCGCCCGTAAGATAGGCATCTGCAAAAGGGTCATTTGTAACCCGTTTAGTTTTTCTATCGAAAACAATTTTGCGGTTGAGTCGCTGTGCTGCTACTCCTAAATTGAATACCTGACTTAAAGGAGCCGATACCTCGAATGGAGAACGGGTTTTCTCTTTACCCTGACAAGCCAGGAGGAAATTGGCAAAATGATTGGAGGGACTCTCGGGTACTGTGGGAAGATCCTTCGCCATTGCCTTTGCTTTTTCTTCCGGAATGATACTCAGTGTACTACCGTGTGACCCTCCTTTAAAAATGAGTTCCTTACTGTAAATCTCTTTTCCGGGATTCAATTTGGTCGGTTGTATCTGTCCGCCACCTACGGAGGGAATATTGGGATCGAGTTCCGATACTCCGTACCCTTCGGGAACAGGTGGGATATTGTCCAATCCGTCATACCATGTGATAACCAGCGGAGGCATCTTCCCCCGTTTCGGGAATTTGAATTCTATGGTACTCGACATCGGAAAGAAATAATCGTTATGATCCTTCAGTTTAACTGGTATGACTTCTTCCGGTAAGCCCAGGTCAAGGAATTCATGTACCGTATCGATAATATGTGCGCCCCAATCACCCAGGGCACCCATCCCGAAGTCATACCAACAGCGCCATTGCCCGTAGTGGAAATCCTTATTATAATCATGATACCGCTGTGCCATCATCCATACATCCCAATCCAATGTTTCTGGGATAGGTTCAGCGGCAGGAAATTTCCTGATATTGGGATCCCAGCCGTGCCAGCGGCGCGGGTTGTTCATATGTGCCGTAACAGCCGTTACATCCTTGATGATACCGGCCTCTTTCCACGCTTTGAATTGAAAGTAATTAGCTTCCGAATGGCCTTGATTTCCCATCTGGGTGACCACGTTCGTATACTTTCTGGAGGCTTTTAACAGTAATTCCGATTCATGAAAAGTACGACTCAGCGGTTTTTCGACATACACATGTTTTCCCTCCGCCATCGACATCATCACAGCGGGAAAATGGGCAAAATCGGGAGTTGCAATCGCTACAGCGTCAATCTCGTTACCCACTTTATCAAACATCTCCCGGAAATCCTTAAACCGCTTCGCTTTCGGAAATTTGTTGAGAGCATTTTTAGTATGTTCAGCTCCCATATCCACATCACAAAGGGCTACCACATTGGCCAATCCCGTTTTATCGAAATCATTGATAATTTCCCATCCCCTGTTTCCGATACCGATATGGGCTAAGTTCACCTTTTTATTGGCACCTACCACCCTACTGTAACTGGCAGCATTCATCTTAGTCGATATACCACCCATAGCCACCCCCACTGAAGCGAGGGCTGCGTTTCTGATAAATTCTCTTCTTGTTGTCATGATATATATAGAGTTTTATAACCTCTCTTTATATGCCCACAAACCAAGTGCAGGACTTGAGATATAGTATATCTCCTCTCCATCGGGAAGCACATTGAATCCTTCTTTAAGATACCGTGGATTATATCTTTGCATGGTCTCCTCGATATCTCCCCAAGAGAAACCAACGCTTTCGATCTCTTCCGCCGTAAGGTTCCAGTCTTCTTTACCGGGACAATAAGTGATAGAAAATCGCCCCTCGGAAGAGCCATGAATAAGATGTGCCGCCGCCCCGAGGTTATCCCTCAATTCCCGACTTCCGGATACAGCTTTAAGCGTATGGGGAGTCCCAAAATAGCCATACTTACGGATCAGTGCATCAATCGCCTTATCTTCGCCGAACTCTTTCAAAGCCGGGGCCAGGACAATCAGCTCGCCTCCATCGGCTATCGCCATCCGGGTACGGTAAATCGACTTATTCCCCAGCCAGGTACTTTTAAACTCGGAAGGATCAAGCCATACAACCACCTTTTTCAAAGGTCTCTCCACCATCACAAAATTAACCTCCAGGGAAAGTCTGACAGCATGATCAAACACTTCCAAATCGTTCCCGACGAACAATCCGTAGGTCTGCTGCTTCCCATGAGCATTTACCCCTACTACTGTCAAGACATATACGATAGGTAATTCTTTTAGATAATGTTCAGTGGCGTAGTTGAACACACGCCTTACCGGGGTATCGGCCTTTCCCATCATCCGTTCCATCCCATAGACTGCCCCGATATAATGACTTTTATTGATACCCTCACTTCCTCCGGTCCCGACAAGGATATTCTTGTTATAGTTGGCCATTCCTACCACTTCATGGGGGACTACCTGACCAATCGAGAGGATAAGATCGAATCCCCCTTCAACCAGTAGTTTGTTAACCTGTGCAGGCCATGAGAAATCCACCTTATCCTCTGAAATGCTGCGTATATATTCTGCCGGCACCTCTCCCAGCGTAATCACATCATTCCGCCAGTCATGGTCACGAAAAAGTGATTTAGGAGTTTTTCCGAACATATGACTGATTTGCTCCGAAGTCATAGGGGTATGTGTTCCTAAAGCAGGTAGGATATCGGTGAGTTTTTCTTCATAATACTCCCATGCGATTTCCGTAAGTTCTCCGGCACGACTGGGCAGACGGGTATAATCGGGCGGAACAGCAAGTATTTTTTGCCGTTCGCCCAATTTCTCCAGTGCTTCATACAACCCACCCCTCAAATCATCATGAGAGAGAGCAGTCGTAGGAGAACCATTTTCGTAGTAAATCATATTATTGATTTGATAGTCCCGATAAAACGGGAGAAGTTGTCCCGACTTTCAGGAAGTAGTGATAATTTATTGATTTGATGATCTTCATAACTCAATCATCACATCAATTAAACATCATACGTAGTGGAGGCCGTATTTCCTCCATGTCCGGTCCAATCGGTATGGAAAAATTCTCCGCGAGGCCTGTCTACCCGCTCATACTGATGTGCTCCAAAATAGTCGCGTTGCGCCTGTAAAAGGTTGGCCGGAAGACGTCCGCTCCGGAATCCATCAAAATAACACAGGGCCGAAGTAAGTGCCGGTATGGGAATCCCATTTTGCAAGGCTGTAGCACAAACCCTTCTCCAACCACCTTCTGCCGATAGTATAGCTTCCTTAAAGAAAGGGTCGAGCAACAAGTTTTCCAATAATGGGTTATTATCGAACGCTTTTTTGATATCTCCCAAAAAACGAGAACGAATAATACAACCTCCACGCCACATCAGTGCGATACCTCCATAGTTAAGATTCCATCCGTATTCTTTGGCGGCTTCCATCATCAGATCATAACCCTGCGCATAAGAGATAATCTTGGCTCCGTAAAGCGCCTTTTCCAGATCATCAATAAACAGGTTTTTATCTCCTTTAAAATCGGATTTCTTTATAGAGATGGCTTCAGAAGCTTTTACCCTCAGGTCTTTCTGTGCCGAGAGACAACGCGAGAAGACTGATTCACCGATCAGCGTAAGCGGGATTCCCAGGTCGAGGGCAGAGACTGCTGTCCACTTACCCGTCCCTTTCTGTCCGGCCGTATCAAGGATTTTTTCCACCAGCGGGCTTCCATCATCATCCTTATATGCCATGATATCAGCCGTAATTTCTATCAGGTACGAATCCAATACGCCGCTGTTCCACTTTTTAAATACTTCGTGCTGCCCAAAAGCGTCTATGTCAAGCAATTCTTTCATCAGATGATATGCCTCGTTGATAATCTGCATGTCTCCATACTCAATGCCGTTGTGCACCATCTTCACGAAATGGCCGGCACCGTTTTCACCTACCCAATCGCAGCAGGGTATACCTACCCCCACTTTGGCCGCCACGGCTTGGAATATCTCTTTTACATAAGGCCATGCTTCGGGTGAACCTCCGGGCATCATGGAGGGTCCGTTGAGTGCACCCTCTTCACCTCCTGAAACACCTGTCCCTATATAGAGTAACCCTTTGCTCTCTACATATTTTGTCCTGCGGATAGTATCCGGGAAATAACTGTTTCCTCCATCAATGATAATATCACCCGGTTCGAGTAGCGGATTCAGCTGTTCAATAAAATCATCCACCGGCTTACCCGCTTTTACCAGCATCATTACTTTGCGGGGCCTTTCCAGGGATGATACCAACTCTTCCAGCGAATGAGTTCCTATAAAATTTCTCCCTTTTCCCCTTCCATTGACAAACCTATCTACTTTATCCACAGTACGGTTGAACACTGCTACTGTGTAGCCTTTACTTTCCATATTTAAGACCAGATTTTCACCCATCACGGCCAATCCGATCAATCCTATATCTGCTTTTTTATTCATTTATTTTTTATATTTCAAGATTTTGAATTCCAAAATTATGAATTGTTTTGCGATCGACATGTCGTCAAATCGTGAAATCATCTCACCACCCTTGCATTCCCTTTCCAGATGCTCCAGATCATCTCCTCATCAGTCGGCTGGGCATAATCAGTCAGAAATGTCGTTGCCAGTGCACCGCTTGCCCACGCAAACTGTACCCATTTACCAGGTTCCATTCCTGTCAGAATACTATACAATAATCCACCCACAAAGCCATCTCCCCCACCTATACGGTCCATTACGTTGATCCTCCGCAAAGGCGCTTCGTGCCAATTCCCATTTTCATAAACAATAGCGCCCCAGAGATGTTCATTGGCACTGACCACTTCACGAAGTGTGTTGGCAAAAACAGAAACATTCGGAAAAACTTTCTTCGCATTCAAAATCATCCCTTTGAAAGCCTCCAGTGTGCTTCCAATATTTTCACCCCCTGCTTTCGGGCCTTCGATACCCAGACAAAGCTGAAAATCCTCTTCATTACCGATTACGATATCAGAGAGCGAAACGATCTCGGTGAAAGCCTCTCTCAAGATGTCTTCCCTACCTTTCCAGAAGGTAGCTCTATGGTTCAAGTCGAATGAGATAAGTGTTCCGTACTTTTTTGCGTAACGGGCAATCTCAAGGCAGAAGTTGTTCGTATCAGAAGAAAGAGCAGCGATAAGTCCGGAAAGATGTACGATCTGCACGCCCTCTTCACCAAAAATCCGCTTCAGATCGAAGTCTTTCACTTTCAATGTCTTCCCTACTTCCCCCGCACGATCGTTCTGTACCCTCGGCCCACGTAACCCAAAACCACTATCGGCAATATTGAACTGATGACGATAACCCCAGGGATCACCCTGTGCCACCTCCGGCCCTTCGTATTCCATATTTCTCGCTCTTAAATCGGCTTTGATAAAAGCTGCAATCGGGCTATCCTTTACAAAGGTAGTAAGAACCTTTACTGGAAGTCCAAGATAGGACGAGACACTTGCTACGTTGGTCTCGGCACTAGTCGCCTGCATCCGGAAAAGATTGGTACTCTGTACCGGTTGTGCATCTATCGGGGTAATACGTACTCCCATACTGGTAGGTACCATCAACGAATATTTGAATTCTTTTTTTAAATCTAAAGACATGTTTATTGATTTACTGATGTGGTGATGTGGTGATTAAATACTAAACGCATCAAAGCCGCCGTCGACAATTGCTACCGTTCCGGTTACAAATTTAGAGGCATCACTCACTAAATAGTGGAGTGTACCTAACAAATCTTCCGGGACTCCGAACCGGCGGAAAGGGGTATGCGCGATAATGGCATTGCCCCGGGCGGAATAGGATCCATCGGGATTGGTGAGCAACGTCCTGTTTTGTTCCGTGACAAAGAAACCGGGGCACAACGCGTTCACCCGAAAATCTTCCCCAAATTTAGTAGCCAGTTCTCCCGCCATATACTTGGTAAAATTGGTCACTGCCGCCTTGGCGGCACCGTATCCCGCAACACGGGTCAATGGGCGTAATGCCGAAGCGGAAGAGATATTCACGATATTCCCTTTTTTCTCCTTCACCATATATTCCGCAAAAGCCAGTGTGGGCATGACTGTACCCA
This sequence comes from Proteiniphilum sp. UBA5384, assembly GCF_002410825.1. GTDB lineage: Bacteria > Bacteroidota > Bacteroidia > Bacteroidales > Dysgonomonadaceae > Proteiniphilum. The sequence continues at coordinate 118,507 of NZ_DHOS01000047.1, read as the reverse complement.
TCAAGTTCAGGTCGACCACCTTCCGGAAATCATCCGCTTTCAGATCGAAGATGGTATTGTCGGGGCCAATGGTAGCACCCGATATATTTCCTCCGGCACCGTTGATCAATACATCAACTTTCCCATACCGGGACACAATCTCTTCTGCATTTTGTTTCAACACTGCTTTATCTGTTACATCAGTTTGAAGAAATATGGCTTCTCCCCTGGCAGCTTTTACTTTTTGCACCAATACATCACCTTTGTTCCTGTTTCGTGCCATTATAGCCATTTTAGCACCATGTGCCGCCAGATACTCTACCATGGAGGAACCCAGAACTCCGGTCCCCCCTGTAATGACAATCACTTTACCTTTAATATCAAATAATTCATACATAGCTTATTGATTTTAATTACAGAGCAAAGATAGGCTACTCATCTTGCTTTCAATTCCTATTTTCCGCAAAACACTCTTCACTGTTTTATCGTATCGCCACTAAAAATTAAAAAATTGTTTTGCATTCTTATAGGATATGTTCTCCACCATCTCTCCAAGGAATTTCATTTCCGAAGCAGGTAATAATCCCTGCTCTATATCATTACCGATAAGATTACATAAAATTCGCCGAAAATACTCGTGGCGCGGGTAGGACAAGAAACTGCGAGAATCGGTCAACATGCCTACAAATCGACTTAAGAGACCCAGGTTAGAGAGGGAATTCATCTGTGCTTCCATTCCTGTTTTCTGGTCGAGAAACCACCATCCTGACCCGAACTGCATCTTTCCGGCAACCGATCCATCCTGAAAATTACCGATCATAGTGGCAATAAGATCATTATCTCTTGGATTCAGATTATAGATAATGGTCCTGGTCAATCGGTTGTCCTTATCCAGTTGGTCGAAGAAACGACTCATCGCTTTTGCAATAGTAAAATCACCCATAGAATCGAATCCAGTATCAGGCCCCAATTGATTAAACAACCGGGTATTATTGTTACGAATCGCGCCATAATGAAATTGTTGCGTCCATCCTTTTTCCCAGTCCATTAGGGCGCCTTCATAAAGCATCGCCGATTTGAATTTCAATATCTCTTCTTTTGTCAGTGCTTTCCCTCCGTACACCTTATTGAAGATCTGTTCAATTTCAGGTTGGGTATAAGGTTCGGCATAAAATTCCTCAATACCGTGGTCAGAAAGCCTACAGCCTACTGCTGCAAAGAAATCGTGCCGCTTACGGAGCGCCTCAATAAGGTCGTTATACTTGTGGATAGCCACTCCCGACACCTCGGATAATTTTTCCAGATATGCACGGTACTCCCGGGGATTTTCCACAGCCATCGCCTTGTCGGGACGCCAAGTGGGCAGCACTTTGATTTCAAAATTTTCTCCTTTCAACGCAAGATGATATGCTAAATGGTCAGCAGGATCATCGGTAGTACAAACCACCTCTACCTTGAATTTTTTCATCAATCCCCGGGCAGAGAACCCGGGTGTATGCAGTAACTCTGTACATCTGTCAAATATTTCTTTTGCCGTTTCGGGGTTCAGTAGCTTATCCACTCCAAAGGCAGTCTTTAATTCAAGGTGAGTCCAATGATAAAGAGGGTTCCGCATAGTATAAGGTACCGTTTCGGACCATTTCTCAAATTTTTCCCAGTCAGATATATCTTTGCCGGTACAATATTTTTCCTCCACGCCGTTGGCACGCATGGCGCGCCACTTATAATGATCGCCTTCGAGCCATATCTGACCCAGATTATCAAAAGTATGATCATTGGCGATATATTCAGGGTTCAAATGACAATGGTAGTCAATAATAGGTTGCATTTTGGCATGATTATGGTATAATTCCTTTGCCGTATCTGTCTGAAGTAAAAAATCTTCATGAATAAAGCCCTTCATAAGATATATTTGTTTGCTGTTTTAATATTTTATTTTACTGTTTACGTACACACAAGTTATACTGTGCAAGTACACAACCCTTATAAACTTCCAAAGTTATATATTTTTATTTGATAATAGCCACCTACAATAATTAAATTTTCACATTATTCCATATAATCCTTCTAAAAGTCTTTTTCATCTTCTGAAGGAGACGGGCCAAATAAGCAATCTAGTGATTTGATAATTCCAGATTTATAAATACGGATAAAAATTTAATATTTTATTTTGAATATGTCAAAACATATCGTAATTTTGTGCGCGTACACATCTGCCATGACATAGAGAATTACAAATTTAAAACAGCAAATTAAATACCGACAGATTAGATCCGAAGCATCAATTGTAAATAATAATAATCATTACAAAAAATCATGGGTAAACTACAACAGGGAGAGAAGGGAAAAATGACCAATTTCCGCTGGACAGTGGTTGCAATGCTATTCTTCGCAACCACCATCAACTATCTGGACAGGCAGGTATTGTCGCTCACATGGGATGAGTTTATCAAACCCGAGTTCCATTGGAATGAATCGCATTACGGGACTATCACCTCATTCTTTTCTATTTTCTATGCCATCAGCATGCTCTTCGCCGGGCGTTTTGTAGAATGGATGGGAACTAAAAAGGGGTTTCTCTGGGCCATCGGCGTATGGAGTTTTGGAGCCTGTCTGCATGCATTGTGCGGTATCATCACCGAAGCCTATGTCGGTCTGGACAGTGCGGCAGAGCTGGCAGCTGCCACGGGAGACTTGGCAGTAGTAATCGCCACGGTCAGCATGTGGTGCTTCCTAGTGGCACGCGGCGTGCTGGCACTCGGTGAGGCGGGCAACTTCCCCGCAGCCATCAAGGCAACAGCCGAATATTTCCCCAAGAAGGACCGTGCCTATGCCACTTCCATCTTCAATGCGGGGGCATCCATCGGGGCATTGTTTGCTCCTCTGAGTATTCCTCCTTTGGCAAAAGCGTTTGGCTGGGAAATGGCCTTTATCATTATCGGCGTGCTGGGTTTTATCTGGATGGCATTCTGGGTTTTCTTCTACGATAAACCGACAGAAAGTAAAAGGGTCAATCAGCTCGAACTGGATTATATTGAGCAGGACAACTATGAATTGGCCGAAGAGGATGCCAAGCCCGGTGTGGCAAAAGTATCCTTGAAGAAATGCTTTTCATATAAGCAGACTTGGGCATTTGTTGCCGGGAAGTTCATGACCGACGGTGTATGGTGGTTCTTCCTGTTCTGGACCCCCTCCTACCTGAATACGCAATTCGGCATTAAAACAACCGAAGGATTAGGCATGGCTCTTATTTTCACGCTCTACCTGATTGTGACCATACTCTCGATATATGGTGGAAAACTACCCACTGTGTTTATTCACAAGAGCGGACAGAATCCGTATGCCGCACGCATGAAGGCGATGCTGATTTTTGCATTTTTCCCGTTGGTGGTGTTGCTTGCACAACCCTTGGGTGTGGAGTTTGCTTATTTGGGTAAGAATGCTGCCTGGATTCCCGTATTGCTTATCTCTATCGGATGTGCTGCACACCAGGCCTGGAGCGCCAACCTCTTCTCAACTATTGGCGATATGCTTCCGCAAGGTGCCATTGCAACCGTCACGGGCATTGGTGGAATGGCCGGGGGTGTAGGGTCGATGATTATGCAGAAAAGCGCCGGTAACCTGTTCCATTTTGCCGGTGAAACCAATATGACATTTATGGGATTTGAAGGAAAACCTGCCGGTTATTTCATTATCTTCTGTATCTGCGCCTTTGCCTATCTGATAGGGTGGGCAATCATGAAATCACTCGTTCCCAAGTATGAACCCATCACGGAGTCTGACATTTTCTACACTCGACAAAACAAATAAATTTGACTGTATTTTCTTTCTTCACGCCTTATCAAAATACAAATCAGCAGCCTATACGTTTTGAGAAGCATAAGGATTGTTTGTTTATATGATCTATATAAAACGAACAAACCGGCCTCTCTTTGATCATCAATAGTATGCCGGATACCTTTTATTCAAAACATATATTTATTTAACAAAATCATCATTTTCTTTTTAGTAGCTTTGATGCCGCAAAATAAAAAAAGAATAATAACGAATGAGTGTAGTGAGAAATCCGACCGAATTAGGTACGGAGAAAATAGGTAAATTGTTGGCACAATATGCCCTCCCGGCTATTATTGCGATGACTGCTTCATCTCTGTACCATATTACGGATAGTATTTTTATCGGACACGGGGTGGGATCATTGGCCATTTCAGGATTGGCCATTACCTTCCCGCTGATGAATCTCGCGGCGGCATTCGGTTCACTGGTCGGTGCGGGAGCAGCCACGTTGCTTTCCATACGCATGGGACAGAAAGATTATAAGACCGCCAACATCATCCTGGGGAATGAACTGACATTGAATGTTATTTTCGGTATAGGATTCTCGGTTGTGGCACTTATTTTCTTAGACCCGATCCTCTACTTTTTCGGGGCTAGCGAAGTAACAATCCCTTATGCACGCGATTTTATGCATGTTATCTTATTGGGGAACGTTATCTCCCACTTATACCTCGGTCTGAACGGTATGTTACGCTCGTCGGGAAGGCCTGACAAGGCCATGGTTGCCACCATCGCCACCGTAATGATTAACCTTGTGCTGAATCCACTGTTTATCTTTGTATTTGAATGGGGAATAAAAGGAAGCGCATGGGCCACCGTCATTTCGCAAACGGTTATGTTGATCTGGCAATTGAAGTTCTTCAGCGATAAGAATAATTTCATCTACCTTCAAAAAAAAGCCTTCAAGCTACATAAAAAAATTGTGACCGATTCGCTTTCGATCGGCTTGTCTCCATTCCTGATGAATGCCGTGTCGTGCCTGATTGTCATTGTCATCAATCAGGGATTGTTACGCACGGGAGGCGACCTGGCCGTAGGGGCTTATGGCATCGTGAACCGTATCTCCTTTTTGTTTCTTATGATTGTGATGGGATTGAACCAGGGAATGCAACCCATCGCCGGTTATAATTTCGGTGCGATGCTCTATAAACGGGTGAACGAGGTCTTGAAAAAATCGATCATCGTGGCTACCGGCGTGACTACTTTCGGCTTTCTGGTGGTACGCCTTTTTCCGGAAGCGATTGCCTCCCTATTTACCAGCGACAGGGAACTGATTGAGCTTTCTAAAAATGGGTTACGCATTACTTTCATCACATTTCCGATCATCGGCTTCCAGATGGTGACGTCCAACTTTTTCCAGAGTATCGGTATGGTCGGCAAAGCCATCTTCATGTCACTTAGCCGCCAATTGTTATTCTTATTGCCATGCTTGCTGATCTTTCCTCATTACTGGGGAATCAACGGCATCTGGTACAGCATGCCCGCCGCCGACCTGATTGCGAGCATCGTGGCTGCCGCCATGTTAATCTATCAATTCAAGAAATTCAAAACAAAATGAATATGAACGACAATTTTATTATTAATATAGGTCGCCAATTGGGTAGTGGCGGACGGCAAATAGGACGGATCTTATCGAAGCAGCTGGATATGGCGTTTTATGACAAAGAGTTGATCGCGTTGGCATCGCAACAGAGCGGTTTGGCCAAAGAGGTATTTGAAAAGGCAGATGAGAAGAAACGTTTCACCTTGACCGGAGGACTGCTGGGACTTAAATCACCGGTGCTGGACGAAAATTTTTCCAACAGTTACCTTTGGAACGAGAAGTTATTTCAAATTCAAAGTGAAGTGATACAGAATTTGGCCCGCGAAAAATCGTGCATATTTGTAGGGCGTTGCGCCGATTATATTTTACGCGATCATCCACATGCCTTAAACGTCTTTATCAGCGCTGAAGAAGACGACCGGATAAAGCGAGTCATGGATTACTATGAACTGACCGAGAAGAAAGCCTTGGAGCTGATTGGGAAAACAGATAAAAAACGGGCCGGATATTACAATTATTACAGCAATAAACAATGGGGCGCCGCCGAGTCGTACCATTTATGCATCAACTCATCGGCATTGGGCATCGAGGCGACCGCCGATTTTATCGAGGATTTTCTATATGGATTCACCCAGCGCGGATGACATCCTTGGGAACCATATAAACAGTAGCCCAAGTATAGGTCAATCATCCACATTTACCAAATCTCTTAACTTGATATTGAGTGATTGACTAATTTTATATAATGTCTCCACAGTTGGATTAGTTCTCCCTTTCTCAATCCTTATTAGGTTATTGTACTCAATATTCAGTTTATCAGATAATTCTTGCAAAGATAAATTTTGAGACATCCTAAATTCTCTGATTCTTTGACCAATCTTTAGACATAAATCCTCCTTATCCATAAAACTCTATCTTTTATGATTGAAAAGCAAAGAAAAATCTTTATTTTCGCACTTCACCAATCATATATGACAGTGTCGATATGGCATAAAATATATAATTATACATACCAATGATAGAGTCTGTTAAATGTGATATCAATGATCAAGAATTTGTATATAAATTTTCTTCTGGCGATTTGCGGATGGGAATAAAGTTTCTATTCTATCCTCCCAAACACTTCTAATCGAAAAAAAGCAAAAAACACATCTTTTAGACTGGAATAAGGGAAATAGAGTGTATTTAGAGTGTCTGTTTTTAATGCTTAAATCGATGAAAATGATTTGTTTTGCAACAAATTAAACCAAAACTATTTGCTTTTCGAAAGCAGACAATGTCATGTCAATTGTAATCACTCCAATATTGAAAACAATCTCGTTGTTTTCAATAGTCCTATTGTTACTTGGGGGTTGTTCCAGGTTCAAAACATCGCCGGTGAAAGTGAGGCAAGAGGTAGATAGCCTACTCGACCTCGCACAGGATTATAGTGCTTTAATTGATACTGAAAACAGTCTCCGGTTTGCTTTTAAAGCGCTTGAATCAGCCCAATCGTCAAACTTCCGCAAGGGGATAGCTGAATCTTATTTTTATATTTCACAAGCACTTTTTGACACGGGGAATTATGATAAAGCAATGCACTATGCTATTCTTGGAGAGGAAAATACAGATGGAGATCCCAAATTAATCTCCGAATTTATCAGGATACGGGCCCGGATTTATTCCTACGTGGGTTTACAGGAAAAGGCTAAAGACGAGTATTTAAAAGGTCTTACCTATACAAAACAGATAAATCAACCATTGCATAGAGATTATTTTACCGCTCTCGCTTATGAGAACCTAGCACATCTATATACAATAATTGATTGCCCTGATTCAACACGGTTATATACCCAAAAAGAAATTGAAATATTAACCTCGATGGATGAATCTATCGTTTATACTCTCCTTATCAATGCATATACTAACTTGGGAACATTCAAGGCCGATGAAAGCGAAATAGACTCAGCGCATAATTTCTTCAACAGGTCCATTGAGTTGGCAGACAAGTACAATTACCCTTATTATCACAGAACCTATTCCCGCAAAGGAGATATGTTCTTTTCAATGAATAATACAGACTCGGCATTATACTACTATTACAAGGCATTGGACAGTCTCGATGAATTAGGCTTAAAAGCTGCATATCCATCTATCTATGAGCGTTTGAGCAAAACATTATTACTACTCAATGATACAATAGCTGCCAAAGAATTTGATAAGAAGAAATTTCTTATTGAGAAGGAGCTTGACGAAAATAAATTAGGAGTAGCTAAAAACATGATTAACTTACTAATAAACAACGAGAAAAAGTTAAATAATGAGCAAAACAAAAAATTCTATATGGATAGAGCTGCTATTATCTTGTTATTAAGCACCATAGTTTCTATGCTGGTATTTAGTAGACGATACAAAGCAAAATATCACCGGCAAATAGAACAGAAAATGAAAGTGCACGAAAAAAAGATAAATGAATCATTGACAGAGGTGATAGAGCTGGCAAAAAAGAATGATCCGGCTTTTATGCCTAAATTCCAAGAGGTTTATCCTGATTTTACAAACAAACTTTTTAAGCATTACCCAAAGTTGCTTTTAAGTGAATTACAAACACTTGCCTTTATTTATCTTGGATTCTCCAACAAAGAAATATCTGATTTTACCCACCGCTCATTCAGGACAATCGAAAATCGTAAATACCGGCTCAGAAAAAAACTGAATATCGATACGGAAATTGATATGTATTATTGGTTGAATGAGTTTCTCCAACATACATCCAAAGAAAAAAACAGATAATCTTCAATTTACACATCCACAATCACCCTATATTGCCATAGAGTATAAATAGAGTGCCTGCAAACACACCCGCGAAGTGTATTTGAAGTGTGAGAATATTTCTCATGGATTCCGAATAACTATAGTTTTGCTGCCTTAATCCCAAAACCTACAAAGCTCAATGACGAGTGGAGTAAGATCCATTGAGTTGAAACTAAAACAACCAACCTGTAATTATGAAAAAAGAAAATTCTTTCTTTTTTACCCTAACATTATTATCTGCTATGACATTTTTTGTCATGTCCATTTTTAATAATGTTAATGCACAATTCCCATAAGTTTTGATTATATCAGCAAGCAGGACGGTAGTTATACTTCCGGTTCCACATGGTTCGGAGGTTACCGATGCGAGGAGAGTCACTATAAATTAAAGTAGCACTAGAATGATTATTTTCACAGCAAAAAAGAAATCGCTTTTATTGGCAATGGTACTGGGATTATTTTCGTCCGGTATCTTTGCCCAGACGGTTACAGTTGTAACAACTCCCACATTCTGCGAGGGTGATGGCAAAGCCGCTTTCACCGTGCGGAACGCAAAGGTGGGCGCCACACTCGATTTTATACTCTACAAGTTACCCGACACGAGTAATCCTTACCGGACACCCATCTCCCAGGTAGAAGCAACCGCAGCAACCGTAACGCACACCGAAGACTTTCTGCAACAAGGTAGCTACACGGTGCAGGTAGTGCAAAATTTCGAGGGGGAGATCGCCAACCTGATCCCCGTTGACTTCAATGTCGGTAACAATTTTGTGGCCATCCCCACGGCAAACATAACCATAACACCCAAGCTTGTTTGCGGCGATAAGAGTGTGCTCACCGTAAATACAGGCACAACCGGCAGGCCCGTCCACTACGAACTGCGCGACCTTACCGGGGCGGTTATTTATCCTTTCCAAGACTCCCCGACCTTTACGGAACCGGTCGCATCGGGCACCTATCGCGTGGCAGTGGAAGACGCTTGCGGCAACGTGGTAACGAAAGATGTGCCCGTAAACCCGCTCATCGCAACAGTGAGGCCTTCAAACGCATCGCTATTTGTTTCCGGCAACCTCACTTCCTGCAACGGATTTAGTTTTACTCAAAGCATAGGAGGAGACAGAGGGGGAGCCTACTCACCTTCATATATTCTTGATTACCAATATCCCGTGGAAGTGTATATGAAAGCAACGAAAACAGCTACCGGAGAGGTCATTTATGAAGAAACCCGAGTAGTAAGCAATTTTACTGAAACGCAAATACCGGTACATGTCGGGAATGTCAACCCGGGAGATGCGTTGAATTATACCGTCACCACAACGGATGCCTGTGGAAAAGTGGAAACACGACAGTCGAACTCCACCTATCAACCTGACTATAGCTTCGGTAGTTATATTGGCAATTGCGGGAATAGGTATTTCAAGATACACAACTTCAGTTATTTTTACGTGGGTGCGGAGACCACGGTAACGTTCGACAGTTACCCGTCCGATTTTAAACCCTGGGAGTATAACGACGATTTCGCCGACGGGGAATACAGCCATACCTACACCTCGTTGGAGGAAGCGTACACAAGCGGTACAGAGATAGCATTCGGTTCCGCATCCCATCCGGTGCCATTCGGGAATTATACAGTTACCGTTACCAATGAATGTGGAGTTTCCAAAACGAGGACTTTAACAATCACTCCCCCTACTACTAAACCAACTCTTTTTCAAGCCTCTAATCCCGACTGTGAGGAGGGATGGTACAATATCGGGTTCTATTACAACAACACAACCGAAGTTGTCAAAGTTATCGTAACCGAAGCACCCCAGGCATTTATCGATTCTTACGGTCCGCTGCCTTTTGACGCATCGGCGTATATTTTTGAATCCAACGGCAGGATGGCATTCAAGATGAGAGTGCCGGAGGGTGATTATACATTCTTAGTAACCAACAGTTGCGGAGAGGAGATTACACAGACAGTGTCCCTCCGGAGCAAGGTAGTAGAATTGACATCCTCAAATGTCTCATACACCCGTTATTGCGGAAGCTATTTTACCGTAGCGGCATCGGCTACCATGACCAGTTCAAATAACGCTTCAAATTCATATTATCTTCAGAAATGGTATCCGGAAAAGAATGCCTGGGGGCATCCCACTACGGCGGTTACCGGCGATGTACCGATTCGCAATGAATCCTGCATGAAATTCTCAACTAATACACCGTTCTACGTGTCCGGCGATTTCCGGGTAATCACCTTTCCTGTGTTATCTCGTTTCGTCGGTGGTACTAATAACTATACGGACACGGAATGTCCCAATATCTGGTTTGAACTGGACAGGTTCACCATCCCCGAAGGATCCATCGCCCTGAACGACTATTACACCATCGGCTGTGAATACGGAACCTATAACTTGCTGATAGATGCCACGGGCGTGGGCGATCTCAAATATGAAATTATCAGCAAGGACGGACAGGCATTCCCCGTAAACAACGGAAACGACCCCGTCTTCACCGGTCTTGCCCCGGGAGAATACACCGTAAGGATTACCGACTCGAAGTGCGGCGACGCACTCACCGCCAACCTGAAACTGATTACCAACAAACTGCCGGTCATCAAGTCGCAGGAGCTGTGCGAAGGCAATGACGGACGGCTGTATGTCAACGGCGCATCGTTCCTTACGGTGGAATGGTATAAGAATGGGACACCCACCGGCATTACAGGCCATTATTACCCATTTGCCCCTTACGATGCCGAAGCCGACAAAGGTCTGTACGAAGCACGGCTAAGCTATCCATCCAATTCCAACTGGTGCAGTAGCGACGGAAATACGACTATTTCTTTCGACTTGAAACCCTCCATCACCAACGACGCACATGCGGGCACCGGAAAGACAGTCACCATCGCGCGGAGCGATTTCGATGACGGGCTGGTCAACCTGTTCGATTATCTGGAAGGAGAATACGACAAGCACGGAGAATGGATGGATATGAACGATACCGGTTTCCTGTTCGGCAATATGTGGTATGTAAAAAACATGCCGGGAGGAACCTACCAGTTCAAATATGCGGTGGAAGGTACCTGTACGGCTTATGACGAAACGATTGTCACCATTACCCTTATCGGCTCCAACTACTGGCACGGCACCATCGATACCGACTGGGCTAAAACCGGTAACTGGACGGCCAACTATGTGCCCGGCGAAGGCGAAGACATCGAGTTTGCCACCGCCGCCAACAACGGCGCGCTGGGTGGGGGCAATGGACAGGGTCCTGCGAAGAATCACCTGCTGCTCGACCAGGACCGCATCATCGGCGACCTAATCAACGATTCCGATAAGGATTTGTGGGTTACCACCGATAACCAACTGGTGGTAAACGGTGAAGTGAAAGATGGTAATCCTTCAGCCGGAACCATCAGGGTAAAAGCGGATCCCGAGAACAAAGAGACAAACGGTACGCTTATCTTCGCCAACCCCGAAAGCAACTCAAATGTGCAGGCAATCGTGGAATTTTACAACAAGGCTTATGAATGCGACAATTGCGGTTTTTATCGCAACCAGTGGCAGTACTTCGGCATTCCGGTACAGCAGGCGGCATTTCCCGCCACCGGAAACGAAACGGTGAACCAGTGGTCGGAACCGACCAACGGCAACAAATGGATCACACCTGCTTCTCCCATGCAGAAGTTCAAAGGCTACCAGATTACCCATAACGCCACTATCCCGCCCTCTCATATCTATGATTTCAAGGGAACACTCAACGTGGGCAACGCCCTTGTCACACTCTCGAAAACACCGATGGTGAACTATTCAGGTGCCAACTTGGTGGGTAACTCCTTCACGGCGGCAATACCCATCAATTCCGAGGCATTGCAGTTCTCAACCGAAATTGGCGACAAGACGGTGTATCTTTTCAATACGGGAACACGCGACCAGTGGCGCAAACTCAACGGCGGAACTGCAGACGGTCTTGCCGCAGGACAGTATCTGGCTGTACCCATCAACCTTGCCGGGCAAGTAGATTTGCCAAACATGATTCCCTCGACCCACTCCTTTATGGTATTCGCCGATCCGGCGACGATGCTCACCATCGACTATAAAAAGTTAGTAAAGAACGAATTGATTAATGATGCAACGGGCAACAAGATTGCCACCCGTTCGGCATCGATACCGGCTCCGGCGGGAAAAACCTCCACCGTGCAACCATTGCCTTTCGTACGCATCGACATCATCGGAACGGCATCCGCCGACCGGATATGGATATTCAACAAGCAGGGAACCACCCACGGCTTCGACAGCGGTTGGGACGGCAGGAAAATGGAAGAGGACGGAATAGCCCAACTCTATGTGTCGGCGTCCGATAACAGCAAATTGCAGGTGGCTACTGTACCCGACATACATAATACATCCGTAGGATTTGTAGCCGATGCCGATGGCAAATACACGCTGGAATTCTCGTTGTCTGAACAGTTGAAAAACGCAGAAGTCTATTTATACGACGAGGTAACAAAGACCAGGGAACGCATACATAACGGTGTATCCTACACTTTCGAGACGAAAAAGGGAGAAACAGCAAACCGTTTCCGTTTGCTGAATGAGACACCCCTCTCACAACTCTCGCCCGACGAGGAACTGATCAACGTCACGACCACAGCCGACGGAAAAATAATAATCACCAACCGGAGCAAAAACGACTGTTCAGCATTTATCTCGGGTATAGAGGCTCCTCAGGAACGGATAGAAGTGAAAGCGGGCGGGGAAAAGACCATCGACAGTCTCTCCAAGGGTATCTATGTCGTCCGTTTGCAGAATGCGGAGATTACCGATGCAAGGAGAGTAATCATAGAATAATAAAATGATTGGCATGGTTGATTCGTAAAACTATATGGTGAACTAAAAAAAAGGATTGAATGGAAGTGAATGAACAAATAAGGAAAGAGACCGAAAGCAAGTATTTGCTGACGGATGTGGCATCCTGCACCTTCACCTTCTCCGACGGGATGAAAAGTAAGATAACCACATCACCCGACAAAGAGGTCGTTCTTCTGAAACTGATTCCTCGCACATCAAAATCAAAACGGTTCGAGGATAGTGTACTGAGCAACTATATGTCGGCAAAAAGCATCAAGGAGTTGGCAAAAATGTGTGGTTATGACTGTTTAAAGACATTTACACGCCATTTCAAAAAATGTTTTGGGGAAACACCTTATAAATGGATGCTCGACCAAAAAATAGAAGAGATACAACCGCTTGTACTTAAGTCGGACTTCACCATTACCGAGATATCCAGAATGTATGGTTTCAAGAATGTATCGCACTTAGTGAATACATACACCAAAAAATTCGGTGTTTCTCCACAAAAAGACAGACTTTCTAAAAGAGCTATATGACGCGCTGTCTCATAAAAATAGTATGCAAAGAATATTCCGTTAAAAGCTACTGAGTTAGTATATCAATTAATAAATATATTATGTACAAGATTAGTCACAAGTTTCTTTTAGTCATTTTGGCGCTGGCGGCCTCCCTTCCGGGAGCATTCGCGCAAAAGGTGGCAATAAAAAACAATCTTCTTTACGATGCTACCGCCACTCCCAACCTGGCGTTGGAGATGGCATTAAGCCGTAAGATGACCCTGGAGCTGGGTGCAGGCCTCAACCCGTTCACCTTTTCCGACAACAAGAAAATCAAGCACTGGCTGGCACAACCCGAGTTACGTTGGTGGACCTGCGACGTGTTCAACGGCCACTTCTTCGGCCTGCATGCCCACGGAGCGCAGTTCAACGTGGGCGAATGGGACATCCCGTTGGGGCGCTTGGACAAATTCAAGGAGAACCGCTATGAGGGGTATCTCTACGGGGGCGGCATCAGTTACGGCTACCAGTGGCTGTTAAGTCCCCGCTGGAACCTGGAGGCCGGCATCGGCGGCGGTTACGCGCGCATCCATTACGACAAGTATCCCTGCGCCAAGTGCGGCACCAAGCTCGACAAGGGCAAATATAACTACTGGGGCGTGACCAAGGCGGCGGTATCATTAATTTACATCATTAAATAAGAAAGCGGAAATGAAGACAAAGAATATCATATACCTTATCATCGCATTCTTCACGGCCATTCCGGGGGCTTATGCCCAGGATGCAGACCTATCGGGGATCGCGATAGAGAATCTGTTGACGGTGAAACAGCAGAACCGGCTCTCCGTTTCGTTCGATATTTCGATGGACGCATTGCGAATGAAGAATAACAACATGTTAGTGTTGACTCCCGTGTTAAGATCCAATGCCAACAACCTCGACGAGGTAGCTCTTGAGCCCGTGGTAGTGGCTGGCAAGAAGCGTAATAAGATACTGAACCGCAAGCAGCAGCTGGGAGAAAAACTCCCATTGGCCGGCAAACCGGTAGCATGGCTAACGCGCAGGAACAACACCAGCCAATCGGTACATTATACCATGGAGGTGCCCTTCCGTGAGTGGATGCAGGACGCGTCGCTATCATTAGTACACGAGGTGTCGGGGTGTGCCGACTGCATGGGCCTCGAAGGTGAGCAATTGCTTGTAGGAAATATCCTTCCGGCACCCTACAGCCCGGTATATAGGCTGACATATATCATGCCCGAGGTAGAGGAGAAAGTCAGGAGTGACCGACATACCGCCACCTTCAACTTTGCGGTGGACCGCTGGGAACTCCGCCGGGACTATAAGGACAACGCTGCCAAGTTTAATGAAGTAGACCGGATCGTGAACGATATCCGCAACAACGCCGATTTGGAAATTACCGAGTTCACCATCGACGGTTACGCCTCTCCCGAGGGAAGTGCGCCACACAATCAGATGCTGGCCGAAAACCGTGCCAAGGCGTTCGCGGACTACTTAGTGTCGAAATTCGATATCGCTCGCAACCGCTTCACAGTCGGCGGACATGGTGAAGACTGGGAAGGCTTACGTAAGGCGGTGGCTGCATCTTCTCTGGCAGACAAGCAGGCGGTGCTCGATATTATCGACCGGGTATCCAACCCTGACGCCCGTGACGCCGAGCTGATGAAACTCTCGGCAGGTGCAACTTACCGTACATTACTCAACGACTACTATCCGTCGTTACGCCGCACCGAATATGTGGTGGCCTACAACGTGCGCGGATTTGATGTGGAGGAGGCGAAAGAGATCATCAATGTCAACCCTAAACTATTAAGCCTAAACGAAATGTACCTGGTGGCACAGAGCTACCCGGTGGAAAGTGCCGAGTTCAGCGAGGTATTCGACATCGCCGTGCGGCTCTATCCCGACAGCGACATCGCCATCCTCAATTCCGCATCGGCCGATATCGAAGTTGGCAATATGGATGCTGCCATCGCAAGGATGAACAAGATCGGTGACAATCCCAAGGTATGGAACAACCTTGGCGTGGCGCACGCACGCAAGGGCGACTTCGACAAGGCGAAGGAATACTTCGACAAGGCCGCCGGACAAGGTGACAATGATGCCCGCAAAAACCTCGAGGAGCTACGGAAAGCATCTGAAAAATAACCAAACAACATAAAGACAAAATAAATTTTAGAGACCAGACATTATTATTCATTTTTAATTTTCAAAACATGAAGAAATTAAGTAAATTATTATTGATGGCCGTAGTAGCCCTCGGAGTGGGGTTTACGGCATGTAACAGCGACGACATCGACGTCCCGCAAGGTGGCAAGAAAGGTGATACCCATGTGAGTGTCTCGCTGAGGTTGGCGAAAAATGCCGAAACCCGCGCATTACCGAATGATTATAACTATGTAGGCAAATGGGGAGGAAACGACGAAATCACTTCCATCATCGTTTTTGTTTCGGATTTTACCGAGGTTGCCTATAAAGAATATAAGGTAGGTGCCGGAGAAGCGTATGAAATGGAAGGCGATGTGGTTACACCAAAGACGATAGAAGCTGCCATTGAAACCTCTGCCGGTTTGAAGGAGGTATTTGTGCTGGTAAATGCCAAGGCCGATGCTAAAACTTATTTGGGTGTTACGGGACTTAGCGGTACCCTCACCAGTGCGGGCAGCTTTAAAACAAAATATACGAATATCCTTGCATTGGAAAACTCTTTCTATGAAGCAGGCAGTTTTACAGTGAATACCTCCGCGATGAAACTGGCTGGAGTGAATGCCGGTAAAGATGAAATTATGATGACCAACGTCGAACCTAAAAGCATCACTGTTGCAGCAGGTGTGGATGAGTCTGAAACCCTTGCAGGAGCAAACCGGGTAAGCCTTGAAGTGGAAAGGGCAGTGGCACGCGTGATGGTCACGACAAAAGCAGATAGTTATGTTGTGCCTACCGCCGATGGTTCAGATAAACTTGGTGATGTAAGTGATATCACCTGGGTATTGGCACAGGGCGAAAATTCACTCTATGTACAAAGAAAACCGACTTGGGAAACTCCCAATTATGGATGGGTGCCCGGTGTAAATGGCGATTTCATTGCTGATGCAGGTGAAAAATACGACTATTCCGGTCTTTACGAAAACTATGATGCCGCAACCCAGTTTGGCGGCACACCTGTGCCGAATATTACGGATTACAGTACAGCTCCTGCAATTGGGACTGAAAGCATCCTGAAAGGTAAGTTCATCCTTCCCAATACACATGAAGTTGGCGTTGAAGAAACATCTAATTATAAGAAAGGGAATACCGCTTACGTGATGGTAAGGGCCAAATTCACCCCCGCTAAATTTGCCGACGCAGACTCAGTCGCCACATACAGTGATGGAACATTCTGGTTAGGTGAAGACGGTAAATTTTATCAAAACGAAAATGCCTCAACCCAAACCGTATATGATGTGAACGGTCCCGATCCCACTGTAGTCCTTTCTTCCCAAACAGCCAACAAGTATGTGGGTGGCAAAGTGATCTATTATGCGTGGGTAAATCCCGATGAAGTTCCTGACTGGTACAATTCTCCGGTAATAAGGAACAACATCTATCACATCCATATCACCGGTTTCAAAACCATCGGAACCAACTGGAACCCCTTGTTCCCCGAAGATCCGGATAACCCGAAATCTCCTGAAGATGGTGGAAATCCCGACCCGAAACCGGAAGGTCCGGAAGGTCCCAACCCGATTGATCCGGAAGAACCGTTGACTACTCCCAAGACATTCATGAGTGTGGATGTGACTGTATTAGAATGGGATGTCCATTCTTATGAAGTAGATCTCGGAATTTAATAACACACAAACGTTAGAATAATCAAAATGCCCGGGGGAGGAAACTCCCCGAAGACTCTCCCGGGTTTTTAAACAACAACACATTTTCCCGACAGATACAGCATTCTTGCATTCATGACACCCCGGGAAAAAACGACAAACATTAATTGAAACAACTTTCAAAACGCAACGAATGATGAATTTACAAAACAAGATATTGATAACGCTGTTCGCGTTGGGAACAATTTTCTGGGGTTGCGACTCTCTGATCTATGATGATCTGGCCGATTGTCCCCAAGGTGTATATGTGAAATTCTACTCAATGACACCTTGTGCGTCAGATTCAACGTTCTTGGGGAGCGTTGCCTCGCTTACCCTGTTCGCGTTTGATGAAAACGACAGGCTGGCTACTTCCGTCACGCAAAATAATGTGACACTGGACCGTGACTACAATGTACTGATGCCCGTGTCTGACGGGAAATTCTCTTTTGTGGCATGGGCCGGCGTGAATGATAATTTCACCTTGGGTTCTTTCATTAACGGCACCACCACGAAAAAGGATGTGATGCTCACGTTGAAAACTGCCTCCGGCGTGGCTGCCAACCTGAGCAGCACACGGGTATGGCAGGGCGAAAGTCCCGTGGTATTCCTGCCCGACCCTTCAGAATATGCCAGCTTCTATGAATATACCGCCGTAAACCTGCAGGAGATAACCAACCGGATTACATTGGTGGTGGAATTCGACAAGGCCTCCATGGAGGAGAAAGATATTAAGGACCTGGACGCGGAAGTATCCGCCGCCAATGGAACGATCAATATAGACGGCTCCATGCCGGCCGGCAAGGAGGTATTGAAATATACATCCGACTCCGCTCCGGCGTATAGCGTCAACGAAAGCAACGGCAACCAAACAGTCACCTGGAATTATAACCTGCTCGACTTGAAGACCGGATTCTTCAACAATCTTTATCTTTCTTATAAAGATGACGAAGAAGAGGGTTCGTTCTTTGATGGCGACCTGATCGGCAGCATCCTGTTGACAGCGGATGAAAAAGGAGGGGTGAACCTCGACTGTGACAACGATTTCACCATCAGGTTTGTCATCCGCGACGCCTGCGTGACATGCTGGACACATATGAGTTGCGACATCTGGATAAACGACTGGCAAGTACATAGCTATAGTACTTCTTTGGGAAATTAACTCCTGATATTTAAAATCAAGGAAAGATCATGATGCAATTAAAGATGAAATATATAATGCTTACCGCTCTCATCCTCGCCTTCGCGGGGTGCGACAAGCTTATTTACGACGAAAAAGAATCCGGTAATGAAATGAAGGTCTACCTCTCGGTGAACGTGCGGGCGACTCAAGTCACGAGCAGGTTAAGAGCTACCCCTTCCATCAATACGGATGTCACCCTTTACGAAGACAAGGTACACCATCTCGCCATGCTGATATTCGACAGCAGCACCGGCGACATAGTGGGTGCCCCGTACTTTAAGAATAGTCTCGGGAGTGGAGAATCCACGTATGCCTTTACGGCAGAGTTGACTGCCGGGCAAACGTGCGACTTCTATTTCGTGGCCAACCTGCCGGGATTGAAAAGCACTTTGGAAAGTATTACCACCAGGGAGGAAATGAATACGTTTATGGACACCCTTCGCGACCTGGATCACATGCATTATTCAGGAGCGAACTACGATAACGGTTTTCCAATGGCACGTGTGTACCGCAACCAACCTATCCCGGCAGGTGGGTCAATCTACCAACCGCTACCGTTCAAGCCGAAATATACGCAGGGAGGCACAGTGGCTATCCTGACGGGTAGCGGCATTGAAACCGAAGAACCCTATGTAATGCTTACGCGCATGGTAGCGAAGTTGGAATTGGTATTTAGCGGAACGGACCTGGCCATCGCCGAAGTGAAATACCACAATGCTTTCCGCCAATACAGCCTGGTTGAACAGAATCCACCCATCCCTTCGCCCCAGTATCATGCCGATGCGACGCTGGCGCCTGCAGCAGCCGGTGGCAGCACCTATCTCTACTATATGCCGGAAGCGCTGCTCCCCACTTCCTCCACGTGGACAGGGGCGGCCGACCATAAGCCTATGAATTATTTTTCGGTGAAAACCACGGACGGCGCCGTCTATGAAATTCCCATCGTTTCCTATGGAATTCCCGGTACCGACCCGGATGTGACACCGGTAAAACCCTTCGACGATTATTTGAAATTCGCAACCGGCGGCCTTACAGACAAACCCGACTACAATATCTACCGTAATCGGCACTATAAATTCACGATCAAGAACCTGCAGAAAATTGAAATCTTCTACGAGATAGACCCGTGGGTGAAAGTAAGCAAATCGCTCTACATGGGCTATGGTTACAATGTGGAAGTGGACGGAACAAACATTACCATCAGCAACACGATACTTGCCTGTGCCCCGCATGGGATAGTTTTAAAAACAATTGATCCATATAGATTTAGCGATGGTTCTAATGAAAAAACATTCAAAAACGGGGTGGAAGCGGATGCGCTGGAACTCACCGCTTCGGAAACTTACACATTAAATACTGAGCCTGACGGAGGAGATGAATACCTGGAAGTATGGTACAACGGTGATCTGGTGACTACTTTTAAGAAATAAATGACGAGTTGTGAATTATAAGTTATAAGTTATGAATTATACACTATACATATCTTTATGGATTACCCTGTGGATGGGCCTCTCTTTCATGGCCTGCTCCGGTGACGAAGTGGTGATACCGGGCACGGATGAAAGGGTGGAGATTACGTTCAGGATTGACAATTACACGAAAGTGGTGACTTCTACAAGAAGTGCTTCCAAAGCGGTAACCCGTGCGACGGATATCGGAAGTACCGAAGAAAGCCAAATCGACGACCTCTACCTTTTCCTCTTCAAGAGCGACGGCAGCGACCCGGTAAAATATTATATCAGCACTGCTGGCGATTTCACCTACAACAGCAAGAGTGGCAACTGGGACAAGACCAACGGCAAGATTACACTGAATATGACGCAGGCCGAAGCAGGCACAAGGCTGGTATATATTGTGGCCAACTGTGCCGATCTAAAATCCAACCTGGATGCTGTGACAACTGTTTCAGGCACCGGAACAACCGCATTGCAAACCGTATTGCATACGACACCTACTCCCTGGTCGCTGACTACGCCCCTACTGATGTCGGGGAATGCCATGCACAATTTTATTGAAAACCGTGTGCTAGGAAGCGGCGGCACCAACCCTAAAGTAAAATTGACGCGCGCCCTCGCTAAAGTGGAATTGAATATCACACTTAAAACGGAACACCAAAGCAAACCGGTCGTAAAAGAAGGTGATTTCAGTGATCCCAATCCCAGTTTGACGGATAAGCCGCAGTATCATTACGCTTTCCTGAATTTCGACAAGAATACATATCTGTGGAAACCCGGCACGAAAACGGGAGACTTGACAGCTCCCGCAGCAACGGTAGACCTCCACTCTCTGAGCGAATCGGCCTGGGTAGTATGGAATACTTTGGGAACTTACACGCAGGATAGCAATGGAATTGTCACAACACTGAAATTAATTACCTACATCAACGAAAGGGATGAGGAAGCGGGCAAACCACTATCGTCAATAGGGATAAGCATGCCATATACAGGACCTAAACCGCCGCCTGAATTCGGGCCCGATATCTCCCAAATCTTCCTGCCGAAAAAGATTGAACGGAATCACTGGTATGTGTATGATGTTGAATTATAAGTGGATTTTCTTCGTTCTTAGTTTTTGATTCACAAATTTTCAAACAAATGAGAATAAATAAAATATTTGCAGCTTTGAGTATCCTTGCCATTGGTGTGGTGAGCTGTACACAAGACGATTTTGGCGTACCCGGAGGAATCCCGACCCCCGGAAAATCAGGTAATGTGATTTCATTATCTACCGGCCATGCCGACGGCTTGGTGAGCCTTGCGGTTGATGCTCTCCCGGCCGACCGGCCGGGCGTATGGATTGACCTCGACGGCAATGGGCTCCGTGCCGAAGACGGCACAGAGGATATCTCCTCGTTTAACGTCTATCAGGATTACAAGCTATCAGCCGGCAAAAACACGTTTACGGTACATGGAAATATCACCTACTTTGCCGCCGCTTCCAATGAGTTAACCGCACTCGACGTGTCGAACAGTCCGCAATTGCAAACACTGAATATACAGGATAACCGGATTACTACACTCGACCTGTCCAAAAACACGGCACTCACCCGGCTGGATTGTTCGACGAACAGTCTCAACACGCTCGACGTGTCCGAAAACAGGGAGTTGATCTCACTATGGGCATTCGATAATCAACTGACCGGGTTGAACGTGTCGGGGAACTCCTCCCTTGCTTTCCTCGATTGCTCCGGAAACAGCCTCTCTACGCTCGACGTCACCGGGAACAGCGAACTGGTACGCCTCTTGTGCCACAATAACCAGATATCCTCTTTGGATATTTCACAAAATAAAAAACTTAATCGGCTCTGGGCGTTTGGCAATCCCATTTCGTCAGAAGAGATGGAGCGTATGATCATTTCACTACAGAAGGTGGCAAATGGAAGTTTGTGGATTGCCTATGAACAGATTGCTGCCGGACAGGAAGAACAACTTATTGAGAAAGGGTGGGCAATGTGAAGTGATCGAGTAGTGAATTCCTTTCAACGCTACAAGTTTCAGTATTATTGCTCTGTCGTTTTAATAAATGGCTGGAAAATTGTCGATACCCGCAATTATAGTATTCACGGATACGACAGTTTGACAACAGAAAGGGATACCTCTTCTACCCGAATGAATCTCAATCACCTGAATCCGGCATAAATCGGGTGACCTGTTTAAAAATGGATTGCCAGAGAGAATCCGGTACCGGTTGGTCCAACCGGCTGAGATCGATCTCCGAAAAAGAATCTTTATCAAAGAAATAAAGCTTATCACGGTATAAAAACATCTCACCGGATGCTTTCAATGCCGCCACCGGATTGTCCGAAGCATCGAGCACTACAAAATCGGCATCGTTATTTGTGATCAACGCATACCGAGAATTTTCAGTCGCTATATGATACAGATCGTCCCTGTCATAGGCGAATACCTTCTCCAGGCTGTCGGTCAGCACAAAAACCCGTCCTTGGGTGGTCATCATCAGATTGTAATTGGAAAACTCGGACATGAGGTCTGTGAATTCGGAATCGTTCCGTTTCCAATATATCCCCGACTCTACAAAAGCATCTAAGTGCTCATCTTTCTGCAGTTCAATCACTTTCTCCTTTATCAACGTGCCATCTCCCAATCGATAAAAGCCGATCTTATCTTCAAAGACCACGAACAGCATATCGTTTACCACCTGAAAATTACGGATAAACTCTTTCTTTTCCTGGATAAGGGTAAGATATAACCGATTACCGGTCTTCAGATCAAATGCCGCGAGATAGGGGTCTCCAATCATAGAAAAACCGCCGTTGTATTGCGCATACCCCCGATTAATCATATACACCACGGAATCGACGAGAAACAGGGATGATTTCGAAGTAATTTTCTCCGGCAATGGAGTAGTCCACAAAACATTCCCGGCATTATCCACCCTGGCAATTTGATCACGAGAAGCCAATACGATGGATTCATCGGGGTCGATCAGCATATTCGACACCATATCGGAAGCCACGTCAGGCTGGTCCTGATAAGTATATACACCGGTAAACACACCAAGAAGGAGACCAAATGCATTGACACCGATCATCTTCCCAATCTCTTTTTTTGTAGTATTTGCCTTGTATGCCCAACCCGCTCCATTTACAAGATGGACAGCCCGGAGACCATTGGTTGAAATCAACAATACGGAATCATCCAGCATATATGCATCATCCCAACCGAATGAACGGTCGAGATCCCTGTACCACAGTTCTTTTCCGTTTGATAAATTGACAGCCGTCAATTTGTTCGACATGGACTGGATGGGATATCCCACGCCGATATGCAGGGAAGGTTCTATAAAATAAAAATCATTCTTATTCTCCCACAACACCGCTCCCGTTTCGGGATCAATGCAGAGGTTTTTCTTCTTGTCGGTAAGAAAATAGTAGCTGCCCTGCTGTTTCAGTTCCGAGGAGTTATAGTTTACCTCCCTTACCCATTTCAACTCTTTATCCCACAAGCCGACCATGTTAAGCGTTCCACCGTTTTTGAATGACGTCCCTTTCTTGTTGGTCTCCCTGAGTTCAAGCAATAAATTATCCGAGCCACCATCCCAGTGCCATCTGTATATTTTAGCAGGAGTTTCGTAACGGGTTGCCGTAACGGGAAGGCCTGTCAGAGACGACATTCCGGCGATGGAATCTTTGACTGAAAACCATTGGCTTGGTGTCTGTCCAAAAGCCGCTCCTAGAAAACACATGAGTATTAGCAATAGAACAAACGCTCGTTTCATAAAAGAGACCAATTAAGAAGATGATTTTTCACGACAAATGTAAGAAAAAATCAAAGCCGCCCCACCATGTATGCACAAAAAAAGAGTTACCCTCACAGGCAACTCTCAATTCAAAAGAATGTGGTCCCACTTGGGCTTGAACCAAGGACTCCCTGATTATGAGTCAGGTGCTCTAACCAACTGAGCTATGGGACCTCTCTTTCAGCTTTTAGTTTCAGCGAAAGCGGGTGCAATATTACTGCTTTTTTCGGAAATTTCCAAAAGAAATGCCAATAATCATTTTATCTTTAAACATATCCTTTCCTGAATGCAAACATATCTTATGCCCCTTCTTCTAAAACGGGGGTCCATGCCTCTCCTGATCAGTTCCTTTCAGGTTCAATCCAGTCGCCATGGTCTTTGATCAGTTGGATCAGGCGTTCTACAGCTTCTGCCTGGGGAATATTTTTCTCTACCAGTTCCTTCTTCCGGTAGAGTGATATCTTTCCATGTTCGGCCCCTACATATCCGTAATCGGCATCGGCCATCTCACCGGGTCCATTCACAATACAGCCCATCACCCCTATTTTCAAGTGCTTGAGATGAGAGAAATGCTGTTTTACCAAAGCAACAGTCGTCTGCAAGTCGAATAATGTCCTTCCGCAACTGGGACAGGAAATAAACTCGGTTTTGCTTGTCCGCACGCGTGCTGCCTGCAAAATACCGAAAGCATACGCATCGAGATCGGTAATATCTATCTGCCCCTGATTACTTATCATAATTCCGTTACCGAAGCCATCGAGGAGAACAGTACCGAAATCCACGCCGCCTTTCACCTGAATATCTTCTGCCTCATCTTCGGCATAATTCCGCTGAATGATGACCGGCACGCGGCAGCCTGCATTCAATAACGCATGAAAGAAAGCCCTTTGTTCGCCTACACCGTTCTGATGACCCGTAGTAAGAATCACCGCTATTTTGGGCGTCTTCTTCAGGAAAGCCATCACCTCATCCGAAAGGTCGGGATAGGAAATCCTTAAAAACTTCACTTCTGCGTTGCAATCGTTTATTTTATCAAGGGAGTCGCCCGTAAAGAGTGGAAAATTATCTATCCTCTCTTCCCAATAGGGATAATCGATAATAGATTTCATTCCCTTCGGGAAGTTAACCGGCATACGGTTTCCCACATAAATATAATCGGGGATGAAATGCGGATTGATCGACATGTCATCGATTTTACTCCTGTCGGATATTACCACCGGTAGATATTCTCCACCGATATTCCAGACACTGTCCGTTTCACGGCGGTCTGTGGAATAGGGAGAGAAGCCGGGATAAGCACGGCCTTCTATTGGCGTATGCCCGTTTCTCAGGTTTACATAATCCACCAATTTCCTGGCCACGGGCACTTCCGCTTCGGGGTCTTCGCTCAACGAAACACGGATGGTGTCCCCCAGACCGTCGCTCAACAGGGCACCGATGCCCACCGCCGACTTCATCCTACCGTCCTCTCCGTCTCCGGCTTCGGTCACTCCCAGATGGAGCGGGAAATGGATATCCTCCTTGTCCATAGTGGCGACTAACAGACGTACGGCATTGGTCATCAACAAGGTATTGGAAGTCTTCATCGATATCACTATATCGGAAAAATCTTCTTCCATGGCGATCCGCAGATATTCCATACAGGATTCCACCATCCCTTCGGGGGTGTCACCATAGCGGCTCATGATGCGGTCCGACAGGGAACCGTGGTTCACGCCGATACGCACGGCCGTTCCATGTTCCTTACAGATACGCAGAAAAGGAACTACCTTCGAACGTATTTTTTCCAGCTCCTGTGCATACTCCTCATCGGTATACTCCAACTCGGCAAAAGTTTTTTGCTTATCCACGAAATTACCGGGATTGATACGTACTTTCTCGGCGATGGTGGCTGCCACCTCCGCCGCACGGGGATTAAAATGAATATCGGCCGACAGGGGGATGGTATATCCCTTATCCCTCAGTTGCTGATGTATCTCCCGTAAATTATTGGCTTCGCGTACACCCTGCGTCGTCAGGCGGATCAGGTCGGCACCGGCAGCGATGATGCGTTCGCACTGCGCCACGCTGCCCTCGGTATCGAGCGTATTGGTACTGGTCATCGTCTGCACGACAACCGGATAGTTTCCACCCATGACTAGATTTCCCACATGTACATCGATGGTAGGGCGACGCTTGTAATTGAAAAAATCCATACTCTTAAGAGACAAAATTAAAAACCCAAATGTTTCAACGCATTTTTTTGAACGGAGAAAAACGCCCGGGAATATTTTACTGATTACTTCTGCAAAGGTAATACTTCAATCCAGTATCCGTCGGGATCAATGATAAAATAAAGCCCCATTGTATGATTTTCGTAACACACACAGCCCATTTCCTTATGGAAAGCCCTCGTCTCGTCATAATCTCCTTCCACACGGAGACATAGGTGCTGCTCGTTATCACCCATATTGTAAGGCCTGTCCCAATCGCGCAGCCATGTGAGTTCGAGTGTAAAACCCGTCACCCCATCACCCAGATAGACCAGTATATAGGATCCGTCGGATGCTTCTTTACGGCGGACCTCTTTCAGGCCCAATGCCTTGTCATAAAATTCAATACTCTTTTGTAAGTCAAATACATTGATGTTGTAATGATCGAATCTTGCTTTTATTTCCATAATTTTTTAATTTTTTAAACTGTTGAATTATTTATTGAGAAGTTAAGAAACCAAGAATTCGCTTACGCCGTTTTGCAATTCACTGTCATTTGTCAATTAATAAACTCTTGGTCCTAAAATCCCAAACCCTACATCCCAAATTTAAATGATTGTCCCGGATGAAACAGCGGCAGGTATTGGCAGTTATACCGGGCAGCAATCTCCCCGAACCGGTTCACTTTATCGTAATTCTCGCCAAAATGCATCGGCAGGAAGAGATCAGTTCTTATACGTGACACAAACTGTTCCGGACCCCGCATAAATTCTTTTCCCAACCGGGGATCTACAGGAAACATTGCCAGATAAATACGATTAACTTGTTCCGCCAACAATTCCAGTTCACATAAATAATGATTTTCATAAGAAAGCGCCTCTTCCGTGCTTACCTCCTCACTCCAATGCCAGTTGTTCAGATCACCGGCATGAAAAAACTGTCGTTTATTGTGCTCCACCAAGAAAGAACCTCCGACGTCCGTCGATCCAAATGCTTTTATCATAAGCCGCTGATCACGATATACCTCTTCTTTTTCGAGATAGAGAGCATCCTCCGCCTTTGACACCCCGCTCTCCAACAACTCCTTGGAGAAAATATAGCGGATATTCTTTTTCCGTTCCTTCCAGGAAAGAATTTCAGGATTAAAATGATCGTGGTGCGAATGCGAACACAACACATAGAGCTCCTCCTCCTTATTGAGCAGCCAATCCCTCACCCATTCTGAACCATCTTCACGGGGCACATCCTTATAATAATCGAAGAGCATTGAAAACCCCTCGAACTCAATCAGATAGCAACTATGATATATATAAGTGATTGTCATAACTGAAATTGTTACCATTAATAACAACTAAACGGACAAATGTTCAACGGGTTTCACATAAAATTTGGTAAAACAGGAGAAACTTAATGTGAATAATGAAAGTAAAAAAAGTGTGGAGCCAATCCCCATTTTTATGCCTGATTAGAAAATTATTACAAATTAATTCCTTTCTTTGCAGTGCAATATAGTATATGTTTTACTAAAAAATATCAAAAAGCAATGAAGAAGTATTTGGCAGAAATGATCGGTACGATGGTACTGGTATTGATGGGCTGCGGCGCAGCCGTATTTGCAGGGACAGGGCAACCTTTTGATTCCGTAGGCACATTAGGCGTTGCGTTTGCATTCGGCCTTTCGGTAGTGGCTATGGCATATGCCATCGGCAGTATTTCGGGATGCCATATCAATCCGGCCATCACCTTGGGTGTATTCCTCTCGGGCAGGATGAGCGGTAAGGATGCCGGCATGTATATGGCTTTTCAGGTGATCGGAGCTATCTTAGGTTCTTCCATCCTCTGGTTTTTGGCAAAAGATTCCGGTTCCACCACCACCTTCACCGGTGCTAACAGCTTTGCTGACGGGCAGATGAGTGTAGCCTTTGTAGCCGAAACGGTGTTCACTTTCATCTTTGTACTGGTTGTACTGGGAGTGACCGCCAAGAATGGCCTGAATAAATTTGCAGGCTTGGCTATCGGCTTAGCATTGGTCTTGGTGCACATTGTATGTATCCCCATTACGGGAACTTCTGTAAATCCCGCCCGCAGTATCGGTCCGGCAATTTTTGAAGGAGGAGCCGCATTGTCTCAACTCTGGCTATTCATTATCGCACCCTTCCTTGGTGCAGTCATCGCAGCGATTGTCTGGAAAGGAATTACAGTGGAAAATGAAACAGTGAAAGTGGCATAATTTTTTACATCCAACGTTTGAAAAACGAGGGTGAATCTGCAAATGATTTGCTCTCGTTTTTTTATAAAAACGAGCTTACTGAAAACTTATTTGCTTACTGAATGTTTATTTATTGCACATTTTTTGTAAATTTGCGCAGTTTTTCGAAAGAGAATCACAGCAAAGTTCAATTGCATAGATACATTTCGTGATTGGACTTTACATGGAAGATCAAAATTGAAATAATTATGAATCACAATTTATTAAAAGGAAAAAGAGGTATTATCTTCGGCGCGTTGAATGACCAGTCCATCGCATGGAAAGTAGCCGAGAGAGCCGTTGAAGAAGGCGCTATCATCACTTTGTCGAATACTCCTGTAGCAGTACGCATGGGGGATACAGCCCAATTGGGAGAGAAGCTCAATGCAGAAATCCTTCCTGCAGACGCTACCAATGTAGAAGACCTAGAAATGGTATTTTCCAAATCGATGGAAATATTGGGTGGAAAAATTGATTTTGTACTCCATTCTATCGGTATGTCGCCTAACGTGCGTAAAAAACGGACATACGACGATCTCGACTACGATATGTTGGCCAAAACCCTCGATATCTCAGCTATTTCCTTTCACAAGATGCTTCAGGTAGCCCGTAAGTTAGACGCCGTTGAAAGAAACGGTTCGATGCTCGCACTGACCTATGTAGCAGCACAACGTGTTTTTTATGGATATAACGACATGGCCGATGCCAAGGCGTTACTTGAGTCTATCACCCGCAGCTTTGGATATATCTACGGGCGTGACAAGGGGGTAAGGGTGAACACCATCTCGCAATCACCGACAATGACCACCGCCGGAAGCGGGGTGAAAGGGATGACCGATCTGATGGATTTTGCTGAACGGATGGCACCCATTGGAAATGCCGATGCCGACGATTGTGCCGATTACTGTATTGTGATGTTCTCCGATCTCACCCGTAAGGTCACCATGCAGAATCTCTACAACGACGGCGGTTTCTCGAGTATGGGTATGAGTCTCCGAGCCATGAAGCAATACAGCAACGGGTTAGATGAAAACCGCGATGAGAACGGCAATGTAATTTACGGATAAGTATCACCATACTATGAATAAAATAGCTTTGACCTATACGGTTGAAGCTATTTTTTTATACATCTGAGCTATAATCCATTTTTATCACGTATATTTGCCGCTATGCTTCTGAAATTATATAATGAGAACCCGAATCCGCGGGAATTAGAAAAAGTGATTTCCGTGCTTCATGAAGGAGGTATTGTCATTTATCCCACCGATACTCTCTACGGCATGGGATGTGATGCATTAAATGTGCGAGCGGTAGAGAAAATATGCGGGTTGAAAGGGATTAATCCCCAAAAAAGTAATTTGTCGATCATCTGCAACGATTTGAGCATTATCAGTGAATATGCCAAGGTGAGCACTCCCGTCTTTAAGCTGATGAAGCGGAATCTGCCCGGCCCCTTTACCTTTATTTTGCCCACTACCTCATCGCTACCCAAGATTTATAAAAACAAGAAAACCGTAGGAATTCGCGTGCCCGATAATAATATCATCCGTGAGATAGTAGCGCAACTCGGAAATCCGGTGCTAAGCACATCTGTAAAGGATGAAAATGATGAAATGGAATATACCACCGATCCCGAACTAATCCACGAGAAATGGGGAGAAATTGCCGATATCGTTATCGACGGAGGTTTCGGAGGAATTGAACCCTCCACGATAGTGGATTGTACTTCCGATGAACCGGAAATCATACGACAAGGCAAAGGGATATTAAATATCTAAAATATTATAATATGAAACGAATATATCTTCTTTTATTTTGGGGATCAATAATTGGCATTATTCATACCTCTTGCGAAAGAAGTGATGAAAATGGCTTATCGGATAAGGATTCCGCAGTTGTATCCCAATTTGTATATGACGGTTTATCCACCTATTATTTTTGGGCAGACGATATGACAAGAAAAAAACCCACATCCAACGATACCGATCCGAAGGCATACTTCAAAAAAGTCCTCCATAGCACAGACTCGGAGCATGGATGGTCCTGGATCACAGATGATGTAAATGCGCTTCTTGCCGGGTTTTCAGGCACAGACCTTTCGTTTGGTTACGATCTGGAGTTTATTGAGGATAAGGAGGGCAACAATACTGCTTATGCTTTTATCAAATATGTGTATTCCAACACACCAGCAGCAAAAGCCGGGTTAAAACGACTCGACTTAATCAAGGAACTCAATGGGCAACCTATCAAAACCGAAAGACGGGATGGAGATACTTATGTTGCTTCCAGTGCTATAAATCTACTTTATGGCAATAATACCGTCACATTCAATATCTATAAATTCTCAGAAGATCAAATCGTTCACGATAAGGAAATAACCATCACACCTGATAAGAGTGCGAAAAATCCTGTATTATACGACAATGTGTATGAAATCGGAGATAAAAAGATCGGTTACCTGTTTTATACCGACTTCTATGACAACTATAATAATCACCTGTTTGAAGTATTTCAAAATTTCAAACAACAAGGTATAACCGACTTGGTATTGGATTTACGCTATAACACCGGGGGAGCCGCATCCGCAGCCCTCTACCTGGCTTCTTTGATCGCACCGGAGAGTGCAGTGAAAGCGAATTCCCCCTTCGTTATGATGAACTACAACAAACTGTTGAACTCATCTTTCGACAAGTGGTATAATGAAGCAAAGCCGGCAGATAAGTATAAATACGATAGAAAACAGTATTTAGGAGAATACGATCAACGGGTAGAGGCAAATCCTATGGAAGCGAATCTCGATTTGGACAAAGTCTACATTATCGCTACAAATGGCTCCTATTCCGCTTCGGAACTGATTACATTCTGCCTAAAATCCTATATGGATGTGGTCCATATTGGGAGCAAGACAGGTGGAAAATACACAGCTTCATGGACGATTCACGGATATGACGACGACTTGGGAGTACCTGTATACGATTCCCAAAAATTATCCTCTAAAAATAAGGAAGTCCTGAAAAATTGGGCGATGCAACCTATTGTGGCACAATATGCCAATTGGGAGGGAGAAAGTTTCAGTAATCCAGGGTATCTGGCTCCCGATTATCCATTGGAAGAGGGGTTTGGCAAACTCATACAATGGACTCCTATTGGTGATCCCAAAGATGTCTTATTGGGACAAGCCCTTTACTTGATTTCAGGTGACCCCGATTACCAGCCCAAGGAGATCAGATCGATAAGCATCACCCGGTTAATTAGCCGGAAAGTAGCCAATCCTATAGATATGTCTAAACCCGTAGTTATCGAGCACAATTTGACTACTGAGGATTTCTTGGAATTGAGGGAATTACAAAACTAAAATTGGAGGAACAAGTATCTTCCTATAATGAAAAAGAGGCTTTGTAAGCCTCTTTTTTTATTGTAACCATAACGACTGTTTCTTTACCCGGTCATTTTCAATCGCATCATATTTGATATACTGGTCACGTTCCAATATTTTCTGCAATTCGGTATCCCGTTTCTGTTTCAATTTTTCAATCCGTTTTTGTTTGCGGCATAAAAAACAGTTTTCAGTTTTGTTCACTTCCTTCAGGAAATGTAATTCCATTTCCATGAGTTTTTCCGCCTGCGCATCGTCAAAACCGATGAGTTTCTGCATAGAAGCTACTTTCGTTTCTACACTACTGACCAATACATTCTCAATAATGGAGGATTGCTGTGCGGAAAGACCCGTCACAGCCAACAGCAACAATCCCAATACTAAAATTTTCTTCATATCTTATTTTTGTAAAAGCCAGCTTAACAAAGATAAGACATTTCAATCAATTTCAATCAGTCATAGGCGTTATTTCAAATGGCTTTTCGATAGCAGACCGGGC
This sequence comes from Proteiniphilum sp. UBA5384, assembly GCF_002410825.1. Lineage (GTDB taxonomy): Bacteria > Bacteroidota > Bacteroidia > Bacteroidales > Dysgonomonadaceae > Proteiniphilum. The sequence goes on along the minus strand of NZ_DHOS01000047.1, from coordinate 86,394 downwards.
AGCCTTAAGTGCCAACGGACCGTTGATTGTGGTAACAGGCGTGGTATAATTATCCCCAATGGCTGTATTTGAACTGGTATTCGCGTAACTTCCGTCGAGCTTGACACCAAATACAGGCGTAAAAATGCTCTCGAAGAATGTACATGCAGCGCCATAACGTGCTATCCCCTTATCCATATGATACCCGTCGCGCGTAAGATCCACCGGCGTATTTGCCGATGAAGTACGGAGGTTTTGCAACATGGTACCGGTGGCAATCACACCGTCGACAGACGTCGCGGCAATCGCTTTCTTTGCCCGATCCACAATCACATCATACATCTTCTTTTGATCAGACTGAAAATGATCTTGCAGTACCATTGTCTTGATTTCAGAACTGCTAACCATCTTCGCCGGATCACCATACGCCACCGCCATTACATATATTATCTTGGGGGCTCCTTTCTGATCTTTCCGGATGTTTTGAATCAGGCCTTCCAGATTATTACGGTGCCTGTCGTTCCATTCCCAGGCATCCTTAGTCCCGGTATGCTCCTGTATGGTAATCAAGTTCCATTGCGTAGCTTTCACCACTTTAGGGGAATTGCCCGTGCCTGAAGGCTGAACATGCTCCCATTTCATTGTATTTCCGGAGGGTTTCATGATCTGGTAGTAATATTCGTTATACTCCGGAGCATCCGAAACTTTATATTTCTCACTATGTTCCGCTACCGTTCTGCCTCCTTTGTGCAGCCATGACAAGAAAACCTTATCTGTAATACCCGATTTGGCAATCAGGTCGGCATAATGATTCTCGATAGCATCTTGGGTAAAGCTATTACCTATGTGCAGCACGTTGTAAGTTCCGGTCACATACACAAGACATGAAGCCTGCTTCTCTCCATCTGCCGTCTTCACCGTGATGCGGGCCTCACCTTCTTTTTGCGGTATAATCTTACCCGATTTATCCACTCTGGCTATTTCCGGGGCACTGCTTTTCCATTCCATACTTTTGTCGGTGGCATTCTCCGGAAGGATGGTTGCTACAAGAGACAATTCCTCATCTTTATAAAGGGTGATCTTGTCTATATCGAGACTTACTCCGGTAACTTTCACCGGATCGGGATCAGCGTTATTATCTCCTCCCTTATTAATGGGATCATCCGTTTCGTTTCCACAGGCTACAAACAGTACCAGGAGGAGAAGTGTGAATCTATAGATTTTCATGTAATTATTTTTTACTTTTTATCATTCAATTTGCATCGATCGTATGGGATAAATCAGTCCCTCAAGGGGTCCATATATCCATTGATTGTACCTCAAATGGGGTCTCCTTTGCACGACGTGCTGCCTCCCACGCGTATGGCGCACTCTCATCTGTTATCTTGCCTGCGGCAGACCTGTAGCCATTTCCTTTCACTGTAACATTAAAAACATCTCCAAAGAGCGTTTCAAAAATCAGGCAAGCCGATGCATAACGGGCATATTCATTCAACAGCCCATTCGATGCAGTCAGGAATGTGGCATCATTCATCGATGAAGAGCGAAGATTCTGTATCACGGATGCTTTGGAAATAACGAAATCAAAATCAATATCATTCAGCATACGCTGCGTACGTCCAATAATGGCATCATACATTTTCTCCTGAGAGTCCTCAAAGTGCTTGGTCAATATGGCGCCCCACCACCCTTTATTGGTCAACGGTTGCGGTATCATATAGGCAGTCTTGGGTACACCTTGCTGTTTCTCCAAAAGCCAACCCATGAAATCTTCCATCGTCTTTTTCTGATCGTTATCCCATTTCCAAAGATAATCAAACTCATCCTTCGTACCTGCATCTTCCGCCAATACAACCAAGTTCCATTCTTTCGCTGGATATATTCCTTCAAGGGATTTACTACTTTCTCTCGTCCAGTACCTGAAGTCTGCAATTGGCTCGTCCCTTTGGAGTTCAGAATACCAGTAATAGTAGTGCGTCTTTACACGATCCTGATAATGCATCTTAAGGGTATAATCCGACTTATACATCCACGAGATATTTATCTTATCTTTTATGTTTGTTTCCCGGATTATTTCCAATAAATGGTTATTCACTGCCTCATCAAGGAAGTGATTACCAATAAGCATCACATTGTAGGTATCAGTCACCACAATCTTGCAAGAAGCAAAAACACCGCTCTCATCTGCAGCGGTTACTGTGATGGTTGTCTCTCCGGCAGATTTGGCCTGCACTTTCCCGGTTTGATCTACTTCAGCCACAGCCGGATTACTGCTGCTCCATACCATTGTCTTGTTATCTGCCTCTTCAGGCAACACAGACAGTACAGTAATCTCCAGGCTTTCTGTCTTGTACAACGTCGCTTTCTCTTTATTGATTGTTATTTCCGTAACCGGAGTACTGTTGCTCGTCCCTTCTGTCAACAGCAGCTTATCTCCATCATACGAAGCAGGGAAATAAAGAACACTCCCTTTTTCTGTAGTTTCGTTTTCTGCCAGTATGCTGTTTGCACTCTGTGCAAGCACATTATCATTTGCATCAAGGACTTTCAGTTTCATCTCGGGCAAAGCCTCACCATTGGGAGCGAACCAGCCCCAGAACTGTTGAGAGGCATCCTTTGCAATATTGACCGGAACAGACAATGCAAAAGTCAAAGCCTTCACCTCTTCTGCAGCGCTATCTTCAAATCTACCAGCCACAAAGTCGAAAACCACATCACTTTTATATACCCCAACAGCAGTCGCCGGAGCTACCGGCACGAGCTGCACCTTCGCTATATTATTCCAATCCTGATCACTTTCATTTTTCAGTTCAACTGAGAGTAGTACACCCACATGCTCAAGCAGTACAATCTGTCCCTTGGAGCTTCTGGCAATATTTTCTTTGACAAAGCGCAACACTATCGGCACCTCATTCAAGTCTTTCGCAGCATAATCAGTCGGTAACTTCACCTTTGTATTACCCGCGCTTTCTCCACCACCGGCATATATGCCATACACATTAATATTTGCCTCACCTTCGGGTAATTTCACCGAGAGCATCGCCGTTTTACCCCTATCTTTGATATCTATCTCTTTCAATTTCACCACTTCTGAGACAATATTCTCTCCGGACTCTATATAGTACTGGATTTGATCGTCTATTTCCCATTTAGTGATACCATTCAAGTCATTACCTTCGGTCAATTGTGATGGCATACTCAATGCAAAAGAGATATATCCCTCCTTTTCCTCAACTTTCGGCTCTTCCACATCGGAATCTGTACTACAACCGGTCAACACCAACAGGGTTGCAGCCAATACATTCAAAAATAGCTTCTTCATATTTCTTTTTTGTTTTAGGCTTAAAATAATATTTATATCACTCCACTTCTTCCAGAAGAAAGAGTGCACTTTCATACATCTTCTCCAGTTTGGGATTAATACCCTCGTTGATCAGGTATTCACCTTTGAAGAGTTGGTTATTTCCCCAGAAAGTGGATTTTTCTACGTTCAGTTCAGTAATTCGATATTGCCTTGTTGGGTCAAGACCATATAATTTGACAGCTTTAGAATTACCTGTACGTCCCCGGTACTCGAAACAGTAATCAAACACGACTGCCCGTTTCTTGTCCTTGCTTACATACATGATAGCATACAGGCCTTTCCCCTCGTAGGGAGAAATGATCCGGTAAAGATCGCCCTCCATGACAATATCCCTGATACCTTTATAGTTCTCAATGGCCACTTTCGCGAATTCCTTTTCTTTTTCCGACAAATCCTTGGGTTGCAACTCCATTCCGAAACGACCACTCATCGCCATGTCGAAACGAAATTTCAATGGGGTCACATTTCCTGTCTGGTGGTTGGGTACTGCGGATACATGGGAACCGGTGACCAGTGCCGGATAAATCATATTGGTCCCGTACTGGATGAAGATGCGGCTACGTGCGTCAGTATTGTCGCTCGTCCATACTTCCTGATGGTATTTCAATGCACCATAATCCATCCGTCCACCACCCGACGAGCAGGCCTGGATCAGCACATCCGGGTATTTAGCCCTAATCCTTTCATATACGCTATATAACCCCTGTATATATTTGATCCAGAAATGAGATTGTTTATCCTCGGGGAGATAATAAGAACCCACCGACTGTACATGCCTATTGGCATCCCATTTAATATAGGAGATATTTTTCGACTGTTGCATCACATTGTCAAACACACCGAAGACAAAATCCTGCACTTCCGGGTTCGTCAGATCGAGCAACCACTGGTTGCGGGTAGCAGGTACAGGGCGCCCCTTCACCTGCACAATCCAGTCGGGATGTTGTTCCGCCAACTCACTTTTCGGATTTACCATTTCCGGCTCTATCCAGATACCGAATCGTAGTCCTTTATTTACCGCATAATCGGCCAGATGGGATATACCTCGTGGTAATTTATTCCTTGTCACCTGCCAATCACCCAACCCTTGCCCCGTACCGCTGCGCGGATATTTATTTCCGAACCAACCATCATCCAACACAAACATTTCAAGTCCCATACCGGCAGCATCATCAATCATATCGGTAATAGTCTTCTCCTCGAAATTAAAATAGGCACCTTCCCAACTATTTAACAGAGTCGGGCGAATGGTAGCGGCATCATACACCTGGTAATAGCGTGCCCAGTCATGCAGATTGCGGCTGACACCACCGGCTCCGTCAGTGCTATAGGTATAAATCATCTCAGGGGTATGGAATATTTCTCCTTCCTCCAATGTATATGATGAGGCATAAGGGTTTATCCCGGCCGTGATACTCAAGATATCAAACTCATCTACCTGAAAGTTCATCTTGTAATTTCCTGACCATGCCAAAGCTCCTCCAATCGCATCTCCCGTATGCTCATTGAGCGGCATATCCAGTGCCAGCACGAAAGAGGGATTTTCGGTATGGGTAGTACGTATTCCCATCCTGTTCTCTATCGATTTTACACCATGGCTCAACAGTGATTCTTCCATGAACATTTCATGTGCCCACGCCCCGTGAAAAGAATTGAGATAATAGTTCTTTGCACGCATAGGCAGATAGGAGGAGTAAAAACTATGCAAGACAACCGGCTGTTTTTGCCGGTTAATTATATTCACCCTCTGGGTAAATACATTCTCCCTCACATAAGCAGTTACTACCAGTTCGACTATCAACGGCAATTTCTTATCCTGCAGGGTGATGGTCGTCTGCACCACATTGTCGTCGCCAAGCATCTTCTGCTGATGCCCCACATAAGCCAGTTCGGTATTCAGATCACCATCAGAATGAGTCACACGCAATGCCGGCTCACGATAATTGCGGCCACCGGCTGCAAGATAGGCATGTGGATCAGTACCATAATCCGCTCTCCGATAAGTCTGTTTATTCAAGTAAGGGGAGGCATCGCCTATCTTTCTCCCAAAATGATGAAAGTAGACTACACTATCCTTACCTACTGTCATAATCATCGACAGCTTCTCGGTCTGCATGTTGATAGTTATACCTTCCCTATCAGCCGTACCAGCCTTTATGGCTATGGAAGAGAGGAACAACAGGATAAAAGAAATTGAAATTATACCGATTCTCTTCATCATCTCATTTTAATGGGATTGATAATTCCGAAACGATGGGCAAATGATCTGACGGGTATCGATCATCACCATACATATCGGTCAATGTAGCATAATTCATGACCTTGAAATGATCGCTTACAAAAATAAAGTCTATTCTTCCTTCGGGTTCACCCTGAAAAATCCCCCCTCCGAGGTTGGTATCTTCAGGGCCTACGGGAGGTGTTTCAGTAATTACATAAGCATCCCTAAGTTCTGTCAGAATAGCCTGGATCTGCGAAGTGTTGGATAAGGAATTATAATCCCCTGTACTGATTACCGGGGCATCACCCGCTATTTCCCGCACCTTCCGGGTCATCAGCGGTCCCGAGTTCTCTTTTGCAAGGTGCATTCTCCAATAAAAATGCGCGGTAAAGAAGTAGAATTCGATATCTGTCTCCACATCCTTGAATTTCGCCCAATAACAGATACGCCGATCACTCGCGTCCCAGCCGATACTAGGCTCGTCGGGCGTTTCGCTGAACCAGAAGACACCCTCATCAAGCAGATCGTATTTCGACTTCTTATAAAAAATGGCACAACTGTGTAAATCATGCGTTCTCCCGCCGTATGGATGTCCCACATAATCATAACCGGGTAGAAGATCCTTCATATCTACCAACTGGGCACTGTCACCCTCTTGTGTCCCTACAATATCAAAATCGTGATCCAGGATTACTTTCGCCAAATATGGCTTTCTCACATCCCAGCCATTTCCGGTTTCAATATCCTTGGGGGCATCATACCTGATGTTGTAGGATGATACTTTCAAGGTTAGCTCTCTCGCCTTCGGGTATCCACAAGCAGACAGGGAAATAAGGGCTATACTTATGATAAAAATATGTTTCATATCTAACATAACTACTTCACTTCAAGAATCACTCTCACGGGGCAATGGTCTGAAGGGAATTTACCCTCAAAAGTGGTGGTGATTATCTCATGCGTTTTGACATTCAAGAACGAAGCGTTATACAGGAATATATGGTCGATCCTTGCTGTTGAAGTATATGCAGGATTGTAGGCGTTATGCGTTCCCTTCTCTTTATTGAGATGCTCGGGAGCAATCACATACGAATCTTTCAGCACGCCCGAATGTTCCAATGTATTGTAATTTGCATCATTTTGGTTGAAATTAAAATCACCTGTCAGGATAGCAGGATAATTGCCTGCAATCTCGGGTATTTTTTCCAATACCAACTCCGTGCTCTTCATGCGCGCCTCCACTCCCACGTGATCCATATGGATGTTGAAGAAGTAAAACTCCTTGTCGCTATTCATGTCCTTGAAATGCACCCAGCGGCACTTTCTCGGGTGATAGGCATCCCAACCCTTCCCGGGTATGTCAGGAGTGGGAGACAACCAGAAGATATCACTTTCAATCACTTCGAACCTATCTCTTTTATAAAAAACAGCCACACTTCCAGTAGCCCCCGTTCCCAAATAGTCATAACCGGGAGCTGCCGACCTGATATCGTCCAGTTGTTCTTTATCGGGCTCCTGCACCCCCACGATATCAAAATCGTATTGCTGAAACATTCTTCCCACCAGTATCTTCCTGGAAGACCATGGTCCACCGGCACTATTTAGATTGTTATACTCTATATTATAACTGGCAATATTCAGTTCGTTGGGTACAATGGTTTGTAATAACATTGTTTTCTTGGCTTCATTGATCCATGCCGGATTTGCACAGGAAATGCTTAGAGGAAGGATATAACCATCTCCCACACCTGTCGGCGACGAATTCAGTTTTATTTTCACATAATTCGTGCGGTTCTCATTGTCCAAAGTGAGAGAAGTCTCCATTTCATAGGAGAACGACGGCAATAATCTGAAATCAGTTCCATTCTCTTCATTATAGCTGTCGAGCGCTTCTTCGTCGACATGAATAGTAACAGTCGACTTTTGCGCATCATATCCTCCTTTATATACCCATAACTGATAGCCTTCTTCAAGTTCATTGAGCGTCATTGTCTGGAGTCCGCTCTTCACAATATATATAGTTGGCTCAACTTCCACATTCACTTGGTCTCCGTCAGTTGCACATCCCCATACAAGAGGAAAAATCCATAACAAAAATAAAAATCTATATTTCATACGATTAGAATATTTATAGTTTAGTACCCCGGGTTTTGCACCAAGTTATAATTGACATTCAACTGATCGAGCGGAAAAGCCAACCATATATTTTGGGGATGCACAAAATTTCTCACTCCACTCTCCGGCATGGTTGATAGAGTATAAAACGCACTTTGGGTTGTGCCTTCCAAGTTCCAAGCCTCCTGGTTTGCCATCACAATGTCTTTTGCAATACCCCACCGGCGGGAATCGTGATACAATCTACCCTCGGCGGTCAACTCTATCGTGCGTTCCTGACGGATCACTTTCTGCAAATTTTTTCCTGTAGGGATTCCTCCTACCAAAGCCCATGAATCTTCAAACTTGGGCAATCGGCTTCTTGACCTGATTTTATTGATGTACCCCAAACTTTGTGCACTTAAAGCTCCGTTATATTCAAAATCGGCTTCTGCATAGTTCAGGTATAGTTCGGCCAACCTGATATAAGGGAAAACCAGTTTTCTATAGGAAATCGACTTGTCGGATGGATTGTACAAAAGCTGCTTGTGGATATACTTCTTGTTCAAGTATCCGGTAGGGCTTTGGTATTCATGCGCGGTATTTCCTGTACTTCCATGCGTCTCCCCCTTTCTCATCTTCAGGATAATGGTTGTGCCATTGATATCATACTCACCTCTGTCATATCCCACATTGGCATAAAAACGAGGCTCTCTGTCTCTATGGAACAAAGCGGTACTATCGCCGGCTGCCACCTGATACAAATTCTGTCCTGCTGTCAGGGGATCCACATCCAAGGGAAGACCATTCTTTGTATAGTACTGCTTCAACATATAAAAGGTAGGTGTAACCTGATTCCTGAATCCATCGGTTGAATAGGGTAATTGAAAACGAGGGGCCGAGTTGCGCTGAAATGCTTCTATCCCTGTCTGGGATGCTCCAGAGAAGAAAAACTCCTTTTCGTTCCAGATAGTCTCACAAAATGCATCATGATAATTCTTCACACCCTGTTCGAATTCAGTGATGGGTGTAATAGACTGATTTTCATAGAGGATATATCCATTGCTTTCTGCCAACTGAATCGCATCCATAGCTGCCTTTCTGGCTCTTTCCCATTTTTCCTTGTCGTAAGTCAACGACATCAGCTGGGTCCCGTCGGGATTTTTAAAATCAGCGTAATCAGCCGTATTCCCATTGTATTGCGGGCTTGCTGCATGCAACAGCAACCTTGACTTGTAAGCCAATGCCGACACAGAGGTGGCTCTCCCCAATTGATAGTCATTTCTCGTCGGCGGCAATAAGTTGGCTGCCTCATCCCACATGTCGGCGATAAAATTCACACACTCATCATAAGGCGCTCTTATCGGATACATATCCAACTCCGTCGCATTCAATGAAACAGCCTTTGTCTGGATAGTTACCGGACCATAAAAGTCGAGCAGCACTTGGTGGTAATAAGCAATCAACCAATAAGCTTCGCCTCTCCACTGTCTATGGTTCGCGTCTGATATATTCGGTACCCTATCAATATTATCCAATAGGATGTAGGCATACCGGATCCCCTTGAACACTTCATAATTCGTCTTACCGGTCGGACCGCTTGATTCGGGCGCCCACATTCCATAATAGGTTTGGTTGGCACTCTCATCTCCATACAACATACTCTTGTAATTGTACCAACGGGTGGTACCTCCCCTACCGGTCATTAAATCTCCTCCGGCAAACATATCGGGGAGCCAATTCCAATATCCATGGGTTGGAATGTTGTGGTACATATAGTACACAAACTTCTCACAATCTTTTTCAGAGCGAAAAAGGTCATCTAACGTAGCCTGTCCTTCGGGCACCACATCTAAAAAGTCACAAGAGAAAATGGTCAAAACCAAGCATATATAAAATAGAATTCTTTTCATTGCTATAAGTTTTAGAAATTAAACTGACATCCAATCGTGGCGGTTCTCTGCAAGGGATAAGACAAGCCATCCCCGCTACCCAATTCCGGATCCCAATATTTAAATTTGGAGAAAGTCAATAGATTGGTTCCTGTCACATAGAGACGTATATTTTTATGTGACCAACCAATTTCCGCACTCTTCAATCTCAAATAAGAAGCATTTCTCACCCAGTAGCTGGAAACTTGCGTGTTATTGCTGTTCCACTGGGCGGATAAACGAGGATAGTTTGCATTGGCATTGGGTGACGATTCACTCCAGCGCTCATCCGCAATCCATTGTGTGATGCCCAATCCTGCATATTCATTGCTCACAAAGGGATGCATATTGTTCATCTGTAGTGACACACGCCCTGTCCCCTGCAGGAAGAAGGAGAAATCCCAATTACGATATTTCACCGACGGACCAAAGCCATACATAATCTCCGGTCTTGTGGGATAACCTATTGAAGTGATATCATTGCGGTCGATAATTCCGTCTCCATTCAAATCGACATACTTAATATCGCCGGGAGCAATCTTATCTTTTTCAAAATCCTGTACCGGAGAATTCTTTATTTCATCCCAGCTGCTGAACAACCCATCTGCTACCAATCCGTAGATAGTATTGATGGGGTGACCAATTTGAGAAGTATAAGGGAATAACAACGGGGGTTCGTCTCTTGCTATCACTTCATTATGCGCATAAGTGAACGATCCTCTCAAAGAAAGGATAAGGTCTTTGTTGAAGGCTTTATTGTATTCAAGAGAAGCGTCAAAGCCCTGGTTGGTCACTTTTCCCAAGTTTCCATAGGGCAAAGAACCTGAATAACCCGCACTGGAAGGGATAGAACGCCGCTGCATGAAAATACCCGAGCGTTTATCTTCAAAGAAATCCACAATCAGGGTTAAATCATAAAACAAGCCCAATTCAAGTCCGATATTGGTTTTTGTACTGGTTTCCCAAGTGGCGAGTTCATTCCCCATTGTATTGATAGTCGCCCCTTTTGCCCGCTGGATATCCCTTCCGTAATAGAAATATAGATCTTGATTGGTCAGAATCGTTGTCAAATAAGGGAAACGGCTGGAAAGGGCGTCATTCCCCGACTTACCCCAAGAGGCCCTTACCTTTAAGAGGTTAATTTTATCCTGCAATGGTTCGAAGAATGCTTCGTTAGAAATATTCCAACCTATAGCCATGGAGGGGAAGAAACCCCAACGATGCTCAGGCAAGAAGTTTTCGGATCCATTGTATCCGAAATTGGCTTCAAACAGATAGCGATGATCATAGCCATAGGTAATTCTACCTGCGATACCCTGCTCCCTATAGGGAAGCACCTGATATTCATTGGCATCCGGTGTATTATCTACCCGCTCTTTCTGATGATATACCAATAATGCATTCACATCATGCACTTTATTAAATCTTCTGTTATATTCAATGGCTCCCTGCAATGCATATTCCCTATGCCCATCCCGTCCCGTGCTTGTGGCCAAGTAATTTGTTCCATCAGGACCGATGGAGGAAGCATTGTATATTTGATTCCCATCTACATCTGTAGTAAAAGGATCATCCGCATTCAACCAGAAGTAGTGTGGAGTCAGATAGCGATAGGTTGCCGCGTACGTCTTGTTATAAAACGAAGCCTGGAATCTTGCTTTCAGTCCTTCCGTAAGGAAAGCCAAATCCTGGTCCACATTGAAAACCGTAGTCAGATATGAGAGATAACGGTTTCCATAGCCTCTACTCATCAACGCAACCGGGTTTATATCGGTGGCACCACCTGCCCACGAAGGAGCATTTCCGAAACGGACGAAGTCATCTCCCGGCTGTGCAGGAAATGTAACAGGAAAGCCAACAGGATTAGCCCTCATCGCCATGTAGAACAAATTGTCGATACTTTCATAGGGCCTGTGATTATATTGCAACAACGTATTCATTTTCACACCTACCCTCGTTGTGGGTGTAATCAGCGACGAGACATTACTTTGGAAAGAATATTTCTGCAATCCCACATTGGTGCTATAACCAAATTCGGGTTGATCTTTCAATATCCCATTTTCATTATGGATGGATGCATTCAGAAAATAGTCTATTTTCTTGCTTCCACCGGTCACATTGATATTGGCATTCTGATTAAAAGTGAAATCTTTAAACATCAAGCCATACCAATCATTATTGGGATAAATATATTTGTCGTTTCCGGCAAGCGTATTGTCTATTTTATCCCTCGAATAGTAATCATAACCGATCGCTTCGTTATAGCGTTCCATATAGGTTACGCCATCGGCTATCTTCTGTACTTTGGTAGGAGAGGACAAGCCCGTCTGCACACGCACGTTTACATTCATTCTATCCAGATTGGAACCGGTCTTTGTCGTCACAATCAATACACCATTCGCACCACGGCTTCCATAGAGAGCTGTGGCAGTAGCATCTTTCAAGACAGAAAACGATTCAATGGTTTCGGGAGCTATCGAGTTCAACATTTCCGATACAATCTCCACACCATCCAAGATAATAAGGGGAGAAGCATTGGTTCCAAAGGTTGAAATACCCCTGATCCAGAAGTTTGCACCATCGGCACCCGGTTCTCCCGAAGCCTGTGTGGAGATTACACCGGCAATTCTTCCGGCAAATGCAGTCGTGAGGTTACTCGATGAAGTTTTCAATTCCGATGGTTTTACCGCCTGTATAGCTCCTACCAGACTTTCCTTCTTTTGGGTACCGAACCCTACTACAACCACTTCATCAAGAAGTTCTGTCGACTCCTCCATTACAACTAACTGGAAAAGTAGTCTGTCTTTCACCTTAATCGTTTTGGTACGATAGCCGATATAGGAAAAAGTGATCTCCACTGTAGAAGCCGGGACCATCAGACTATATTTTCCATCAATATCTGTAGTCGTACCAATAGAGGTACCAGCTACAGACACTGTTACACCCGGGGCGGGTTGATTATCATTCCCCAATATAACAGTTCCACTTACCTCAACTTGTTTTTCCTGATCTAACTTTGCCGTTCTCATCTCTTCCCGGGCAAGAATAATATCTTGGCCGATGATACGATATGAAATATCCGATGACGTGAACAGTTCATTCAGTACAGAAACCAATTCCTCAGACTCTGCCGTCAGAGAAACTTTTTTATTCACATCCACCAGTTTACTATTGTAATAAAACTGATAGCCGGTCTCCTTCTCTATCATCTCCAATACCTGGGCAATAGACTCATTCTTCACATTAATCGACAATATATTTTTCTGTGCATTCACATTGGATGCAAAGGCAACAGAGAATGAAAAGAGAGATAAAAACAAAAGTAATTTCATACATAATGGCACTTTAACGCCCAATAAGAAAAGCTTACACTTCTCCCCTAGTTGGATAATGATTTCTTTTTTCATACATTTGTGTTGTGTTGATAAAAAAATAATGGTTGCATTGTTTTCACAGGAAATATGCTGGTAACATATTTCCTGTGTTTTTTTGTTACAGTTTTTTCTACATATAGTATCGTTTAAAATTGTTAATCATCATTTCGTATATAGTACAATAGAAGTTTCTTCAATATTGGATTCTATTCCTGACGAGATTTTCATATAGTCCAACACTGTGGACAAAGATTTATTTTCAAATGATCCTGTAAAAAGGTATTCTTTGAGGCTTTCCCCTCTTAGTTCAAATTCTACATCATAAAAAATAGATAGTTGGCGGGCCACTTCAACCAACGGTGTATTTTTAAACACCAAGCTATTTTTCATCCAGGCAAGGGCATCGTTTGTATTGATATGCTCTTGTATGCTTTCTCCCGTTGCAAAATTGATCGTCACTCTATCTGAAGGGGTCAATATTCTATCCTCTTTTCTGCCTTGCGTGTCGCTGAGCTGCATATGGATACTTCCGGTCACCAATGTAGTTTGAGCAATATTATCATTTGCATAGGCCTGCACATTAAAACTGGTTCCTAACACCTCTATGGTCATTCGATTGTCAGGCGTATTTACAAGAAATGGTTTTTCCTTATCAGCTTTCACTTCAAAGAATACTTCTCCATCCAAAATTACTTTCCTATCTGCCTGCCCGTATTCAGAAGTGTATATTAAAGAAGTATTCGCATTCAGATGTACAACTGTACTGTCAGGAAGAAGGAATGTCGTGCATCTTTGATTGTCTTTTGATTGCAATGTATACAGAATGGGTTCTATTTGCTGATTATTCAGATAGAGGAAAGTAGATATACCCAATAAAACCAGGAAGGAGGCGGCTATGCCGACGCTCCTCTGCAATGTCCTTTTTATGCTGTTTCTACGAATCTGTTTTTGTGTCTTTTCGTAAGCAGCATTTATATCTCTCTTTTTGATCCGTTCCTCTGTTCGCTGCATGAAATATATTTTAGACAATGTCAATAAAGTTTGCTCATTCTCTTTATCCTCAAGCAACCAACTTTCAACCTGTTTGATCTCCTCCGGTGAAGCAATTTCCCTAATATACCTTAGAAGCGTCTCTGAATTCATAAATTTTCCTCCATATTTATCTTCTCTATATATACGACACGCCCGACAGAGGAGACCCTAAGTTTTTTCTCTTTTTTTATTATATGCGTATCTTTTGAATGGATGATGATTGGTTTTTGTCGTGGCATCATAAAGAATTGTAATTGATTAGATTTTTACATTAGTGTCCACTTAAATTTAAAAAATCTCTATATATAAAATTGAAGCAATGATATTTACGAGCAAAAATAGATGTCCACGATTTGAATTGCTACTTTTATATCCATCATT
>NZ_DHOS01000047.1:61134-71759 GCF_002410825.1 Proteiniphilum sp. UBA5384 | reverse complement strand
AAATACGTAAAGCACTTCAGCTGTTGGAATCAGTTCCTACCATCTTGGCTTTGGAAAAAGCATTACCAGAAGTAATCTTTCTAAAGCCAACGAAAGGAGAGATCCTAAAATATTTGAAGACTTTGCATATTATATGATTAACATTGCCCGAAGAAAAAGAATAGTCAGGGAGTTTGAAATTGAGGGGAAAGTCTATGCTTTTGATTCCACTACAATCGACTTGTGTTTGAGTGTCTTCTGGTGGGCAAAGTTTCGTAAAACTAAAGCAGGAATCAAACTCCACACTTTGTTCGATATTGAAACACAGATCCCTGCTTTTGTACATGTAACTCCTGCCAAAGTTCATGATATGAATGCAATGGATATTATTCCTTATGAAACGGGTGCATATTATGTATTTGACATAGGTTATTTTGATCTTAAGCGACTTAATCATATTACGCAAATAGAGTCTTATTTTGTCGTCCGGGAGAAAAGCCGCTTGCAGTATGAAGTAATTAAGGATCAGTATACAAACCATAATGCTGATGGCATATTGGCTGATCAGATAATAAAACTTACCGGTTATGCTTCTTCCAGGAAGTATCCGCCTATCAAGTTGCCCTGCTTTATAATTACAGGTGGCATGTTGAGTTGTTCTTTAAATGGATCAAGCAGCATCTTGAAATTAAATCCTTTTGGGGTACAACCGAGGGGACTGTTCGAATCCAAATATTTACAGCTATCATTGCATATTGTATGGTAGCTATTGTTGAGTATGAGCTTCATCTTAATAGAAGTACATACGAAGTCTTGAGAGTACTGAGTGCTTCGTTGTTGGATAAAACTCCTATCAGGGAACTTTTCTACAAAGAAACTAATATGGATAAAAATGATACTCAATTAAAACTTAATTTTTTTTAGTGGACACTAATGAGATTTTTATTTAGTTTTGCAGGTTAAAGATTCTGTAGACTACATGGAAGCAATAGACGAACAGTTGTTATTTATACAAGTACAAGAAGGAAACGAAGAAGCTTATAAGCGGATGTTTCACCACTTTTATTCTCCTTTGTGTGAATATGCCTCACAATATATTGAAGATGTAGAGTCGGAAGAATTGGTTCAGGAGTTCATGGTATTTATTTGGGAGAAAAGAAAGACCATTGTCATCAGTAAATCTTTCCGCTCCTATCTGTTTACGGCCATCAAGAATAGATGTCTGAATGCCATACGCAGCTCCCGCTATAAGGAACAGGTGCATTCCATATTATATGATCAATTAAAAGATCAATTTGAAGACCCCGACTATTATTTTATCAACGAGTTAACGGAAAAGATTCACCGAGCCATTGACGAATTACCTGGAAAGCAAAAGGAGGTTTTTTTATTGAGCCGCTTCGGGGAAAAAACAAACACCCAAATTGCCATGGAATTGGAAATATCCGTCAAAACGGTAGAATATCACATCACTCAATCTCTTAAAAACCTACGCATTAAACTCAAAGATTACCTCCCCATCATTAACTTTATTCTACATTTATAAAAGAATAATGGTGATTCCTTATTTAGAATTTGTTGAAATATCTCATTTTCAATCGTATCACATTTGACATACTGGTTACGTTCAAGAATCTTTTGCAATTCAGTATCCTATTTTTGTTTCAGTTTTTCAATCCTCTCAAAATTATAGCGCTTTTACTTATCATCGTAATGTTCCCATGCAAAAAGGACCAAGACTATGATTTCTTTCTCGTTAATATTGTATGCCAGACGGTGTTTTTGGGTAATACTACGAGATCAAAACGGTACAAACATAGTGAAAGCTGAGAGAAAATTCAAGCTCACTCTTTCCATATCACCACATCGGCGGGTGGTGTATTTTTCTCACCCAATATCACCTTGGCATTGGATGGGATAGGAAATGTATATGATTCAGACCTGTAGTTCAGCCCGATATGGAATCCATCGCGCCATTCGATGAGGACGCCCGGCGGCAGGTCGTAAGGAGCACCAATCTGACGGTACACCTTTTCCAGCACATCGCGTTCAAGCTTGGCATCATCCGTATCCACACCGATATAAGTTGTGGCACCTTTGCCGGCTTTCTTGTGGATAACGGCAGCCATCCCTTTATAGTATTGGTCATTGTATTTGCTCCATACGGTGGTATTGTCAGCATAATCAATCACGTCTGCCCAATTGTTCCATTGGTATTCTTTTCCGTCAAATTGCACATTCGACCAAACTTTGGACGGGAGGTGGTCGAAGAACAGTTCCTTTGCTCCAATCAATTCATAGATAGGTTCAGCCAGCTCCGTTTCCCACAGGTGGGCCTCCCTGTTCTTATGTCCGGTGCGGGGAGTCAGTATCAATTGACCTCCATTCTCTACATATTTTTTCCAGCGTACCACCAGCTCATGATCCAATAACTGGTAAGAAGGCGCTATCACAACAGGATATTTTTCAAACTCGGCATTCTCCTCCACAATGTCTATAGGTATACCCAGACTCTTAGCCGTATTATAGTATTTTACCAGGTGTTTGTGCGTATCCCATTGGTTGGATTGAGGCTGGAAATCCATCTCCCACCGGTTATCCGGATTGATCAGTATGGCTGTTTTAATTTTTTCCAGTCTTTCGGGATATTTGGCATTGTCAACCCGTTCTTTTTTCAATTCCTGAATCTCCCTGTTGAACTGCAATATCTCCTCACCCGTCCTACTTACCGATACGCCGTCAGTCTTCATCATGCCATAGTGATATTGCTCGCTTCCTTTCAGAGGCTGGCGGAAGCGGTAATGGCAAACAAATTTGCAATCGCCTGCGAATATATGGTAATACCATAACCTCACTGCGCCGGGATATGTCTGTGGGTTGAAAGCACCCCAGTTCACCTGTCCCGGTTGTATCTCCATCACGCCTGTCACCCCTTTTATATTACGATAAAAATCGTTGCTGAGTCCCAACATCTCGGTATTCGATATCCTGAATCCCTGATCGCCGTAGCCATCATAGCGGCCATTGACAAGGTAGCGGGTATAAGACAGGAAATCCAGATGTGTCATCCGGCCGGGATCAACCTGGGGATGTCCGGGCATAGTGTTGGTGGTGACCCATTGTGCGTCGGATATATATTTTCTCAGTATATCATTTTGAAAATTGATAAATGACGCTGCTTCATCTGCCGTATATCTTTTATAGTCGAGCATCGCATGCGGATTGGCTTTTCCGGGTAACACTTTCGGATTGGGGATGCGGATCTGGTCGAAATCATTGTACATCTGGCTCCAGAACTGGTTACCCCATGAATCGTTCAGTTTGTCGATAGTCTGATATTTGTTTTTCAGCCAAACACGGAATTTTTGCTGTGCATTCTCGCTGTAGTCATACGAAAATGTGTAGTGGGAGGGTTCGTTATCTATCTGCCATCCCCATACTGCCGGATTGTTTCCATAGCGCCGGGCAAGTTGAGTGACGATGACTTCCACATATTTCCGGTAGGTATCGCTTGCCCAGGATGCCTGTTGCCGAGCTCCATGCTCGATCCTCTGCAAATTGTCGTTTACCACAAGAACATCGGGGTGCGCTGTGGTCAGCCATGCCGGCGGTGTGGGGGTAGGTGTGCACATCACCACTTTCAACCCATATTTTTCGGCCAGTTGCACCGCTTTATCAAGCCATTCAAAATCGAACACTCCTTCTTCCGGTTCCATCATTGCCCAGGCAAACTCGCCGAAATGGGTGAAATCGAAACCCAACTCTTTCATCTTCTTTATATCTCTTTCCCATTGGTTTTCGGACCATTGTTCAGGATAGTAATACGTTCCCGAAAGTATCAGGTCCGATTTGGGAAAAAAGCGTTGTGCATCTTGTGCCGCAATAAATAGTGACAATGTGAGCAATAATGCCAGAATATTAATTTTCTTCATCAATAACAATTTTTAAATTTCGCACCTCTGTCTCTATAACTTACAAAAATATTGTTGTTACCTTCTACTCCTAAATTGTGCTCATATTTCCATTCAATCAACAAGCCGAATTAATCAATACTTTCCAAGAAAAAGACCGCACTTTGGTACATTTTTTCCAACTGCGGGTTGATTCCTTCATTTATCAGGTATTCACCGCTGAAAACCCCGTTATTTCCCCAGAAACCCGACTTCTCCACATTCAGTTCCGTTACCTTATAGCGTTTTGCCGGGTCAAGACCATGCAATTTGACAGACTGCCCACGGTGTGTACGCCCTTGATATTCGAAGCAATAATCAAACACTACAGCCCGTTTCTTGTCCTTGTCCACATACATGATGGCATATAAACCCTTTTCCTCGTAAGGGGAGATAATCCGGTAGAGATCACCCTCCATCACGATATCACGGATATACTTATAGTTTTCTATCGCTGTCTTTGCAAACTCTTTTTCCTTCCCGGATAAATCCTTGGGTTGCAATTCCATTCCAAAACGACCGCTCATCGCCATGTCGAAACGGAATTTCAGCGGGGTCACATTGCCGGTTTGGTGATTTGGCACCGCGGAGACATGCGAGCCGGTAACCAGCGCCGGATAAATCATATTAGTCCCATACTGGATAAATATCCGGCTTCGGGCATCGGTATTGTCACTCGTCCATACTTCCTGGTTATATTTCATCGCACCATAATCCACGCGTCCCCCACCCGACGAACAGGCTTGGATGAGTACATCGGGATATTTGGCTCTGATTCTTTCATATACACTATACAATCCCTGTGTGTAGTTGATCCAGAAATGGGATTGCTTGTCCGCGGGAAGGAAAGCAGATCCCACCGATGCCACATGTCTGTTGGCATCCCACTTGACATACGAGATATTATCCGATTGCTTCATCACATCATCAAATACGCCGAATACAAAATCCTGCACTTCAGGATTCGTCATATCAAGTAGCCATTGGTTGCGAGTCGTGGGCACAGGACGCCCTTTTGCCTTCACAATCCAGTCGGGGTGCCGTTCAGCCAGTTCACTTTTCGGGTTCACCATTTCGGGCTCTATCCAGATACCGAATTGAAGACCTTTGTTTACCGTATAATCAGCAAGATAGGAAATCCCCCGGGGTAGTTTGCTTTCAGTCACCTGCCAGTCGCCAAGGCCTTGTCCGCTACTATTCCGGGGATATTTATTCCCGAACCATCCATCGTCGAGGACAAACATCTCAAGACCCATATCGGCGGCATCATCAATCATGTCGGTGATGGTCTTCTCATCGAACGTGAAATAGGCTCCCTCCCAGCTATTCAGTAATGTGGGGCGGACGGTGCCGGCATCATATACCTGATAACGCCGCGCCCAATCGTGCAGGTTGCGGCTGACACCTCCGGCACCGGTAGTGCTGTATGTATAAACCATCTCCGGCGTATGGAATATTTCATTTGCCCCAAGCGTATATTCCGAAGCATAAGGGTTCATCCCGGCTGTAATGCCAAGCATATCAAACTCATCTACCTGAAAATTGATTTTATAATTCCCTGACCATGCCAGGGCTCCTCCAATCACTTCTCCCGCATTCTCGTCGAGCGGCATATCCAATGCCAGCACGAAAGAAGGGTTCTCGGTATGGGTAGTACGCACTCCCATCCTGTTCTCTATCGATTTGATCCCGTGGTTCAACAGCGACTCCTCCATAAACATCTCCTGTGCCCATGCTCCATGGAAAGAGTTGAGATAATATTTCTTTGCACGTATGGGCAGATAGGATGAATAGAAATTGTGCAGTACAACGTCCTGCTTCTGCCTGTTGGTTATGTTCACCTTCTGGGTAAACACATTTTCCCGGGTATAAGCAGTCACTATCAGTTGCACAACCAGTGGCAACTTCTTGTCCTGCATGGTGATAGTGGTCTGTACCACATTGTCATCTCCCATTTTCTCCTGTTGATGCCCCACATAAGCCAGTTCGGTATTCAGGTCTCCATCAGAATGGGTCACAAGCAGTGCCGGTTCACGGTAGTTGGATCCTCCCGCGGCGAGATAGGCATGTGGATCAGTACCATAATCATCTCTACGGTAGCTCTTTTTGCGTAAGAAAGGTGTTGCATCTTCTATCTTCTTTCCAAAATGATGAAAATAAACCACACTGTCCTTACCCACCGTCATAATCATGGAAAGGTCTTTGGTTTGCAGATTGATAAGGACGCCTTCCTTCTCCGACACATTTGCTCCCACAACTATAAAAGGAAGCAATAACAGGAACAAAAAAATTGATCTGTAATAATTTTTCATTAATCAAGAATTATTTCGAGATAAGCAGGATAATGGTCTGAGATTATATTGGTGTCTTCATTCTTCAGAATGACACTCTTCGTTACACGTTTGGCGGCAGTCGGATTACACCAAATAAAATCGATACGTTTGGGTATTCCCACGTTGTTCTTTTTCAAGTTTCCTTTTCCATCTTTGAAAGTAGGGAGGCTTGCCGTGAATTCATCGGTAAATATTTTATAGGAATCCTTGAAACCGGCCTCTTCGAGTTTTCCCAAAACGGTATAATCAAAATTCCCGTTATTCAGATTACGAATATGGGTTTGTTTCTTTTCCCGGTCCCGCATATTATCCAGCATCTCTTTGCCATAATGGGCGCCGTCGGAGGCAGACAAAGAGTTGAAATCTCCCATAACGAGGATTGGCTCATCCGCAGGGAGTTCCTTGGTCTGGGCGATAATATTTTCCACCTCCTCCAACCGTTTCTGATAGTCGAAAGGAGAGAAATGGATGACGAAAATATGGATTCCTTTCACTTTTGCGTAGATATAGCTATGCCACATATTTTCGGTCACTTTCCTGAAATTCACCAAGGGTGTTTTTGAGGTCAGTGCCACGGGAAACCCATCCTCTTTCGACTGTAACGCATAGGGATGTCCATATCGTTTTGCCAACCCCTCCAATGTTTTCTGTGTCCACCCGTTCATCTCTTGTGTTGCCACGATATCCGGCTCCAACTCATTGAGCAGGGATACATACCGATCAATATTTACCGAGTCTTCCTGCAAACCGTAAAGGACGTTATACGACAGGATTTTAACTTTCTCCTGTCCTATTACGCCACTGCCCACGCAAAGCACCCACAACACAAATGTTAATTTCAAAGCCAATCTTTTCATTGTCAGATATATTTTATTTCCACATCTTCCCATTCATTAAGGTTGCGATATGTAGTGGAGATTATTTTAAAATATTCAAAGGTACAGATAATTTCGATACCTTGGGAAAATAATTCAACGGATGAAGCATTTCTCTCCCTGCATTTATTAATACAGGAATATCTATAACACACAAGATATCAGAAAAAAGTATTGGCTGTCGACAGCCACAGTGTTGATATATCATATTCTTCCGATTATCAACAAAGAAGTTTATCCGACAGCCAAACACTTGAATTTAATTCAATTATATTATTATTGACCTATTTTCTCCACCTCGAATATAGCCCCCACGGGATAATGGTCGGATTCCTTGTCTGCCCAAAAATAAACACCGTATTCAGAAAGGGTCAAGACATCATTACTTCTGTAGAGTAGATGATCAATTGCATTTTTGCTTCCCACATAAGTGCCAAGACAACTGTTCGTTTTACAGGGAGATTCCAATTCCTGATACAGCGTTTTCATCGGATCGCTTGTAGGCGTGCAGTTCATGTCACCTCCCATAATGACCGGCATATCCAACCCCTTCACAATCTCGATCAATTCATTTGCTTGGATTATCCGCCATCCATTATCCGTATGGTCAAGATGGGTACTGATAAAGCAAATATCTCTTCCTCCAACTTCCACGGTAATACGGGCGGCAGAACGGGTCTCAATGTCCTGTCCTTCCCAATCACCGGTCAGCGTATAAGCTTCCGACTCCTTGATAGGAAATTTAGACAAGACGGCATCGCCATATTCCCCACCGTAAAAATTCATGGCTTTAGCAAAGAACCAATAATCCATGCCACACAAAGCCGCCAGATCACGGGCAAGATGTACATCTTTTCCATTCCTCGTAGTAAACGCATCCACTTCCTGGATGGCCACCAAGTCAGGGTTGGCTTTTTTGATTACTTCGGCCAGATCAGGCAGGCTTCGTACTCCTGTGCTTGCTGCGGCTCCAGCAATATTATAGGTCATCACTTTCAGACTCACTGTTTCTTTGGCCGGCGGTGGCACTATCGGCATTGTATCATCATTTGAATCTTTCCCACATGCAACCAGCAAAGAGATAATGCAAAACAGAATTATCTTTCTCATTTTCATTGTTTTCTGACTTTGTATAAATAATAAATTATCTTCCATGTACGGCTATTTCGGCAATTGACACATTACCGTTACTGCGTGAATTTGGTAGAATCAGCTTCAAGTACCGGCTCTTGATATTATGAGCGGAGGCATCCACTGTTCTTAGGTTCTTTTCGGGAGTATCCAACGTAGCGTCGTTGGGATATTCAATTTTACCAAGCTCTACCCAATTGGGATTTTCCACTCCGGGATAACTGTAGTTTTTGAACATCGCATGATTCGTATAGGTCACCGGTATGTTTCCCAACCATTTAATATCCTCATCCGTAAGAAGATTGTCTTCCACGGCAGGCGCATATACCACGACGGTTTGCGTGTTGTTGTTACTCAACCTGCGATATACGTCAATTTGTGCAATTTCTACCGGTTCACCCATATCAACCACAATGGTAAAAGGAGCGGGATCCCTGGTGATAGTCGGATCGAGTGGATGTGTTCCTTCTGCATAATTACTATAGCTTGTGTGCCAAAAGGTGGTATAAATGCCATCGAAAATGAAATGGGGCATGTTCTGGGTGCCTGTCAACGAAGGCTGTCCATGCCATGAGTTGCAGTATTTGACGGTCCAGCCTATCGTCGGCAACTTATATACGGGAGTTACTTCTTGCCATACGGTATTGAAAGTGTCCAATGCATTAGGCTCAGGCAGGAAGAACGAACGCACTTCAAACCGGTTGATTCCGAGTCCCGGAGCTTGAGTGATGTTCTGACCGAAAGGTACATTTACAATCTGTTCCAGCCCGTCCAGATCTTCATAGCGTACTTCGCTACGAACAAGGTTCGACGCCGGTGGGAACCATGTTATCTCTCCATTGCTATCGTTCTCGGTCAATAAAAAACTCTTTACAGACCGGTTTACCAGCGACTCCTGGAAATAATTGCCATAGGAATTGCCAAAACCGGTACTCCACAACGAATGGTGCCCGAAAATATCGGTTGTACGAATACGGAACGTATAGGATCTCTCTTCCTCAGTGGGAACCGCGACTATATCCCAGCCATGCGAAGGCATTGGGATAATGAGCGAATCTTCATCCCAAAACAGGTCGACACTTTTGATATTTGTGGTGTTGCCCATATAGAACTTGAAATAGACTTGGTTGTGTCCCGCATAAAAATCCGTCTGGTCCAGTTTCTGCGTATACACCTTTTCTCCACCTTCAATAAAGGGCTTGTGCACATCCATCATATCATCACACTGGTAGCACAAGGCGCACACGGCAATCAAACTTATAATATATTTTTTCATCTGTCAATCTTTTATTTTATCCATTGTATCATTTGCCACACGCTATTCTTCATAGATCCCCTGCACGGTTATTTCAGCCGGATGAACATAAGGGCGATTCTCCCATGAGGTCATAAACCTGAGCCGGAGGTATCGGTAAGCTTCTGACTGGATCGGGAAAGAAGCTTCATGCCCGTTGATACCGGCCTGAAGGTCTTCGTCGGTATTGACCGTATATTGGTCATTGGTTCCTGACGGCTTGGTCATGGTGTAGTCGATCAGCTCCGTCCATTCATCCCAGTTACCGGTAATGGGAGCATCTTTGCATCCATATACGATGATCCGGCGAGGATTCCCCCAGTTGTAGTAACCTCCGTTATTGTTGGCATTAAATCGTTGGAAAAACGTTATCCGACTCAGCACGGCCGGTTTTCCCAGATCAATTGTAATACTTGACGGAAGTGAACCTGCATAGCTATGCCCATAGGTATTTATGTCGTCATCAAACATATATTCGTCACGCCCTTCCCAATTAGTAAAAGTCACATCACCGGAAAGATATGCTCCATTTACTTTATAAACCGACCACAGCTTTTTATCTAATGTCATTTCCAACCAGGGAGTCACGGTGCCTCCTTCCGGATAAATGGTATCGGAAACATTGTCCCAATTGTCTTTAAGCACTATACCAAACTTTCTCGGAACAGGCTCATAGCCACGGACACTGAAAAAGGCATTTTCCAGACTCGAGGTCGCAATCCGGGCAGTTTGCATCTTGCCATCGTCCGATGCAACCAGCATTTCAGCAGTAAGCATCACTTTATCCATATTCTTCCACGTGTAATAAGCACCACCGAAATCACTGGCGATTTCCATTGTTTTGACAGCCTTGCTCAATGGAGATTCCAGCGGGGTAAATTTCACCAATACCGGATCGGAAAGGACCTGCGAGCGGCTAATGGTATAAAGCAATGCTTCATGTTCATTGGTGTCGTTATAGCCTTCTATTTTCAGGTTATCGCCATAAAAGGAAGTAACAGACTCCCGCTGTTTACCATTCGTGAGCGTGTACACCGCCTTCACACCCAATATATCATCATCG
>NZ_DHOS01000047.1:25757-60891 GCF_002410825.1 Proteiniphilum sp. UBA5384 | reverse complement strand
TACCGGTCCCGGCTTTTCTTTGGAGACATTAATCGGCTCCAGTTGCTTCTCTTCACAAGCGAAAAGCAGTACAACCAAAACTGTCAATAATAAATGTATTACCTTCATATAAAATTGATTACGATTCATAAGTTGTTAATTCTTAATTCCTGATTATCAAGTTACCATCCGGGGTTTTGTTTCAACATCGGATTATTGACTAAGTCGCTTTCCGGAATGGGCGCGAAATAATCTCGTAAAGTAAACTTTTCCGTATAAACGGTAGTCCGTATATAATAAACACTGGGACTCGGATCTTCAGCAGTAACATTCCATCCCTCTATGTTTCGGTTTAGCTCTAAATGTGCCGTTTTCCAGCGTTTCCGGTCCCAATAATCCTGTCCTTCCAATGCCAATTCCACTTTCCTTTCACGGCGGATAATTTCCCTTGCTCCTCCTTTGGTTGAGGGTTTATTCTTCTTGTCGGCAATGGCGTATTTCTGATAACTTTCTACAACCCCTTCCAATCCAGCACGTTCCCTGATCATATCTACATAAGTATATACTTCCGGATTGACTGAGGTTTCGTCACCACCGATAGTTGCCTCATTAATAGTTTCGGCCGCAAGCAATAACAGGTCCGCAAAACGCATGTCAGGATAAGGAAAATTCAGATAAGTCAACTCGTTGGCATCGCGCCATCGGGTATTCAAGTTGACCAATTTTTTTGCCCAATATCCGGTAACGTTATATTCATTATTGGCCACACGGTTGGAGAATTCGGAGTAACGCGCCATGGGAAACATAGCTTCTGCATCGTTGTTCGGTTCATTATTGTAATGGTTACCGTACCACTTGCCCCGATCAAATCCTAATGTCGCATAGAACCGCATTTCCCGGTCGAAATTGATTTGAGAAGTGATTTCACCCGGCTGGATGACAAAACGGTGATCTTCGTCACCCACCCGTAATGTTTCAAAGCGACTATTGTATTTGTCATCTTCCAGCCAATCCTGATCTTCTTCCAGTGGAATACCCTTGGAAGAATAAAACAGGTCTACCACATGAAGTGGCACAGCCAATCTGGAAGTGGCATTGGCAGCCGATCCGGCCTCGAACCGGGGTAGACAGTGCCGTTGCACATTGGAACCGCAAGGATAAGAAGTGTTCCCAAATATTATTTCCACGTTGGTATTTTGCTGGTCACTTACCGAACTCCGGAGTGTATTCACAAGCAAAGTGGTATCCGACATCGGTTTCGTCTGCATATAATCTGCCGTTTGATACAACCGTATATCGTTAGACAAACATACTTCAATGGCTTTTTTACAGGCTTCGGCAGCTGTATTCCAGCGAGTCATGTCTTTCACCTGGTTGAAGAAAGGTACCCCCTCGTGGTTTTTAAATGAACTGTAATCGGTATTACCGTTGAACAGATCGCTCGCCCAATAGGTCAACACTCTCGCTTTCAATGCATAAGGTACAGACTGAGTAAATCGACCCAGTTCTGTTGTCCTGTTTGTGATACGGTCGGGTAATGCATCGGACTCAATCACCTCATCAAGTAATTCCAACACATAGCCAAAGCAGTCGTCTATCTTTTCCCTATACACCCGAATACCCGTAGTGGAGGTATTGACCGGCATGCTTTCCCGCAATGGACAGATAGGGCCATAGTAGGTAATCAGGTAAAAATGCATCCAAGCTTTGAGGACTTTCACTTCTGCAATCATCCGGTCACGTTCGTCACTCTTCAGATCCTTCACTTTCCCGATATTGTCCAGAAAGGTATTGCATTCCCGGATACCTGCATATAAAGAACGGATAGTCTCACTTGTACCACCCCAGTAGTTGATAACGGGTGACGTGGGATTGTCTTCTCCCAATGCATGCCTCATCCCACCGCTGGAGCGGAAGTTTGAATTCATTATCATTTCCATGGAGCCGAGAAAAGCAGGATTCTGGTCCCATCCTGCAGCTTTTGGTAGCCCCCAGTAACAGGTTGCAAGATACTGTTCAGCAGTATAACGGTTTGCAAAAGCGTCGTCCAATGTCGGGATATTATCCGGTACAACATCCAGGTAGTTACAAGATATTGTAAATATGGTAAATATAAGACAAATACTCTTTATTATAATTGATCTCATCATCGTCATTTTTATTATATTACTCCATTTTAAAAATTCACATTCAGTCCCACGTTGAAGACCCGTTGCAACGGATATCCAAGACCATTACCGGCCATTTCGGGATCCCATAATTTAAAACGACTCCAGCACAACAGATTTGTGCCACTGACATAAATCCTACAATTGCTCATATATAATTTTTTCACCAATTGTGTGGGCAATGTATAGCCAAATTCGGCCGATTTCAGACGTAAAAAAGTAGCATCCTGCATCCACCATGTACTGGTCTGGTTATTATTGGTGACATTGTAAGTAGAAAGTCTCGGCCAGAAGGCATAGGGATTACGATTACTCTCCGTCCAATAATCATCTGCGATAGCCTGCAAAACAGCATTTTGCCCAACAAGCCCATCTTTATCGTCACCATCAATAAACGGTTGTATGTTTCCGATATTGAGCCAGAATGATTGGCGCCCTGATCCTTGAAAGAAAAATGAAAGATCAAAGTCCTTGTATCCAACAGTGGCGCCAAATCCATAATTGATTTCCGGCACAGTAGGGTGACCGATAGGAACCTGATCTAAAGCTGAGATTACCCCATCACCATTTACATCACGGTACTTGATATCTCCACCCATTACGTTTCCAAATTGCGTAGGAGAATTGGCCACCTCACGTTCATCCACAAACAAGCGTTCGGCAATGTACCCCCACTTCTGGTTGATGCTATAACCCACTTTTGACCTCCATGGTGTGTCGGCATAGTCAGGCTCTTCCCATTCAATTACCTTGCTGGTGGCATAAGTGAAGGTGCCCCGTCCCGTAACGTAAAAATCCTTATTGAAAGACTTTTCGTAATTCATTTCCATATCTACCCCTTTGCCACTACCGATCCCCAGATTGGCTTTAATCTCGGGGATAATACCCATTGTTTGAGGAATAACACGCGTCAGCAAGATATTTTCCCTTCTCTCATGGAAAAAATCGATATTGGCCGATAATCCTCCCTTAACCGAAATTTCGGCACCAATATTTGATTTATAGGCGGTTTCCCATCCAATCTTATCATTTGCGTATCGTGATACTTTAACAGCACCAGGATTATATCTCATCATCGCACCCCAATTGACATTTCTTGCCGGATCCAATATTCCCATATCAATCTGCGACATGTAATAAAAACGGTCGTCATTACTGCCGATAGCGTCATTACCCACCAACCCATAAGTGGCTTTCAATTTGAACTGAGGAAAAATCCGGCTCAGATCGCTGAAAAATTCCTCGTTAGAGAGCATCCATGCTAAACCGACTGAAGGAAAGAAGCCCCACCGGTGTTCTTTGGAGAAACGTTCAGATCCGTTGTACCCAAAGGTAAATTCACCAAAGTAACGGCTATCATAGTTATATGCCAGACGACCGGACAGTCCGATGTTACGGTTTGGTAATGAAAGCAATAGGTTGTCGGCAATACCTTTTTTCTCTTGTCGCATAATATAAACCAACAAAGCGTTGAGACTATGTTTTTCAGCAATGTTCTTGTTGTATTCCAATGCTGATTCCAGATAAAATACCGTGTTGATATTCCTTTGGCCCGGACTATACTGGAGAAATGTACTTCCGGTTTCCGGATTCAAGTTTTTAAGCGTATAGGAATTTTCAGACAAGTCATATGTATCGATATTGTAATAAAATGGCCTATAAAGTCTACTTACGGTAAATTCCGAAAAACGGTTCATGTTAAGCATCGCGCGGAATGTTAGTCCATCGGTCAGCATGCCCAAATTCTGTTTTAATTCGAATTGAGTCATAGTCATGTTTTTGCTATAGTCCCGATAACCTCTCTGTGCCTGTGCATAAGGATTGATATAATCGGCAGTGGCATAGTTCCCAAAGAGGACATGGTCTACATAACTGAAATTATCGTCCGGCTCATATGAGGGCTTAAAGTAAACAGGGTTGGCCTGCATTACCTTGCGATACATCGCAGATCCACCATCAATCGGTCCACGATATTCATCAAATGTTGAACTCAAACGCAGGATCAGTTCTGTGGTCTTGGTCAGGTTTACATTTACATTCGACCGCACTGCATATTTGGTCAGGTTAATATTTGAATTGAAGTTACTCCTCTTGTCAACCTTCAAGTTTCCATTGTCTTTCGTCACACTTGCAGCCACATAATAACGCGCTATCGTACCCCCACCACTCACACTAATATTAGCTCGCTGATTGATAGTATAATCTTTAAACATAGCCTTATACCAGTCTGTTGACGGGAATATATCGGGATATAATCCCCGTTGGGTCATTTCTATCTTCTCGGCGGAATACTCTCTGACACCATTGGGATCACGCGTCAATACCGCTTCATTGTGCATATTCATAAAAGTGACGGGGTTGGCCAGTTTAACGTTCTGGGTTGGGTTGGAAAAAGAGTTTTCGATTCGGGCATTTACTTGTACTTTCCCTTCTCTACCCTCTTTTGTCGTTACCAATATTACCCCATTGGCTCCGCGCGCACCGTAGAGTGCGGTTGCTGTGGCATCTTTCATAATAGAAAAACTTGCAATATCATCGGTATTTAACCGAGCCAGGTCATCCGTGGTCAACTCAACACCATCAATCAGGATCAGCGGGTCTTTCTTGGCATCTGCACCAAAAGTAGTGATTCCCCGGATGAAAAATTGGGCATTGTCCATTCCAGGTTCACCACTGGTTTGATATGAGATTAACCCGGCCACACGTCCCGCAAAGGCTGTGGTCAGGTTGCTGCTTGGTACTTTCAAGTCTTTCGTAGAAACGGTAGAAATAGAAGAAATCACACTTTCTTTCTTCTGTTTACCGAAAGCTACTATCGTTACCTCGTCTAATTCGTCGACTTTTTCTGTAAGAGTGATATTCAATATTTTATTGTTCTCCACTTTCACTCTTCGCGTTTCTAACCCTACGAATGAAAATTCCAGTTCATCTGTTGGACTTACTTCAATGGAATATCGTCCATCAATATCCGTTATTACCCCTCTGGTAACACCTACAACAGTGATAGTAACTCCGGGCAGAGGATCCCCTTGCTCATCCGTGACTATTCCTGTCACATGACCTGTCTGATTGATAGAGTACAGAACATCATTACTTTTTGCGTTGTATCCCTGAACCGGGGCAATTACAGCAAAAAACAAAATGATCATGATAAGAAAGCTCAGAAATGGCATCTTTTCTGCATCAATCCGAAAAAAATGTTTTACTACTTGATTGGTGAATTTCATACATTTGTTATTTAGTTTTAGCCTGAATTTTTCAAGTTTAATACCATACGCTATTGAACAGTCAAAATCATTACTGAATTTGTATTTTTAATGGCTGGTCAATGACCTTTGAAACTTACAGCAAAGAAATTGAATTAATGTTTCAAATTGGTTTCAATTTTATTAAGAAATAATTACTTCACATATTAATATTTTTGTAAAATCCATGGTCAGGCATTTTATTAATTATATTAATCTGCTGCGAAACAAAAGTAAGTAAGATCGTTATCCATCTTGGCGAATTCCGTACAAAAAGACAACAATATGGTAAAATCTCTTTTTTTAGACTTTCCCAGAGTCGCTTTTTACCGTTAACTATTCTAAATTTGGATGATATTTTTATTTTTTTAGTTAGGTCATGTCTTGGGGAAATTGATTTTTTTGGATTTGCTATCCTTCTTAATATAGCCCTATGTGAACCTATTAATATGAAGAAAACTATTCTTTTCATAACGATAACCCTCCTGAGCATTTATCCATCTAAGATAAATGCTCAGTACATATTCTCTACTTCCTACACAATGGATGACGGGTTAGCGGCCAACAGGATATACAACATTCTCCAGGACTCACTCGGATTTATGTGGTTCTGTACGGACGACGGTCTAAGCCGTTTCGATGGAATCCGGTTTAAAAATTATTATTTGTCTGATTATGTCAAAACAGCGGTCAGCAACAGAGTAAGAAGCATACTTATCGACCGGAGAAATAAAATGTGGATCGGGTTTGACAACGGCATCGTTATCTATGATTCTCACACAGATACCTTCAAGCCCTTTGAGACAACCACAGAAACGGGAGAATCATTGGAAGCCTCTGTCACGGATATGATAGAGGACAGCGACGGAGATATCTGGATTGCCACTAACGGCAAAGGTCTTTATCGTTTTTCCCCTCATAGCACTACTCAACTCAGCGTATATAGGCATATCCCGGACAATATTCATTCTCTCACTCAGAACAGTTTGACTTCCTTGTTACAAGACAGTAAACAAAACATATGGGTTGGGACAGAGTCTGAAGGCGTATGTTGTTTTGATAAGAAAACCAACAAATTCACAACTTACAAGAAAACTAACGACCTGAATAGCTTATCAGATAATTCTATCCTAAAGCTATTTGAAGACTCGCATGGTAATCTATGGATAGGAACTTTCCAGAATGGAATCGATTTATTCAATCCTTCCACACAAACTTTTAGTAATTTTCAGGATAAAAGTCAGGAAAACCTGCTATATCATATCCATGATATTAAAGAATACCGGCCGGGAGAACTACTTATTGCGTCTGATAACGGCATTGGTTTCTTCAAGGTCGAAAATGGTACTATTTCAAAGTCGAACAATCCACCATTCAGAATAAGCACTGAAACCGATAAATTCATTCATGCCATCTACATAGACAAGGAGGAGAGTCTTTGGATGGGAACCTATTTTGACGGTCTCAAGTTCTACTCCACCTTTCAAAACTACTTCCACTATTATAGTTGTACATCATCCCTTTATGACCAATCGGGAAAAGTGATCAACGTAATACGGGAAGATAAAGACAATTTTTTTTGGATTGGTACGGATGATAATGGCATCTTTCGTTTTAATGACAAAACACAAGAAATAATCCCTTTCCGTGATGCGGAAAGTATCGGCACAACCTATTATTGCATACATGATTTACTTCTGGACGGAAATAAATTGTTTGCCGCCACCTATGAAAGAGGATTGGAAATATTTGACTTGGAAACGGGGGAGATGAAAAGCTATCTGCATAATCCAGAGGATTCAGCCTCTATCCCCTCATCTAACGTTTTCTGCTTATATAAAGCAAGCAACGGTCATATCTATATAGGAACATCCAACGGGCTTTGCTACTATAACCCACGGCAGCACAACATCACAAAAATAGGAACTATTCCAGGCAGAATATCGTGTATAGTGGAGGATTATTCCGGTACAATATGGATAGGTACAAGAATAAATGGTCTGTTCTCCTATAATATCAAAACCGAAAAGATAAACTCATATCATCATTCCGACAGTCCAAACTCCCTAACCAGCGATGCAATATCTACACTCTGCATGGATCAGAGAAAAAGGCTGTGGATCGGCACATATGGATGGGGATTATGCCGGTATAATTCTGAAAGCGATGATTTTACCGGGTATAAACAGTTAAATTTACCCAACAAGATTGTCTCCTCTATCATTCCTACGGGAGATTTGCTCTGGATAAGTACCAATAAAGGACTTGCACAGTTCAATATTGAAACGGGGCATTTGAAAACTTACTCCAAATCGAATGGATTATACAATGAGCAATTTACTTCAGGAGCAGGGTATGAATCGTCCGACGGTAGAATTTTTTTAGGGTCGACAAACGGCTTTTGTTATTTTTCACCACAAAACTTACAGGAAAACAGGTACAATCCACCCGTAATACTCACTAACATCACTATTTCGGGAAAAGATGTGAATGAGAAAACTCCTGATTCGCCATTGCAAAACTCAATCGTATATACCTCCAAAATCTCATTGAAACATAGCCAGTCGGTCGTCGGGTTTGATTTTGCCGCACTCAGCTATATCGCTCCCAAAGAAAACGGCTATCAATACATGCTTGAGGGACTGGATAGTGATTGGCAATTTACCAAAGGGAGTAACAATCATCTTTCTTACGCCAATTTACCGGCCGGAGAATATATTCTCAGGATTAGGGGCACCAACAGTGATAAAATATGGAGCACCCATGAGGTAGAATTAAAGATAAAAGTGCTTCCTTCTTTTTTTCGATCACGCTTGGCTTATATAATTTATATTATTGTTTTGTTAATTATAATATTGCTAACTGTTTGGTACTATATCAAGCGAACAGAAAATATTCAAAAGGAGCGAATTAGAAGGCTAAACGACGAAAAAGAAAAAGAATTATACGATTCCAAAATCAATTTTTTCACCAATATAGCCCATGAGATCCGGACACCACTAAGCCTTATTATAGGCCCACTGGAATACTTGATAGAAAAAACAGATTCCGACGATATTTACAGGGAATATCTGGGCATTATCGAACAAAATTACAAACGGTTGCATGCATTGGTCACCCAATTACTGGATTTTCGCAAGGTAGACGCAGATGCTTACAAGTTATCGTATGACTCTTATAACGTTAAAGATGCAATCAACAAAGTTATACGTATTTTCGAGTTGTCAGTACTACAAAAGAAAGTGACCATTGACATCTCTTCCATTCCTGAAGAAATGATGATTGTTACTGACGAGGAAGCATTTATCAAAATTATCAGCAACCTGCTAAGCAACGCTTTGAAATACGCCAAGAGCATGATTCAAATTGCTGTTGTGGAAATGGATATGGAAATAGTAATCACCATAACCGATGACGGCATCGGCATTACGAATGAAGAAAAAGATAAGATATTCAAGGCATTCTATCAGGTTAAGACTAATAGCAAGATCAATAAACTGGGGATCGGGATCGGGCTGCACATGACCCGCTCGTTGGTACAATTGATGAATGGGAAGATTGAAGTAGCCGACCGGTCTGACGGAGAAAGTGGTGTTTCCATTTCCGTATATTTACCCAAGCAGATGGTCATCCGTCCGGAACAACCGGTCAGGAAAGTGGAGGATATGATCATTCAGGAAAATAATATGGAAGAGATGGAAGAGCTCGAATTAACAACGGGTCATACTCAAGACTCTCCGGGAAAGCGTTATGGAGTAATGGTAGTAGATGATAATCCGGAAATATTGGATTTTCTCTCAAGGATTCTTTCCGAAGAATACTTTGTCATTTCTGCATCAAGCGGGGAAGAGGCTTTACGGATTCTCGAGAAAAACAATATCGATCTGGTCATTTGTGACGTAATGATGGATAAAATGGATGGATTCGAAGTTTGCAGTAAGATCAAGAGCAATATCAATATTTCTCACATTCCTGTGATTCTGCTTACTGCAAAAACTGACACGGAAAGTAAAATCAAAGGATTAGATGCCGGAGCTGATGCTTATATTGAAAAGCCTTTCTCTCCTATTCATCTGAAAGCACAATTATGCAACCTTCTCTTAAAAAGAGAAAGACTACAAAAAGATTTTGCAGCCTTACCATTCACTGATCTTCGCACAACCACGCACAATAAACTGGATGAAGAATTTATGGAAAGATGTACTGAAATTATTCTCCATAATATTGAAGATCCCTCTTTTTCAGTAAATATACTGGCGCAGGAACTCAATATGAGCCGCACTTCCTTATTCACTAAGATCAAAGGTATCATTGGCATGACTCCTAATGATTTCATCAAGACTACCCGACTCAAAAAAGCCTGTAAAATGATGATGGAGGGGAAATACAGAATTACCGAAATAGGTTTTTTGGTCGGGTTCAGCTCTTCATCTTATTTCGCAAAATGTTTCCAAAAACAATATGGCATGTTGCCGTCGGAGTTTCTCAAGCAATCTTCTCTCACTCCACCTGATATTTCTCCGGAATCTCATCCATGATAGCGAATAATTCTTTGAGGGTGCTGGCACGGAGCATGGCAATGCGTGTGGGTTTGAAGTCGGGGATGCCTTTGAACAGAGGTGTAGCGGCAAGATGGCGGCGCATGTGAAGAATCCCCCGTGTTTCGTCGATCCGCTCCACACTTTCGAGCACCTGTTTTTTGAGAATATCCAGATACCAGCGGAACGGCTCTTTGGGGAGATGCTCACCGGTCTGCAGGTAATGCTTCATCTCCCTGAATATCCACGGTGAACCAATGCTTCCACGGCCGATCATCACGGCATCCACACCGGTCTCGTCGAAACGTTGCCTACACTGTTCAACCGTAGTCACATCTCCATTGCCGATAATGGGGATTTGCATGCGGGGGTTATTCTTCACCTCCCTGATCAATGTCCAGTCAGCATCTCCCTTATACATCTGAGAGCGGGTACGACCGTGGATGGTCAATGCCACGATGCCGCAATCCTGCAACTGCTCCGCCAATTGTACAATAATCCTGGAGTTGTCATCCCATCCTAAGCGGGTCTTTACCGATACCGGCTTATTTACCGCCTTAACCACCTTCGCGGTGATATCGAGCATCACATCAGGCGTTTTCATCATCCCTGACCCGGCACCCTTTCCGGCGATCTTCTTCACGGGACAACCGAAATTGATGTCAATCAGGTCGGGGTCGGATTCTTCACAGATTTTTGCGGCCTCCACCATCGCATCGGGATCGCTACCATAAATCTGTATCCCAAGGGGACGCTCTTCCTCACTAAAGAGTATTTTTTCCTTCGTCTTTTTTATGTCCCGGATAAGGGCATCACTCGACACAAATTCGGTATAGACCATATCAGCCCCGAACTGCTTGCACAGCAGCCGAAACCCGATATCGCTCACATCCTCCATCGGGGCGAGGAATACGGGATTATCCGGAAATTCTATATTCGCGATCTTCATTCGTCGACTCTCTTCATCTGATTCTCTTACGCCGATTCTCGTTTTGGCACGATGGGTTCATCAAATTTCTCGGCTCACGCCTCACCCGAGCTTCTCTTTCCATTCCTTTTCGTTAAAACCGACCAGCACAAAGTCATCGCCCACAATAATAGGACGCTTCACCACCATACCGTTAGAAGCGAGGATATCGAGCAGTTCGTTACGAGAGGCAGTTTTCACCTTCTCCTTCAGATTTTGTTCCTTGTACACCAACCCGGATGTATTGAAAAAACGGTTAATAGGCAATCCGCTCCTGTCGATCCACTCAGAAAGCTCTTCCCTAGTAGGATTTTCTTCCACGATGTGTCTTGAAATTACTTCCACCTTGTTTTCTTCCAGCCATTTGGCGGCTTTACGGCAAGTACCGCATTTGGGATATTGTATGAATAATGGGGACATTTTCTTTTAATTACAAATTACAAATTACTAATTACCAATTACAAGTTGCTAATTTTCAGAATATTACAACTTCATCGATCTCCGATCAATCTTTTTCAATCCTTTTCAATCTCCTTCAATCCTAAATCTTAAATTGTCTTGGCTCTTGGTTCTTGGCTCTAAACAAGATACAAAGATAATCAATGAGATGCGAATTATAAAATTAACGGCATATCATACTGATATTGTTCAATCGCAGCGGTGACACATTCGAGGACGAATCGGCTGAACGGATAGAAATCCGGTGGTCGTTGATTCTCTCAAGGTTGACTGGAGAAAGTTTCCGGGTATAGACCGTCCATTCATCCAATGGCGTGATTCCATAAGAAAACTGCTTTTCAAATCCGTTATAATATTTAATGACAAGCTGATTCCTTCCTTTTTTAAGCGGTAGCAACACGGTCTCCTCCTGCTGTTTTATCCTGTCGGGAGAGAAATGGGCCGTAATATATTCGCCATTGAGCAAGATATAGACCGCATTGCCACTCTCAATCTTTACCGCCACGGTTTGTGCATGTGTCGATTCTATTTCTTGCAGGAAAACAACGCTTGCGCGCGGAATAACAGGCTCGGTGTGGCTTTCCCCATAACGGAAATTGTCCACAGCCATCCAGCGGGAACCGGCGGCATGCACATCTACCACCTGTATACCCTCTTCCTCTACATTCCCGAATACTCCTCTACCCGGTTTCCTGTAGAGGTTGCCCCATTTCACCCTGTCCTTAGGCAATTTCACGTTTTCGGATGCATCGGCCTCTAAGGTACAGGTTTGTTTCTTCCCATCGATTTCCAGTTCAACCTCCCTCCCTCTTTCATTTTCTGTGAAAGTAATTTGCGGAGAGACGGATGATTTCCGAGAGTAGAGTA
The DNA here is from genome assembly GCF_002410825.1 of Proteiniphilum sp. UBA5384. Lineage (GTDB taxonomy): Bacteria > Bacteroidota > Bacteroidia > Bacteroidales > Dysgonomonadaceae > Proteiniphilum. Next base: position 48,668 of record NZ_DHOS01000047.1, on the reverse strand, counting down.
TCCAGTCATAACCGATCACACTCTTGTAGCCGGCATAATAGTTAAGGCTTGAATGACCAAAGAGGGAAGTAGCATTCCGGGAAGTTAAGATCCCGTTCGCCACAATCGACGGAGGAATAATGGTATACCCGTCCTCAAACATAATTTTCAACACGGGAATGTCCTCTCCGGAGGATACAGTGGAGAGGTCGATTACCAGCACTCCTTTGCTCTGGGTGTAAGGCAGTTGATCTCCAGATGACAGTTGTGTCACTCCCTTCACCTTGCCATTGAAGCCGGATAATTCGATCTTGCCCGACTCCGGTATGTTTTCGACAAAGGCAAACAGACGATCTTCTTTCGTAGTGATGTCACCCCAGGCAAATGTTTGATGAAACGGATTGGCACGGGCTCCATAAATAGCTTCACTATTGGCTTTTACCCAATCGCCGATATGGAGTAATACCTGCTGCTCAAACTCAACCACGGAACCATCTCCCTTTGGCCCGATATTGAGCAGGAAATTCCCTCCCCTGCCGATCACTTTTATAAGACTCTCAATCTTTTCCCTTACTTTCGGTTGTACTTCACCTCTTTCTTGCCAGGAGCGGTACCCCCAGGTCTCATCGAACATGGAAGCCGCCGTCTGCCAAGGCACACCGATCTGGTAATCGGGATATTCGTTATCAGCCATCACCGAGAAGTCCACATAGTCGTTCCCCAAGCGGCCACTGATCATACATTGCGGCTGCAACCGGTTAACCAGTTCATACAACCCTTTACTCTGCTCGGGCGTCAGCGAACCCATATCGAACCAAATCTCGGAGAGAGGGCCATAATGGGTCATAATTTCCTCCACCTGCTTCAGGTTAAACGCATAATGTTCCGGCGTAAGCGGATCGGCATTATGGCTCGAAATGGGATAAGCCTGCGGAAAGTGCCAGTCGATCAGTGAGAAATAAACTCCGAAGGCAATCCCACCCCGTTCACATGCTTCAGCCAGTTCTTTCATCAGGTCCCTGCCATAAGGGGTAGCATCCACAATATTATAATCGGTATAAGCGGAATGATACATACAAAATCCGTCGTGATGCTTGGAAGTGAGGACGATCGATCCCATTCCTGCCTGCTTTGCCAGTGAGACAATACTGTCAGGATTCCATTTGACGGGATTAAACTCATTGGCCGTATTACCATACCAGTCGCTGAAGATACCCGCGAACGACTGGATCTGTTCACTGTAACCCCTCCTGACGGGTACACCTTCATATACACCCCCATATACGGAGTATAGCCCGAAATGGATAAACATGGAGAACTTACGGTCGAGCCATTGCTGCGAAGGCTTCTCCTGTGCAGAAAGTAAAACAGCACAGCAGCAAAGGATCAGGGTTATTTTCAGTTTCATACGATAATCAGTTTTAAAATAATGCTGTTGGCATCAAGTGTCAAATCAGTCTGATGCAAAGATAATGATTATCGCCTTATATCTTATTTCACGACCAGCAGCAATGTTCCGGCTACGATCAGTACCGCGGCGATAGTCGTACGCAAAGTGATGGTTTCACCCAGAAAGATAGCAGCCAACAGGATAGTCAGGACGATGCTGAGTTTATCCAGCATGGCAACCTGGGTGACATCTCCGAGTTGTAGTGCCTTGAAATAAAAAATCCAGGAAAGGCCGGTAGCCACTCCTGAAATAACCAGAAAAATAACGTTGTGCCGCGAAAGGGTATACAATCCTTTGGTTTCACCCCGACTGAAAATAATCAGCCAGATCATGATCAGGATGACAATGGTACGGATACCCGTTGCGAGATTGGAATTGACATTCGCTACGCCTACCTTGGCAAAGATGGCCGTAAGCGCAGCGAATAAAGCGGATAGGAGAGCATATACCCACCACATATTTTATTTTTTAGAGTGCCTGCGATATTTCGTCTATCATCATGTTCACAGATGCAATTCCACCACCGGCAAGATACCACACTTCGGGGTTCAGGTAGAAGATTTTCCCGTTTTGAGCGGCGTTGGTTTGTTTCACCAACTTATTTTCCACCTCATCCTTGTCCATGACACCATTTCCTACAATCATACTCCGGTCGACAATAAAAATAACATCCGGATTGGCTTTCTGTACAAATTCACTCGATACGGGAGTTCCATGAATCTGTGTACCTAACCCTTTTTCGGCTTCCTTGAAACCCAGCACATCATGGATAATGCCAAAACGTGAACCGCTCCCATAAGCGCTGAACCGTCCCCTGTTGTGCAGCAGGATAAGCGCCCTATCGTCCGAAGTATCTATCTTTGCTTTCACTTCTTCTACTTTCTTTACGATCCCTGCATACGCCCGGTCTACTTCATCCTGCTTATCGAAAATCCGTCCAAGATCATCCAGATTGGATTTAAAAGCACCAAGGAAATCGGTCGTGCCCATCACGGTAGGATATATTACAGGAGCAATGGCTGAAAGGTCGTTATAAGAATCGGCCAGTCTTCCCCCGATAATGATCAGGTCGGGCTGCAGTTCATTGATCTTTTCAAGATTGACCTCCACCACAGTACCTACATCCGCTATGGAAGGATCATCTTTATATTTACTCAGGTGACTCGGTACTCCCGATTTAGGAATGCCGACAGGCTTAATACCCAGATAATCGAGATTTTCCAAAGCAGAAAAATCAAGCGCTACCACTCGCTGCGGGTTTATGGGCACTTCTACCGTACCCAAAGAGTGTGTTACCGTAACAGTCTCACCTGTTGCCTCTTTCTGTTTTTGATTACCACCGGTACAACCGGACAGGGCGATAATGGCGCCCAACACGAAAAGGAATATTTTTGTTTTCATAAAAATTTAATTTAATAATTTACTAATATGCCAATGTGCCAATTATCTCCTCCTAGTTACTACTCCCAGTCTCGAATCTTGGTTCTTGGCTCTTGGCTCTAAAAGTCTTTACTCTTTACTCTTACATGAAATAATTACACACTTTCTTACTATTAAACTCCGTAACGGAGATCTTTATGTCGAACACATCCTCTAACACTTTCTCGTTGATAATGTTGTCGGTTGTGTCGCAATATTTTACTTTTCCATCTTTCAGGGCGACAATATAATCGGAATAATGGGATGCAAAATTGATATCGTGCAACACGATGATGATGGTTTTCTTCCATTCATCCGCCAGTCGCCGCAAAGTCTTCATGGTCTGCACCGAATGCTTCATATCGAGGTTATTCAGCGGTTCGTCGAGTAACACATAGTCCGTATCCTGCGCTACCACCATCGCCATATAGGCCCTCTGTTTCTGCCCCCCGCTCAATTCGTCGATATAGGCATCTTTGATATCTTCCAAATCCAAAAAATGGATTGCCCTGTCCACTTTTTCATTGTCCTCGTCAGTCAGTTTGTCCTGCGAATAAGGAAACCGGCCAAACGACACCAATTCCCGCACCGTCAGTTTCAACCGTACATGATTGGACTGTTTGAGAATGGAAAGCCGCTGTGCCAATACCTTATTCTTATAGTCCGTTACATTTTTTCCATCCACCATCACCACTCCGCCGTCTTGTGCCAGTAACCGGCTGACAATGGAGAGCAGGGTACTTTTCCCGGCGCCGTTACTCCCGATCAGCGAGGTGATCTTTCCAATGGGAAATTGCAGGTCGACACCATCCAGTACAACTTTCCGGCCGTAATGTTTCGATATATCTTTTACTTCAATCATAGTTTCCTCACTCGCAACAATAAAAACATAAAATACAATCCCCCCACAAGATTGATAATAGCACTTACCGGGATAGAGAGATGAAAGAGCCGCTCCATTACAAACTGCCCACTCAACAGGGTGACGGCAGTAACCAGGCAACAGGCGGCAATAATCACATCATGCCGGTGCGTTTTGAATAACTCATAGGTGAGATTGGTCACCAGCAAGCCCAGAAAAGTAATCGGTCCGACCAGAGCAGTGGAGACCGAAACCAGTATCGCGATAATTACCAGGAACAGCTGTACAGCACGGTTGTAATTCAACCCCAGGTTAATCGCCTGATCCCTCCCCAATGCCAACACATCCAGATATTTGGTAGTACGGAAGCCAACAACCAGTAGAATCACCAACACTCCCGCGGATGGCCATAGCAGATCACGATTGATCTTGTTGAAAGTAGCGAACATCTTCCCCTGGACAATAAAATAATCACTTGGGTCAATCAGCAACTGCATAAACGAACTAAGGCTGTTGAACAAAGTTCCCAGTATAATCCCCACCAATAGCAACAGGTAGAGGTTATCCTTCCCTTTCTTGTATATCAATATATAAAGCAGGAAGGCAAAACCTATCATCCCCAGCACCGACAACAGAAAATTGCCCCAGCCGGAGAGTACCTGAAAAGTCAGATCGCCATACATGAAGACGATCAAGGTTTGGATTAGCAGGTAGACCGACTCAAACCCCATGATGGAGGGAGTGAGTATCCGGTTGTTGGTAAGAGTCTGGAAAGCAACGGATGAGTATGCCACACAGCAGGAAACAACAATGATGGCCGCCACTTTTACACCTCGTAGGCGTAGTGCGAACTCCCAATTGCTTCCCATATTATAGAACAGATAGAGGGTAACCGCTGCTAACAGCAACAGGACCGTGATCAGAAAATTCTTTTTTATCCCCTTCATCTCTTCCTTATGATCAATATGAGAAAAATAATTGCCCCGATAATACTTACCGTCACGCCGATAGGCACTTCATAGGGATAGATCACGATCCGTCCGACAATATCGCACAACAACAGGAAGATAGCACCCGACAAGGCCACCAACGGCAATGTCTTCTTCAGGTTATCCCCAAAGAGGAGGCTCACCACATTCGGCACGATCAACCCCAAAAAGGGGATAGCTCCGGCAGTGATCACCACGGCACTTACGGTGAGCGACACACAGAAAAGGCCGATATTCATGATTGCCCTGTAATTCAATCCCAGGTTCCTGGAGAAATCCTCCCCCATCCCCACTACGGTAAACTTATTGGCATAGAGGTAAGTGATGATGATGGCAGGCAAGCTAAGATAGATCAACTCGTATCGTCCCTGCAGGATACCCGAAAAATCACCCATCATCCATGCATTGGTATCCTGTACGATATTCATCCTGACAGCGAAGAAGGTAGATATCGACCCGATGATCCCGCCGAACATCAATCCCACCAACGGCACAAACACCACATTCCGGTAACGTATCTTCCGGACAATAGCCAGGAAAATCAAACTGGCAATAAATGTAAACAGGAAAGCGAACAGCATCTTCAGGGCAGCTCCTGCGGTAGGAATAAAAATCAGGAAGATAAGCAACCCCATCTTGGCCGCCTCAAGCGTACCGGCAGTAGTGGGGGCCACGAACTTATTCTGCGTCATCTGCTGCATGATCACCCCCGATATGCTCATCCCCACTCCCGCCAGTATCAATGCAACAGTCCTGGGAATCCGGCTGATGGAAATCAGAGCCATAGAGATATCTGCCACCCCCACGAACAGGGATACCACCGCACAGACAAGCAAAACAAGTGTAAGAATAAGCGTTCTCAAATAACCTCCTTTATATCATCGATACAAAATCACATAACCTCATGTTCCACAACATGGTTGTCATGGAAAACGATAAAAAGCTGATTTTACCAAGGTACAAAGGTACAAGCCGGTGTTGTTCCTCACAATAGCAATAATTGGGTATTCACACATCCATTTTTACCTTTTACTTACCATTAATGAGTATTTTTGCGCCAATCAGGATAGGTCTACTAAGCCTCTCTATGCGCCACACCTTAGTATTCTCCGGAATGGAAAAAAGGATCTTGCTTCATCACTGGATATCTGTTTACTTATATGGAATTCAAAGTTTTCAATATTCCCATTTTTTGATCCGTTCTACTGCTTCAGCAGTCTTTTCATGGCTGTTAAAGGCGGTCAGCCGGAAATAGCCTTCGCCCTCGGAACCGAATCCTACGCCGGGGGTGCCTACAATATGGCATTCTTCGAGCAGGCGGTCGAAGAAAGTCCAGGAATCCATACCATCGGGACATTTCAGCCATATATAGGGTGAATTCTCGCCGCCGAAGAAAATCCATCCCTTTTCGGTCAATCCCTCCCTGATCATCTCGGCATTACGCATATAGTAAGCGACCATATCGCCCACTTCCTGCCGCCCTTGGGACGAATACACGGCTTCGGCTGCTTTTTGTACGATGTAAGGCGTGCCATTGAATTTGGTGGATTGCCGACGGTTCCACAAGCTATGGATCGGGAGCTCATCCCCATCGACAGACCTTGCTCTCAATGCTTTCGGCACCACTGTGTAACTACATCGCAATCCAGTGAAACCTGCATTTTTGGAGAAAGAACGGAACTCGATGGCACACTCCTTCGCACCTTCAATTTCGTAGATACTCCGGGGCACATCATTATCCCTGATAAAAGCTTCATAGGCGGCATCGAAAAGGATAAGGCTCCCATTTTCCAAGGCATAATCCACCCATTGTTTGAGTTGTTGCCTGGTCATCACCGTCCCCGTAGGGTTGTTGGGATAACAGAGATAAATTATATCGATAGGCTGTGAAGGTATTTCGGGCAAAAAACCATTCTCTTCACTGCAGGAAAGCAATACGATCCTTGAGGATTTGCCCAGACGCATAATATTGGTGTCGAGATAGACCGGATAGACCGGATCGGTAATAGCCACCACATTGTCCTCTCCCAGGATATCGCCGATATTTCCCGTATCGCTCTTAGAGCCGTCACCCACAAAAATTTCGTCGGGTGAGATATCAATCCCTCTCCGCCTGAAATCGATCCCTGCTATCTTCTCCCGCAGAAAACCATATCCCTGTTCCGGACCATAGCCGTGAAAAGTCTCCTTTACACCCATTTCATCCACTGCATGATGCATGGCACGAAGGACAGAGGGAGGTAGAGGTAGCGTCACATCGCCGATCCCCAGACGAATAATATCGGCTTCGGGATGTGAAGTGCTGAAATTCTCTACCCTTCTGGCAATAGTACTGAACAGATAACTTTCATTCAGTTGCAGGTAGTTTTCGTTGATCTGGAACATATATTTGATTTGATGATTTGATAATTTACTGATGTGCTAATGTGAATAATATGCTAATAAGAGTAATTAGAAAAGAAGTCGGAAGTTGAGAAGTCAAGAAGTTTGGTATTGCCCAACCACTCAGTCGCTTATCCACTTTAAAAAAATTCGCCCCGGAACACAAACCGGGCGTCTCCGGTAAGGAAGACCTGGTTATTGTCTTTCTCCCACTCAACCTCAAGGGTGCCGCCTTTGAGTTGAATCGATGCTTTGGGATCGCACCGGCCTGTGATCACTCCGGCGACCAGCGAAGCACAGGCGCCGCTTCCACAGGCAAGCGTTTCTCCACTTCCCCTTTCCCATACCCTCATTTTCAAATGCGACCGGTCGGTAACCTCGACAAATTCCACATTAGTACGTTGCGGGAAGAGGGGGTTATGTTCGATCTGCGGGCCGATCTTCTCTATTTCAAGTTCATCAATGCCATCCATAAAGATGACCACATGCGGATTGCCCATGGAGACAAAAGTGATTGGGTACTCATGTCCATCCACCTGCAGGGGATAATTCACCATTCCGGGAATGGTGACCAGAGGATATGATGCATCCGAATCAGAGAAGACCGCTTCTCCCATATTCACCCGGACTCTTTCGACTTCATTGCTCTGTGGATTTATCATCAACGAAAGATATTTTATCCCCGACTTAGTATTTAATGCAATCTCTTTTTTTGTGGTCAATCCTCTTTCATAAAGATATTTTCCTACGCAACGCGCCGCATTGCCGCACATCGCGCCTTCACTTCCGTCGGCATTATACATCTTCATCGAAAAATCTCCTTCTGTATCAGGTCCGATAAGCACAAGGCCGTCACTCCCGATACCGAAATGGCGATCACTTATCTGTCGGGACAATACTTCAGGATCTTCAACCTGCTCTTCGAATAGGTTGACATAAATATAGTCGTTGCCTGCGGCCTGCATTTTCTCGAATTGCATAATTATCTTTTTTATCTATCTACTAAAACAGTCTTCGAAGTGGAAATAGTAATCTGTCATCCCCAAAAAGCACCTGCGTGATTCCATAGAACCAGGCAAGTGCTTTAAGATTATATAGGATAAACGTCCGATTTACCAAACTAAATTGTTCCGAAAGAAGAAAACTCAAGTGGAGATATTTCTACATAAAAAATACTTCCGTCTAAAAAAACCGATTTCAATAGACAATTGTTTGTTTTTCCACAAAAATACTTCTTTTTGTCGATTTTAAAAGCAAATTTAAATCAAAATTTTATTTATACTTTACCCATTTAAGCATTTCTTTGATGGAAGGTTTCTTACCGTACATCAGTATACCAACCCTGTAAATTTTGGCAGAAAGGATGGCAATAAGTATAAATGTACCATAGAGCAATACGACCGATAGCAATTTTTCCCACAACGGAATACCAAACGGTATACGCACCATCATTACAATAGGCGAACTGAACGGAATTAACGATGTCCAGAAGGCCAACGGCCCATCGGGATTGTTCACGCTATAAAATCCTGCCAGGAAGGCAAATACAATAATAAGTGTTACAGGCGTCATGAACTGCCCGGTGTCCTCCTCGCTATCCACTGCGGATGCGAACATGGCAAAGATAGACGCATACAAAATATATCCTCCTATAAAAAAGAGGATGAAATAAAATCCAATCTCTAACCAGTTGATGGACATCACGGTACTCATCATTCCTTCTATTTCAAAGTTGCCCATTTCGGGCGGCATGGCCGCCGCGCTCATTTGTCCGGAAGAAGCGATAAAAAAGGAGAGTCCACTAAAAAAGAGTCCCATTAATATCCCCCAGATAACCAATTGAGTAATTCCCACCAATCCTATCCCTATTATCTTACCGACCAATAGGTTGACCGGTTTTACGGAAGAGACCATCACCTCTACGATACGGCTCTTTTTCTCTTCCAACACCGCCTGCATAACCATATTCCCATACATCAGTATAAACATGTAGATAAGGATAGTGAACAGCATGCCGATGATGGTCGCCAATTCGGTAGACGATTCTGAGACACCTCCACCACTGTCGAGTCGGAATGTGCGCAGTGAGACTTTTGACCCTTCTTCCACGATGGAACGAACCTGTGTAATGGCTTCCATATCCACGTTGCCCGATAAAGAAAGATCATCCAATTTTTGCTGTGTCACCTTCTCACTCAGCACACTCACAATTATCGACTGCAATTCTTGCGGCGCCTGCTTCTGGGATGTGAGTGAAACGGCACGAGGGTCTTTGTGCAAGTCCTCAGTAATTTGCAAAATAGCAAATAAATCCTTTCCCAATCGCGACTCCGTGTCCCGTTGTTCCGATGCACCAATGACCTGGAACTGATAAGCGTCGGTTGACTTCAACAGGGTCGCATAGATACCCGTGTTGTCGATGACGGCCACATTCTTTACATTACCGTCGTTGAGCGTGGAAAGCCACAGGGGCACCATGGTCAATGCCACCATCAGCACCGGCATAAGAAGAGTGAGAATAATGAATGATTTTTTCCTTACTCGGGTAATATATTCTCGTTGGATTACTAAACCTAATTTGTTCATAATTCAAATTTATTCCGTAAATTCAAATGTTTGCCAGGCTCAACATAATAAACAAGGTTTTCTCTGCATTCGTTTGTCACAAACATTCGGTTATTTTTAGATCGTGCGTATTATTTCGTTACGGTTCTGATAAATACGTCGTTCATGGTAGGTAGTTCTTCATCATAACTCACTACTTCATACTTATTAAGAATTAATTTCACCAATTCATTGTTGCTGATATCACCTACTTTTTGGATACGCAAATTGATGAATTCATGATAACGTTCTTTTGACAACAATGTAAAAGAAGGATGCTCCAAATCAAATTCACTTCCCGTCAGGCGAAAGCGAAAAATATTGGGACGATGTTCCTTGCGGATATCGAATACTTTCCCCTGTAATACTACCTGCGACTTATGGATCAGCGCGATATTATCACACAACTCCTCTACCGACTCCATATTATGAGTGGAGAGGATGATGGTCTTTCCCTCCTCTTTGAGTCGGAGCATCTCTCGCTTCACAATATCCGCATTCACAGGGTCGAAACCACTGAAAGGCTCATCAAAAATCAGCAAGTCGGGATTATGGATCACGGTGGAGATAAACTGAACTTTCTGTTGCATCCCCTTCGACAACTCCTCTACTTTACGGTTGTACCAGTCCATAATGCCGAACCGTTTAAACCATATCATCAGTTCCCGATGAGCATCTTTCTTCGACAATCCCCTCAGTTGCGCCAGATACATCGCCTGCTCACCTACCTTCATCTTTTTGTACAATCCACGCTCTTCAGGCAAGTAACCTATCTTGTACACATCCTCAGCTTTTGAAGGAGTTCCGTCAATCATCACTTCTCCACTGTCGGGAGCAGTAATACGGGTAATGATGCGGATCAACGTAGTCTTACCCGCACCGTTCGGGCCTAACAACCCAAAGACTGTGGCACGGGGCACCTCAATACTCACATTATTCAATGCCAGATGATTGGCATATTGTTTTACTACATTCCTGGTTTCTAAGTACATCTATTTTAATTACTAATTACCAATGGACTAATGACCTATTATTGCATAGCCTAATATTTTAGTATTATCCTCTCTCCTAACTCTTTCGAGAGAATTTTCTTTATCTCCTGCAACTGTTGCAGCCGGACAATAAGTGAAAGAGAATCATCTTCGCTAGTATGTTTCATCTCCTCTTTTATCTGCTTTATCTGTTGCAGTACGTAGGCATTTTTCAGCTCAGTAGTAGCACGGGGTACATAGGAATTCAGCAGATTCTCCTCCAATAGTCGCGAACTTTTATCATCAATTTCCTCACCCAATATCTTCGCATGGATCTTACTCAGGTGATAGCGGTCGCTCATTAACTCCGACGCCAATTTGCTGATGGCCGGATCGGCATGCGACAGGAAGTGGCGGCCGGCATCAAAATCCGTCTCCTCCATATACGCCACGGCTTCTTCAAAAATCCGTCCGTACAGGCTGGTGGTAAATGTGATATTATCACGCTCCAGGTCGAACTTCACAAATTCGGTGACACCCGGTCCCTCTTCCACCAGCACATCCTCCTCGATGACCTCCTTTCCCTGTTTCCGTTTTTGTTTCTCAAACTTCCGGTAAATCGGCCGGTTACCGTAGCGGATCACATAACGGAGTATCTCTTTTTCATATTTTTCGTAAGGACTTTTTGAAGATACCCTGATTCTCACCTCTTCCCCGGATATGGGAATATCCTCCAGTTCGCGATCGGGTTGTAAGACAGATTCTTTCTCCTTCTGATCCTTTTTCTTTTCGTAGTTGCGGCGGCGTATCTTGTTGATCTCTGAAATCAGTACACGCTCCTGCATGTCCAACAGCTGGGAACATTCCTGGATATAGACAGAGCGGGTAATCGTATTAGGTATCAGTGAAATACTCTCTACCACGTTTGATATCAGTCCCGCCCGCTTGACAGGGTCATCGCCTACCTCTTTGAGCAGCAGTTGTGTTTTAAACCGGATGAAATCCGCTTCATTTTCAGCAATATATCGATGAAAACCTTCTGCATTCTGTTTTCTGGCAAACGAGTCGGGATCCTCTCCTTGGGGGAGAAGTACCACTTTCACGTTCATACCGTCTTCCAACAGCAGGTCGATACCCCTCAAAGCCGCTTTAATCCCTGCTGCATCACCGTCATACAAGACGGTGATATTCTCTGAAAAACGGTGGATCATGCGGATCTGGCCGTAAGTAAGCGCCGTCCCCGACGAAGCCACCACATTTTCAATGCCCGCCTGGTGCATCGAGATCACATCGGTATATCCTTCCACCAGAAAGCACTTATCCTGTTTTACGATGGCGTTCTTGGCAAAATAGATCCCGTAGAGCTCCTTGCTTTTGGAATAGATTTCGCTTTCGGGCGAATTCACATACTTCCCGGTATTCTCTACCTTTTTGAGAATGCGTCCGCCAAAGGCGACCACCTTACCGGAGAGTGTATGGACAGGGAAAAGGACCCTTCCCCGGAAACGATCGTACAGCGGCTGCCCTTCATTACCGGTAGACAATCCCGTTTTCAGCAGGAAATCCCGTTTATACCCGGCTTTCTGCGCTTCGACCGAAAAGGCGTCACGTTGCTCCAAACTGTAGCCCAGTTGGAATTTTTTTATAATGTCATCCCGGAATCCTCTTTCCTTGAAATAGCTAAGGCCAACCGCCTTACCTTCGGGATGGGTATGCAATAGCTGAACAAAATAATCGCGGGCATACTCATTGAGGATAAACATACTCTCGCGATCGCTTTGCGCCTGCTTCTCCTCATTGGTCAGCTCTTTTTCCACCACCTCGATATTGTACTTCTTAGCGAGGTACTTCAGCGCTTCGTAGTAAGAGAGCTGTTCGTGTTTCATCACGAAGTGTATCGGGGTTCCCCCCTCGCCGCAAGCAAAACACTTGCAGATATTCTTGGCGGGAGAGACGTAAAACGAAGGCGTGCGGTCGTCATGGAACGGACACAAGCCCACCCAGTTCACACCCCTGCGCTTGAGCGTGACAAAGTCGGACACGACATCTACAATTTGTGCCGCATCCTGAATACGTCCTATAGTTATCTGGTCAATCATTTGGCAGCACGAAAATACTCATTTTTCCTGTAAAAGAATGCTAATTGAAAAAATAAAGTCCTATATTTGTAGTGTATTTAGTCTAACTCAAATACTATTAAATATTAAGAAGATGGATGCAATCGATTGGTCGAATTTGTCATTCGGCTACATGAAAACAGACTATAACGTACGCAGTCATTACCGCGACGGAAAATGGAGCGACCCCGAGCTGGAAACATCGGAACATATCAACCTCCACATGGCGGCTACCAGCCTGCATTACGGGCAGGAAGCATTTGAAGGGCTGAAAGCATTTCGCGGGAAAGACGGCAAGGTCCGTATTTTCCGGATGAGGGAGAATGCCTTGCGCCTGCAATCCTCCTGCCACGGTATCATGATGGCAGAACTGCCGGTGGAACTGTTTGAAGAGATGGTGCTATTGGCTGTAAAGAAGAATGCACGCTTTGTGCCTCCCTATGAAAGTGGAGCGGCCCTCTATATCCGCCCGTTGCTTATCGGCACCAGCGCCCAGGTGGGGGTAAAACCGGCCAAGGAATACACTTTCCTTATTTTTGTGACCCCGGTAGGCCCTTACTTTAAAGAAGGGTTCAAACCCACTCCCATGGTCATTATGCGTGAGTATGACCGGGCGGCCCCACTCGGAACCGGAACTTTTAAGGTAGGGGGAAACTATGCTGCCAGTCTGCGCTCAGGGGAGAAAGCACACGAGATGGGTTATTCCGCCGTGCTTTATCTCGATGCAAGAGAAAAGAAATATATCGACGAATGTGGTCCGGCCAACTTCTTCGGGATCAGGGACAATACCTATATCACCCCCAAATCGGAATCCATTCTGCCTTCCATCACCAATAAGAGCCTGATGCAACTTGCTGAAGAGATGGGAATGAAAGTAGAACGTCGCCCGATATTGGAAGATGAACTGGCCACTTTCGAGGAAGCGGGTGCCTGCGGCACGGCCGCCGTGATCAGTCCCATTCTACGGATCGACGACCTGAGTGAAAACAAAAGTTATCATTTCTCCAAAAATGGTGAAGCTGGGCCTGTAAGCAAGAAACTATACGAAAAACTGCGTGCCATTCAATATGGCGATGAACCCGACAAATACGGATGGGTAACGGTTTTGGAGTGAGTAGGAATATATCGTTGGGAAGGGGGTAAAAAAGAATAACTATGTTTTTAGAATTGCGTATCACTACGAAAAAATAAAAACATAGTTAAGATTTTGGTTGGATTAAAAAATCAATGCGCGTAATTCTATTTTTAATGAATCCGAAACAAAGGTAGGGCATTCTTACCAACTGACAGAGACCTCCTGATAACTATTTCCATGTTCGGGGAAAAATTCCACAACTATATTTCTCAGCCTTCGGGTACGTATTCCCTCCTTTTGATGTGTCCTTATGCAAAACCCGTCGCATGCAACAACCCGAACCCAACATACAACAATTATTCTACCGCATAAAAGAGGGAGACAAAGCAGCATTCAATATTTTGTTTCGATTGCAATATGAGACTATTTTGGGTTTTGCGAAGAGTTATCTGGGTGATACCAGAAAAGCCGGAGAGGTTGTCTCCGACCTGTTCGTCTGGCTCTGGCTGAATCGTGAGCGCATTGATGGGATCGACTCACCCGAAATTTACCTGTTTAAAAGCGTGAAAAACCGTTGCTTGAACGCGTTGAGGAATAATAACAAAGTCGTGCCTATCGACGAACAACCGCTGCCGGTACAACCGTCGACCGATGATACACCGCTATCACTAATCGAACACAAGGAATTATCAGCAAGGCTGCACACACTTATCAAAAATCTCCCTGCCCAGCAGCGACAGGTTTTCAAGATGATCAAGGAAAGTGGTTTAACCGCCCGGCAAACCGCTAAAATTCTCGATCTTTCACAACGGACTGTCGAAACCCATCTCTATAAAGCCGTGAAAAAGCTGGAAGAAGAAATTTCCCTCTATTTAGGTTATTCTCCGTGCAGAAAACAAATGAAAAAGATACTGGCAGTGTTGTGGTAGTTTCAAAATCAACCCACTTGCCGGGTGATTTCTACTCTCAAATTCAAAGCATTCATGATACGGTAAAAGAATCCTACACTCGGATTGACATTACCATTCTCCAATTTTGAGATGTACGATTTATCCACACCGAGCCGTTTGGCCAGTTCCGACTGGGTGATCTTTTCACTTTTACGTGCATCCAGAATAACCTGCCCCGTATAAAAGGCATAAGCTTTTTCATCAAATTCAGCACGTTCAGGAGTACCGTGCTCTCCGAATTCTTTTGCCAATTCAGCACTTAAATCTCTTATTTCATTATCATTCTCTTCCATAATACGCTGCTTTAATCTTTAATGATTTCTCAATTTCTCTTTTTGAAGTCTTTTGCGTTTTCTTTTGAAAACCATTAAAAAGAACAACTATTGTATCTCCATCAAAAATGAAAAATAGTCGGAATACATTTCCACTATATGCTATTCTCAATTCATATAAGCCGTCTTTTATATATTTGATAAATTTGACAGGCAATCGATCATACGTTTCGAGCAATGATAATACATATTTTACTTTCAATTGCTCTTTATCGGTCAATGAATGTAAAAATGTATGATAGTAATCTCCAAAAGCAATGACTTTCCTTCTCATACAATTTATATTACGGTCATATGAACACTTTCAAAGGACAAATATATAAATAGTTGATATATATTGCAACTTTTTCCGGTTTTTTTTTATCAGTTCCGTCAAAATTTTTCTTTCCACTACGTATTTTTTGTAGTTGTTGTGTCTTCATTATAAACGACAAACTTTACAGCAATGACAAAAAAAACATTCGCCGCTTTACTATCCAAGGAGATCGGCGGCAATATATCAGAAAAAGAACGGAGTGATCTACATAGGGTTCTGGCAGAAAATCCCCGAATGAAAGATATTTACGATGAAATACATATCTTCATGCAGGAAAAGGAATCGTTGACCGATGTGGATATCGATACTCAATTGGATAAGGTATGGGATAAGATCGACCAAATGCCTGAAGTTGATTACCACAGTCTGAAACAACACAAACGAATAAAACCTTCCGCCATTGTTTGGGATCCGCAAGAGTTGTCCCGTATGTCAAAACCAAAAAAACATATCATCCCGGTATGGGCACGGATTGCCGCATCGATAGCCCTCTTGATTGGATTAGGCTGGCTGGCTTACTATTACTCTCTGCCAGGGGAAGAGCTCTATAGCCAGGTAATGGAGTCAGGCAATGAAAACCTGTACGCAGTCCTCGACGACGGTACACAGGTATGGCTCAATAAACACTCCCGGATTGCCTATAACGACCGTTTCGGCGAGAAATCCCGGAAAATACGTCTTACGGGGGAAGCCTTCTTCGATGTGCCCCACCGGCCCGAAGTACCCCTCACCGTCACTGCCCGCGACATTGATGTGACGGTAAAAGGTACCGCTTTCAATATCGATGCCGCTTCGCAAGATATTGAAGTGGCATTGATCCGCGGGTTGGTAGCCGTGAAAGACAACCGCAAAAAAAACACCAAAGAGGTGCTGTTGCAACCCAACCAGAAAATTGTAGTACGTGACGGCCATATCCTAACGGGCGACAGCAGTTACGTAATCCGCGACATAGTACAGGAGAACGACACGATCATCCCCGAAACACAATGGTTGAAAGGCTCACTGGTTTTCCGGAAACAACGGTTTTCCGATTTGGCCAAACTGATGGAAGAGCGTTACAAGGTAACTATACAGATAAAAAACAGCGCATTGGCCGAACAACGTTTCACGGGAAGCATCAAGAGCGAGACACTCCAACAGATGCTCGACGCCCTGAAACAATCCTATCCCTTCAACTACGAGATAGAGGCTAAAAAAGTTATTATCCATTAAATAATTATCTGCAGAAATGAATTGCCTCGTAAAAAGCTGACAGGATATCGCCATCATTCAGCGTCCGGGAGAACTTAAAACACCATTCACATGCAATCGACGAATATGCACTATCTGAAAATAACACTTTTTTTCATTACTCTACTTCTTCTGACGACCGGTTTGCAGGCGCAGACCAGCCTCGTCACTGTTTCTGCAGCGAACGCGTCCGCGAAGGACGTGTTCGCTGAGATACAACAAAAAAGCGGTTACCGCATCCTCTACAACGACGAGATTGTGCCGGACGAACTGCGGGTAAGTGTCCATGCCGAAAACAGGTCGGTAAAAGAGATACTTAATGACCTGTTACATAATACCGGACTAATTTTCGTGATGCCGTCGGACGAACTGATCATCATCACAAAATCGGAGTATGTGAGAGAGCAGCAGGAGATATTCGGCACGGTCACCGATGAAAACGATGAATCGGTACCCTTTGCCAATGTCATTTTATTCCTTGCCAACGACACAACCCGATTCGGTTACGGCGCCGTAACCGATTACGATGGCTATTACAAACTGTCCGGCGTGAAACCGGGTGATTACCGGCTGCGGATCTCTTTTATGGGTTATAAGACAGCTTATACCGATCTCTCTATCCCGGCAGACAGCCGTGAACCGGCGATTTGCAATTTCAAACTGGAAAAAGATATTAGCCTATTGGAGGAACTGGTGGTGGAAGCTGATCATCCCGTGATGAAAGTAGATCGGGAGAAAATCATTTACCATATCCCTACCTTTCTGAAAAACAAACCGGTAACAAATGCCTACGAGGCAATCAGGGAAATTCCGGGAGTGATGGAGCAGCAAGGGCTCTTAACACTCATTGGTACAAACGGAATGACCATTCTTTTGAACGGTCAGAAAAGCTCTTTGCCTTATGAGCAATTAATGGAAACACTGCGGGGTATTCCGGTATCACGCGTGGAAAATATCGAGGTGATGTACAGTGCGCCACCGCAATACAATGTACGCGGAGCAGCGATCAACGTGGTACTGAAACAGATTTCAGACGAAAACAAGGAACAGGATGTATGGCAAGGTGAGACAGCAGCGGAGTATATGCAACACCATTATGCCGGTGGCAACGGGCGGGTCAATCTCCTCTACCTGGGAAAACAGACTTCGGTAGATGCCTCTTATTCTTACAGGAACGGCAAAAGGTTCAATTCGGAAGACCTGACGGCCGCGCATACCTTACAAGGCAGAGTGTACGATATCACACAACACAGCGAGGGGCGGTCAAAAGGTCAAAACCATACTGCCCGACTGGCTTTACAACGAACGTTGAAGAACAAAGACAAAATAGATATTGCCTACACCGGCATGTTTGATGATGGAAAGTCTGACCGGATAGCCGGCACAGATATTTCAGGGGTAGTAACCGATACGAAGACCAGCTCCGAAGGTCCTTCCTCCACACACAACATAAAAACCGATTATAGCGCCCATTTCGGATTGAATATCGGCGCGGATTATACTTCTTTCACCGATCGATCGGACTACCTCATGCAAAACTCATTCAGGAATGCTGAGGCCGGGACGGAAGAACTTGCTTACGACTCCAGACAGAAAATCGACCGCATTATGTTTTACGCCAACCAGTCGCACCCGCTCAAGAACAATTGGCGTATTGATTATGGGATCAATTATTCGGGAGTGCGCGTCAAAAACCGATCCGATGCCTTGAAAGACGGCGTTGAATATGAGGATGCCACCTTCGATACCCGGCAGCAGGAACATATCTGGAATTTCTTCGCCGGCTTTTCCAAGACGTTTACCGACAAATTATCCGCCCAGGCATCCATCGCCATGGAGTATTATAACGCCAAAGAAAAGTCCCGGGGAACCGAAAAACAACTTTGGAATGATGTTGCGTGGTTTCCCACGGTGAATATAAGCTATCGTCCCGCTCCCATGCATATCTTCCAGTTCGCCGTTTCTTCCGATAAAAGATATCCCTCTTACTGGAATATGAGTCCGAATATGTTTTATTTCAGTTCCTACGGAGTAATATTGGGGAATCCTTATCTCCGCCCACAGAGAGATTACAGCGTGGGATTGACTTATATCTTCCGGCAGAAGTATGTGATCCGTCCCTATATAAACTACATTCCCGGGTATTTTGCGCAATTACCCTATCAATCGCCCCACGAACTGCGGCAGGAATTCCTGGAACAGAACTATACCTATCGCCGGAATATCGGGTTAATGGCGGTGATACCGTTCCATATCGGCAAGCGCATTTCATCGAGGTTTATCGCCAACGGCGTATACTGGAGAGAGAAAGATGATGACTTTTTTGATATCCCGTTCGACAGGGAGACTGTGGTCGGGATATTCCAGATGAACCACGATATCATCCTCGCATCCCGACCCGACCTGAAGATGAATATTTCGGGATATGTCTCCACGCCAAGCGCCACACAGGGTATCTATGACCTGGGCGCTTCGGGTAACCTCTCAGGAGCATTCACCTGGACATTCCAAGAAGACCGCGCCAGACTTATCCTGAAAGCCGACGACATTTTTAATACAAGGATTCCCACAGCATCCATCGATTTTAAAGGACAGAAAAGCAGCCTGAAAGCATTTCAGGACACCCGTTTATTTTCCCTCTCTTTCGTTTACCGGTTTGGAGGGTACAAAGAAAAAGAACGCAAAGAGGTCGATACTTCCCGGTTTGGGGGATTGTAATTATAATACTCGAAGTTAAATATAAATCTTGCGGATCTGAATTTCCGAAAAACAGATTAAACTTTTAAAGCGAAAAAGGTCTAAACAAGAAATGACATAACAAATAAAACAGTTAAAAACAACATTTTATGATTATCCTGTTGTAAATATGTTATACATTTGTAATGACAATAAATAGACAATCACTAGAAGACCAATGAAGCATTATTCGCAAGATACGGTAAGCAAAATAGGAAATGCTATTGTTTATTTTTCAGATAGAATTCCTGATCTGAGTAAAACCAAGTTATTGAAACTTCTTTATTTGCTCGAGGAGTGTTCTGCAATAAAAAACAATACTCCCTTTTTTGGTCTTAATTTTGAAGTATGGCAAGCCGGTCCGGTAGTAAAAGATGTGTATATCGACTTATCAAATGATCAGCCGTACCTCCTTAAAGACTATGTCGCAACACATTCAGATGGAAATAACACTTACATTTCCGCCAAAGTATCTTTTAATGATGACGAGTTTTCAGATATTGATCTGGAATTAATGGATTATGTTGTTTCTAAATATGGCAACAAGACTGCCAAGCAGTTGGTGAAACATACCCATAACAAAAATTCCGCCTGGTACAAAGCAGCTTCAGAAAATGGGTTACTTGATCTTTTTGACTCGGGAAAGACAAACCATTCTAATATTGAGATTGATTTAGCACATTACTTATCCGGATGCGATGCTGCACTTTATGCAGAAAACAGAGAGGTAATGGATGCATTCAATATGCTTAAAAAATAGAATATGTTTGCCCCGGGGACAATTCTATATTTTACTCCATTTTATTTTGAAAATGGCAGTCCGCCAAATTTTCCATTAGATACCTATGTGTATGGAGAACAAGTAGACACAATGAATTATAGCTTGCTTACCGAAATATACAAAGTGGAGAACAAGGATTATATTAAATTAGGAAGATTGTCAGAAAATGAGTTTAATGCCCTAAGAGAATGCCTTATTAAATCAAGCAAAGTCAAAAGAAAGATAAAGAAACTCCTTTCCAAAATTATTTAGACACCTGACCCCTCAAAAGTAACATATTTGTTCTTAAAAGACAAATAAAATACCTAAATGTTTATTTATTATTTTCGTAACTCATCCTCCTTCTTTTCATCAAGCAGCGGCTCGAACATATCGCGGTGCTTGTCATAGAAACGGCGCACGGCGATTTCCGGATCTCTCTCATCAATCGTTTCATCTATGAGGTCCTCCAGCAAGTGATCATCAAGTTTGAGTTTTTGGAAGAATTGTGCCACATCGGGTTGATCTTCCGCAAACCCTTCACGGGTGACGATCGTGATCTCATCGGTAGGGTAAATACCTTTGGGGTCTTCCAATGCTTTTAGGTCGAATATGGCCCACATCTGATGGGGCTTCCAGCCCGTAATCACAATCCAATCGTCCGTCGCCCCCGCTTTGCGGGTCGCTGCGAGCATGGCAGTCTCGGAGGAGCTTACCTGCTGGTACTCCAGACCGTATTCCTTGATTGCCCGCTCGGTGTTGCCATGGATACCCGCCCCGGCACCGATACCATATATCTTGCCTCCTTCGAACTTATCTTTATGTTCGTTCAGCTCTTCGATGGAGTTGATACCGACATAGGCAGGCACGACAAGCCCGGTAATACCGTTGTCGAATACAACACCCCCGACCTCTAACCTGTCTCCAAACCGGTCCCAGTAATATTCATGTGTATAAGGTAGCCATGCGGCCATATAGACATCGGCATCGCCTCTCGACAAAGCAGCAAAGATAGGACCCGGCTCCAGCCTTTTCAGGTCTACCGTGTAGCCTTTCTCTTCCAATATCACTTTGGCCAGGTAGGTAATCGCAATCCCTTCCGTCCAATTGGGATACAACATCAGCACATCCTGCTTGTATCTTCTTTCGCATGCCATGAGCATTACCATGGCAAGCAGTATGATTCTTATTTTCTTCATGATTCTTTATTTTCTTTTCGTCCGACAGACTGGGTCATCCGGTCAAGAATGATTGCCAGGATCACGATACAAAGTCCCGCTTCGAAGCCCAACGCCACATCGGCCTGCTGGATACTCGCGTAGACACTTTCTCCCAGTCCCCGTGCGCCTACCATGGAAGCGATCACGACCATCGACAAGGCGAGCATGATCACCTGGTTTACGCCGGCGAGTATGGTGGACATGGCCAGCGGGATTTGCACTTTGAAAAGTGTCTGTCGTTTGGTACATCCAAAGGCGACAGAAGCCTCCACCGTCTCTTTGGGCACTTCAAGGATGCCCAGCGCCGTCATTCTCACTGCCGGTGGCAATGAAAATATCACGGTCGCCAGTACTCCCGGCACATTTCCTACCGAGAAGAAAAGGATGGCGGGAATCAGGTAAACAAAAGCCGGCATGGTCTGCATGAAGTCCAGGATCGGCTTCACCACCGCATTGGTCCTTGCACTCCGCGCACACCAGATTCCCAATGGGATACCGATCAGCAGAATGATGAAAGTAGCCACCATCACCAGAATAAAAGTGTCAGTCATCTCTTGCCAATACCCCATCAGGTATACCAGAGTAAGTCCCAACAGGCAGAAGATGGGGAGCCCGAAATAAGTCTTCCAGTTTTTAGAGGTAATATGAAAGCGGGTAAAGCTTTTATTCTTCAGGAAAAAGGCGCCTACGGCGAACAGGGCGATCAACAAGAAAGGGGGTATTGCCGTCAATCCTTCCTGTAACACATCCACCGTATTCTCGATCATGATGGTTATCTGCCGGAAGACGGGAGCACCCACCAGTGACAGCCAATCTACAAAATCCTCTATATATTTTCCTATATTCATCTTTTATCTATTTAGTATATTATTTTTAATTACTCTCCATCGTATCCATAACATCGGAACCGACAACCATTGAAACCACATCGGAATGATTCACAAACCCCATCACTCTTTCTTTGTCATCGACCACGGGCACGGGATATTGCTGACCTATAAAGTGCGGCAACAACTCCGACACCGGCGTCTCCGGGGAAACATGAGGCATATCAATGATTATTTTTTTGAGGTCGTTGTTATTCTCACCCAGCAACCTTTTTACATCCTTCTGAAGGATATATCCTTTGAACACATCATTCTTGTCCTCTACAGCCATAAACCTGAAACCCAATCGGTTCATCACCCTGTCGGCATACGCAGGACCATCCTTCCCCAACAAGATCCGCTCACGGAAGGGCTTCATAATGGCTGAAGCGGTAATGACCCTTCCCATATCCACATTGCCAATAAACTCCTTGACATAATCATCCGCCGGATGCAATAAGATCTGCTCCGGCTCACCTTGCTGCACAATCTCTCCGTCTTTCATGATGGCGATATGGTCGCCTATTTTAAGCGCTTCATCCAGATCGTGGGTAATGAAGATGATGGTTGTCCTCAACTTATTATGGATATCGATCAGGTCATCCTGCATCTGGCTCCTGATCAGCGGGTCGAGAGCGCTGAACGCCTCGTCC
>NZ_DHOS01000047.1:0-25579 GCF_002410825.1 Proteiniphilum sp. UBA5384 | reverse complement strand
AGAGCGCTGAACGCCTCGTCCATCAACAGTATCTTGGAGTCGGTGGCAAGCGAGCGGGCAATGCCGACACGCTGCTGCATCCCGCCACTCAATTCGTTAGGATAAGAATTTTCATAACCGGTCAGCCCTACAAGGTCTATCATCTCTTTCGCCTTCCGCGTCCTCTTCTCCTCCGGAATTTTCTGGATCTCCAGACCGAAAGCCACATTATCGATAATAGTTTTGTGGGGCATCAAGCCGAAATGCTGGAAAACCATTCCCACTTCTGTCCTTCTGTAATCCAGAAGTTCCTGTCTATTCATCCGGGTGATCTCTTTTCCGTCTACTTTTATAGAACCCTCGGTAGGAATATTAAGCATGTTAAAGCACCTCAGGAGAGAGGATTTTCCACTGCCGGAGAGTCCCATTATGACAAAAATCTCTCCTTCCGTGATGGAAAGATTAGCGTTGTTCACCGCAATGATGCAGTTTGTTTTTGATTTGACATATTCTTTGTCCCGTCCCTTCTTGAGCATACGCAAGGCCTGCTTCTTGTTCGATCCGAATATCAAGGACAAATTATGTACCTCTATATTATTTTCCATAAGTTTCATGTATGTTATTGATGAAAAGTGGAAAAGTGGTTAGGTAATTAGGTAAATTACAAAATCATCGTTTCCCATTTTCACTTTTAATTTAGTCAGAAATAATAACCGATATTGATGTTGAAACGGGCATTCCAACGGGCATCGCTCTCCCCTTCCGCCAATCCGGTGAATGAACTTGAGAACCAGGGTTGGTTTTTTCCCATCGCATAGTCGATATAGGTATAGATGGGGCCGGACAGGATCATCATTCCCGGCACCAGATGATGGGTGCCGTGATATCCATCGGCTTTCTTATCGAGATAAGCATAGTCGACATAGCAGGTGACCGAGTTGACCAGCTTCCGGTTGACGGGGATTGTATAACCTAATCCGGCCATATACATTATGCCTTTTGCCGCCACATCATACGCCGAGCCATAAGCCGCCATCTGCACAGCATCAAGTTTCACATCTTCATCGGACCGCGCATTGTAGTTATACCCTATAATCTCTCCTTTAAAGTTCCAGTTATTATGATCATAGACTACATGCACAGCCCAATTGGCACCCCAATTGCTTTTATCGAGCGTGGCATTATAGATACGACCCAATTGGCCGGACAGGCCAAGTTCTACCTGATCGGAGAGTTGATATCTTATGCGGGCATTGAATTGATCGAGTTCCCGGATATCGGCAGCGACGGAGGTTCCATTCACGATTCCGGTCGTATTGACAATAGCATAGGAATAACGTCCATTCCCTACGCCACTGTCATCCCCCTTGACAGGCCCGCCGGGCGACGCCTGACGGAAGTAGGCAATATCAAATTTCCACTTGTCCTGTTCGTTGGAGAATCCTATCCCCATGGCTTCCCTATCTTCCAGGCCGATATAGTACGGCAGTTGGAAGAACCAGTTGTGCGACGCATAATCGCTGATACCGAATGGTTTTTGGAAAATACCCAGCTTTGCATACCATCGGGAGTCTATCTCATAACCGATATAAGCATTCCGGAGGAAGTGTGTCTTAGATTCGGGGTAAAATCTGTATTGCATGCTGGCGTCGAAACCCGACTTGCGGACATCTGCCGAAAGCATAAAAACATCAAACTGAGCCGCGGCATCCAACGATTTTCCACTCTCTTCAAAATTTTTAATGAATGTGTTAAACCGAACGGCTCCGCCTAATTTCAATGTATCCTTCTTAACTGCTGTCTCTCTCGAATAAACCTGTAAACATAATAATACCAATAAAGCAAATAAACTTGTTTTTTGTAACATCTTCTGATTTTTATAAATAGCTTTGCCTGTCCGCATAAAATGATGAAGACACGACAAATGAAATTGAATATCCTATATTCAAGCCATTTGTTAAAAGAAGCACAACCGGAGATATTTTCGGCATGTGAAAACGATGCCTGTCGAAGCTTACTGAGCCTATTTTACGTCATGCAATGAATTAAAATAAAAGCTTCATTTTTAAGTACAAGCAGTTGAGAAACTACTACTCAGCCGACTCAAAACCTGTCTTAACGGCAGGTATATCAAAACTGAACGGATACAAAGGTACAAAAAAATTTAACATAGCTGACAAATTGTTCTACCAAAAATTGAACACATCACCCAACGTAAGGTGGTATTGTTCCAGTTATTGTGGATCAATCTTGACTCGATGTAGTATGATTTCCCTTTATAACCATCTATGATATTTGCGGATATACCAGTTTTTTATCGTCTGGGTCAGCAGGCAGTAGCCCAAGAGGATACCAGCCAGCCACGGGAAGTAGCTCCACGGAAGGGGAACGAGCCCGATGGAAGCACCTATCCCCGAAAACGGAATAATGATGCCGACAACCATTACGGCAAGTGTGGTTATCATAACAGGTCTTGAGGCGCGGCTCTGGATAAACGGTATCTTACGGGTGCGGATCATGTGTACGATCAGCGTTTGAGAAAGCAGTCCCTCGATAAACCATCCGGACTGGAAGAGCGGAGCCATTTCGGGACAGTTTGCCTTGAAAAAGAACCACATAACCAGATAGGTCACGATGTCGAAAATAGAGCTGACAGGCCCGATATGAACCATAAAACGACCAAGATCGGAGGCATCCCATTTTCGGGGTTTCATCAAGTATTCCTTATCGACGTCATCGAACGGAATCGTCGTCTGTGAAACGTCATAGAGTAAATTCTGAATGAGCAGATGCACAGGCATCATCGGCAAAAACGGCAAAAAAGCACTGGCACCCATCACACTGAATACGTTCCCGAAATTGGAGCTGGCCGTCATTTTGATGTACTTCATAATGTTGCCGAATATCTTACGCCCTTCGATAACTCCCTCTTCCAAAACCATCAGGTCTTTCTCCAGCAGGATGATATCCGCACTCTCTTTGGCGATATCTACAGCCGTGTCCACCGAAATCCCAATATCGGATTGACGGAGAGCCGAAGCGTCGTTTATGCCATCACCCAAAAATCCGACTGTGTTTCCCTGATCCTGCAACAACGTTATGATGCGGGTCTTTTGCATCGGGGTAAGTTTTGCGAAAACTTTTGTCCTGCCTATCTTTGCGGTCAGTTCATCGTCCGTCAACTCTTCGATCTCGTGTCCCAACAGCGTATACTCGGTATCGACACCTACCTGACGGCAAACCGTCTTTACCACACCTTCGTTGTCGCCCGAAAGCACTTTTACCTCGACACCATGCCCGTGCAATTGTTTGATTGCTCCGGTTGCCGATGCCTTGGGCGGATCGAGAAATGCCAGAAGCCCGATCAGTACCATGTCCGACTCGTCGGCTATGCCAAAGCTGTGGTCCTTCTCCACCCAACTTTTGTGTGCAACCGCAAGCACCCGCAGACCTTCCCTATTCAGGTTGGATGTGTCCGATATGACCGAAAGACGCAGGCCTTTGTCTATCTCTATCACCTCTCCGTTCAACTCCATGTGGGAACAGATACCCAGCATCTCTTCGACCGCGCCTTTGGTTATGATTTGGCATTTGTCGTTCACATCCTCTACAACTACTGACATACGGCGGCGGGTAAAATCAAACGGTATCTCGTCTATTTTGGAGTACTCTTTCTCGAGATTATGCAATCCGAGCTTTTCGGTATGCGACAGGATAGCCTTGTCCATTAGATTTTTAAGTCCTGTCTGAAAAAAGCTGTTGAAATAGGCATGCCGTAATACACGGGTATCTTCTTCACCGGACATATTGAGGTATCGCTCCAACACAATTTTATCATGTGTTAATGTTCCTGTTTTATCGGTACAGAGAATATTCATCGCCCCGAAATTCTGAATAGAATTCAGATTTTTGACAATCGTCTTGCGTTTGGACATCTTAACCGCTCCTTTGGCAAGGTTGGAGGTTACAATCATCGGCAACATTTCGGGAGTAAGCCCTACGGCAACCGAAACGGCAAAGATAAACGCCTGCAACCAGTCACCTTTTGTGATACCATTTACAAGAAATACAAATGGAACCATAACCAGCATAAAGCGTATCAACAGCATGCTGATTTTATTGATGCCCTTATCGAAGCTGGTCTCTGCACGCACGCCAACAATACTTTTGGCTATTGTACCCATATAAGTGTTATTTCCAGTGGTCACGACAATCGCTTTGGCAGAGCCGCTTACGACGTTCGAACCCATAAAACAGATATTGTTCAGTTCTATCACGCTACCTGTCTTCGGAGAGTATTCGGTAAGTTCTGCTGTTTTTTCTATGGCATCGGATTCTCCCGTCAGGGAAGATTGGCTGACAAAAAGGTCTTTAGCTTCAACAATGCGTACATCGGCGGGGATCATATCGCCCGCAGAAAGGAATATAACATCGCCCGGTACGAGTTCCGTAAAATTGATATCGACGAACGTTTCATGTCCGCTGCGAAAAACGGATACTTTATTGTTTACCAGTTTTTGTAAGGCTTCACTTGCCCGCCTTGATTTCCACTCCTGTTGAAAACGCAGCAATCCACTTAGGACAACCATCGTCGTGATGATTATCACTGTCATCCACTCCCTCTCTTCGGGAACAGCCAATAGCACGTCAAGAACAATGGAAACCAAGGATAAAAACATCAATATCCCGATAAAAGGATTGATGAAGGCTTTGATTAACACTGTGAACCAGCTGCTGCGCTTTTCGGATATGATCTCGTTTTTACCGAATTGTTTGAGGCGTTCCGCCACCTCCACCTCATATAATCCTCTCTTACGAGAGTTGAGGAAGGTATAAATATGTTTATGGGATTGAGAAGCCGCACGGAATAGTTTTTCGCTGTCGAAGCTCAATCCGGAAACCTTTGTCTTCGTTTTGTCCCAAATTTTCATCATAACCAAACTTTTTGCCGTTATTTTGGCGCAAAAGTAGGGTTATGGTATGGGAATAGCCGTTAGAGGACTATTAGAAAACCATTAGGATCCGGTTAGAAACGGTTTAGATGTGAGGGATTTCAACGACAAAGGTTGTTCCTTCATCTTTCCGGGTTTGAATAGTCAATGTCCCCTTATGGAGTTGTATTATTCTCTGTGTAAGAGTGAGTCCAATACCTTGCCCTTTGATATGGGAGGTGTTTGAGCCCCGGTAGAAAGGAATAAATATCTTTTCAACTTCGTCCGCAGAAATGCCTATGCCGGTGTCGGAAAAGCGGATAATCGTTTTGCCTTCATAAAACGATATCTGAACATCAGACGACTTATCTTCTGAAAACTTACAGTTGTTTTCAATGAGATTTATAAATGCTGTTTTCAATAAGTAGGCGTTGGCACATACCGTTATCACCCTGTCATCTTCGGCATCCTGGTCGAATATCAAATCGACCGAATAATTTTTATTGCCCTTCAAAACAGTCTCACGTGCATCCAGCAACAGTTCGTCCATTCTCAGCTCTTCGGTCGATATGCGGCTTATGTCGTAGTTCGCCTTCGCCAGATCGAGCAATCCGGTTGTCAGATGCTTCAGCTTTTCAGCATCATCAAGCGCATTGACAATGACCGCCCGATACTCATCCTCCGAACGGTCTTCCCGAAGCTGGGCAACTTCCAACTCTGCAATCAATGCCGCAAGCGGAGTGCGTAACTCGTGCGCCACATTGCTGACGAACATTTTCTGATTGTCGAACGATTGTTCCAACCTGTCAAGCATTTGATTGAAGGTCTCCGACAACTCGTCCAGTTCATCGTACTCTTTTTTTACATATAAACGTGTATTCAGATTCGATTCGCCGATGGCATCTACCTTTTCAACGATACGGCTTACCGGCCGTAAAGCTCCTTTTGCCAACAGGTAACCTATCACAGCAATAATACCCAATCCGCCACACCATAATATCACGAGCAGAGTGGTCAAGCGTGTTAATTTCGCATAGCCGTAGCCGTCGTATGCCGCTGCTGTGATTACATAATCTACCCCCTTGTATGCGTATTTCATTGCAATGCCCTGATATTTTCCTTCGTAGAACGACGACTCTTTTTCAGCTATTGCTGTTTTTATCAGTTCGGGAGTTTCCTTAATAATGTCTATCTCCTGTGCATCGTGATAGAGCAACTGAAAATCAATTGTATATACGGCAACTTCCACTTCGTCAATAAATTGCCGATTGTTGTGGTATATCGACTGCATAGTCGCGGCATCCACCTGATTACTCAGGAATAAATTCGCTTTGGTTACCGCCTCGCGGGTAAGGTCGTGGAAAAACTCCTTCTCACGGGTATGCTCGGAAAAGAAAAAAACGACCAAAACCACAACCGAAAAGATGGCGGCGGTAACACCAGTATATCTCAAGGTCAGTTTATGCCTTATCTTCATCTTCGGAACGTAAAATAAAACCCATGCCGGGTTTAGTATGAATCAGCTTCGTATCAAAATTGCGGTCTATTTTGTTACGTAGATAATTGATGTAAACATCTATAAAATTAGTTCCTGTATCGAAATGCGTATCCCATACTTTTTCGGCAATTTCAGCCCGTGGGAGTACCCGTTCCGGATTGCGGACCATATAGACCAACAGATTAAACTCTTTCGGGGTTAGTTTTATCTCTTGTCCACCTCTATAAACGGTTTTTGTCAATAAATCAACTTTCAAGTTAGCATAGCTGAGTTCTTTTTCCTGCGGAGTTTCTGTCGCTGCCTTGCGTTTTAGCAACACCCTGATTCTCGCTTCCAGTTCCCGTATGTCGAACGGCTTAACCATGTAGTCATCTGCTCCGGCATCGAAACCTTCCAGTTTGTCATCAGTCGTGCCGAGTGCTGTAAGCATGATTACAGGGATATTTTTACTCAACTCTTTTACCTCTTTAACCAGTTCAAAACCGTTCTTTTTCGGGAGTACGATATCAGATATAACAAGATCGTATTCACCCGATCGGAACAATCTTATTCCCATTTCAGCATCATAAGCTACAAAAGCAACATACCCCATCTCCTCCAAACCGCGCCGAAGAAGATCAGCCATGCGTTGTTCGTCTTCAATAATAAGAATCTTACTCATTTCATTTCAATATCCCAAATTCCACAGGCACGCTCCAGTTCGACCAGAGCGGCAGCACAGCCAAAAAGTGTCTCGTTATAGCTTACCTGCACCTCGTTATGGGTACGTTGCGCATTCAATACTTCGAGGATACTGGTTTCTCCCCGCTCGTAACTGTATTTCTTCTTCCGGAAGATGGTTTCCGACTCTTGCAATAATCCGGTATTAAACTGCTCTACCTGGCGACGGGAGGTCATATACTGATGATACGCCTGTACCACCTCTGCGCTGATCTGCAACCGGATGGCTTCATATTGCCTTTCCTGTTGCTCCGCGGCAAATTGAGCGGCTCTTAATTCTCCTTTGTTGGCATTGGAGAATTTCAACGGGATACTGACCCCCGCCATAATACCTTTGAAGGCAGGGGCCGGCGCTATCTCATTTCGGACGATAGAGGAGTACGTTCCTCCTATGCTGATGCCCAAATCAATGGCACGATTGGCTTTAGCCAACCGCAGGTTGTTTTGTGACACGTCATTGCTTTTCAACGCGGCTTGTAGATCGGCGCGGTTGTTTTGTGCTTCGACAATCAGTGCAGGCAAGTCGAACTGACGTTCATAATAACCAAGATCACCCCCTATGGAGTCTGCCGGTTCCACATTTACATTGCCTTGCAATAATGCCAATTGTACCAACGCGTGATGCAATTGACTTTCAACTTCATACAGATCATTCAGCATGGTGGCAGCTTCGAGCCTGGACTGAAGCGCATCGACTTCGGTGATATCTCCCAACCGGAACCGTATGCTGTCTGCACGGGCCAAGCCGGCCATCTGCCGGTACGACGACCTTTGGATTTCCAGCAGTGATTTTTGCTTCAGCGCTTCGAAGTATGCAATGGTCGCGTCTGCCCTCAAATTACGAAAATAATCTTCCAGTAACGCTTCGGTCATCTCTTTCTCACTTTGTGCCAACCGGATACGGGCTTTCCGTTTGCCTCCCAGTTCGAGGGTGTAACTCAACCCGGCATCCACACTGTATCCCATCTCGAGGTTCCAGTTCTGGTTGTTCGCATAACTGACCGACAACTCGGGATCGGGGAAAACTTTTGATGCTTTTACCACTGCATCGGCAATACTCACATTATATTTTTCAGCCAGATAATCGATATTTGAATTTATGACATTCTCCATATATTCATTGAATGTCAGTATCTGTTTCCCCGCTTCATGTTTTTTCTGCTGAATCGGGATCTGCCGACATGCAACCGTGGACCGTCGGTACGCATCTGCTTCTTGTCCGTATCCGGCAACAGTCATCAGGCACAGCACGGCCGGCAGGAAAGATTTCAAAAAATATATTTTATGTATCATTGGTTCGTAGTTTGAATTGATTTTCCTTTTTCCATCATATAATAGAATGTCGGCAATATATAGAGTATGAGGACGGTTCCGAACAGCAGGCCATAGACAATTACCGTTGCTAGCGGACGCTGCACGTCGGAACCGATACCGGTGGACAATGATGCCGGCAACAGTCCCAGTACCGCCACAGTAGCGGTCATCAGCACCGGGCGTAACCGGTGCGATGCACCGGAAATCACAGCCTCTTTCAAGCCTACTCCTCTCTTCCGCAAGTTATTGATATGAGAGATCATAATTACACCGTTCTGGATAAAGACCCCAAACAAGGCAATAAATCCCACGGCCGACGATACATTGAAGCTCATCCCCCGGACTACCAAAGCCAACATCCCCCCAAAAACAGCGAGCGGCAACAGTCCGATTAGCAACCCCGCCTGTCGGAATTTCCCGAAGGCAAAAAACAGCAGCAGGAACATCACAGACAAGGTGATGGGCATAATGACCGCCAAGCGTCCGAACGCCCGATGCTGGTTCTCCAGCTGGCCCGCCCAATGAAGTTGAAACTTGGTATGATCGTAGTGCACCTCTTTCTCTATCGAGGAACGGGCCTCCTTGACGAAGGAGGTCAAGTCCCTACCCCGCAAGTTCATACGTACAGTGGTAAAGCGCTGGTTCATCTCACGGGAAATCATACTGGGACCTGTGGTGGTCCTTACGTCTGCCACCGCGGAGAGCGGTACCCTTGTACCCGACGCCGAAGTGAGCATCAACGCAGCGATTTTCTCCGGCGTGTCGCGCGACGCTTCATTATAGCGGCAGATCACGTCATAGACACGGCTGTCGATAAACACTTGGGATATGGCTTTCCCGCCGATGGCCACCTCAATCAGTTCGGCCACGTCGGAGACATTCAACCCGTACTGGGCAATCCTGTCTCGATCAGCTACGATCTGCAACTGCGGCAGGAAAGGCTCTTCCATGATACCCACATCGGCCACGCCATCCACCTCTTCAATCACTTTCACTATATGCTCGGCAATACGCCGGCTTTCGGTCAGGTCCTCCCCATAAATCTTGATCGCCAGATCGCTGTGCGCTCCGGCAATCTGGTCCATCACCATGTCGATAATCGGCTGAGAGAAACCTACGCCATACCCCGGCATGGTAGCAATCACTTTTGCCATATCATCAACCAAATCCGATTTCTTACGTCCATGCTTCCAAGTCTTGTAGGGTGTTAGTCCGATCATCACTTCGATATGTGAAAAAGAAAATGGACATACTCCTTCATCATCGCGACCGGTCTGTGTCATCACATAGGTCACCTCATCAAAGTGCTTCAGTTTATCCCTGAGCACAGTGGCCATCTCGGAGGATTTCTCGAGTGACATGCCGGGTGGCAACTGCACCTGTATCCAGATGCTTCCCTCGTCCAATGCCGGCATAAAATCTTTTCCCACGAAGATGGAGAGTCCGACCACCGCTATCAATACCACAGCGATGGGTGTGATCAGTTTTTTCGGTGCAGCAATAAGTTTTGTCGTCTGACACTTGTAGGTTTCCGTCAGCCGTTCGAGCCAATGGTTGTGATAAACCTTCTGCGGTTTTCTATAGACCGAGAACGCCAGTCCCGGGATCAGTATCATCGCCGATGCAAGGGCACCCAACAACGCAAAACATAACGTGAACGCCATGGGGGTAAACAGCTTCCGCTCTACCCGGTCGAATGCGAACAGCGGCAGGTAGGCCACAATGATGATCAGCGTCGCGAACAGGATGGGCTTCGCCACTTCGGCGGCCCGTTTGGCAATGCTAGACTCTTCCAATGGTAGAGCGGGATCATCCTCCCGTTTCTTGAGAATGGTTTCCATCATTACGATGGTGCCGTCTACGATAATCCCAAAGTCGATCGCTCCCAGCGAAAGCAGATTGGCCGGGATATCGGTCAGCCACATCAGGATAAAAGCGATCAGCAGTGAGATTGGGATGGTGATGGTAGCCAGCAGCGCCCCTTTGGGACTCCCGAGGAAGATGATCAACACCCCTATCACCAGCAGGATTCCGAATGAAAGGGTATGCGAAATAGTATGCAGGGTGGCATCCACCAGCTCGGTGCGGTCATAAAAAGTATGGAGCTTCACATCTTTGGGAAGGATATTGTCGTTCAGGTCATCCACCGCTTTCTGTATCTCTTCCAGCACCCATGAGGGGTTCTGGTAGCGCAGCAGCTGCACCATACCCTGCACCCCGTCCTCATAGTCTATCTCTTTATCCACATAGCCCATGATCCCCTTGCGTTCGA
Source organism: Proteiniphilum sp. UBA5384 (assembly GCF_002410825.1). Classification (GTDB taxonomy): domain Bacteria; phylum Bacteroidota; class Bacteroidia; order Bacteroidales; family Dysgonomonadaceae; genus Proteiniphilum. The sequence goes on along the minus strand of NZ_DHOS01000047.1, from coordinate 14,865 downwards.
GGTTCCCGTATTTCAGTTCCCCCAAATCTTTGAGATATACCGGGGCTCCGGATACGGTTTTCACCACGATATTGCCCATATCCTGCAGGTCTTGCACAAGCCCCACCCCTCGCACAACATAACTCAGGTCACCGCGGGTAAAGGTACTTCCTCCGGCATTGGAGTTGTTCCGTTCTATCGACTCGGTCACTTCGCTAAGCGAAAGGTCGTATTTCGTCAGCATATTAGGGTCTATCTCTATCTGGAATTGGGTGGTGATGCCCCCGAAGTTGGATACGTCGGCAATGCCGTGTATCTGCTTCAGTCGGGGAATGATCACCCAGTGATTGAGTTCGGTCAGTTCACGTAGGCTTCTGTTTCCTTTCACCACATATCGATATATTTCACCGGTGGGTGATGTCAGAGGATCTAGATCCGGCTGCGCGTCAAACGGCAGGTCGATATCGTTAATCCTCTCCAGCACCCTTTGCCGTGCCCAGTATTCATCTGTTCCGTCTTCAAAGACAAGCGTTATTTTGGATAAGCCGAAAAAATTCTTGCTCCGCATGATTTTTAGACGGGGAATGCCGTTGAGCTCCCGTTCGAGCGGAATGGTGATTTGCTGTTCTATCTCGGTAACAGCCAGTCCCGGCACTTGCGTGGCCACACCCACCGACACGTCGGCGATATCGGGATAAGCATCGATGGCCAGTTGCCGCCAGGCGTAAATGCCGATGGCTGACAAGATAATGAAAATCGTCAGCATCAACCAGCGGCGATGGATCAGAGTAGTCATCAATTTTTCCATCATCCTACATATTTAGAAAAATTCCACCCTTGGTCACCACATTCTCTCCCTCTTCTAGACCTTGAAGGACCAGCACCTCCTCCATGCTGACGGTTTCGGTCTGCACCTTGCGACGGAGATATCTGCCCTGCGACGCCTCAACAAGCACATAGTCATTCTCCTGTTCCTGCATAATGGCGGTAGCAGGCAAGACGATAGCTTTTGCAGGAGTGTTCAGGAAATGTACTTTGCAAAACATCCCCGGTTTCAACTGTCTGTCGGCATTATCGCAAGCAATAATCACTTCGAGTGATCGGGTTTCCAAGTCCAACATCTCACCCACATGATAAATAATACCCGGGATAACCTGGTCGGGCCGTGCATCAGTAAAAACTTCCACTTGTTCGCCTTTTTTGATAGTACCGAAATTCCTTTCCTTCACCAATGCCGTGACCCATACCGTTGACAAATCAGCTATTACCGCTAGCGGTTCCGCATCTTCTTTCACATAGCTTCCGATGGTAATATCATACTTCACCACTTCGCCAGCAATAGGCGATATCACTTTCAAACCCTGTCCCATCTGCAATGAATGGGCATCGATATTGAAGATTTGCAAGGTCGCTTTTGCCTGCTCCCATTCTTTGGCGGCAATATTGGCTTCGTTGCGAGCCAGCTCCAGTTCTTTTTTCGATGCCACCCCATTGGATTCCAACTCTTTCTGACGGTTGTAACTTGTCTGGGCCAATTCGTTCGCAGATTGTGCTGAAAAATAAGCTTTCGCCGCTTCGAAGAATTCGGACGAACTCAGTTCGAATACCGGAGAACCGGCATTCACTTTTCGCCCCAGTTCCACAAATGATTTTGTGATACGCCCGGAGAAAGGGGGTGCGATCTCAGCATATTTACCCGACACGGGGCGAATGGTGCCGACGGTCCGGAATCCGGCTGAAAAGTCTTTTGACTGTATCTTTTCGACCACAATTTCTCCCAGAATAGGTGAATTTTCTTTTATGACGATAGTATCGCCTTGATATTGCACTTCGGCACTCTCTTGTGCCCTGTTATTTTGTTTGCAGGAAGCCAGTAAAGTCAGCAGACCCACAAGTATGAATAATCTACTATTCATCACGGTATAATTATTTTATTAATGGGATGATGGAATACACCTCGTCTGTCAACGGTAAGGTGATAAATACTGATACACTAAACTTTTCGGTAGGAAAACAGAAAAACTGTCGCCAATACCGGTAAAAAGTCAGCGAAGAGCAGGAAGGGTAAATTGATTTAAAATAAGATTGGAGGAGCCCGCCAAGAATTAGATGTCTCAACACAGTAGATAATTCTTTCTTCACACAAAGGCAATATAAATACCTGAGTCAATAAGAAGATACCCAAACTCACCCCACCGACAACAGCAGCAAGTGTATGAAAGGCAGATAACGACGCAATCAGCGTTAATTCACTGTCGTTATGCACACCTGTCTGGGTATGGGCCTTGTTATGTATGTGGGAATGGACAATGGTAGTACCATTGACAATATGGGTATGGGTAAATAAACAGACATTCACATAGTAAAATGTGAATACCATGAACAGGATCCAGGCAATTATCTGTTTATTCCTCTGGGGCATCTCCTTGCTTTTGAATAACAAAAGTACGATTTTTTATTGAATAGCACATATTTTGGACACAATATATTATTTTCCCGTTTTCTACACAGAATAATTTGTCCCTCAATTCCGATTTAAGATTAAAATAATCGAAATTTCAACATTTCTACAAAATTGGAGGCTATTTTTGTCCGTTTAATTCAAATATTAAGCGGCTATATTTATGAGGAAGAACTATATAGTTCCAAATTTGAGACCAAACCTATCAGTTGAAACGTATCTTCCCTTTCAAATTGATTATCGATATGGAAATGGAGAAAAATCAAACAAGTCAATACTCTTTTACAGTTATTGTTCCGGTTTATAATGAAGTAGAGAATATCAGCCGGTTAGAAGAAAAACTGCAGAACTTCTTAACTCAGTCCCTCTACCCGGCATGCGTACTGTTTGTCAACGACGGTTCAACCGACGGCAGTAAAGAACAAATCCATCATATTTGTGAGCTCAATCCTCATTTCTTCTATCTCGATATGGAAAAGAATGCGGGACTGAGTGCTGCGCTGAAAGCCGGATTCGATTATTGCTTTTCAGAATTTACAGGTTATATGGATGCGGACATGCAGACCGATCCCGACGATTTCAACCTGCTACTCCCCTATCTGGCCAAATATGAATTGGTAACGGGAATTCGCACCGAACGCAAAGACTCATTCTTCAAAAATCTGCAATCGAAGATAGCCAATGGATACCGACGGATGATGACGGGTGACGGCATATCCGATACCGGATGCCCTCTAAAAGTGATGTACACCATATATGCCAAACGCCTGCCCATGTTCGACGGAATGCACCGGTTCCTTCCGGCACTTATCTTATTGCAAAATGGGAAAATACAACAAATTCCGGTGCGGCACTATCCCCGGTTGGCAGGGAAATCAAAATATCATTTATGGAATCGCCTTACCGGCCCTTTTATAGATTGTTTTGCTTATCGGTGGATGAAAAAACGCTATATCAATTACAAAATCAGTCGCACCAATTTAACGTGATTTATGCAACAAACAAGCATTTGGATTTATGGAATTGGCTTTTTAGCCCAGCTCTTCTTCTCGGCACGAATACTCTACCAGTGGATGGTGACCGAAAAAGCGAAGAAAATAGTCACGCCCCCACTATTCTGGATCCTGAGTATTTTCGGTTCCTATCTGCTTTTTATGTATGGAGTACTGCGAAACGACTTTGCCATTGTATTCGGACAATTCTTTGCATATTATATCTACCTCTGGAACCTCAATATGCAAGGAATATGGAAGCGGGTAGCTGTCGTCCTCAGGGTGATCCTTATATTGACACCTCTGGTTGCTTTGGTTTTCCTGATGCGTGACATGGAAGCTTTTACCTTGTTTTTCTTCCGGCAAAAAAACATACCTCTCCGGTTACTGGTCTTCGGTTCAGTCGGCCAAATGCTTTTTACATTTCGTTTCATCTATCAATGGTTTTATTCACTCCATCTTCATCGGTCGGTGTTACCCATTGGTTTCTGGCTTATCAGTCTGTTGGGATCAGGCACCATCGTTGCTTACGGGATCATACGTCACGACCCGGTCCTCATCTTAGGGCAGTCCGTTGGTTTTGCAGCTTATGTCCGTAATATTATGATTGGTTTACAGCGCAGGGATTGATGTGATGATGTAATGATTTAACGATTTAACAATGCAATAATTTTGAAATTTGGTAATTATTAATTGATAATCTTATGAAAACCGGGCATCTATATCTTTTATGGTTTATCGCACTGCTCCCGGTGATGATTTTGCGGGACTATACTCCCAATAATGAGTTGCGTTACCTGAGTATTGTGGATGAAGCTTTGCGTCAAGGTAATTTCTTTACTTTCACGCTTGATGGCGAGATCTATGCAGATAAACCCCCTCTGAGCTTCTGGTTGATGATGGTAGGAAGAACATTGCTCGGTAGCCATCAAATGTGGTTCTTGTCACTCTTATCATTTTTGCCGGCTCTGGGAGTACTGATGGTGATGGAGAAATGGATGAGATGGGAAAAATCTTCCACCTACCAACCCGAAGGCTTGCTAATGCTAATGACAGGCGGCTTCTTCCTGGCGCTGACTATCACTATCCGTATGGATATGCTGATGGTGATGTTTATCACGCTTTCGCTCTATACTTTCTTTAAAATATACAATGGTGTAGGAACAAAAGGAGACGCTTACCTGTTTCCGGTCTATGTCTTTCTTGCCCTTTTCTCAAAAGGACCTGTCGGTATCCTGGTTCCGCTGCTCTCCACAATAATATTCCTGCTTTATCGGGGTAAAATCCGTACATGGAAACAGTACTGGGGATGGAAAAGCTGGTTGGTACTGCTGTTGGGATGCGGCATCTGGTTTACAGGTGTTTATCTGGAAGGTGGCGACACTTATCTCAATAACCTCCTGGTGCATCAGACAGTAGGAAGGGGTGTGAATGCCTTCCATCATAAATCCCCGTTCTACTACTATGCCATCACTATCTGGTATGCATTGGCACCCTGGACGTTTTTATCGGTGGGTCTGATCATTGCCGGAGTGATCTATAAAAAAATCCAAACCGAAACCGAGAAATTCTTCCTTACCATCATACTGACAACTTTCGTCATGTTGTCGCTGGTCAGCTCCAAACTGGCTGTCTATCTGCTTCCCGCCATACCTTTTCTGATCTATCTCCCGGCCATGTTGCTCAATAAATTCGATGAGACAAATACCTGGTTGCGGTTTTCTGTAGCAGTGCCAGCCCTTATTTTCACAGTTGCACTGCCCACTCTTTTATACATAAAAAGAATTGACGGTATTTCTTACATAGCCGTACCGCTGGTGTATGTGGCGGCAGCTGTCACCTCCCTCGGTGGACTCACGGTTTTATATCTGATTTTTAAGAAAAAAGCACTCCGTAGATCTATTCGTGTAATAACTTTCACCCTTTTATCGGCCATCTTCATCGCCGGACTAGCCCTTCCCCGGTTGAATCCTTACATGGGATGGAATACATTATGCAAGGAAGCAATGCGGATTGCAGAAGAAAAAGACACTACCGAATATTATGTGTATAAAATTCCACGACCCGGAAGTATGGATGTTTTTCTCGGAAAAGAAGTTATGGTCGCTTCCGAAGAGGATATACTGAACAACACACTATCCGGGCAACTCCTCCTATTGCCCGAAAAGGCAGTATTGAATGATTCCCGGATACAATCTGTTATATCGGAAAAAGAGCAATACAAAACCGGACCTTACCTCATTATAGTTTTATAAATAATTAAATATAAATACATTACTTACTGGATCTGCCGATTTTTTTGCTTTTTACGTCGTGCAGAAATTGAGCCGGATGGGGGCAAAATTATATTTTGATTTTGCAGAAAAACAAAACTTAAACAGGTTGGAAAATAACACTGAAACAATGCCTGTTATCCCTGAATGCATAAATAATCTCCCAGTTGTGAAGAATACAAATCTGCCGGACTATCGACAAGCCTAATCCATTTCCTTTTTTCTCTTCCGAAGTACGGCTAAACCTCCTGAAAATTTTATCGGGATTTAAAGGTTCGGATTGTCCTGTATTCGAAATGGATAAGACATTATTTTCCAATGCTATACAAACTATTCCTTTTCCTTTCACATTATGCCTGATTGCATTCACAATCAGGTTATTGATAAGGCTTTCCAGGAGTATTAAATTGGCGTTTATCGTAAGCGGACTCATTGATTCAACTATAACCTCTATTCCATTGCTTTCTGCCATTTCTTTTAATGGAGATAATTGATCGAACAGTACGGTGGAAAAATTGATCGCTTCCCGCCGTTGAAACTGTTCATTATCCATTTTTGCCAGTAGAAGCAGGTTTTTATTTAATCTCGACATGCGTGACGAGGTGGAATAAAGAGATTGAATGATATTAGTCTCCGTTTCCGTCAAATCCGGTTGTTGAAGAAGCATATCGAGTTGCGATTGAAAAACCGCCAAAGGGGTCTGCAACTCATGTGAAGCATTTTCTACAAACTCCTTTTGTTGTTTGTATATTTTCAAGTTCTCCTTGATCAACCGGCTTAATTGCTTATTCAAACTGACAAACTCTCTGATATCTGTAGATTTAAATTCCGGTTCTTTGCCCACTGCAAGGTCAAACCGTTCAATTTTTTGAAGTGTATTATAAAAAGGATTCCAGAGCCGTTTCGAAACAAAAACATACACTATCGATAAAGAAACAATCAATATAATGAATACCACTCCATATTGGGTAAGGAGCATATTAAAAAGATCGTGGAATTCGATCATCGGCACCCTTGAGACCAATGTATAAGGCTCATTTTCAATAAAAATATCAGCATAGAATATCCGGTAATCAATTGCATGTCCTTCCGATTTATTAAAATATTCTTCCTGTCTGACGATCCCTCGAGGGTATTTCTCGTCGTGCGGAAGTATGTAGAGGTCTTCATTATACTCATTCCATAGTTCAATATCCTTGGCAGTAAACGAAGAAAGTTTCCCTTTCTTGAATTCTTCGGCTCGAAATTGTATCAGTTCATCAAGATCCTCCGCATACTTATTTTCCATCAGAGTATATAACAAAGGAAAGCAGCACAGCAGGATCACTACCGTGAAAATAAAAAACCGGAAAAGGCTTTTGGTGGTAAGTGATTTTAATCGAGCCATTGGTATCCTGTTGCGTAGATTGTTTTAATACAATTGTCGCACCCCGCCTCGGCCAACTTCGATTTTAAGTTTTTGATATGGGCATAGACAAAATTATGGTTATCCAGCATATCAGCCATATCCCCCGATAGATGTTCCGCGATGGCATTTTTCGATACTACCCGATTTTTATTCCCGATAAGGTACAATAACAAGTCGTACTCCGATTTTGTCAGTATAATGTGTATATCATTCATCCTCACCGTTTTTGACAAAAGGTCTATCTCCAATCCATTTGTCTTCAATAGATTGTTATTGGAAAATTGCCTTCTTCTCATAAGGGCATATATCCTGATGCTTAATTCGGACAACGGGAAGGGCTTTGCCAGATAATCATCGGCACCGATTTTCAAACCGGCGATCTTATCATCCAGAGCACCCCTTGCAGAAATAATAATAATTCCGCTGTCGATATTTCTTTGTTTTATTTCTTCTAATATTTTCAGTCCATCTCCGCCGGGAAGATTCAAATCGAGCAGGATACAATCATAATCATACAGGGCAATCTTCTCCTCTGCTTCGGCAAAATTATATGCCTGCTCACACAGATAATCATCCGCGGAAAGATAATTCACTATATTCCGCGAGAGTTCCCGTTCATCTTCTACTACCAATATTTTCATACGATTAAGAATCTATCAAGTCACAAATATAGTTTTAATTTACGTGATTTTTGAATGCAATATGGTATTCAATCTTGTAGAAAAATTGAATATGATTGAATATTTCTCCTTTTTCTCCCTATCGCTGCGTAAATTCAAAATTTCTACAAAATCAATTGTTTCCTTTATGGAACTTATTCACAATATCTGATGAAACCGGCAATTGCATTTTAAAACTCTACTTACAATGCTCAATAAAATTATCCCCTATGAAGAAAAATTATTTTTTCTTATAAACAATGGACACAGCGCTTTTTTTGACTCCTCGATGTGGTTATTTTCAAGTATTAAAAGCTGGATTCCGCTTATCATTGCCATCCTGTTTTTTATTGTTTATAAAAATTCATGGAGGCAATGGCTTCCGATTCTGATAGCAATGATACTTGTATTGACACTAAGCGACCAGTTCTCAAGCCATCTTATCAAACCATTATTTATGCGCCCACGTCCTTCCCATTATCCGGGAATTATGGAACATGTGAGAGTTCTCAATGACTATAGGGGTGGAAAATATGGTTTTATTTCAGGTCATGCCACCAACAGTTTTGGACTCGCCATGTTTACCTCTTTGCTGTTCAGAGACAGATTATATAGTATCGTAGTATTTATATGGGCGATTATAATATCTTATTCACGCATCTATTTGGGGGTACATTTCCCATCAGATATTGCCGGAGGTATAATTGCAGGTATGACGATAGGATACTGCGTTTACCGTTTATATTATTTTACGGCTAAAAAGCTTTCCCAAAAAGATATGCTATATCTACCTCCAAGATTCCCAAAGCATCATACACACCTTTTATCATTTATCATCATTGGTTATATTCTCATACTCACTCTATTCGATACAAGTATTATAAAAAATTGAAATAATCGACATTCATCTCTAAAACGTGCAGTTTATTCCCTTGTGTTCCTGCTATTTCCTTAATTATCTCCCTTCTTTCCAGTTCGGCAAGCAATATGTAAAAATATATACCCTCTCAATTGATTATTTCATATCTATTAGTTGGAAAAGATGGAATAAATTACGTATATTTTATACTCAGTTTTTTGAGACATTAAAAATAATCTGATTACTTTTGTAAGTAACATGTGCGACAAGAAGTCGACCAAATAGCTATTCAGTGAGCGAAACAGAACCTATTATTCCGTTAATAGTAATGCGATGAAGATAACAAAAACCAATGCAGTTCGTTTATTGGGTAAAGCTAAGATTGCATATGACCTGATTGCATATGAAGTGGATGAATCGGATCTCAGTGCGACACATGTAGCAGAGCAACTGAAAGAGCCTGTTGAACAAGTGTTCAAGACATTGGTCCTAAAAGGAGATAAAACCGGCTATTTCGTATGCATTATTCCCGGGGCGGAAGAGTTGGACCTTAAGAAGGCGGCTAAAATGTCGGGAAACAAGAAATGCGATATGATCCCGATGAAAGAATTGCTTCCTATCACAGGATATATACGGGGTGCTTGCAGTCCGTTTGGGATGAAAAAGCTGTTTCCGACCTATATACATACTTCTTGTATGAATTATGACCGGATTTATGTAAGTGCAGGTCAAAGGGGTTTACAGATACACCTTGCTGCATCCGACCTGATCAAAGAAATTCATGCGCAAGTAGTGGACCTAATTGAATCAAAATAACAAATAAGTAACAATGAACAATTTATTTTCCCCAATAAAAATAGGCAATATAGAGTTGAATAATCGTATCGTTATTCCCCCAATGTGCCAATACTCTGCGGGAGAAGGACAAGCCAATGAATGGCATTTGGTCCACTACGGAAACCTTGCCATGTCAGGTGCTGCCTTGTTAATCATTGAGGCAACCGGCATTAGTCCGCAGGGACGTATTAGTTATGGCGACCTAGGACTATGGGACAAGAATACAGCCCATGCTTTAAGCAAAGTAATTAACTTCATCCGTTTACATTCCGATATCAAAATTGGCATACAACTCTCACACGCCGGAAGGAAAGCATCTACTGATTTAGGTTGGAAACCTCATAAATATTTTCAACCGAATGAGCCTCATGGCTGGCAAATATACGCGCCATCTTCTATACCATTTGGGGCAAATGGTATGACTCCAAAAGCCTTGACAAAAGGAGAGATACACACTATTATCGCTCAATATGCTGAAGCTGCCAAGTTGGCGCATTCAATCGGCATTGACATGGTAGAAATACATGGTGCGCATGGATATCTGATACATCAGTTTCTTTCACCAATTACAAACAAACGGATAGATGAGTACGGAGGGAGCCACGAAAACAGGATGCGTTTCGGCCTCGAAATATTCGATGCTGTAAAAGCAGCTGTTCCAAAAGATTTTCCGGTAGGTCTCCGGCTATCAGCCACCGATTGGATAGAGGGCGGATGGGATATCGAACAAAGTATTGAGTTCGCCGATGAATTGGATAAAAGGGGATGTGGTTATATCCATGTTTCGACAGGGGGATTGGACGAATCACAACAAATTCCGGCCCTACAACCAGGCTACCAGTTACCTTTTGGTGAAGCCATAAAAAAAGCAGTAAAAATGCCTGTAATCGGTGTCGGTCTGATTACAGATCCGTCAACAGCTGAACAGGCAATCAAAGAAAAAAAAGTCGATTTAATCGCAATAGGGCGAGCTATGCTTTATGACCCGAGATGGGGCTGGCATGCTGCAGCATCGTTAGGTACACAAATCACTCTTCCTCCTCAATATGAACGGAGTGCACCACAAAATAAGAAGAGTTTATTTAAGAAATAAGTTGCACTATTATATTTATAGGCAACAGGGCTGAGGAAATTGGTTCACCATTCATTTATCTGTCAAACCTCGACTCCCATTTGAGCCCTGCAGTCACATTGGTAGAATACCGACAACTCTGCCTTTATGGTGGAGTTGGACGAAATATTAAACCTGTTGTCCGACTGGGCAGTCAATGAATTATAACTCTTTTTGAATAATAACTCATTGAAATTACTGTCTTTTTCCGTCTGACGGAAGAAATTAAGCATCAACTGGCTCTCCAAAATTAGCTGCCCTGAAAGGGGGCATACACACAATACCGTACATATTTGGTAATCTTGACCATCTGGAACCTGTTCTCAAGCCTTTCGGAAGACTGGTAGGTCTTGTGAAATATAATCGGGCATATATCTTTTATTGAGCACACCAATTGGGTGTTGTATTTGCAGGCAAGCTTCAACGACGGGTTTCCCTGCAGAACGGAATAGGCATTCAATCAGAAGCCGTTGTTGCTCAATGCCCAATAGGGTGGATATTCCCTCGGACGAAAAGGAGAGTTGCCAGATATGTCTTTCCGAAGGGACATAGGAGATATTCGCATTGACAAACGGTTCAATGTTATTCCAGAGCGTTTCCTTCTTTCTTGCCGTTTTGAGAGTCCCCCGGGACATTCCCCCGGAAAAGGAGGCCCGCAAATGCAATTTTTTACCAAAACTTTTGAAAAACCCGGCATAGGCGGAATAATTATATTCCTGTTGTCTGATTTGGCTTATGGAGTCGGGATCAGTAGCTGATACCTACCCAAAACAATCATAGTTGTTGCGATTAATGTAAATGACGTTACCGTTAAGTTGAGAGAAACCGGGCCGCCGTGTCCTTTTATGCTTTTGCTAAAGCCTGTTCTACATCAGCGATAATATCTTCAAAATCTTCCACTCCTACCGAAAAGCGAATCAAATCTGGAACAACTCCAGCCTCTATCAGTTGTTCTTCACTCAGTTGCCTGTGAGTATGGCTCGCTGGGTGCAATACACACGAACAGGCATCGGCAACATGTGTAACAATAGCGATAAATTTCAGGTTATCCATAAATTGAATAGAATTTTCTCGACCACCTTTAATGCTAAAGGAAAGAACTCCACACGATCCATTGGGCATATATTTTTGAGCTAAATCATAATATTGACTATCTGGAAGCCCACAATAATTGACCCAAACCACCTTGGGATATTTTTGCAAATATTGTGCTACTTTCAACGCATTCTCGCAATAACGGGGCATCTCAAATGGAGAGTTTCCAAACCAATATTTAACAGAAACGCATTTTGAGGAGATTGAATAGATCCTAGATTCCACATCAATTGTACTGTTGCTTTGGTTATATAGGCTCCTTTCCCAAAAGTATCGGTATATGTTAATCCATGATATGAGTTGTCAGGGGTCGTCAATCCGGGAAATTTGTCTTTATATTTATCCCAAGCAAAATTTCCACTATCCACAATTACTCCACCGACAGCTGTTGCATGGGCATCCATGTATTTGGTTGTAGAGTGAGTCACAATATCAGCCCCCCATTCGAAAGGACGACAGTTGATTGATGTAGGAAAAGTATTGTCGATAATCAAAGGTACTCACTGCTGATGGGCAATACGGTCAATTTTTTCGATATCAAGCACCGAGATTGCCGGATTAGCAATTGTTTCTCCAAAGAGGGCTTTGGTATATCGGTAATACACGCGGTTCTCCTTTTTGGGAATTCCATCCGCCTTGTACACAAATTGTACCTTGTTTCGTTCTTTTATTCATTATCTTAAATTTTATTTGTCTTCACTTATTGATCATACGAAAATTCAGATAATAATGTCGCTATCAAAACAAAACAAATTAAAAGACAAGACATTATAAGTAAAATATTGATATATTTAGCTTTCGGCTTTGTGTCGGAATGTAAATCCTGAAGGAAATATTCTTTAAAGAACAGATACAATGCCGGTACGGATGCACCCACCAGAATAAAATCTTCGGGAATATCGAAAAAATATGTTTTAGTCAGTCCTATTAACGACCAATGACATAATAAAAGTATTATAAAAATATTAACTCTATGAGAATGCAATAATAGCAAACCAATTGTAAATGTTACGATAGAACAAGGCATGATAGGGGACGTTATCTCCGGGAAAGTTAAACCTCTGTAAATAGAGAAAACGGGGTATAGCAGAGGTAAAAATAATAGGAAATAACCTAAGATTCTATATTTTTTATTTCGTTCGAATGTAGAACTATCAAAAACCAAATCAAATATCCAAGCAACAGCCATCAACAGCCAATACACAGCCATTACAACATAGTAGCTCCTTGCAGAGCCGTAAATCAGGTAATACACAATCGCTATCCATAGATAAATAGCGATTAGGTATATTTTTATCGCTTTTTTTAAGAGGGGGCTTGGTTTTCGAACAAGTCCGACGGTCAGTGTTATACCGATCAATAAGATCGCAATTTGAAACATCCATGTTCCCTGATTATACGCTCCTATCGTTCTCCAAAAAGTTTCCATTTTCTATTCCTTGTTAAAGATGAGGCCTGCTTTGGGAATAAAAACATTGGAAATGTTGCTCCCACGGCAAGTGCAAAAATTACGGTTGCAGCTATCATTGTATTTGAAAAAAAGAGATCCATATAATAATTTTTTTTCACGGGATACTCCATCGATTGTAGAAACATTATTAAAGAGAATACCATATTATAGGCATATTTTCCGGGTATCATAGGTAGTAGTGCCGGAATATAGAGAACTGTCATCGGAGAATATATCTTCTTTCCAAACCACAAACTACCCATTCCGATAATGAACGAAGCTATGAACGAAGCTGTTGTGATATCAATCCCGACAAACATCATAAGAAAGTATCGGGACGCATGCCCTACTGCTGCCAAAAGGGCAATGTAGCGAAATGCTTTTATGGGAGGATCTGAAATCGCCCCAAAACCGATGCCTGCTATGGCTGCAAAAAAAGCATCAGACAAAATACTCAAGACTATCATATCAAAGAATCTTTAACGATTAAAATAGTAAATCCAAGCCCTATTGCCAAACAAATAATAAGAAGGGCAGCTTGTGCCAGCCGTGCAAAACCTGTTAGAATATGTCCTTCGACAATATCGATCACCCCATTGATGAGGGGAACTCCCGGAACGAGAAACAAGACACTCGTAGCGAGTGCTATTTCGGAAGTTATATTTTCAAAAATAACAGATGTAGAAGCACACAAAGAAGCTACAAATGCGGAAATGATGAATACGATAAAATGATTGATCCCGGCTGTTGTCAATTGCTGTTTCAAGAAAAAACCAACCATTGTAGACGAAAATACAATCCCCATGGAAGACCAGTCTCCACCAAACAATCGACAAAATGAAGCGTTTGCAAAACTAACCAAGAGTAAAACAAACAATGGATGGATAGAGGGAGCTGATATTATTTTTTGATATTGACACCTCAGTGCATCTAGTGACAGCTGTTTGTCGTATGTTTCCCAGCTCAATGCACTTAACTCAGAATTGTGCTCAAAACTTATGGGCAAAGGGGTTATTTCTACAACCTCGTTGACAGACTCATGTGAATCTTTGTCATAAAGAGTAAGTATGAAACTCCGGTGGAAAGCACTGATTTTTACAACATACCCAAACGATTCGCCAATTCTTTTTACACTGCGTATTACGCGAGATGTGTGTATACCGCAACCCATCATATGGGATGTGTATTCCGTGATAAATTCACCTACGCTATGAATGTCTTCTTTCCTCTCTCTCATATGAATACAAATAATTATAAATTTGCTCAATAAAATTGATCAAACAAAAAACGTTTTCCGGGAATAGCAGAAACACACCAACAGGCTCATCCTCTATCAAAAAGAATAAATGGACTTATAGATGTTCGATTGCTTTATGTCCCGAAAGCGTCAAACCAAATCATTTTGGCAGGTCTTCTGACTTACTCTATCTTCGATAGCCCTTCCCATTCATACAGAACAGTGGATGTGTGAGTATCATCAAAGCTGTTGCAGAGTTTACAGCAGCGGGTCTGTTTGGGAGTTTCACCCAATTCCCTTTTCACCATTTCCTTCCGAAAGAAGAAAACAGCACCAAAATGCGGTTGCAAATGTAATAACTTTTATCAGATGAATCTTGTTCTTGCTCGTTTATTTATTTTGTTACAATAAAGGCAATGAAAACGGCAATATTGAGGAAAAAAAGGGGACAAATCTGTTATTTTCAGACTTGTCCCAATCAGTGATCCGAGCGGGATTCGAACC
>NZ_DHOS01000003.1 GCF_002410825.1 Proteiniphilum sp. UBA5384 | reverse complement strand
AGGGGTTAGCGTATAAAAGGCCGGTGGAGATGTTCCGGGCGGCCGCTTAGTTTCCCGGATTCGCCCGGCCGGGCGAACCCGGGAAACTAACTTATCTTTGAATAATAATTGTCTAAGAAAGGGGAGAAGTTAAGAAATACGGTTGGTAGACTTCCCCAAACCGGAAATTCTTTCAGTGGATTGTGATTTCAATTACTACTATTTCGAAGATGATCTTTTTAATGTAATCGGACGAAAGGATTTGCAACAAATCCAGAGTCTGGCAAAAGAACAGGTAAAAAAAGCCGCATTACAAAGTGGATTAATGAAAATTGCGGCCGACCAAATGAAATTATTGTTGGAAGAAGTGACAGCTGCAAACCAATGGTCTGTCAAAAATATCGATCTGATTGAAAACTATAAAGTCTTTCCGGAACCGGAAGAAGAAAAAAAAGAGAGCCCTGAAAAAGAGCTCCCCTTGTTAAGACACATAAACGTATTTGATAAGGCATTTGATAAAGCAGTCAATTTTTTTAAATCCTAATTATTCCCAACTAAGAATTACTTTACCACATTGGCCTTCCTCCATCACGTCGAATCCTTTCTGGAAATCATCAATACTGAACCGGTGAGTGATGATAGGGCTCAAATCCAATCCAGAAATGATCATTTGTTCCATCTGGTACCATGTTTCCCACATTTCACGGCCATAAATCCCTTTCAGAGTGAGAGCCTTAAAGATAATCTCATTCCAGTCTACCATCGTATTGTTGGGTAATATACCCAGTAGTGATATCTTGGAACCGTTGTACATATTGTCGATCATTTCACGGAATCCGGCAGGAGAACCTGACATTTCCAATCCCACATCAAAGCCACGCATTTCCAGTTTCTTCACCGCCTGGGCTATTGTCTCACCTTTTGAAATATTTACCGTGAGTGTGGCACCCATTTTCCTGGCAATATCCAGCCTGTATTCACTCAGGTCGCTCACTACGATGTAACGGGCACCGGCAAAACGGCAGATGGCAGTAGCCATGCTACCGATCAGTCCGGCACCGGTAATCAGCACATCTTCAGCAATCAACGGGAAAGAGAGGGCTGTATGTGTGGCATTACCAAACGGATCCATGATAGAAGCAATCTCATCGGGGATACGGGGATCGAGTTTCACCACATTCGATGCCGGGAGGGAAAGGTATTCGGCAAATGCCCCGTCACGATTCACCCCCACACCGATGGTATTTTCACATACATGTAATTTTCCACGGCGGCAGTTCCGGCAGTGTCCACAAGCAATATGGCCTTCACCGGTCACCCGATCGCCTATTTTCAGGTTTTGCACACCACTGCCCATATCCACGATCTCTCCTACATATTCATGTCCGATGGTCATAGGCGTTTTAATGGTTTTTTGAGACCAGTCATCCCATTTATAAATGTGGAGATCAGTACCACATATGGATGTCTTTTTAATTTTGATGAGTACATCATTTACACTGATCGACGGGATGGGGACATCTTCCATCCAGATACCTTTTCCAGGACGTAATTTGACTAATGCTTTCATTTTTTGATAGAATTAAGATAATCAGCAGAATTAATCAACAAGTCATGACATCAACTAATTATCAAATTAATTTAAGTTTTTTTCCCACTTTGATGAACGCTGCGATCGCTTTATCGAGGTGTGCACGTTCGTGACCTGCCGAGAGCTGTACGCGGATACGCGCCTCTCCCTTGGGCACAACGGGATAATAAAATCCTGTCACATAGATTCCTTCATTAAGCAGTTCGGCTGCAAATTCCTGCGAGAGTTTGGCTTCATAAAGCATCACAGCGCAGATAGCCGATTGAGTAGGTTTGATATCGAAATTCGCCTCTTTCATCTTGTCCACGAAGTATTCCACATTCTCATGCAACTTATCCTGAAGTTGATTGGACTCCTGCAATAAATTAAAAGCTTCCACACCCGATGCTGCAACCAGAGGAGGTATAGAATTGGAGAAAAGGTATGGACGCGACCGTTGACGAAGCATATCGATAATTTCCTTCCTACCGGTAGTAAACCCACCAATGGCACCGCCAAAAGCTTTACCCAAAGTTCCTGTAATCACATCCACACGCCCCATGACATTATATAATTCGGAAACACCTTTCCCCGTTTTACCTACCACACCCGCCGAATGGCTTTCATCCACCATTACAAGTGCGTCATATTTTTCTGCCAACACCATAATTTTATCAAGGGGCGCCACATTCCCATCCATTGAGAACACACCGTCGGTGACAATTATGCGGAACCGCTGTGCCTGTGCCTCTCTGAGTTTTTCTTCGAGGTCAGACATATCGGCATTGGCATAACGGTAACGTTTTGCTTTGCATAATCGTACCCCGTCGATAATAGATGCATGGTTGAGTGCGTCGGATATGATAGCATCCTCTTCGGTAAAAAGCGGTTCGAAAAGGCCACCATTGGCGTCAAAACAAGCAGCATAAAGGATCGTGTCTTCGGTTTTGAAGAAACGGCTGATGGTCGCTTCCAACTCCTTGTGATAATCCTGTGTGCCGCAGATAAACCGTACCGACGACATACCATAACCGCGCTCATCGAGCGCCTGTTTTGCGGCATTAATCAGTCGCGGATGATCAGACAACCCCAAATAATTATTAGCACAAAAGTTCAACACGTCCTGCCCGGTCTGCACTTTTATTTCAGCCCTTTGCGGCGTGACAATGATTCGTTCATTTTTGTAAAGCCCTGCCTCTTCAATCGATTTCAATTCGTTTTGCAGGTGTTGTTGCATTTTTCCGTACATATCTTTTCTTTTTTAGTTAATCAATTCATTCTTGTCAGCAGCCTCATCAACCAGCGATCGGGGTAGCGATTTTTTTGTTTTCACACCCAGTTCGCGTAATCTTTCAGCCTGGCCGATCAGGTTTCCCCTGCCCGACTTCAACTGTCCGTAAGCATTCTCGTAACTCCGTCTGGCTCTATCAAGATGAGTCTCAATATCGGTTAGAGAATCTACAAAATTAACGAATTTATCATACAGCACGGCACCCCGCTCGGCAATTTCCATTGCGTTACGGTTCTGATATTCACGCTTCCACAAATCCACGATTAGTTTCAACGCAGTAATCAGGTTAGTCGGACTGATAAACAGTATTTTTTTATCATAAGCATACTGCCATATATTTTCATCATATTGCAATGCCAAGCTATAAGCCGGTTCATTTGGGATGAACATCATCACAAAATCGAGCGTATCAGTATAATCCTGATAACTTTTACGGCTCAGTTCGTCGATATGCTTGCGTACCGATCGCAGATGTTCGTTGATATATTTTTTTTGTTCTGCGGGATCGTCGGCTCCTATATAGTTGGCGTATGCTGTAAGTGACACTTTTGAGTCGATGATTACTCTACGGTTGTCGGGGTAAGCAATGATTATGTCGGGTCTCATTCTGGAACCGTTTTCACCGGTCAGTGTATTACCGTCGTTATCTCTCAACGATTCCTGTACAAAATATTCCCTGCCCTTTACCAATCCCGACCGTTCAAGTATATTTTCTAAAATCATCTCACCCCAATCGCCTTGAGTCTTTGTATTTCCTTTCAGGGCTTTGGTCAGGTTATTTGCTTCAGTACTGAGGCGATCGTTCAGTTCTCGCAGGTTCTTCACCTCCAGGCCCAGTGAAAACCGCTCTTTCGATTCATTGATATACACCTCTTCCACTTTTTTACGGAATAATTCGATATTCTCGCCAAAAGGTTTAAGGATGGCGTCTAACTGGTTTTTGTTGAGATAGGTGAATTTTTCGGTTTTTTCTTCCAGTATTCTGGAAGCTATATTCTCGAACTCGAGATTAAACTGCTTCCGTAATTCAGTCATCTCCGTTTTCTGATTTTCGAGTCTCTCGAGCAATGACTTCTTTTCGGCGGTGATTCTTTCTCTTGACAGGATCAGTTCGATATTCAACGCATTATACCTCTCGGTCAGCATATCAAATTCAGTCTTTGAAACTGTTCTCGATCTGACCCGTAACGAGGCGATGATCCATCCAAGAACTCCCCCCGTCAAAACACCGATAAGAAGGTATAATATACTACTCATAGGATCGATAATTGTTCAAGAGAATAACGGAGCATGCGAAGTATGAAAAAACTACTTCACGCTACGTAAAACGTGGCCCATCCTCTTTTTCTTAGTCTCCATATAGAAATGGTTATACTGATTGGGAGTAATTTCAAGCGGTACATTTTCCACCACTTCCAGGCCATAGGATTCGAGGCCCACCCGTTTGGTGGGATTATTCGTCATCAGCCGCATTTTTCTCACTTCCAGACTGCGGAGTATCTGCGCTCCCACTCCATAATCCCGTTCATCTGCCTGATAACCGAGGTGCAGGTTGGCATCCACGGTATCGAGTCCCTCTTCCTGTAGCTTATAAGCGGCCGCTTTCGCCATTAACCCGATACCTCGTCCTTCCTGATTGAGATATACAAGCACTCCTTTTCCCTCCTTTTCAATCAGTTGCAATGCTTTATGAAGTTGTTCGCCACATTCACAGCGCATAGATCCGAAAATATCTCCGGTCATACAGGAAGAATGTACACGTACCAATACCGGTTCATTATCATGCCATTCCCCTTTTATAAGAGCCACATGCTCCTGTCCCGTCGCTTTCTGCAGGAACGGGATCATCGTGAATATACCGTATTCCGTAGGCAGTTGCACGGCTTCCCCCCTTTCGATCAGCGATTCCGTACGAAGCCTGTATTTGATTAGATCGGCTACTGACACGATCTTCAAGTTGAATTTCCGTGACATCTCTATCAGTTGGGGCAAACGTGCCATGGAGCCATCTTCATTTTTAATCTCTGCCAGCGCTCCGGCGGGGTAGAGTCCCGCCAAACGGGCAAAATCAATCGTTGCTTCTGTATGTCCTGCACGACGTAATACTCCGCGGGTTTGTGCTCGCAGCGGGAAGATATGCCCGGGACGGCCAAAATCTTCAGGAGCCGTCTCCTGACGCGTCAATGCCAAGATGGTTTGTGCCCTGTCGTAAGCCGATATACCGGTAGTACACCCATGAGTAAGCAGATCGATGGATACAGTAAAAGGGGTAGAATGTACGGATGTATTGTGCGAAACCATCATCGGCAGGTCCAGTTCCCCGGCCCGTTCTTTGGTGATCGGAGCACAAATCAGTCCACGTGCATGGGTTTCCAGAAAGTTGATTTTTGCAGGAGTGATATGTTCTGCTGCAATGATAAGATCGCCTTCATTTTCGCGATCTTCATCGTCCACCACAATGATGAAGTTACCCTTTCGAATCTCTTCAATAGCTTCATCAATAGCATGTAATTGAATTTCTTCTTGCATTTGTATTATATTTTATGCCAAAGCGATTGTTTCCGGCTCATATGTGCCTTCTAAAATATGAATTAATTCTCCGTTCAGCTGTTGAATATTCCTCAGATCTTTCCTGGTAGTCCATTCGAGGTGAAGGGAGAGGAGTCTGAAAATGATCCCTACAGGGAAAAGATACATGCATATTTTAGCCGGGATTGAACCCGGATTGAAAATCCTCACAACGTTAAATATTATAGGGTACTCTTCAGCCTTCGACAATACCTCTAACCGACGGGAATTGGAGAGGGTGTTGAGTATAATTTCCAATGAACTCCTGATGGACCGTAATTCTTTGTTATAATTAATATCTGTCCAATAACCCTTGTAAGAGAGATGACCGTATCTATCAAGAAACAGGTCAATTCTGCGCGATAAATCAGACAGTGAGCGTGCGATTTCTTCATAGTCTGGTTTCTCAATGATGACGCTCTTGACCGGATATTTTCTTTTATCCCGGATAAAAAAGAGCCTTTTGAAGAAATTGACATAAGTATCGGCATTCATGATTACCGAATCGTTCATAGCCTTATAGGTAAGGAAAACCCCTATAGGCAGCAAAATAAACGAGCTGAACCACATACCGAACCAATGCACCCACACACCGTCACGTGTCATCTTGTATCCCACATTTTCTACAATATAGTAGATAATAAACAATATAACGGAAATAACGATAGGTGTACCTAATCCGCCCTTTCTTACTATAGAACCCAATGGAGCGCCGATAAAAAAGAATATAAGACATGTGAAAGGAATGGTAAATTTCCTGTGCCATTCCACCCAATGCCGGTTGATAGTTCTCTGCGTGGAAGTCTTATTGAGCGATCTAAAAAGAAATTCATTATTATTATTATCCGCTTTCATGTAAGCATTCTGCAAAATAGCAGATTGGTCGCTGAGCTGTTTCGATTGGAGCAAAGTATCGGGAGACGGCACTTCAACCGATATGTATTGTGCTGCCGAGACCAAAGAATCTTTCTTGTCCGCAGGATAACTATTACGGAAAGAAAGATAGGAGTAATTCTTCATCATCTTCCGGTCAACCAGATTCACACTATCCATAATATGCGACATGGAATCGATAGAGGCCGTCAATTGAGACATGTTTTTCGACACATAATTGCTGGAGGCATTCCCTTCAATTGCATCTTCCCCTATGCGGTTAAAGTTGGCATCGTAGGAAATCATCATAGACTTGGTATCGAAATTCTCCCGTGCATAGGGCACAAAATCATTATTATAACGTGAGGAAGAAGAAGACGCTCCCTGTTGGAAGTTTTGAAATTGCTGTCCACTATACATGGTGAAGATTAGCATCTTTTTATCATCAGCCATACTCATCTCAGCTGAATCGCAGATAATTACCGCCATGTTATTGAATCCGCTTGCCACATCATAAATCAATACATTGTGCAACATACCTGTCTTTTGGTCCTTCTTACCCACATACAAATTATAACCGGGAATATCTTTGTAAAAAACTCCTTCGGGGATTTCCAATTCAGGCGAGGCCTGTCGGATAGAAATAAGCAACGAATAATTCTTAGCCTGTATTTTCGGCAGGATATTATTCTGGTAAAAGAAAGCTCCGACAGAAATCCCTAAAACAAGAATAATAAGCGGTTTCATAGAGGTCAGCAACGGAATACCTGCAGATTTCACAGCCAGCAATTCCAGGCTCTCGCCCATATTTCCGAACATCATCAATGAGGCTAACAAAATGGCCAAAGGTAAAGCCATGGGAACAAGTGAGAGGGCAGCATAAAAAAACATCTCCCCAATCACACTCACATCTAATCCCTTCCCGACCATATCCTCCACATATTTCCAGAGGAATTGCATCAATACCAGAAAAAGGCATATGACAAAAGTCATCAGGAAAAGCGGAATAAAAGTCGTGAGAATATAGCTATATAGCCGCTTTATATGAAAAAATCTATTCATTGAAAATGGACAAAAAGAGAATTCATTCAGCACAACAAAATTGTTGTTCAATTTTATGGCAAAGATAGTGAGATTACGCGAGAAAACGGCAAAATATATACGAGTAATGTAAGTGTTTAGCAATTAGATTTATTGTTCACGGTTGCCAAATGTTCTTCCATTTGCTAAAATGGCAGCATATTTAGGGTTTGTGCAAAAGTTCTGCCCCCTATCCGTTGCCTTTTGGAATCATCCGTAATACTCCCTGAGAACAGGAGAAATATAACCTACAAGCACAAAGAACGCCAATTTGAAGGAAACAGCAGCCATTTAGAAAAGGGAAAGCAGATGACGGTAATTTAGACTTAATCAGCGGATTAAGTAAAACGGTTCTTTTAGCCAATAAACGTCTTTGCTTATCTCATCATAAAAGTCACTATACCAGAGATAGTCCTCTCTGCCATTACGAAGATATTTGGGTAAGCTCGCCAAAGGAGGATTGTTGCGGATGATATCCAGCACTTTGCTTTTATAGTGTAATACTTCCGCCTCTGTGAGTTGTGGCTGTGAAACCAGACCAAGTGCTGTTCCATAGTTGATTGCCACAAAGTCATTGAGACTCTGCTGTACAACCCGAAATACTTCGGGAACATTACTATCATAATCTATGTCTAGCTCTCCATTATGCATGTACTAAAGATAGTAATATTACCAATAGGAGCAACAAGAGTGACTCAAATTTGTCAGGCTGTATGGCAAATAATTGCATCTCAGAGCAAAGCTATACACCTCATATTGTCAATGGTATAACTATCAAATTAACAATCTATATTTGCCCAAGTATCCATGTCGGATACATCTAATTTATACAACGATATGAGAAATTCAATCCACTTTCTACCATTCATTTGCTCCGGCTACCCTTGAAGAGCAATAGGCAATACACTGACTGTATTGCAAAGTTGGGACATCTTAGCCCTAAGCCCAACTTTAGAGATTAACGATGCCGCCAACCAAAAAAATGTTGAGACTTTTGTCTCTTCTTTTTTTGCTTTTCGTCAATCGAGTAGGAGGAAAACTAAGTAGTTTTCTTCCTACTTTCGTTTTCCGACCTCTCACACCACCGTACAAGCGGTTCCGCATACGGCGGTTTCGCAATCTATATGCATCGTTTCGTAAAGGGGTTCTAAGAGAGGGTAGCCCGCTTGCATAAGAAGTTCGTTTCGTAGTGCTCGTGCAAGAATATAGCTGTCGGATATGTGCCAATACCCTTTTCGAGTATTTGCCCATTCCCAAGCCTTACCTCTCGGTATTCCACATTTTTGCAGATTAGCATAACGAGTCTTTACCTTCTTCCAACATTTCCATATACACATGCGCAAACGTCTGCGATACCATTGGTCTAATGATTTCAGCATTGTCTTCATATCGGCATACTTGAAATACTCAAGCCACCCTCTAAAGGTTTGCCAAAGTACCTCTTTACGTTGGGCATAACCCATGCCATTACTACGACCGGTAAGTGACTTGACCTTACGCTTGAATTTGTCTTTTGTTTTCTTGTGAACACACAATCTGCATTTGCCTTTCGTAAAATAGAAAGAGTGACCGAGGTATTTCATGCCCCGTATATAACCGACTTCTGTCTTTTCACGATTGACTGTGAGGTGCAGCTCTTTTTCAACAAATTCTGTTATGCTCGCGCATACGCGCTCGGCAGACCTCTTACTTTTGCATAGTATCATACTATCATCTGCATAACGAACAAAGCGGTGCCCTCGTCTTTCCAATTCCTTGTCAAGTTCGTTCAGCATGATATTGCTGAGCAGAGGACTCAGAGGCCCACCTTGGGGTGTGCCTTCCATACTTGGCTCATAATGCTTACCTATCATTACTCCACTTGTTAGATATTTGTGTATAAGCGAAATAACATGACCATCTTTAATCGTCCTTGATAATATTCTCAATAGAAAACTATGGTTTACAGTATCAAAGAATCTCGCAAGGTCGATACCTACAGCGTATTTATACCCTTCACTCGCATATCGGCACACTTGAAGCAATGCTCCATGCGCACTACGTTTGGGGCGAAAGCCAAAACTGCCTTGGCTAAACTGACGTTCATAAATAGGTGATAGCACTTGGGCTATGGCTTGTTGTATCAAGCGGTCAACAACTGTTGGAATGCCTAAAAGGCGTTTCTTCCCATTATCCTTGGGTATCTCTACCCTACGCACCGGATTGGGTTTGTACTTCCCAATGCGTATCGATTCAATGAGTTCTTCTTTGTGTTGGTGCAGATATGGGAGCAATTGCTTGCAATCCATCATATCAACACCTCCAACGCCTTTGTTTCGCACCACTTGTAAGTATGCACGATTTAAGTTCACCGGAGAAAGAATTTGGCTCATTAAATCCTCTTTACTTGGTTGCATTGCTATCAAACTGCCGTCTTTCATGTCCATATAGGTCTGCACTCCCTCATAGCCTTCGGATTCCGTCCTATTCTTTTGAGGGCAGTCAAGTGTACTTGTTATGACTCTTGTTTTATGCATTCTTTCCTATTTGGAGTTAGTTACGTGTTTATAGCTATTGCGATTCAGCCCTTCCCTAAAAAAAAATTAGGTACTATGGCCTCTGCTGACTTCTCACGGCAAGCTTTACTCCATGCTTTGCAATCTTAACACATGCGCCACACGTCCGTGAGACCTCCCCGATTAAGAACATAATCTTTCACACTTATACCTGCTTGATTTACACCGAGTGTTCCGTATAGCTATGGGGCTTTGTCTTGTCTAGCAGACTTACCCACACTCCTATGCCTTGGTATCAAGTTTCTGTACGTCAGGTCAGTGTTTTGCCTAAGGCTTCCTTCAGATTCCGCATCGCTACGGACACCCTTGCCGTCGGCTGTACGCTTGCCGCTATAAGGCTGCGTTAGGGACTTGCACCCGTTAGATTATACCCATGTCGGGCGAACTAGAAGCAAGGTAATCTTTCGGGTAACCCGAAATCACCTTGCCCTGCGGGGCTGTGACCACGCTATCGGCAAATTCGCCTACGACTGAATTTTCCTCACGCTTCAAAAGCCGCTCCCGTTGGTCTCAACTTTTGAGGTCACTCGACAGCTCGACATTTCCGCGCCCGATGGTTGCAGAATTATCAGGCTGTCCGGCAAAACTTCACTTTATCTCCCGATGGTCGCTTCCGTTCCGTCTTGCACGGATGTAAGTCTACATCCGAAAATTTTCCATAACCTTAAATGTGATTATTATGGAAAATAAGGAGAGGAAGAAAAAGAAAATAGGTCGTCCGAGAAAGGAAAAAGAAAAACTTTCCACTTCAATCAACCTCAAACTAACTGAAGAGGATTTCAAAAAAGTGAAAGATAAAGCGGAGAAGTTCGGCATGAAAGCTACACAATATGCCCGAGAGATGGTGCTGAAAGGAGGCGTTAAATCACGCTTCACATTAGAAGAACTTGACCTGATTAGAAAATTAGCAGGTATGGCAAATAATCTGAATCAGCTTGCCAGAAAGGCAAACTCTATAGGATACAAGGCTGCCGAGAAAGTATTATTTGAACTCGCTTGCGAGATAAAGAAACTGTTAGATGATCGCTAAGAATATCAAAGGAAAATCATTCAAGGGATGTGTCCGGTATGTTATGAACGATACAGCTAAGCTGCTCGAAGTGGAAGGCGTATTGGCAGGAACAACAGAAGAGATTATCCGTGGTTTCGCGATGCAACGCTCCGGCAGGAAAGAAATAAAACAACCTGTCGGGCATATTCCTATATCATTTGCTCCCGAAGACCGAGAGCGAATGACGGATGCATTTATGGTACTATTAGCCAAAGAATATATGGAAGAGATGGGCATTAAAAACACCCAGTATATCATTGTCCGCCACCATAATTCTGATAATGATCACCTGCATATTGTGTATAATCGGATTGATAATAACCTGAAATTAATATCGGTCAATTACGATTACAAGCGGAATATCAAAGTTTGCAAAAAGCTGAAAGATAAACACGGATTAACTTACGGAAAAGGGAAAGAGCGGGTTAAACGAGAGAAATTAAGAACTCCTGACTCGGTAAAATACCTTTTATACGATATAATTAAGGCGATTTTGCCCTATTGTACGGACGAGAAAGACTTCCAAGATTTCCTGCAAAGTAAAGGGATTAATGTCGAATTTAAGCAAAGGCGAACCACTGGAGAGATAGAAGGAATATCGTTCATCTACGATAATGTTTCATTTAAAGGCTCACAAATTGACCGGAAATTCAGCTATGGAAATCTCAAAAAAGAGTTCGAAAAGAACTTAGCAGAAGCCCAACACCAAGAACGATTAAAACAAGAAAAAGCTGAGATAGAAGCAAGATTAAAAGCACAGCAAGCTGAACGAGAGCGGGAAAAGCAAGAACTGCTTCGGAAACAAGAGGAAGCGGAAAAGACACCTCTGCCTAAACAAAATATTGTTGTGTTGGGTGTAGAATTGACCGACGAACAACAAAATACATTAACAAGTGGAGCGCATACTTTCCTTGAAAACCTTATGAGCGAAGATGGGAAAACTAAATTTTCAGCTTACGCTTTTCTGAATGATGAAAAGAATACTGTTTATTTCACAAGCGAAAATCCAGACAAATTTATCAAGTATGGCAAGTACGAAATGCGACTCCGGGATAAGGCTTTGATAGAGGATGGGCAGATAACAAAAGCTACCGTTAAATGGTGGGGAGGCGGTAGTTATGCACACCCATATCTGTGGAAAGCAGACAAAGCAGATACGGAATATCAGGAATCGTGGGGTGATCCGAGACTACTGAAGGAGGAGCAGAAACCGAAGGAAACAAAGCTGAAAGTTCCTAAAGTTCAGGAAAAGAAGAGAGGGAGAGGGATATAAAAACAAAATAACACCTTTTGGACGGTACTACTAGCGATGGAAGAGTAACCTTTTACTATGTCATAAAGCAAAAGTATTCTCGGACAGTAGTTGAAAATATGGCAGACATATTAAGAATCTAATAGAGCAGGTCTAAAATGTTTCCGTATCTTTGCACTGTTATGATACACATCCTGATCATAGAAGATGAACCCGGCATTTATAACTTTCTTAAACAAGGATTGGAAGAAGAAGGTTATATAACTACTATTGCTACTGATGGAAAGCAAGGAATAGAGATTTTTGAATCGGAAAAGCCGGATATAATTTTATTGGATTGGATGTTGCCCAAAACGACAGGCATAGAAGTATGTAAAACCATCCGTGAGAAAGATGCTGACATTCCGGTGCTATTCCTGACTGCAAAAGATACTGTACAGGAAATCATTGAAGGATTGCAATGTGGGGCGAATGATTATATCAAAAAGCCATTCAGCTTTGAAGAATTGTTGGAAAGGATAAAAATACATTTCCGAAATAAAAAAGAGCAAGAAATTCTTGTATTAGGCAATATTTCGCTCAACCTCAATACATACGAAGTAAAATCAAACTCTTCTGTTGTTTCTCTGACTCAACGGGAGTTTGAATTACTCGAATTCCTTATCAGAAACAAAGGAAACGTATGCAAAAGAGACGAGATTATTGAAAAGGTATGGAGTATTCATTTCGAATACGATACAGGAGTGATAGATGTTTTTATAAATGCTATCCGTAAAAAACTGAATTTGGATAAGGATAACGGATATATCAAGACCATAAGAGGTGTAGGGTATATTGCTAACGAATAAATATGCAGAATTTCTCATTTCGGAACAGGATTGCCTTGAATTATATAATTACCACAGCATTATTAATCGGGCTTGTTTTCGTTACCATCTATATGGTAGTGGAATACAATGTATCCAACCACCTGAATAAAGATTTGCAACGCGAAGTAGAACGCCATTCTCAGGAAATAGAAGTAAGAAATGGAACAATCACCTTGAAAAGACACAAAGAGTGGATGGAACGAGAACACAATACTGTCGGGGTTGACCCGGTGTTCATCGAATTCTTGGATATTAATGGTAATCTCATTGATAAATCGCCCAATTTGAAAAGCAGTAATTTACTGTATAATCCGAACCAAGAAGATAATGTATTTTTTAATGGAGAGCTTGCAGAAAAAAGGATAAGGCAGGTACAAGTTCCTATTCAAAACGAAAATGGCACACGTGTCGGGCACTTGTTGGTAGCTGTGGCTCGCGAAGGTTCGGAAGTGGTGTTGGAGGCTCTGCGGCATATACTACTCTTTACCTATCCGATTATTCTAATTATACTGTTTTTTGTTGCCCGGTTTATTGCTGGAAGAAGCATCAAACCTATCAACCATATTATTGATACCTCTAATAAAATTACACGGGACAATCTGACTGAGCGTATTCCTTTGCCTCATAATAAAGATGAACTTTATGTCTTATCCGATACTATCAATCAACTGCTCAACCGTATTGAAAAAACTATCGAACGGGAGAAATCATTTACATCCTATGCTTCCCATGAGTTTCGTACACCTTTGGCTGTGTTGAAAGGAACATTGGAAGTGTTGATAAGAAAACCTCGAAGTCCGGAAGAGTACGAAGAAAAAGTAACTTATTGCATAAAGGAAATAGATCGCCTGAACCATTTAGTGGATGATTTGCTCATTCTGACCCGTTTCGAAAATCAGAAACAATCTCTTCACATTGATACTGTGAAAATTGATTCGGTAATTAAAGATGCTTTGAAATATTTGTCGGCAAATATTCAGCAAAAGAATATTGATATCGACTACCTCTCTTTCTCAGATGACATTGATATTCAAACGGATAAATATTTATTTACGACCGTTCTTTCCAATATTCTTTCCAACGCCATTAAATATTCCCACTCGAAGGGCAGGGTCGGAATACAATTGCAAAAAGAGAACAATGCCATAATCTGTGAAGTTAAAGATACCGGAATAGGTATTCCTGAAAAGGATATGGAAAAGATTTTCGATAAGTTTTACCGTTCAGCAGACCGTGCCGAGATTAAAGGTTTTGGCTTGGGGTTATCCATTGTTAAAAGGTTTTGTTCTTTATTGAATATCGAGGTTGAATTTTTCAGTAGAGAAGGCATAGGAACCACTGTCAGATTACAAATTCCTCAATCTTAAGCAAATCTTAAGCAAACTATTTTAACATCTATCTACTTTTGCTGATTATTGAAATCAGGTAAAACAAAAGTAGATGTTAGAAAAGATTATACGGTTTAGTCTTAACCGCAAGCTGATTATATTACTATTTACATTTGCCATATTCGTATATGGCATTTATTCGGTTTTTCATATACCTATCGGTGCAGTACCCGATATCACCAATAATCAGGTGCAGGTCATCACTACTTCTACAAACCTTTCGACCGAAGATATCGAACAGTTTATCACTTATCCTATCGAAATGGAAATGGCAAACCTCCCCGGAGTGCAGGAAATCCGTTCCGTTTCCAAATTCGGCCTGTCGGTGGTAACGATAGTTTTCGACGAAAATATGGGGACATACCTCCCGCGTCAATTGATAGCCGAGAAAATAAAAACAGCATCAGAGCTTATCCCTGAAGGTTTCGGTTCTCCCGAAATGGGCCCTATATCGACCGGGTTGGGGGAGATTTATCAATATGTTCTGGATGTAAAACCGGAATTTAGAGACAGATATTCGGTTGCAGACCTGCGCACAATACAAGATTGGATAGTGAAACGTCAACTTTCGGGAATTCCCGGAGTAGTCGAAATTAATACATGGGGCGGCTATCTGAAACAATATGAGGTAGCTATCAACCCTTCCCGCTTGAAAGCGATGAATATTACAACGGGCGATTTGGTAAGTGCGCTTGAAAAGAATAACAGCATTGCCGGAGGTGCTTATATAGAGAAAGTCAATCAAAGCTATTTCATTCGTGGAGAAGGGAAAATCAGCACCATTGAAGATATAGAAAATATTGTTGTAAAGAATGTCGAAGGCATTCCTGTTCTTGTAAAAGACATCGCTTCTGTACGTTTCGGAAGTGCCAATCGTTTCGGAGCTATTACAGGGAACGGTGAAGGAGAGAAAGTTCTCGGTCAGATAATGATGCTGAAAGGAGCCGACTCCAAAGAAACCATCAATGCGGTAAAAGAGAGGGTGGAAGAAGTACAGAAAGTGCTTCCCGAAGGAGTATATATCAATGCCTTTTTGGAACGTAGCGAATTGGTCGCGAAAACGACTTTCACTGTTGCCGAAAATCTGATACTCGGTTGTTTGATAGTCATTTTCGTAGTTGTATTACTACTCGGTAATTTCCGTTCGGGGATTGTCGTGGCTTCTGTGATACCGTTGTCCTTATTGTTTGCTATTTCACTGATGCGGATATTCGGGATAGATGCCAATCTGATGAGTCTGGGGGCGATTGACTTCGGAATTATTATAGACGGAGCTGTTATTATTGTAGAATTTGTTTCGTCACAAATGACTGCGAATGCCTCTAAATTGAGTCATCTGGCTGTACCTGACAGGAAACGGGAATTGGACAAAATTACCTTAAACAGTTCGGCTACGATGATGAATTCGGCTATCTTCGGACAACTAATCATACTAATCGTTTTCATTCCTATCCTCTCTCTTTCGGGAGTGGAAGGAAAGATGTTCCGCCCGATGGCGCTTACTTTCAGCTTCGCGCTCATTGGAGCTATGTTGTTTTGCCTTACATACGTTCCTGTTCTGTCTTCCCTGATTATCAAACCGCAGGTTCAGAAGCGAAATGGAATTACAGTACGGATAATGAGGTTGTTAACCCGCACTTATCTGCCTGTTATTACTTGGGCATTGAAACATGCAAAGAAAACACTTGCCGGAGCTGTCGGATTACTGGTTATAGCCGTGATAGTATTTACCCGCATGGGCGGCGAGTTTATACCGCAATTGGATGAAGGAGACTTTGTTATTCAACCTGTTCTCAAGACAGGAACATCGCTAGCCAAAACCATAGAAACCACAACATTGATTGAAAAAACTATTCTCGATAAATTTCCCGAAGTGGAACAGATTGTCAGCCGTATCGGTGCTGCCGAAGTGCCTACCGACCCTATGTCAATGGAGGAAAGCGACATCATTGTAAAATTGAAACCCAGAAGCGAATGGGTATCGGCAAAATCCAAAGACGAGCTGGCAGATAAGATAAAAGAAGAATTGGAAGCCACCATACCCAATATGGAGATAGAGTTTACCCAACCTATCGAAATGCGTTTCAACGAACTTATATCGGGTACACGTTCCGATGTAGCTATTAAGATTTTTGGTGAAGACTTGGCTGTACTTGCCGAAAAAGCCGAACAGATAAAACATGCTATTACACATGTAGAAGGTGCCGCCGATATTATCGTGGAGAAGATAGACGGTCTGCCGCAAATGACCGTTGAGTATAACCGTACACGCATTGCTCAATATGGATTGAATATATCGGATATCAACGATATTGTAGCATTGTCTTTTGCGGGTACTACAGTCGGCAATGTTTTTGAAGGAGAACGCCGTTTCGATTTGGTCATTCGTTTGGAAGAAAATCTGCGTAATGATATCGATGATTTGAGGAACTTATATGTCCCGTTACCTAATGGTGGGCAAATTCCACTTCGTGAACTGGCAAAAGTAGAATATACCGAAGGTCCTGCCAAAATCTCTCGCGACGATACCAAACGCCGTGTGGTAATCGGTGTGAACGTTCGCAACCGTGATATGGAAAGCGTTGTGAAAGATGTATCGGCAATTATCAATGAAAAAATCAATCTGCCGCCAGGATATTATGTGACTTACGGCGGACAGTTCGAGAATATGCAAAATGCACTTAACCGCCTGAAAATAGCTGTTCCTGTAGCTCTTTGTCTGATTTTTATACTTCTGTACTTTGCATTCGGGTCTATACGCGAAACTTTACTCGTATTTACCGCTATCCCGCTTTCAGCTGTGGGAGGAATTTTATTGCTTTGGATGAGGGGAATGCCGTTCAGTATATCGGCAGGAGTAGGTTTTATTGCCCTGTTCGGTATTGCCGTATTGAACGGAATCGTTTTGGTGGAACATCTCAAAGAGTTGAAGTATAAAGGTATGAAAAATGTGGATGAATTGATTTTGAAAGGAACAACTGACAGGCTTCGTCCTGTTACCCTGACAGCCGCAGCCGCAGCACTCGGATTTTTGCCTATGGCTATTTCCTCGTCGGCAGGGGCGGAGGTGCAACGTCCATTGGCTACCGTGGTTATCGGCGGATTGTTCACGGCAACCTTGCTTACAATGGTTGTGTTACCTATTCTTTTCAAAATGTTTGACAAAAATTTGACGAAAGATGAAGAAGATATATAGAATCATATGCTTAGGGATTTTGTGTCTAACCAGTTCGATAGGTTATTCACAAAATAACTCCGAATTAAATGCCTTGATTGAAGCAGCCCTTGCCAACAATAAAGAATTAAGTTCTTATCAGTTGCAGACCGATGCTTCTAAAGCGAATATCGGGACAGCTTTCGACTTTGATAAGACAACTGTGTATTACGGATACGATGAGAATAATGTCGCTCCCAACGATAAGGCGTTGCGTGTATTCGGTATCGAACAAACATTTTCTTTCCCAACCGTATATGGCGCACAAAGAAAGGTTTATAAATCGCAATGGGAACAGAACAGGGCTTTGTCCGAAATACAAAAAAATAAGCTGGTGCTCGATGTTTCGCTTATCTACGAGCAGATAGTTTATACCCAAAATAAAGAGAAGCTATATACCGAATTGGATAGTCTTTACACTGTTTTCTCGAAGGCAGGAAGCCGAAAATTCGAGTTGGGAGAATCCAATTATCTGGAAAAGATTACAGCAGAAGCCAAATCGAAACAAATTCGTACCACATTGATACAATTGAAAAGCCAGAAGCAGGCGCTTTACGAACAGTTAAAATCTTTGGTACAAAGTGAAGAAAGTTTTCAAGTATTAAATGATGAATTAAGTTTGTTGTATCTCGAAAATGTTGGAACGGGCAAAGAATTACAAAAGAATTATCTGGAAACGGTCAGTAATACTTTTTCATCGCAGATAAAATTGCAAAATCAGAACTGGTTACCCGACCTGAGTGTCGAACTCTTTACGGGGATAAACAAAGGTTTAGGCTATCATCAAAACGGTTTTCAGATAGGTATAGCAATTCCCTTGTTTTTCAGTGGAAATATATCGAAACGCAAGACAGCAAAGCTGGAACAACAAAGTTGGGAAGCTATGCGAAGCAATCGCGAAATACAAATGGAAAGTTTTTATATGCAAAAACAGGCGGAACTGAATCAACATCGGGAAATGATAAAATATTACACGGAAAACGGTCAGATACTTTCAAAGGAAATAATAAAGACCGCCGATATGAGTTATAAAAACGGTGAAATAGACTTTTTTCAATACATTCAAAGTATGGAGAACGCTATCAGTATAGAATCCGATTATCTGGACAATGTTCTTTCTTATAATAAATCGTATTTAGAGTTACACTACTTTAATTTTAATGAACAATGAAAAAATTGACATCTTATATATTCTTGGTTTTAGCTATCATATTTTTTAATTCTTGTGGAGGAGAAAAGAAATCGTCAGAGAATGAAAATACGGAAAAAGAAGATAACTCCTTGGTCGAAGTTACGCAGGAACAGTTCAATTCCATGAAAATGGAAGTCGCTACTTTGCAGGAAAGGGAATTTGATAATACGATAAAAGCATCGGGCAAAATAGATGTTCCGCCCAAAAGCAGGGCAAAAGTAACCTCTTTTGTCGGTGGGTATGTAAAGACGACTTCGCTATTGGTAGGGGATAGGGTGACTAAAGGGCAACCGCTTTTGACTCTTGAAAGTCCTGAGTATATAGACTTACAACAATCTTATCTGGAAATTGCAGGACAAATGGAATACCTGAAATCGGAATATGAAAGACAAAAAACTCTTTTCGATGAGAAAATATCCTCTCAAAAGAAATATTTAGAAGCCGAGAGTGATTATAAACGAGCCAAAGCCACTTACGAAAGTCTTCGCCAGAAGTTGAATATGTTGCGTATAAATCCAGCACAAGTCGAGCAGGGCAAATTCTCATCCTATATTACAGTTTATTCTCCTATATCGGGAGATATTACTGCTAATAATGCAAATGTGGGGATGGCTATTTCTCCGACAGATGTTATTATGGAAATCGTGGAAACACAGGCTATGCACTTGGGATTGGCTGTTTTTGAGAAAGATATATTCAATCTTAAAATAGAGCAAAAAATTAGATTTACTGTACCTCAGGTCGGTTCACAGGAATTCGAAGCCAAAGTTACACAGATAGGAAAATCGGTTGAAGGAAACGACCGTATTATCAATGTATATGCTTCATTAGATAGTGATACAAAGCAAAAATTGATAACCGGAATGTTTGTTGAAGCCCAACTTATTGCTGATTCACGCAATGCTTTAAGTGTTCCGTTCGATGCTGTTACTACCGAAGAGGGAAATAATTTTCTGTTGGTTCTCGAATCGGAAAAGGACGGAGTTTATACTTTCCGAAAAACCTTAGTCAAAGCAGGCGAACGAAATGGTGATTGGATAGAAATTATTCCCGATGACAAATTCAGTTCGAATACGAAAGTTCTGATTAAAGGGGCGTATGATGTGGTGTAATCCAATACTACACTATCTATTGAGAATAATCGTGATTTTGCAATATTTTTTTTCCCATATTTAAATCAAAGATGTTTAGGGCTATGTTTTTCCAATAATATATTTTTTCGTACTTTTGTATTGAGTTATTCGGTACTGTGTAAAACAGAGCAAACACAAGCTAAAAGAACCGTTACCAACTCGTTACCTGCCAAAACAAACGCTCTCCTAATTAACTGAAAGTAAAGGGTAAATCTCCAAAGTATTGCTATCTGAAGGAAATTGCAGCGGTCTGTGGAGTTGATAAAAACCTTTCATTCCATACGGCAAGACACAATGCCTTTTCTTATGAGCTGGAAATGAATTAGTTGCGGAAAATAATCATCAAACAGGTAACGATTTAGAAACGAGCGGACTTCATATATCTGCTGCTGTTACGCACAAAACAAAGAGCGACTTAATTATGGCGTAAAGGTACTAAATCTTCCTTATATTGCCAACAAATTCAGATACATTCTATACCCTCTTTTGTAATAGTTCGCTATCCGCCATCGCTACCATAACAATAAAAATCCGCCTCTTCTATTTTCCTGTTTAGCATAATGTTATATCTTTGCATTTTGTCTCAAAGGTTATGTCATTCAGTAAAATCGTATTCATATTCATTGCCTTGTCGCTGTTTCCGTTCACCCGCCTTCCGGCACAAGGCGGAATAAGTGACAATACCCATCCCCGTGCCGAATGCCCCGACCTCGACCTGTATTACCGCTGGCAAGAGAACGAGACACGGGAGGGGGCTTATCGCCGGGCTTATGAAGCGTGGAGCGCAGACATAGACAAATCTGCCCCGGATGCAACGGAAGCGGGCTGCTCGCCCTGTGAATTGGAATCTTTAAGCCGTGCGTTCTCCGAAGCCTTCTGGCAGGAGAAAGACTACGACCGTGCGTTCTATATCGCCCTGCAACTCGAAGAACTGTTACCGCAGGTGTCCGAAAGCGATTACTGCATATTCCGGTGATGCTGCCCCCCTGTCCGGGATGTTGACCCC
>NZ_DHOS01000056.1:4672-37775 GCF_002410825.1 Proteiniphilum sp. UBA5384 | reverse complement strand
AGTTAAAAACAGAACTGAATGCCGGACTTGAGGCCGGACTTACTGTCAACCAGATAAAGGAAGCATTGGTACATCTTTACGCTTATTGCGGATTTCCCCGCAGTATCCGTGGACTGCAAACTTTCATGGAAGTGCTGGACGAAAGGAAAGCCAACGGCATTACCGATGAATTGGGTGCGGATGCCTCTCCCATAAACGATGATGGTAACAAGTATGAAAGGGGTAAGAAGATTTTGGGAGAACTCACCCGGACGCCCCAACCCGAAACACTTTCGGGATATTCGGCTTTTGCTCCGGCCATAGACTCTTTCCTGAAAGAACACCTGTTCGCAGATATTTTTGAACGGGATGTACTTACCTATGCAGAAAGAGAACTGGTGACAGTATCGGTAATCAGCTCGATTGGCAAGGCCGAGCCTATGCTGCGTTCGCATCTGACGATTTGCCTGAATGTAGGCCTTACCCCGGAACAATTAAATGAATTTGTCGAGATCATTCAATCGACCATAGGCAAGAAAGAGGGTAAATCTGCCCGGTCGGTATTGGATGATGTTCTTGGAAACAGGAAACAATAAAGGAAAGGGTTCGGAGTATATTTGCTCGACCAGCCCGGACGTGGCGAGGCAGGTAAAAGTTCCGTCGGGATTGGAAATGGCAAAGATCTGGGCAGCAACCATCAATAAGCACGGAGGTGATGCCACCGTGGTGCACCTACCGGAAATAGGAATCAAAGGCGATACGCTTTTTCCTTTCTCCGACTTGAACAACATTGAAATTGCCGACCAACTTTCCAAATGGTTAAAAGAAAAAAGATTGGATTAACATTAAAAGAAACAATATGAATCAAAATTTAAATTTCAAAGGAATGAAAAAAGTAACATCCATAATTGCAATAGCAACATCAATCGCAGCTACAGATGTGGCAGATGCGCAGTCCGTTCTGAATGAGCGTCAACAAAATCCTTATGGGCTCGTGTATGATGGGGCAATAACTCAAAACGAAAAGGGTAAAGTAAATATCCACCCTGTAACTTATGAAGTGAACGGGATTGAGATAGCAGCCAATGTATATACACCTGCCGACTATGATCCATCAAAGAAATATCCGGCAATAGCAGTTGCACACCCCAATGGAGGCGTAAAAGAGCAGGTAGCGGGTTTATATGCCCAACATTTGGCAGAGAATGGCTTTATTGCAATAACGGCAGACGCAGCCTACCAGGGTGCAAGTGGTGGACAACCCCGTAATGTGGATAAACCTGAAAACCGTGTTGAGGATATACACGGGATGGCAGATTACATTTCCCAATATAAAGGGGTTGATCCTGATAGATTGGGAGTACTCGGTATCTGCGGTGGCGGTGGTTATACGTTAAAAGCCACACAAACCGATAAAAGGTTCAAAGCGGTTGCGACGCTAAGCATGTTCAATTCCGGTATGGTAAGACGTAATGGCTTTATGAACTCACAATATGCAACAATACAGGAAAGATTGAAACAGGCATCCGAGGCAAGAGCGTTGGAAGCAGCAGGAGGAGAAGTGCGATATATCGGGGGTGGTCCTGCGGCTACGGATGAACAAATCGCTGCGATGCCGTTCGAGATGTACCGTGAGGGGGCTATTTACTACGAACGTACCCATGCACATCCCAATTCGGGAGCTTACCCCAACTCCGGAGGTGCTTATACGGTAAGCAGCCTGATTGATTTGATGGCTTGGGATGCAACCGATCAAATTGAACTGATTAACCAGCCTTTGTTGATGATGGCAGGTAGCAAGGCCGACAGCTATTATATGACAGACGACGCATTTAATAAGGCGATCAATGCGAAGAATAAAGAATTGTTCCTTATTAATGGAGCTACGCATATAGAAACATACTGGAAACCTGAATATGTATCACAAGCGGTAAAGAAACTGGTTAGCTTTTATCAAACCAACCTCTAAAAAAGAAATGTTATGCATAGATTAAATTTGATTTTTTCTGCATGTCTTATCGTTATCATGACGGCATGCAGCAACAAGTCCGGTAATACTGAAAGTACAATGAAAGATAGTAATGATGTTCAGCTAAATGCAATTTTTCCTAAAGGTGAAGAAATCAGCAACAACAACTTTGAGGGAGTTGCCTACCTGCAATGGTTGATGAACGATACCGAAAACTTCGACTGTACGCTTGGTAATGTAACATTTGAACCCGGATGCCGCAACAGTTGGCATTCTCATCCCGGCGGACAAATCCTGATTGTTATAGCCGGAGAGGGATATTATCAGGAAAGGGGCAAGCCTATCCAGCTAATCAAAAAAGGAGATATTATCCCTATCAAACCCGATGTAGTCCATTGGCACGGGGCAACACCCGACAGCCCAATGGAGCACCTCGCCATAGGAACCCGCAGCAATATGGGGCCTGCGGTGTGGTACGAACCGGTTAGCGATGAGGATTATTACAGCTATAACAAATAAAACTGTCGGAACGACAGCCATCATTCTTGATAAGATCAGACTAACAGCCATCGTCGGAGGGAACGAGGTTGTTTATCCTTTCATGGTTACAGAGGTGTATGTAATGATTGGCGGCAAGTGGAAATTGGGATCACTTTCGTTCACCCGGTTACTCGAACGTTAGAAGGTTTTTTTATTTTATTAGTCAAAAATAGAGCCATAGAAGGGTTGAAGTCCGCACTTCAACCCTTCAGCTACTAGTGAGCGGGAGCCTCCCTCTCGCAATTACCGATTGGGGGTTTCCCATTTTTTTGTATCTGTACAAATAATATCCACTATCTGGTCTCCCACCTGGATACGAAAATCGCCTTCCTCCAGGATCCATTTCCCATCATAGCCAACAAACGCGAGATCGGCCCCTTTTAACTTCAGGGTTACTGTTTTTGTCTCACCAGGGTTCAATGCCACCTTCTCGAATGCGCGAAGGCGACGAACATCAGGAGTCAAGGAGGCTACCCTGTCGCTGCTAAAGAGTAACACGCTCTCTTTACCTGAGAGATTACCGGTATTTGTCACATCCACCGTAAAAGTGAGTTCATCGTCAGAGGCAAACTCCGGGCGGTCCACCTTGAGGTCGCCGTATTCAAATGTGGTGTAGCTTAACCCATAACCAAACGGCCATTGCACCGAGACCTGCGCGTCGTAATTATACGCGCCCTCCATTTGCTGACCGATGTGCTCACTGGGCTTGTAGTCGTAGGTAATCAGTGAGTTGATCTCTTTGGGGTAGGTGAAGGGAAGCTTTCCGCTGAAGTTCACATCACCGGCAAGCAAGTTTGCCAACGCGTCACCGCCGTAGTTTCCCGGGAGCATGACATGGACAATGGCACTGGCCAGTGGCTCGATGTCAGCGATCAGGCGGGGCCGTCCTTCATTCAATACCAGGATGATGGGTTTACCCGTGCGGGCAAGCGCCGCTACAAGGTCGAGCTGATTCTGTGAAAGTGTGAGATTGGTCAAGTTACCCGGTGTTTCACAATAGGAATTCTCGCCAATGGCGGCGATGATGTAATCCACATTGGCTGCTGCGACTACCGCCTTTTCAATCTCGGGGGCGTTCTCTTCATGCCACAGGCCGCCCTGCTTGTAAGTAACCCCAGGTTCGTAGGTGATATTCTCGGCACCGAACTTGTTGGTGAACGATTCGAGAATGGTGTTGTGCCCCACCGCCAGCTCATCCGCCTTGTCGCCCTGCCAGGAGTAGGACCAGCCACCGTTGAGGGTACGCATGGAGTTGGCATTCGGGCCGGTAATCAGTATTTTTTTTCCCGCGGCCAATGGGAGTATGTTGTCTGAGTTTTTGAGTAACACCAACGACTCCTCGGCTGCCTTGAGGGCAACGGCCGCATGCTCATCACTACCAAAGAGGGGAAAATCCTTTAGGTCGTAATAGGGCTTCTCAAACAGGTTGAGACGGAACTTCATACGCAATACGCGGCGGACAGCATCATCGATGCGGCTCATCGCCACTTCACCTTCTTCCACCAGCTCTTTCAACAGGGTGCAGAAGTTCAAGTCGTACGGATCCATCGACATATCGATTCCGGCATTGATAGCAATCTTGATCGCCTCTTTCTTGTCTTTGGCAATACGGTCGCGTGTATATAAGTTGTTGATATCCGCCCAGTCAGTCACTATCACGCCGTCCCAGTTGAGATCTTCTTTCAACCATTCGGTCAGCAGTTCGTGGTTGGCATGGAAGGGGAGTCCGTTGTTTATCCCCGAATTTACCATGATAGAAAGGGCGCCCGCGTTTACCATCTCGAGGAAGGGTGCGAAATGCTTCTCACGCATGTCCTGCACGGTGATGGAGGAAGGAGTACGGTCTTTGCCGGAAACCGGCACACCATACCCCATATAATGCTTCATGCAGGCGGCTACGCTATTCTCCCCGATCCGGTTAGGGTTGTCGCCTTGAAAACCAAGTACCGATTCGCGTCCCATCTCGGCGTTCAAATAGCTGTCTTCGCCATAACTCTCCCATATACGGGACCAACGCGGGTCACGTCCCAAATCGGTCACAGGGGCATAGGTCCAGGGAATACTTCCCGCTTTTGTCTCGTAAGCAGAGATACGTGCTCCTTCACGCGTCAATTCCCGATTGAAGGCGGCGCCCATATTGATGCTTTGAGGAAAGAGGGTACCCCCCAGCGTATACGTGGTTCCGTGAATCTGGTCAACGCCATAGACACAAGGAATGCCGATTGCTTCCATCGATTTTTCCTGGATGCGTTGAATAATTTCCTGCCATTTCTCCGGCGTT
Source organism: Proteiniphilum sp. UBA5384 (assembly GCF_002410825.1). Lineage (GTDB taxonomy): Bacteria > Bacteroidota > Bacteroidia > Bacteroidales > Dysgonomonadaceae > Proteiniphilum. Next base: position 33,006 of record NZ_DHOS01000056.1, on the reverse strand, counting down.
TGCGCCACGCCGTTGGGCACATTCAGTATTGATCCCACCTTGTATTGGCCTATTACAGTTTCGAGTTTCTCTTCGTCGAGCTGGAATTCTTTGGCTCCTTCCACAGCCTGAATACGTTGATAAAGGGCCATCATCATCTCCTGTGAAGGCATCTCGTTTTCCAACGGAAAATCTTTTTCCAGCTGATAATCCCTGATAATCTTCTTCAGGTCGTTCACCGTCATTGTTTGAGGGTTGAGACCGGCAAAAGGATTGTTGCGTTTTTGGAGCAAGTCGATGGCCAGCTCGGTCATCTGTCCCACTTTCTCGTCGAGCGTCATTTTTTGTAACAGCGCCTCAATTTGTTGTTCCATCTGTTTGTCCCGTGGAATCGCGGGAGCAACGCGTGACTGGGCCGAGGCCGACCAGACCAGTCCGAGCAAAGCGATGGATAGTATTATTTTCTTATACATTTTCTTCGTTTTTATAAAAAAGAAGCACCTTGACACACTTTGAACATGGCAAGGTGCCCCATTCAGAAAAATGGATTATTTCTTTGTCAAGACAGTAAGGGGTTCCTGCAATTTCAAAATGTCATTTGTCTTTTCGGAAAAAGCAGTTACTTCTGCTTCCAATACGGCTTTGATATCACGAGAAGAAGCACCTACCAGAAATTTGTATGTCCCTGCATCCACTACCCAGGAAGAGGCAGATTCATCGTATGAGGCCAGGTCGCTCGCCTTTACTTTCATCGTGATGAGAGTTGTTTCACCGGGGTTCAACTCTTTGGTCTTTGCGAAAGCTTTCAATTCCTTTTCAGGTTTGTCTATCTTTTTACTCTTGGGCGCAGCAACATAAAGCTGAACAACCTCTTTCCCGGCAACTTTTCCGTTGTTTTTGATGTCTATGCTCACGATGTATTCTCCGTTTTCTTCTTTTATCGATGGATTGCCGTATTCAAAAGATGTGTAAGAGAGGCCGTAACCAAAAGGATAAGATACCTGTTTGTCGAAGCTGTCGAAGTAACGATAGCCAACGTAAATATCTTCTTCATAATTGGTATAATCCACATTCTTCACGTCATTTTTCTTACCTCCCTTATGGGTTATGTCGATGTTTGCTTTCTGATTGACAGGGAAGTTGGCAGAAGAGGCCGCATCCTCAAATTTTACGGGGAAGGTCATCGGCAGCTTGCCCGATGGAGAGGCTTTGCCACTCAATACGTCGGCTACGCTGTTTCCTCCTTCCTGACCGGCTTGCCAAGCGCAGAGAATGGCGTCGGGCAGGTTTTTCCATGAAGCAGTTTCAATCACTCCCCCGATATTCAATACCACCACTACTTGTTTTCCGGAAGCATGGAATACTTTGGTTACGTCTTGCAACAGCTTTAGTTCTTCATTACTCAGGTTGAAGTCGCTGGTTGTGCGATCTTCGAACTCACCGGACATTCGTCCCAAGGTAACCAACGCCACATCTGTATTGACTGCCTGTTTTTCAATCTGCTCGAGAGTTAGCGCCATTTCCACGGGACGGGGAGTCGGCATAAAATGTGCGAACTGATTGGAAGGATCCGGCGCATTCCGTTTATTTTCTTCCTCTATATATTGCTCGTATATCGGCTTCAGTGATTCATCTACTGTGTATCCCGCATTCTTCAATCCATCCAGCAACGATACGGTATATGCACGATTCACATTACCCGAACCGGTGCCCCCGGCTACGAAATCGTATGAGGTGCATCCGAACAATGCTACATTTTTAACGTCGGAGGACAGAGGCAGCACGGCATTCTCATTTTTCAATAAAACCATACCTTCGGTAGCCGACTGGCGTGTGATGGTCGCATGTGCTTTCAGGTCAGGATTGTTGGAGAATTTATATCCTTTGAAATTGGGTGTTTGCAATATCATTTCAAGAATACGTTTCACATTTTGGTCGAGGATGGTCTCATCGAGTCTGCCCTCATTCACCGCATTTACTATATCTTCAAACTGCTGATCGGTACCGGGTTGTAGCATGTCGTTGCCGGCTATCATTTGGGCGACGGCATCCTTGCCGCCGAACCAGTCGGTCATCACGATGCCGTGGAAGCCCCATTCGTCGCGTAATAATGTCGTCTGCAATTCCTTATTCTCTGAGGCGTATGTGCCGTTCACATAGTTATAGGAAGACATCACCGTCCAGGGTGCGGATTCCTTCACCGTGATTTCAAATCCTTTCAGATAGATCTCGCGCAAGGCACGGGGAGATACCCGGGCATCATTGGCCATGCGGTTTGTCTCCTGATTGTTTACCGCATAGTGTTTGACAGAGACGCCTACCCCGTTGCTCTGCACACCGCGCACGTACGCAGCGGCAATCTTCCCGGAGACCACAGGGTCTTCGGAGTAATACTCGAAATTGCGTCCACAAAGAGGATTGCGATGAATATTCAATGCTGGAGCGAGCAATACATCCGCTCCATACTCCAGGACTTCATTTCCTATCGCCTTACCCACATTTTCCACCAATTCCTGATCCCAGGTAGATGCCAGCAGCGTGCCAATGGGGAAGTGCGTGCAATAATAGGTGGCGGAATCACCTTCACGGGTGGGGTTGATCCGCAGTCCGGCAGGTCCGTCGGCCAAAACAACAGCCGGGATGCCAAGCCGTTCGATAGGGTAGGTGGTTCCTGCGGCTCCGGGTACCAAGCTGCGGGTTTCACCAATCACCGCATTTTCGCCTGTAAATCCGGCCATTCCGGTTCCAATTACCAGATGTGCTTTCTCTTCGAGGGTCATCGCGGCAATTACTTCATCGGTCGATGATTTTCCAAGTTGTGGCACGTTAGGTCCGCATCCCATTAAGGTGGAGGCGGCAAGTGTCATTGATAATATTTTTTTTTTCATATTTTCTAAATATATGATAAATCAATTCAAGGAATTTGTCGGTTAATTACCTGAATAGCATGGGGGCGAACTCAGTAAGGTAGATACGCCAGTTCTTCCAGATATGTCCTTCGCCCGTCTCTCTATATGTATATTTAAATCCTATTTTGTCCATCTGTCTCATGCTGTCGATAACGCCTTGATACAAGAAATCGGTATTTCCACAAGCGATCCAATACAATTTGAATCCGTTATCTTGCTGCGTCTTCAGTTTTGCCACAAATTCTTCGGTGTACTTTCCTTTGTCTTCGCTGTCGGGCATCATCATTGTTGCGATCGGAGGGGCAGAAAACACACCCACATAGTCGAAGGTATTGGGATATTGAGCAGAAATCGCAGAAGAGTGCATACCACCCATAGATAAGCCGGCAACCGCACGATGTGCTTTGTCTTTTTTCACCCTGTAATTGCTTTCCACAAAGGTCAAGATGTCCCCAAAGCTGTCTTCCATGCTGGCAACGGCTTGGCGAGGGCCTCCTCCCATTACGGGGGCATAGGCACGACTTGACTCGCCGGGAGCCGCGGCATTTTGAGTATGGCCATTTGGCATCACAATAATCATTGGCTCCGCTTTTCCCTGGGCAATCAGGTTATCCATGATCTGCGCTGTACGTCCCAGCGCGATCCATGCTTCTTCATCACCGCCTGATCCGTGCAGCAGGTATAACACGGGATAGGACTTGTCGCTGCCTTCGTATCCCGAAGGAGTATAAATGGTGACGCGACGTTGTTCCTCTAATGTGGGGCTGTTGTACCAGCGACGGGCAACAGTGCCGTGCTTGACATCGTTTACACGGTATAAATCGCCCGGGTTGCCAGGGACAATAAACACATTGGTTACCGAGGCCACGTCGCGAATCATATATATATTTGAAGGATCGGTTGTCTTCAACTCATCAACGATGAATGAGTAACTATACAGTTCGGATGGCAACGGTTCCGGGGTGGTAAATTCCCATACCCCATCTTTGCCCTTGGTCAGGTCGGCTACGCCGGGTCCGTCGAACTCACCAAATGGTGTACTGATCTTTTGGGTCGGCAGGAAATCCCCTGTTACCTGTACTTTTTCTGCTTTCGGAGCATTGAGCCTGAAAGTAACGCTGTTGTTGTTATGAATTTCCGGAGAAATCACGGGAGCTCCTCCCCAAAGGGCCTGTTGGGCAAACGTCATGGCGCACATCAACAGGGCTATTATCACGATTGTTGCTTTTTTCATTGTTGTTTTTATTTATGCTGGTTTATAATATGTCAACTCTATTTTCCAAAGGTGCGGGAGATGAATGGCAAGCTCACATAGAGCGCCGAGTGCCAATACTCCCAGGTGTGCCCTCCGTCGCGTACACGGAACTGGCAGGGTATTTGTGCTTTGCGCATGGCTTGTGTGAATTCGATATTGCGGTCCAGCAAGAAGTCGTCATCGCCACAATCCACAAACCATTGGATGGAGCGAAGTTGTTCTTTTCGTGCTTCGTCGGCCTCTTCCACAAATTTTACGCAGCTGTTTTCAATGACCGACTTGGTCAGGATGGCCATCTTGTCGTCGGGATTCTGTGACGGTGCGGCTCCTTCCTCGGGAATGCTCATCAGCGCGCTCATGGCATACACGGCACTGAACCTGTCGGGATGGCGCTGCGCGTAGCTGGTTGCTCCGCCTCCGCCCATTGAGAGGCCGGCGATGGCACGGTGTTGTTTGTCGCCGATTACGCGGTATGTACTCTCAATATACGGGACAAACTCCTGGAAGAAGAAATCTTCGTATGCCCATCCAGGCATATTGAAATAGCCATTCCAGTCGCCTGCATACACATTCCCCCCGGCGTTGGGCGTAACGATAATCATTTCTGTCGCCTCTCCCGAAGCCACCAGCTGGTCCATCACATCCTTCAGGTGTCCCCTCATGGTCCATCCCTGATTGGTATCCATCATGCCGTGCAGCAAGTAGAGGATAGGGTACTCTTTCTCCTTGTCTACCTCGTAGCTCTGTGGCAGGAAGATATTGAAAGCCCGGTCTGCATGCAGGATTTCACTATGGATGCTGTCCGTCACTATCTTGCTTTGTGGTCCCCATCCCGGGAACTGTGCATGCGCCGCCAGTATGGCAATTGCGGCAAAAAATGTCAGAATAGTTCTCTTCATGTTTTTTTATGTTTATTGAATTAGTGCTCAAATTTACTAGGAATGTCATATATCGTCCAGGGCTATTTACCTGTTTCCACACCTGGGGACTATTGTAACGCTTTATTTCACCTGAATATCCAAGGTCTGAATATGCTCATTTGATTTGGTGCAAGGATCCCACAAAGGCACACCCTCACCATTCGGATTCCCGGTTTTAGCGAAGTTGGTCCAGTAGGTCACCATTCGCTCGCTCAGTTCAAAATCGGCCTGTTCCATCGGTCGCCAGCTCTTGCCCAGCGTTCCAAACATATACCATAGTTCAGCAGAATGGAACGCTCCCTTCATATCGCCAAAACCACCCATTTGCGGTCCGGCAGGCATATCTTCTCCCGGCAAATCGTGGCTGAAGCAGTAAACGTAAGCCGGTTCCTTGCCTTGTTCTTCAAGGAGAAGGCTCCAATCCACGGCGGCCTTTTTCATCACATCCGGCATCAAATCTTCCGACGTATAACCGATCATATAGGGGATGTCCAGTTGATTCCCCACTTTCGCCACCTCGTCCGGTGAAGCTGTCAGCAGTTCTCCGTCGATAGAGGGTCCAAAAGGAAGTCCCCCGAAGGTTTGCTGTTTCATCAGGTACTTTATCATCACCTCCTGAAACTTATCGGCAGGAAAGAGGCGCATCTCCTCTAACGTTGTCGCTTCCGCCCCATCCCACATCTCCTTGCCAGTCTTTTCTGCTTCCCGCAGAGGTTTGGCGGCAATGATTCCACCCAGCCCTCCACCACTTTGAATGATGGCGCGTTGAATAAGGCCTTCGGTCAGCGGAGAGGAGATGAGCGCCTGCACGCTACCCGCACCGGCACTCTGTCCCATTACGGTTATATTGCCGGGATCGCCTCCAAATGCCGCAATATTGTTTTTCACCCATTTCAGGGCAGCCAATTGGTCGAACAGCCCATAATTGCCGGATCCTTTGCCCTTATTCTCCGCCGTCAGGAGCGGATGCGACAAAAAACCGCTCATTCCCAACCGGTAGTTAATGGTCACCAATATCACTCCTTTTCCTGCATAGGCATTGCCATCGAATTCGAGTTCATGTCCATAGCCGGCCATATATCCACCGCCATGTATCCAGAAGATTACCGGCAGCTTGGCGTCTTTCCCTGCCGCCGGCGTCCACACATTCAGATAGAGACAGTCTTCGCTGCGTTCCGGATTACCACCCTGATAAAACTCCTTCCAATAAAAAGAGCCTACCGTTTGGTCTCCTTGCAAGGATGCCGCACCAAAGGTGTCACATGAACGCACTCCCTGCCAGGGCAATACGGGTTGAGGCTGCTTCCAGCGTAACTCCCCCACAGGAGGGGCAGCGTAGGGAATCCCTTTATATACCATCAATCCGGGCAGGTCACCGGCTACTCCTGTTATCTCTCCTCCCTCCACTCTCAAAACAGGTGTCCGGGCATGCATTCCCATGAGCGGAAGCAGGCCTATGAACAGTGATAGAATTGCTTGTTTCATCTAATGATTATTTTTTGTTGTTTAAAAAAATCAAATATGCAATAAAAATGACAGTGTATGATAATCGAACGCTGTCCCTTAACTATTTTTCAAACGAGCGAGACACAAAGGGAAGCGCAAGATAGAGGGCGCTTGTCCAATACTCCCAGGTATGGCCACCGTCGCGAATACGTAACTGGTAAGGAATCTGCTGTTGACGCAAGGCTGCCACAAAAGCGACGTTGGCATCGTAGGTGAAGTCATCATCGCCGCAATCCACGAACCAGCGAACGCTCTTCCAGGCTTCCACCTGTTCAGGTGTTCCCTCCAGAATAAGCTTTACGCAATTATTATCTTCCACAAGCTGATGAATCTTTTTCTGCACAGGATCATTGAAGTTGATCCAGAACAAATTGTCATGACGATAAAAATAACCGCTCATGGAATAGGCCGCGGCAAACAATTCGGGATGTGCGGTGGCATATACCACTGAGGCACCACCCCCCATCGAAAGTCCCGCAATGGCACGGTGTTGCTTGTCGCTCTTCGTGCGATAGGTAGTGTCGATATAAGGAATCAGCTCTTCAAAGAAGTAATCCTGGTACCTCCAATCGGGGTTGTTGAAATAGTTCATGAAGTCTTTCCCTGCTTCGGGACAAACCACAATCATCTCACTGGCATCCTCGGCAGCAATCAGCTGATTGGCGATTTCCTGCAACTGTCCGGCTTTTGCCCAATCGGTATGGGAACCGCCTCCACCATGAAGCAAGTAAAGGACAGGATATTCCTTGTCCACGTTTTTATCATATGTCGCCGGCAGATAAATGGCATATTCTCGTTCCAGATTCAGTATGTCACTGGGCATTTTTTTATATTCTACCCTTCCTGTGCTCGGGAACTGTGCAAAACCGCATAGCCAAACAGATACAAAAAAACCGAGTAACAAAATTCTATTTTTATACATAGATTAAGTAGTTTATTTATAGAGAAATAATTGAAAATGGGGAGTTCCCACGATCATTCTAATCACTCCTTTAATTTATATTTTCAGGGTCGAACACGATCATGGCTTGCCCATTGGCAACGATCATCGGATTTTTACAGGCGATATCTATTCCCATATTGGGATAATCTTTTGCTCCTGTTGTGTCTCCCTCACTCAGCCGCTTTGCCAATACCTTCATGTCGAGGATATAATTTATGTCGAGTGGACGTTTTACGTAGGGATAGTGTCCTACGTAGAGTTTGGTGATGTTGTGTCCATTCATCAACTGTTCCATTCTCGCGCAGGAGGCATAATAATCGTTCATGGGTACATGCGGTTTCAACTGCAGCCATACTTGTCCTGATCCGAAAGCATCACCAGTAAAAGAGGCATTGATGGAATGGTCCATCAGAATGATAGAGCCGGGTGTATGTCCGGGCATCAGGTAGACCTCAATATGTCGGCCACCTAAATCGAATGAATCTCCTTCTTGCAGCCACTTGTACTCTCCTTCAAAAATTATGTCGATTGGTATGATGGTGTCTGCAGGATGCATGTAAACCTTATCGAAGAAACGGATGTTTCCTGCATGATCTCTGTGGTTGTGAGTAAGAACAACTATTAGTGGTTTCTGTGTGATTTTTCGGACAATCTCGTCTAGATCTTCACATTGGGTACCGGTGTCGATCAGCATTGCACGGTCGTCACCTTCAAGGATATACATAGTGGTCATATCGGCAGTCTCTACCACCCATGTTCTTTCTTCAAGCTTGCTTATCGTTAACTCTCCATTCTTGAAAAGTTCCTGTGCCGCTGTTTTGGGAACCGCAACAATTAAAAGAAGGAGAGCTGTCAAAATATTTTTCATACTCATTCTATTAAGAATTTACACATCAGTAATGAATATTTCCATGCAGCATATTTTATGCTGCATGGAAAAAACTACTCTACCTATATCAGGAAAAGACACACATTCAATTCTCGGAAAAAAGTGTACCGAGTTTTGCTACAATTTTAGGGGTACAAGCCATCCAAAATGCCCAGTCATGCGCGCCATCACGGGTGATATATTCGTGATCAATACTCATGCTATCCATGAATCCTTTAAACCAGCCAGCCGTCTCATATAAGAAGTCGCCGGTTCCTATCTCCAAGGTAATACCCGGTAATGTTGCTCCCTCTGTCACGGCAGCTCCATAAATGTCGAACAAATTGGGTGTTCCGTCTATCATTACAGCAGGGCTGCAAGCGTAAACGTAAGAGAACATCTCCGGGTGAATTCCGCCATAATAGAGTGAACCATATCCTCCCATTGACAGGCCACCGATGGCGCGGTTTTCCCGATCTCCTTTCACTTTATATAGCGCCTCGACTGTTGGGAGGAACTCGTCGAAGAAATAGGTCATGTATTGGGCATCTCCTTGGTAACCGTTTACATAGAACAGATTTTTGCCGTCTACTGTACAGTTAGGCATGATGACAATCATTTCAGGGGCTGTGCCGGCAGCGACGGCTGCTGCTACTTGCACATCAATCTTGCCACCGGTGATCCAGTCATTGTTTCCGCCGTCAGCACCATGCAACAGGTAAAGCACAGGGAAAGTCTTTATGCCATCCCAGCTTTCGGGCAAATAAACCGAGTATTTCATATCCATACCCAACACTTCACTGGTGATGGTTTGGTCTTTTAGCACCGTACCGCCATTATTCACTTCGGAGGCAAACATGATGCTGAAAGCACCGTCTGTACCAGGTTCATTTTGTGCTGTCAGTGTAACCAGGTTTTCACCACTGAAGCTGTACAGAGGATTTCCGTTCATGTCTTCCGCCGCTGTAATCACAATACTCCCTTGGGTAACATACTGTTTTTTATTGTTCGCATCGGTAAAATAGGTGCCACCACCCATTTCTACCCCCCATTCAGGAAAATACACCACCCAGCCGTTGTCCGCCAGCCACGCTTCGGTTGGATAGCCGGCAGTAGTATAAGTGCCTACCAGGTCGGCCAATGTCATTCCCGCGTTGTTGACAGCATCTACATGGAACACAGCAACCCCGTTGGGATCCGAGACGGTGATCGCATATTTCGTGAGTTCGGGATACACCGTTTCATTTTCATCCACCACCTGATTTTCCACAATAGAAATGGTGTAGCCGCTTGCTTCGGGATCATCCTCTCCTACTTCAAAAGAAAGGACTCCCTTATAATCTACTTTGAAACGATTACCCGAGGCATCAGACAGTAAACCGGAGATATAGTAGGTGCTCTCTAGAAGAGTTATTTCCAAATTGCCGGAAGCCACCACAATATCGCCATTTATCACGGCCGAGAACTGATTTTTGTTGCTCACGGCAGCCGCAGGAGTATACACGCCAGCAGGCATAATCCATTCACTACTTCCGAGGGTGAGTGTCATGGTGTTTGTGCCGTCAGAAAGTGTCATAGGGAAAACCTTGATGCCCCCGCCTATTTTTTCGGTTGTCGCTTGCTCAACTTTGTCGAACACATATCTATCCATGTCATATTTTCCAGACAGCGAGTCTAGTGAATCTTCATTGCACGCACCCACAAAACAGAGCATCAGCAATATCAATAAGGGTTGTATCTTTTTCATATGATTATCTTATCTTTTTAGCGTTAATAATAGAGGTTACCAGTCTGCATGCTGATCCATATTCGGATTCAGTTCTATCTCCTTGAGGGGTATAGGCAACAATTTGTGTTTCGATTTGAACCCGTAAGTTGAATTCTTAAACAAAATTTCAACACCGGTAGCAGAATAACTTGGAATCTCCATTCCTTGATTGGCCAACACTGTTTCGGCATCTCCCCACCGCACTAAATCTTGGAAGCGAACACTCTCCAGGCAAAGCTCCAATCGTTTTTCTTTCTTTACATCCTCCAGTGTTACAGAGGTTAAGTTGGGCAGTTGCGCGCGGGTACGGATTTGGTTGATATATCCCAGTGCCTTGCCGTTATTTCCACTTTGCACGTGGGCTTCCGCAGCCATCAACAGGACCTCTGCATATCGCATCACACGCAGGTTTATGTACTGTAATACCTGAAAATAAGAGGCGTCATACACATTGTCGGCTTGCAGTGCCCGGTTTTTCCACATGAAATAACCTTCGTGTCCTACCAAGTTCGCCCCTGTCTGTAGTGAAATGCCAGCAGTTTCCATCTGTTCCGCAGTGCGCAAAGTGCTATTGAATCGATAACCATTCGCGCCCTCCATTTCCATAAAGGCATCGTACAAACCCTTCTTGGGGTTCATGAACCCATATGTGCCAGAGGCTATAAGTGCGGAGGCACTGCCGGTAATGTTCAGCTTATCCGTACGCCATCCTTGCATGATGAAGGTCATGGTATATTGGTTCCAGGCTTGTTCAGAATCGTTGCGCTTTTGTACCTCCAGCATAGATTCGGGACTTCCGTCGGCAACAGCATGCAGCAATTGGTCATAGTCCCCCGTATAGAGCTCGTATTTGCCGGAATCAACAACTCTATCCAGCATTGTGGCCGCCTCACTGTATTTCCCTTGAAATAAATAAGCTTTTCCCAACATGGCCTGCGCCACTTCTTTTGTAACTCTGATACCGGTTACATTGTCGTTGACACTACTTTTGGAGGGAAGTGAGTTTGAGTTGATCGCATCGTTGAGGTCACTCTCTACAATCTCCCAAAGTTCCTCAGGAGTGCTATTTCCAAGACGATACTCTCCCGGAGTCAACAAGTGGTCGACAACCGGAGCTGTTCCAAACAGCGTCACCAATTCAAAGTGCGACCATGCCCGATAGAATTTCGCCTCCGCGACAGCACGTTTTTTGACATCCGTATCCGGCTCCAGCAAATCAATAATCAGATTCGATTTGTAAATGATACCATACGTTCCAGAATATATACCTTGTATCATGCTATGGTCGGTGTCGAATGTATATTCATTTAATTGCTCCATTTGGGGATTGTCACCCCGAGAACCGCCACCAGCCCACACATCATCAGCTAATAAGTTTTTCGTGTAAAACCAATTATAATAATTGGCAGCCCAACTTGTATACAAGGAAGCCAGTGCCTGCAAGGCATCTTCATCAGTCTTGTAAAAGTCCTCCTGGCTTCCCTTATTTCCATGTTTTTCTATGTTCAGACGATCTTCACAACCTGTACTGAAAACAGATAGGAATCCTAATATCAATATGTAAAAATATTTAGTTTTCATTGTTATTATTCATTTGAGGGTTATTAAAACTCCAGATTAACACCGAACACCACTTTTTTAGAACTCGGATAAGAACCTTTATCAACGCCCATCCCCGATGTAGAGTTGGCTGCGGCTTCAGGGTCAAACCCTGGATATTTGGTGAAGGTGAAGAAATTGTCCAACGATCCATACAGTCGGAGATTGCTGATATTGATTTTGTTCGTGATGTTTTTAGGAATGGTATACCCCAACTGGATCTGTTTAATCTTAAAGAACGAGCCATCGTATACCAATGCATCAGAGACCTGGTATTTATCCATATTAGTGGCACCGGCGCGTGGTACCGAACCGTTTGTGTTGGAAGTTGTCCAACGATTGTCATAGAACACTTCCCTCATTTTATTGGATGCCGCATAATCGGGACGATTGATTGCATTGAAGATGTCATTTCCACTAGAACCAGTGCCAAACACTGTTAAGTCAAGTCCTTTCCATCCGGCAGTCAAAGTAATACCGTACGTAAAGTCAGGAATGGCATCACCGATATATGTCAGGTCACCATCGTTTAGATCGCCGCTATTGTCCAAATCGGCAAATGTAGGATTGCCTGTTTCCGGATCCACACCGTTGAATTTATATCCCCGGAAATAATAGACGGGGTATCCCTGTTCGAAATAGGTGATGGTATTCGTATGAAAGTTCACACCTGAAAGACGAGTGATGGAAGGATCGATATAGGTCACTTTATTCTTCAACGTGGCTAGGTTTGCACTGATGCTATAGTGAAAATCGTTGATATGATCCCTCCAACCTAATTCAAACTCCCATCCTTTGTTGCTCACATCACCGGCATTCATTGGAGAGGTAGATCCACCGATAATCAATGAAGGAGTGGTACCTGACACTAACAGGTCTTTGGTTTTCTTATCGAAATAGTCCATGCCGAAAGTCAGCCTGTCACGGAAGAAGCGGGCATCGATCCCGATATTTATCTGCTCGGAGGTTTCCCATTTCAGCTCATCATTACCCAACGTCGACGGAGAGGTGCCCGTAATGTAGGTATTTCCCGGCACAAAAGGATAAAGTCCGCCTAATGCCATGTCTGTGCTATATGCATAGCCTCCCAATGCGGCCAAACTGCCATTCTGCCCCCAACTGGCACGAAGTTTCAGGCTGCTGATTTGATCCCTCAGTGGGGCGAAGAAATCTTCCTCTGAGATTGTCCATCCTGCCGATACTGCAGGGAAATATCCCCATCGATTTGTAGAAGGGAGATAGGCAAGGTCGGCAGCATCAGCACGAAGCGATGCTTGCAGGAAGTAACGCCCCACAAATTCATAGCCTACACGTCCGAAGTAGGAGAGCTTGGCCGTACGTGTTTTTTCTCCACCGACCCCTTTAATGGCAGAAGCCGAAGCATAATTCAGATAATAGAACAGTGGATCATTCTTCAACAACGCGTCTTCCTCATTAGCCGCAAGACTGCCGTATACGAAATCATAAGAAGACTCTTGGTATGACATCCCCAACATGCCCGTTACCGTGTGGTCTCCAAAAGTTTGCATGTAATTGGCAAAGTTTTCCCATTGATAATAAATCGTTGTGGAAGAGGTATTGTTCTGTCCCACGTAATCGCGGCTCTGTGTGGCATTGCCATAGAATGGGAGGGTGGTATTCGAGCTGCGGGTGCCGGATAATCTATATCCGAAACGGGAAGTAAGGGTTAATTCCTTCAGAGGCTTAAAGTCGCCATAAACAGAGCCGTTGACATTATACCCGCTGTTTTTACCAATATTGTTGTCCCGCATGATCATAGGGTGATACTGCTCACCAGCGTAGTATTTGGATACGGCATAATAATCTCCATTCTCATTCTGTAGTAAATGCTTGCCATTGTTTAGGGCGGTTAACATCTGAGACGGCAAATTCTCATAACTATAGGTATCCGGTGTCAAAGGATCCAGCTGTAGAATAGAGGTGAGCAAGCTGCCATATTCGTTATTAGTTGACACACTCCGGACATTGTACTTTTCAATTTGGTTAGTCGTTCCTACTTTTAGCCAAGGTTTAATCTCACTTTCAGAATTGATGGTGGCAGTCAAACGTTGGTATGAATCAGCATCACCTTTTACAATGCCATCATCATCTAAATAGGAAAGCGACAGGTAGTAGTTACTTTTTTCGTTCCCATTCATGAATGCAATGTTATGACGCTGCATATTGCTGTTCTCAAAAGCCACATCCGCCCAAGCTGTATTGGTAACGCCATTCCAGTTTTGTAAAAGATAATCCTGTGTAAAGGTATTCGATTCTACCATATAGTCTATGTACTGTTCTGCATTCAACATTTTAGGAATGTTTGCCAGTGATTGAGAGGAGTATTGGAAATCATAAGAAATTTTACCTTGACCGGCTTTCCCTTTCTTTGTGGTGATAAGTACCACACCATTCCCCGCTTCAGCACCATAGATAGCAGCAGAAGCAGCATCCTTCAGCACTTCCATGGAAGCAATATCATTTGGATCAATACCACTGATATCCGACAAACGAACGCCATCTACAACATAAAGAGGATTAGATGACACATTCGATGAATAGCCACGGACACGTACGGTAGGAGATGATCCCGGAGCTGCCGAAGTCTGAATGACTTGTACTCCCGCGGTTTTACCTTGCAATGCCTGTTGTGCGTTGCTAATAGTCCGGTTCTGAATATCTTCAGGTTTCACCTGAGAAATTGCGCCGGTAACAGAACTTTTCTTCTGCACGCCATACCCCACTACAACAAGTTCATCCAATGCTCTTGTATCTTCTTCGAGTATGATGTTGACCACTGTTTGATCATTTACCGTCACTTCCTGAGTTGTATAGCCGATGTAAGAGAAGCTGATCACACTGCCCGCGGGTAGGGAAAGTTGATAATTACCGTCGAAATCGGTCACGGTTCCGTTGGTCGTTCCCTTTTGTACTACACTCACGCCAATCAATGGATCGCCGGCGACATCGGTTATCTTTCCGGCAACTTGCGCGTTTTGAGCGTAAGCGGCTGAAAAAAAGAAAATTAAAACTCCCAGAAGAGAAGCCAGTCTTTTCCTGGCGTTTCGATCAGTTGTTTGTGACAAATGCACAGTTACTTTTTTCATACGATACTAGTTATTAATATTTATAATTCTGTTTTATCTCCGCGTAACCCCCAGAGAAAGGGTTTATAGTCCTCGATACGGTATGGTGTCAATGAGTTGGAGCACCGCCTGGTCGTGATTATTCCATATCTCACACCGGTTGTCGAAAATCATGGTGGCGCCATCCACCGGGTCAAATGCCGGCCATTCAGGCAATAATTCTGTATTCGGATTTCCGGCACGCGCGAAATTAATCCACGCCGTACTCATTCTTTCTGCCAGCACATACGCCTCTTTTCCTCCTCCAGTCATGCTCCTTGATCGATAAATATTGTCGAATACGAAAGGAATTTCCATGCAATGGCTCGCGCGTAACGCGTAGTCAAGCACGGGGGATTCCCAAGTAAACAGGTACATATAGACCGGAGCGCCCTGTTGCTCATGTTTCATTTTTGCCTGGCGCACCGCGTCCGGACGGAAGCGGAAGTCAACGTCAAACAGGTCTGCGGTTGTATGATCAGGATAAGCCCTGGCGAATGCTTCAAGAAAGCGATCAGTTTGTTTGCCATAGGTCTTTTCTAATTCCTTCTTGGCCTCATTCCTGCTCAGAGTCTTCAACTCCGGTCTCCAGCCGCTCATCATGAATTCGTGCAACGTGGAACCGATCATCATCGGAACGTTTTTCGATATCTCGGGAGCCTTGCCCTCAAATGGTTGTGAAGGCAATATGTTTCCGTCGACAGTGGGCGACCAGTTGAAAAGAAAGATGTTGAATCCCTCTTTGAGGCTCTCTTCCTTCACTTTCGTGATCGCCCTATTTCCAGCGGCCAGGAGTTGCTCGTATGGAATATGCTGCAATTCCTCTATCTGTGACGCTTTAAGTCCTAATTCCTCTATTGTGGCAGCGCCGATCCGGCGGGAATATTTGGATTCCATAGTTCTGAGCAACGATCCGCTTTGCACGATCGCTTTATGGAAAAGACCCTCCGCGGCGGGCGTTGCCATTAGGGTGGTCACTTTCCCACCTCCACCTGATTGTCCGAACAGGGTCACATTATTGGGATCTCCTCCAAACTGTTCGATGTTTTCTTTGACCCATTCCAGCGCGGCAACCAGATCGAGCAATCCCACATTTCCCGATTGCGCATACTTGTCACCGAAAGCCGACAAGTCCAGAAATCCCAATACATTCAAACGGTGATTCAATGAAACCACCACCACATCACCCCGGCGAGCCATATTGGATCCCTCATACGCGGGGTGTTCCTGCCCTGAGCCGGCGGCGTATCCGCCCCCGTGAAGCCAGACCATGACGGGCCGCTTTTTATCATTGCCTGTCTTGGGCGTCCATATATTTATCCGCAGGCAATCTTCACCGGGATACCCATCGTCCCAGTCGAAGGCAAATGCCTGTGTGTCCGACAGCCACCCGCTCCGGAATCCCTGGGGGCTGGTTGGACCATAAGCCCGAGAGCTTCTTACACCTTCCCACGGCTCCGGTTCCCGGGGTGGCATAAACCTGTCGGCTTCGGCGTACGGGATCCCCTTAAAGATATAAACTCCCTCTTCCTTGTATCCGGCCACTTTGCCGGATTGGGTTTGTACTACCAGATCTTTTCCATTCGTGATAATCTCTCCTCTATAGGTAGCGGATGCTTCACGGGAGGAAGGATCTGCCACGCAAGAGATAAAGGCGAATATGAATACAAGACTTGAATAATAATGCCTCACAATACACATTTTTGATTTGATAAAGTTAAATTTCACATAAAACCCGATGCAAACGTACCGGTTTATGACAAAGAGGGCTGTCCTCTTTATTCATTGGGTTTGCCAATATGTTTATCGATCTGTTCAATTTGTTCAAAAGATGTCCTGTTTGGTTAAAAGCTGTTTAACAACATAGCGTGGAGGTTATTCTATTTATAAAATTCTTTCTTTTTTGTTATATTTGCTTTACTAAACGAATGAATATTTTGAAAGCATATTATTTCTTTTTTGTTTTTTCTGTGTTTTTTTTGGCATGTGGGAAACATCCGGACGTGAGAAATGCGGAGTTACCTTCTGCAATTGCCTCCGACAATATTTCCAACCAACATATCTCCTGTTTTGAAGAGGATGAGTTTGGCTATATGTGGATCGGGACCAATCGGGGCGTAAACAAGTATAACGGATATAGTTTCCAACAATTCTTCCACACGGAAGATAGTCTCACCCTTTCGAGTAACCAAGCACAAAGTGTCTTCAGCGATTCGAAAGGCAGGCTATGGGTAGGCACCACCTTTGGGGTGAACCTGTTCAATAAGCAAGGTGTCTTCCGGCCTGTTCCTGTTGAAAGCTACAGCCAGAATATTGTATATATAAGAGAGGACAAGGACAAGCGGGTTTTTGTAAACACCGTTTTGGATATTTGTGAATATGATACCGAGGAAGACAGATTTGTTTCACGGATTACATTTCCCCATGAGAACGCGGCCGTATATGGTTTTCATATTGATGAGGCGGGGCGTTTCTGGAGCGTGAGTCCTTCTATGGTGTACTGCCATGATGGGAAGACATTCTCGCTGATTTCAACTTTTCCACTCACCAAGGCTATCCATTACTCTTTTCTCCGGAAAAACGGGGAACTCTGGCTGGCCGCCGGAAATGAGACTTTTGTGTTGGATACGAAGAGCGCGGAGTTCATTCCATTGCCTTCCCCAATACGTGATCACCCTGTTTTATCTGGTGCTATCCTTACCATGATCTACCCCTATGACGATGTGTCACTTTTAATAAATACCCAAAGAGAAGGGCTGTTTCTTTTCAACACATACTCGGGGGAGATCACGCATCAGTCTGACGGAAGATTCCCGTTTACCGTTCCTGAGACGGACATCACGGTTATCTACCGGGACAAGAAGAAGAATTTATGGATCGGTTCATACGATCAAGGTTTTTCTGTTCACTATGAGTACAAGCAGCGCTTTAACGCGAATGATCATTTGCGGGTGCAGATGGAAGAGAAATCGGTGATATCTACCGCGGTGGATCAAGAACAGAACCTGTGGATTGTTACCCGGACCCATGGATTGAAAGTGTGGAGCCCGTTGGAGCAGCGGTTGAGGGATATTGACATGAGTAGCTTATTCATTGAAGACAAATTTTTTCAGGATCGTGTAAATGCCATTTTTATAGATTCGAAAAATACTGTCTGGTTACAGACAAACGGCAAGATTATACGTTGCAGGTACAGTAATAACCAATTGGTGCGGGATAAGACTTTCAATCTGGGATTGAATATAAACAGTATGACTGAGGATTATTTTGGCACCATCTGGGCCGCGGGAAGTGGTGAATACCTCTATTTCCTGAATGAAACCGATGAATTTGAGTCGATCCAACTTTACCCCAAAAGTTTCAATTTCACCAACGGACTGATCTCTCTTTCGAACGGGAAATTACTGATCGCCTCTTTCGGAAGGACCTTGCGTATCATTGATCCACGAACCAAAGAGATGGAAGAGGTTGACATCCTGTCCCATATTCATTCGGGTGTCTTTTTCCCCATAGCAGCATACGAGGACTCGAGGGGAGATGTGTGGATTGGCACCTATGGCAACGGATTGTTTAGATTCTCCCTGCGGGACAAAACGATTGAGCCTGTCAAAGGGCTGACCTGCAACGACGTGAGCAGTATCATCGAAGATGCACAAAGTAATTTGTGGATCGGCACATTATATGGGTTGAGCAAGTATGATTCCACGACAGGCCAGATCACCTCCTATTACAAAAACGACGGGATAGGGGGGAACCAGTTCAATGAACGCAGTTCGTGCAGACTGAATAATGGTTCGGTGGTATTGGGCGGCACCCATGGTCTCACCATATTCGACCCCATTGATGTGACCAACCGTAGCAGGATCCCTCTTTTTATTGAAGAAATGAAGATTCACAACCGAAAGGTGGTGCCCGAGGAAGGGGGTATCATTGAAACTGAAATGATCATGAATCCCCCGGTTACGCTGGCATATAATCAGAACAGTTTTCAGATATCCTATGCGGCACTTGATTACAGTGAGTTCCATCGTGTGAAGTATGCCTATAAGCTGGAAGGATTTGACCCGTATTGGATTGAAGCAAATACACTCCGGCAGGCATTTTACTCCAACCTGCCGGCGGGAAAATATACATTCAAGGTAAAAAGCATGAGCACCGACAATTCGGTGGAGGAGGTCACCACATCGATCTCCCTCCAAGTCAAACGTGCCCCCTGGCTAACAATTCCCATGCTTGTTTTCTATCTGCTGGTAATATTAACTACGGTCTTCTTCATATTCAACCTGGTGATCCGTTTGAGGACAAACCGCAGAAAAATTAGTCAGGCGGTCTATGAAAAGGAACAGGAGAAAAAAATAAACCAGGTGAACATGAGTTACTTCGCGAATATTTCCCACGAGTTCCGGACGCCATTAACCATGATTGCCGGCCCCATCAACCAACTGGGTAATGATCCGGACATCAACGATGAAAACCGGAACCTGCTAATGATCGTGCAGCGGAGCGTGGATCGTATGTTGAGACTGATCAATCAGCTGATGGACTTTAACAAGTTGGAAAGTGATGTGCTGAGTCTCAAGATCGATTTTGTGGAGGTCACTGCCGTCGTGAAGGAACAACTTGAAATATTCCGTATCAACGCGGAAGAAAAGCAGATCTCGATGATCACTTCCGGTCTGCAAAATCCTTTCCGGATGTGGGCAGACACAGACGTGCTGCAAAAGGTACTGAGCAATCTTCTGTCGAACGCATTGAAATTCTCAAAACCGGGAGGTGTGATCGATGTCCGTTTCGATGTCGTATCCCGGGAGGATGCAGCCGATAGTTATCCTTTGACCGAAGAAGACAGGGATAAGGAGTATGTTCAAATATCAGTGGGAGATACGGGTATCGGTATTTCGGAGAGCCAACTGGAAGATGTTTTCAAAAAATATTATCAGGTATCAAACGGGGATTCGGGACATGTGAACTGGGGAACCGGAATCGGGCTGTATTTCTCGCGTAAACTGGTGGAATTGCACCATGGTTATATCAAAGCTGCCAATAAACTCGAGGGAGGCTCCCTCTTTTCATTTATCCTACCCGTGAATATGGAGTCTTATGCGAATTCGGAGCTGAATTATGAAACCGGGACGGAGTCAGAATCCAGACAACCCACACCGCCTCTTGACACCTCTTTCTACCAAACAGAACAGGAGAAACCGAACGAAAAGCCCAAGAATACACTCTTGGTGGTGGACGACGATACCGAAATCACCTATTACCTCAAAGCACTGCTTTCGCCGGCCTATAATGTTGTCACCGCTTTTGATGCAGAGAAGGCGTGGAAATTGATTGTAGATGTGGAACCCGACCTGATTATCAGCGACGTGATGATGCCTGAGACTGATGGACTGTCGTTCTGTCTCAGGCTCAAGGAGAATATCTCCACCAGCCATATTCCGGTTATCCTGCTCACTGCCAAAGTCACCATCAATGACCAGATAGAGGGTTTGAATGTTGGCGCCAATGCCTATGTCACCAAACCGTTCGACCCCTCTTATCTACTCGCTTTGGTGAAGTCTCAACTGAAAAACAGGGATTACTCCAGAGAGATACTCTCCGGATCCACAAAATCGAATACTCTCTCGGAAGAGATGCTTAATTCGCAGGACATGGCATTTATGGATAGCTTGTATAACCTGATGGAGACAGAACTGTCCAATCCTGAACTGAATATCTCTCGTATGACGGAAATACTTCATATCAGCCGTACCAAATTCTATTATAAGGTGAAAGGACTCACGGGTGAGAATCCGAATGTATTCTTTAAGACCTATAAATTGAACCGGGCTGCCGAACTCATCCGTGAACGCAAATATACGATGTCGGAGATCGCCGACTTGACCGGGTTTAGTACCGCTTCTCATTTTTCTTCAAGTTTTAAAAAGAAATTTGGCGTCTCTCCCAGCGAGTTTTCATAAAGAATGCCCCAAATCTATATTTATCTCTTCCTTTATTTACTTTTTGTCAAAAAAACGCTTGATTTATAGCTGCGGATTGCTATATTTTTTGTTTATTTGCAAGTAAAACGACGCAAAATAATAGTTGCTATGATCCGCGATTTGACCGAATTACTCCGGAAAGCGAAAAACCGACCCATCCGAAAGATGGCTGTCGCCGCTGCCGAAGACGAACATGTTTTAAAAGCCTTGCAGAATGCTATGAAAGAGGGAATTATCATCCCCTTGCTGGTGGGTGATAAAGAGAAAATTCAACGAATAGCACAACTGATCGGTTTTTCCCTGGATGGCATCGAATTAATTGATAATAGGGAGGGTGCGGCTGTTTCTGCCCGGATAGCCGTATCGAAAGTAAAAAACGGGGAGGCAGATATTATCATGAAAGGTTTCGTGGGTACCGGTGATCTCCTGAAAGCGGTACTGGATAAAGATATAGGATTACGTACGGACCAGTTGCTGAGCCATGTGGCTTTCTTTGAATCTCCTTATTACCATAAAATATTTTGTGTAACGGATGTCGCAATGAATATTGCTCCCGATCTGGAAGCAAAGGTCCAGATCATTCACAATGCGGTGAAAGCATGTCAGGGAATCGGGATCGGGAATCCTAAGGTGGCAGTGGCTGCCGCAGTAGAAACCGTGAATCCAAAGATGGAGGCAACGGTACATGCTGCTCTATTGAAAGAGATGAATGCAAGAGGTGAGGTGAAAGGGTGTGTGGTTGATGGCCCATTCGCCATCGATATCGCGGTGAGTACGGCGGCAGCACGACATAAAGGCATCGGCGGGGAGGTGGCGGGCGACTGCGATGTAATCCTTGCACCCGATATCGAAGCGGGAAACATGTTTTACAAGGCGCTCAATTTCTTGGGAGGGGCTTCCTCGGCTGCGGTGATAATGGGCGCCGCTGTGCCGGTCGTACTGACTTCGCGGTCAGATGATGAACGGAGTAAATTGCTCTCTATCGCTCTGTCCACGCTGATAGATTAATGGAGGGCAGCTTCGAAAAATGATTCTAAACCAATAAAATAAAATATAGATATGGCAATAAATACACGTATTTTAGTGATTAACCCCGGCTCCACTTCCACAAAAATCGCTATCTTTCAACAGGAAAAAGTGATTTTCCTGAAAACGATTAAACATTCACTGGAAGAACTGAGCAAATTCAAAAGGATCACAGACCAATATGAATACCGCAAGGAGGTTGTTTATGAAGAATTGAAGAATGCGGATGTGCCGGTAGAGACGATTGATGCGGTGATTGGTCGCGGTGGACTGGTCAAACCGATCGGCTCCGGAATTTATCGGGTGAATGAGGCGATGAGGAAAGACCTGCTGGAATGCAAACGCGGGGAACATGCCAGTAACCTTGGCGGATTGATAGCCGCCGATATTGCAAAGCTACTCCCGTCGGCCGAAGCTTTTATTGCCGATCCGGTGGTGGTGGATGAGCTCAATCCGTTGGCCAGATATTCGGGACACCCCGACTTCGAGAGGAGTTCCATCTTCCATGCGCTCAACCAAAAAGCAATTGCCCGCACACACGCCAACTCTATCATGAAGAAATATGAGGATCTGAACCTTATCGTGGTTCATTTGGGAGGAGGCATTACGGTTGGGGCACACAGCAAGGGACGAGTCATTGATGTGAACCAGGGGTTGGATGGCGATGGCCCTTTCTCCCCGGAACGATCGGGGACACTCCCCGCGGGAGCGCTCTTGAAAGCGGCTTTCAGCGGCCGGTATACTTATGAAGAGATGTATGCCATGATTATGGGGAAAGGCGGAATGATGGCCTATCTGGGAACAAATGATGCCTATCTGGCCGAACGGGAAGCGAAAGATGGAGATGAAAAATGCAAGGAGGTGCTGGAAGCCATGGCCTACCAGGTGGCAAAAGAGGTAGGAGCTATGTCTACCGTGCTGAAGGGTGAAGTGGATTCGATCCTGATCACCGGGGGGATTGCCAATAGCAAATGGTTCTGTAACCTTGTCATAGAGCGGGTATATCGTATTGCTCCTGTCCATGTCTATCCGGGACAGGATGAGATGGGTGCTCTGGCAGAGAACGCCCTTCTTGCGATTAACGGTGATATCGAGATAAAAGAATATCAATAGATTTACGTGATATACCGAACTTTCAGCCGGAACCGAACTCTTATAGTAGATGTATCTTTTTAATCCCGAGAACGATCTCGCACTGGCTCATTTCACTGCGAACTATACCCCGCCCGCGTCTGCGAACCGGATGACGGAAGAGTTGGCTATCCTGCCCATTTGGTATGCCGGAATGGATCGAAGGACCTTCGGAAGGAATAATAAGGAAGCGGTAGTAATTGCCGAAGGAGAGTTGAACCATTCATTTCTGGCGTCAATCAAGAAAATTTTACCGCTCCATGCATCACTGATCCCTTTTTCTGATATAGCGTTATACCCTCATCTCAAAATTGTTCCCTGGGGATGGAATCCTACGTTAAGGAAAAAACTTGTATCGTACGGCGCAAATGAGGAAGTATTGCCTTCACCGGAAGAATTAATATGTCTGAGGCATTATTCGAGCAGGAAACATGCCGTAGAGATATTGAGTGAATTGAAAACCGAAGAAGCAGGTGTTTGCGGAGAATCGCATTTCTTCACGGATACGGAGGAATTGTATAATTGGTTGGAGTCTTCACCCGGGAATAAGGTGCTGAAGATGCCTCTCTCCGGTAGCGGAAAAGGGTTGATATGGATATTGGGCGGAATTACGGATAAACAATGTGACTGGTGTCGGAGAGTTGTCCGGGAGCAAGGTGGGGTAGTAGCGGAGCCTGTGCTATCCAAAGTACAGGATTTCGCGATGGAATTTTACTTGCATGAAGGCAAGGCCGATTTTGCCGGTTATTCCTTGTTTAGGACAGCTGCTTCTGGCGCATATACCGGAAATGAGTTGCTTAGCGATGCGAGGATTGAGGAAAAGCTTGGTAAATTTGCTTCAATTGAATTATTACACCGGCTTAGATACTCCATAGAAGAAAAATTATCCCACCGTTTCCCGCTTTATACAGGTTACGCGGGAGTCGACATGATGGTATGTGAGACCTCCTGCGGATATCGTATCCAACCCTGTGTGGAGATCAATATGCGAATGAATATGGGGTTGGTTGCGCGTTTCTTCCATGAACGGTACATGCATCCCGGTGGAGAAGGGAAGTTCGTAGTGGATTATTTTAAGAAACCGGAAAGCGCTTTGTCGTTCAATGAGAAAATGCAACGGGAATCCCCTCTCAAAGTAGAGAACGGAAAGATACTTTCCGGCTACCTGTCGTTGACTCCCGTTACCAAAACCACGAGTTATGTTGCCTATGTAAACGTTTTTTAGCTCTTCACACTCATTTTACTAAAATACTGATAAAAGAGAGGAAGTGTTCTGATACCGTTATAGAACTGTTCTAGCGGGAAGTTCTCATTGGGAGAATGAATGGCATCCGATCCCAGTCCAAAGCCCATCAATACTGACTTAATTCCCAATATCTCCTCGAAAGTGGCGATGATGGGAATACTGCCACCGGAGCGAACCGGTACGGGATCTTTTCCGTACACATCCTTCAATGCTTTTTCTGCCGCTTTGTAGGCAGGGAGATCAATAGGGCAAACGTAGGAGGGCCCTCCATGGAGGTATTCTACCTTCACTTTTACCGATTTCGGGGCGATGGATTCAAAATATTTCACAAATAGTTTCTCTATTTTCTTATAATCCTGATTTGGAACCAGCCGGGTGCTGATCTTGGCATAAGCTTTGGAAGGTAAAACTGTCTTGGCTCCCTCACCGGTGTAGCCGCCCCAGATACCGCATACGTCGAAAGTAGGTCGTATGCCGGTGCGTTCATTGGTGGTGTATCCCTTTTCCCCGGAGAGTTCTTTCACGCCGACCGACTTCTTGTATTCCTGTAGGGAGAAAGGCGCTTTGGCCATCATAGCCCGTTCTTTTTTTGAGACCTCTAACACGTCGTCATAGAAACCGGGAATGAGAATATGTCCCTCATCATCCATAGTCCGGGCGATCATCTTTGAGAGAATGTTGATAGGATTGGCTACCGCTCCGCCGAATATCCCTGAGTGGAGATCGGCAGAAGGTCCCGTCACTTCCACTTGCCAGTAGGCCAAACCGCGCAAGCCTGTAGTGATGGAGGGCACGTCAGGGGCAATCATTGAGGTGTCAGATACGAGGATTACATCGGCCTGCAACATTTTTTTGTGTTCTTTACAGAATTTGGGAAGATTGGGGGATCCCACCTCTTCTTCGCCTTCGATAAGGAATTTTACGTTGCATCCCAGTTCTCCGGATTGTACCATATACTCGAACGCTTTGGCATGCATGAACGACTGGCCTTTGTCGTCATCTGCGCCACGCGCCCATATTTTCCCGTCTTTTATTACCGGTTCAAATGGATCGGTTTTCCAGAGGTCGAGTGGATCGACCGGCATCACGTCCATATGACCGTACACCAACACGGTCGGTGCCTTATCGTCTATGATTTTTTCCCCATAAGTCACCGGGTTCCCATCGGTTTCTATCACCTCTGCTCTGTCGGCACCGGCTGCCAACAGGATTTCTTTCCACTTTTCGGCGGCACGATACATGTCGGGTTTGTGTGAAGGAAGGGATGAGATGGACGGGATGCGGATCAGTTCGAAAAGTTCATCTAAAAACCGCTGTTTGTGTGTTTCTACGTACTTGTTGATTTCGTTCATATTGTTTTTATTTTATAATAGAATTTATATCGAATAGTGTTTTATGTATTTGACTATCAATTATCTTAGTCTTCAATCAATACAGAGTCTAATGTAATAATAGTCGTTTCCCGGATTTTTCCTGAAGATATTTACTGGACACCTTTCACATTCATTTTTAAGATATAGACCGAAGTGCGTGCCGTGATGAACAGAATATCCCGGTCTTTTCCGCCGAAACAAACGTTGGACGGACTTTCGGGTATTTCGATCTCTTGTATCATTTCCCCATCCGGAGAATAAACCCAGACCTTACCCATGGTGAGATAGATGTTTCCGCGGTCATCGATAGTCATTCCATCAGAACCTTCAGGCGCAAAGAAAGTCTTACCGGAGAGGGCTCCGTCAGGCTGGATTCCATACTTCCATATTTTCCGATCGTTTATATCTGCCACGTACAATATCTTGCCGTCGGGTGTCCCTATGATTCCGTTGGGTTGTTTATAATCATCTATCACACGTGATGCCACACCTTCGTGTGAAAGATGATAGACACCCCGTACATCCTGTGCTGGTGCATGTCCCTCTTTCCAGTAGTCCCGGTGATAATAAGGGTCAGTAAAGTAGATATCACCATTAGGAGCGATCCATAAGTCGTTAGGGCCATTCAGATATCTATCTTCATAATTTTCAAAGAGAAGATGTTTCTTTTTATCGCGGTCGAAATATACAAGTTGATTATACAGATCGGCGCAAGCAACTAGCTGGCTATCAGTATTGAAATACATGCCGTTGGATCTTCCGGTGCTATCCGACCACAACTCAATTCCCCGGATTTCATCCCATGCATAAATGCGATCGTTAGGTTGGTCTGTAAAGAAAACTTTCCCATCAGGTGAAACAGCCGGGCCTTCGGTAAATGCATAGCCCGTACCTGCCTGTATCACTTTTGCGTTTTCTGCAATAATACTTGACTCCTGCCCGACAATGGCGACAGTGACTAATAATAAAAGCAAGGTATTTATTAATTTCATACGACTAAAACTATTTGATTGATTTGCTTTATCCACATAGCAACTCGGCAGTTACTTCCGTAAAACAAATTTTCTCCGAACAAATGTCGTGGTGTAAAACTATAAAAAAATTCTGTAACATCGGGTATATTGAAGATGTTTTTTAATTGATTTTTATATCTTTGTATAATATAAGATGCGTCTCAGCATAGTTCAACTAAAAATAAAGTCATGAAAAAATTCTTATCTTTTATTCTTTCTACTTTTCTTATCGGATTAGTGGCGTGTAACAGTTCCGATCAAAATAACAAAAATAGAATGCAGACAACCGATTTTATTTCTGAAGCCAAGGTAGAGACCGTAGTTAAACAACTCAAAGACTCTCTTGGAGAGTCTCACGCATTCCGTATAGAGCGGGGCGTATGGCAAGTGGCTGATCTTTGGAGAGAAACAGATGGCACGGTGGATGACTTCTCCGACTTTTGTAAGAACTCGTTTATCAGTGATACGGCGGAACTTTCCCGGATGTTCAATACGCTGGAACGTAATTTGGAGATAATTTACGGTTACTATCACAAGATAGATGTGATGCTCAAAGCTCCCCTGCAACTGGAAGGGCCTGAGATCACACCGGTGGACATGATGTTTGGAGGGTACGATGTTTCGGCACATCTGACAGATGACCTGTATGCCAATCAAATCGCTTTTATTACGGCATTGAATTTCCCCTTTTATACGCTGGATGAAAAAACCGGACTGGGTGAAAACTGGAGCCGTAAGGAATGGGCCTATGCGCGGATGGGAGACCGGTTTACTGCGCGTGTGCCGGCCGCTATTTTACAGGATATTTCCAGAACCATTACAGAGGCGGATGCTTATATCTCCGATTACAATATTTATATGGGAGAGCTCCGGAATGAGGCCGGGGAACAACTGTTTCCTTCTACTATGAAACTGATCTCCCACTGGGGGTTACGCGACGAACTGAAATCAAATTATGCTGATAAGGAAAGAGGGCTGGAAAAACAGCGGATGGTTTACAAGGTAATGCAACGTATTATTGACCAGTCTATTCCTCTACAGGTGATCAACAGCGATAATTATTCATGGAATCCGATAACGAATGAGTTGTTTGACAAGAATGGAGGAACTGTTGCTTCCAAACCCGAAGATACCCGGCGATATGGGGTATTTCTGAAAAATTTTCATGCCATGCGCCAGTTGGATACCTATTCTCCGGATTATCCCACCCAACTTGTCCGCGCGTTCGATGGTACCATGGAAGTACCGCAAAAAGATGTGGAAGAATTGTTTCGGGGATTAATCTCTTCTCCGCAGGTGAAAGAAGTGGCATCCTTTATCGAATCACGGTTGGGGCGTAAACTGGAGCCGTTCGATATCTGGTATAATGGTTTCAAATCGGGAGAAGGCATTCCCGAAGATGAACTGACAGCCATCACTTCACGGAAGTATCCCGATGCACAAGCATTAGAGGAAGATCTGCCCAATATTTTAGTGAAACTGGGCTGGAAACCGGCCAAAGCAAAGGAAATCACTTCCCTTGTGACCGTCGATGCTTCACGTGGCGCAGGCCATGCCTGGGGGGCTGAAATGCGGAATGATGTCGCTCGGCTACGTACCCGGATCGGGGCGGAAGGACTGGATTATAAGGGTTACAATATTGCCGTGCACGAGTTCGGTCACAATGTGGAA
Organism: Proteiniphilum sp. UBA5384; assembly: GCF_002410825.1. GTDB lineage: Bacteria > Bacteroidota > Bacteroidia > Bacteroidales > Dysgonomonadaceae > Proteiniphilum. The sequence continues at coordinate 4,690 of NZ_DHOS01000056.1, read as the reverse complement.
CAGACCATCACCATGAAC
>NZ_DHOS01000056.1:3755-4479 GCF_002410825.1 Proteiniphilum sp. UBA5384 | reverse complement strand
GTGGATTATTATATGCTGAACGGCGTACCCAATACTGCTTTTACCGAAGCAGTCGCATTCCTTTTCCAGAAAAGGGATCTGGAATTATTGGGACTGAAAAACCCCAATCCGGAAGATGAATATTGGTTAGCGTTGGATAATTTCTGGTCCTGTTACGAGATCATGGGCGTCTCGCTTGTAGATATACAGGTATGGGAATGGTTGTATGCCAACCCGAACGCTACGCCGGAGCAACTGAAAGAGGCAGTGATCAATGCAGCCAAAGAGGTATGGAACACCTATTATGCCGGCATATTGGGTGGAGAGGATGAAACCCTGCTTGGCATCTACTCGCACATGATTGACTATCCGCTCTATTTGCCCAACTATCCCATGGGGCATCTGATCGCTTTCCAGATCGAGCAGCAGGTGCGGGGTAAGAACCTTGCCGACGAAATGTACCGCATGTATACGCAGGGGAGCATTATTCCCCAGCATTGGATGAAGAATGCCGTGGGATCGCCTATTTCGATAGAGCCATTGCTTGCCGCAACCCATGAGGCATTACAAGCGTTGAAGAAATAAAATCGGGCTGTTTTTCAGGGTTAGATGTACGTAATCCAACCTTGATTGTATTCTATGATCGAAGGAGAACGCTAATTTTATTCAACTATTTCATTAAGCAATACGAGCGGAAACCAAACTTGTTTGGATTTTGCTGTTGCGAGAAAACGACTAATTTTAA
>NZ_DHOS01000056.1:0-3415 GCF_002410825.1 Proteiniphilum sp. UBA5384 | reverse complement strand
CGAATCCCTTTCTTTCCGCTGAAAGAGGAAATTAGGGGTAAAATACTAATATTCCTCTTTTTTGTTTATTTATGTATTGATTATTAGCTGATTATAGTTTGTTTTGTGTGTTCGATACCAGAAATAGACTGTTTATTCCTATTTTTACTTGACGATATCGATTTATTATGAGTTGAAGACAACTGGTTTATATTTAAATGATTACGGATATGCCTGCATTGTTGTCTGAAATTCCTGTTTTTAGCATATTATTTTTTAACGTTTATAGCCGGAGGGTTTCGAACTCGTATAACTTGTTGAAAAGAAGTTGATTTATTCTTTATCCTTTTTTGCTTTTCAGTCAATCTGTATTTTTGAATGAGGGTGTTCGGATTGTTGGGTTGGGTAATTTCTATCATCCCCAATTCTAAGTATTTCTAATGGAAAAAGAATTTTGTTCAATTAGAATTGGATAAAATCGCTTAGTTGGGGTTATCTTTGTGAAGGTACTTAATATAATATTATGACTAAAGGAAATAATATTCAGTTATTTGAACAAAAGCAAGTTCGTACCCATTGGGACGGACAAGAGGAGAAATGGTACTTTTCCGTATCGGACGTAGTTCAGATATTATCTGAAAGTACAGACGTGAAACAATACATCAAGAAAATGCGTTCACGTGATACCGAACTAAATGTCAACTGGGGTACAATTTGTACCCCGGTTGTAATGATCGCTGCCGACGGGAAAAAAAGGAAAATACAAGCTGCCGACACAGAAGGCATATTAAGAATTATTCAATCAATCCCCTCAAAAAAAGCAGAGCCATTCAAACAATGGCTTGCAAAAGTAGGAAGAGAACGTATTGACGAAATTAATGACCCTGAGATTGGTATAGATCGACTGATGGAGACTTACCTGAGAAAAGGCTATAGCGTGGCTTGGATCAATCAACGCTTAAAGAGTATCGAAGTTCGCAAAGAACTCACCGACGAATGGGACAAACGGGGCGTAAAAAAAGGGCAGGAATACGCCATCCTCACTGACGAGATTACAAAAGCATGGAGTGGACTTTCGGTGAAACAGTATAAAGTTCATAAGGGATTGAAGAAGGAAAGCCTTCGGGATAATATGACCAATCTTGAACTGGTGCTTAACATGCTGGCAGAAGCTACTACGACCGAAATCAGCAAGGAGAAGAAACCGAAAACATTTCTCCAAAGTAAATCGATAGCTAAAAAAGGGGGTACAATCGCAGGGAATACCCGGAAAGAAATTGAATCTCAAACCGGCAAAAGAATCGTAACATCTCTGAATGCGAAGGCCGGACTACAAGACAAAACAGCTCAGAAACAAATAGAAGGAGAGGAAGAATAAAAACAAACGGGAGAGAAAACTGTCCAATATCAGCTTGTAAAGGAAAAGAATATCACCATTGCATCGAATCTATTATTACAGATTGTTTATTCAAACTTCCGAAAATTACTCAAAAGACGACTTCTATTTTGTATTCGAACGTCTTTCTTGTATTTGCAAAGTTCTGAGAGATATTGTTTTAATATTTAGACAAAATAAATTACTTATTGGTTATTTTCTGTAAATCAATTCTTTAAGTTTGTTGAGAAAATTTAGGAGTGGAATGAGGTGTTCGAACCTGATCCCTCTATCTCCGCGGAGATACAAAGCCAAAAGGCGATAAAAAACAGACAAAACCTACAAGTTCAATAACTTGTAGGTTTTGTCTGTTTTAGGCACATTCATTTTTTGAGAATGATGTGACCTTATATTGAATATAGACCTTGAAAAGGTTGTATCTTTATCAACTAAGAATTCATTAAATGGCATTTGTATGAGTTTCATCATTATTGGTGAAGAAATAAAACGGCTTGACAAATATACCGAAAAACAACTCTTGCCAAATTACCACTCGGTCTCGTGGAGTGATATTATGGGTATGCGAGACCGCCTTGCGCATGGTTATTTTGAAATTGATACTGATGTGATTTTTGACACATTGCGAAATGATATTTCTCCTCTTTTGGCTGTAATAAAACAGATAAAAAAGATGTAAGCACACAGCTTTAATTCCGGGTGTTATTTATTTCATTTAAAATTAAAGGTTTCACTCTAAACTAAAAACATTTTTCACCTGTTTTTTGCAAAATTTCCCTCCTGTATCAGATACCATTTTTACTTCTATTAGCCAGTTTTGTGGCCATGCCCTGTGAAAACTCCCGCACAGGAAATTTATTTCTTTCAAGAAAATCGATTTTCTTACGTAGTTTTTAAGTCCTGAGTTGTGTGGTTTGGTGTTGTGATGCATACATAATCAAATGCAATCCCAGATAAGAGTATTTTTGTGATAGCAGTTTTCTGTGGTTTATAGTGAAATAAACCTATAAAATTTTGTTGTAATATATTTATTTATTACATTTACAGTGTAGTTTTTATTTATATTACAAATTTATGGATTATGAAGATAGTATATTATTTAAATGAAGGCAGAAAAAAGAATCTATATTGCCGTATTAGCGATGGATCAGAAAGAGTAACCTTTAGTCTGGATTATTCAGTCGAACCAGATAAATGGAATTTAAAAAAAGGGGAAGTTGATATCGAAGATATATCTTATTTTACATTGAAAGATTTCAAGAAATATCTTACAGGGAAATACCATGAATTAAAAAATGAAGATAAAGATAATGTATTGATACGATTGAAAAACGAAGCACTCTTATTCACAAAAGAAAAGGGTATAGATGGAATTGCTGAAAGAATGTTCGATTATTTTAACAAGGACAGTGAGTTGCCCAAATATGCAGAATTTATAAAGGCCTTTGAGAAATTTAGTGGGTTAAAAAAAGGAGATTATAAGGTTGAAACAATTGGAGAAATTATTCATTTTCATACGGAGGAAGATATTTACGAAATGGATACTTATGAAGGACTAACGTCTAGATTGAGATCGTTTATTAAAAACAAATCATATGGTGAAATTTATACTGAAACAGATAAAAATATATGGAGTGAAATATATACTGATGTAGGTGTTGAAAAGCATGTTTTTTTGCCAGAATTTTTAAGACAGTGGGAAATGTATTGGAATAACCAATATCGAGAAATTAGGGAAAGTGTAGGAAAAACAAACCACTTAGATGAATTAAAGCAGCATTCTTGGAGACAATTTCAAGTATATATGGCATGTTATGATGACTGTGGAGATGCAATAAAATTAGCATGTGACATCGATGATATGGAGCTATATTCTATTTCAGTAATGACCATGATGAATATTTTTAACGCAGAAGTCTGTTATGATGAATATTGTGAACTTGAATTTGACGGGAATCCTGATTGGAAATCTATATCTCTTGATGAAGATGATGATAGCCCTGTATTTTATATTAGAACTCATTACTGTCCTATTAAAATCTC